>NZ_JAVDWL010000008.1:0-306297 GCF_031457345.1 Rhizobium sp. BE258
ATGTTCCGCAAGCTGCTCGATCAGGGCCAGGCTGGCGACAACATCGGCGCTCTGGTTCGCGGTGTTAACCGTGACGGCGTCGAGCGTGGTCAGATTCTGTGCAAGCCGGGTTCTGTCAAGCCGCACAAGAAGTTCAATGCCGAAGCCTACATCCTGACGAAGGAAGAAGGCGGCCGTCATACGCCGTTCTTCACGAACTACCGCCCGCAGTTCTACTTCCGTACGACTGACGTGACCGGTATCGTTTCGCTTCCGGAAGGCACGGAAATGGTTATGCCGGGCGACAACGTCACCGTTGTTGTCGAGCTGATCGTTCCGATCGCGATGGAAGAAAAGCTGCGCTTCGCAATCCGCGAAGGCGGCCGTACCGTCGGCGCCGGCATCGTCGCCTCGATCATCGAGTAATCATCGATCGGCCGCTTCGAAAGGGGCGGCCGATTCGAATGACATTATTATGATGCAGGCGGTTTAGGCCGCTTGCTTATTACACAGAAATGTTGCAAATGGCGCGCAAGCGCGATTTGCGTGCTGCTTCGTTCGCGGAGCGGCGAACAAAACTAACAATAAGGTGGGCTTTAAAGGCCCGAAGAGTGGATAGGGATGCCGTTCTCGCGGTGTCCTTCTCGATCTTTGAAACCGGTGGTCCGCCTTAGCGAAAACAAAAAACGCGTCTTGAGAAGGGCGCGCGAAAAACAGAACACAAGGATAATGTCGAATGAACGGCCAAAATATCCGCATTCGCCTGAAGGCGTTCGATCACCGAATTCTCGATGCTTCCACGCGCGAGATTGTGTCGACGGCGAAGCGCACCGGCGCAAGCGTCCGGGGCCCCGTTCCGCTTCCGACTCGCATCGAGAAGTTTACGGTTAACCGGTCCCCACACATCGACAAGAAGAGCCGCGAGCAGTTCGAGATGCGCACGCATAAGCGCCTCCTCGACATCGTAGATCCGACCCCGCAGACGGTAGACGCGCTGATGAAGCTCGATCTCGCCGCCGGTGTCGATGTTGAGATCAAGCTCTGAGCCCTGCTCGAGCGGATTTGGAAGGATTGAACCGATGCGTTCAGGTGTGATTGCACAGAAGGTGGGCATGACACGCGTCTACAACGACGCTGGTGAGCATGTTCCAGTTACCGTACTGCGTATGGAAGGCTGCCAGGTCGTCGCTACGCGTACTGTCGAAAAGAATGGCTACGTCGCTGTCCAGCTTGGTGCTGGCACGGCCAAGGTCAAGAATACCTCCAAGGCCATGCGCGGCAACTTCGCAGTTGCCAACGTTGAGCCGAAGGCGAAGCTCCAGGAATTCCGCGTTTCGGAAGATCAGCTCCTCGAAGTTGGCACCGAAATCAAGGCTGGTCACTTCGCAGCCGGTCAGCTCGTCGATGTGACGGGTACCACGATCGGTAAGGGCTTTGCCGGCGCCATGAAGCGCCACGGCTTCGGCGGTCTCCGCGCCACGCACGGTGTGTCGGTTTCGCACCGTTCGCACGGTTCGACGGGCTCGCGCCAGGATCCGGGCAAGGTTTTCAAGAACAAGAAGATGGCTGGTCACATGGGCCAGACGCGCGTTACGACTCAGAACCTGGAAGTGGTTTCGACCGATGAAGATCGCGGTCTGATCCTGATCAAGGGTGCAGTACCCGGTTCCAAGGGTGCCTGGATCATCGTGCGCGATGCCGTCAAGTCGGCAGCGAAGTAAGGGAGCCGGACCAATGGAATTCAACGTCAAGACCCTCGAGGGAAAAGACGCAGGGAAGGTTTCTCTTTCTGACGCGATTTTCGGCCTCGAGCCCCGTGAAGACATTCTTGCCCGCGTTATCCGCTGGCAGCTTGCCAAGAAGCAGCAGGGCACTCACCAGGCCAAGGGCCGCGCCGACGTTTGGCGCACCGGCGCCAAGATGTACAAGCAGAAGGGTACGGGCCGCGCTCGTCACCATTCGGCTCGTGCTCCGCAGTTCCGCGGCGGTGGTAAGGCTCACGGCCCGGTCGCCCGCAGCCACGAACACGACCTTCCGAAGAAGGTTCGCGCTCTCGGCCTGCGTCTCGCCCTGTCGGCAAAGCTGAAGTCCGATGATGTCATCATCATCGACAACCTCGTTGCTGCTGAAGCAAAGACCAAGGCTCTGGCCGCTACCTTCGAGACGCTCGGTCTGACCAACGCGCTCTTCATCGGTGGTGCTGAGCTCGACGGCAACTTCAAGCTCGCTGCCCAGAACATCCCGAACATCGATGTTCTCCCGATCCAGGGCATCAACGTTTATGACATCGTCCGCCGCGGCAAGCTCGTGCTTTCCAAGGCTGCCGTTGAAGCTCTAGAGGAGCGTTTCAAGTGACCGATCTTCGCCACTATGATGTGATCGTCTCGCCGTCGATCACCGAAAAGTCCACTCTGGTATCTGAGAACAACCAGGTTGTTTTCAATGTCGCCAAGAAGGCGTCGAAGCCGGAAATCAAGGCTGCAGTCGAGGCGCTCTTCGGCGTCAAGGTCACGGCCGTCAACACGCTGCTCCGCAAGGGCAAGACCAAGCGTTTCCGCGGTTTTGCCGGCAAGCAGCAGGACGTGAAGAAGGCTGTCGTAACGCTGGCTGAAGGCCAGACGATCGACGTCTCCACCGGTCTCTGAGGAATAAAAACATGGCATTGAAAACATTCAATCCTATCACCCCGAGCCAGCGTCAGCTGGTCATCGTCGACCGCTCCTCGCTCTACAAGGGCAAGCCGGTCAAGGCGCTGACGGAAGGTCTGACGAAGAGCGGTGGCCGTAACAACCTCGGCCGTATCACTGCCCGCTTCATCGGCGGCGGTCACAAGCGTACCTACCGTCTGATCGACTTCAAGCGCCGCAAGTTTGAAGTTGAAGGCACGGTTCAGCGTATCGAGTATGACCCGAACCGTACGGCTTTCATCGCGCTCATCGCTTACGCAGACGGCGAACAGGCCTACATCATCGCTCCGCAGCGTCTCGCTGCCGGCGACAAGGTCATCGCTTCTGAAAAGGCTGTCGACGTAAAGCCCGGCAACGCAATGCCGCTGCAGTACATCCCGGTCGGCTCCATCATCCACAACGTGGAAATGAAGCCCGGCAAGGGTGGTCAGATCGCCCGCTCGGCTGGCGGCTACGCTCAGCTGGTCGGCCGCGATGCAGGCATGGCGATCCTTCGTCTGAACTCTGGCGAACAGCGTCTCGTTCACGGCTCTTGCCTGGCGACGATCGGTGCGGTTTCGAACCCTGACCACGGCAACATCAACGACGGCAAGGCCGGTCGTACGGTGTGGCGCGGCAAGCGTCCGCATAACCGCGGTGTCGTCATGAACCCGGTCGACCACCCGCACGGCGGTGGTGAAGGCCGCACCTCTGGTGGCCGTCACCCGGTTACTCCGTGGGGCAAGCCGACCAAGGGCAAGCGCACCCGGTCGAACAAGTCGACCGACAAGATGATCATGCGCTCGCGTCATCAGCGTAAGAAGTAAGAGAGGAAGTCTCCAATGGCTCGTTCAGTATGGAAAGGTCCGTTCGTTGACGGCTATCTTCTCAAGAAGGCTGAGAAGGTTCGTGAAGGCGGACGTGCAGAAGTAATCAAGATCTGGAGCCGTCGCTCCACGATCCTGCCGCAGTTCGTCGGTCTCACCTTCGGCGTCTACAACGGCAGCAAGCATGTACCGGTCAGCGTCAACGAAGACATGGTCGGTCACAAGTTCGGTGAATTCTCTCCGACGCGGACCTACTACGGTCACGGCGCGGACAAGAAGGCAAAGAGGAAGTAACGATGGGCAAGGCAAAAGCCGAACGCCGGCTGAAGGACAACGAGGCGCAAGCAGTCGCCCGCACGCTCCGCGTCAGCCCACAGAAGCTCAACCTGGTGGCCGCGCTTATCCGCGGCATGAAGGTCGAGCGTGCACTCGCTGAGCTGGAATTTTCGCGCAAGCGCATTTCGGGCGCCGTCAAGAAGACGCTCGAATCTGCGATCGCAAACGCCGAGAACAACCACGATCTCGACGTTGACTCGCTGGTCGTAGCAGAAGCCTACGTTGGCAAGTCGATTGTCATGAAGCGCTTCCACGCTCGTGGCCGCGGCCGTGCATCTCGCGTCGAGAAGCCGTTCGCGCACCTGACGATCGTCGTGCGCGAAGTGCAGGCACAAGAGGAGGCCGCATAATGGGTCAGAAAATCAATCCAATCGGTTTCCGTCTTGGCATCAACCGTACCTGGGATAGCCGCTGGTTTGCGGACAATGCCGAATACGGTCAGCTGCTGCACGAAGACCTGAAGATGCGTAAGTTCGTCATGAGCGAACTGAAGCAGGCTGGTATCGCCAAGGTCGTCATCGAGCGTCCGCACAAGAAGTGCCGCGTCACGATCCACTCGGCTCGCCCGGGTCTGATCATCGGCAAGAAGGGTGCAGACATCGACAAGCTCCGCAAGAAGCTGTCGGACATGACGAACTCCGAAACGCACCTCAACATTGTTGAAGTTCGCAAGCCGGAAGTCGACGCAACGCTGGTTGCCCAGTCGATCGCCCAGCAGCTCGAGCGTCGCGTGGCTTTCCGCCGCGCCATGAAGCGCGCTGTTCAGTCTGCCATGCGTCTTGGCGCCGAAGGCATCAAGATCACCTGCGCAGGCCGTCTCGGCGGTGCCGAAATCGCTCGTACGGAATGGTATCGCGAAGGTCGCGTTCCGCTCCACACGCTGCGTGCGGACATCGACTATGGCACAGCCGAAGCGGAAACCGCTTTCGGTATCTGCGGCATCAAGGTTTGGATCTTCAAGGGCGAAATCCTTGAGCACGATCCGATGGCCTCCGAGCGCCGCGCACTCGAGGGTGATGCTCAGGGTCCGGCTAGCCGTGATCGCGATCGTCGCCGCGACAACGCTTGATAGCGTTGGTGGCTAAGAAGTTCGGAGAATAAGAAAATGTTGCAGCCAAAGCGTACCAAGTACCGCAAGCAATTCAAGGGCCGCATCAAGGGCGTCGCCAAGGGTGGGTCTGATCTCGCCTTTGGTGAATTCGGCCTTAAGGCTCAGGAGCCAAACCGCGTCAACGCACGTGAAATCGAAGCGGCCCGCCGCGCGATCACGCGCTACATGAAGCGTGCCGGCCGTGTGTGGATCCGCGTGTTCCCGGATGTTCCGGTAACCGCAAAGCCGACCGAAGTCCGTATGGGTAAGGGTAAGGGCTCCGTTGAATACTGGGCATGCAAGGTCAAGCCCGGCCGTATGATGTTCGAGATCGACGGCGTCAGCGAAGAGATCGCCCGCGAGGCACTTCGTCTCGGCTCTGCCAAGCTCTCGGTCAAGACGCGCTTCGTACAGCGCATTGCAGAGTAAGGAGAGGCAGATGAAAGCCGAAGAAGTCCGCGGCCTCACGGCCGATCAGCTCAAGGACAAGCTCGCCGACCTGAAGAAGGAGCAGTTCAACCTGCGCTTCCAGAAGGCAACCGGCCAGCTCGAAAAGTCCTCGCGTATCGACGAAGTCCGCAAGGATATCGCCCGCGTGAAAACCATTGCCCGCCAGAAGGCGGCAGAAGCAAAGGCGTAAAGGAAAAAATCATGCCGAAGCGCATTCTGCAGGGCGTCGTCGTTGGCGACAAGAACGAGAAGACTGTGGTAGTCCGCGTCGAGCGCCGTTTCGCTCACCCGCTGCTCCAGAAGACCGTTCGTCGTTCCAAGAAGTACAAGGCCCACGACGAAAACAACCAGTATAAGATCGGCGATACCGTTTCCATCGAGGAATGCGCGCCGATCTCCAAGGACAAGCGTTGGACGGTCATTTCCGCCCAGGCTAAGTAAGAATTTTCGGCGAGGCCTTGCGCCTCGCGGAAATATCTGTATGAAGCAGCGTCAGAACGCTCGAAAGCCGGGCGTTCTTTTGCTTTGAGCGCACGGAAGGTCCCGTTGGGAAACCACCCTGGCACGATCGATCCCGCGCTATTCAAGCTATTGCCGTGTTTTCGCCTGTCCTTGTGGCAAGCGGCCGGCTGACAATTTTCATAAGCCGGGGTAGGGGGCGAGAGCCCAACCATTCCGGTAAACCAAAAAGGCGACCTGATATGATTCAGATGCAAACAAACCTCGACGTGGCGGATAATTCCGGCGCACGTCGTGTCATGTGCATCAAGGTGCTGGGCGGCTCGAAGCGCAAGTATGCCTCGATCGGCGACGTTATCGTCGTTTCGA
This sequence comes from Rhizobium sp. BE258, assembly GCF_031457345.1. NCBI lineage: Bacteria > Pseudomonadati > Pseudomonadota > Alphaproteobacteria > Hyphomicrobiales > Rhizobiaceae > Rhizobium > Rhizobium sp. BE258. The sequence goes on from NZ_JAVDWL010000008.1 coordinate 6,177, forward strand.
TCAAGGAAGCGATCCCGCGCGGCCGCGTGAAGAAGGGTGACGTGATGAAGGCGGTTGTCGTTCGCACCGCCAAGGAAATCCGTCGTGTTGATGGCAGCATCATCCGCTTCGACACCAATGCAGCAGTCCTCATCGACAACAAAAAAGAGCCGATCGGCACCCGTATCTTCGGACCGGTTCCGCGCGAACTTCGCGCCAAGAACCACATGAAGATCATCTCGCTGGCTCCTGAAGTACTGTAAGGAGCGAGACCGATGCAGAAGATTCGTAAGGGCGACAAGGTCGTCATGCTCGCAGGCAAGGACAAGGGCCGTACTGGCGAAGTCCTCCAGGTCCTGCCCAAGGAAGATCGTGCCGTTGTCCGCGGCGTCAACGTCGTAAAGCGCCATCAGCGCCAGACGCAGACCCAGGAAGCCGGCATCATCAACAAGGAAGCTTCGGTTCACCTGTCCAACCTTTCCATCATCGACAAGGACGGCAAGCCGACCCGCGTTGGTTTCAAGGTTGTTGACGGCAAGAAGGTCCGTGTAGCTAAGCGTTCCGGTGAGGTGATCTGATGGCTGAGGCAAAGTACGAGCCACGGCTCAAGAAGGAATATGTCGAGCGCATCCGTGCGGCCATGCAGGAGAAGTTCTCCTACGCCAACGAGATGATGATCCCGAAGCTCGACAAGATCGTAATCAACATGGGTGTTGGTGAAGCAACGGCTGATTCGAAGAAGCCGACTGTTGCTGCTGCCGACCTGGCCGCTATCGCTGGTCAGAAGCCGGTCATCACCCGTGCACGTAACTCCATCGCTGGCTTCAAGGTCCGCGAACAGATGCCGATCGGCGCGAAGGTTACTCTCCGCGGCGCCCGCATGTACGAGTTCCTGGACCGTCTCGTGAACATCGCGCTTCCGCGCGTTCGCGACTTCCGCGGCCTGAACCCGAAGAGCTTTGACGGCCGTGGCAACTTCGCCATGGGCATCAAGGAGCACATTGTGTTCCCTGAGATCAACTACGATAAGGTTGATCAGATGTGGGGCATGGACATCATCGTTTGCACGACGGCAACGAAGGACGACGAAGCACGCGCTCTGCTCACAGAGTTCAGCTTCCCGTTCCGTCAGTAACCGTAACGACGAGCGTAGAAAAGGAACCTGACATGGCGAAGACCAGCGCAGTTGAAAAGAACAAGCGCCGCCGTACTACGGTCGCAAATCAGGCTGCAAAGCGTGCAGCTCTGAAGGCGATCATCATGAACCAGTCTCTTCCGATTGAAGAGCGGTTCAAGGCCTCGATCAAGCTGGCATCCCTGCCGCGCGATGGATCGAAGACCCGTATTCGCAACCGTTGTGAAGTATCGGGCCGTCCGCGCGCATACTACCGCAAACTGCGCATGTCGCGTATCGCACTGCGTGAACTCGGCAATCTCGGCAAGGTGCCGGGCATCGTCAAGTCCAGCTGGTAAGGAGCAGGTTAGATGACAATGACTGATCCGTTGGGCGATATGCTCACTCGCATCCGTAACGGCGCTTCCCGCCGCAAGTCGTCGGTATCGACGCCTGCTTCGAAGCTCCGTGCACGCGTTCTCGATGTTCTGCAGTCCGAAGGCTACATCCGTGGCTATTCCGTTGTCGATTTCGGCAATGGCAAGTCGGAACTCAGCATCGAGCTGAAGTACTACGAAGGCACATCGGTGATCCGTGAGATCGGCCGCGTGTCCAAGCCGGGCCGCCGGGTTTATGTCTCGGTCAAGTCCATTCCGCAGGTCGCGAACGGCCTCGGCATCACCATCCTTTCGACTCCGAAGGGTGTGATGGCCGATCACCAGGCTCGCGAACAGAACGTTGGTGGCGAGGTTCTTTGCTCGGTCTTCTAAGATTGAGCAAGGATCTCCATAGCGAACAGACAGGATTGAAACATGTCTCGTATCGGTAAGAAGCCCGTTCAGGTACCTGCTGGGATCACGGCTACGGTCGAAGGCCAGAAGGTTACTGCAAAGGGCCCGAAGGGCGAGCTGTTCTTCGTCGCAAACGACGAAGTCGGCATCAAGCTCGAAAACAACGCGGTTGTGGTCACGCCGCTCACGCAGTCGAAGGATGCTCGTTCGAAGTGGGGCATGTCCCGCACGATGATCGAAAACATCTTCAAGGGCGTCAAGGACGGCTTCGAGCGCAAGCTCGAAATCAACGGCGTCGGTTACCGCGCATCGCTTCAGGGCAAGAACCTGCAGCTGGCGCTCGGTTTCAGCCACGACGTGGTTTATGAGCCGCCGCAGGGCATCACGATCGCTGTGCCGAAGCCGACGGAAATCGTCGTCACCGGCATCAACAAGCAGCAGGTCGGCCAGGTTGCCGCAGAAATCCGCGAATACCGCGGTCCTGAGCCTTACAAGGGCAAGGGCGTCAAGTATGCCGAAGAGCGGATCATCCGCAAAGAAGGCAAGAAGAAGTAAGGATCACGCGAAATGGCTAGCAGGAAAGAAGCACTTGCACGTCGTGCCAACCGCGTGCGCCGTCATCTCAAGTCGGTGGCCAATGGCCGTCCGCGCCTGTCGGTTCATCGCTCCTCGAAGAACATCTACGTTCAGGTCATCGACGATGTTGCAGGCAAGACGCTCGCGTCTGCCTCGACTCTCGATAAGGATCTGCGCGGTTCTCTGAAGACCGGTGCCGATACCGCAGCAGCTGCCCTCGTCGGCAAGCTCGTTGCAGAGCGCGCAACGAAGGCAGGCGTCAGCGAGGTCGTATTCGACCGTGGCGCCTTCATCTACCACGGCCGTATCAAGGCCCTGGCAGACGCAGCCCGCGAAGGCGGTCTGTCCTTCTAATAAAGTTTCCGGCCGGACGCTGCGAAGCGCCGGCCGGATCTCACCGGACCGCAAACGCTCCCTGATGGGAGGCTGATGCGGTCCTCGTTTTGTTTGCCCGTTGCACCCGGAAAAGAAAAAGGAAAAGGACAATGGCACAGGAAAGAAGAGGCTCGCGGGATGACCGTCAGAGCCGCGAAGAGCGCGATAGCGAATTCGTCGACAAGCTGGTCGCGATCAACCGCGTCGCCAAGGTCGTCAAGGGTGGCCGCCGTTTCGGTTTTGCCGCTCTCGTCGTCGTCGGTGACCAGAAGGGCCGCGTAGGCTTTGGTCACGGCAAGGCACGCGAAGTGCCGGAAGCGATCCGCAAGGCCACGGAAGCCGCCAAGCGCGAGCTGATCTTCGTGCCGCTGCGCGAAGGCCGTACCCTGCATCACGACGTTCACGGCCGCCACGGCGCCGGCAAGGTTCTGCTGCGCTCGGCCAAGGTCGGTACCGGTATCATCGCCGGTGGTCCGATGCGCGCCGTTTTCGAAACGCTCGGCGTTCACGACGTTGTCGCCAAGTCGACCGGTTCCTCGAACCCATACAACATGGTTCGCGCTACCTTCGACGCTCTGAAGCACCAGGTTCACCCGAAGGACATCGCAGCTCAGCGCGGCATCAAGTATGCTACGCTTCAGGCTCGCCGTGCCGCCTCCGGCAACGCCTCTGAAGAATAAGAGGAGTCTGACCCATGGCCAAGGCTACCAAGAAGACCGAAGCAAAGACGGTTACCGTCGAGCAGATCGGCAGCCCAATCCGCCGTCCTGACGTTCAGCAGCGCACGCTGATCGGTCTGGGCCTCAACAAGATGCACCGCCGCCGCACGCTGGAAGATACGCCTTCCGTCCGTGGCATGATCCGCGCTGTGCAGCATCTCGTTCGTATCGTCGACGAGAAGTAAGCAGGGGATACGATCATGAAACTGAACGAAATCAAGGACAACGAAGGTTCGACCCACAGCCGTAAGCGTCTCGGACGCGGTATCGGCTCGGGCTCGGGCAAGACCGGTGGTCGCGGCGTCAAGGGCCAGAAGTCCCGTTCGGGCGTTGCCATCAACGGCTTCGAAGGCGGTCAGATGCCAATCTACCGTCGTCTGCCGAAGCGCGGCTTCAACAACATCTTCAAGGCCGACTACGTTGTCGTGTCGCTTGAGCGCATCCAGGCTGCCGTCGATGCCGGCAAGCTCGATGCCAAGCAGACCGTTGACGCAGCTGCCCTGAAGGCTGCTGGCGTCATCCGCCGTGCCAAGGACGGCGTTCGCGTCCTGTCCGGCGGCGAACTCAAGGCCAAGGTCAAGATCGAAGTTGCAGGCGCTTCCAAGTCTGCTGTCGAGAAGATCGAAAAGGCTGGCGGTTCCATCACGCTTCTTTCTGCCGCAGCGGCAGAATAATAATCTTATGATATGTCGCCCGGGGTGCTTCACACCGGGCGATTTTGCTCCCATATGTGGGCCTCACAAAACCTGTATCGTTGCACCCCCGCGGCGTGCCGGTTTCCGACGAAATCAAGGGTGAGGCAATGGTTGCGCCAGCAATCCGTCCGAAGCCCGGCTTTTGAATATTGACATACCTTTTCCGGGTCCGGCCACTTCGCGAAGGGCTGGAATGGGTAGCGCGGAGAATCGCATGGCTTCTGCAGCGGAACAGTTGGCTTCCAATCTTAATTTTTCGACCTTCGCCAAAGCTGAGGATCTCAAGAAGCGCCTGTGGTTCACACTGGCAGCTCTCCTCGTCTATCGCCTGGGTACGCACATCCCGCTTCCGGGCCTCAACCCTGAAGCCTATGCCCAGGCCTTCCGCGGCCAGGCAGGCGGCATTCTCGGCCTCTTCAACATGTTCTCGGGCGGCGCCGTACAGCGTATGGCGATCTTCGCGCTCGGCATCATGCCTTACATTTCCGCTTCGATCATCGTGCAGCTCATGACCTCGGTCGTGCCGGCGCTCGAAAATCTGAAGAAGGAAGGCGAGCAGGGCCGCAAGATCATCAACCAGTACACCCGTTACGGCACGGTGCTGCTCGGCACGCTGCAGGCCTATGGTATTGCGGTCGGCCTCCAGAGCGGCAACGGTCTCGTCGTCGATCCGGGCTGGTTCTTCAAGATTTCGACCGTCATCACGCTGCTCGGCGGCACGATGTTCCTGATGTGGCTCGGTGAGCAGATCACCTCGCGCGGCATCGGCAACGGTATTTCGCTGATCATCTTCGCCGGTATCGCCGCAGGTCTTCCGACCGCACTGGCCGGCACCCTCGAGCTCGGCCGCACCGGCGCTCTGTCGACGACGCTGATTCTCGCCGTCATCCTGATCGCCATTGGCGTCATCGCCGTCATCGTCTTCGTGGAACGCGCCCAGCGCCGCCTTCTGATCCAGTATCCGAAGCGCCAGGTGGGCAACCGCATGTTCCAGGGCGACACGTCGCACCTGCCGCTGAAGCTCAACACATCGGGCGTCATTCCGGCGATCTTCTCGTCGTCGCTGCTGTTGCTGCCGGCAACGCTTGCTGGCTTTGCCAACACCACGGCTCTGCCGTCCTGGGCGACGTCGATCGTAGCCGCGCTCGGCCACGGCCAGCCGCTCTACATGCTGCTTTACGGCGCGTTGATCGCCTTCTTCGCCTTCTTCTATACGGCCATCGTCTTCAATCCGAAGGACACGGCCGACAATCTCAAGAAGCATGGCGGCTTCATCCCGGGCATCCGTCCAGGTGAGCGTACCGCCGAATATATCGATTACGTCCTGACCCGAATCACGGTGATCGGCGCAATCTACCTCGTGTTCGTCTGCATCCTGCCCGAGATCCTGGTGTCGCAAACCGGCATCCCATTATCCCTTGGTGGGACTTCGCTTTTGATCGTGGTTAGCGTAACTCTTGATACGGTTGCGCAGATTCAGGGTCACCTGATTGCACAGCAGTACGAAGGCCTGATCAAGAAATCGAAGTTGCGTGGAGGAAAGAGGGGGCGATGAGACTCATACTTTTGGGGCCGCCGGGCGCGGGTAAGGGGACCCAGGCCCAGCGGATCGTGGAGAAGCACGGCATTCCGCAGCTCTCCACCGGTGACATGCTCCGTGCAGCCGTTCAGGCCGGCACGGAGGTAGGCAAGCGGGCAAAGGCTGTCATGGACGCCGGCAAGCTTGTTTCCGACGAGATCGTCAATGCCATCGTCTCCGAGCGTCTCGATGCTCCCGATTGTGCCAACGGCTTCATCCTCGACGGCTTCCCGCGCACGCTCGTGCAGGCGGATGCCACCGAGGTGATGCTGAAGGGCAAGGGGATCGAGCTCTCGGCCGTCATTGAGATTGAAGTCGACGACAAGATCCTCGCTGATCGCGTCTCCGGCCGTTACACCTGCGCCAACTGCGGCGCCGGCTATCACGACACCAACGTGAAGCCGAAGGTGGAGGGGGTCTGCGACCGCTGCGGTTCGACTCACTTCAAGCGCCGCCCGGACGACAACCGCGAGACCGTGGTGACCCGCCTGGCAGCCTACTACAAGGAAACGTCGCCGCTGATCGGCTATTACCATGCAAAGGGTAAGCTGAAGGTGGTGGATGGAATGGCGGATATCGATCACGTGACTGCGGAGATCGACGCCATTCTTTCGAAGCTCTAGGTCTTCGAAAATAAACTTGGCGGGAGCGGTTGCCTTTCAGCACTGATTCCGTTAAACACCGCGCCAACTCGCGACATTTGATGCGATCGGCGCGGATTTCCCAAGGAAGTCCGGGTTCGGTCGTTTTGACATGTACGAACCCCAAATATGAACGAGCGGCCCTACGGAGGGCGGCATAACGAAGCCCTCTTGCCGGATGGCAACAGGAATGCAAGGAGAACAGGCGTGGCACGTATCGCTGGCGTCAACATCCCGACTGCGAAGCGCGTGATTATCGCGTTGACCTACATTCACGGGATTGGTCCGAAGTTTGCTAAGGAAATCATGGAGAAGGTCGGTCTTCCGGCCGACAAGCGCGTCCATCAGCTGACGGACTCCGAAGTGCTCCAGATCCGCGAAACCATCGACCGCGATTATCAGGTAGAAGGTGATCTTCGTCGCGACACCGCGATGAACATCAAGCGCCTGATGGACCTCGGCTGCTACCGCGGCCTTCGTCATCGTCGCGGCCTTCCGGTCCGCGGTCAGCGCACGCACACCAATGCTCGCACCCGCAAGGGTCCGGCAAAGGCGATCGCTGGTAAGAAGAAGTAATTTCCGGGAAACCGGGAAGGGGAGGCTGGCGGTCCGCCGGCCTCTTTTGAGTTTGGAGCGGTGCCTGTCGGGTATCACTCCGGTGGAGCCGCTGGCATTACGGCGGTGACGATATCCAAGAAAGGGATAAGAATGGCCAAGGAAGCCGTACGCGTTCGCCGTCGCGAACGTAAAAACATCTCGTCGGGCGTGGCGCACGTCAACTCGACCTTCAACAACACGATGATCACCATCACCGACGCACAGGGCAACGCGATTGCCTGGTCGTCTGCTGGTGCCAAGGGCTTCAAGGGTTCGCGCAAGTCGACCCCGTTCGCTGCCCAGATCGCTGCTGAAGACTGCGCAAAGAAGGCTCAGGAACATGGCATGAAGTCGCTGGAAGTCGAAGTTTGCGGCCCGGGTTCCGGCCGTGAATCCGCTCTGCGCGCGCTCCAGGCTGCCGGTTTCATGATCACGTCCATCCGCGACGTGACCCCGATCCCGCACAATGGCTGCCGTCCGCGCAAGAAGCGCCGCGTCTGATCATCGCCACTCACAACGCCGGTGAGCGCAGTCGCGCTCCCGGCGCTTCTCAAGCTCGGTTGCCACGATTGGATGGTGGCAACGAACGGAAGGCAAAGATATGATTCAGAAGAACTGGCAGGAATTGATCAAGCCGAACAAGGTCGAGTTCTCTTCGAGCTCGCGCACCAAGGCGACGCTTGTAGCAGAGCCGCTGGAGCGCGGTTTCGGCCTCACCCTCGGCAACGCGCTTCGCCGCGTTCTGCTCTCCTCGCTGCGCGGTGCTGCAGTGACGGCAGTGCAGATCGATGGCGTGCTGCATGAATTCTCCTCGATCCCGGGCGTCCGCGAAGACGTTACGGACATCGTGCTCAACATCAAGGAAATCGCCATCAAGATGGATGGCGACGACGCAAAGCGTATGGTCGTGCGCAAGCAGGGCCCGGGCGTTGTAACGGCTGGCGACATCCAGACGGTCGGCGATATTGAAATCCTCAACCCCGAGCATGTGATCTGCACGCTCGACGAGGGCGCCGAAATCCGTATGGAATTCACCGTCAACAACGGCAAGGGCTACGTTCCGGCCGAACGCAATCGTGCGGAAGATGCTCCGATCGGTCTCATCCCGGTCGACAGCCTGTATTCGCCGGTCAAGAAGGTGTCCTACAAGGTTGAAAATACCCGTGAAGGACAGGTTCTCGACTACGACAAGCTGAACATGACCATCGAAACCGATGGCTCGATCTCCGGTGAAGACGCAGTCGCTTTCGCGGCTCGCATCCTCCAGGATCAGCTTGGCGTGTTCGTCAACTTCGACGAGCCGCAGAAGGAAACCGAGGAAGAAGCCGTCACCGAACTGGCTTTCAACCCGGCGCTCCTGAAGAAGGTAGACGAACTCGAACTGTCCGTTCGCTCGGCAAACTGCCTGAAGAACGACAACATCGTCTACATCGGCGACCTCATTCAGAAGACCGAAGCAGAAATGCTCCGCACCCCGAACTTTGGTCGCAAGTCGCTGAACGAAATCAAGGAAGTTCTCGCTTCCATGGGCCTGCACCTCGGCATGGAAGTGCCGGCATGGCCGCCCGAGAACATCGAAGATCTCGCAAAGCGTTACGAAGACCAGTATTAAGAACCAAAAAGGCAGGCTCTGAGGCTGCCTTTCCCAGTCAAACAGCAGGCAGATCGCCTGTATGTGCCAGGAAACGGCAGGCCCGCTAGAAGCGAAGAGCCCTGCATCAAAGGAGAATAGCAATGCGCCACGCAAAAGCCGGCCGCAAGCTGAACAGAACTGCCAGCCACCGCAAGGCAATGTTTGCCAACATGGCGGCTTCGCTCATCCTGCATGAGCAGATCGTGACCACCCTGCCGAAGGCAAAGGAAATCCGTCCGATCGTTGAAAAGCTCGTTACCCTCGGCAAGCGCGGCGACCTGCACGCTCGCCGTCAGGCGATCTCGCAGATCCGCGACACCGCTGTCGTCTCGAAGCTGTTCGACGCGATTGCTACGCGCTACGCCACCCGCAACGGCGGCTACCTGCGTATCATGAAGGCCGGCTTCCGCCAGGGCGACAACGCCGCTCTCGCAGTCGTCGAATTCGTTGACCGCGACGTCAGCGCAAAGGGCGCAGCCGACAAGGCTCGCGTCGAAGCAGAAGCCGCTGCGGCTGAAGCTGCTTAATTCTTTCCGGTTCTCCGGAAGCAAAACAGCCGGGCTGCAAAGCCCGGCTGTTTTCGTTTGTGGTGGCGGGCTGCATTCAGTTCTGCAGATATTGGTGCAGGAAGTCTTTCACCCGCGCGAAGGACTGTTCGGCGGCGGGGGCGTCATATTCCTCCCTATGGCCGAGCATCATCTTCGGCGTTGCAACGTCCGGCGCATCGAATGCGTGATAGGCACCAGGATAGACATCGAGTTCGATGGGAGGGCCTTTGCCGCTGAGATGTGAAATCCTCTGCCGGCAGCGTTCGACCGGGCTCCAATCGTCGACATCGCCATTCAGGATCAAGGTCGGTACCGTCGCATCGCCGGCATGAGGTGCGCAGACCGGATAGTAGCCGACCGCTGCCTTGAATTTACGGTCCATAAGCTGTTCGTTGCCCTCGGCTTTCGTGGCCTCCAGCGCCGCGATCCCACCAGCGGAAAACCCCAGCAGCGCGACATGCCCAGCATCGACGAACGGCAAAGTGGCCAGATAATCGAGCGCGCCATAGGCATCGAAGACACGATCCGGCAGATAGCGTTGACAGGTGTTGTCGATATTGCGGGTCGTGAAGCTGTCGACGACAAGGACGGCGTAGCCCCATGAGGTCAGTCGCTGCGGCCAATAGGTCCTGGTGTTCGGATGGATGCCGCCGCAGCCATGCATGACGACGACGGCCGGAAATGGACCGTCTCCCGGCGGCCGGCTTAGATGGCCCTGCAAGTGCGTGGCCTGGGATTGCGGAAGACTGATGCCTTCGTCTTTTATCTTGCGGGCGAGGAACGGGCTTGGCTTAACGGCGGCACTGTCAAATCGCACCAACTGGTCCGCCTGAGCCGTCAGACCAGGCGGTACGGCGGCCAGTAGCCAAAATCCGAAAGCAAGCGCTGCAGTTTTCATGGGGCGGTCCCGCGCGCGATAGCGGCCATTCAAACACTATCCTTCACGGATATTGATTTAGGCGCTGAACTATCGGCGTCCATAGGCTTCGGACCTGCAGAATTGCCGCAGTTTTCCATGCCGAGCCGGGGCTCGCTTCGCCGCTAGCTCACTGTCGCTGCAGTCCGCCCTCTCTGGCGCCCTTGTGTCGCCCGTTTCCGGCTCTTGGCGATTGGCCGCCAGGACCGGTAGAGGATCAGCAGGATGATCAGGCCGACATAGATATATTGCTCGAGGTCGAGGATCTTGGTCGACAGCGCGAAGTGCAGGGCACCCGCGGCGGCGATGATGTAGATCAGCTTGTGCAGCCAGATCCATTTCATGCCCATCTTGCGGATCGAGAAATTATTCGACGTGACGGCGAGGGGAACGAGAAGGGCAAGCCCTGCCATGCCGAACATGATGAACGGCCGCTTCAAGACGTCATCCAGAACCGCAGACAGGTCCAGCGCCTGGTCGAGCACCATGTAGACGGTGAAATGCATCAGCGCATAGTAGAAGGTCAGCAGCCCCAGCGCCCGGCGGTAGCGCAGATAGTTCCAGCCGAGCAGGTCGCGGACCGCGGAGACGGCCAGCGTCAGGATCAGGAAGCGGATCGTCCAGAGGCCGAGGAAGAGCTCGAATGTCTTGACCGGGTCGGCGCCGAGCTGGTCGCTGGCGCCGAGATAGAAGGTCCATGCGGCGGGCAGCAGGCCGACGGCATAGAGCGCCCAGACGGAAGCCGGCTGCCAGCGCTTCGGCAGACTGAACGAAAGACCCGCCATCAGAAGTTCGCTCTCAGATCCATACCGGAATAGAGGCTCGCGACCTCGTCGGCGTAGCCGTTGAAGGGTAGCGTCGGATGGCGGCTGGCGCCGAAGAAGCCGCTTTCGCCGATCCGCCGTTCTGTCGCCTGGCTCCAGCGCGGGTGATCGACCGCCGGGTTCACGTTGGCATAGAAGCCGTATTCCTGGGCGTTGGTGACCTGCCAGGTGTTCTTCGGCTGCTGGTCGGTGAGCGTGATGCGGACGATCGACTTGATTCCCTTGAAGCCATATTTCCAGGGAACCACGAGGCGGATCGGCGCGCCGTTCTGGTTCGGCAGCGTTTCGCCATAGAGGCCGACGGCGAGCAGCGTCAGCGGGTTCATCGCCTCATCGAGGCGAAGGCCCTCGACATAGGGCCATTCGAGCGACTGGAAAATACCCTTCTGTCCCGGCATCTCTTCAGGACGAACCACGGTTTCGAAGGCCACGTATTTGGCGCTGCCCTGCGGCTCGACCTTGTTCAGCAGAGCAGCCAGCGGAAAACCGTCCCAGGGGATGACCATCGACCATGCTTCGACGCAGCGCATCCGGTAGGTGCGGCTTTCGATCGGGAATTCCTTCATCAGCGCATCCAGATCGAATGTGCCGGGCTTGTTGACCATACCGTCGACCTTGACGGTCCAGGGCAGGGGCTTGAAGTCACCCGAGAGTGCTGCGGGATCGCCCTTGTCCAGGCCGAATTCATAGAAATTGTTGTAGGTCGTGACGTCCTTCAGCGGCGTCGTCTTTTCATCGACCGTATATTTGCTGTCGACGGCGTTGAGCGCTGCGGCACTCGCCTTTCCGGCGCCGTAGAGCGCCATGGCGCCGAGCGTCGCAGCGCCGAGAAACTCGCGGCGGCGCAGGTAGACCTGATGCGGGGTGATCTCCGACGAGCGGATTTTCGGGGGGCGGTAGGTCAGCATTTCAAACCTCCTGGGCTGGGGGCCGCCCAAATATCTCTTTAAACGCATGATGGGCGTTTTCAGATTAGTGTCTAGGCCTTGAACCAGCCTGACGGAAAGCCAATTTTTTGTGTTCGGATGTGAAGGAATAGCCTGTAACAAAAGGCTCCTTCGCTCCGTATATGCCCGATGGACGCCTTGGTGCGCCGTACCGGATTTGCCCTTGCCGGTAGTGACAGGTCCTGCCGATTGGATTAGGACAATTCCAAAATACGGCGATCGTCGGCCAGCAAACAGCTTTGCCGCCCTATATCGCAGATAAATCCGGCACTTTGAGGAACACACCGATGCCAGCCTATCGTTCGAGAACCACGACCCACGGCCGCAACATGGCGGGCGCGCGCGGCCTTTGGCGCGCCACGGGCATGAAGGACAGCGATTTCGGCAAGCCGATCATTGCGGTGGTGAATTCGTTTACGCAGTTCGTGCCCGGCCACGTCCACCTGAAGGACCTCGGCCAGCTGGTTGCCCGCGAAATCGAGGCAGCCGGTGGTGTCGCCAAGGAATTCAACACCATCGCGGTGGATGACGGCATCGCCATGGGCCATGACGGCATGCTCTATTCGCTGCCGTCGCGCGAATTGATCGCCGACAGCGTCGAATACATGGTCAACGCGCATTGCGCCGACGCCATGGTCTGCATCTCCAACTGCGACAAGATCACCCCCGGCATGCTGATGGCGTCGCTGCGTCTCAACATCCCGACGATCTTCGTCTCCGGCGGTCCGATGGAAGCCGGCAAGGTGGTTCTGAACGGCAAGACCCATGCGCTCGACCTCGTCGACGCCATGGTCGCGGCTGCCGACGACAAGGTTTCCGACGAAGACGTCAAGGTCATCGAGCGTTCGGCCTGTCCGACCTGCGGTTCGTGCTCCGGCATGTTTACCGCCAATTCGATGAACTGCCTGACGGAAGCGCTCGGCCTGTCGCTGCCCGGCAACGGCTCGACACTCGCCACCCATTCGGACCGCAAGGAACTCTTCCTCGAAGCCGGCCGCCGCGTCGTCGCGCTCGCCAAGCGCTACTACGAGCAGGACGATGCAACGGCACTGCCGCGCACCATCGCCAGCAAGGGTGCCTTCGAGAATGCCATGGCGCTTGATATTGCCATGGGCGGATCGACCAATACCGTCCTCCACATTCTGGCGGCCGCCCATGAGGGCGAAATCGACTTCACCATGGAAGACATCGATCGTCTGTCGCGCCGCGTGCCCTGCCTGTCGAAGGTGGCACCTGCGAAATCCGACGTTCACATGGAAGATGTCCACCGTGCCGGCGGCATCATGGCGATCCTCGGTGAGCTGAACCGCGCCGGCCTCATCAACGCGGGCTTGCCGACCGTTCATGCGCCGACGCTTGGCGATGCGCTGGCCGAGTGGGATATTTCGGTCACCGACAATCCGGCCGCCCTGAAGCTCTTCAGTGCCGCTCCCGGCGGCGTGCCGACGCAGGTTGCCTTCAGCCAGAGCGCCCGCTGGGACGAACTCGATCTCGACCGTGAGAAGGGCGTCATCCGCGACGCCCAGCACCCGTTCTCCAAGGATGGCGGCCTTGCCGTTCTGAAGGGCAATCTGGCGCTCGACGGCTGCATCGTGAAGACCGCAGGCGTCGATGAATCGATCCTGAAATTCTCCGGCCCGGCGAAGGTCTATGAAAGCCAGGATGCCGCGGTAAAGGCCATTCTCGGCAACGAAGTGGTTGCCGGCGATGTCGTCGTCATCCGCTACGAAGGACCGAAGGGCGGACCGGGCATGCAGGAAATGCTCTATCCGACCAGCTATCTGAAGTCGAAGGGCCTCGGCAAGGCCTGCGCGCTGATCACCGACGGCCGCTTCTCGGGCGGCACCTCGGGTCTGTCGATCGGCCACGCCTCGCCGGAAGCCGCAAACGGCGGTACCATCGGCCTCGTGCAGCCGGGCGACATGATCGACATCGACATCCCGAACCGCACGATCAGCCTGCGCGTCAGCGACGCGGAGCTGGCAACGCGCCGCGCCGAGCAGGAAGCCAAGGGCTGGCGCCCGGCTGAAGTGCGCAAACGTAATGTCACGACGGCGTTGAAGGCCTATGCGGCATTTGCAACAAGCGCCGATCGCGGTGCAGTGCGTATCCTGCCGGAATAAGTCGATCCGGTTTGAGTTGAACCAGAGAGCAGATTAAGAGTCAGCTGCTCTTTTCTTTTTCAGAGATGCCGTATTTCGGCAGGCGTGTTCCACCAGCTGTTATTGCGGCCGTCGAAATGCTGCAGCGGCGCCTCGGCAAGTTCCGACGGATCGAGGTCATCGAGGCAGGCGAGATTGATCGAGACGTAGTCGCCGCCGACGTCTGCGACATAGCCGTGGCCATAGGGTGCCACGCCGCAGGTGGTGCAGAAGCGGTGATGACCGGACATGCTGCCGAACTGATAGTCGCCGATGCCTGCTTCTTCACAGGTCAGCCGGAAATCCTCCGGCTTGATGTTGATGCCCCAGTAGCGGCGCTTCCAGCAGATCGTGCAGTTGCATTTGCCGGTACCGGCCTGCAGGTCGATATCGGCTTCGTAGCTGATCCGGCCGCAATGGCAACTTCCGTGGTACGTCTTCTTCATCGCCTCTCTCCCTTGCTATTTCAAATCTAATATGACAATATATTGTCATTATTGAAAATGGACAACATATTGTCAATATGAAATCGAAACGAGCAGCCGAGGGCGATGCGTTCGCAGAGTTCTCGATCGCGGTATTGCGGCTTGCGGGACATCTGCAGGCGGAAGGCGACACACTCGCCAGGCCAGCGGGCCAGACCAGCGCCCGCTGGCAAGTCTTGGCCGCAGCCGACCATGCGCCGATGTCGGTAGCCGATACAGCCCGCGCCTTGGGTCTGGCGAGGCAGGGCGTGCAGCGTGTTGCCGATCTTCTCGAAGGCGAGGGCCTGATCGCCTATCGCGACAACCCCGCGCACCAGCGGGCGAAACTCATGGAGTTGACCGAGGCGGGCAGAGTGACCCTCAGCGACATACAAGGACGCCAGGCGAAATGGGCGGATCGGCATGGCGGTGAGTTTGGCGAGCAGCGCTTGCGCGAGGCGACTGGGGTTATTGCTGAGGTGCTTGCATCGCTGAGCGGCAAGCAGCAGGCCTAGGCTGCTTGCTTCGGATGGCCACGCATTGCTATCGGTAAGGAACTTCCTTACATTCATCGAGAGGTGAGCAATGATCACAAGCAAGATAACGAGCAAAGCACAGACAACCATTCCGCAGGCTGTGCGTTCTGCACTGCGCCTTCGGGAAGGCGATTCCATTGTCTATACGCTCGAGGATGAAAACCGTGTCGTGATATCGCGCGCAGCTGAGCCGCTTGCCGACGATCCGTTCGCGACCTTCTCCGAGTGGGACAGCGAAGCTGACCGGAAGGCCTATGCCGATCTTTGAGCAGGGCGACATCGTAAGGGTGCCTTTCCCTTACACCGACCGCGACACGCGCCAGCGCCGCCCGGCGCTGGTCGTTTCGGCTGGCACCCTCGGAGAGAACGAGGCGTTGGTGTGGGCCGTGATGATCACCTCAGCAGAAAACCGCCCGTGGGTTGGAGACGTCGCGATCGACGATCATCATGCCGCCGGCCTGCCAGCGCCGTCTGTCGTCCGTCCGGCCAAGATTGCGACTGTCGAGACGGGACAGATCGACAGGATCGGCCGGTTGCCCGATGCGACGCTCTCGGCTGTCATGTCTACAATCCGAGCCCATATTGGCAGCTGATGACTAAAGCGGCCTGTTGATATTCTTATACGTCTCGCCAAGCTGCTTCAGCCGCTCGTCATAGACCGCCTTGATGCAGGCCGCGTCCGCCTGGCATTCCTGGCGCTTCTTCAGCCAGGCGGTCTGCTCGTCCTGCAGCGTGCCACGCGAGCCCATGGCGAGCAGGCCGGATAGCAGGTCGAAGGTGGTGACCATCTTCACATCTGCGTCGTTGAGCGCCCGGTTGTCGCAGATCGCCTTCTCGTCGGGCTTCAGTTCCTTGGCATCGCAGTCGAAGCTTGCGGCATGGGCGAGCGGTGCGAAGATCGGGAAGAGGATGAAGGCGAGGGCGATAGCGGTGGCTTTCATGCAGTGGATTCCTGTTTGCGGTTACGGCGCTCAGAGGAACGCCCGGATCAGGAAGATGATGCAGCAAGCCCAGACGGCAAGGATGAAGATCAATCCGGTGCGGCTGACCGGGCGTTCCGCACGCTCTGTCGCCTGCGCCCGAAGTTCGGCCATCAGTGGCGGCGGGATGAGCCGCACCGCCAGCAGAATGCCGAGCGGCACGATGATGATGTCGTCGAGATAGCCAAGAACAGGGATGAAATCCGGGATGAGGTCGACCGGCGACAGCGCATAGGCGGCGACCGCGCCGGCAACGGCTTTGGCATGCCAGGGGACGCGCGGATCGCGTGCTGCGAGCCACAGAGCGACAATGTCACGCTTGAGTGACTTGGCCCATGTTTTCGCTTGGCTTATCAGGCTCAGATGCGCATTTCCTGAATCAATGTGGCAAGCTCCTCAATTGCTTTTTCGCGTGCTCGCTTCTTCCATGCTTCCGCCCTCTTTCCTTTCTAGCGTCCGGCGTTACAACATTGATCCTTGTAGCATTTCAGAAGGAAATACGATGCTAGGCCTGTCGAAACGTTCGTTTGTCCCGCTCTTTGCGCTCGCCGTGCTCCTGCCGCTTGGCGTTCACGCAGAGGACGCGAAAGCCGTGCCGCAGAGCCAGATGCAAATGCAGCTGTCCTTCGCGCCGCTGGTGAAGCAGACGTCAGGCGCCGTCGTCAATGTCTATGCCGAGAAGACCGTTCAGCGGCAGTCGCCTTTCGCCGGCGATCCCTTCTTCGAGCAGTTCTTCGGCCAGCAGATGCCGAACCGCTCCGAGAAGCAGTCCTCGCTTGGCTCCGGCGTCATCGTCGAGGCAAACGGCACCGTCGTCACCAACAACCATGTCATCGAAGGTGCTGACGACATCAAGGTAGCGCTGTCGGACGGGCGCGAGTTTCCCTGCAAGGTGGTACTGCGCGATGACCGCCTCGATCTCGCCGTCCTGAAGATCGAGACCAAGGCCAATTTCCCGACGCTGCCAATCGGCAACTCCGATGCGGTCGAAGTCGGCGATCTCGTTCTGGCGATCGGCAATCCGTTCGGCGTCGGCCAGACGGTGACCTCAGGCATCGTCTCGGCGCTCGCCCGCAACCAGGTGGTCAAGAACGAGTTCGGCTTCTTCATCCAGACCGATGCCTCGATCAACCCCGGCAATTCCGGCGGCGCGCTGATGAACATGAAGGGTGAGCTGATCGGCATCAACACTGCGATCTTCTCGCGCGGCGGCGGTTCCAACGGCATCGGCTTTGCTATCCCGGCCAATCTCGTCAAGGTCTTCCTGACCTCGGCCGATGCCGGCGTGAAATCCTTCGAGCGGCCCTATGTCGGCGCCACCTTCGATGCCGTGACGTCAGAGGTCGCCGAGGCGCTCGGCCTGGACAAGGCCCGTGGCGCGCTGATCGTCAAGGTCACCGATGGCAGCCCGGCGCAGAAGGCCGGTCTCAAAGCCGGTGAGATCGTCACTGCCGTCAACGGTATTCCCGTCGAGCATCCCGATGCGCTTCTCTACCGCCTGACAACGGCCGGCCTCGGCAACACCGTCAAGCTTGGCGTCGTCGAAAACGGCGGCGAGCAGGAAGTGGCTCTGAAGCTCGATCGCGCCCCTGAAACCTCGCCGCGCGACCAGCGCACCATTGGCGGCCGCACGCCCTTTACCGGCACCGTCGTCGAAAACCTGTCGCCGCGCGTCGCCGACGAGCTGCGTATGCCGACGGAATCATCAGGCGTCGTTGTCTCTGAGGTCAAGGAAGACTCTCCAGCCGCCCGTCTCGGTTTCGAGCCGAAGGACATCATCGTCGCCATCAACGGCACGCCGGTGCAGACGACCGAGCAATTGTCGCAGATCGCCGCTGATGATGCCGGTCTCTGGCGTGTCGAGATCGAACGCGACGGCCAGCGGATCAGGCAGTTCTTCCGATGAGCAATGATCTGTTCGCCCCACGCGTTCCAGACGAGGTCGCCAACCGGCGGCCTCTTGCCGATCGTCTGCGGCCGCAGACACTGTCGGAGGTCGCCGGTCAGGAGCATCTGACCGGTGAGGACGGCGTTCTCAGGCGTATGATCGAAAGCGGATCGCTGGGGTCGATGATCTTCTGGGGGCCGCCCGGTACTGGCAAGACGACGGTGGCCCGGCTTCTCTCGGGCGAGGCTGGCCTTGCCTTCGAACAGATTTCGGCGATCTTCTCCGGTGTCGCCGATCTGAAGAAGGTATTCGAAACCGCGCGGCTGCGGCGGATGGATGGACGCCAGACGCTGCTCTTCGTCGATGAGATCCATCGCTTCAACCGGGCGCAGCAGGACAGCTTCCTGCCGGTTATGGAAGACGGCACCGTCATTCTCGTCGGTGCGACCACCGAAAACCCGTCCTTCGAACTCAACGCCGCTCTCTTGTCGCGTGCCCGCGTCCTGACCTTCAAGTCGCATGGCGAGGAGAGCCTCAGCGAATTGCTGACGCGCGCCGAAGCCGTCGAGCAGAAGCCGCTGCCGCTGACCGATGACGCGCGGGCGAGCCTGCTCCGCATGGCTGACGGCGATGGCCGGGCGATCCTGACGCTGGCCGAGGAAGTCTGGCGTGCTGCAAGGCCGGGCGAAATCTTCGATACCGAGGGACTGACGCGCATCGTCCAGCGCCGGGCGCCGGTTTACGACAAGGCGCAGGACGGCCACTACAATCTGATTTCCGCGCTTCACAAATCTGTTCGCGGCTCCGATCCCGATGCAGCGCTCTACTATCTGGCGCGCATGTTCGATGCCGGCGAGGATCCGCTCTATCTCGGCCGAAGGCTGGTGAGGATGGCCGTGGAGGATATCGGCCTTGCCGATCCGCAGGCGCTGGTCATCTGCAATGCTGCCAAGGACGCCTACGATTACCTCGGCTCGCCAGAGGGCGAACTGGCGCTGGCGCAGGCCTGCGTCTATCTGGCCACGGCACCGAAATCCAACGCCGTCTATACCGCCTTCAAGGCCGCGACGATGGCCGCCAAGCAGAACGGCTCGCTGCTGCCGCCGAAGCACATCCTGAATGCGCCGACCAAGCTGATGAAGGATGAAGGCTATAACGACGGCTATCGCTACGACCACGATGAGCCGGACGCCTTTTCAGGCCAGGACTACTTTCCGGAGAAGATGGGCCGCAAGACCTTCTACGATCCGCCGGAGCGCGGCTTCGAGCGCGAAATCCGCAAACGGCTGGAATGGTGGTCCAAGCTCCGCAAAGAGCGCAATCCGCGCTGAACCTACAGCTCGGCGGCTTTACGAAGCCTTCTTCTGAGCGCCCGGCGCCGCGATCACCTTAACGGCGGATTCCGCCAGCCCGTGATGGCCTTCCATATCGACGATCAGGTGCCAGTGGCCGCTGTCGGGGATCACCATCTTGACCGGTGATTTCTTGGCGACGCCGCCGATATATTTGAAATCGAGAACTTCTGTGAAGCGCTGGAATTGCGGCGCCGTCATCAGGCGGACATTGTTGACCGCATTCAGCGCCACCTCGACGATCGTTCCGGCGCGCTGTTCGTGAAGGTCGTAGTGCTTGAAGCGGAAATTCGGCTTGGTCATCGGTCTCAAAAACTGGCTGCTGTCCGACGGCAATCTTAGTCTGTGCCAGTTAAAGAAAAGTTTGGCAGCCTGTGCGGGAAGGCTCCCGTCTTGGCACAACGGGAGCCTGCGTCCTCAATGCAGCCGGGGCTCTGTCGCGTCGAAGACGCTGAGTTCCGTCACGATCCCGTCTGCAGCACGGTAGATCTCGGCGGGGTTGTGATTGCACTCAGCGGCAGCGAAATGAAGGGCGGCGGCCTCGTTGATGAAGAGGCCGCCGACCAGCCCGTCGCGGTCGGCAACGATCCACCGTCCGCGCCTGTTCCTGCCGATGGTGAAGCGGGCCGGCGCGGTGTTGCGTTGAAGCGGATCGGCGGACGCGCCGGAAGAAAGACGTGACATCGATATGTCCTTTCGAGATGTCTGGCTTACCGTTCAAATCTATGGAGAGACGGATTGCCTTTCCATTCCGCGCCGTGGCCGAATGTATAAGATTGTCATAGGGATAATGCGCGTTTCGGCGTGGCGGCGAAGGGCATCAGCGCCGCGGCGACCGCCTCTCTTGATGCATCATCGGCGGCAACGAGCGGCAGGCGAACGTCTGCGCCAATGCCCGGATAGGCACTCAGCGCATATTTGATACAGGCAGGGTCGCCGCCGATGGCGTCGATCAGCGCCGTCATGCGATCGGCAAGCGTGAGCGCCGCAGGCAGGTTTACGCAAGCCGCGGCATGCTGCAGCGAGGTCACGAGTTTCGGAAGCACATTGCCGACAGGCGCAATCACGCCGTCGCCACCACAGGCAAGAAAGGCCGGGGCGCCGAGGGCATTGCCGGTGAAGAGATGAAGGCGGTCCCTGCAGCAGGCAAGCGTTGCCATATCGCCCTCGATGTCGAGCAGGCCGAAGATCGTGCCATCGGCAGAAAGCACGTCGAGCGTCGATGGCAGAAGCGGCGAGGCCGTCCGCGCGGGATCGTTGACGATGATCAGCGGCAGGTTGGTGACTGCCGCCAGTTCGCCAAAGTGATGCAGAATGCCTTTCTGCCCCGGCTTCGAATAATAGGGGACGGTGACCAGCGCCGCGCTGGCGCCGAGCGCTTCTGCCCGTCGCGTCGCCTCGATGGTCTTCGCCGTGCAGTTGGTGCCGGTCGCGGCAAGAACGGGAATGCGGTCACCGGCAACGCGCAGCACTGCCGAGAGAACCTTGTCGCACTCGGCCTGCGAAAGCGTCGGGCCTTCGCCGGTGACGGTTCCAACCGCAAGCGCGCCGATGCCGCTGGCGATCTGCCATTCGGCCAGCATCTCGAGTGCCTTGATGTCGAGCGCGCCGTGGCGGAAAGGGGTGACAAGCGGGGTGATGGCGCCGGAAAGGCGCAGCGAAAGATTGCGTCGCATCGAAGGGCTCAGATCCAGCTGACGATCACGTAGAGTTCGACGCAGGCAAGAATGACGCCGAACAGCATCAGCACCTGGGCCGTGCGCCGTTCACGCATGGCGCGGGCCTTGACGGCTCGGCGCGGCCGGTCGCGAAGCGGATTGGCAGGCATGACGTTGCGCATGGGATTACCTCTGCATTCTCCGCAGAGGTTAAGGCCGCCAGGCGTAGGAAATCCATTCCGGGCAGCCGCGTGTCATATATGAAAAGAATAAATGGCACAGGTCAGAAGCCATGCGGCTAAATCGGAGGTCCGCGCTAGATTGTGCGTCTGTTCTCGATATCGAGCTGCGAGGTCAGCGCAAGCACCACTTCAGACACCGGCGTCGGAACCGCCGCAAGGCGGCCGAGAGCCACCACCATGCCGCTCAGCGGCACGATCTCCAGCGCCTTGCCGGCGAGCAAATCCTGCAGCATCGAGGTTCTGACGGCGCCGATATGCCGTGATTGCTCGAGACGTTCCTCGATGGTGATCGAGAATGTGGCGCCCAGCGCGCTGCCGACGGCACGAACCTCGTTCATGATCTTGCCGACCATGTCGTAGAGCGCCGGGTCCGCCATGATATCGGTCATCAGGGCGCGCGTCAGCGCGCTCAGCGGATTGAAGGCGGCGTTGCCGGTCAGCTTGTTCCAGATATCGTCGCGGATGCGTGGGGTGGTGGAGATATTCAGCCCGGCGCCCGTCAGCAGGCTCTTGATACCCTCGAGATCGGCGCTCATTTCGCCGGAGGGTTCGCCGAGGATATAGCGGCCATTGTTCGACAGCTGGATTTCGCCCGGCCTGACGACCTCGGCGCCCTGCATCGCCACGCAGCCGATGACGCGCTCCGGGCCGATCAGCCGCCACAGCCGTCCGGCCGGGTCGAGTTCCTCGAACTGCAGTTCGGCATGCGGGCTCTGGCTGTCGCGGTGGAAGTACCACCAGGGAATGCCGTTGAGGATCATCATCACCCGCGTTCCCTGCTTGAGGAGCGTGGCGATCCCTTCGGCGGCATCGCCGAGCTGATGCCCCTTGAGGCCGGTAATGATCAGATCCTGCGGCGGCAGGGTGGAGGGATCGTCCGTTGCAGTGATCTGCACCGTAATCGGTGTTTCGCTGCCGGCCTCGAACAGCCGCAAGCCGTTTTTGCGGATGCTTTTGAGATGTGCGCCACGCGCCACCGCCGAAACGGTGACGCCGCTATCCGCGGATGCCAGCTTGGCCGCGATGGCGCCGCCAAGCGCACCGGCGCCGTAAACGCAGATCGATTTGAAGGACATTGGGGAAGGTCTCCGCGAAGATGTGATCGTCGCGTTAGACTTAGGTCATTCGCAGGCGATGGCGAATGACAATTTTTCACGAGCGCCCAAATTAGTGCGCAGTTGCGCCATCGACGAGTTCGGTGCGGCGCAGCTCATCGATTGCTGCGACAGCATCCTCGGCCGACCAGCCGGCGCGCAACGCAGCAGCCACCATCTTGATCTCGACTTCCTGCTCAAGCGCCAGGAACAGCGGCTCCAGTGCTTCCTGAACGGTCAGCGTATGCTCGTGGGGTGGGGCGACGGTCTGGCGTGCGGCAATGCTAGGCATCTCAGCGGTACTCCTCTCCGTTGGCAATGATGATGATGAAGATGACATGAATCCGTCATAATGCGCAGCGGTGAAAAAGGTTCCGAATTTTCTTTCGGAGCGGCTGCATCTTGTTCTTTCGCCCCGCCTCTGCCTTCTTGCGCCTTTAGCCTTACACTCGATTCGCTGTTCCGCAACGAGGGCGGGGCATGAGTGAGGCATCAAAGGAGAGTACGATGAGCGACGCCAAGAGCGGCATTTCGGGACTGCGGCCGCGTATCACTGTCATCGGCGTCGGCGGCGGTGGCGGCAATGCGATCAACAACATGATTGCAGAAAATCTTGAGGGTGTCGATTTCATCGCCGCCAATACCGATGCCCAGGTGCTCGCGACCTCCAAGGCATCGCGCCGCATCCAGCTTGGTGCGCATGTCACTGAAGGCCTTGGCGCGGGCTCGCTGCCTGAGGTCGGCCATGCGGCCGCCGAGGAATCGATCGACGAGATCATGGATCATCTGGCTGGTTCCCACATGTGCTTCGTCACCGCCGGCATGGGCGGCGGCACCGGCACGGGTGCAGCACCCGTCATCGCCCACGCGGCACGCCAGGCAGGCATCCTGACCGTCGGCGTTGTCACCAAGCCCTTCACCTTCGAAGGTAACCGCCGTATGCGCACGGCCGATGTCGGCATCGAGGCACTGCGCCAGGCGGCCGACACCGTCATCGTTATCCCGAACCAGAACCTGTTCCGCATTGCCGATGCCAAGACGACTTTTGCCGATGCCTTCATGACCGCCGACCGCGTTCTCTACGCCGGCGTCGGCTGCATCACCGATCTGATCGTCAAGGAAGGCCTGATCAATCTCGACTTCGCTGACGTCAAGTCGGTCATGCGCGGCATGGGCCGGGCGATGATGGGCACAGGCGAAGCGGCAGGCGAAGGCCGTGCCATGAAGGCTGCAGAAGCCGCCATTGCCAACCCGCTGCTTGACGACATCTCGATGAAGGGCGCCAAGGGCGTACTGATCTCGATCTCCGGCGGTTCCGACATGACGCTGTTCGAAGTCGATGAAGCGGCAAGCCGCATCCGCGACGAAGTTCAGGACGATGCCGACATCGTCGTGGGCGCGATCTTCGACCGCAATCTCGACGGCAAGTTCCGTGTCGCAGTTGTCGCAACCGGCCTCGATGGCAATGGCGCGCCAGCAGCTCCGGGCCACGCTGTGCAGCAGGTTCCGATCCGTACGCTGCAGTAAGTCGCCGCTCGGTGATCAGCCGGTTGACGCCAACCGGCTGATCACCACATCCATGAAGGCCCTCAGCCTCGGCAGTCGCTTCAGATCGCGATGATAGCCGACGAATGTATCACGCCCCGGCGGCGCTTCGGGCACTTCGACGCGTTCCAGGCCTTCAAAATTGTCGCCGAGCGGCCGCGGCAGAACGGCCATTCCAGCGCCGCGGGCGCAGAGCGCTGCCTGCACATCGCGATTGTTGCTCCGCATGGTGATCGTCGCCTTCGGGAACATGCGGGTCACCCAATGCACATCGGGCATCTCGGCAAAGGCCTCGTCCATGGTGACGATGGCAAAGCCGCTGCCGTCGCCTGCCGTTGGGTGAGGGGTGCCTTTCGCAACGTAAAGTCCATAGCCGATATGCATCAGCTTGCGTGAGATCACCTCCGGCTCGGTGAATGGCCGGATGCGAAACACCAGATCGGCCTCGCGCCGGGACAGGTTTAGTAGCCGCGCATCCGTCAGCAATTCGACCGAGACCTTCGGATGCGCCAGCGAGAATTCCGCCAAGACAGGCGTCAGCATGTGAAGGCCGAACCAGTCCGAGCATGAAATCCGCAGCATTCCCTCAAGCGATCGCGTGCTGCCCTGCAGTTGCCGCTCCAGCGCAACGGCTTCCTCTTCCATCCGTAACGCATGCTGCAGAACGATGCTGCCCTCGTCTGTCAACACGAATCCGTCGGCCGTTCGCTGGAACAGCATGTGACCGGTCGCAGCCTCCAGCGCCTTGAGCCGCCGCCCCATGGTCGGTTGTGTCTGGCCGAGCCTGCGGGCGGCCGCACCCAGCGTGCCTTCGCGGGCAATCGCGAGAAAGATCCTGACGTCGCTCCATTCCATGATCGCCTCATTCAATAATGAATGGAGATCATGCGATATCTTTGATTTTCATTCAATCGTGTTGGGAGGATCATCCGCTCATCGAAAACGGAGTGACCGACATGAACACGATGAAAGCCCTGATCCTCGAAAACCACAATGCACCGTTCCGCCTGGCCGAGATCGCCCGCCCGAAACCGGGTGCAGGCGAAGTGCTGGTGCGCATCAAGGCGAGCGGCGTCAATCCGCTCGACACCAAGATCCGCGCAGGTGCCGCAGAGCATGCCCGCCAGCCGCTGCCTGCCATTCTCGGCATCGATCTCGCCGGTATTGTCGAGGAGATTGGCAAGGGCGTTTCCGGCTTCCGCCCGGGCGACGAAGTCTATGGCATGACCGGCGGTGTCGGCGGCGTGCAGGGCTCGCTGGCGGAGTTCGCCGCCGTCGATGCCCGCCTGCTGGCGATCAAGCCCGCTAACCTGACGATGCGCGAAGCCGCCGCCTTGCCACTGGTCTTCATCACCGCCTGGGAAGGGCTGGTCGACCGCGCTGCCGTGAAGTCCGGCCAGACGGTATTGGTTCTCGGCGGTGCAGGCGGCGTCGGTCATGTCGCGGTGCAGATCGCCAAGGCATTCGGCGCTGACGTCTACGCTGCCGATGGTGCCGCCAAGGCGGACTATATCCGCAGCCTCGGTGCGACCCCGATCGATCACACCACCGAAAGCGTCGAGGACTATGTGGCCAGATATACCGGCGGCAAGGGCTTCGATATCGTCTATGACACCGTTGGCGGGGCAGGGCTCGATGCCGCCTTCAAGGCCGTCAAGCGTTTCGGCCATGTGGTGACCAGCCTCGGTTGGGGCACGCATGCGCTGGCCCCACTCTCCTTCAAGGCGGCCACCTATTCCGGCGTCTTCACGCTGCTGCCGCTCCTGACTGGCGAAGGACGCGAGCACCACGGCGAGATCATGCAGGAGGCAACCAGGCTTGCCGAAGCCGGACAGCTGGCCCCGCGCCTCGACGCCCGCCGCTTTGCGCTCAATGAAACCGCCGATGCTCATCGGCTGATCGAGGAGCGCCAGGCCAGGGGCAAGTTGGTAATCGATATCGGATGAGACGAGAAACGCCGCCCGTCATAAACGGGCGGCGTTTTCGTGTAGGCGACCTGCCTCAGGCGGCGAAATCGGTCGAAACGGCCAGCGCCCGCCAGATGGAAAGTTCCTGCTCGACGAAGGCATTCTTCTCGCCGAGCTTGGCCACCGTATCGCTGCCGAAGGGCATGCGCAGCGGCGGGTTTTCGGCATTCACCAGCGTCACGATGCCGGCTGCGAATTTCGCGGGATCGCCGGGTTGGGCGTGATTGGCACTGGCGGCGAAGTCACGCATGTTGCCGGCGGGTGTGCCGATATAGTCGGGGATCGATGCCGGGCTGATCGACAGCGAATTGTCGGCCAAGAAATCGGTGCGAAAGAAGCCGGGCTCGACGATCGTGACCTTGATGCCGAACGGCTCGATCTCCATCGCCAGCGATTCCGAAAGACCTTCGACCGCAAACTTGGTCGAGCCATAGACGCCCCAGCCGGGATAGCCCGCATAGCCGCCGATCGACGAGAAGTTCAGGACATGGCCCGAGCGCTGACGGCGCATATGGGGCAGCACCGCACGGGTGACCTTCAACAGGCCGAAGACATTGGTCGCATAGATCTTCTCGATCTCATCGGCGGTGGCTTCCTCGACAGCGCCGAGCAATCCGTATCCTGCATTGTTGACCAGAATGTCGATGCGGCCGAAGCGCTGGACGGCCGCTGCCGCCGCTTCCTGCGCCTGTCGCTCGTCGGTGATATCGAGTGCGGTAGCCAGCAGATTGGGGTGGTCGCCGATGGCATCGATGACGGTCTTCGGATTGCGGGCAGTGGCGACGACGGCGTCGCCTGCGGCAAGCGCTTCCTTGGTCATCAGCGCGCCAAAGCCGCGGGATGCACCAGTGATGAACCAGACTTTCATGACACGTTCCTTTCAGATCTCTCTTCGTTGTGAGTGCCGGTTTCTCTGTGCCGGTGAGGAGAATTTGACCTGAAAGCGGCTCATGCATAAGATTTGTTATTCTACGAATTATGTTGAGTGAGATTCATCAATGCGTGCGACCGATCTCTCCGAAATGGCGGCCTTTGCGGCTGTCGCCCGGCATCTCAGCTTCCGCAAGGCAGGCGAGGAAAGGGGTGTCACAGCTTCGGCGATCAGCCATGCGGTGCTCAATCTCGAAGAGCGGATCGGCATCCGGCTGCTCAACCGCACCACCCGCAGCGTCTCGCTGACCCAGGCGGGCGAACTCCTGAAATCACATCTCGATCCCGCCTTCGGTGAGATCGCCTCGGCGCTCGATGCGCTGAACCAGTTTCGCGACACGCCCTTCGGCAAGGTGCGCCTCAATGTCGCCAATTCTATCGCCCCATTCGTCATCGGCCATATCATCGGACCGCTCCTGTCGAAGAACCCCAATCTGCAGCTGGAGATCAGCGCCACCGACCGGCTGGTCGATATCGTCGAGGAAGGCTTCGATGCCGGCATCCGCTTCGGTGAGCGCGTCACGGAGGGGATGATCGCGCTGCGCATCCGCCCGCGCCTGCGTCTCGCCGTCGTCGGCTCGCCCGCCTATTTCGCGCACCGTCCCAAGCCGTTGACGCCGCATGATCTGAAGCGCCATCTCTGTATCCAGAATATGTATCCCTCCGGCCTGCGCTATCCTTGGGATTTCGAACGCGACGGGCAGCCGGTCACCTTCAACCCGAACGGACCGCTGTCGCTCGATGATCACGAGCTGATGACGCAAGCGGCCCTCGGCGGCGTTGCTCTCGCCTATGTCTGGGAAAACCGCGTCGCCGAGCATGTCGCCGCCGGGCGTCTGATCAAGGTGCTCGACGACTGGTGCCAGCCGGAGGAGCCGCTCTATCTCTACTATCCCAGCCGCCGCCACATGTCGGCCGGCTTCCGGGCGCTGATCGAGGCGATGAAGGCGGAGTAATCTGGAAATTTCGCCGTTTTGCCCTACATCAATCCTGTTACCTCCAGCCTCCCAGAGGCACTTCCCAAAGATCAGGAATAGATCATGTCCCAAGACAACGCCCCCGTCTGGTTCATCACCGGCTGCTCGACAGGCTTTGGCCGCGAGCTGGCCAAACTCACCATCGCCCGCGGCTGGCCGACCATCGTCACCGCCCGCGAAAAGGCCCGCGTCGCGGATCTCGCCGAAGGCCATGACAATGCGCTCGCCGTCGCGCTCGACGTCACCGGCCAGGGACAGATTGCTTCTGCCGTGAAGGCCGCCGAGGAGCGCTTCGGCCGCATCGATGTTCTTGTCAACAATGCCGGCTACGGCTACCAGTCCTCGATCGAGGAAGGCGACGACCAGGAAATCCGCGATCAGTTCGAGGCCAATGTTTTCGGTCTCTTCGCCATGACCCGCGCCGTGCTTCCCGGCATGCGCACCCGCCGCCGCGGCCACATCATCAACATCACCTCGGTTGCCGGCTTCATCGGCTTCCCGGCCTCGGGCTATTATTCGGCCAGCAAGCATGCCGTCGAAGGCTTCTCGGATTCGCTCGCTGCCGAGACGGCCGCACTCGGCATCCAGGTCACCTGCGTCGAGCCCGGACCGTTCCGCACGGATTGGGCCGGCCGTTCGCTGCGCCAGACCGAGAGCAAGATTAGCGACTATGCCGAGACCGCTGCCGGCCGGATGAAGCAGACGGCGGGCTATAGCGGCCAGCAGCCGGGCGATCCGGTGCGCGCTGCCGAAGCGATGATCAAGATCACGCAAGTCGAGAAGGCACCTCGTCATCTCGTGCTCGGCGCCTTCGGCTACGAGGCGGTCACCAAGAAGCTTGCCGAGCGTCTGGCGCTCGTCGAAGCCTGGAAGGAAACCAGCATCGGCGCTGATTTTCCGAAAGACTGAGCGGAAGACGCAGCAAGCCTTTGACTTCTGCGGCCGTCCTGTTCGATGATCGGGCAGGGCGGCCGTTTGGTTTCGGAGGGATGAATGCGTGACCGGTTATTGTCTGCAGCTGCTGGCGTGAGGGCGGCCGGGTTTGCATTGGCATTGCTGCCGGGCTTGCTGGTTGCGGCGGATGCCGGCGCCGCCGACATTCCGCCGCAGAGCGCGCAATCGAAACAGCAGGTCGAGGAATTGGCCGGGCGCTGGAAAGAGCATTTCGCCGATGCTGCCACCCCGGAAAAACGCGCCGCGGCCTTCCGTAGTTTCATGGCTGGTAATCCGGAGCCCGCGCGCGTGCAGATCCGTCACATGGATGCCGATGGCGTCGAGGCTGACCTCATCTGGCCTGCCCGTCTTCACCACCCGCTCGGCCGCCGCGGCATCCTCTATGTGCATGGCGGTGGCTTCCACGGCGGTTCGCCGCGCACCCACCGGCTCCTGGCCGGATCTCTCGCCAAGGCTGCCTCCTCGGATGTGCTGGTGATCGACTACCGGCTGGTCCCCGAGGGCCGCTATCCCGCACAGATCGACGATATCAGGACTGCCTATCGCTGGATGCTGGAGAACGGCTATGAGAGCGGCAACATCATCCTTGCCGGCGATGGCACCGGCGCCAATCTGGCGATCGAGGCCGTTCTGCGCCAGAAAAAGGCCGGCCGCCAGCTGCCCGCCGCCGTCATTGCGCTCAGCCCGGTGACCGATCTTTCGGCCAGCGGCGCCTCGATGACATCGAATGCCGCCACCGATCCGGTCATCACCAAGACTGGGATCGAGGCGCTGGCCAAGCCCTATCTCGGCGCGACGGCGCCTGACAACCCAGATGTTTCACCGCTCTTTGCCGATCTTTCCGGCCTGCCGCCGCTCTTCCTGCAGGTCTCGGACAGCGAAGCGCTGCTCGACGACACCCTGCGGCTTGCCGACAAGGCGAAAGCAGCAGGTGTCGAGGTGACGCTGGAGGTCTGGCCGGGCCTGATCCACGGCTGGCAGCTCTTCCCGCATCTGCTTGCCGATGCCGATAGTTCCAACCAGCGCGTCGCCGAATTCGCCATGCGCCACTTTGCTGACACCCCGCAGCAATGATCCTCAAGGAGACCGATGATGGTTAAGGCAGCCTATGTGCTTGGCACGCTCCTGGTGCTGGTCGGCCTCGTTTGGATCGGGCAGGGCAGCGGCTATTTCCCTTATCCCGCCGAGAGCTTCATGATCGACCAAACGCCGTGGATCTATTGGGGTGCGCTGGTGGCTGCCGCCGGTGCTGTAGTGATTGCGCTGGCGAGGCGGCGCGGCCGATAAGACCGGCTAGCCAGTGCAATGGTTGAGGCCAGCGTCGGGCGATACCGATCTGCTTGCTGACGACAGGGGCCATTCACCGCGCACCCGCGCGGTGAATGGCTTTGGTCCGCCAAATCGATGCCGCCCCCCCCCGGCGCATTGGATCCAGGTGGCAAGTGCGGGGTTAAAATGAGCGTGGGCGCTCACACCGGATTGCAGGTCATCCCGTTGCGCCGCGCATTGTCGATGCAATCGCTTTTATTGACATAGGCTTCAGTCGACGCACCCACGATGTCGCCGTTGCGCGCGGTTCGCCGCCAGCGCCAGCCGTTGCTTTGATAGATCTCCCAGGTGTCGACGTTTGCTTCCTTGCAGCTCGCCATCTTTTCCTCCCGTCAGTGTTGCTTGATCGGGAAAACCTAAGCGAGAAGAGCCGCTCGCTCCACGAATTGGCTACAGCCGCTGGATGGTGAAAAAGAGGGTAGCGATTGCAGCCTCAGACGAGCCCGTCGATCGGCCGTCCGATGGCAAGCGACTTGCGCAGATTGGGATCCAGCCGCTCGGCATAGACGTGGTCTGGCGCGGCACCAAGCGCGTCGAGCATCTTGGAGAAGAAGCAGCGCACCGCAGCAGCCGCCGTGATGTCGAAGATCTCCGCGTCCGAAAGCCCATGCTTCTTCAGGGCATCGACATCCTGCTGGGTGACGGTCGTGGCATCGCGCACCACCTTGGCGGCAAATTCCATGATCGCCCGCTCGGCCGCATCGACCGGTGCCTTCTCGGCCCCACCCGCTGTCGCCGCCAGCCCGTCATTGGTAAAACCCTCGCGCAGCAGCACGGAACCATGGGCCAGCATGCAATAGGACGATTTGAGCTCCCGCGCAGCAGCCAGCGTCACCAGCTCATAGCGCCTCAGCGTCATATGGCTGCGAATACTGGACAACAGCGCCCCCCAATGCTCCATCACCTCCGGCCGGTGCCCGAAGGCGCGGTACATGTTCGGCAGATAACCGTAACTCGCCTCCGCCGAGGCGTACATCGACGCGGTCTTGTCGTTCTCGGATGCATGGGGCGTATGAATGAAGGTCATTGCGCGATCCTCCTTCGCTGGTCCGGGCAAGATATTCCAGAATGGCGGTTTTGCCTATGCGCATGAGTGGGCGGATGGATCAAGAACGATCGCTCGATCACGCGTATTCTTGGAGATTGGCCGCTCGACTATGTGGTCGAACCCGACCGGCTTGCCACAGAAGCAGAAGATCGCCGCTCGAAGCAAAATTTGTATCGCGCAACAGGCGGCCAAGGTTCAGCAGGCCTTATTTTACCCATACCATGCGTCGCGCCGGATCTTCGGAATTGAAGAGCACAACGACCGCTTTGGCATAGATGTTCTCAGCGGGGACAAATCCTACGTCGAACCGGCTGTCGAGACTATTATCCCGGTTGTCGCCGAGAACGAAATAGTGGCCGTCCGGAACGGTGAATTCGGACGTATCGTCACCACGTGCAGAGTCTGTCATCTCGATGACCTCGTAGCTGCGCCCATTCAGGGTCTCTTTGAAAGCCGGCGCGGCTTTCCCTTGATAGCTGAATTCGCCAGCCGGCTCGCGTGGTACGGCCATTCCATTCAGGTAGAGGATGCCGGACCTCATCTGCACTCGATCCCCCGGCAGGCCAACGACTCGCTTGACGTAGTCAATCGTCGGATCAGGCGGAAACCGCAGTATCACGACGTCGCCCCGTTCCGGACTGCGCGCGAATATCGGTGTACGCGGACCCATATCGTAGGGAAATGAGTAGCGGCCGTAACCATAGGGGTATTTCGCAACGATAAGATAATCGCCACTCTGCACTGTCGGCATCATGGCGCTGGCCGGAATTGTGAATGCCTGAAAGACCAGGCTCCTCACCAAAACCGCCAAGGTCAGAGAGAGGCCAGCAAAGATCAAAAGCAAGCTGTACCAATGCGAATACCATGGAAAGGCGGTATGCTGTCCAAGCTTACGCGCAGCGAGACGGCCATGAAAAGCCCCGATCACTCTCCATGCGAGAGCGGCGATGTATCCGTAGGCTCCGGGGATGGCATATTTTGCGAAGAACAGAATCTGTCCTGAACTGATTGCAAGCCCGGCGATGAAATAGACAACAGCCAACCAGCCGCGACCGAGATAGGCCATTACGACATCCGGCCCGAACAGAAAGCCGATAATGGCCGCGCATACAGGGTGGCGGGCACGAAAAGCGCGTAGAATTTTCATCAAGAGCGTT
The DNA here is from genome assembly GCF_031457345.1 of Rhizobium sp. BE258. Lineage (NCBI taxonomy): Bacteria > Pseudomonadati > Pseudomonadota > Alphaproteobacteria > Hyphomicrobiales > Rhizobiaceae > Rhizobium > Rhizobium sp. BE258. The sequence continues at coordinate 38,373 of NZ_JAVDWL010000008.1, forward strand.
GACCGATAAATTGTAAATGAAACTGTGGGATGCTTAACTTATAATTGCATTTCATTGCATCAAACTTGCTGGCTGCACAAAAGAAAAAACCAGCCGGATTTCCGGCTGGCACTTATTTTTTCAGCAAAGCAAAAGCGCTCAGAAATCAACTGCAACCGCTTGTCGCGCCGCAGGTATCGCACTTCTCGCACGTGCCATTCCGCACCATCGTGAAGTTCTGGCACTCGGAGCACATGTTGCCCGTGTAGCCCTGCATGATGGAGCGGGCGCGGCGTTCGGCTTCGACCTTCTTGGCTTCCGTCTTGGCGGTCGCAGCGTCGGCGGCGGCCTTGTCGGAGAAGAGGGCGGTTGCCTGCTGCTGGCTTTCGGTGGCGATCTCCTCGATCACTTCCTCGGCGATCTCTTCGGCCAGTTCCTTGGCGCGCTCCTCGTAATCGCGCTTGAAGGCGACGATTTCGGAGGTGGAGATGGCAACCGTTGGTTCCAGCTTGCGGGCGGCAGCGCCGGCGAAGGAGGTAACAGTCGCGGTCGAGGAGGCACGGGCGGGAGCAGCGGTCGCCGAACCCTTCGGTTCGCCGGCAGCCTGGCGTTCGCCGTTCGAAACCAGCGTCGGCTTGTAGCCGCGGGTCCAGCCGGTCGAGACGAGGTTCGTCTTGCCTTCCTGGATACCCTTGCCGAGAGCCGTGTTCGAGAAGTCGGACGTATCGACATGCGCGAGGTCATGGCGGCCGAGATAGGAGACGGCCAGTTCGCGGAACACGTAGTCGAGGATCGACGTGGCGTTCTTGATAGCATCGTTGCCGATGACCATGCCGGCCGGTTCGAACTTGGTGAAGGTGAAGGCCTCCACATATTCTTCGAGCGGCACGCCATACTGGAGACCCAGCGAGATGGCGATGGCGAAGTTGTTCATCATCGCACGGAAGGCAGCGCCCTCCTTGTGCATGTCGATGAAGATTTCGCCGATGCGGCCGTCGCCGAATTCGCCGGTGCGGAGATACACCTTGTGTCCGCCGACGGCAGCCTTCTGGGTGTAGCCCTGGCGGCGGTTCGGCAGCTTTTCACGTTCGCGGGTGACGCGTTCGACCACACGCTCGATGATCTTCTCGGTGATCGTTACGGCCTGAGCCGCGACCGGCTGCTGCAGCAGATCCTCCAGCGCATCCTCGTCGCTTTCGTCCTCGATCAGCGAGGCGTTCAGCGGCTGCGACAGCTTGGAGCCGTCACGGTAGAGGGCGTTCGCCTTGAGGCCGAGCTTCCAGGAGAGCATGTAGGCGCTCTTGCAATCGTCGACCGTAGCATCGTTCGGCATGTTGATCGTCTTGGAGATCGCGCCGGAGATGAACGGCTGGGCAGCCGCCATCATGCGGATGTGGCTGTCGACCGAGAGGTAACGCTTGCCGATCTTGCCGCAGGGATTGGCGCAATCGAAGACGGCGAGGTGCTCGTTCTTCAGGAACGGTGCGCCCTCAAGCGTCATCGCACCGCAGACGTGAACGTTGGCCGCCTCGATGTCCTTCTTCGAGAAGCCGAGATGGTCGAGCAGGTTGAAGCTCATGTCGCCGAGCTGCTCGTCGGAAACCTTCAGCGTGCCCTTGAGGAAATCGGTGCCGAGCGTCCACTGATTGAAGACGAACTTGATGTCGAAGGCCTGCTTGAGCGCGCCGTTGACCGCTTCGATCTTCTCGTCGGTGAAGCCCTTGGCCTTCAGCGAGCCGGGGTTGATGGCCGGTGCCCGGTTCAGGTTGCCGTGGCCGACTGCGTAAGCTTCGATCTCGGCGATCTGGCTTTCGGAGTAGCCGAGCGTGCGCAGCGCTTCCGGAACGGCGCGGTTGATGATCTTGAAGTAGCCGCCGCCGGCGAGCTTCTTGAACTTCACCAGTGCGAAATCAGGCTCGATACCGGTCGTGTCGCAATCCATGACCAGGCCGATCGTGCCGGTCGGCGCGATAACGGTTGCCTGAGCGTTGCGGTAGCCATGCTTTTCGCCGAGCTCGAGTGCCTTGTCCCAGGCGCTCTTGGCGTGTGCGGCCAGATCCTGATCCGGATTTTCGGAGTGGATCAGGGCGACCGGGTTGATCGACAGACCCTCGTAGCCGGACGTCTCGCCATGGGCGGCGCGGCGATGGTTGCGGATGACGCGCAGCATGGCTTCGCGGTTCGGCTTGAACATCGGGAACGGACCGAGTTCAGCGGAGATTTCGGCCGACGTGGCATAGGAAATGCCGGTCATGATCGCCGTCAGCGAGCCAGCGATGGCACGGGCTTCGTCGGAGTCGTAGGGAATGCCCGACGACATCAGCAGGCCGCCGATATTGGCGTAGCCGAGGCCGATCGTGCGGTATTCGTAGGAGCGCTCGGCAATCTGCTTCGACGGGAACTGCGCCATCATCACGGAGACTTCGAGAACGACGGTCCAAAGACGGACGGCATGCTCGTAATCCGCAATATCGATGCGCTTGGTTGCCGCGTCCTTGAACTGCAGCAGGTTGAGCGAAGCAAGGTTGCAGGCCGTGTCGTCGAGGAACATGTATTCCGAGCACGGGTTGGAAGCACGGATCGGGCCGGCCGCCGGGCTGGTGTGCCAGTCGTTCATCGTCGTGTTGAAATGCAGGCCCGGATCGGCCGATGCCCATGCGGCGTAGGAGATCGACTCCCAGAGGTCGCGGGCCTTCAGCGTCTTCATGACCTTGCCGTCCTTGCGGGCGGTCAGGTTCCAGTCACCGTCGTTCTCGACAGCGCGCAGGAAGTCGTCCTTGATCGAGACCGAGTTGTTGGAGTTCTGGCCCGAAACCGTCAGATAGGCTTCCGAATCCCAGTCGGTGTCATAGGTCTTGAACTCGAGGTCCTTGTAGCCCTGCCGGGCGAACTGGATGACGCGGCCGATATAGTTTTCCGGAACCTGGTCCTTCTTGGCAGCGCGGATTTCGCGCTTCAGGGCTGGGTTCTTGTTGGCGTCGAAGCAATCGCCGTCATCGCCACCGTCGCAATTGACGCAGGCCTTCATGATCGCCTTCAGATGCTTGGCGACAACCTTGGAACCGGTGACGAGCGCGGCAACCTTCTGCTCTTCCTTGACCTTCCAGTTGATGTATTCCTCGATATCCGGATGGTCGATATCGACGACCACCATCTTGGCCGCACGGCGGGTCGTGCCGCCGGACTTGATGGCGCCGGCAGCCCGGTCGCCGATCTTCAGGAAGCTCATCAGGCCGGAGGAGCGGCCGCCGCCGGAAAGGCGTTCGCCTTCGCCGCGCAGGTAGGAGAAGTTGGAACCGGTGCCGGAACCGTACTTGAAGAGACGGGCTTCGCGGACCCAGAGGTCCATGATGCCGCCTTCGTTGACGAGATCGTCTTCAACCGACTGGATGAAGCAGGCATGCGGCTGCGGATGTTCGTAAGCCGACTTGGACTTGGTCAGCTTGCCGGTGAACGGATCGACATAATAGTGGCCCTGGCCGGGGCCATCGATGCCATAGGCCCAATGCATGCCGGTGTTGAACCACTGCGGCGAGTTCGGGGCAACGCGCTGTGTGGCAAGCATGTAGGCAAGTTCGTCGCGGAAAGCAGAGGCATCTTCCTCGGACGAGAAATAGCCGCCTTTCCAGCCCCAGTAGGTCCAGGTGCCGGCGAGGCGGTCGAAGACCTGACGGGCGTCGGTCTCGGAGCCGTATTGCTGATCCTTCGGCAGATCCTTCAGCGCCGCTTCATCGGCAACCGAGCGCCACAGGAAGGAAGGAACGTCGTTTTCCTCAACCTTCTTCAGCTTGGCGGGTACGCCGGCCTTGCGAAAATACTTCTGCGCCAGAATGTCGGCGGCAACCTGCGAAAACTGCGCGGGAACATCGATGTTCTCGAGGCGGAAGACGATCGAACCGTCAGGGTTCTTGATCTCGCTGGTCGCCTTGCGGAATTCGATCTCCGTATAGGCGCCCTGATCTGCCTTCGTAAAACGCCGTTCGATGCGCATGTTGCCTAACCTCTAGATTGCGCGCCCCGTCCCCGATGACCAAGGCGCAAGTTTCCTCATCCGGCAGCGCCGTAAAGAGCGCAGCCAGTTCTCGTATCCGTATCGTGACAGGGGTGTCATCCGGAGATGTCCTTCCTGTATCTTGTGGTGATGATGGCTGCTAGCACTAAATATAGTATTAACAGCTTATTTTCGCCAGCCCCGGATGTTGTTTTTTGGAGCCAAAAAATCGCGCGCAAAAGCCGTCGAAGTGCACACCCGCGATGGATACAACACCCTGATTCTACGCTCGTTTTTTGAAGAGAACCGGCCTCGTTACTTCCGGTCCAGCTGCCGCCGCAACATCGAAGCCTATTAAGTTTGAAACAGGCGATTCCGTCAAGGGGTGGTTTTTAACGAAGCGTTCACCACAAGATATTGTGGATGGGGCTGTGGACAGTGGGGAAAAGCCCGGAGGCCTTGTTTTTCAAGGGCTTGCAGCGGCTTGAGCCGCCAATGATACCGGTGTCATCAAAAAAACACGAATTTCCAAATCTTGCGATGGCTATTGCGCCCCAAATCGGCATTGCGATTCGGAATGCGAAGAACGCTCAGATCGCGTCCAACGCGATCGTTACGGTGGCGATGCCGATCGCTGCGCCATTCTCGTCGCGGATCGTGAAACTTGCCTGTGTTTCAAGGATTTGCGTGACATCGTCGCGTTCGGCGCGGTCGATGAAGATCTCATCCGAATCGCTGGCGAAGGTTCTCAGATATTTATTTTCGTCGCCCTGCCAGTAATCCACGGTCGGACGGCTCTCGCCGACATTCAGTCCGTTTTTATCGGTCACAAAGAATTCAATGATGATGCCCTGCGAATTGTCCTGTTCGGCCTTGAGATATCGCGAGACCGGTTTCGCCGAGAGATTGGTCAGCATCTGGTACTGACCGGTCTCGATCTCGGCACGGTAGGTGGAGTCGAGTACCTGGATGTCGGTTTTGCTGACATCGCCGAATTTGATGTTCTGGTCCTTGATAGCCTTCATGACAACAGGATCCTTGACCATCGGCCGCACGACTTTATCGACATATTCCCGGACGACCGAGATATAGGCAGGTTCTGCAAGGGCAGGGGAAAAGACAGCAGTTGGCAGGATCGAAAGCCCTGAAGCCACGACCGCAATAACCCAACCCCGGTACCGCATTACCCTTCCTTGCTGCGCGCCCAGAGGCACGCCGTTGCCGGTATATATCTGTGGCAGGGGCAGATTTGCCGGCGCGCCCTTGTGCCGGTAATCTGTGGATGCCCTTGCCGAGCACCCACTATACGTTCGCAATATTACTAAGATAACAATCAATACCCGCACCAGCTGCGCCGGTCGGAAATATCGTCTTTAGGTTTATTTGGGGCCTTTTGCAATCGGTTCCTGATAGGTGAAGCCCATATCCCACGGGAAATAGATCCACGTATCCTGGCTGACCTCGGTGACGAACGTATCGATCGTCGGCACGCCCTGCGGCTTGGCATAGACGCAAGCAAAATGCGCCTTCGGCAGCATGCGGCGCACCTGGGCGGCGGTCTTGCCGGTGTCGGTCAGATCGTCGACGACGAGAATGCCTTCGCCGCCATTCTGCTGCAGTTCCGGTGCGATCCCCTTCAGCACGACCATTTCGCCCTGGTTGACGTAGTCGTGGTAGGAGGCGACGCAGACCGTTTCGATCAGCCGGATGTTCAGTTCGCGGCAGATGATCGCTGCCGGAACCAGCCCGCCGCGGGTGATGCAGACGATGCCGGTGAATTCCTTCTTCAGCCCGGCGATGCGCCAGGCCAGAGCACGGGCGTCGCGGTGGAACTGATCCCAGGAAACGGGAAAGGCTTTATCGGGAAGGGACATGGGGCTGCTCCGCGGCATGAAAGAAAGACCGCCGGCGACCTGGGGCTGACACAAACGCAAATCGCGCAGCCGGGGCTGCGCGAAAAGTGCCGGAACCCGTCACCGGTCGCCTGAAATAGCGGGATTTGCGGTCAAAACGCAAGTCCCGCCCAGATGTCATCAACGGGAGAGCAGCGTTAGCGCCGTCATCGACTGCAGCAGCGACTTGGTGGTGCCGCCGAAAATCAGCTGCCACAGCCGCGAATGGGTATAGGCGCCCATGACCAGCAGATCGACGCTGTTGTCGGAAAGCCGGTTCTCGATGACCGAGGATGCGCTCTTGTTGGCGCTCTCGGCAGTGGCGAGGCTGACCTTGACGCCATGGCGGGCCAGATTTGCGGCAATGTCGGCTCCCGCCATGCCGGCACTCTGCGTCGCCGTATCGACCGGATCGACCGAGAACACCTCGACTTCGTCTGCGGCTTTGAGGATCGGCAGGGCATCCAGCGTGGCGCGCGCCGCTTCCTTAGAGCTGTTCCAGGCAACCAGCACCCGCTTGATCGGCTTCGGCGTGCGCAGGATATAGGGTATCATCAGCACCGGACGTCCGCTCTCGAACAGGAAGCTGTCGACATCGACATGGCTGTCGGAAGGCTTGGCGGGGTCGGCCTGCGAGGCAATCAGCAGGTCGGCACTGCGGGCGGTTTCGATCAGCGGCGCCGAGCCGTAGCCGGTCGCGGTTGCAAAGCTTCGCCATTCGAAGGGCACGCCGCTCGCCTCCGCCTTCTGCCGGAAGATGCGCTCGACCTCGAGCGTTTCGGAATGCGCCATGTCCTGCAGCGCCTGAACGGCAACCGGATCCGGGATCTCCATCGGCGCAACCAGCGGAACCGCAGACAGCGTCTCGGCGTGCAGCCCGATCACATGGGCATTGTTTGCCGCTGCAATCGAAAACGCGAAATCTGCCACGGTTGCGCTGTTATCGGCAGTATCGAGAATGGCCAGTATGGTTTTGTAGGACATATCAATTCTCCTTGGGCGGCTGAAATGAACTTCCGCGTCTAAAGAATGCTTTCGATGGTGCTCCGGTTCCTTGACTGAGATCAAAGGCTTGGCGGCAAAAGGCCGCGTGTCTCAAGCTTCGGCGGACTGGTTCTCGCCAATCGCCTTGGCCTTGCGGATATCCTCGATCATCGCTTCGACCTCCTTGCCGGCGGCGTCGATGACGTCCTGCGAGCGGCCGCGCACGACGATCTCGGTCGAGAATTTCTGGCCGACATAGCGCGGATAGGAGCCGATGCTGGTCTCCGGATGCGCCTTCTGGATCGCCGCCAGCGGCGTACCGATATCACCCTCGCCATAGGGGCAGGCGATCGCCAGCGACAACACCTTGGTGCCAGTCTTCAGCGTCGGCAGCACATTGCCGATCATCGCCTGGAAGACCTGCGGCACGCCGGCCATCACATGGACATTGCCGATGATGAAACCCGGTGCCGTCGAGACCGGATTGTCGATATGGGCAGCACCCCGCGGCATTCGCGCCATCCGCTGGCGGGCTTCGGTGAACTCCATCTCGCGGCGCTTGTACATGTCTGCGAGCAGTGACATCGCCTTCGCATCGTGTTCGCAGGGCACGCCGAACGCTTTGGAAATCGCATCCGCCGTGATGTCGTCGTGGGTCGGGCCGATGCCGCCGGAGGTGAAGACATAGTCGTAGCGGCCGCGCAGCGCATTCAGCGCCTCGACGATTGAGTCCTCCTCGTCGGCGACGATGCGGACTTCCTTGAGATCGATGCCCGAGAGCGTCAGCAAATCGGCGAGATAGCCGATATTCTTGTCCTTGGTACGGCCCGAAAGCAGTTCGTCGCCGATGGCGAGCATGGCGGCAGTCACGATGGTCTGATTGGTCATGGAAACAGTCCGGAATGAAAATCGTCCGCTATAGGTAGCGCCGATTGCGCCGCTTGCAAATGCGGCGGAAAAACTGTTCGAAAATCACAAAAATAAGACAGCAAGCACTTTTGCGTCTTCATACAGTGAACACTGAGTTCTGTTTAGGCGGGCTGTGCCATCGACGCGCGGCTGATAGAACCGGCACCGGTTACAAACCCAATCAACCCAGACGGAGCTTGAAATGGCAAAAGTCCTCGTTCTCTACTACTCGGCTTACGGCCACATCGAAACCATGGCCTATGCCGTAGCTGAAGGTGCGAAGTCGGCTGGCGCCGACGTCACCGTCAAGCGCGTACCGGAACTGGTGTCCGAAGAAGTCGCCAAGGCTTCCTATTACAAGCTCGACCAGAAGGCCGAGATCGCAACCGTTGACGAACTCGTCGAATATGACGCGATCATCGTCGGCGCCGGTACCCGCTTCGGCACCGTTGCCTCGCAGATGCGCAATTTCTGGGACCAGACCGGCGGTCTGTGGTTCGGCGGCAAGCTCGTCGGCAAGGTCGGCTCGATGTTCACCTCCTCGGCGACCCAGCACGGCGGCCAGGAATCGACGATCCTCGGCTTCGTCCCGACCTTCCTGCACCACGGCATGGCCTATGCCGGTCTTCCCTATGCCTTCCAGGGTCAGATGGGCACTGAGGAAGTTAAGGGCGGCTCGCCCTACGGCGCTTCGACGATCACCAACGGCGACGGCTCGCGCCAGCCTTCCGAGATCGAACTCGAAGGTGCACGCTTCCAGGGCGCTCACGTTGCAAAGCTTGCAGCCAAGCTCGCCTAACACCTATTGACGCTGATCAATGGGAACGGCGCGGCCTCGGCTGCGCCGTTTTTGCTGGGCGTATCAGCCCAGATTATGAAGCTGTGAAGTCAGGGCAAGAAAAGACACTGCCGCGATCGCCGTTGCGAAAATACAGGCCGCAGTCGCCTTGTAGAATCTCAGACGCTTCGTTCTGACGCCATCCCAATCGTATACCACCGTCTTACTCCCACAAGACAATCTCTACACATACGCCGCATCGTCATTCTTGCATCTTGCGTCGGCCAATCAATCGCCAGCGCCCCGTTCTGCACAATATACAAGCACATTCGAACGCGATGATAAAGCCTTCGGCATTCTGGCGGACTGCGCAAAAATGGTGCAATCGCCGGTGACGCCCTGTCATGACGTCCTATATGACGGATTTCAAAGGAGATTCGCCGATGCGCGCCGCTGTTTTTCTGATGCTTCTGCTGCCGCTGGCGGCCTGCAACACCACGATGCCGCCGCCCGAGCCAATGCGCGGCAGCCTGACCTATGGCAACAGGGTGGTCTATTATGGAGCAGCGCCCGGCCACGTGGTCGATCACGAATTCCCCGACAAGTTCGGCTATCGCGTCTTCGAGAAATATGTGGTGCAGCCCGACGGCACGCTGAAATTGATCTCGCGCCGGACCGGTTCCGACTATTGGAAGATCCATCGCTGAGTATAGCCGCCGTTTGACTTCGCCTTGATCCGCGCCAGCTTTTCGCGCTGAGTATGTTCCTGGGAGTTTCGCGTATGGTGACGAGAATTGCCAAATGCACCTGCGGCCAACTGCAGATCGTGGTCGAAGGCGAACCGCTCGGCGTTGGTGTCTGCCACTGCTTCGCCTGCCAGAGCCGCACCGGCAGCGTCTTCGCCGCGCTCGCAGCCTTCGGCCCCGATTATAAGGTGACCGGCCGGGCCACCGACTACATTCGCACCGGCGACCAGGGCGCCAGATTTCTCTTCCGCTTCTGCCCGGTCTGCGGCAGCAATCTCTATCACACGGAGGACGGCGAGGAGCATCGCTCGGTGGCGGTCTCCGTCGGCGCCTTCGCCGATCCGGATTTCCCGCCGCCACAGGAATCGGTCTACGATTGCCGCAGGCACCGCTGGGTAAAGCTGCCCGATGGCGTCACCGTCTATGAGAAGGACCCGGAGTAGAGGCTTGGTGCGGGCGGCGGGGATCGAACCCGCATAGCCTAAGGCCGAGGGATTTTAAGTCCCTTGCGTCTACCAGTTTCGCCACGCCCGCAGCGCGCGCTTCTCAATCAACGACTGGCGCGATTCAGTCAAGTGCGGCGCTGGAGGGGGCGGGGTCCGCTGGCTCTTTGGGAGCCGCCTTGCGGGCACGGATTTTCAGGAGGCCGTGGGCGGCCATGGCGCCTATCGCGGCACCGATGCCCTTGATAATGCCGTCGTGCAGGCGGGCGTGGCGGCTGGGCGAGAAATATTGCAACGCCTCGATGGCGATCGCGCCGAAGGCGAGCAGCAGGACGATCAGCTTCCATTGCTTGGGATAGCCGAGCACGAAGATGAAGCCGGTAACGGCGTAGGCGAGCGCGCGGTCGAAATCGACCGTGGTCATCGTGTGCGGGCGCAGGCTGATCGGCGATATCGTGACGAAGACGATCGCGGCCAGCACCAGCCAGGCCAGCGGTCTCATGATTTTCGGTGTTATCATTCCGTCACATTAGCAGCGCCGCCTCCTGGGTGCACTGCAAAAAACCGTGTCCGCGCCGTGTTGTGGAAAGCGGGCTTAAGAAATGCTTGCCGCAACCGAACCGCCGCGGCTGCTTTCAGGCTTTCTTTCGGCCCGCGCTCTATGTCATAGCGGACCCTCGAAATGAGGAATGGACCGATGACCGTCAATCGTCAGGATGTTGAAAATGCCGGGGAGGCGCTGCGCAGCCTGTTTCCGGCAACGCCGCTGCAGCTCAATGATCATCTTTCGGCGCGCTATGGCGCGGAGATCTGGCTGAAGCGCGAAGACCTCTCGCCGGTCCGTTCCTACAAGATCCGTGGCGCCTTCAATTTCTTCCGCAAGGCGATTGCCGAAGGCGGCGAAGGACGCACCTTCGTCTGCGCCTCGGCCGGCAATCACGCGCAGGGTTTTGCCTTCGTCTGCCGCCATTTCGGCGTGCCTGGCGTCGTCTTCATGCCGGTGACCACGCCGCAGCAGAAGATTGACAAGACGCGCATGTTCGGTGCCGAATTCATCACCATCAAGCTTTATGGCGACTTCTTCGACCAGTGCTACAAGGCGGCCCGCGATCACGTGGAAGCCATCGGCGGCGTCATGGTGCCGCCCTTCGATCATGAGGACATCATCGAGGGGCAGGCGACGGTGGCCGCCGAAATCATGCAGCAGCTACCCGATGGCAAGGTCCCCGACATGATCGTCATGCCGGTGGGCGGCGGCGGTCTGGCGGCCGGGATCACCGGCTATCTGGATGGCGTGGTGCCGAAATCCGGTTTCGTCTTCACCGAGCCGGCGGGCGCTGCGAGCCTCAAGCGCAGTATCGAGGCGGGTGAGGCGGTGACGCTCGCCAAGGTCGACAACTTCGTCGACGGCGCCGCCGTGGCCCGCATCGGCGATCTCAATTTCGCAGCGTTGAAGGATTTTCCGGCCGATCAGGTGATGCTGATGCCCGAGAACGCGATCTGCGTGACGATCTCGGAAATGCTGAATGTCGAAGGCGTGGTGCTCGAGCCTGCGGGCGCGCTGTCGCTGACGGCGATTGCGGCGATGGATCCGGAAGATATCCGCGGCAAGACCATCGTTGCCGTCGTCTCCGGCGGCAATTTCGACTTCGAGCGCCTGCCCGATGTCAAGGAGCGCGCCATGCGCTACGCGGGCCTCATGAAATACTACATCCTGCGGCTGGCGCAGCGCCCCGGCGCGCTTCGCGACTTCCTCAATATGCTTGGCCCGGATGACGATATCGCCCGCTTCGAATATCTGAAGAAGACGGCCCGCAATTTCGGCTCGATCCTGATCGGCATCGAAACCAAGGCGCCTGAGAATTTCGCGACTCTGATCGAGAACTTCGACAAATCGGGCATGGGCTTCGAGGACATTACCGAAAACGAGATCCTGGCAAACCTGATCATTTGACTTTGCGGCCGGCTGGCCCTCGTGTTAAAGGCGAAACATGGCTTCGATATTCTCCAGCATTTTTTCGATGTTCTCAGGCGGCGGCGACAAGGCGGCTGCGAGCAGCGGCAGCAGCAAATCCGTTGAGCCGCAGCTCTACGGCGACTGCGCCATCTATGCCGAACCGCAGAAGGAAGGCGGCCAGTACCGTCTGGCAGGCCGGATCGAGAAGGGAGCAGGCGAGGATGTGCTCGTTCGCACCTTCATCCGCGCCGATATGTTCTCCTCGCTCGACGATGCCAACGAGTGCACCGTGCGCAAGGCACAGCAGATCATCGACCAGCACGGCGCGTCGCTTTTCGGCGACGGCGTCAAGCAGCGCCAGGTCTAGGTTCGCCTAGCGCCGGACACGGGCTTCTGTCACTTAATTTTAAGTGATTTCCGCCAAAGGTGCTGCGAAGGGAATCGCAGGATCATTTCGTGGTTGCTCCAACCCGCTCTCCATCCGGACTGGCTCATCGCCCGCATGCGCGCCCTGCGCAGGCGGTGAATGATGCGCGGAATTCGCCTGGGAGCGCGCCGCGATGATCGAAGCCACCAATCTCGGCCTCTTCGTCCTCGAAGCCATCGGCTATTTCGGGCTGATGGTGACGCTGCTGCATTTCAGAAACCGCCTGGGCCTTGGCGTCTTCGTCGCCGCGCTCGGCGTCATGCATTTCATGGAAACCTATCTGGCGGCGGTCTTCTACGTCTCGCTGCCCTTCGGCGTGGCATCGCCGGGCTCTTCGGTGTTCTTTGCCGGCAAGCTGATGATGATCCTGATGCTCTATCTGCAGGAGGATGCCGCAACCGTCCGCCAGCCGATCTACGGTCTGTTCATCGGCAATCTGCTGACGGTGGCGATCGCCTGGATCCTGCAGCTGCATCACACCATCCAGCTTTCGCCCGGCAACGAGGCCGATTTCGGTTTCCTCAAGGAAATGGGCTGGCTGATGATCTGGGGCACGGCGCTGCTCTACCTGGATTCGATCGGCATCATCCTGCTCTATGAGCGGCTCGGCCGTTACATCCGGCGCAAGGTCATCCTGCGCTTCATGATCTGCGGTTTCGTGCTCCTGACCTTCGACCAGATCGGCTTCTTCGGCGCGCTGCATTATTTCATGGACGTGCCGCTGGCGGCTTTCTGGGATGGCTGGAAGGCGAAAATGTTCGCCGTCCTGATCTACACGGTGCTGTTTGCAGTCTACGAAATCTATGTCAGGCGCGACCGCCTGCCGTCCTCGGCGCGTTCGATCAGCGACGTCTTCGGCGATCTGACCTTCCGCGAGCGCTACAACGATCTGCTCGACCGCAGCGGACGCGATATCCTGACCGGCGTCTATGACCGCGGCCGCATGGAATTGGAAGCGCCGGTGATGATCCGCGAGGCGCTGCGCCAGGGACTGCCGGGAACGGTGATCATCATCGATGCCGACCATTTCAAGGACGTGAACGACAATTTCGGTCACCTGCAGGGAGATGAAGTGCTGAAGGCGATTGCCGCGCGCCTCGGCACAATCCTGCGCTCGGCCGACCGCGTCTTCCGCTTCGGCGGCGAGGAATTCGTCGCCATCTGCCCGGGAACCGATCAGGAGGAAGGCCTGCTGGTCGCCGAACGTCTCCGCTGGACGATCGCCACCAGCGTCAAGACGCCCGACGGCAAGCCTGTGACCGTCAGCATAGGCGTCGCCACGGCGGACGAAGACGGCGTCAGCTTCACGACGGTTCTCTCTGCCGCCGACGACCGGCTCTACCAGGCAAAGAAGAGCGGCCGCAACTGCGTCGTCGGCCGCTCTGGTCTCGTCAAGGTCAGCTGAATTTCGAAGGCATAGACTGACAACGAAAAACGGCCGGTGATGAACCGGCCGTTTTCCTTGGGGATGCGTCGAGCCGTTAAGCGGCGAGGGCGATTTCTTCTGCGCGGGCCTTGGCGGCGCCGATTGCCTTTTCGGCCGCTTCCGGACCGAAGGCCAGGCCTTCGACATAGATGGTCTCGACGTCAGTGATCCCGAGGAAGCCGAGAACCGACTTCAGGTACGGAACAGCATGGTTCATACTGACGGCTGGGCCCTGCGAATAGACGCCGCCCGAAGCGAGCACCACATAGACCTTCTTGCCGGTGGCGAGGCCAACGGGGCCGTTTTCGGTGTAGCTGAAAGTGCGGCCGGCACGCGCAACGTTGTCGATCCAGGTCTTCAGCGAAGAATAGATGTTGAAGTTGATGAGGCCGGTGCCGATGACGATGGTGTCGGCGGCAAGCAGCTCGTCAACCAGCGCGTCGGAGGTCTTGACGGCTTCGGCTTCCTGCGCCGTGCGCTGGTCGGCAGGCTTGCGGATCGCGGCAGTGAAGAGGTCATCGATATGCGGCAGCGGGTTGGCGGCGAGGTCGCGGCGAACAACGACGCTGCCGGCATTCTGGGCGGCGATCTTGTTGGCGAGATCGGCAGCGATCGTCGTCGACAGCGATTCAGCGCGCGGGCTGGAGGTCAGAAGAAGGATGGAAGACATGGCAGGCTCCTCATTTCGAATTGGGTTTGCCGCGGCTGTCAGGGAGGTTTGCCGTGGCTTCGAGATGAGAAATAGGTCTGGCCAGCTATCTAAAAAACTGGGATAATATAGATCAAAATTATCGATGGATTAGATATGCTCCCGAACCCCACCCTCGACCAGCTGCAGGTGTTTCTGACTGTTGCCGATACCGGCAGCTTCTCGGCCGCCTCGCGCGTGCTGAACCGTGCGCAATCGGTGATCAGCTACACGATCGCCAATCTTGAGGCGCAGCTGGAGGTCGAGCTTTTCGAGCGCTCCGGCGCCCGCCAGCCGAAGCTGACAAAGGCCGGTCATGCGATGCTCGCCGACGCGCGCCGCCTTGTTGCCGATCTGGAAGTGATGCGCGCCCGCGTGAAAAACCTGAAGGAAGGGCTGGAGGCTGAGCTGTCGATCGCGATCAGCGTCATGGTGCCGTCGCAGGCCGTGGTGATGGTGCTACGCGAATTCCGTGTCAAATTCCCGTCGGTGACCGTCAACCTGATGGTCGGCGAACTCGGTGAAGTCATGAACATGGTGGCAACCGGCGATGCGACCGTTGGCATCGGCGGCGCACTTATGAAGCAGGACGATACGCTGGTTGCAGAGCGGATCGGCCATTCCTTCATGATCCCCGTCGCCGCGCCCTTCCATCCGCTCGCTAAGCTTCGCCGTCCTCTGACGCTTTCGGATGTCCGCGAAGAGGTTCAGATGGTGGTGCGCGATACGTCTGGCATCACCAACGGCCGCGATTTCAACGTGCTGTCCTACCGGACGTGGCGCGTCAGCGACATCGCCATCAAGCACCAGCTGATTGCAGGCGGTCTCGGCTGGGGTGGTCTGCCGGCTTCGGTGTCACGCGACGATTTGAATTCCGGCAAGCTCGTGCAACTCGATCTTCCTGCCTATGAGCAGGGCGAGTACCCGATCTACAGTCTTCACAAGATCGCCAATCCCCCGGGTCCGGCCACCGCCTGGCTGATCGATCGCTTCCGCAATCTCCTGTCGATGTGCCCGAGCCACAGCGAATTCCAGGAGCAGCTTGCCGCGCTGACCTCGGTGCAGGAAGCGGCAGAATAGGCCGGCGCTGCCGCCGGCCTCCTTCCTCAGATTGTCATCGCCTTAGAGAACCAGCCGGAACTTGGCGAAGCCCTCGGTGGCATCGCCAGCTTCCTCGATCTTGGCGCCCTTGATGTCACCCAGGAACTGCTTCGCTTTCGGCCCGCTTTCGAAGATGGCGGTGGTGCCGGGCAGGGACTTGAAGGTCCAGTTGCCGTCAGCCGACGGATTGATCGTGCCCTGATCGTGGATGAAGCGGACGATCACGTCGCGGTTCGTATCCGGCGCCTGGAATACCACCTTGTCGGAGGCGATCTCGGGGAACTTGCCGCCGCCGCCGGCGCGATAGTTGTTGGTCACCACCACGAACTTCTGCTTCGGATCGATTGGCTTGCCTTCGAATTGCAGGTTCTGGATGCGGTTCGAAGCCGCATTCACCGCCTTGCCGTCATTGTCGTACTTGCGCGGCTGCGACAGGTCGATCTGATAGGTGACACCGTCGATGACATCGAAATTGTAGGACGGGAAGTCATTGTTCAGCAGCGGCGCATCCTTGGACCCCACCTTCACCTCGTTGAACATCCCGGCCGACATTTCCAGCCAGTTCTTCACCTGCTCGCCGGTGATGACGACCGCCTGCACGGTGTTCGGATAGAGATAGAGGTCGGCGACATTCTTGATCGCCACGTCGCCCGCCGGAACGTCGGTATAGTAATCGGCGCCGCCGCGGCCACCGGCCTTGAAGGGCGCTGCTGCCGAAAGAACAGGCAGATCCTTAAACTCGGTATCGGCGAGCATCTGCTTGATGTACCAGGTCTGTGCCTGGCTGACGATCTGCACGGAGGGATCGTCGGCGACCAGCGCGAAATAGGAGTAGAGCGGCGCTGAAGTCTTGCCGACAGGCGTGCGGACATAGGCAAGCGTTGCCTCATGCTCGGCCTTGGCGGCTTGCACCACTTCCTTCTTGTCGGCGACGTCGGCCACCACCTTCTTGCTCTCGTCGCGGTGATAGATCGGTCGCGCCTCGGCAGTGAAATCGACGATCTTCCAGCTCTTGCCGTCCTTCTCCAGCAGCAGGTCGATCAGTCCGAGATGCGATCCCCAGAAACCGGCCATCACAGTCGGCTTGCCATGCAGCGTACCCTTGACCGGATCGGCATTGGCAATGCCGTCCCAGGTCTTGGGGCCGGGGAAGACCAGATGCTGGTGGCCGGTGAAGATCGCATCGATGCCATCGACGGCAGCCAGATAGAGCGAGGCGTTTTCCATCTTCTCTGAGGGTGCAGTGCCGTCGATACCGGAGTGGGACAGCGCGATGACGATATCCGCACCCTCTTCCTTCATGACGGGCACCCAGGCCTTGGCGGCCTCGACGATATCGCGGGTCTGCGCCTTGCCTTCAAGATTCTTGATATCCCAGAGCATGATCTGCGGCGGCACGAAGCCGATAAAGCCGATCTTCACAGGGCTTTCGTTACCGGCCCCATCCTTGATCTGCTTCTCGACGATCATGTAGGGCTTGAAGAACAGGTCGTCTTTCTTCGGATCGGAGGCGAGCTGCCCCTTCGTCAGGTTGGCGCAGACGAACGGGAAGTTGGCGCCGCCAAGCACCTTGAACATGAAGTCGAGACCGTAGTTGAATTCGTGATTTCCCAGCGTACCGACGGTGTAGCCCAGCGTGTTCATCGCCTTGATCACAGGGTGGACATCGCCATCCTTCATGCCGTGCTGATAGGCCATGTAATCGCCCATCGGATTGCCCTGCAGCACGTCGCCATTGTCGATCAGCAGCGAGTTGGCGGCCTCCGCACGGATCGAATCGATGATTGTCGCGGTGCGTGAAAGCCCCATCGTGTCGTTCGGCTTGTCGGCATAGTAGTCGTAGGGGAAGACGTTGACGTGAATGTCCGTCGTTTCCATCAGCCTGAGATGCGCCTGGTTGGCGGCGGCGCGGGCGGTGAAGGGATGGAGCAGGACGAGGGCCGAGGTTGCGGCGATTCCGCTCAGCAGAGACCTGCGGCTAATCGGGTGCAAATCGAGAATGGAAGACATCAAACACTCCTTCAAAAAATCACGCAACGCCCAGCCCGGGGTCGAACGTAGAATGATTTGCACGGGAGTGCATCCGTAAAATGACAGTGGATCGGCACGCGGTCGAAAGCGGGCCGATCCACGGTGATGGCTTCAGGATTGCGTCAGCGCGCCAATACCGGCTTCACGTCGCGGTGGAAGAAGCGGAAGTAGGATGCGACCTTGGCGCGCGCGTTCGAGTTCGGATCGAAGTGAATGCCGAGGCGGCCGTTGTGGCTCCAGCGGATGATTCCGTCCAGCGTTCCCAGGTCTTCGGCTTCGATATAGACGCGGCTGCCCGACGAGGCAGCGACCGGCGTTCGAAGATCGACGGCGATGCCTGTCGTCGACAGATCGACGATGCGCGCGTCGATGATCTGGTTCAGATAGCGCAGCTTGCCGAATATGCGGCAGCGCTTGCGCTCGGACTTGCGGGTGATGATGTTCAGATTGCGTGTCATACAGCTCCCCAAAACGATTTGAGGGAACTGTAGCAACGGAAAATTGAAATCTTTTTAGACAGTTCGATAAAATTGCACGAAATCTAATGCGCTTTGGCGGCCTGCCGCGACACCACATGCTCGCGCCAGATGGTGAAGATGCCAGCCGCCACGACGATCACCGAGCCGATGACTGTGGTCAGGCTGATGCTCTCGCCGAAAATGGTGACGCCGAGGATCGAGGCGTAGACGAGCTGCAGATAGGTGAGCGGCTGCACGGCTGCCGCATCCAGCATGTCGTAGGCGCGGATCAGGAAATAATGGCTGGAAATGCTGGTCATGCAGACCAGCGCCATCCAGCCCCAATCGCCCGGCAGCATCCAGGTCCAGTAGAAGGGACCGATCAGCGTCATGGTGATGCCGCCGACGACGCCGGTATAGAAGAAGCTGGTCATCGAGCTGTCGTCGCGCGACACCAGACGCGTGGCGATGACATAGAAGGCGAAGATGAAGCACGAGACGATGGCGAGCATCAGCTTGACGTCGAAGAACTCGCCCTCCGGTTTCAGGATCAGCAGGACGCCGAAAAGCCCGGCGCCGATCGCCGTCCAGCGCCGCCAGCCGACGCGCTCACCGAGGATCGGCATGGAGAGCAGGGCGATGATGATCGGCGTCGCCGCAAAGATCGCCTGCGAATGCGCCAGCCCGATGACCGCAAAGCAGGTAATGGCAAGCACGACCTGAACGGCGAGCAGTACGCCGCGTGTCACCTGCAGCAGCGGCCGCTTGGTGCGCGCCGTCTGTCGGATGCCGCCGCGCATCTTGGAGGCCAGCAGGATGGTGAAAAGCGCAAAGGCCCAGTAGCGGATCATCGTCACAAAGATCGGCGGGTAGAGGCCGCCGAGATGCTTGGAGATCGCATCCTGTGCCGAAAAGATCGTCAGCGCCAGAAGGACGAAGATATAGCCTTGCGTCTTGGATTTCATGTCTTGCAGTCAGGCATTGGGAGTGTCCGCTTGGCACAAGCTTGGTCAGGATTCCCGGTGCTTTGCAAGGTCTCAGAAGCCGACATTCGGCCGGTCGAAGATTTCGCGCAGCGCAAAGCTGGAATTGATCTTCACGACATGGGGCAGCGCCGAGAGCCAGTCGCGGTGGATGCGCTCGTAGTCTTCGAGATCGCGGGCGGCGACCCGCAGGATATAGTCGTATTCGCCCGACATCAGATAGCACACCAGCACGTTCGGACAGCGCTTCACCGCCAGTTCGAATTCCGACAGCGTCTTGGCGAACTGGCCCGACAGCGAGATGTGGACGATCGCGATCATCTTGTATTCGAGCACCTTGTTGGAAAGGCGGGCATGATAGCCGGCGATCGCTCCGTTCTTTTCGAGGATATCGAGACGCCGCGAACAGGCCGAAGCCGAGAGGCCCACCTTGTTGGCAAGTTCGGCGTTGGTAATCCGGGCGTTTGCTTGAAGCGCTCTCAGAATCGCAAGATCGATACTGTCGAGTTCAGACATTCGAAGAACCTTCGGTTTGAATTCATGAAACCGCACAATCTTCGAAAAACAGTCGTCAGGCAACTCCTCTTTGCAAGGACATTTCGCAGCAGCGGTGGTTGGATTTGTCCATTGAAAACGCCCGCACCAAGCGGGCTCAAAATGAGAGGAACGCCTAATGCGTGTCGGTTGCCCGAAGGAAATCAAGAACCATGAATATCGTGTCGGTCTGACACCGGCTTCGGTTCGTGAATATGTCGCCCATGGCCATGAAGTCTGGGTCGAAACCAAGGCAGGCGCCGGCATTGGTGCCGATGATGCCGCCTATGCCGCCGCCGGCGCGAAGATCGCTGCCACGGCCAAGGACATCTTCGAAAAGTGCGATATGATCGTCAAGGTCAAGGAGCCGCAGCCCTCCGAATGGGCGCAGCTTCGCGACGGTCAGCTTCTCTATACCTATCTCCATCTCGCGCCGGATCCGGAACAGACCAAGGGTCTGCTCGCCTCCGGCGTGACCGCGATCGCCTATGAGACCGTTACCGATGAGCGCGGCGGTCTGCCGCTACTCGCGCCGATGTCGGAAGTTGCCGGCCGCCTGTCGATCCAGGCTGGCGCCACCGCGCTGCAGAAGGCCAATGGCGGCCTCGGCATTCTCCTTGGCGGCGTCCCCGGCGTTCTGCCTGCCAAGGTCACCGTCATCGGCGGCGGCGTCGTCGGCCTGCATGCCGCCAAGATGGCGGCCGGTCTGGGTGCCGATGTCAGCATTCTCGACCGTTCGCTGCCGCGCCTGCGCCAGCTTGACGATATCTTCAACGGCCGCGTCCACACGCGTTATTCCAGCATCCAGGCGCTCGAGGAAGAAGTGTTCTCGGCCGACCTCGTCATCGGCGCCGTGCTGATCCCGGGCGCTGCCGCGCCCAAGCTCGTCACCCGCGAAATGCTCTCGGGCATGAAGAAGGGCTCCGTCATCGTCGACGTCGCCATCGACCAGGGCGGCTGCTTCGAAACCTCACATGCAACGACCCATTCCGAGCCGACCTATGAAGTCGACGGCGTGGTGCACTACTGCGTCGCCAACATGCCGGGCGCCGTGCCCGTCACCTCGGCGCATGCGCTGAACAACGCAACGCTGGTCCACGGCCTGGCGCTCGCCGACCGCGGCCTGCGCGCCATTGCCGAAGACAAGCACCTGCGCAACGGCCTGAACGTCCACAAGGGTCGCGTCACCTACAAGCCGGTTGCTGAAGCACTGGGCTACGAAGCCTACGCGCCGGAAAGCGTCCTCAACGTAGCGTAATTCCCATCACGCTACGTTAGATGAAGGCGCCGGCTTCGCGAGAGTCCGGCGCCTTTTCTATGCGGCACTGGAAGCAGTTGTTGCGTGCCGAGCGGACATGCACATAGGCGATACCAGGCCGCTGCAGCAGGCCACCGGCATAGGCCGGGATATCACGCGTCGGCGTTACCGCGCCAGTGCCGTAAACGATGCGGTTGTTGTCGGAATAGCCGCGGACGATGTAGTCGGTACTGCTGAGAACGGGCGGGACGATCTCTTCGGCCTGGTAACGCTCGCAACGGCGCTTGTGCAGGAAGATCGGCCCGGTTTCGGCATAGGGCTGCATCTCGGGAAACGGCCGGTAGGCGAAAACCAGCAATTCTTCTCCGGCATCGATATTGCCAAGGCAGTGACGGCAGGGATGGCCGGGCCCATCGGACACCATCGTTTCCGGCAGGAAGCCATAGGAATCGGTGCCGCCATTCCAGAGTTGTTCGGCGTCGGCAGTCGGCATTGCGGAAAAACGGATATCGGTCATGGCGGTCTCCTCAGGGGTCCGCCATGAAATGCGCCTTTATCAGGAAGCGAACCACCCGATTCCTGTGAGGTTTCGCTAAGCGAGTTTGTCAGCGTCGAGAATTTTCGCGCCGTTGTCGAAGACCGATTTCAGGCCTGCAAACCCCAGGATCTGTGGCAGGGGCGCGAAACTCACTTCTCCGAACCGCAGTGTTGGGAATGTCTCGCTGCTATGAGCCGCATCCACAGCGACTTCTGACGGCCCGATATCCGTAACCTTCAGCCCCGGTATCTTGCCGACATCCGCGACCGTCACGAAAAGATCGCCGAATATGCTCTTCACATCCGCTGCGAGAGGATTGCTGTTCACGTTCATCGTCACGTCCTTGACCGACGGCGCGTCGTTGTCGATGAACTTGACGATCTCATAGTGCATCGGATCGTTGAAAGCTTTGCCCCAGCGAAAGCCGTGGTGTTGGAAAACCGGCGCAAGGGGTGCGGTCGTGCAGCCGAGACATTTGTCGTCCGAGTTGAGGTCGATAGCGATCCCAAATGAGTGGTTGGATGGCTCCTTGCTCAGCGCCCCAGATACTGGCTTCTTCAGCCGCTGATGGAAAGCGCCTGCACAGCTGTCGATATGCTTCAGCAATCCGAGCCGCTCGATGTCCTCAAATGCTGCCAGCAGCTGGTTCTGACCGCGCTTGTGGAATTTGATGACGCCACCGTTGGTATGCGGGATTCGCCGTAGCTGCGGTACGGTAACGTTGACGACATCGGATGAGCTGAAGCCATCGATGAACGTGATCGGGTCGCCACGCCGCCAATCGTTATGCTGCGTCTTGAATTTCACGACCCCGAAAAGCGGGTGGTTGTAGATACCTATCGGCATTGTCTTCTCTCCCTC
Organism: Rhizobium sp. BE258; assembly: GCF_031457345.1. Classification (NCBI taxonomy): domain Bacteria; kingdom Pseudomonadati; phylum Pseudomonadota; class Alphaproteobacteria; order Hyphomicrobiales; family Rhizobiaceae; genus Rhizobium; species Rhizobium sp. BE258. Next base: position 60,357 of record NZ_JAVDWL010000008.1, read on the forward strand.
TGATGAGGAAGAGAATAGCGCTTCGCAGATCGTTAATCCATCTTGAGTTGCACTTCAGTCGGCAACCCAGGGTGTATTCCGGTTGCGGTCAGCCGCGTTTCGCCAGCTCCAGCAATTCCTTGTCGCTCAGCGGCCGGACGATGCCGGTGCCGGTCGAAACCGGGGAGAAGCCGAACATCTGGTAGAGCTGCAGGGCGCGGGGATGATCGAGATTGTTGGTCGTCGTCAGCACCCGCTTCGGGTTCAGCGTCCAGATCGCATAGAGTGCCTGGAGCAGGAACCATTTGCCGATGCCGAGGCCGAGCGCGTGTTCGATCAGGCCGAAATGCGACAGCTCGATCGTGTCCTCGTCCTGACAGAAATACTCATAGAAGCCGCCTGGTGCACCGTTGACATAGAGCACGCTGATATTGTTGCGCTTGTCGTGCAGCGTTGCGGTCAGCTGCTCGTCGCTCAATCGAAGACGATCGACCCATTGCCAGCGGGCCCCGACCTGCCGGTAGAGGTGGCGGTAGAAGGGCAGCGGGATCTCGGTCGTCCGCATGATGGCCGTCTGGATATTGACGGGCATCGGCAGGCTCGCCTTTGGCGGCGAGGTCATTTCAAGGCGAGTGATATGGGCGGAGAGCGACGAAGGGGATTTTGCCATGCGCTCAAGCCTTGATCGGATCGGGCGGGCCGGTGACGACAGGCGTGTCGTCGCGGCTGCCCCATTCGCTCCATGAGCCGTCATAGAGCTTGTTGTCGGTATGGCCGAGTGATTCCAGCGCCAGCGTAATGATCGCCGCGGTGATGCCAGAACCGCAGGACGTGACGACGGGCTTCGACAGGTCGATGCCGGCGTCCTCGATCGTCTGCTTTAGTTCGGGCAGCGACTTGAAGCGGCCCTGTGTGGCGAAGACGCCGGAGGGAAGGCTGCGGGCGCCGGGCATATGGCCGGAGCGCATGCCTGCGCGCGGCTCGGGCTCGGCGGCGGCAAAGCGTCCGGCGCTGCGGGCATCGGCGATCTGCAGCGCGCCGCTCGAAACGATGTCGCGCATGCGATCGAGCGTGACCACGCGGGCCTCGTCATAGTTGGTTTTGAAGGTCGCAGCCGCATAATCCGGCTTTGCCGTTTCCAGCGGACGTCCCTCGGCCTTCCAGCCATCGAGACCACCGTCGAGCACGAAGACGTTCTTTGCGCCCATCACCCGGAACAGCCACCAGACGCGTGGCGAGGCAAACATGCCGATGCCGTCATAGACGACGATCCGGTCGTTCTCGCTGATGCCGAGCTTGCCCGCCTCAGTGGCAAAATAGCCGGGCGAGGGGATTGTATGGGGAAGATTGGTCGAGTGATCGGCGATCTTGTCCTGATCGAAGCGGATCGCACCCGGGATATGGCCTGCCGCATATTCGGCATCGGCGTCGCGCTTCTGTGCCGGCAGATAGAAGGAGGCGTCGAGGATACGCAGATCAGGCTTTCCAAGCTCGCCCTGCAGCCAATCGGCCGAAACGACGAAGCGGCTCTTGTCTTCACTCATTCTGCTCTCCCTGATCTCTTGATGCAGCCTTTAAACGGCTGCCTTACGCCTCGTCGCCGGGAGCGCCGAAGCGAATGCGGAAGCGGCGGTTTTCCTTGCCCTTCTTTTCGATCTTGGCAATGTGAATCTGCCCGACTTCCTGCGTTTCCGACACATGTGTCCCGCCGCATGGCTGGCTGTCAATCGCGGAATTCTCGCCTATGCAGACAAGGCTGACGCGCCCGAGACCCATTGGCGGGCGCACGTTCTTTGACTTGACGATACCAGGGTTGGCGGCAAGCTCGTCTTCGGTGATCCACTGCAGATAGACGGGATGATTCTGGTTCACCAGCTCCATCATCTTTGCCGTCACCTCGTCCTTGTCGATCGTTTCGCTCATGTCGAAATCGACACGGCTTTCGTCCTCACCGACGGCGGCGCCGGTGATCGGAAAGGAGCAGACGACGGAGAGCAGATGGCAGGCGGTATGCATCCGCATCAGCTTGTAGCGGCGCGGCCAGTCGACATGCAGCACCAGCTTTTCGCCGACTGCGGGAACCGGCTGCCCGTCGAGCGGCACATGGATGATGATATCCTTGGCGGCGCCATGCTTCGTCTGCCCGAGCGCTATCTTCGAGCCGTCTTCGCGTTCCAGAAAGCCTGTGTCACCGGGCTGTCCGCCCGATGTCGCGTAGAAGCAGGTCTGGTCCAGTTCGATGCCCCCATCGTCGTGAACGGCGGTGACGACCGCCTCCGATGTCGAAAGGTAGAAGTCGTCACGGTAGAGGGCATTGACTGGCATCGGGTCTCACGCTGCTGGTTCGTAGGGTATGTTGAGATCTGCCGCGGACTTGATGAAGCCCGGAACCGGCAGGCCCTTGGACTTGAGGAAGTCGGCGTTAAAAAGCTTCGACTGGTAGCGGTTGCCGTAGTCGCAGAGGATTGTCACCACCGTGTGACCTGGTCCGAGATCCCGTGCGAGATGAACGGCACCGGCGATGTTGATCGCGGTCGATCCGCCGAGGCAAAGCCCCTCATGCTCGACAAGATCGAAGACATAGGGAAGCGCTTCGGCATCGGTGATCTGATAGGCAAAATCAGGCGTGAAATCTTCGAGATTGGCGGTGATGCGCCCCTGGCCGATGCCCTCGGTGATCGAGGAGCCCGAGGATTTCAGTTCGCCGTTCTTGTAGAATTCGTAGAGTGCCGCGCCTTCGGGGTCGGCAAGGCCGATCTTGATGTCCTTGTTGAAGCCCTTCAGACCAGCCGCGACGCCAGCCAGCGTGCCACCGGAACCGACAGCGCAGATGAAGCCGTCGACCTTGCCGTCTGTATCCTGCCAAATTTCCCTGGCTGTGGTTTCGATATGTGCCTGACGGTTGGCGACATTGTCGAACTGGTTGGCCCAGATGGCGCCGTTCGGTTCGCTCTTTGCCAGCTGTTCGGCAAGACGTCCCGAAACCTTGACGTAGTTGTTCGGGTTCTTGTAAGCGACGGCAGGCACTTCGACGAGTTCAGCGCCGAGCAGCCTGAGCGCATCCTTCTTTTCCTGGCTCTGCGTCTCGGGAATGACGATGACGGTGCGGTAGCCAAGCGCCTTTGCGACGACGGTGAGGCCGATACCGGTATTGCCGGCGGTCCCCTCGACGATCACGCCGCCGGGCTTCAGCAGACCCTTCTTCTCGGCATCGCGGATGATGTAGAGCGCGGCGCGATCCTTCACCGACTGGCCCGGATTGAGGAATTCAGCCTTGCCGAGAATGGTGCAGCCGGTCGCTTCTGACGCGCCCTTCAGCTTGATGAGCGGGGTGTTGCCGATCGCTTCGATCACGGAGGGGTAGAAGGTCATGGAATCTGCCTCTTTGGAGCTCTTACTGTAAGAACGGTCTTTTCCCTTCACAAGGCAGGGTTGGCAAGAAATGCTATTCCTCGCCATTGCCCGCGCCGGTAAAATTAGTCTTCAGTTTCGGGAAGTCTCGAAGTCGGCCCCAAAAGTGGCGGGTGATCCGAAGATTGACTTTCCGCGTATGGACGACGACAAGCAATTGCGGAGCGCAGGAACAGGGCGTGGCCGAAGCCGATATGGTTCATGAGCATATAGACAGTGTCGATGCATTGATGGCGCATTATGTCGCCGGTTCATTGCCAGAACCGGCGCGCGTGCTCGTGGCGTCCCACCTGGAACTGAAGCCGGATAACCGCGGCCTGGTGACGGATCTAGAGCTGCTCGCCGGCGAAGCCCTCGAGCTGACGGACGGCACGCCGATCGCCGATCGCGACCAGCGCCTGCAGGCGATCTTTGCTTCAAAAGACATGCCATCGGCTGCCCGCATGCCGAACTCTGCCAAGCCTGTCTTCCCACGCCCCATCCGTGAGCTTGTTGGCTTCGATGCCGATACCGTGCCGTGGAAGACCAAACTCCCCGGATTCAAGGAATATTCGACGGATATAGATGGCTGCGAGGTCAGCCTGATGTGGATCCGTCCCGGCCGTGCGCTTCCCGCCCATACCCATAAGGGCATGGAGCTGATCCTCATCCTAGACGGCGCGTTCATCGATGAACGGGGCCGCTTCGGGCCGGGCGATATTTCCGTTGCCGACGAGACCCTCGACCACCGGCCGGTCGCCGAAAAGGAGCGTCCGTGCATTGCTTTTTCCGTGCTCGATGCACCGATCAAGCTCACGGGATCGTTCCGCCAGCTGATCGGCGATCTGATCGGCTGAAAGCAGCCACAATAGCGTGATATGAGCTTGAATCCGGGAGCACTCGGGGAACTTCCGGACGTGGTTTGGTGTTGAATCCGGCAGTCCTGGAGGTATTTCATATGCGCGATTTCATTGCCCGCCCCGAACACGGCATCGTCTGGATTTCAGGCGCCAGCTCCGGCATTGGCCGGGCTCTGGCGCTGAAGCTCGCAGGCGAGGGCTACAAGGTTGCCGTCACTGCCCGGGATCACGAAAAGCTCGCCGAACTGCAGTCCGAAGCCAACGGCCTTCCGGGCGGCATCATCGTTCTCGATGGTGACGTGACCGATGCCGAGGACATGGAACATGTGCTCGCCTCAATCGAATATGAACACGGCGCGCTCGCCATGGCGATCTTCAATGCAGGTGTCTATCTGCCCGTTCATGCCGAAGAGCTGCATATTGCCGACTTCGAAAAGACCTTTGCGGTGAACCTCTCCGGCGTCGTCAACTGTCTGGTGCCTGCCGTCCGGCACATGAAGGGCAAGGGGCAGGGACAGATCGCCATCGTATCGTCGGTCACGGGCTATGGCGGCCTGCCGACAAGCGCTGCCTACGGCGCCAGCAAGGCCGCGCTCATCAATATGGCCGAAAGCCTGAAGTTCGACCTCGACAAGATGGGCATCCGCATCCAGGTTATTTGCCCGGGCTTTGTGGATACGCCGGCAACGCAGAAGAACGAGTTCCCGATGCCGTCGCTGATATCCGTCGAGGAAGCGGCGTCGGAGATCGCCGCCGGCCTCAAATCCCAATCCTTCGAGATCAGCTTCCCGAAGCGCTTCACCTATCAATTGAAGTTGCTGCGCATGCTGCCCTATAGCCTGTATTTCTGGCTGCTCAACCGCTCCACCGGCTGGAGCGAACGGCCGGTCGGAAAGCACAGCCATCACCCCGTCACTCCACATCCGGCCGAGTGATCAGCGGCTTTCGATCCGATGGCGCAACTCGCGATGCTTCGCCTCGTCGAGCGGAAAATTCCACATCAATGCGACGGCGCCGAGCTTCAGTGCGATCGGCACCCATGCGTAGATGACGCCGAGCGCCGTCAGCGCAGCAGGAGCGTTCTCTGCTCCCTTCGCGGCATCGAAGCCGAACAACGCCAGGGTTGGAAACACCAGTCCGGCAGCCACGGCCAACGAGGCCTTGGTCGCCAGTCCCCAGGCGGCGAAATAGAGGCCGCTGCGCTGTTCGCCCGAATTCGCCGTATCCTCGTCGATCACGTCGGCCTGCATCGCAGGCGGCAGCGACAGATCGAAGCCCAGCATCAGCCCGGTCAGGACACAGATAAGGCCGAACGAATAGATGGCACCCGGAGGCAGCAGAGGTGCCGTTGCAAACACCAGACAAGCGGCGATCATTGCCAGACACCAGGCGCGGTGCTTGCCTGCCCGTCTGGCGGCAAACGCCGCCAGCGGCACCCCGGCTATTCCGGCAAGGAAATAGATGAAAAGCAGCGGACCGCGTGCCTCGGGCATGCCGAGCCTCGCAGAGACGAAATAAAGAAACAGCGTGGCGGGTATTCCGTTGGCAAGCCCGTTCATTAAATAGGCGGAGAGCAGCCGGACAAATGGACGGTTGGCCGCGAGATAGCCGAGCCCCTTGCGCCAGACGAGTATCGCAGCCGTATGGTCCGAAGGTTCCGGGACTTTCCAGAGCGTGAAGGCGCCGATCACCGGCAGCGAAATGGCGACGGCAATGCCAAGCACGGCCAATCCCGAAATCCCGCCCGCCGGATCAAGGCCGATCGCAAAGGGCAGGACGATCGCGATCAGGGTTCCCACCAGCGTCGTCGCTTCGCGCTGTGCGGCAAGTGATGTCCGCCCCGCATAATCGCTCACCAGTTCGGCGCCCCAGGCCGAATAGGGCACCAGCGCCAGCGTAAAGCCGAGGGATAGAAGACAGCCCCAGAGACCGAGCCAGACCACTGTCGCACCGGCAGGCGGAGCATAGAGCGCCAGTGCCGCGATCGCCGCCACCGGTAGCGACAGCACGAAGAAGAACCGCCGTCGCCCGAATCTCGGCCGGTAGCGGTCGGCAAGCAAGCCGATAATGGGGTCGCAGACCGCATCGAAGACACGGACCAGCAGCAGCGTCAGCCCGACGGCCGCAAGCGGCAGGCCGAGCGTCTCGGTGTAATAGGTCGGAACGACGGCATAGAGCGGCAGGCCGAGCGCTGCGAGCGGGGCGGCGGGCAGCGCATAGGCGAGGCGGGTCGCGGCTGTCACATTTGCTCCATGCCGCTCGCCGCTCATCCGCTGCCGTCAGCTGCGCGAAAAGACGACCTGGCGGACGTCGATATTCTTGGCGCGGAAGCCTGCCTCGCAATAGAAGAGGTAGAATTCCCAGAGGCGCTTGAAACGCTCATCGAAGCCCATCGGCCGGACCCGCTCCCAGACATTCCAGAAGCGTTCGCGCCATTCGGCCAATGTCCGGGCGTAATCGAGGCCGAAGCCGAAATCCTTCACCAGCGACAGATCGACCCTGCGGCCGAGTTCCGCCAGATGGTCCTGCGTCGGCAGCATTCCGCCCGGGAAGACGTATTTCTGGATGAAGTCGGGATTGCTGCGATACTGATCGAAAGCCTCTGGTTTGATGGTGATGATCTGCAGCCCGGCCTTGCCGCCCGGCTTCAGGCATTCGCGCAGTTTGGAGAAATAGGCAGGCCAGTATTTTTCGCCGACGGCCTCGAACATCTCGATCGAGACGATCCGGTCGTAGAGCCCTTTCTCGTCGCGGTAATCCTGGAAGCGCAGCTCGACCTGGTCGGCAAGCCCCGCCTTGCGGATGCGCTCTTCGGCAAAGGCCAGCTGCTCGCGGCTGATCGTCAATCCCGTCACCTTGCAATTCATCTCGCTGGCGGCGAATTCAGCGAAGCCGCCCCAGCCGCAGCCGATCTCCAGCACATGATCGCCGGGCCTGATGCCGGTCGCTTCGGCGAGCGCCCGGTATTTGGCGTTCTGTGCCGACTGCAGATCGTTGGCGCCGGTGGAATAGAGCGCCGACGAATAGGTCATCGTCGGATCGAGCCACTGTTTGTAGAAGTCGTTGCCGAGATCGTAGTGGGCCGAAATGTTGCGCTTCGAGCCGGTCTTGGTGTTGGTGTTCATCCAGTGGCGGATGCGCTCGAACACCCGCATGATGCCCTTCCTGCCGTTCGAATATTTCTCCGCCGCCTCGCCGTTGATCAGGAACAGTTCGAGGAAGGCGGTAATGTCGGGGCTCTGCCAGTCGCCGTCCATATAGGTCTCGGCCACGCCGATCGTGCCGCTGGTCATCGCCCGGCTGGCAAGGTTCCAGTTGTTCAGCTTGACGGCGGCGCGGGGGCCCTCGATCCGGCCTTCGATCAGCGCCTTGCGTCCGTCCGGAAGTTCGAGCGCGAGCGCACCGTGCTGCATCTGCAGGAGGCCGCGCAGCGCGAACTTCGCCTTCAGTGGCAGGCCCTTCGAAAAGCGGCCCAGATTATCGGCCGTCAGCGCCAGTGCGCCGCGGGCAAAGGAATTCCAGTCTTCTGCAGTGGTCATGATCGGTTCCTCCAGCCGTTAGCCGGTTAAGGACAGAGATTGCATGAGCCAGCCCCCCGGCATTTCTGCGAACGCTAATGTCATTCAGCAGCTTCTGCAATATGGGATGGATGGCGCACACTTACCGGTGGCGGCGGGGCAGGACGCGAGATGTATTTCGCCCCCTTGATCCAGAGCTTGAGCGCCTCCCAATGAATCCCTGCCACGATCTTGAAGGTCAGGAAGGGGATGCGCGCCGTCAACCCGACAAGGGTGGCGCTGGTCAGCGGTTTCATTTCACCGGAGAAGGTCGCTGCGAGCAGCGGTCCCTGCCGATCTGTCTCCAGGATCCGCCAGCGGATCTCGTCGCCCGGCGGAAGCATGCGGAAGTGATAGTCCATATCCATGCCGATGAAGGGAGAAACATGGAAAAGCTTGCTGCAGCTCTGCCGTAGCCCGCTGTCCGAAAGCTCGCCAAGACCGACGGGGCAAACATAGGTGTGCCGCTCGCCAAAAGTGTTCCTGACCTCGTAGATCATGGCGATGAGGTCGCCGGACGCACCATAGGCATAATAGACAGAAATCGGATTGAAGACGTAACCGAGGATACACGGATAGCAGACGAGCAGAATGCGCGCCGCCCTCTCGCTAAGTCCGGCGTCCTCAAGCAGCCGGTCGGCATAGGCGCGCAGCGGCATCCCGGCGGTACCGGTGTGATCGGCTTCGTGAAAAGCGACGAGGTTGCGGCTGTTGACGGAGAATACCGGCGACAGGCGGTCGGCTTCCGCAAGCCGGTCGAGATCGACGAGCAGCGAGAAGACCTTGTACTGGAAGCGGTGTCCGAAGGGCTTCATGCGCTGGTGCATGACGCTGCCGCAATAGAGCGCGGCGGCGGTATCCGGCGGCGGACCATTCCGCCCCATGCTTGCGCCATGCTTTTGCGGGCGGACAGTCATGCCGCCGCGTCCAGAAGAGGTTCGCGGGAAGAAGCCTGGGTGGCCCGCCAGGGGATCACCCCGCCCAGGGCTTCCGCCGCCGCCAGGCCGGATACGAGTCCATCCTCATGGAACCCGTAGCCCGTCCAGGCGCCCGCGAAATAGCAATTGTTGTTTCCCTGGATCGACGCGATCTCCCGCTGGGCCGCCATGCCTTCCGCCGAGAATTGCGGATGCTCGTAGCTGAACTCGGCAAAGACCTTCGCCGGATCCGGCTCGCGCCCGGGATTGAGCGTCACGAACAGTGGCAGCGCAGGATCGATGCCCTGCAGCCGGTTCATCCAGTAGCTGACGGCAACCTCGGCGCGGCCATCGTCCTCACTGGAGCGCAGGTAGTTCCACGATGCCCATACCTTCTGCCGCTTGGGCATCAGCGACAGATCGCGGTGCAGCACGACGCGGTTCGGCTGGTAGGGTACGGCCCCGAGCAACCGCTTCTCGCGATCGGTGGCATCGACGAGCATTCTCGCCGTCTGGTCGCTGTGCGAGGCGAAGATCACCTTGTCGAAATGCTGCTCGTTGCCACTGTCGTCGATCACGGTCACGCCATCAGCGTTACGCATCACGCCGCGCACGCCGCAGGAAAGCTTCAACCGGCTGCCGAGCGGCGCCAGCAACTTTTCCAGATAGTTGCGGCTGCCGCCGGTCACCGTCCGCCACTGATGCTGCTTGGTATAGATCAGCCGGTGATTGTCGAAGAAGTTGACGAAGTGCTCGGCCGGAAACTGCATCATCCGCTGCGACGGCGTCGACCAGATGGCAGCCGCCATCGGCACCAGGTAATTGTTGGTGAACCCGGGGGAAAAGCCGCGCCAATCGAGATAATCGCCGATCGAGCGTGATGCCAGATGGCCGGCGGCGCGGTCTTCCAGGCAGGTCTTGTTGAAGCGCAGGATCTCGCGGATCATCAGCAGGAAGGACGGACGCAGCAGATTGCGCTTTTGGGCAAACAGCGAGGAGAGACCGCAGCCGCTCCACTCAAGACGGCCCTCGTCCAGCGACAGCGAGAAGCTCATGTCGCTGGCATGCGTTGCGACGTCGAGCTCCGCAAACAGCGCGGTCAGATTGGGGTAATTGCATTCGTTATAGACGATGAAGCCGGTATCGACGGAAATGTGCTTTCCACCATAATCGACGTCGACGGTCGCCGTGTGCCCGCCGGGGCGGCTGTTCTTTTCGAACAGCGTGACGTCATGCACCGGATTGAGCGCCCAGGCAGCCGAAGCACCCGAAATGCCGGAGCCGATCACGGCGATCCTCAAGCGTTCCTGCGGTGGCCGGGCGATGTGAAAATGCGCGTTCATGCAGCGTCCTTTATGGCGTTGTAAGCTTTCAGCGCGCGGTCGCGGGCGGCGGCGTGATCGACGATCGGTTTTGGATAGGTGTCACCAAGAATGATGCCAGCTTTCTCAAGCACCGCAGCCGGTGCATCGAAGGGGCGGTGGATGTATTTGGTGTCGAGCTTTGCGAGCTCGGGGATGAATTCGCGCACATAGGCGCCGTCTGGATCGAACTTCTCGCCCTGCAGCACCGGATTGAAGATGCGGAAGAATGGCGAGGCATCGGCGCCGGAGCCCGCGACCCACTGCCAGTTGGCCGCGTTGCTCGCCGGATCGGCATCGACAAGCGTGTCGCGGAACCACTTTTCGCCGCGCCGCCAGTCGATCATCAGATCCTTGATCAGGAACGAGCCGGTGATCATCCTGACGCGATTGTGCATGATCCCATGCCGCCAGAGCTGACGCATGCCGGCGTCGACGATCGGATATCCCGTCAGGCCGCGCGTCCAGGCGTCGAAATGCGCCTTGTTGTTATGCCATTCGAAACCGTCGAAACGATCGTTCCAGTTGGCGTAGGGCAGCTTCGGGAAGTGGAAGAGCAGATGATAGCAGAATTCCCGCCAGGCAAGCTCCTTGCGGAAATGCACGAGATCATCCGGCGAAACACGTTTCGACAATCCCCGCGTCGCATCCCAGATGCGGGCAGGCGATATTTCTCCGAGTGCCAGATGCGGGGACAGCATCGAGGTGGCTGTAACCGAGGGGAAGTCGCGATCCTTCTTGTAGCCGCTCAGGCGATCGTCGACGAAATCGGCAAGCTTCTCCAGCGCCGCATCCTCGCCAGGCGTCCAGACCTCGTCGAAGGCCGACGCCCAGTTCGGCTTCGCCGGCAGCAGCTTCCAGGAAGCAAGGCTTTCCGATTGCGGCCAGTGGCTGGGGAACGCGATCTTCTTCGGCGCTTCCAGCGGATGCGGCGGCTCTCCGGAGCCCTCGAGCGCCCGCCAGAACGGCGTGTAGACCCGGTAGGGCGTGCCGCCGCCGGTCTTCAGCTTCGAAGGCTCATGCAGCAACTGGCCAGCAAAGCTCTGCGCCTGTACGGCCTGCCGTTCCAGCTCGTGCTTGATGCGCGTGTCGATGGCGATCCCGGGCGGATCGTAGCGGCGGTTCCAGAGCACCGTTTCGGCACCCGTCGATTTGATCAGCGCGTGCAGCACATCGAGCGCGTTGCCGCTCAAAAGCAAGAGCTTGCTGTGATGTTTTTGAAGCGACCGGTCGAGTGCTTCAAGAGAGTGGTGAAGCCACCAGGCCTGGGCAGCGCCAAGCGGGCCATTGCCCGACGATTCGGGCTCGCGGATATAGACAGGAATGACCGGCTTTCCCAAGGCGCAAGCCTCGTGCAGCGCGTGATTATCGTCCAGACGCAAATCCTTGCGAAACCAGACAATAACCGGTTTTTCCACTGCCTTCGCCAACGTTGTCATTCCCTGTTCTGTTCTTTTGGTCTGCTACGCACTTACGGCGCCTCTGGATCAAAAGTTTCAGACGGAGAGACAGTTTTATTCACACGTCAGGCGGACATGAAAAAGGCCGGTAGAAACCGGCCCTTTCCTGGGAACTATGTCGGTCAGTTGTCATACTCGCGGCAGCGGTCGCTGATCGATGCGCCGCCCTGGCCGGCACGGCTATCGACCACGCCCTGCTGCGGCATACTCGGGCAATCCAGCACGCCACGCGGCTCGCCGATGCTCTCGGTCGTCACCGGATCGACCGGCTCGACACGAACAGGATGCGTACCGTTGTTATCTGTTGTCATATCAGACGAATATCGCGGTGCATCCGGTGCCGTCGTATCGTAGGCCGGTGCCGATTGCGCGAAGGCGGGCGCGGCGAGGCCGATGGCGAGCAGCGATGCTGCGGCAAATGTCTTACGCATGGAGAAACTCCTCCTATTCTGCTTCTTCACTTTGGGTGACCAAGGCGAAACCCGTGGGGCGAGCCATTGTTCCGAAATTTCCCGTTGAAGTTTCAGTCCGCAAAAGCCGGTGTGGTTACGCGTAAACCTTAACAGGCGAAGGCGCTGGTCACGGCTTCTGCCGCGTGATTAGGAAGCGCCATGTCGCATGATGCGGCGCGTGGGGTTCAGGTGGTCATTTCCTTTATCGAAGCAGCGGATATGTCGTTCAAGGCTGCCTTGTCGGTTGCCGTGACGATCGGCGGTATGATGGCCGCCACCGCCATCCTGAAGAGCGAATCCGCCGAGAGCCAGCGTCTTGACCTGTCGCGGCCGGTCCTTTGGACGGCTGAACCGGTCCGCGTGCCGCCGCCGCTGAATTTCGCGTCGGGTGATGGCGAAGACAGCGGGCGCTTCTGCGTCAGCGAGATCGGCCTGCGCATCGATTGCGATCTGATCAACACGGCAACGTCGTCGCTCTGATCAGAGCGTGCCGCCATCCTTGTAATAGCTTGGATATTGCACGAATTCCGGATCGCGTCCGCTATCGCCTTCGGTGCGTTCGGCTTTGCCTTCGCGCGTTTCGGCATAGCCCTGGCTGATCAGCCAATCCTGCACGATATGGCGCATCGCTTTGTCGCGCTCGGTTATGCCGAACTCCGCCATGAACCGCTGAAGGGCCTGCTCGCACCGTTCTGAAAAATCCTCTGCCATCAGATGGTAAGCGGTGAGGGCGGGGTTTGTTCCACACATCGAAGTGCAGAAAAAAGAAGAGCCGGTTCGCTGACGAACCGGCTCATTCAATCTATCAGCTATGCTGATGAATCTGGCTCCCCGGGCCGGATTCGAACCGGCGACCTGTCGATTAACAGTCGAATGCTCTACCGCTGAGCTACCAGGGATCACCGCTTGCCGCGGTGTGAGTGGGCTAATACAAATGCTTGTTCGATTTGCCAAGCGGTTTTTTCAAAAAAATGACATCTGCTTGCAATTGCTGCACTTATCCCCATCTCCTGTGGATGACTGACGGGAAAAACAACACTGGAAATTCGCGCGCCAAGCGCTTTGGCATCGATCATGCGACCGGGGAGCTCGTTCTTGGCTCCTGGCGCATCCCGCTGCCGCGCTCGCGCATGGCGCGGATCGGCATCGGACTGCTGCTGATTGTCTGTGGCTTCCTGGGGTTTCTGCCCATCCTCGGCTTCTGGATGCTGCCGCTGGGCTTCATCGTGCTGTCGCACGATCTGCCTTTGGCGCGCCGCTGGCGCCGCAGGCTGTCGGTCTGGTGGCACCGGCGGGGCAGGCCCGCCGGTAGCTAAAGTCTGGAATCAGGCGAAGAAGCCCGCGGCCCAGTAGAACAGCGCCGAGATCAATGCCGCCGCCGGCAGCGTCACCACCCAGGCGATGACGATATTGCCGGCAAGCCCCCACCGCACCGCTGAGACGCGCTTTGCCGCGCCGACGCCGATGATGGCACCGGTAATCGTATGCGTCGTCGAAACCGGAATGCCGAGCCATGTCGCGCCGAACAGCGTTAGCGCTCCGCCGGTCTCGGCGCAGAAACCCTGCATCGGATTGAGCTTGGTGATCTTCGATCCCATCGTGTGGACGATTCGCCAGCCGCCGAAGAGCGTACCGAGCGCCATCGCCGTCTGGCAGGAAAGCACGACCCACAGCGGAACGTGGAAGCTGCCGCCGAGATAGCCTTGCGAATAGAGAAGCACGGCAATGATGCCCATGGTCTTCTGCGCATCATTGCCGCCATGGCCAAGCGAATAGAGCGAGGCGGAGACGAACTGCAGGATGCGGAAGGTGCTATCGACGGCAAACGGCGTCTGCCGCACGAAGATCCACGAAACGGCGAGCACCAGGAACAGCGCCAGCAGAAAGCCGATCATCGGCGACAGCACGATGGCCCCGGCCGTTTTCAGCAGGCCGCCCCAGACGATCGAGCTGAAGCCGACCTTGGCGAGACCGGCGCCGACGAGACCGCCGACGAGTGCATGCGACGAACTCGACGGTATCCCGAAGACCCAGGTGACGATGTTCCAGATGATCGCGCCCATCAAGGCGGCAAAAATCACCAGCGGGCTGACGATCTCAGGGTTGATGATGCCGGTGCCCAGCGTTTCCGCCACATGCAGGCCGAAGAACAGGAAAGCGATGAAATTGAAGAACGCCGCCCACATCACGGCATATTGGGGCTTCAACACACGCGTCGAGACGATCGTCGCGATCGAGTTCGCCGCGTCGTGCAGTCCGTTCAGGAAGTCGAAGAACAGCGCGACCGCGATCAGTCCGATCAGCAGCGGAAAGGCGAGGGTGGCATCCATCAGACGTTCTCGATCACGATGCCGCTGATTTCGTTGGCAACGTCCTCGAACCGGTCGACGACCTTTTCGAGCTCGGCATAGATCTCGCTGCCGATGATATAGGCCATCGGGTTGGAGGCGCCGTGACGGCGGAACAGGTCTTTCAGACCGAGATCGTAAAGCTCGTCAGACTTACCTTCGACCCGGGTCACTTCCTCGGCGATCGACGTCAGCCGCTGCGCATTGGCGCCCATGCGGTCGAGAAGCGGAATCGCCTCGGCAATCAGATGTGCCGCCTTGACGATTTCCTTGCCCATCTCCTGCATGCCAGGATCGAAGCTCTTCTGTTCGAACAGGCGGATGGTCTTGACTGTCTTGTGCATCATGTCGATCGCGTCGTCGAGCGACTGGATCAGATCCTTGATGTCGCCGCGGTCGAATGGCGTGATGAAGCTGCGGCGCACGGCCAGCAAAACTTCGCGGGTAATATCGTCGGCCTCGTTTTCCAGCGTGACGATGCGGTTGCAATGCCGCTCGGTATCGTTTCCGGCCAACAATTCGTTCAGCGATTCCGCCGCGCCGACGACGGTGCGCGAGTGCTGAGCAAAAAGATCGAAGAATCGATCTTCGCGCGGAAGAAGTTTGCGAAACCAGCTTAACATGGCGACCCCGTGAATGCTTGAGTTGTCACGCAACTGTCACAAATGGGGTCCTGTTGCAATAAAAGCCGGGCCGAACATACCGCGCCAGCAGGCTTTTCCACGCGTTTGAGGCAGGTTTCACACAGCCTCGGGAATACGATTCTTTTAATGAAGGTCGAGTGTCAGCTGCCGGTTCTTGATCTGAGGCAGGGGCAGGCCGATATCGATCTTGCCGAACACGCGCCGTCTGCGCTCCTCGTCCTTTTCCCGCTCGGCGCGGCTGGCAGCCACGGTCGCAAGCGCATTCGCAATTACCTGTTCGGCATGGGTCATAGGAACCTCCGTCTGATGTTCCTATTTTGTTCTCATTTAAGCGAATAGTCAAGTCTGCTCATTCACCGAAGTAGAACAGCGGCTCGCGGGTCAGTTCGCCGTTGCCGATATGGCCATACAAGTCCTGGCCGAGGATCCAGTAGGTAATTTTTTGCGTCGTCAGGGAGAAAACATAGTCTCCGTCGATCCAGTGCTCGGCCTTGCTTCCGCCGATTGGGAACAAAAACTTGCCTGCTTGAAATAGGACCGCTTTCTCAGACTTATGATCGAAAATGTATCTCGTTTTCGCCATGTGTCATCCCGCTTCTATACGCAGGATGCAACTTCACATGGGATTTTGATCATGTCTATATTATCAGAAGTAGAGTCTGATTATATTCACAGATAAGCTTTAGCTTAAACAGCATTATCCCAAAAATGGATAATACATCGCCGGCCGCAGGGCCGGGGATGTATTGCGGCAATACAAGCTTGGATTGTTGAATTTGGAGGCCTCGCCCGGAATTGAACCGGGGTACAAGGATTTGCAGTCCTCTGCGTCACCACTCCGCCACGAGGCCATCCGTGAACGACTTGTTCAGTGGTGGCGCGGATTTAGAATGATCCAAAGGAAACCGCAAGAGGTGTTTTTCGAAAAATCTTGACCGGCAGCAACTCGTCCACCGTCAATCGGCATCCGGCGCCCTTGATCATTCAGCGAATCCGCTCATTGTCCATATATGAGGAATATCTCAAAACCCTTTGTCACCAGGGACGATCCCGACCGCCACATCCGGTGCCAGGACGCGCTGCAATTTGCGTTCCGCGATTTGATCGAGGCGGCGGTTGCCGCCGGATGGAGTGAGCAGGAAGCACTGGATGCCGTTGGTTATCTTGCCGAAGGGCATATGCAGGAGCGGCTGGCGAGGGCGGATGCCGCGGCATTGGCGGCGCTTTTGAAGACCATGCGCTGATCCGCGCGGCTATCCAACGCCTCAATTCGATCTTTGAAGCGCGGCAATCGGCGAGACGCCACCTGTGGTGACGCTGGGTGCGGCAGAGCCGATCAGTGGAATACAGAGAATGATTGCGACGAAACCGCCGATAAAACAGGCGCCGAGTATCAGGGATCTGTTCATGCCTATTCCGCGTTCGCTTCGATTGCGGCCTTTATCGCAAGCGAAGCTGACAGGTTCCTGAAACGCTGTTCAGGGTCTTGGTGCGGATTTCAGATAAAGATAGGCGCCGATGGCAAAAAAGCTAAGCGTCAAGCCCGGCCAGGCGATGAATACGGTCGTGTAGCCGCATGCGCCAGTGAAGCAATCTCCGAGCGTTCCCGCTAGGGATAGCCGCATGGACAAGACGCCCGCAAGAATGACGCTTGCGGCGGCGATCAGCAGCAGAATGAAAATCGTAAAACCCGTGCTTCGCATTCGAACCTAAAGAGCGGGCCTACTGATTCCTGCCTGCTGCGCTGTGATTGTCCTCAACTCGTCCGGCTGTTGACCAGCCCGCAGCAAAGAATGCCGACGAGCGCCGCACCGATGAACAAGTCGAAGAGTGTGAAATGCACGAACATGGCAGACATGGCCTGCTCCTCCTCATTTCCTCCGGTTGCAAGAATACCACAGGGCCACGCTTTATGCCACTTCGGAGTTTGGAATGCGCTCCGGCGCACGCGACAGCGCCGCGTCCACTCAAGTATTCTTGCCGCAGCCGCGCGCGGAGCCTTGAAAGCATCCGAACCCGGGATTAAGAGACGCATGTAGCCGCTGAAAACGGGCAAGAGGATAAGATGGATTTCGAAGCAGCACGCGTGAAGATGGTCGACAACCAGATCCGTACGACGGACGTGACGTCCCATTCCGTGTTGAGCGCGTTCCTGACGGTCGAGCGCGAAACTTTCGTGCCTGAAAAGTCGAAGGCGCTGGCCTATATCGATAATGACGTCGAGATCTGTCCCGGCCGCTTCCTGATGGAAGCCTCGCCGCTGGCAAAGCTGCTGCAGCTTGCCGCGATCACCAAGGACGACACGGTTCTCGAAGTCGGCTGCGGTACCGGCTACACCTCGGCGCTGCTGTCGCTGATCGCCGGTTCGGTTACCGCTCTCGAATCCGATGAAGCGCTTGCCGCAACGGCAAAGGCCAATCTCGCAGCCTATCCGAATGTCGCCGTTGTCACCGGCGGTCTCGAGAAGGGCCATACGGCCGGTGCGCCTTATGATCTGATCTTCGTCAACGGTTCCGTCGAGCAGGTTCCGGCAGCTCTTCTCGGCCAGCTCGCCGAGGGCGGCCGTCTGGTCACGGTCGAGGGTTACGGCAACGCCGCCCGCGCCAAGGTCTTCGTTTCCGAGCGCGGCGCCGTTTCCGAAAATGTCTTCTTCAACGCGTCGGTCAAGCCGCTGCCGGGCTTCGCAAAGCTGCGCGAATTTGTGTTCTGAGCAGCATTGCATTGCTCTTTGACAATGCGGGCGCCTCGGGCGCCCGTTTGCGTTTGCGGCGCTGAAACCGGGCCGGGCAGACGGCCCGCAGTTCATCCAACAAAACTGTGCATGGACGCATTCATTTGATTCGCGATGATTTTTTTCGCGTCTTGGGTATTCTAGTGTCTGGGTGATTCGGATGCCCACACCACGCAATCCGATCGTTGCTTTTAGCATAACGGGGATAGATATGGCTCAGCCAAGCGTAGCGCGTGAACCGTCCATGGAAGAGATCCTGGCGTCGATCCGCCAGATCATCGAGAGCAATGATCCGGGTGCCGGCAAGGCCATTTCCCAATCTCTGCCGCCGGTTTACGGCGATGACGGCGAAGACGAGGGCAGCGACTCCAACATCCGTCTTACCGTCGACGACACCTATGCCAATGTCGAGTTTCCCGAGCCGGTGATGCAGGCCGATCCACGCTTCGTCGCCGCCAATTCGGCAGGCACGCGCGATATCGAGGAGCCCGCGCGCTCCATGTCGCTCGCCGATGTCGCCGCCCGCGTTCGCGCCGCCTCCGAGCGTCTGCCGGCCCAGCCGCCCCGCGAGCTTCCGCCGGTCTTCCGCCAGCCGGAACCCGCGGCCGAGCCCGTCGCTGAACAGGTCCGCGCGCCGGTCGAGCATGTATCCGCTCCCGTCGTCGCCCCGCTGCCGGCACCAAAGCTGGCGCCGCTTGTTGCCGAAGCCGCACCGGTGGACGTTGCTCCTCAGCCGGTAGCGGCCGCCGCCACAGAGGTGTTCCCGGAGCCACAGGCAACGATCGCTCCGCAGGTCGAAATCGCGCCGGAGGCACCCGTCGCCGAAGTCCCGGCTGCCGTGCCCCAGTTTCTGCCGCAGATCATGGAAGAAGCCCAGGCGCTGATCTCCCAGGACGCCAGCCTTCAGGTCGCACGTTCCTTCGAAGAGCTGGCGCTTGCCATCGATGGCGCCGAGCGCCGGTCGCTGGATGAGATCGCCGAAGACATGCTGCGTCCGATGCTGCGTGAATGGCTGGACGACAATCTGCCGACGCTGGTCGAACGCCTCGTGCGTGAAGAAATCGAGCGCGTGGCGCGCGGTCCGCGCCGCTAACCGGAAACGCTTTTTACCGAACAAGCCGCTCCGGTCTCCGGGGCGGCTTTTTTATTGACTTGCCCGCAGCCATCCTATTTACAAACCCCATCCTAAAACCCCGAAGTTTGGTCATAAAATGCTCGACAAGACCTACGATTCCGCCGCAGTCGAACCGAAAATCGCTGCGAAATGGGACGAAGCCGATGCTTTCCGCGCTGGCGCCAACAAGAAGCCCGGTGCCGAAACGTTCACGATCGTCATCCCGCCGCCGAACGTGACGGGCTCCCTGCACATGGGCCACGCGCTCAACAATACGCTGCAGGATATCATGATCCGTTTCGAGCGCATGCGCGGCAAGGATGTGCTGTGGCAGCCGGGCATGGACCATGCGGGTATCGCCACGCAGATGGTCGTCGAGCGCAAGCTGATGGAACAGCAGCTTCCGGGCCGCCGCGACATGGGCCGCGACGCCTTCATCGACAAGGTCTGGGAATGGAAGGCTGAATCGGGCGGCCTGATCTTCAACCAGCTGAAGCGCCTTGGCGCCTCCTGCGATTGGTCGCGCGAACGCTTCACCATGGACGAGGGCCTGTCGCAGGCCGTTCTCGAAGTGTTTGTAACGCTTTACAAGCAGGGGCTCATCTACAAGGACAAGCGTCTCGTCAACTGGGATCCGAAGCTGCTGACGGCGATTTCGGACATGGAAGTCGAGCAGCTAGAGGTCAAGGGTAACCTCTGGCATCTGCGCTATCCGCTGGAAGAGGGCGTCACCTACCAGCATCCGGTTGCCTTCGACGAAGATGGCAAGCCGACCGAATTCGAAACCCGCGATTATCTCGTCGTCGCCACGACCCGCCCGGAAACGATGCTTGGTGACACCGGTGTTGCCGTCAACCCGGACGATGATCGTTACACGTCGATCGTCGGCAAGCATGTCATCCTGCCGATCGTCGGCCGCAAGATTCCTGTTGTCGCCGACAGCTATGCCGATCCAACGGCCGGTACCGGCGCCGTCAAGCTGACGCCGGCGCATGATTTCAACGACTTCGACGTCGCCCGGCGCACCGGTCTGCGCGCCATCAACGTGCTGGATGTCGACGGTTCGGTCACCATCAAGGAAAACGAGGACTTTCTGGAAGGTCTCGACAATCCGGCGGCCCTGCACGGCGCCTGGGATCGTCTCGAGGGCCAGGATCGCTTCGCGGCGCGCAAGATCATCGTCGAAATCTTCGAAGAGGCTGGCCTGCTCGACAAGATCGAACCGCACAAGCACATGGTTCCGCATGGCGACCGCGGCGGCGTGCCGATCGAGCCGCGCCTGACGGAACAGTGGTGGGTCGACAACAAGACGCTCGCCAAGCCGGCGATCGCCTCGGTTCGCGAAGGCCGCACCAAGTTCGTGCCGAAGAACTGGGAAAACACCTATTTCCAATGGATGGAAAACATCCAGCCCTGGTGCATCTCGCGCCAGCTCTGGTGGGGACACCAGATCCCCGCCTGGTACGGCCCGGATGGTCAGGTCTTCGTCGAGAAGACCGAAGAGGAAGCGCTGCAGGCTGCGATCCAGCATTATCTGTCGCATGAAGGCCCGATGAAGGCCTATGTCGAGGACCTGCTCGAAAACTTCAAGCCGGGCGAGATCCTGACCCGCGACGAAGACGTTCTGGATACCTGGTTCTCGTCGGCGCTCTGGCCGTTCTCGACGCTCGGCTGGCCGGAAAAGACGCCTGAACTGGCGCGCTATTACCCGACTAACGTTCTGGTCACCGGCTTCGACATCATCCCGTTCTGGGTAGTTCGCATGATGCAGATGGGTCTGCACTTCATGAAGGACGAGGACGGCAATCCGGTCGAGCCGTTCCATACCGTCTACATCCACGCGCTGGTCCGCGACAAGAACGGCCAGAAGATGTCGAAGTCGAAGGGCAACGTCATCGACCCCCTGGAACTGATCGACGAATACGGCGCCGACGCGCTGCGTTTCACGCTGGCCATCATGGCGGCGCAGGGACGCGACGTGAAGCTCGACCCGGCGCGTATCGCCGGCTACCGCAACTTCGGCACCAAGCTCTGGAATGCCACGCGCTTTGCCGAGATGAACGGCGCCAAGAGCGACCCGAACTTCGCGCCTGATAGCGTCAAGCTGACCATCAACCGCTGGATCCTGACGGAACTTGCCCGTGCGGAACGTGACGTAACGGAAGCCATCGAGGCCTACCGCTTCAACGATGCGGCCGGCGCGCTTTACCGCTTCGTCTGGAACCAGGTTTGCGACTGGTATCTGGAACTGCTGAAGCCGGTCTTCAGCGGCGAGGACGAGGCTGCCAAGGCGGAAGCCCAGGCCTGCAGCGCCTATATTCTCGAAGAGATCTACAAGCTGCTGCATCCGTTCATGCCGTTCATGACGGAAGAACTCTGGGCGCATACCGCAGGCGAAGGCATCGAGCGCGATACACTCGTCTGCCACGCCGACTGGCCATCACCGTCCTTCTCGGACGATGCGGCTGCCGACGAGATCAACTGGCTGATCGATCTGGTGTCCGGCATCCGCTCGGTTCGCGCCGAGATGAACGTCCCGCCGGCGGCAACCGCGCCGCTCGTCTTCGTCAACGCCAATGCGCTGACCCAGGAGCGCCTGTCGCGCCACGACGCGGCGATCAAGCGCCTGGCGCGCGTGGAAGCTGTCTCGCTAGCTGACGCTGCGCCGAAGGGCGCGGCGCAGATCGTCGTCGGCGAAGCCACGGCCTGCCTGCCGCTCGGCAGCCTGATCGACCTTTCGGCCGAGAAGTCGCGTCTCGAAAAGGCGATTGGCAAGACCGAAGGCGAGATGGCCCGCATCAACGGCAAGCTGTCGAACGAGAAGTTCGTCGCCAACGCCAATCCCGAAGTGGTCGAAGCCGAGCGCGAGCGCCTGGCCGAACTGCAGGGGCAGATGGAAAGCCTGACGGTTGCGCTGGCGAGGGTGAACGAAGCTTAATCCACTCTTGGTAGTAAACTATTCCAAAGTGGCGTCCGGCCTTGCACGGGCGCCGTTTTGCGTTCGCAGCAATCCGACTCGGAAGAACTTGCTCATATGCGCCGCCGATCACGCTGAATCGGGCGGTTTTGCAAATTATTCAGTGGGTAGGGCCGAAAAAACTGACTGTTGTCAGATTGATACAGGGGCAGATCGGCTTGGAAGGATAATCCAAAACTAACCCGGAATGATTAGTTTATTGGGATAAAATTTTACCATACGCAAAAATTTGACGTGCTCGTCAATTTCTTACGTCAATTTAACTTCTTGCATGCATTGTGGCGTCATGAAGGCGCGCATTGTCATCCGCGCTATTCCTTTGCAAGGTGCAGCATCTGCATTGCTTGAGTGGGGGAGACACAATGGCATCTCGTATGTTTTCCAAGGGCGTAGCATCGCTCATTATCCTTTCGTCCGTCGCGACGCCGTCCTTTGCGGGCGGTCTGGAACGCGGCGGCTACAATATCGATCAGCTGTTCGATACCGGTCCGTTTTCGTTCAATTCGGGCGTTACCTATGTGATGCCGCAGCGCAAGCTGAAGAATGTGAAGGACGAAGACACATCGATGACCATCAACGGTGGTGGTGACCTGAGCGGACGTCCGAACTACGCTGACGAGACCGAGAATTATGCGGTTCCCTACGCCGGTTTCAGGGGTAACGTCGGAGACATCGACTGCTTGGTCGATTATTCGGAGCCCTTCGGTGCGCATACAAATCCTGGCGTGAACTGGGCAGGGGCGAACGACAATATCGAGACCAAGGTCACGAGCCACAACTACGCCGGAACCTGTTCATACAAGTTCGATGTCGGCCAAGGCCAGTTTCGCCTGATCGGCGGCGCCTTCTACCAGGAGATCGATGCGTTCAAGGAACGCCAGGTTATCACCATCCCGCCGGTATTGGGAACGGGTATCGGCCGGCTCGATTTGACGGGTGAAGGCTGGGGCTGGCGCGCTGGTGTCGCCTACGAAATTCCCGAATATGCTTTGCGGGCAAGCCTCGTTTACAACAGCCGGGTGAAATACGACAATCTCGACGGTACGGTTGACCTCACCCAGGTTCCGGCATTCCTCGACCCGACCAATCCGGCGCTGGGCAAGCGGACGGACGTTTTCGGCTCTGCCGATGCACCAGACTCGCTTGAGCTCAAGCTGCAAAGCGGTATCGCGCCTGATTGGCTCGCTTTCGGCTCGGTAAAGTGGACAAACTGGAGCGTATTGCAGTCGATCGCCTTCTGCCCGACAGCAACCAAGGGCGTTAAATGCACCTCGGGCGGGGCGACCGAGCTCACATCGCTTGACCTTCTTTACCGTGACGGCTGGACGATCACCGGAGGTGTCGGACACAAGTTCAACGATCAGTGGGCTGGCGCAATTAGCCTCACTTGGGATCGCGGGACCAGTCAGGGATACGGCGCGCAGACTGACTCGTGGACCATCGGCGCGGGCGCGTCGTACACTCCGACGGAGAATGTCGAACTGCGGTTGGCCGGAGCAATTGGATTGCTGACCAGCGGTTCTTCACACGCCGTAACCTATGACGGCATCACATACGGCGAGGGAGTTTCATACGATTTCGGCAACGATCTTGTAACGGCACTCTCCGCCAGCCTCAAAGTCAAGTTCTAATCAAGACCTGCCAAACACAAGGCCCGGCCCAGCGCCGGGCTTTTCTTTGCTTGCTGCCATATTAATCATGCCTTTTGGCCATCCCATTTTGTGACGAATCCGCAACAGTTTTTTACGACAGTTGGCGTAAGCTCTCTCCAGGGACAATTTGTCCATTTCCCGCCACAAACAGAGCGCAGCGGTATCTTCGGGCAAGGGAATGGCAGGCGTAGGGTGCGTTTGAAAAGTAAGATGGGTCGAGTTTTTTCAGGGACAGGCAAGGGCCGATCGGGGGCTGGATTTCATTCCGCTCCATTGGCGATTCAGCTTTTCTCACAAGGCGATTCCGCCGGAAAACTTCGCTCTCAGGTCGTGTCTTCCATCTGTCCATTCTCCGATGTTTCCGCGTCCATGATGGGCGCTGAAGAACGCTGCGATCACGCCGATACCGGTTTGGTCACATTTGGTGTTTACGACTATTGGCGAGGCGGAGAGAGAGGCATTTCCTCCGCAAAAATGACGCCGCAGGCATTGCAGGCGGGCCGGGCCGGAAACCGGGCGGTCTATCGCGATGCGCGGGAAATTCACGCCCTCGAAGAAGGGCGAAAGGCTGGATGCGACGCGGGCAAAGGAGCCAGAGAGCTCGCCGCGGGATCGCTCGCCTGGAGGGAATACGCCGGGACGCGTGGCAGCGGAGTTTTTGCTGCCGGGCTGGTCTGCGATGGAAGCGAAAGAAACCGAGTGAAATGCTGACATCTGAGTTCAGACTTTTCAGATCATCTATCATGGGGCTGTCCATCGCTCTTTCAGCGGCGATTGCATCCCCAGCCGGCGCGTTTGATATCAATGCCGGCGTCACCAAGGAATCCGGTCCTTTCGATCTCTTCAAGTTCGGCTTCAAGGCTTACAAGAGCGGCCAGAAGGAAGAGGCCGTCGAAGCCTATAAATACGCCGCCGAAAAGGGGCACACCGGCTCGCGCTGGGCGCTGGCCAATATGTATGCCGATGGCGATGGCGTTACCCAGGACGATTTCGAGGCCTTTAAGATCTACAGCGAGATTGCCCAGCAGGGCGTCGAGCCCGGCTCCGAAGACACCGGCTTCTTCATCAATGCGCTTCTGTCGCTTGCCAGCTACTACAAACACGGCATTCCGGGCAGCCCCGTCAAGACTGACCTCAATCAGGCCCGCCAGCTTTATTTCCAGGTCGCCTCCACCTTCGGCGTGCCGGAGGCGCAGTTCCAGCTGGCGCAGATGATGCTGTCCGGCGATGGCGGCAGCGCCAATCCGCTGCAGGCCAAGAAGTGGCTGAACCAGGCCCGCAAGAGCGGCCATCCCGGTGCCATGTCGGTCTTCGGCAATATTCTGTTCCAGGAGGGCCAGTCGGCCCGCGGTCTGGCGATGATGACGGCGGCGCTCGACCGCTGCAAGCCGAAGGACTGTGGCTGGATGGAATCGCTGCAGGAGCAGGCCTTCTCGGTCGCCACCGAAGGCGACCGCCGCGCGGCGGTATCGCTCTCCCACAATATCGCCACCAGCGGCGACTGATTTTAAGCTTTACGCTGCGAAGTCGAAGTAGGCGACGACGGGCACGTGGTCCGACGGCTTTTCCCAGGCGCGGACATGTTTTTCGATCGCCGTCGACGTCATCCGGTCGGCAGCCTCGGCCGACAGCATCAGATGGTCGATACGAATACCGTTGTTCTTCGGCCAGGCACCGGCCTGATAATCCCAGAATGAATAGAGCTGTGTCGCATCGGTGGTCGCGCGCACCGCGTCGGTAAAGCCGAGGGCTTCGAGCCTGCGGAAAGCCTCGCGCGTCTGCGGCAGGAACAGCGCGTCACTCTCCCAGACCTTCGGATCGAAGCAGTCATGCGGCTCCGGAATGACGTTGTAGTCACCGGCCAGGATGAAGGCTTCCTCATATTCGAGGCGCTGGATCGCGAATTGCCGCAGCCGCTCCATCCAGGCGAGCTTGTAGGTGTATTTCTCGGTATCAACAGGGTTGCCGTTCGGTAGGTAGAGGCAGCCGATGCGAAGCGCCTTGTTGCCGGGTAACGAAAAGACGGCCTCCAGGAAGCGCGCCTGCTCATCCAGCGGATCGCCGGGTAGGCCGCGGTTCACCTCGTCAGGCTTGCTCTTGGAAAGGATCGCGACGCCATTGAAACCCTTCTGGCCGTGGGTTTCGACGTGATAGCCGAGCGCCTCGATCTCGAGGCGAGGAAACCCTTCGTCCACGGTCTTGATTTCCTGCAGGCAGGCGATGTCAGGGCTAGAATCCTTCAGCCATTGCGTGAGGTTGTCGATACGCGCCTTGACGCCGTTGATGTTCCAGGTCGCGATCTTCATCCATCACCTCTTGCTTCGTGCCGATCTTGTATCGTGATGGGCCGCGTCCGGACAAGACGATAAACCGGCCGGAAGAGATTTCTTCGGCCGGTCTGATTTGGGTGCTCTGATGTTGTTCAGATCGAAAAGCTGGTGCCGCAACCGCAGCTGGCGACCGCGTTCGGATTGTTGATCTGGAAGGATTGGCCGAGCAGGTTGTCGACGAAGTCGATCTCGGAGCCCGCCATGTAGATCAGCGACATGCTGTCGATCAGCACCTTCGCGTCGTTCTTCTCGACGATCACGTCGTCGTCCTGAACGCCATCGGCGAGATCGAACTTGTAGGAAAATCCCGAACATCCGCCGCCTTCGACGGAGACGCGAAGGGCGCTCTTGCCGGCTTCGGCGCCGACGATGGCGGCGATTCGCTTTGCCGCAGCATCGGAGAGGGTTACTGTGGTCTCTGTCATGCTTCCTCCTGCCGGGGTCAAGATCCGGAGAGAATTGATAGAAGCCGATGATCTTTCAAACGGCTGATATCAAAAGAATTTATCACATGCGTCGTTGAAACGCATTATTGCGGAAAGCGGTTAAGAAAGCGCCGCTTTGCCGTATATACTGACTATAGGTATGAAGAGCGTGAAGCGGCGTCAATGGGCGATCCGGCCGCGAGCTCGAATGACGGTGAAGAATGACGATCGACAGGCATGCATTGGGTTTTGGAAACAGCGAACGGGCAGTCTACGCGGCAGACCCCTGGACGACCCGCGGGCGGCTCTATGACGAAAGCTCCAGCCCGACACGTTCCGATTTCCAGCGCGACCGCGACCGCATCGTCCACACCACGGCCTTCCGCCGCCTGAAACACAAGACGCAGGTCTTCATCGCCCAGGACGGCGACCACTACCGCACGCGCCTGACGCACACGATCGAGGTGGCGCAGATCGCCCGCGCGCTGGCCCGCGCACTCAAGCTGGATGAAGATCTGGCCGAGGGCGTGGCATTGGTCCACGATTTCGGCCATACGCCCTTCGGCCATACCGGCGAAGATGCGCTGCATGAGGTGCTGCTGCCCTATGGCGGCTTCGATCACAACGCCCAGTCACTGCGGATCGTCACCAAGCTGGAGCGCCGCTATGCGGAATTCGACGGTATCAACCTGACCTGGGAGAGCCTCGAAGGCCTCGTCAAGCACAATGGCCCGCTGCTGACCAAGGACGGGCAGGGCACGCGCGGCCCGGTCCCGCAGCCGATCCTCGACTATTGCGAGATCCATGACCTGCAGCTCGACACCTATGCAAGCCTGGAGGCGCAGGTGGCGGCTATTGCCGACGACATCGCCTACAATACCCATGATATCGACGACGGCCTGCGCTCCGGGTACCTGACCTTCGAGATGCTGGAGGAAATTCCCTTCCTCGCCGGGCTGATGGCGGAAGTGCGCGAGCGCTATCCGAACCTCGAGGCGAGCCGCTTCACCCATGAAATCATGCGCCGTCAGATCACCCGCATGGTCGAGGATGTCATTTCCGTCGCGCAGGAGCGCCTGTCGCAGATCAAGCCGGAGAGCGCTGACGATATCCGTCACGCCGACCGCGTCATCGCCACCTTCTCGCCGGCGATGGCCGAAACCGACAGGCTGATCAAGCAGATGCTCTTCAAGCGCATCTACCGCCATCCCGAGATCATGCGCATCCGGGCAGGGGCCGCGCAGATCGTCACCGACCTCTTCGGCGCCTATATGGCGAACCCGAAGGAGATGCAGAGCCACTACTGGGTCGATCATATCGCAGGCCTTGCAGACGCCCCGAAAGCCCGCCATGTCGGCGACTATCTGGCCGGCATGACTGACACCTATGCCATCAGCGCCCACAGGCGATTGTTTGACCACACTCCCGATTTGCGATAGGCAGCACGCGCCCGGCAAAAGGCCGGTCGATGCCTTGTGGCACAGCCTATGCATGGAAGAGTGCGATGAACCTTTTTACCGATTTCGAAGCCAGGATTAAAACCGCCCTTGAACAGATCGATCTGGTCAAGGAAAAGCGATCCGAGCTCGATTTCGGCCGCATCGCCGTCGAGCCGCCGCGTGACGCCACTCATGGCGACGTTGCGACCAACGCAGCGATGGTGTTGGCCAAGCCGCTCGGCACCAACCCGCGGGCCTTCGCCGAAATCATCATCGACAAGTTGAAGGAAGATCCGGATGTGGCCGACGTCTCCGTCGCCGGTCCTGGATTCATCAACATCAAGCTGTCCGTCGGCTACTGGCAGCGGCTGCTCGCGTCGATGATCGGCGCCGGCACCGATTACGGCCGCTCGACGCTCGGCACCGGCCGCAAGGTCAATGTCGAATACGTCTCGGCAAACCCGACGGGCCCGATGCATGTCGGCCACTGCCGCGGCGCCGTCGTCGGCGACGCGCTGGCGAACCTGCTGGCCTTCGCCGGCTATGCCGTCGAGAAGGAATATTACATCAACGATGCCGGCTCGCAGATCGACGTGCTGGCGCGCTCGGTCTTCCTGCGGTACCGCGAAGCCCTCGGCGAGAAGATCGGCGAGATCCCGGCAGGTCTCTATCCGGGCGATTACCTCGTACCGGTCGGCCAGTCACTGGCCAGTGAATACGGCGTGCGGTTGCATAATATGCCGGAAGAGCAGTGGATGCCTATCGTTAAGGATAAGGCGATCGACGCGATGATGGTGATGATCCGCGAGGATCTGGCAGCACTGAACGTCCACCACGACGTCTTCTTCTCCGAGCGCACGCTGCATGATGGCGGTGCCGCTGCCATCCGCACGGCAATCAACGACCTGACCTTCAAGGGCTTCGTCTACAAGGGCTCGCTGCCGCCGCCGAAGGGCCAGCTGCCCGAGGATTGGGAAGACCGCGAGCAGACCCTGTTCCGCTCGACCGAGGTCGGCGACGATGTCGATCGTCCGCTGATCAAGTCGGATGGCTCCTATACTTACTTCGCCGCCGACGTTGCTTACTTCAAGAACAAGTTCGACCGCGGTTTCAACGAAATGATCTATGTGCTCGGCGCCGACCATGGCGGTTACGTCAAGCGTCTGGAAGCTGTCGCGCGCGCCGTTTCGGAAGGCAATTCGAAGCTGACGGTGCTGCTCTGCCAGCTCGTGAAGCTCTATCGCAATGGCGAGCCGGTGAAGATGTCGAAGCGCTCCGGTGACTTCGTGACGCTGCGCGATGTGGTCGAGGAAGTCGGCCGCGATTCGGTTCGGTTCATGATGCTGTACCGGAAGAGTTCCGAGCCGCTCGACTTCGATTTCGCTAAAGTAACGGAGCAGTCGAAGGATAATCCGGTCTTCTACGTGCAGTATGCGCATGCCCGTTGCATGTCGGTTTTCCGGCAGGCGAGGGAGGCATTTCCGGGCCTCGACGTGACGCCGGAACAGCTTGCGAAAGCCGTCTCCGGAATCTCGGATCCCGCGGAATTGCAGCTGATTGCGAAGGCTGCGGAGTTCCCGCGCGTCGTCGAATCCGCGGCCCAGGCACAGGAGCCTCACAGGGTCGCTTTCTACCTCTATGACCTCGCCAGTTCGTTCCATGCACACTGGAACAAAGGTAAAGATCAGACTGAATTACGATTTGTTAACGATAAGAGCCGAGAATCGAGTATTGCCAGACTAGGGCTGGTGTACGCTGTCGCTTCGGTTTTGAAGTCGGGTCTTGCCATTACTGGTACCGCCGCACCGGATGAAATGCGATAAACGTCACCAAATCCCCACATTGCGCTGGCATTGACCGCGTTGGCTTTTGAGTGGGATGGGTATGGCAGACAAACAACTTGCGTATGACGCGCGACAGAAGACGGAGCTGTTCGATGAAAACGATCCGCTTGCGGAACTCGCGCGCATCGTTGGCTTCGAGCCGCGGGTAGCCGCCAATACTGTTTCAGAGCCGGTCCGGCAGGAGCCCGCCTTCGATCTCGAAGACGAGCTGCTGCGGGAATTCGAAAGCTACGATGCGCCGCGCGCACCGGATGTTGTCGACCATCCGGCCGAGCCGGTCGCGGCCTACGAGCCCGTCGCTTACGAGCAGGCTGCGCAGGTCGAGCCGGAGCCGACCTATTACGAGACACAGGCCGTAGAGCCTGAGCCGGTCGTCCATGCCGAGGCGGCAGCCGCTTCCGCCTGGAATGCTGCGGGAGCCTTTGCTTCGGCGGATTGGACTGCGCAGCAGTCTGAGCCGGTGTCGAACGGCGCCCGTGATCTGATCGAAGAGCTTGAAATGTCGATCGGTGCGGCTGCAGCTGTTCAGCCGGTGGCACCGGCTCCGAAGGCGCCGCAGTGGTCGGCTGCCAGCATCAAGCTGCCGCTTGCCAATTTCCACACGGCTCGCCGCGAAGAGCCGGCGGCTCCTGTCGCCGTGGTTCCCGAGCCGGTCGCCGCTGCGCCCGTTGCCGCCGCGCCGCAGGCCGTCGAGACCATTCCATCCGAAGCTGCAATTCACGAACTTGCAGCTCTCGATGTCGCCGATGAGTTTCCGCCGGTTTCCGGTGGCTTCCCAGCCGAGATCGATCGCCACGAAGTCGCCGAATTGCCGCAGCACGAGCCGGTTGCCGAAGCGGCAGCCGTCGAAGCCTACGCCGAACCCGTTTCGCACGATGCCGGTTTCGATCTTGCCGCCGCCGCCAAGGATGGCGTCGTGGCATCGGATGCCGCGCTGACCGAAGCTTTGCCGCAGGATGCGGCCACGGCGTTCGATATCGATAATCTGCTGGCTGACGTCTCGCGCTATCCGGTCCCGCAGCGCGCTGCCGAGCCGGTTCATCATGAGGCGCCCGTCGAATCTGCTCCCGTTCGCCATGCCGAGCCGGTTCAGGCCTTTGCTCCCGTTGCTGCCAAGCTGGCTGCTCCGGAAGAGGAAGACCCGTTTGCCGGTCATGACTTCGAGCTCGATCTCGAGGGCATCGAACTGGAACTCGCTGATCTTGATTTCGCCGAACCCGTGAAGCCGCTGCCCGAGCCGGTCGCTGCTGCTCCGGCACCGGTGGCTACGCCTGCTGCCGTATTCGTTCCGGCACCCGTCGCCGCCGCGCGCCCGATTGCGCCCGCTCCCGTGCTTGATGAAGCGCCGCGTCCGGTGATGCAGCCTGCCTATACGCCTGCGCCCGTTTCTTATGTGCCCGCAGCCTCGGTCTTCACGCCGGCGCCGCAGCGGGCTGCTCCCGTACAGGCCGCGGCACCTGAGCCGGTTGAAGAGTTGCCTTTCGACCCGTCGATGATTGCCGACGCCGACGGGCATCCGGAAGCTGTCGAGGAGATGCATGTTCCGGCGCTGCCGCCTGTCGAACAGCACAAGCCTGTCGCGCAGACTTCTGATTTCGATTTCGACGTCGACGCCGAGATTGCCAGCCTCTTCGAGCCGATGAAGTCTGCAGAGCGTGCACCTGCCGCTGCTCCCGCCTGGGCGCCGCCGGCCGCTACTCCTGCCGCCGCGAAGCCTGTCGCAGCACCTGCCGTTGCTGGTCTTGACGATCTGGAGCGCGCGCTTGAGGAAGACCTTCGCCGCAGCATGCGCGAACCGGTGCAGCGCACCGAGCAGCTCGCGGAGGTCCACATCCAGTCCGCAGGCGCTGCCGAAGACATGCACCGCGCCCGCTCGATGAAGCGTATGCTTGCCGCCGCTGCCATGGTGGTGGTTTTCGCAGGCGGTGCCTACGGTCTCTACACGGTCGTCGCCGACTCAGGCATTGCCGGTGGCTCGGGCGAGCCGCGCATCATTTCCGCCGACAAGGAACCTGTTAAGGTCGTTCCTGACAATCCGGGCGGCAAGACCGTTCCGAACCAGGACAAGGCCGTTTACGACCGTGTCGCTGGCGCCACCGAGACGCCGAAGCAGACGGCCTTGGTGTCTTCGGATGAGGAACCTGTCGACGTCGTTCAGCGCACGCTGACGCCTGAGATTGCCCCTGAAGACAATGACGGCGATGTCACCGATCAGGCGATGAGCACGCCGGTCAGCGATACGCAGGATCCGCGTCTTCTTCCGGACCAAAACCAGCCAGAGCAGGCCGCAAATGACGGCGACGCAGACCGCGTCCCGGCCGTTTCGCCACGCAAGGTCCGCACGATGATCGTCAAGCCTGACGGGACTCTGGTAGCCCGTGAGGACGAAGCACCCGTCGACGCGCCTGTTGTCAAACAGGTCAAGACGACCACGATCACGCCGAACGGCTCGGCTGCCAGCTTCCCGGCCAGCACCGAAGTCGCATCTGCCGACATCCGCTCGACCCCGGTCGAGAACACGGCAACGCCGCCTGCCCAGGCTGGCGCGTCCGAATCGGTCCTTGCCAAGGTTGCCGCGAGCAACCCTGCCAATGTCGAGCCGCCGGTCCGTCAGGTTCAGTCGACGCCGGTCGAGCCCCAGGCTGCGGCAGCAAAGCCTGCAGATGCTGCTCCGGTCCCGGCAGTCCGCCCGGCTGCCAAGCCTGCAGCCGCCGCAGCTCCCCAGCCGCCGAAGCCGGCCGAGGTTGCCTCTGTGGCGCCCGCAGCCACCCAGCCGCAGGCTTCAGCGCCTTCCGGCGGCTACGGTGTCCAGATCGCATCGCTGCCCTCTGAGGCCGAGGCCAACAAGTCTTATGCAAGCCTCTCGAAGAAGTTTGGCAGCGTTCTGGCTGGCCGCAGCTTCGAAATCCGCAAGGCTGATATCGCTGGCAAGGGCACCTTCTACCGCGTCCGTATCCCGGCCGGCTCAAAGGATGAAGCCGCAGCGCTTTGCGAAAAGTATCGTGCCGCCGGCGGCACATGCCTGATCTCGAAGTAAGCACGATCACACGCATTCAAGGCGGCGGGCATGGTCCCGCCGCTTTCGTTTTGCCCAGCCTTTCCTGTGAATGCCTGTTGACCTCTATCGCAATTCGCCTCAGCACCTCTATGATTCGGGTATGACCGAATCAAAAGCGATGATCCTGGGCTGTAGCGGCCTGTCACTGACCCCGGAAGAAAAGGCCTTCTACAGGGCCGAGCGCCCCTGGGGCTTCATTCTTTTTGGACGCAACATCTCCGAGCCGCAGCAGATCGCCGATCTCGTCGCCGAGATGCGCGAAAGCGTCGGCTGGCACGCGCCTGTGCTGATCGACCAGGAGGGCGGTCGCGTCCAGCGTATCCGTCCGCCGATTCTGAAGCACTATCCATCCGGTCAGGCGCTCGGCGACATCTATCGCCAGGATCGGGAGCAGGGGCTTCGCGCCGCCTGGCTGATGTCGCGCCTGCACGCGTTCGATCTTCTGAAGTTCGGCATCAATGTCGATTGCCTGCCGGTGCTCGACGTGCCGGTCGAAGGCAGCAGCAATGTCATCGGCAACCGCGCCTATGGCGGCGATCCCCAGACGGTGACCGCGATGGGCCGTGCTGCCAGCGATGGTTTGAAGGCCGGCGGCGTATTGCCCGTGATGAAGCATATGCCCGGTCACGGCCGCGGCTTTGCGGATTCCCATCATGAACTCCCCGTCGTCACCGTTTCGCGCGAGGAGCTCGAAGCCCACGACTTCCCGCCCTTCATCGCCATGAAGGATGAACTCGCGGCGATGACCTGCCATGTCGTCTTCACGGCGATCGACGATGCCAATCCGGCAACCACGTCCCGCAAGGTGATCGACGGCGTCATCCGCAGCCACATCGGCTTCAACGGCCTGTTGCTTTCCGATGATACATCGATGAACGCGCTGGCTGGCACGATCGGCGAGCGCGCCGCGAATATCATTGCAGGCGGATGCGATATCGTGCTGCATTGCAACGGCCACATGGACGAGATGCTGCAGGTGGTCGCCAATGTTCCGGTCCTGTCGGACGCTTCGCTGAAGCGCGCCGACGCGGTCCTGGCCGGCATGCCGAAGCCCGATCAATCCGAGGAAGCTGCAATCCGCAGTGAATTCGATGCGATGTTCGCCACCGTCTGAAAACTGGAAGCGAGGCAGAGTTGAACGTAGTCAAGGGTCCCGAGCGGTCGCCGTCGTCAGCAACGCCGATGGACAAGCTATGGCAGGATAACGGGGCCGAACGCGCCACCCACGAGCCGGCGCTGGTGATCGACGTCGCGGGCTTCGAGGGCCCGTTGGACCTGCTGCTTTATCTCGCCCGTAATCAGAAGGTCGATCTGTCGCGGATCTCGGTTCTGGCACTTGCCGAGCAGTATCTGCTGTTTGTCGACAGCGCCCGCCGCATCCGCATCGAACTGGCCGCCGATTACCTCGTCATGGCGGCCTGGCTTGCCTATCTGAAATCGCGCCTCCTGATCCCGCAGCAGATCAAGGACGACGGCCCGTCGGGCGAGGAGATGGCGGCAACGCTTGCCTTCCGCCTGAAACGCCTGGAAGCGATGCGTGAGGCCGCCAGCGGTCTCGTCAACCGCAACCGTCTCGGCCGCGATATCTTCGCTCGCGGTGCGCCCGAACATATCCCGGATCGCCACCGGTCCGCCTACGATGCCAGCCTGTATGATCTCCTGACCGCCTATGCGTCGCTGCGCCAGCGTCAGGCGGTGACGCAGGTCACGATCGCGCGGCGCACCGTCTGGTCGCTGACCGAAGCGCGCGAGCTGTTGACCCGGATGATCGGTGACGTTTCCGACTGGACGGCGCTGGAGCACTACCTGCTGCGATACATGACCTCGCCGGAAGAACGCGTCACGGCGATTGCCAGCGCCTTTGCGGCGTCGCTGGAGCTGGTGCGCGAGGGCAAGCTCGAAATCCGCCAGGAGGGCGCCTTTGAGCCACTCTACATGCGCCGCGGACCGAAGCACGCCACATTGCAAGTTATCGAGCAGGAGACACCGCTGTGATCGATCCTGAGGACGATATCGGCGGAGAGGAAGGCGAGGGCACCGAAAGCCGGGATTTCCAGGCGGAGCTCGAGGCAGAGCGTATCGCCGAGGCGCTGGTCTTCGCCTCGTCACAGCCCGTGTCGGAAGCCTTCATCGCCGATCGCATTGCCAAGCACTTCAATGTCCGCGCCATCATGCTCCGGTTGAAGGAGCAATATGCGCCGCGCGGGGTCAATCTTGTGCAGGTCGACGACGCCTGGGCCTTCCGCACGGCGGCCGATCTCTCATTTGTGATCCGCCGTGATGAGAACGAGGCGAAGAAGCTTTCGCGGGCCGCGCTCGAGGTCCTGGCGATCATCGCCTATCACCAGCCGGTGACGCGCGCCGAGATCGAGGACATAAGAGGCGTCCAGACATCCCGCGGCACGCTCGATGTGCTGATGGAGGCCGGATGGGTTCGTTTCCGCGGCCGCCGCCGCACCCCCGGACGTCCCGTCACGCTCGGCACCACGCGGGACTTTCTCGACCATTTCGGCCTCGAGGAACTGCGCGATCTGCCGGGTATCGAAGAGCTCAAGGGGGCAGGGCTGCTCTCTGGCCGTATCCCGGCGAATTTCAATATTCCGTCACCGCTGATGAGCGATGAACTGACGGAGGATGAGGACCCGATCACCCAGATGGATCTGGAGGAATTGGGTCTTCTTGCCCCCGGCGGCGCCTCCGAAGATTAGCGGTTGCTGGTCTTTGTTTTGACACCGAGGGCGAAAACAATAGTGATCACCATAATTCGATGGCGCAATGACTTGTCACAATGGCCGAAGCCGTGACATTAAGCGTCAATCCAAGGGGAATTTTGGTGTTGGAAACGATGGCGGAAACTCTTACATCGAAGAGACATCGCAACAGGGAGTATGCGTAATGGGTTCTTTTAGCATGTGGCACTGGTTGATCGTTCTGGTCATCGTGCTGTTGTTGTTCGGTCGCGGCAAGATCCCGGAATTGATGGGCGACGTCGCCAAGGGCATCAAGAGCTTCAAGAAGGGCATGAACGACGAGGACGCGCCGGTCGACGGCAAGACCGTCGATCACAAGGCCGACGAAACGAAGTAACCAGTCCGGAAACGGGTGGCTTGCCCCGCTTCCCATCCAGGAGCCTTGAATGTTCGATATTGGCTGGACCGAGCTGCTCGTCATCGCGGTCGTGTTGATTGTTGTGGTCGGTCCGAAAGACCTGCCGCCGATGCTGCGTGCGTTTGGAAAAATGACCCAGCGCGCCAAGAAGGTCGCCGGTGAATTCCGCGCACAGTTCGACGAGGCGCTGCGTGAGGCAGATCTCGACGAGGTGCGTCAGACACTCGCCGACGCCCAGCGTCTGAACCCGGCCAATACGCTGCGCGAGGCGATGAACCCGCTGCGCCAGATGGGCAACGACATCAAGGCAGATCTGCAGAGCGCCACCAAGGTCGAGAACAAGACCGACGTGCCGCCTGTCAGCGTCCCGGAACCGTCGATGAGCCTGCCGGAAACGCCGCCGATCGTGGCGCCGCTGCCCGAGCCGGCTGTTGCCGCGGCCGTTGAAAAGCCGAAGGCCGTGCGCAAACCGCGTGCCGTGGCTGCTGCAAAGGTTGAGCCCGTGGCTGCCGCTCCCGCGGCCAAGGCAAAGCCTGCACCGGCTGCCAAGGCCTCTGCCGCTCCGGCAAAGACTGCGGCCGCCAAGGCGGCCCCGGCAAAGGCGCCTGCCAAGACCGTGGCCGCAAAGGCCACACCAGCAAAGAAGACCGCAGCTGCTCCGAAGAAGGCAGCGGCAACGAAAAAGGATGAGGCATGAGCGGCGATATCGAAGACAAGCCGCAGCCCTTGATCGAGCACCTCATGGAGCTGCGCCGGCGGCTGATGTGGTCGATCGGCGCGTTTTTCATCGCCTTCATCGTCTGCTTCTTCTTTGCCAAGCATCTCTTCAACTACCTCGTCTATCCGTACAAGCTCGCGGTCATCTGGGCGGGCATGGATGTCGACAAGGCACAGCTGATCTACACGGCGCCGCAGGAATTCTTCTTCACGCAGGTGAAGGTCGCCATGTTCGGCGGCGTGGTGATCGCATTCCCGATCATCGCCGCGCAGATCTACAAGTTCGTGGCGCCCGGCCTCTACAAGAACGAGCGCGCGGCCTTCCTGCCGTTCCTGATCGCCTCGCCGATCCTGTTCCTGCTCGGCGCCGCACTCGTCTATTTCTTCTTCACGCCGATGGTCATGTGGTTCTTCCTGGCCATGCAGCAGACGCCGGG
The DNA here is from genome assembly GCF_031457345.1 of Rhizobium sp. BE258. Lineage (NCBI taxonomy): Bacteria > Pseudomonadati > Pseudomonadota > Alphaproteobacteria > Hyphomicrobiales > Rhizobiaceae > Rhizobium > Rhizobium sp. BE258. Next base: position 97,157 of record NZ_JAVDWL010000008.1, read on the forward strand.
CCATGGCGACGTCGCCATCTCGCTGCTGCCGAAGGTCTCGGAATATCTGAGCCTGATCATGACGCTGGTGCTGTCCTTCGGCCTGGTCTTCCAGCTCCCCGTCATCACCACGCTGCTCGCCCGCGTCGGCCTGCTCACCTCGCAGTGGCTTGCCGAAAAGCGCAAGTTCGCGATCGTCATGGCCTTCATCGTCGCTGCGGTTCTGACACCGCCCGATCCGATGTCCCAGATCGGTCTTGCACTGCCGACGATCCTTCTCTACGAGATTGCAATCCACGCGGCTCGACTCGTCGAGCGCCAGCGTGCGCGGCAGTCGGTCGAAGAGGCGGAACGATCCGCGGATGTTGCCAACACGGACAGCGTCTGAGCGGCTTCGCAATCTCTTCCCGTACGCTTCCGTATCTTCCGGCCGCAGCCAGGTCAGGCTCCGGCCGGTTCCTGTTTTGTAACGACCCGGAACGACAATGCTCGATATCAAATGGATCCGTGAGAACCCCGAGGCTCTAGACGCCGCGCTTGCAAAGCGTGGTGCGGACGCTTTGGCCCAGTCCCTCGTAGCCCTCGATGAGAAGCGCCGCTCCGCCGTGCAGAAGGCGCAGGACCTGCTGTCACGCCGCAACACCGCCTCGAAGGAGATCGGCGCGGCGATGGCGCAGAAGAACACCGAGCTTGCCGAGAAACTGAAGGCCGAAGTCGCCGACATCAAGGTGACGCTGCCGGCTGCCGAAGACGACGAGCGCCAGTTCACCGCCGAACTCAACGACGCGCTATCACGCATCCCGAACATCCCGTTCGATGACGTTCCTGTCGGCGTCGACGAGAGCGGCAATGTCGTCACGCGCACGATCGGTGAAAAGCCGCGCTGGAACCATACGCCCAAGGAGCATTTCGAAATCGGCGAAGCGCTCGGCTACATGGATTTTGACCGCGCGACCAAGCTTTCCGGCTCGCGTTTCACGGTCCTGACCGGCCCGCTGGCGCGTTTGGAGCGGGCGCTCGGCCAGTTCATGATCGACCTGCATACCGGCGAGCATGGCTACACCGAGGTGTCGTCGCCGCTGATGGTACGCGACGAGGCGATGTTCGGCACGGGCCAGCTTCCGAAATTCGCCGACGACCTCTTTAAGACGACGGATGGGCGCTGGCTGATCCCGACGGCTGAGGTGACGCTCACCAATCTCGTCTCTGCCGAAATCCTCGAGCAGGAAAAGCTGCCGCTGCGCTTCACGGCGCTGACCCCGTCCTTCCGCTCGGAAGCCGGTTCTGCCGGCCGCGATACCCGCGGCATGCTGCGCCAGCACCAGTTCTGGAAGTGCGAGCTCGTATCGATCACCGACGCGGAAAGCGCGGTCGCCGAGCACGAGCGGATGACCGCCTGTGCCGAAGAGGTGCTGAAGCGCCTCGGCCTGCATTTCCGCACCATGACGCTCTGCACCGGCGACATGGGTTTCGGCGCCCGCAAGACCTACGATCTGGAAGTCTGGCTGCCGGGGCAGGATACCTTCCGCGAAATCTCCTCCTGCTCGGTCTGCGGCGATTTCCAGGGACGGCGCATGGATTCGCGCTACCGCGTCAAGGGCGAGAAGGGCACCAGATTCGTTCACACGCTAAACGGCTCGGGTACCGCCGTCGGCCGCTGCCTGATCGCCGTTCTGGAAAACTACCTGAACGAAGACGGCTCGGTGACTATCCCCGATGTGCTGCTTCCCTATATGGGCGGCTTGAAGAAGATCGAACGGGCGGCCTGAGACCATGCGCATTCTGCTCACCAATGACGATGGCATTCATGCCGAAGGCCTCGCAGCCCTTGAGCGGATTGCGCGCACTCTCTCCGACGACGTCTGGATCGTGGCACCCGAGACTGATCAGAGCGGTCTTGCCCATTCGCTGAGTCTGTCGGAGCCGCTGCGCCTGCGCAAGGTTTCCGACAAGCACTTCGCGCTGCGCGGCACACCGACCGATTGCGTGATCATGGGCGTCAAGCAGGTCATGGACATCAAGCCGGATCTCATCCTGTCCGGCGTCAATTCCGGTTCCAACGTCGCCGATGACGTGACCTATTCCGGCACGATCGCTGGCGCCATCGAAGGCACGATGCAGGGGGTACGCTCCTTCGCTCTCAGCCAGGCCTATGTCTATGCGGACGGCGCTCGCATTGTGCCATGGGAGGTCTGCGAGGCACATGCACCGGCTCTGCTGCAGAAGCTGATGAATGTCGATCTGCCGGAGGGCACCTTCCTCAACCTGAACTTCCCGAACTGCCGTCCCGAAGACGTCGATGGGGTCGAGGTTACCGCACAGGGCAAGCTTGCCTTCAACCTGCAGGTCGACGCCCGCTCGGATGGCCGGGGCTTTCCGTACTACTGGCTGAAGTTCGGCGAGCGCGCCGGCGCCTTCGCCGAAGGCACCGATATCCACGCTTTGAAGCATAATAAGATTTCGGTAACACCTTTGAAACTGGATCTGACTGATTATTCCGTGAAGGACCGCGTCGAGCGGGCGCTTTCGGTTACGGAGTAAGCAGGCATTGACGTCACAGCTGGTCGAGAAGGAAGGTTTTGCGGCTCTCGTCCTGAGACTGCGGGCCCAGGGTATTTCCGATATCGACCTTCTGACGGCGGTCGAGCAGACGCCGCGCTCGCGCTTTGTTCCGGCGCAGTTTGCCGATGAGGCCTATTCAACACGGACGATCCCGATCGAGTGCGGCTCGTTTCTTGAAGGCGTCGATCTTGCCGTCCGCATTCTCCATCATCTGAAGGTCAAGCCCGGCCAGCGCGTTCTCGAGGTCGGCACCGGCAGCGGCTTCATGGCCGCCGTCATGGGCCGGATTGCCGAACGGGTTCTGACCATCGACCGTTACAAGACGCTGGTGGTCAATGCGCAGAAGCGCATGGATCAGCTCAGCCTGCGCAATATCATCGTCCGCCAGGCCGATGGCAGCAACGGCCTGCAGGGCGAGGGCACCTTCGACCGCATTCTCGTGACCGCCGCGTTCGCCTCGATGCCGCGCGTCTATACCGATCAGCTGGTCTCCGGCGGATCGATGATCGCGCCGCTGATGATATCGGACGAAGAATGCCGGATGGTGCGGTTGACGAAAACCGGCAGCCGCTTCGAGCGCGAGGAACTCTTCACCGTTCCCTATCTGCCGATCGTTCCACGGGTCGCTTCGCAGCTCTGATCTGCGCGCATTTCGCGCCGCTTTCGCGGGGTGCGATTTTTCACCCGAAAGACTATGGTTATCAATTCCTCTAAAAAACTGCTCCAATTCCAGCGCTTTAACCGCGTGGTAATACTAACGCGCTTTAATACTCCCACAAATGGTTGCGTTGTGAGTGGGTCGTATCATGAGTTTTTGTGTATCGCCAAAGTTCGGAAAATCGGCCTTCAATCTTCTGGCCGTCGCCTTGCTGGCGAGTGCAGCGACAGGCTGCAGTTCAGATGTTTCGCGCTTCAGCGGTGGTCTTTTCGGCTCCGGTCAGGATCAGATGGCAACGGGTTCGGTCCCGCGCCGCAGCATGAGCGGACTGCAGGGCGATCCCGTACCGCAGGGCGACATGCAGGGCGGTGGCGCCATGCAGCCGGCCTACGGCAACAACAATCAGTCCTACGGCAACCAGTCGTACAATCAGCCTTACCCGGCTTCCACTGGCGCGATCCGCTCCAATGCCCGCATCGCATCGGCGCCGGTCACGGTTCAGCGCTCCGAGCTCTCGGCGCCGGGCGCAGCTGCTCCCGTCGCATCCCGCGAACGCCAGGAAGCCCTGGCTCAGCCGTTCCCCGCATCGCAGTCGGCTTCCGCACCGCGCAAGCTGCAGACTGCTCCGAAGCTTGCAGCACCTGACACGCTGACAACGGGTTCGACGCCAAAGGCAACCGGCTGGTCTGCAGCCAACGCTCCGTCCGTCACTGTTCGTCCGGGCGAAAGCCTCGCTGTGCTGGCACGCCGCTATGGTGTTCCTGAAAACGAAATCCTCCGTGCGAACGGCATGAAGTCCGCTTCGGCCGTCAAGCCCGGCCAGTCGATCCTGATCCCGACCTTCAACGGCGGCAGCAACGCGGCCAAGGCCGCCTCGCAGACGGCTGACCTCTCCAAGCCGGGCAAGGCTCCGGAGCCCTACAAGACGCCGGAGCAGAACGTCGCCGTTCTGCCGGGTGCCAATACGGCACGCGACAAGTCGCAGGTCAGCGCTGACGGTGCCATGGGCAAGGTTGCAGCTGCCGGCGGCAAGGCTCCCGGCGGCGCCGGAAGCTATACCGTCAAGCAGGGTGACTCGCTCGCCAAGATCGCCAAGGCCACCGGCGCCAGCGTCGACTCTATCAAGCAGGCCAACAATCTGCAGGCAAGCTCGATCCGCATCGGCCAGACGCTGACCATTCCGGGCGGCTCTGCCGGAACCGACCAGATGAAGACGGCTTCGATCCCGGCCAAGGCCGCAGAGCCGAAGGCTGCCGCGCCTGCCGCAACCGAGACCGCGTCGAACCAGCCTGCGGGCTACAAGGCGCCCGCGGCAACGCAGACCGTCGATGAAGTCGAGAAGAAGTCCGATGTTGCTTCCGCAGCGCCTGAGGCAACCGGCATCGGCAAGTATCGCTGGCCGGTCCGCGGTGCGGTCATCGCTGCCTACGGCGCCAACGTCAACGGCAGCCGCAACGACGGTATCGATATCTCGGTTCCGCAGGGCACACCGATCAAGGCTGCTGAAAACGGCGTCGTCATCTATGCAGGCAACGGCCTGAAGGAGCTCGGCAACACCGTTCTCGTCCGCCACGACGACGGCACGGTTACCGTTTACGGCAATGCCGATACGCTGAGCGTTACCCGCGGCCAGAAAATCCAGCGCGGCCAGACCGTCGCTGTCTCCGGCATGAGCGGCAACGTCAAGCAGCCGCAGGTCCATTTCGAAGTCCGCAAGGATGCCTCGCCGGTCAACCCGATCACCTTCCTCGAATAGTTAGCGCGTACGGGGAAATGCGAAAGCCCGGCCTTGCGCCGGGCTTTTTGCGTTTTGGGCGAGGGCCAGCAGCATCAGTCGCGGGGAAGATTGATGCGCATGCGGCCAGCCAGGTCCTGGATATACTGCCAGGCGACACGGCCGGAGCGCGCGCCGCGCGTGGTTGCCCATTCCAGCGCCTCGGCCCGCATCTTGTCGCGATCGAGCGTCAGCTTGAAATGATCGGCATAGCCGTCGATCATCGTCAAATAGTCTTCCTGGCTGCACTTGTGGAAGCCGAGCCAGAGACCGAAACGATCCGAAAGCGATACCTTCTCTTCCACCGCTTCCGATGGATTGATCGCCGTCGACTGCTCGTTTTCCATCATGTGGCGCGGCAGCAGATGGCGGCGGTTGGACGTGGCATAGAAAAGCACATTGTCGGGCCGCCCTTCGACGCCGCCATCCAAGGCCGCCTTCAGCGACTTGTAGGCCGTGTCGTCATGATCGAAGGAGAGGTCGTCGCAGAAAACGATGATCCGGTGCGGCACATCCTTCATCAGGTCGAGAAGGGCAGGCAGGCTGGCGATGTCTTCGCGATGAACCTCAACCAGCTTCAGCGAAACGCCGCTTTCGCGCCTGACATCCTCGTGCACTGCCTTGACCAGCGACGACTTGCCCATGCCGCGTGCGCCCCACAGGAGCACGTTGTTGGCCGGAAAGCCGTCGGCGAAACGCACGGTGTTTTCATGCAGGATATCGCGCACGTGGTCGACGCCGCGGATGAGCTTCAGCGCCACGCGGTTCGGCCGTGCCACGGGCTGCAGGTGCTGGCGGGCGGGGGACCAGACAAAACAGTCCGCGGCGTTACAGTCGTTCACGGCAGGGGCGGGACCGGCAAGCCGCTCGACGGCTGCCGTTAGCCGCTTCAATTCCTGCAGGATGACGCTGTTGATCTCTTCAGCCATGCTATGTCCTCCTGAAAATAGACTGCGGCGAACCGCCTCTTGTCCTTCGTGGCGGCGTAACATGGCCTTTCCACAGCCGAAAGGTTATCAGGCGGCGGATTCGGTACGCCTCACGGCTGTTTTTGTTGCATTCGTTCTTACCGCAACTATAGTCCGGCCACTGAAAAGAGAGGCGGAATTTCGCCGCCCGCAGCTGAGGAGTTTATCAATGTTCATCACCCCGGCATTTGCCCAGGCCGCAACGGATACTGCCGCGTCGCCATTCGGCTCCGGCTTCGAAATGATCATCCTGTTCGTGCCTCTGATGGTCGTCTGGTATTTCCTGCTGATCCGTCCGCAGCGCGCCCAGGCCAAGAAGCGCGCCGAGACCCTTTCCGCCATTCGCCGCGGCGACCAGGTCGTTACCGCCGGCGGTCTCGTCGGCAAGGTCACGAAGGTCGTTGACGACAAGGAAGTGGAAGTGGAAATTGCTGATGGCGTTCGCGTTCGCGTCGTCCGCAGCGGCATTGCAGACGTCCGCGTCAAGGGCGAGCCCGTCAAGGCAGACGCCGCATAAAGACCGGCTTCAGACGAGCCGGATCGGAAAGGCAGCATGCACCACTTTTCCCGTTGGAAAACATTTCTGATCTGGCTTGTCGTCGCCGCGGCGGCATTGGCCGCCGCGCCAAATCTCTTCTCCGCCAACACGCTTTCTTCACTGCCGCAATGGCTGCCGCATAAGGCGCTGACGCCGGGCCTCGATATCGAGGGCGGGGCGCATCTGGTGGTGAAGATCGAGCGGGCCGATATCGTCAAGAACCGGCTCGAAAACACGGTCGCCAGTGTTCGTTCGCGGCTCCGCGACGCGAATATCCGCTATACCGGTCTGGCAGGCAACGATCAGACCATCCAGGTCCGCATTACCGATCCCGCGCAGACCGACCAAGCCGCATCATTGCTTTCGCCGCTGGCAGTCGCCTCGGGCGGATCAGCAGATCCCGATTTCACGATCACGAAGAGTGCCGACGGGCAGCTGAACCTTGCAATCTCGGGCAAGTCGATCGATCGCGACCTGGCATCGGCCCTGCAACGCTCGATCGCCATCGTCGCGCATCGCGCCGTCGAAGCCGGCGGAGCCGATCCTGTGATCACCACCGAGGGCCGCGACCGGCTGACGGTGCAGATCCCCGGTCTCGGCGATCCGCAGCGCTTCAAGGATCTGCTCAGCCAGCCGGGCAAGATCACCTTCCGTCTGGTCGATGCGAGCGTGACGCCGCAGGATGCCATGGCGGGCACCGTTCCCGCCGGTTCCGAGATCGTCTACTCGCAGGACGATCCGCCGATCGCCTATCTCGTCGAACGCGCCGAGGTCATGCACCAGTCGGATCTCGGCGACTTTGCCGTCGAGCCGGGCAATTCGCCCGACGACTCGTTCCTGAGTTTCAACTTCAATCTCGACGGGTCCAGACGCTTTGCCGATCTCGTCCAAAAGAATGCCGGACGCACACTTGCGGTCCTCCTCGACGATCAGGTGCTCGCCGCGCCCGAAATCAGCAAACTGCAGGTGGGCGACAGCAGCCGCATTCCGCTGGCTTACGCTCCTGATGAGACCGAAGATCTGGCAGCAATGCTTCGCTCCGGTCCTCTCCCGGCCGGCTTGACCATCGTCGAGGAACGCACGATTGATCCGGGGCTCAGCGGCGGCGCGATCCGCGCTGGTCTGCTGGCCGGCATCATCGGCGCCGTCCTCGTTGCCGGGCTGATGATCGGCCTCTACGGCATGCTCGGTGTCATCGCCAGCCTCGCGCTGCTCGTCAACGTCCTGATGATCATCGCCGTTCTCGGCGTACTCGGCGCGCCGCTGACGCTGCCGGGCGTTGCAGGCATCGTGCTGATGATCGGCATTGCCGTCGATGCCAGCGTGCTGATCTACGAGCGCATCCGCGAAGAACTGAAGGCCGGACTGCATCTCGATCAGGCGATCTCGGCGGGGTATTCGCGCGCCTTCATGACCGTCGTCGATGCCAATATCACGACGCTGATCGCGTCGGCGATCCTCTTCTATCTCGGCAGCGATGCGATCCGCGGCTTTGCCGTAACGCTGGCGGCCGGCATCGTCACGACGGCATTCACCGCATTCCTGTTCACTCGTCCGCTGGTCGAGGCCTGGGTGCGCCGCCGCCGCTTGAAGCATCTGCCGAAAAGCGTGCACACCGACGTGTTCGACGGCACCTCTATCCGCTTCATGGGCATCCGCCGCTACAGCTTCACGGCGCTTGCCGCGCTGTCGCTGGTCTGCATGCTGGGCGTCGCCGCATCCGGCTTGCATCTCGGTGTCGATTTCACCGGCGGCTCGCTGATCGAGGCACGCTCGAAACAGGGACCTGCCGATCTCGAAGATATCCGCTCGCGGCTCAGCGAGCTCAATCTCGGCGACGTCGAGGTCAAGCGCCTGCGTGATCCGAACAGTGCTGCGATCCGCCTCCAGTCGCAGGGCGGCGGTGACAACGCCGAACAATCGGCGATCTCGCTGGTCCGCAGCGAATTGCAGGACGAATATGATTTCCGCCGCGTCGATGTCGTCGGGCCGGCCGTCTCCGGCGAACTGGCGCGCACAGCGACGCTCGGTGTTCTGGCATCGCTGGCTGCGATCCTGATCTATATCTGGATCCGCTTCGAGTGGCAGTTCGCGATCGGCGCCATCATCGCCACGCTGCACGACGTCATCCTGACGCTCGGCTTCTTCGTCGTCACGGGCATCGAGTTCAATCTGACGAGCATTGCCGCGCTGCTTGTTATCGTCGGCTACTCGCTGAACGATACCGTGGTGGTCTACGACCGCATGCGCGAGAACCTGAAGCGCTACACGCGCATGCCGCTGCCGATCCTCATCGACGCCTCTATCAACCAGACGCTGTCGCGCACCATCCTGACGGCGGCCACGACGCTACTCGCGCTTCTGGCGCTGACATTGTTCGGCGGCGAAGTGATCCGTCCCTTCGCGCTCATCATGCTCTTCGGTGTTGCCGTCGGCACGTTTTCCTCCATCTATATTGCTGCGCCGGTCCTGATCCTTTTCAGGCTTCGCCCGAAATCCTATGACGACGAGGACGAAAACGAGACCGCGGGCGGCGCACCCGGAAAGGCTACAGTCTAAGTCATGGCAAGAGGCATCGAAATCCGCGCGGCACATTTTCCCGGCCGGGCGCCCATCGACAGCTATGGAAACGGCGGCTTCCGCTTCGCCGACATGTCGCATCGCGGCTCCATCCTTTGCCTGCCTTCGGGCATCTATGGCTGGGAGATGGACGTGACGAAGCCGCTGTCGCCGGAAAATTTCATCCGCGTGCTCGAAGAGGCCGGCGATATCGAAGTGCTGCTGGTCGGCACCGGCCCGGAACTGAAACGCCTGCCGCCCGAGCTGAAGCAGGCGCTGAAGGCCCGCGGAATCTCGTCCGATCCGATGAGCACCGGCGCTGCCGTGCGCACCTACAATATCATGCTGGCCGAATCGCGGGCCGTCGCCGCAGCGTTGATCGCGGTCTGACCATGGCCGAGCAGACAATGACCAACCAGGAGATCTGCCTGGCGATGCTGCGCGACAGCGACCGGGACCGCTATCTCGCAAGCCTGCTGTCGCCGCCGGACAAGCGTGCAGCGCTTGTCGCTCTCTATGCCTTCAATGCCGAGCTCGCCAAGATCCGCGATCTCGTGCACGAGCCCCTCCCGGGTGAAGTGCGCATGCAATATTGGCGCGACCTGCTTGAGGGCAGCGCCCATGGCTCGACCGAAGCAAATCCCGTGGCCGCCGAGCTTCTGAGCGCGATCGAAACCCACCGCCTGCCGCGGCAGACGCTGGTCGACATGATCGAATCCCGCATCTTCGATCTCTATGACGATCCGATGGAGAGCCGCACGTCTCTGGAAGGCTATGCAGGGGAAACCGCCTCGGCGCTGATCCAGCTGGCAAGCCTGGTATTGTCGCCGGAGGACGCGGCGAAATCCGCCGATGCCGCCGGACATGCGGGTGTCGCGCAGGCGATTTCAGGTATGCTGCTGCTGATGCCGCTGCACCGCCACCGCGGCCAGGTCTATATTCCGCTGGAGATCCTGAGCGCGACCGGGCTCGACCGCGACAGTTTCATCGCAGGCGCCGATAAGACCCGGATTTCCGCAGCGATCGAAGCCTTTGCCGGGCTCGGCCGCGATCATCTTGCCAAGGCGCAAAAGGCGGTAATCCCGCCCTCCGTCTTTCCGGCTTTCCTGCCGGCAACGCTTGCCGGCCCGGTGCTGGCAGGGGCGCAACGGGTAGGGGCGGCGTTGTTCGACAGGCCGTTGCAGCAGCCGCAATGGCGCCGTCAGCTGGGAATGACCTTTTCCTTGATGCGCAAGAAAATCTGAGGCGAGTTCAAACTCGCGCAAGCCTCGGGCATTATAAGGCGGCAACCGCAATTCGGGATTGGAGACCGCGTTGAGCATTATCATCTGGTCGATCATTTTCGCTGGCCTGTTTGTCCTGGCTTTCGTCGCGACACGCATGGCGTCGCAGAACAAGGAAGAAGAGGGGCTGCGCGACATGGGTCTCGCGATCCTCGAGTTCAACCGCGCGTTCCCGCACGAAGCGATCCGCCAGCTGCAGGCGACGGCCGATGGCCAGGTGGTGTTCGTCAGATTGCACGACAACAAGGCCGGCTTCATGCGCAGCATGCACCGGCACTTCTCCTGCCACGTGCTGCAACCGGGCAGGGTGCGGGTTGCAAGCTCGGAGACCGCCAAGGGACTGGTGATCGAGTTCCTCGACCACCCGCATCAGAACAGCACCTTCGAATTCGTTTCCGCTAAGGAAGCGTCCGAGGTCTCGCTGTGGCTGCTCGGCAATTATGTCGCCGATGCTGATCTGGTGCTGCCGCCGGCAGATGCGCCGGCAGCCAGCAACCAATAAGCCGTCAGGCGCTTTCGGCCAGCGGCACGCTCTGGCCGAGCCATTCTGCGCAATCGGCAAGCGCCCGCTTGGCGATCAGCTGCCGCTTCATGATCGTCTTGTCCTTGCCTCGGAAGCGCTTGACGCCCTCAGGCTTGACGATCGAGCCCGGCTGCAATTCGGGAAACAGCCCGAAATTGATGTTCATCGGCTGGAACGACCGCTTGCCGGGCTCTTCGTCGGTGACGAGATGGCCGCCGGTAATGTGGCCGAGCAGCGAGCCAAGGGCCGTCGTGGACGGCGGCAGCGAGACCTCTTCGCCCTTCCGCTCGGCAGCGGCGAAACGTCCGGCCAGAAGACCGACGCTGGCGCTTTCGACATAGCCTTCGCAGCCGGTGATTTGCCCGGCGAAGCGCAGGCCCGGCCGCGACTTCAGCGTCAGGGAGCTGTCCAGAAGCGTCGGCGAATGGATATAGGTGTTGCGGTGCAAGCCGCCGAGGCGGGCAAATTCGGCATTTTCCAAGCCCGGGATCATTCGGAAGATATCCGCCTGGGCGCCGTATTTCAGCTTCGTCTGGAAACCGACCATATTGTAGAGCGTGCCGAGCGCATTGTCCTGGCGCAGCTGAACCACGGCATAGGCCTTGACAGTCGGATTGTGGGCGTTGGTAAGCCCCATCGGCTTCATCGGCCCGTGGCGCAGCGTTTCGCGGCCACGCTCGGCCATCACCTCGATCGGCAGGCAGCCATCGAAATAGGGCGTGCCTTCCCATTCCTTGAAGCCGACGGTGTCGCCAGCGATCAGCGCGTCGATGAAGGCGTTGTACTGCGCCTCGTCCATCGGGCAGTTGATATAGTCCTTGCCGGTGCCGCCGGGGCCGACCTTGTCGTAGCGCGACTGATACCAGCAGATATCCATGTCGATGCTTTCGCGGTAGACGATCGGCGCGATGGCATCGAAGAAGGCCAATGCATCGGCGCCGGTTTCAGCCTGGATGGCCTCCGCGAGCGACGGCGCCGTCAGCGGACCGGTGGCGACGATCGCCAGATCCCATTCCTTCGGCGGCAGGCCGGTGACTTCCTCGCGCACCACGGTGACGAGCGGATGCTCGTGGATCGCCTTGGTTACTGCATCAGAAAAGCCGTCGCGGTCGACGGCGAGCGCGCCGCCTGCCGGTACCTGATGCTTGTCGGCGCAGGCCATGATCAGCGAACCGGCCAGGCGCATTTCCGCATGGATGACGCCAACGGCATTGCTGGTGGCATCGTCAGAGCGGAAGGAATTCGAGCAGACGAGCTCGGCAAGGCCGTCCGTCTTGTGCGCGTCGGTGCCACGGACGCCGCGCATCTCGTGGAGGATGACGGGAACGCCGGCCTGGGCGATCTGCCAGGCTGCTTCGGAGCCTGCAAGGCCGCCGCCGACGACGTGGATGGGGGAATGGGAAGAGGTCTTGTTCATGCGCGGCTGATTATCACGCCTCGACAGCGCAGGAAACTCCCGCGTTCAAAAACCAACCGCTTGCGGGAAGTCAGCTGAACGCCGGTTCCCGCTCCAGCTGGAGATGGACGGGACGCTGCATCGGTCGCTTCGCGACTTTCTTTGGCTTGGCTGCCCTGACCTTCTGAGCGGGCCTCTGTTCGCTGACAATGCGCCGAAGGGCTTCGCGTGACTTTTCGACATAGGTCTGTTGCATCGCGTCCTCGAAATCGTAACGCTCGATCATTGAGAATACGCGGGCTGCCTCCTCCTTGCGTCCGGCGCCGGCGAGCGCCACACCCTGCTTGTAATGCGCCTGCGCGTCGAAGGGGGCATTCTGGATGATCTTGCCGAAGGTGAGCGCCGCCTTGTCATAGCTGCCGAGCGCCAGCTGCGTTTCTCCGAGTTTCAGATAGACGGGCGCCACGTCCTTGACGCGTCCGACAAGCGCCGTGAAACCTGCCTCGGCATTGTGCAGCTCACCCTTGTCGAACGCCAGGCTGGCGAGACCGAATTCGGCGCCGATATGGCCGGGAACGGTAACCGCAAGCTGCTTGAATGCCACCTCGGCATAGGCCTTCTCGCCGCGCCGGTACATTTCCAGCGCCCGCTCATAGACGAAATCGATGCTCCGCCGGTTGATGACGCCACCAAGATTCTGGCCGGTCCGAGTGCGGAAGACGGTGCAGGAAAGCTGTCGCTCCTCTGGGCCGAACATGTATTTGTAGGGCTCGGTGCCGCGCAGGAAATCGTAGGTCGCAAAACCGTCGGCGATGGCGCGGCGAATGCAGTAGCCGTGCAGGATGAGACCGGGCGAGGGCGTCTTCCATTCTTCGTCGCGGCCGGTGATGTAGAACAGGATGGCTTTCTTCCGCCGGTCGACGATGTTGGCAAGCACGCCGAGTGGCCGGTCGCCATGCCAGAGCACGGGCACGTCGAGATTGCCGGTCGCAAAGCTGTCCATCAGCAAAGTGCGTGTCGCGCTGATCAGCTTGTCGATCCGTTCCACCCCCTTCTTCGCCAGCCATTTCGTCCGCCAGAACTGGAACAGGATGTCGAGATCGCGATCGACCGTCTCCGGGGTCGCCATGGTGATGCGGAACTCTTCGCCGCAATCCAGTTTGCGTAGGAAGCGCCGCAGCTTCTGCCGCGACTGGCTGCTCATGCTGCTGTCGAGATAGCCATCGAAGCTGTCGGGCAACAGGACGACTGGGCAGACGCAGTTGTCGATATTGTCGGCGTTGCGGATCGCGCTGTCGCGAAACATCACGTCCGGACCTTCGAGTTCACGCAGGAAGGCTTTGCGCCGCTCCGGCGAGCCATAGAAATACTCGACTTTCAGATGCGTCCAGTTCTGCTGCCTGAGATAGCGCGCGAAGCCTTCGATGGCGAAACGCTCATAGGCGGGATCAGCGAGAAACCCGGCATAATCAGCCGAATAATTGCCGGCCATGACGATCTCGTCGAAGAACAGGCCGGTCTTTTCGTCATGCTGGGTAAGAACCCGTAACGGAAAGAAGGCGACGTAAGGTGAACCTTCCGGCTTTTCCCGCAAGGCCAGAACAAACCAGCGGTTCCGCCGTGCAAGATAGGATCTGAGCCAGATCCAGGAGAGAAAATGCTGTGCGTGGGGGTCATGCAGATAGACCCGGTCCCACTGCTCGCGGAGCTGGTCGAATCCAGCGTCCGTGTCGATCACGTCAATGCGCATTGCCCCCTCCCAACACCCCTTACACAGTTCGGGAGCCTGCATTCTATGGGGAAACGGCGGCCATCAAATATGCCGTTCGGATAAAACACCGGCATCAAATCGGGCTAGCATTTGCGGGTTATGGGGCCCTGAGCGGGTAATCCCGGCGCTTGCCGATGTGTTTGGCAAGCCTGCTGTTTTATAGGATCAGATGTTGGCCGACGCATGCTCGCTGGCGTGGATGAATTCCCAGAGCGATTTGCTGATAGCGACGATCTCGGCGATCGAGTGTTCCAGCGCCTGGATCTCTTTCTCATCGAGCTGCTCGACCTTGCCGTAGCGGATTTCCTTGTCGTCCTCGACAAGGCGCATCAGCTGCGTGGACGAGATCTGGCCGTTGTCGTCGAAGGAATAGATGCAGTGATTGTATTTGTTGCGCATCCGCGATTCCCGCTTCAGCCGGCCCATTGTCTGAAGCACCGCCTTGCGGTCCGCCGGCGGCGTGGAGTGCAGTTTGGCGAGCCGCTCGACGAGGTCGATGCGGGCGCGCGTGGTGTTCAGCGTCAGGAACACGACGATCGCCGCGTCCTTCTCGACTTTCAGAAGGTGGGCAATGACATAGATCAGCAGGCTTTCGGTATTGGTCCAGACATAGTTCAGGCGCCCAACCCGCAACAGCACGTCAGACATGGCCGCCATAGAAGCCTCCAACAACCGATCCCGTGAAGGACAATACTGCAGATCGGAACGGGAGGCTTCTAATCTCTTCGTACTAGGGCGGTCAGCGCTCCTTGAAGGCCCGCGACATACTGTCGGTGATCGGCTTGGTGATATATTCGAAGAATGTCCGCTCCGATGTCTGGATCAGCACATCTGCCGGCATCCCGGGTACCGGATGGAACCCATGCACCTTGGCAATCTCCGAATCCGGTATTTCGACGCGGACGATATAGACATCCTTGGTCTGCAGACCTGCATTCTCTTCGATCGAGTCCGCCGAGACGTAGAACACCTTGCCGTTCAGAACAGGCGTCGTGCGGCGGTTCAACGCCGAGAGGCGGATGGCGGCCGTCTGACCTTCATGCAGCTGGTCGATCGACGTGCGCAGAACCTGCGCCTCGATGATCAGCGGCACATGCGCCGGCAGGATTTCCATGATCGGCTTGCCTGTGGTGATGACACCGCCCGCGGTGTGGTAGTAGGCACGGATCACGGTACCGTTGACGGGCGAACGGATCACTGTCCGCTCGAGCACGCCCTGCGCCTCGCGGGCCTGTTCGCGCACGCTGTCGAGATCGGAGTCAGCGCTTTCAAGTGCATCGAGCGCGGCCTGCTTGTTGGAGTTGACGGCGATAACGGCTTCCTGGCGGAACTTGGCGATTTCGGCTTCGCTCTCGTTCAGTTCGCCCTGCAAGCGCGAAATATCGCCCATCGCGTCAGCCATGGCGCGTTCGATCGCCAGCAGGTCGGTCTTGCGCATGTAGCCGACCTTGACGAGGCGGGCCTTGGAATCGCGCTCTTCGGTGAGCAGTGAAAGCTGCCGTTCGAAGGAGTCCTTCTGGCCGCTATAACCCTTGAAGCGAAAGTCGAGCGAGGCGATGTTTTTGTCGATCAGGTTCAGCTGTTCTTCAAGTTTGACCTGCTTGCTGCGGAACACGATATTCTGGCTCTGGATAATCGAACCGACATCCGGATCGCTGGCCTCGGCCATGACGACCGCGGGGATCTTCAGGTCCTTGTCGCCGGCAGCTTCGGCCCGCAACCGGGCGACAACCGCCTCCAGGCGTAGCCGCCGGAGCTTGAGCATGCGGTCATTCGACAGCGCCGCTGTCGGGTCGAGGGTCAGGAGGACGTCACCTTCCTTGACGACGTCGCCTTCACTCACCCGCATGTCCTTGATGATGCCGCCCTCGAGATGCTGGACGACCTTGTTATTGCCCGTGGCAACGAAGCTGCCCTGCGCGATGATCGCCGAGGCCAGCGGCGCCGTGCCGGCCCAGATGCCGAAACTGCCGAAGGAAGCAGCAAGGACGCTGAGGCCGATGATGCTGTGATAGCGGATCGAGCGCGGAACCTCGCTATACCATTCGACGGGATTGTTGCTCGTCTGCAGAGTGGTACTCGCCATTTCGATTTAACCTTCGATACGCGGCTGGGGACGATTGTTGTTGTTGTTGTTGTTGCCCTGGATGGCTTGCAGCACTTCCATGCGCTCGCCGAACATCCCGACCGAGCCATCCTTGAGCAGAAGGATCTTGTCCACGCACTGCAGCAGGGCAGGGCGTTGCGTGATGGTGACGGTGGTAATGCCCTGCTTCTTGGCATGGATCAGCGCGCGGGCAAGGGCTGCCTCACCCTGCGTGTCGAGGTTCGAGTTTGGCTCGTCGAGAACCACGAATTTCGGGCTGCCGAAGAAGGCGCGGGCCAGCGCGATACGCTGCTTCTGGCCGCCAGAGAGCGGCGCACCGTCGGCGGCAACGACCGTCTCGTAGCCCTGCGGGAAGCTGGCGATCAGCTCATGGACGTCGGCAAGCACGGCCGCTTCGTAGATCTGGTGATCTTCGACATCGTCGCGCATGCGGCAGATGTTGGCCTTGATCGTTCCCGGGAACAGCTGCACATCCTGCGGCAGATATCCAATGCTTTCGCCGAACTGCCGCTGATCCCAGTTGCGCAGGTCCATGAGGTCGAGGCGCACGTTGCCGGAGGTCGGCAGGATCGAACCAACCAGCATCTTGCCGAGCGTCGTCTTGCCGGAACCCGAATTGCCGATGACAGCAAGGGATTCGCCCTTCTTCAGCGAGAAGGAGATGCCGTTGAGGATGACCTTCTTCTGTGGTGGCGGAACGAAGAGGATGCGCTCGACGTCGAGGCGTCCTTCCGGATTGGGCAGACGCAGGCGCGGGAAGTTCAGCGGCGAATTGATCAGCAGCTGCTTGATGCGGCCATAGGCGGCGGCAGAGCGGTTGAACTGATGCCAGCCTTCGATCGCGCCTTCGATCGGCGCCAGCGCGCGTCCGGAGACGATCGAAGCGGCGATCACCATGCCGCCCGTCAGCTCGCCCGACAGCGACAGATGTGCGCCCCAGCCAAGCAGCGCTACCTGCGTGATCATCCGGCAGGCCTTGGAGATGCCCGAGAAGATGATGTTGCGGTCCTGGGCGGCGACATGGCTTTTCAGCGATCCTGCCGTTTCCCGGCCCCACATCTTCACGGCTTCCGGGATCATCGCCAGTGCGTTGATAATCTGCGAATTGCGGGCCATCGAATCGAGATGGAAATTCGCCCGGTTGAGATAACCGTTGGCTTCGGCGAACGGGCGCGCCGTGAAGCGCTGGTTCAGATAGGCGATGAAGAAGAGCACCGCGCAGCAGACCATGATGATAATGCCGAGATGCGGGTGGACGAGATAGACCACGACGATGAACAGCGGCATCAGCGGTGCATCGAGGAAGGCGATCAGCGTGCCCGACGTGATGAAGCCGCGCAGCTGCTGCAAATCCTGCAGGATCTGGTAGTCCTTGCCGGTTCCGTGCAGAGAGGCGCGGGCCGCTGCGCTGAGGATCGGCGCGCCGAGCTGCACTTCGAGTTCGACGGCCGTGCGCATCAGGATGAAGCGGCGGATGGAATCGAGAAATGCCTGGATCAGCACGGCGCCGAGCACGGCGATGGTCAGCATGACGAGCGTGTCGATCGACCGGCTGGTCAGCACGCGGTCGGAGATCTGGAAGAGATAGAGCGGGATCGCCAGCAGCAGCACGTTGATCGCAATGGTGAAGGCCATGACGATCACCATGTTGCGCCGGATCGCGGCAATGCCCTTGGCCAAGCTGGCAGCAAAATTCACCGGTTCGCTGCGCTTGTGGAAATTGGCGCCGTTTCCGCCGCCTCCGCCACCGCCGCCACCTGAATCGGTATCCTTGCCATTGCCGCCGCCGCCAGTCTTCAGCCGGCGTTCGTTGTCCTGTAGCGGACCGGTATTGCCTTCGATGGTCTTGCCGAAGGGAATGGCGGCAGGGCTCTGTTTCAGTTCAGGCGCGGCCTCGGGTATGGCAATGGGAATTTCCGGGCTCTCAGGCGTCCGGCGCGCGACAGTCTCTTCCTCAACCGGTGCCGCTTTCTCCATCACGGGCGCAACGGGTTCTGCAGCAGCGGCGATCGGTTCTGCGGGCGCGATGATTTCAGGCTCCGGAGCGGGCGCTTCGGCGACAAGCTCGATCACGGGCTCCGCGGTCTTGGCCTCAACCTCGGACGTTGCTTCGACGACGGTGTCCGCTTCAGCATCGATGGCCACGGAGGGTTCGGCCTCAGCGGCGGCTGCCGGAACTTCGGCAATATCTTCAACCGCAGCAGCGCGGAACGCCCCATCGGCGCGCGCGGCGGATTCGGCCTGTGCCGCAGCTCTTGCGGCAGCACGCTTTGCCGTTAGCTGGCGGAGGTTCGCCACCGCATCGTCGATCGCCGACATGCACTCGTCGGTCATGTCCTCGTCGAAGGCACTGCCGCGGCGGCCAAGTCCCAAAGTCCGGCTTCCGGTGAAGGTGTTCTTTGGAATGTGATTCATGGGAGCGTTTCCCTCTACTCAAAACTATGCAGTGACGCCTTGCATCACGTCCGGGTGGGTCAGCGTCCATGAAAGATCGTGGCCGCCGTTGATTGTGGCGTCCTCGGAGCCTGCGTGATGCGTTGCGTCATCGCCGAGAAATGCGATGACCTCATTTGCAAGTGGCGCGGATTGCGGCTGGGAGGTGTCGTGTTCGACGAGGCCGCTCTGGATCAGGATGGCATCCGAATAGAGCTGTCCGCCGAGATAGGTCGTATGGCCGAACGTGTCGTAATCCAGGATCTGCGCGATATTGACGACAGCGTTGCTGCCGGTATCGACATGGATCGTGGCATTCTGGTTGTTCTGGGCGATTGCCGAGATAGCGTGTGTCACGTCGTCTGAATCGCCGAGCAGGCTG
The DNA here is from genome assembly GCF_031457345.1 of Rhizobium sp. BE258. Classification (NCBI taxonomy): domain Bacteria; kingdom Pseudomonadati; phylum Pseudomonadota; class Alphaproteobacteria; order Hyphomicrobiales; family Rhizobiaceae; genus Rhizobium; species Rhizobium sp. BE258. Next base: position 116,090 of record NZ_JAVDWL010000008.1, read on the forward strand.
ACCTGCTTGATGACGTTGACGTCGTAAAGATTGCCGGTGATGTAGAGGACGTTAAGTCCGGCATGGCCGGCGAAGTTTGCGTCATGCGCCAGCCCAGCCGGCATCGATGCGTCACGCTCCTCGATCGCTTTTTGCGTCTGCACCATGTAGTCGGGCATCGCCTGGAAACGGTCGTTGGCGCCGACATTGTGGATTTCGGCCAGGTTCCAGATCAGGTTGTTGCCTGACTGGATGGTCGCCCCCGGGGCGCCGGGTTCGCCGCGCGCCCAATCGTTGTCATAGAGGACGGCGATCTGCGAAATGACATTCATGTCTAGGACGTTGCCGCCAACGATCACCAGATCGTATTGCATGCCGATGCCGAACATCGACGCGAAGTTCACGGATGCATTGCCGCCCGTCAGCACGGTTGCTTCCGTGCCCGTGGCGGTAATCGTCATCGTGTCGTTGTCGTTGATGAAGTGATACTGCTCGATCCAGTTGACGAAGGACACGTCGCCATCGACGACGCTGACGCGCCAGGCGGTCGGGAAGATCGGATCGTGGCCTGTATCGGCTGAAGTCGCGTGTTGAGAGGCGCCGTCGTCATAGACGCTGCGCTGGAAGCTCGCGATGTTCTTGGCAACAGTCGCAGCGCTTCCCGAGGTGTCGAACATGCTGTCGATATGGTCATGGTCGCTGTAGACGTAACTCTGCGAGATCGCGTCGATCTGATGGTAGTTGCCCATCACTGCGGTCACCGAGGATATGACGGCGGTATCGGTGATGGCGACGATATTGGCGAGCACATTGGCGCCGGCGGCCACGTCGAGGCTGTTGAGTGGTCCGCTATGCTGCTCGATCGGCAGGTCGGTCTTGCCTGTCTCGGGATCTTCCGGCGGCTTCGCGATGCCTCTGTCAGGCATATAGTCGTCGAGAACGGGCGCTGCATCGGCGAGCTTGCCGTTGATGTAGATTGCACCCGTCAGCTCGTTGCCGCCGATGTCGCGGCCTGCATCGACATAGCTATAAGTCTGCCCGCTCGTATCGGTGTCGTCGCTGCCATAAGTCTGCAGCTCGCCGTCAGGGCCGGGTGTTCCCGACTCGAGGACCGAGTTGACATAGGTATGAATGTTGTCGGCAATCGTCTTCAGCGCATCGGCGCTGTCTGTGCGGTCGAGACTGATGAATGGTAACGCAGCTTCGGCCTTTTCCTGGAGATAAAGCAGTTGCGCGGTGACGAAGCTCGTATCCCGGAATTCGGCATCGCGGTCCGTCATGTTCAGATAGTCGTCGTCGTAGAGGATGTTCACCTGCGCGACATGCGCAACCATTGAGCCCGGTCCTTGAAAGACCTGCAGCTCCGGATCTTCACCGGGCATGCTGAAGCTCGGGATATAATGGAGGCCGCTGAAGTCGCGATGCGCGAGGTCGGAAAGCTTCGCCAGACTCTCTTCGAAGGCGTGCCCATAAAAGCGCGGATGGGCGAAATTGATGTCGTAGGCCAACGAGCGGTACGGTGCGCTCGGGTCGAAGTCCTTGAGTTGCAGATCCGATGAAAACGCCGCCGCCCGGATTTCGTCCTCGGGCTGGATGGCGACGTCCTCATTCGGGCGCGCCCCTTCCGCATATACATTGCGTGCTCTCGCCTCTTCGACCGCCGTATCGAATAGACCGATGAAGTGCGCAATGATTTCGGAAATCTTCTCGCTATGCATGATGGCCCCTCCCGTTTGACACGGTGTGCGGCCTGATCTGCAGCATATCCGCCCTTGGATACTCTCGTGTGCTGCGTTTCAAGCCGCCAAACTGCACCGGCGCGAACGCCGGTGCAGCAGGTCTTGGACTTTGCTTGAGGTTACGCGGCACCGCCGTCGTGCGAGTCCTGGCCCGTGGTATGCGAGTCATGTCCGATCGCATCGAACGTGTTGCTGAGCATGTTCGCGCCCTGCACGAGTTCCATGTGGATACCCGAATTCGCAAGGATCGCAGATGCGTCCGCAACGCTCGAACCGTTGACGTCGTCGCCTGCGCCGCCGGTCCAGCCGCCATGATGGCTGAGGTCCATGCCGTCAGCGCCATGCGCGTTACCGCCATCCACCGACAGTTTGTTGTCGGCGTTGGAAGCATCCATCTTCATGCCCCAGGACGTGTCCTGGTCCGCCAGGTGGTTTGCCTGGATGGCACTGAAGGCGTTGCCGTTGTTGAAGGCACCGTTCAGGATGTTGTCGATGTCGAGCGTGAAGGAGAAGTTGTCACCGAGATTGAAGTTGACGTCGTTGCCGGCCACTCCAAGATTGTCGAAGTCCTTGACGTCGTGAATGGTCGCGAAGTCGGTATCGGTCTTGTTGAAGCTGTCGGCCGTGTTCGTCGTGTCGTTGTCGGTCTTGTTGAAGCTGTCAGCCGTATTGAAGCTGTCCGATGTCGTGGTCGTCTTGACGTCGGTATCGGTGACCGTCTTGATGTCGGTGTCGGTCTTCGTGTTGATATCGTTGTCGCTGTACGACTTGCTGTCGTAGCTCCAGTCATAGTCGGACTTCACATTGGTATCAGCGTCGTTGATGTTGGTGTTGGTCGTCGTATTCGTGGTCTTGCTGTCGTAGTCCCAATCGTAGCTGTTGTCGCGATTGTTGCCGTTCAGCAGGTCGAGCGTCGCATCGACGGTGATATCCGAGCTGTTGTCGCTGTGATCACTGTTGTCGCTGTTATCGCTATTATCACTGTTGTCGGTATTGGTGGTGTTGTCACGATTGTCGCCATTGGCGAGGCCGCCAATATAAGCGGTGGAATTATCCGAAGTGTCCGGATCATTGATTGCGGTATTGCCCAGGAAGCCGTCTGCAAGCGCACCGATGTTATTGGTCTCGGTGTCGCCGCCCGGCTGATAATTCTGGCTCATTTCGCTTCCTCCAAAGGAATTCGGAGCAGTGTGCGAAATCCCTCTCATCTCAAATGGGATTTTACTCGCGCTTACTCCGATACTGATTACTCATATGCAGATGTATGCATTACCTGGTCATCTGCGGTTCAATTCCGGTTTGTTGGCCAAACCTGATGTATTGGATTGCGCGTAACTCAGTACAAGGACGCACAGATCTAGCTCCGCAATCATGTGATTGAAGACTTCATGCTTTCAGTTGTTTGAGTTGCCCCAATGGAAAAGCAGAGATATCGCCGTCGCGAGGGGATATTCCGCGTTTCCGGTGCCGCAATTGAGCGACAATACGACTTTGACCGAGAAGAACCGAGCTTCCTAGATACCAATTCGGGCTAGCGCGTTGGAACTCACTGTGGCTCGCCCGGACTGATCAAGGCGTTTCAAGATGACCTCTGTTCGCTGGCAATGAAACCGCATGCAGCCACCCCCATTTGCGGGCAATTGGGCCGCTTCGTTTCGCTCCACCTCTAAGTCAAAAGTCTTGCATAAGTAACATTCCGGTTAATTGGCGCTGTCCAAAAGAGTGAAAAAGACGACGCGCCTACTATTGGTTCGAAAATACCATAAAGGACCAAAAATAACCGACTATATACCCCATAAGTTATCTAGGATGGGGTGGATACAACCAGAACAATAGGAAATGTCATTGTATATTTACAAAAACTAACCCGTTTGGGCCATTTCCTTCAATGGAACTTCGTATTACCATAATTAAGAAATGGCTAACTAATGAAGACGGGAATTACGAGGGGTGCCCGTCCGGGCCGCCCGGAAGTATCACTCAAAGCATTTGTAACGTGTAACGCTATGGGGAGGCGTAAATGTTCATGACTGCGTCGAAGACTGGTGATGCCGATCAGAGCCGAAAGTTCGGTCCGGCCGGGGACACAATACTTGTCATTGCGAATGCCGACTTGTTCTCCGAATGCCTCGTCGAGGCGCTGGCGAAGAAGTTTCCGAGTTGCGAAGTCATCAGCAGGGGCTATTCCAAGGCCATGCTGCAGAACGATGCCAACGACGCCACGCTGGTTCTCTTCTACCACATTACCGGAACGGAGCTCAGCGATGCTCTGGCGACTGTCAGGGAAAATCACCCCGCGACATCGATCGGTCTCGTCGTCGAAGCGATCGACATGATGGAGCCCTATATCAACCGGCTCGTCGAGGCCCGCGTCATCGATGGCGTCCTGCCGCTCAACCTGAGGCTCGACGTGTTCATGGCAGCTGTCGATCTTCTGATGAAGGGTGGCGAGCATTTCCCGTCGGCACTGCTGAACCGCCTGACCAACCAGGCACCCGAGCGCTCGCTTTACGAGGCACGCTCCGTTGCGGTGGCCGGGGCAGGGGCGATGCGGCTGAGACAGGGCGATATGTCGTCCCTGACGACGCGCGAGGTGCAGATCCTTGATCTGATCTGCAAGGGCACGCAGAACAAGATCATTGCCGATGAACTCCATCTGTCGGAGAACACGGTCAAGGTTCACGTCCGCAACATCTACAAGAAGATGAATGTGCGCAATCGCACCGAAGCAGCCTCGCGGTTCTTCAGCAGCGAAGCGAACAATCCGACGGGAAGATGGCGGAACTGATTACCGGTCAATATGACCAATGAGCAGGCCGCGCGAAACAGCGCGGCTTCTCCAGCCGCAGCGTTGCAGACGTCGATACGCCGACGCGCGTGTCCGCAGCGAGGCGAAGCGCAAAGCGCGCATAATTCTCAATCACAAAGAATCTGATGAATCCGCGTTCGTTTGAACGGGCGGCGGTTCAACGGTGAGCACCGGCGACTTGCCGGCTTGGGAACAGGCCTGAAAACGAAAACGGCGCCTAGCGGCGCCGTTTTGGGTGTATCGCATTCGCCGCTGATTAGCGGAACGAACGGGATGCAATGTTACGGATCTCGTAGCGGCTGATGCCGATATCGGAGAGGGTCTGGTTGGACAGGTTGCCGAGTTCGTTGAGCGTACGGCGGTAGCTAATCCAGCTCTTTGCAATGCGGATCGGGTTCATTGTCTTCATCCTTAGAAGTGTCTCGCGGCCGGCGTCATCGCCGTCTCTGCGCTTGGACATTCATATAGTGGATCTCTGTCATATTGTGCAGTGCAAAGAAAAGGCATCTGCTATGCGTTTGTGCAATGATCTGCCCGCGAAATGCGCAGGTGTGATTTTTTGAGCGGCTAAATTGAGCCTTTTTATCTGCAACTCTTACGAAAGTGTAAATTTCAGACAAAAGAAAACGCCCGTTGCGTGAGCACCGGGCGTTTTGAGAAGGAGATCAGCTTGGGAGGCCGCTGATCGCCTGAATTAGCGGGCGGCTGCCTCGCGAGCGACGCGATGGATTTCCGACCGGTCGATGCCGAGGTCGTGCAATTCGCGGTTGCTCATGCGGCCGAGTTCGCTAACGGTCTGACGGTACTTGCGCCAGTTGTTGAAAGAGCGAGTAATGTTCATTTTGATCCCCTTTCCGAGGGTTCGCATCTGCCAGCTGCAGCCTATCCGCGCTGGCTTTCATTTGATGGGCTGAATATATGCTGCACCGCAAAGAACGAATAGAGACAAGATTTCAAGTCACCTATGCGCTTTGCGCAGGTCTGGCGCCGTGAATTACATGGTTTTGCCGCTTTCTGGTCAATGAATAGGCAGAATGATATTCCCCCAGCGTGCCTATTGCCGGTGACCTGGCGCCAGGTGCGGCTGAGAGTGTTTTCGATGCGCGCAAAGGGGGAAGCCGAATGCCCGGAGTAGGCGCCGCCGCGGCAGCGCCCAACATTTCCGGCTGACGGCGGGATATCTGTCTACAGATTCTCGCGCGCCGCCGGCTCGATCCGCAGACATCAAGCGGCATATATGCATTCCGGCTGATTTAATCGTTTAACCACCTGTTAAACAAAACGCCCACCGGGGGAGGATCCGGTGGGCGTCATGTAGGTGACTGACAACTGGGAGGAGGAGTGTTGTCAGTCTATCGGAGTGCGCTGGGAGGAGGAGTGCGCATCTCCGAATTCTTTATACGGACATCATATCCGCAGGCTTCCGGTTAACCGGGCCGGGCTGCCACGCCCGCGCTTCTTGATGATCTAAATAGTATGACTAATGAATATTTTGCAGTGCAATATTTTCATAGTGGCTATGCGCATCGTGCATGCCTTTCTACAATGACCATATATTAGAACATTGGCGTTAACTGTCGGTTAAGAAGCGTACCAAGTTCATGCAGGGCGTTTCTTGCATTTCGAGCGCGGGATTGCCTAACCGGATCACCGGCGATAACGCTAGCGGATGCCATCACGGGGGCGGAGGCTGATATGTATCGAGGCAGGTTGGAGCGTGATCTTTCGGTGTGGGTCGGCAAGGGATTAATCCCCGAGGCGACTGCCGAACTGCTGCTCGGGGAATATGACAGCCGTCCGGCGAGCTTCAGTCTCGGCCGCGTCTTGATGGTACTGGCCGCTGTCCTGCTGGGTGCGGCCCTGCTGCTGCTCGTCGCGTCCAACTGGGAGGCCATTCCACGGCTGGTGCGCGCCGGCGCGATCCTGGCCGTGATCTGGATGGCCTATCTCGGCGCTGCCGCCCTGTTCGCCCGTGGTGCAATCGCCGCAGCCAATGCGCTGCTTGTCGTCGGCGTCCTCAGCTTCGGCGGGGCCATATCGCTGATCGGGCAGATGTATCATCTGTCCGGCGACGAGCAGACGGTCATGTATCTCTGGTTCGCCATCGCTGCCATTTCGGCCGCGCTCTTCCGCTCGGGTCCGGCAACGGCAATCGCGGGCTTTCTCTCCTGGGCGTCCTTTGGTGTCTATCTCAGCAATTACGACACCCGCTGGGTTGGTGCCGGCGCCTGGGCGCCGCTGGCAATGAGCGTCGTCCTCATTGCGCTGGTTCGCTACACCGACGCTGGCCGGTCACGCCACCTTGCCTACTTCCTAGTGGTCGGCTGGCTGGCATGGCTTTATACCTTGCACGACGATTTCTGGCTGGCCGCAGCTTATGTGGTCTGCGGTCTCGCGGTGTTCCTGGCCGTCAGCCTGCCGCCGTTACGCAATTCCGTCTTCGTCAAGACCGCGGGGGCTGCACCGGCCTTCTACGCATTCCTGATCGCCACCGTCGGCCTGCTGCTTCTCAACATAGAACTGGAGAAAGGCGGCGCGCTTGTCGTTCTCAGCCTGATCACGCTGGCCATCGCTGTACTGGCAATCGCGCTACAGGGCCGGGATAATGGCGCCGTTCGCTATCTGGCCTATCTGATGTTTGCCGCCGACGTCCTTTATCTCGCATCGGAAACGGTCGGCTCGATCCTTGGCACATCCAGTCTCTTCCTTCTCTCCGGCGTCTTCGTTGCTCTGGTCGCGTGGCTGGTGATCCGGCTGGAACGGCGCTTCGGTGGAAAAAAGGCGGAGGTGGCCCAATGAGCGCTATCGTCTCGAGCCGCAATCCGGCAACGCGTTATATGGTAGCGGCGCTTATCGCTGCCGGTCTGCAGACCGCGGTACTCGGCTATATCATAGAGAGCCGTGCTGCGATCCTGCGCAGCGGCGCGGAGGTCGTCCTCAAGACTGCGCCCGTCGATCCGCGCGACTTCCTGCGCGGCGATTACGTCGTCCTGAACTATGACATCTCCTCCGTGCCGGTCAGCAGCGTCAAGGGCGGGCTTCCGTCGGCCGCCGGCGAACAGGTGCTATGGGTGCGGTTGAAGCCGCAGGCCGATGGCTTCTGGAACGTCGCCGAATCGTCATTCTCTGCGCTGCCGGAAGAGGGCGGCAGTGTGGTTATCAGAAGCCAGCCTTTCTATAGTTATGGCCCGGCCGGCGGCGACAGCATGCGCCTCGAGTATGGCATCGAGCGCTACTATGTTCCCGAGGGCGAGGGCAAGCCACTTGAGGAGGCCCGGCAGGATGGTCAGGTCTCGGTTGCGGCCCGTGTTTCGGCCGATGGAACGGCGCAGATCAGGAGCCTTCTCGTCGATGGGAAGGCAGCCTATGAGGAGCCGCTTTACTGATTGGAGGAGAGGCCTGTGGATTGCCGCTCGCCGGGCGGTTGATCGCTGTCATCGGGCCTTCATTTTTCCTTTGCCTCTACCAAATCGGGTGATATAGAGACGCCGCGCTCCGGAAGGCCTCATGCGCAGGCATATGCATGCGGTTTTGCGAACGCGGGTATGGTGAAATTGGTAGACACGCCAGATTTAGGTTCTGGTGCCGCAAGGCGTGGGAGTTCAAGTCTCTCTACCCGCACCAAAGCTGGCTTGCAGGCGGGATATCCCGATTACCCGGCAGGATGGCGCCGTCCCCCTTAACGGCGGGATGTATTGGAATTTGAAGAACAAAGCCACGCGCGGCCAAATTGTCCGGCGTCGTGCTCATCGAAACGAAGGCGTCTGGGCACGGCCGCCAACGAAATGAAGGTAGGAAGACATGCAGGTTATCGAAACGCTCGCTGAAGGGCTGAAGCGCGAAATCAAGGTCGTTATCCCGGCCAAGGACATGGAAAGCAAGCTGAACGAGCGTCTTGCCGACGTGAAGGACAAGGTCCGTATCAACGGTTTCCGTCCGGGCAAGGTACCGCCGGCTCACCTCAAGAAGGTCTACGGCAAGTCGATCATGGCCGACCTCGTCAACGAGATCGTCCGCGAACAGCCGACCCAGATCCTTTCCAGCCGTGGCGAAAAGTCCGCTACCCAGCCGGAAATCGCCATGACCGAAGACAAGGACGAAGCCGAGAAGATCCTCGCCGCTGAGAAGGACTTCGAATTCACGCTGTCCTACGAAGTCCTGCCGCCGATCGAACTGAAGTCCACCAAGGGCATCAAGATCACCCGCGAAGTCGTCGATATCTCCGACGAAGAAGTCAACGAACAGGTCCTGAAGGTTGCCGAGAGCGCCCGCTCTTACGAAACCAAGAAGGGCAAGGCTGCTGACGGCGACCGGATCACCATGGATTACGTCGGCAAGGTCGATGGCGTTGCCTTCGACGGCGGCACCGATCAGGGCGCCGAACTGGTTCTCGGTTCCGGCCGTTTCATCCCGGGCTTCGAAGAACAGCTCGTCGGCACCAAGGCTGGCGACGAAAAGACCATCACCGTGACGTTCCCTGCCGATTACCCGGCCAAGAACCTCGCTGGCGCTGAAGCCACCTTCGACGTCACCGTCAAGGACGTTGCCGCTCCGGGCGAAACCGAAATCAACGACGAACTGGCCACGAAGCTCGGCCTCGAATCGGCTGACCGCCTGCGCGAAATCGTCCGCGGCCAGATCGAATCGCAGTACGGCTCGCTGACCCGCCAGAAGGTCAAGCGTCAGATCCTCGACCAGCTCGACGAGATGTACAAGTTCGACACGCCGAAGTCGCTCGTTGACGCTGAATACAACGGCATCTGGAGCCAGGTGAACAACGACCTCGCACAGTCCGGCCGCTCGTTCGAAGACGAAGGCACGACCGAAGACAAGGCGCAGGAAGAGTACAAGACGCTCGCTGAACGCCGCGTCCGCCTCGGCCTCGTTCTCTCCGAAATCGGCGAAAAGGCCGGCGTCGAAGTGTCCGAAGACGAAATGCAGCGTGCGATCTACGAACAGCTGCGCCAGTATCCGGGCCAGGAAAAGCAGATCCTCGAGTTCTTCCGCAGCCAGCCGGGTGCAGCCGCCTCGATCCGCGCTCCGATCTTCGAAGAGAAGGTCATCGACCATCTGCTGACCGAAATCGACGTCACCGACAAGAAGGTCACCAAGGAAGAGCTGCTCGCCGACGAAGAAGGCGAAGGCTCCGACAAGGACGCCAAGAAGACCGCCCCGAAGAAGAAGGCAGCTGCCAAGGCTGAAGCTTCCGAAGGTGAAGAAGCAGCTCCGAAGAAGAAGGCTGCTCCGAAGAAGAAGGCTTCCGAAGGCGACGCTGAATAATCGGCTGATCCCTTATGGATTTTCGAAGGCCTCGCCGCTTGCGGCGGGGCCTTTTCGTTTGTCATCGAGCGTCCTGACTCCGAGGCTGTGAAGAAGTTTCATATTTGCTAATCAGTGCCTTGCAGTGTGAAGCTGATCCTTTACACTTCTGGATTGCGACGATGTGCAAAGGGGAAAATCTTGGCCTTCCAGAACAGCGCCATTGAGTCCGAGCAGGCCGATTGGCAGGCGGCAGAGTCCGGCTTTTTCACCTGGGATATCGTGGCGAACCTGCTCTATGCCGATGGTGCGGTCGCTGAGCTTTTCGGGCTTGATTACGTCAAGACCGAGCACGGACTGCCGCTGGACATCTATATCGAGCGCATTCATCCGGAAGACCGCGCGAATGTGGCTGCCGCCATCCACGAATCGATCGCGACAGGCGAGCCGGAGCAGCAGAGCTACCGGACGCGCCAGGCAGACGGTCGCTACAGCTATGTGATGGTCTTTGGCCGCTGCTTCCGCGACAAGGCGGGCATCCCGTCGCTCTATGCCGGCATCATTTGTCCGGTGTCCGATGAGCCGATGCTGACCAAGCCATTGGTGAAATACTGCCTCACGGCCTACGATATCGCCGTTCGCGAAGGTAACCACGCCGTTGCCAAGCACCTGCAGGCGGCGCTCGGCGAACTCGACTGGATGAAACCAGATGGTTTGCTGGCTAACTGAGCCGACTCAAAGCTCCGATTTGATATCGCCCATGCGGTTCCAGGCGTCGAGGCCTGCAATCTTGTAGGCTTCGGCAAGCGTCGGATAGTTGAAGGTGTTCTCGACGAAATATTCGACGGTACCCTTCAAGTTCAGCACGGCCTGGCCGATGTGAACGAGCTCGGTGGCGCCTTCTCCGACGATATGGACGCCGAGCAGGCGCCGCGTCTTCAGCGAGAAGATCAGCTTCAAAAGGCCGGTATCAAGGCCCATGATATGGCCGCGCGAGGTTTCGCGGAAACGGGCGATGCCGCATTCATAGGGAATGCCGCGCTCCTTCATCTCTTCCTCGGTCAGGCCGCAGGTCGAGATTTCGGGAACGGCATAGATGCCGTAGGGGAAGTATTTCGGCGGCTCCTTGGCAACGGCGCCGACGGCGACTCGTGCCGCGATGCGGCCCTGTTCCATCGAGGTCGAGGCAAGGCTCGGAAAGCCGACGACGTCGCCGGCGGCATAGATGTTCGGTACCGAGGTCTGGAAGGTTTCCGGATTGACCTTCAGGCGGCCGCGGTTGTCGGCTTCGAGGCCTATGGCCGGCAGGTTGAGCGTATCGGTGGCACCCATGCGCCCGGCGGCAAACAGCACCATATCGGTGACCAGGTGGCGGCCATTGTCGAGCGTCAGCTGCACCTTGCCATTGTCGAGCTTCTCCACCTTGTCGGCCTTCTGGCCGAGCAGCAGCTTCATGTTGCGGTCACGCAGCTGATAGGTGAAGTCCTCGATGATTTCCTTGTCGATGAAGTCGAGCATTGTCGACTTCGGGTCGATGACGGTCACGGCGGTGTCGAGCGCGCTGAAGATCGTCGCATATTCGATACCGATGACACCGGCGCCGATGACCACCATCGAGCGCGGCAGTTCCTCGATATCGAGCAGCTCGTCGCTGTCGATGATCGCCTTGCCGTCGAAGGGCATGTAGTCGGGCCGGAACGGCTTGGTGCCGACGGCAAGCAGCACGCTTGCCGCAGAGACCTGGATCGTCTCGCCGTCATCCTTGACGACCTGCAGCGTCGCCGCGTCGATGAAACTCGCCTTGCCGCGCATATGCTGCACGCGGTTGCGGGCGAACTGATGTTCCAGGACTTCGACTTCATGATCAAGGGTGATCAGCAGGCGGCGGCGCAGGTCCTCTGCGCTGATCTGGTCCTTGACGCGATAGGCCCGGCCGTAGAAACCGCGTTCGCGCCAGCCGGAAAGATTGAGTGCCGTTTCGCGCAAGGTCTTGGACGGGATCGTGCCGGTATGGACGGAGACGCCGCCCACCCGCTTGCCCTGTTCGATGACCAGAACCTTCTTGCCGAGCTTGGCTGCCTGAATGGCGCCACGGCGGCCTGCGGGACCGCTGCCCACAACAACGAGATCGTACTGGAACATGGCTCAGCCCCGGCTGGAAGAGGAATCAAATATTGCGCCGCAAAATGTCGCGCATTCACCGGTAGCTGGTCAATGTTACAGATGGTTTAAGGCGCTGGTATCAAGAATTACCGAAGCCAAGCAGGGGTTCCATCTTCTCGAAGGTAATATCCATCGGGAAAGCATGCGAAAACGAGTAGGGGATATGGCCGTAAAGTAGCGACAGCTGGCCCTCCGCGACCTTTTCACTCTTGCCGGCGATGGCAGCGAGATAGAGCGCCGAGGCAAGCCCCGTGCGATCTGCGCCTGCCTGGCAATGGATCAGGAGCGGCTTCGGCGCGTCGCGCATGATGGCGATGAGCTGCAGAGCCTGTTCAGGCGTCAGCTCCTTTGAGGAATTCATGCGGAAGTCGATATGCTTGATCCCAAGCGCATTCGATTGGGCGATCTCGCTGTCGTACCAGCTCTTGCTGCCGTTCTCGCCCCTTAGATTGAGGATCGTCTTGATGCCGTAACTGCCTTCCAGCCGGGCGATCGCTGAGGCGGAAGGCTGCGAGGAACGATAGACTTCCCCGGGCACGACGGCGTGGAAATTGTTCGTCGCCAGCAGATGGATATAGTAGCCGCCAATCAGCAGCAAGAGCAGGCCGGTGAGGCTGAGGATGCGTTTGGCGATCGGGGAAATGGTCAGGCGCGGAAATCTCAGTGTCATCGAATCTCAAGCTCGGGTCGCGCTGCGAGAAGAGCAGCATGCGCTCTTTGCGAGCCGAAGCTGACAGACACCTGAAGGAAACTGTGACGGTAGCTAGATTAGCCTGAGGCCTTTAAGACTGGCATGGCCGTCCTTGCCGATGATGATGTGGTCGTGAACCGTTATGCCGAGCGGCTTTGCCGTATCGATGATCATTTTCGTCATGTCGATATCGGCGCGCGAAGGCGTCGGGTCGCCGGAGGGATGGTTGTGAACCAGGATCAGCGCGGTTGCCGAAAGCTCCAGCGCGCGCTTCACCAATTCGCGCGGATAGACAGGCGTGTGATCGACCGTGCCGCGCCCCTGCACCTCGTCGGCGATCAGCGCGTTGCGTTTGTCGAGGAAGAGAATGCGAAACTGCTCACGGGTTTCGTGCGCCATCGCCGCATGGCAATACTGGATCACCGACGACCAGGAACCGAGCACCTGCTTGTTGCGCAGCTCGCTCTTCAGCGTGCGTTGCGCCACCGCGGCAATCAGCTTGAGATCCAGCGCCACCGTCTCGCCGATGCCCTTGACCTCCTGCAGCAGCCCGGCCGGCGCGCCGAAGACGGCGGCGAGCGTGCCGAAGCGGTCAAGCAGGGCCTTGGCGATAGGCTTGGTGTCGCGCCGCGGGATCAGGCGGAAAAGCAGAAGCTCCAGGATTTCGTAATCGGCCAGCGCCCCGTCGCCATTTTCGCGGAAGCGGTTTCGTAGCCGCTCGCGGTGGCCGTGATAATGCTGCTCTCCGCCAAGGGCAGGCGGTGCTGAAGCCGCTTTCGCCATCGAGGGTTTTGCGGGCTGCTCGGCAAAGAACAGGCGCTCGTCGATATCCGGTTCGCCGACAGGCAAATCGTCGAAAGGCAGTTCGTCATCGGAAGTCAGAACCGGGCCTTTCGCCATCTTCGTTTCACCCGTTGAGCGGCGCGAGCCCCGGACGGTCGAGACCACCGGGCGACAGTGTGAAGATCTCGCATCCGCTGGCGGTGACGCCGACGGTGTGTTCGTATTGCGCCGAAAGCGAGCGGTCGCGGGTGACTGCCGTCCAGCCGTCGGCCAGAACCTTCACATGAGGACGCCCGAGATTGATCATCGGCTCGATGGTGAAGATCATGCCTTCCCGCAATTCCGGCCCCTCGTTGGCGCGGCCGTAATGCAGGATATTCGGCGAATCGTGGAACAGGCCGCCGACGCCGTGTCCGCAGAAATCACGCACGACAGAGCAGCGCTCGGCTTCGGCATAGGTCTGGATCGCTTCGCCGATCGCGCCGGTGCGGGCACCCGGACGCACGGCGCCAATTCCGCGCATCAGTGATTCATGGGTGACCTCGAGAAGCCGTTCGGCCGCGCGCTTCAGCTGACCGACCGGATACATGCGGCTCGAATCGCCGTGCCAGCCGTCGACCACATAGGTGACGTCGATATTGACGATGTCGCCATCGCGCAGTGGCTTGGCATCGGGAATGCCGTGGCAGACGACGTGATTGATCGAGGTGCAGGTCGATTTCGTGTAGCCGCGATAATTCAGTGTCGCCGGATAGGCGCCATTGTCCATGCCGAATTCGAAGACGAAACGGTCGATCGCATCAGTCGCAAGCCCGGGCTTGACGATCGCCGCCAGCTCGTCGAGACAGCGGGCGGTCACCTGGCACGCCTTGCGCATACCCTCGAAAGCCTCGGGGCCATAGAGCCTGATTGCGCCGGTATTTTTCGGCGGCGCCGATGCGGCTTCGATATAATTCACCATTGCAGGGCCTTAGCGGAAATTGTCCTTGTCGTACATAATGCAGCTATGCCGGGTTCGTCCATGCCGATCAATGGGCCTGTCGCGATTTGTGCCAGCATAACGCAGATGAGGCGGCCAGTTGCCTGGGCCGCCTCATCGATCAAATGCAGATACTGGACTTAGGATTGCTTGGAGAAGAGCGATGCCAGCGTCGATTTGGGCGAGGAGCCCGTCGAGCCGCCGGTGTATTTCGGCACGACGACGAGCTGTTTGACTTCGCCGCGCTTGAAAGCGGCCAGGAAGCGCTTGTAGTCCCTGAACGATACGCAGCCGTTGGAATCGCCACGCTTGCCGAGCATGTAGGTGTGGGCAAGCAGCCCGACGCGGTCATGGATGGCGCCTGGGCCGCCGACGGGATGCAGGCGGATTGCCTCGACGCCGTGGAACAACGCTTCGCGCATCTGGAGATTATAGGTATGCGGCGGCGTCGGTCCGCGCATCTTCTGGCTAACATAGCGCGGGTTGTCGCGCATTGCGCCAAGGCCGGAATGGGCTTCGAGGCGCTCGCCGTTCGGCATGTACACAGTGCCGGCGGAAATATCGTAGATCGCAATGCCGTTGCGGGCGACTGGGGCAAGCGCCGGCCGGCCGATCTTCGGCATGTCGCCGTCATCGTCGTCCTGATCTACCTTGGCATAGGCGAGTGCGGCGACCGGTGCATCGGCAGCAGGCTTCGGCCGGTTAGGGCGTGCCATCGGCAGCGGCACGTCGCCGCTTTCCGACAGAACGAGGCCGAACGGTGCGTCGGAAACGACGCTCTCGGCAAGCGCGGTCTCGACGGCCGGTGCAGCGGCGGCTTCCGGCTTCTGTTGTGGCAGAGCTTCTGCAGCTGCCATGGTCGGCGCCGGTTGCGGCGCCTTGACCGTGGCGACCTGGACTGGCGCAGGGAGGGAGGCCGGAACCGTGACGGCAGAGAATGCCGCAGCGCTTGCAATCGTTTCCGCCTGCTGCTTCAGGGCAGAGGCAATTTCACTGCCGTTGTTGCGCATGGCAAGCGCCGAGAGCCCGCGGCGCTGCATCAGCGCCACCATGTCCTTGGAGGATTTCGACTGCACCTCTGCCGTCATGCGATCGGACACGGTGATCTGGCCGGGCAGCCGGGAAAATTTGCCGATGTGGACGAGCGTATGGGCAGCCGATGCGTTGTGATGCACAGGCGCCATCGGCGCGATGGCGATATCCGCAAACAGCCGCTTGTCTTCGCGTTCCGGCATAGCCGACGAGTGCATCGTTGCGACCGATGCGAGCGCCCATGTCGATACAGCGGCCCCAAGGCCGATGGCAGCGATGACCGGCACGAGCCGGAGGAGCTTTGCCGAGCCAAAAATCGCCCAGCCGAAAGGGTTGACGCTTTCACACGTCTCGACAGCAAACGCCATATTACTCGGTTTCCAAACGCGTCACTCTACCGGCGGCTTACGCAGGACGCTTTCGCCGGAGCCGATAATGAAGCAAGAGGGCCTAATTGAGGCATCCCGCACATAATCAACTGTCTGGAACTATGCGGGATTATGGTTTCCAATTTCTTTATAAGCATGAAGGACCGCCCAAAAAAGATTCTGGTTCGGTTCTTCTGGCGGCGAAATCGGGCTAAAAATCGGCCGATCGGAGGCAGGTATAGCCTATGCCCGTTCCATCACGTAGCTGCCCGGTGCTTCCTCGATCGCATTCAGCGAGGCGCCGCCGGGCTTGCGGGCGGGCACGCGCTTGCCGTCCTTGGCTTCGATCCACGCCTGCCAGTGCGGCCACCAGGAACCTGGATTTTCCTCGGCCTTGTTGAGCCAGCTGTCGTAATCGCCTTTGGCAGGGCCGCCGGTCCAGTACTGATACTTCTTCTTGTCCGGCGGATTGACGACGCCGGCGATATGTCCCGATCCGGTGACAACGAAATCCACCTTGCCGCCAAAGAACTGGCTGCCGAGGAATACCGACTTTGCCGGAGCGATATGATCCTCGCGGGTCGCCAGATTGTAGATCGGAATCTTCACGTCCTTCAGCGACACGGTCTTGCCGTCGAGGATCATCTCATCCGCGGTCAGCGCGTTCTTGAGATAGCAGTTGCGCAGATAGAAGGCGTGGTTGGCAGCCGCCATGCGCGTCGAATCGGCATTCCAGAACAGCAGATCGAAGGGCATCGGCATTTCGCCCTTCAGGTAGTTGTTGACGAAATAGGGCCAGATCAGCTCCGAGGCGCGCAGCATGTTGAATGCCGTCGCCATCTTCGAGCCGTCGAGATAGCCGACAGATTGCATATGCGCTTCGAGCGCCTGCAGCTGCTCCTCGTCGACGAAGACCTTCAGGTCGCCGGCATGGGTGAAATCCACCTGCGTGGTGAACAGCGTTGCCGAGCGGATGCGCTTGTTCTTTTCCTTGGCATGCAGCGCCAGCGTTGCGGCCAGCAGCGTCCCGCCGACGCAATAGCCAACGGCGTTGACGTCCTTTTCGCCCGTGGCCTTCTCGATCGTCTCCAGCGCGAAATCGACGCCCTCGCGGGCATAGGCCGTCCAGTCCTTGTCGGCATGGCGCGAATCGGGATTGACCCAGGAGATCACGAACACCGTCTGGCCCTGATCGACGCACCACTTGATGAACGACTTTTGCGGATTGAGGTCGAGGATATAGAACTTGTTGATCCAAGGCGGGCAGATCAGGAGAGGGCGCTTCAGCACCGTCTCGGTCGACGCCTCGTACTGGATGATCTGGCAGATATCGTTCTGGGCGATCACCTTGCCCGGTGTCAACGCCATATCCCGGCCGACGGCGAATTTCGTCATGTCGGTCTGGCGAAGCTTCAGGTCGCCGTGCCCGGCAACGATATCCTCGGCCAGCATCTTCATGCCGCGCACCAGGTTTTCGCCGCTGCTGGCGATGGTTTCCCGGTAAAGCTGCGGGTTGGTGGCGACGAAATTGGTGGGCGAGAGCGCCGCGGTGATCTGCTTGATGTAGAAGCCGGCCTTGTGCTTTGTGTGCTCGTCCAGACCCTCGGTCTGCGTCACCATCTTCTCGGCCCAGTCGGCGGTGATGAAATAGACCTGTCGCAGGAAATCGAAGAACGGGTTCTTCTCCCAGTCCTGATCAGAAAACCGCTTGTCCTTGCGCTCGGGCTCGGGTTCGGCCGCTTCGCCCTGCATCCGCTGCATCGAGCGCATCCAGACGCCAAAATAGCTGCTCATCAGCTGTGTCTGCGCCTCGAAGGTGCGGCGCGGATCGGACATCCAATATTCGGTGATCTTCGACAGCGTCTTGACCATGTCGGTCATCGGCTCGGCGGCCTTGTCGCTGACATCGCCCCGTTCGCGGGGCGCCAGCCATGCCGATGCGGCCTTGCCGAGATTTTCGAGGGCGCGGGCAAAATTCATCGCCATCGCCTCGGGATCCTTCATCAGATAGGGATCGAGGTCTGCCGTTTCGAAGCCTTGCGGCTTTCCCTTGTCGCCTGTCTTGCTGTCGGTCACACGTTTCCTCCGGGCGGCAGCAATCATCCTGAAATCGATTTGTACATCGTGCAAGATCGATAAAACAAGTTCAACACAACCACGCTCGTGCTATTGCTTTGTTGCTGCGACAAATTTAACAGTCGCAGAGGCTTGAGGATTTGGAAGATCTGGCATGACGAACAACGGCAGCTCTGGCATCGCAATCGCAACCCGCATGGCAATCATTGCCGCGGCCGCGGCGATGACGCTTGCCGGCTGCACGTCGACGCCGGATGGGAAGGCAGCCCTTGCCGCCAGGCGAGCGGCCCCCACGGCGGTCGTGATGACCGCCACCAAGGGTGAGGCTCCGGCCGAGAGCGGCCTTTCGCACTATAGGGACGG
Source organism: Rhizobium sp. BE258 (assembly GCF_031457345.1). NCBI lineage: Bacteria > Pseudomonadati > Pseudomonadota > Alphaproteobacteria > Hyphomicrobiales > Rhizobiaceae > Rhizobium > Rhizobium sp. BE258. The sequence goes on from NZ_JAVDWL010000008.1 coordinate 134,331, forward strand.
TTATCCGTCCTTTGGTGCGCCTCTGACGGCCGCCAACGTTCAGATGAACGATGACGAGGCCAAGGGCCTGCAGGCCAAGCTGACTGCGCTTGGCGCGCAGCGCAAGGCGGGCACGATTTCCGAGGCTGAGTATCAGCGCCGCGTTGCCGAATACCGCAAGCTTGCGGCTGATCACGGCACCGACACACTCTCGGAAATCACCAAGTAGGCCTTGCCTTTCAGGCAATTTGCACGCAAAGCCTTCCGCAGCTGGCGGGAGACGTAAATTTTCCCGATAATGCTTCGCAGCTGCGGCATCCGTCAAAGAATCGCCGCCTGCAGACAGTCTGATGAATACGGCGCATGCGATTCTGAAGTTCGTATCGCAAGCAGCCGGGAACAGGACGAACTTCGAGCGCGGCCGCGGTGGCCGCATTTCCATGGGGAATGAAATGGAAGAGTTTCACAAAGTCCGGCGTTTGCCGCCTTATGTTTTCGAACAGGTCAACCGTTTGAAAGCAAGCGCGCGAGCGGGCGGCGCCGATATCATCGATCTCGGTATGGGAAACCCTGACCTGCCGACCCCGAAAGCCATTGTAGACAAGCTCTGCGAGGTAGTTCAGGACCCGCGCACGCATCGCTATTCGTCCTCCAAGGGTATTCCGGGCCTCCGCCGCGCGCAGGCCGCCTATTACGCCCGCCGCTTCGGCGTGAAGCTCAACCCGGATACGCAGGTCGTCGCGACCCTCGGTTCCAAGGAAGGTTTCGCCAACATGGCGCAGGCGATCACCGCGCCTGGTGACGTCATCCTCTGCCCGAACCCGACCTATCCGATCCACGCCTTCGGCTTCCTGATGGCAGGCGGCGTGATCCGTTCGATCCCGGTCGAGCCGGATGAGAATTTCTTCGCGCCGCTCGAGCGCGCCGTGCGCCACTCGATCCCGAAGCCGCTGGCGCTGATCCTGAACTATCCGTCGAACCCGACGGCTTTCGTCGCGACGCTTGATTTCTACAAGGACGTCATCGCCTTCGCGAAGAAGCACGACATCATCGTGCTGTCCGACCTTGCCTATTCGGAAATCTACTTCGACGGCGAACCGCCGCCCTCCGTTCTGCAGGTTCCTGGTGCCATCGACGTCACCGTCGAATTCACCTCGATGTCGAAGACCTTTTCCATGCCCGGCTGGCGCATGGGCTTTGCCGTCGGCAACGAGCGCCTGATCGCCGCTCTGACGCGCGTGAAGTCTTATCTCGATTACGGCGCCTTCACGCCGATCCAGGTTGCAGCAACCCACGCGCTCAATGGCGACGGCTCTGACATCGCTGAGGTCCGCAACGTCTACAAGCGCCGCCGCGACGTCATGGTCGAGAGCTTTGGCAAGGCCGGCTTCGAAGTGCCGCCGCCGGCTGCCACGATGTTCGCCTGGGCGAAGATCCCGGAGAAGTTCCGTCACCTCGGTTCGCTGGAATTCTCCAAGCTGCTGGTCGAAAAGGCCGACGTTGCCGTGGCACCGGGCATCGGCTTCGGCGAAATGGGCGATGATTATGTTCGCCTCGCACTGGTCGAGAACGAGCACCGCATCCGCCAGGCCGCACGCAGCATCAAGAAATTTCTGTCGACGGCCGACGAGACGATGCACAACGTCATCTCTCTGAACGCACACCGCTGATAGACACCCCCCAATCGGCAGCCGCGCTCTGCGGCTGCCACTCATGAACATTCAGGATCGCTTCATGGCAGACGCCCTCAAAATCGGCATTGCGGGTCTTGGTACCGTCGGTGCCTCGCTCGTCCGTATCATCCAGAAGAAGAGCAACGAGCTTGCCGCCACCTGCGGGCGTCCGATCCACATTACGGCCGTGACGGCACGCGACAAGACCAAGGATCGCGGCATCAATCTCGATGGCATCACCTGGTACGATACGCCGGAAGAGCTGGCCGCCAAGGCCGATATCGAGGTTTTCGTCGAGCTCGTCGGCGGTGCCGAGGGCGCTGCCAAGGCATCCGTCAAAGCCGCGCTCGACCGCGGTCTCCATGTGGTGACTGCCAACAAGGCGCTCCTTGCTTACAACGGCGTCGAGTTCGCCAAGATCGCGGAAGAGAAGGGCTCGCTGCTCAACTTCGAAGCGGCTGTTGCGGGCGGTATCCCCGTCATCAAGGCGCTGCGTGAATCGCTGACCGGCAATTCGATCTCCCGCATCTACGGGATCATGAACGGTACCTGCAATTACATCCTCACCAAGATGGAGAAGGAAGGCCTGTCCTTTGCCGATTGCCTCGCCGAAGCACAGCGTCTCGGCTATGCCGAAGCCGATCCGGCCTTCGACATCGAAGGCAACGACACGGCGCACAAGCTGTCGATCCTGACGACGCTGGCCTTCGGCAATCAGATCGCTGCCGATGACATCTACCTCGAAGGCATCACCAACATTTCGATCGAAGATATTCGCGCGGCTGCCGATCTCGGCTACCGCATCAAGCTCCTCGGTGTTGCCCAGCGCACCGAAACCGGCATCGAGCAGCGCGTTCATCCGACCATGGTGCCGGTTGATTCCGTCATCGCCCAGGTAGATGGCGTCACCAATGCCGTGGCGATCGAATCCGATATTCTCGGCGAACTGCTGATGGTCGGCCCGGGTGCTGGCGGCAATGCAACCGCTTCGTCGGTTCTCGGCGACATCGCCGATATCGCCAAGAGCCAGCCGGGTGCCCAGCGCGTTCCGGTTCTCGGTCATCCGGCCAAGTCGCTGGAGCCCTATCGCAAGGCGCAGATGCAGAGCCACGAAGGCGGCTACTTCATCCGCCTGACGGTTCTCGACCGCACCGGCGTTTTCGCCAGCGTCGCAACGCGCATGGCCGAAAACCACATCTCGCTGGAATCGATCGTGCAGCGCTCGCAACAGCACCTGTCGCCGTCGCATCATCAGACGATCATCCTCGTGACCCATGCGACGACCGAGGATTCGGTTCGCAAGGCGGTTGCCGCGATCAAGGGCGAGGGCTATCTCGTCGGCGAACCGCAGGTCATCCGCATCGAGCGCCCCAAGGAAGACTGAGGGTAACGCCAGCCCGGGCGTTGCCACCGGCCTTAAGCCTGCATAAATGTGCTATGCAATTTTTGCCGCCCCGTCACGGGGCGGTGACATCATGGGGCATTGGCAGAATGGTGGATATAGCCGCTGATCCGGTACAGCGCGCGTTCCTCGGGGTGGAGAAATCCATTCTCGACAATCGCTGGATTTCGCGGCTCGACCAGGCCGGGCAGAACCGCGCACTCGCCATGTCCCAAGTCCATGGCCTGCCGGATCTGATTGCGCGCGTGCTTGCCGGCCGTGGCGTTGCTGTCGATGAAGCCGTCGAGTTCCTCGATCCGACCATCCGCAGCCTGATGCCCGATCCCTACAAGCTGACCGATTGCGAGAAGGCGGCAAAGCGCCTGGCGGAAGCCATCCGGCGCGGCGAGAATGTTGCGATCTTCGGTGATTATGACGTCGACGGTGCCGCCTCATCGGCCCTGATGTACCGCTTCCTCGCCCATTTCGGCGTCAAGGCCGAGATCTATATTCCGGACCGCATTTTCGAAGGCTATGGACCGAATGCTGCTGCGATCAACCAGCTGATCGACAACGGCGCGAAACTCATCGTCACCGTCGATTGCGGATCGACCAGCCACGAGGCGCTCGACGCCGCCAAGGCGCGCAATATCGACGTCGTCGTCATCGATCACCATCAGGTGACACACGCCCTGCCGCATTGCCACGCGCTGGTGAACCCCAATCGCGAGGATGATCTCTCGGGCCAGGGGCATCTTTGCGCCGCCGGCGTGGTCTTCCTGGTGCTGGTGGCCACGCTCAGATTGCTGCGCGAAGCCGGCGACAAGCGCATTTTGGCAATCGACCTCTTGCAATGGCTGGATATCGTGGCGCTCGCCACGGTCTGCGATGTCGTCCCGTTGAAGGGCCTAAACCGCGCCTACGTCGTCAAGGGCCTCGTCGCCGCGCGCCACCAGAGCAATGCGGGTCTTGCCGCCCTGTTTCGCAAGGCCAGTCTCTCCGGGCCGGTCACACCCTATCATTTCGGCTTTCTCGTCGGCCCTCGCATCAATGCCGGTGGCCGCATCGGCGATGCAGCCCTTGGCAGCCGCCTGCTGACGCTCGACGATGCCGGCGAGGCGGAGACGATCGCCCAGAAGCTCGACGAACTGAACCGCGACCGCCAGGTCATGGAAGCCGCCATGCTGCAGGAAGCGGAGGCCGAGGCAATGGCGGAGTATGGCGATGGCCAGGGTGCTTCCGTCATCGTGACCGCCCGCGACAAGTGGCATCCGGGGATCGTCGGTGTTCTGGCCGCACGGCTGAAGGAGAAGTTCAAGCGCCCGGCCTTCGCCATCGCTTTCGATCCCTCAGGTCGCGGCACAGGATCCGGCCGCTCGATCAACGGCTTCGATATGGGCCGCATGGTCCGCGCTGCCGTTGATGAGGGGCTGCTGATCAAGGGCGGCGGACATGCGATGGCCGCGGGTCTGACGGTCGAGCGCGAAAAGCTCGGCGCCCTGCGCAGCTTCTTCACTGAACGCGCCGAAAAGACCGTCGCCAATCTGGTCGCCAACGAAACGCTGAAGATCGATGGCGCGATCGGCGCCAGCGGCGCCACGCTCGATCTCATCGACCGGCTGGAAACCGCTGGCCCCTACGGCTCCGGCCATTCGCAACCGGTCTTCGCGATCCCCGCCCATCGGCTGCGCGATGTCAGGACGGTCGGCGAAAAGCACGTCAAGGTGACGCTGGAAGCCATGGACGGCGCCCGTCTCGATGGCATCGCCTTCCGCGCCGCCGATACCGCTCTCGGGAACCTGCTGCTCAATTCACGCGGCGCCAATCTGCATGTTGCAGGCTCGCTCGGCGCAGACCATTACCAGGGCTCGCGCCGCATCCAGCTGCGCGTTTCCGATGCGGCGCCGGCGAAGTGAGCCCTACCAGTCGGCCGAGAGCTTGGTGAGATACTGCCCATAGGCGCTCTTGCCGAGCTTTTCTGCAAGCTTCGCCAGATCGCCCTGGCTGATATAACCCATGCGCCACGCCACTTCCTCGGGGCAGGCGATCTTGAAGCCCTGTCGCTTCTCCAGCGTGCTGACGAAGGCGGCCGCATCGAGAAGGCTATCGGGCGTGCCGGTATCAAGCCAGGCATAGCCACGGCCCATCAGCTCGACGAAGAGTTCGCCGCGCTCCAGATAGGTGCGGTTGACATCGGTGATCTCCAATTCACCGCGCGGTGACGGCTTCAGATTGGCGGCGATATCGACGACCTGCTGGTCGTAGAAATAGAGGCCGGTCACCGCCCACTGCGACTTCGGCTGCTTCGGCTTTTCCTCGATCGACAGCGCGTTCATCTTGCCGTCGAATTCGACGACGCCGTAACGCTCGGGATCGGTGACGTGATAGGCAAAGACCGTGGCGCCTTTGGTGCGCACCGTCCCCGACTTCATGATCTCCGGCAGGCCGTGACCGAAATAGATGTTGTCGCCGAGAACCAGCGCGGAATTCTGGCCGTTGATGAAATCGGCGCCGATGATGAAGGCTTGTGCCAGACCATCGGGGCTGGGCTGAACCGCGTAGCTCAGCGAAATGCCCCATTGCGAACCGTCGCCGAGAAGCCGCTTGAAGGCCTCGACATCGTGCGGCGTGGTGATGATCAGGATGTCGTTGATCCCGGCCAGCATCAGCGTCGTCAGCGGATAGTAGATCATCGGCTTGTCGTAGACAGGCATCAGCTGCTTCGACACCGCCTGGGTGATCGGATGAAGCCTGGTGCCGGTGCCGCCCGCTAGAATGATCCCCTTCATCTTAGTCTCCTCAAATCGCATTTTTCAAAATGGCTTTGACCGCAATTTCCGTCGAGCTTTTCCAGTCGGGCAAGCGGATGCCGTAGGTGGCAGCGAGTTTGTCGCCCGAAAGCCGCGAATTGGCGGGGCGCCTCGCGGGCGTCGGATATTCGGCAGTGGTGATGGGCGTAACGACGGCACTGTTGCCGCCGATCGCTCGCGATTGTGCAAAGATCTCGGTGGCGAAATCGGCCCAGGTGGCTTCGCCGGTCCCGGTCAGATGAAACGTGCCGCGCAGCGCGGGATCCGGATCGGCTTTCAAACGCGCCGCAATGGCGAAGATCGCCTCGGCAATATCAAGCGCCGATGTCGGACACCCCTGCTGATCGGCGACGACGCGCAGCTCGTCGCGCGTTTCGGCAAGCCGCAGCATCGTCTTCACGAAATTGGCGCCGAAGGGCGAATAGACCCAGGCAGTACGCAGGATGACGTGATCGGCATTGCCCGCCGCCATCCGCAGCTCCCCTTCGAGCTTGGTGCTGCCATAGACCGAGATCGGACCGGTTAGATCGGTCTCGACATAGGGCGCCGGCTTCTCGCCGGAGAACACGTAGTCGGTCGAGAGGTGGATGACGGGGATGCCAAGCTTGGCCGCCGCTTCGGATACGGCGCCGGCACCAGCTGCATTCACGGCAAAAGCTGAATCAGGCTCGCTCTCGGCCTTATCGACAGCCGTATAGGCTGCGGCTGAGACGATCACGTCGGGCTGTGCGGCTGCCAGAGCCGGCAGCACATTAGCGGGATTGGCAAGATCGAGCTCAGGGCGGCCAATCGCGATCACCTCAATGCCTGAGGGTGCTGTCGCCAGAAGCGACCGTGCGACCTGACCCTCTCTACCCGTTACGGCGATGCGCATCGTCATCGTCCCTTGAAGACGCCAAGGCGTTCGCCGGAATAGACGTTGTCGCGCAGAGGGCGCCACCACCATTCATTGTCGAGATACCAGCGCACAGTTTTGTCGATGCCGCTGTCGAAATTCTCCGCAGCCTTCCAGCCGAGCTCCGTCTCCAGCTTGGTCGCGTCGATCGCGTAGCGCGCATCGTGGCCAGGCCGGTCGGTGACATTGGTGATCAGGCGCGAATGCGAGGCCTTGTCCGGAAACACGGTGTCGAGAATGGCGCAGATGCGCTCGACCACCTCGATATTGCGGCGCTCGTTGCGGCCGCCGACATTGTATTTTTCACCCGGGCGTCCACGGGAGGCGATCGTGAACAGCGCGCGCGCGTGATCCTCGACATAGAGCCAATCGCGGATATTGGCGCCGTTGCCGTAAACCGGCAGCGGCTTGCCCTCCAGCGCGTTGAGGATCATCAGCGGAATGAGCTTTTCCGGGAAGTGGTAGGGTCCGTAATTATTGGAGCAGTTGGAGACCACGACCGGCAGCCCGTAGGTCCGGTGCCAGGCGATCGCCAGATGGTCACTCGCAGCCTTCGAGGCAGAATATGGGGAGGAGGGGTCGTAGGCGGTCACCTCCTCGAACAGGCCCTGATCGCCGAGCGAACCATAAACCTCGTCCGTCGAGACATGCAGGAAGCGGAACGCCGCCTTGGGTCCCGCATCGAGGCCATCCCAGTAGTGTCGCGCGGCATCGAGCAGGCTGAAGGTGCCGACGATATTGGTCTGGATGAAATCGCCAGCACCGGAGATCGACCGGTCGACATGGCTTTCAGCGGCCAGATGCATGACGATGTCAGGGCGGAACGAGGCGAAGGCTTCCTGCATCTTCGCCCGGTCGCAGATATCGGCCTGCAGAAAGCGGTAGTTGGCGGCATTCTCGACAGATGTCAGCGAGGCCAGATTTCCGGCATAGGCGAGCTTGTCGATATTCAGCACCTCGGCGCCGATCTCGCTCACCAGATGACGCACCAGCGCCGAACCGATAAAGCCTGCTCCCCCCGTTACGACGACACGCATTGCCGGAAATCCCCTGAATTACTGTGCTGAAAACTGAAAATGGCCTGGAATATCGGAAAGCTTCGGAAGCTTCCGGTCCTTGTCCGAAAGCACCGCATCCGTCTCCTGGACCGGCCAGCGGATGCCGATATCAGGATCGTTCCACAGGACGCCGCGGTCGTGTTCCGGGCTGTAGGGCGCCGTCACCTTGTAGCTGATCACGCTGTTCGGAGCGAGCGTCACGAAGCCATGTGCGAAGCCTGCCGGTACCCAAAGCTGGGCACCGTTATCGGGCGTCAGCTCTTCGCCGACCCACCGGCCGAATGTCGGAGATCCCTGGCGAATATCGACGGCGACGTCGAGAATGGCGCCCTGAAGGCAGCGCACCAGTTTTCCTTGGGCGAGGGGTGGCGTCTGAAAATGCAGCCCGCGCAGCGTGCCTACTTGTGCCGAAAGCGACTCGTTGTCCTGAACAAAGGTAATGTTGGCGACATTCTCGCGAAACCATCCGTCCTTGAACACCTCGGAAAAATAGCCGCGGTGATCACCATGCCGCGCCGGCGTGATCTTCAGGATACCCTCGATCGTCGTGGTCTCGATACGCATGGTCTTTTCTATCCGGCCTGCATCACGCTCATCAGCATATCCGCCTGCGAGCGGCTTTGCATGGCTGCAAATCCATTGGCTGCGATGAGCTCGCGCTCCTCGTCATCGGCAATAAGCTCCTTGCAGCGCTCAACGAGATCCTCATAGAGCTCGACTGCCAGGCCGCCCATGAACGGCTCGAGATCCGGATCCTCGATATCGCCTTCGGTCAGAACGCAGACGCGGTTCGCCAGGAGATAGGAGATGCGGACGATCTCGAAGACGCCGCTTTCATAGTGGTGGATGTTGATGACGATCTTGGCGCGGGCGATCGCGGCGTCGCGCTCGGCACCGTAGACGTTGAAGAGATGGACAACCTTCAGCCCCGCCTCGTGGAGAGCCACGAGGATATCGCGACGGCGATCGTTCATCGAGCCATAGAACAGGACGTCGATATCCTTCACCGGCGCCCATTCGATCTGCGTCAGCACCTCGCTATAGCCGATTTCGAGAACACCGGCGTGATCGATGCCCTTGGCCGCCAGGTTCCGCCTGTTGCGCGGGCTGTAGTCGAGCACGGGAAAGGACTTGAGAACGGCGGTATAACGCTCGTTCATCCAGGTGCTGTCGTCTGATACCTGCTCGAGATTGACGATGACGCTGTCCTTCGGCAGATGCGCGGTGATCTCCGGCGGCAGCAGATTGCCGCCATAGACGATCGGCGAGCGGCCCGCAAATTCGCTCATCTCGCGCACGATCGGCGCCGAGCCGCCAAGCTCCTCGAACGCGCCCTGCAGCCCGAGCGCCACTTCATCGAAGGCATGGCTGTGATTGTAACCCTTGGGCGTGACGATCCAGATGCAGTGCCGGTCCTTATGCGCATCCCAGCCGCCCTCGAACGCTTGCAAGCCCGAAAGACCTGACGCAACCGGTTCTGCGACAGAGAGCGGTGCCAGGGGCTGGCTCATCGCCTGCAAGGCGGCGGCATTCGGTGCGGGCAGCGATTGGTCGCCGGCGCTCGACGCGCTCGCCGGCCGCGACTTGCCCTTGGGGAAATTGCCACGCGGCGTCCAGTCGGGCGGATCGTCGCCGGTCCAGATCAACTGGGGCTGCTTGACGATAGGCATCCGGCCTTCCTGCCACAGCTCGAGCTTCGCCGGATCACGCGTCTGCAGGAACGCTTCCTTGCGGCCGTAGAGGCTGTGGAGCAGCTGGCCGGTCCGGGTGCCGAACTTCCATTCGAAATCCTCGGCGGAGGGCACGAAGGCGGAGACTTTCATGCCGCTTGCCACCGCATGCGGGATATAGAGCCCAAGCAGCCGTTCGATCACGAAGGGCCGCATTGCGGCATTGCCGTCGCGGCTGTAATTCGCCGTGCCGCTATAGGCACGTCCGGCCGGCGTGCCGCGCGCAGCTTCCTGCTCCAGCGCCTGCAGGATATGTTCGCAAAAGGCGAAATAGCCGGACCAGAATTTCTGATTGCCGACGAAATAGTTGCAGAAGAAGAATGACGTGCGGCCCTGCGGCGGCGCGATCGGATAGCCCATATCCTTGAGATGGCCGAACACCGGCTCCATACCGGGATGGCCGCCCATCATCGCGTGTTCCCAGACGTTGCTGTAAACAGCGGCGTGGCCGATCAGCGGATTGTAGAGATAGGCATCGCCGCCGCCGGCGCGCGCTTTTCTCGCTTCCGTGATGAAGGACTGCAGGCTGGAGACCGATTTGGTCTCGAACTTGCTGGAGAGCAGTCCCCAGAACACGTCCTCTTGCAGCCCGGCCTGCAGATGGTGCTCGTGCAGTATCCGGAAGAGTTCATATTCGCGCGTCGTCGATTGCGTATTGAAGGAAATGTCGAAGGGCAGGGCGGCCGAATCGACATTCGCCCGCTGTTTAGCGTCGAGATAAGGCTGGTAGACAATCACCGATCCAGATTGCTGCGCCTTTCCGGTCAATTGCTGAAGGCTCGGCAATCCTGCGGGCAGGGTGGTCGGAATCTGCTGGTTGATCGTCAAAGTCGCGTCCTTCGAATGCCGCCTCCGCTGGAAAGAGAGATTCCCGCGAGGCTATCCGGGCCGGACTATTGGCATTGAAGCTTGCGCCACCCTGTTGGATGCGCAGTGCGCACGACGGTCGGATATCGCTACGTCGAGAGTGTGTTTTTGCTGAGTGTGAAAGTCCACGACAACTTGAAAATATTCTCTCCGAAATCGAGAGAGAAGTGGCACGCCCTAGGGGAGTCGAACCCCTCTTCCCAGAATGAAAATCTGGTGTCCTAACCGATAGACGAAGGGCGCTTCCTTCGTGGTGGCGCCCTTATAGTCAGCACCTTTCTGACCCGCAAGCGGTAAAATGCGAAATTCCGTAGATTTTTTCTGAGCTTGTGGAAATACCTTGCAGCAGGCGCCGAAGTCCCTGGAATACAGGGGATGCCGCGCCTCGCGGTAGGATCGGCAGAACGCGGTTTGCAGCCACTGACCCAAAAAGATTGAAACGAATTCCGCCGCCACCGGTTTTCCAGATGTCACCACCTCAACAATGGAGACAGATATGAGCAAGACTGATGTGAAGGAAATCCAGAAGCGCGCCGAGCGTCAGGTCGAAAACACCAGCGGTGGCGGCCATCTCGGCGGAACCTATTTCGGCCAGCAGCCTGACGGCAAGACCGCCTCGGTGAGCAGCAAGGAAGGTCCGAAGGCGAGAGCCAATGACGGTTAAGGAGAGAGCCCCTCTTCGGCGGGGCTTTCTTTGCCGGCCGCGCACCAAAGGATTCTAATCGCCATCCAACGATGACAATCCGCCGTCGCGAAGAATACTCGAAAAGCCAGTTTTTCTGGATGGAAACAGGAAGAAGCAGATCGCTCCGCAAGCGTCTCGATCATTGAAAATGAAAGAGAGAAGTGGCACGCCCTAGGGGAGTCGAACCCCTCTTCCCAGAATGAAAATCTGGTGTCCTAACCGATAGACGAAGGGCGCTTCCTTCGTGGTGGCGCCCTTATAGTCAGGGTCTTTGAATCCCGCAAGCGGGAAATTCGTATTTCCTTCAAAAAAATGACACGCCACGATCGGCGGGATTTTTTCGAGTTAAATCAATGCTCTGCGCAAGCTCTTTCGGAGACGCATAGTGGTTGACTTCGCGTTACGGCAAAAGCCGCGCCGTTTGTCAGATGGCGCGGGCGCTTGGCGGCGTGTTGCGCCGGGCGCCGCATCCCCAGTTCCAGTCGCGATTGTTTCCGGTGTCGAGATGGACCGAATCCGTGTGGCAATAGGTGCCGACACCGCCGCGGCCGGGAAGCGAGCGGATATAGCTGGCGATATCCCATTTCGAGACGCCGTCGATCTGGATGTCGGCGGCGTCGCAGCTCTTGTGCATCGATTCCTCGGCGCCGCCGACCTGGCGGTTGTGCTCCGGATCGCGGTAACCCGACGTGACGATCACCGGGCGGCCGAAATGGGTCTCGACCGTCTTGATGACGTTCAGGAGGTTGGGCTTGAAACAGCTGACCTCGACATTGGCGTTCTGCACATGGATGCCATTCGGCGCCACGCGTGTCATGCCGGGCAGCGAGGCCTTCTGCAGGAGCCCGGAGAGGCTGCCGAGCAGGTTCTGCTTCGGCGCGGCATAAAGCGCGTTGGTGGAGGCGCCCTGCAGGCTGCCTGTTGCCAGCGACGCTGCCTGATAGGGCGCAACCTGGGTGCTGGTATTCTGCGACGATTGTTGCGGCGGCAGGATCTCGCCCTGCGGTGGCTGCTGTTGCTGTTGGGGCGTCCCGAAGACGCCGCCGCGCGACGTTGCAAATCCGCCCTGCACCGGCGCATAGGCGTTTGCATCGGCCGGCTGGATGACCGTCGAGGTGCGGTTGTTCTGAGGCGGTGCGGGCTGCGCCGAGAAGATGCTCATCGCATTGGCATTGATGCGGGTCGATTGCATAGCCATGCCGCCGATATTGGCGGGCTGCATCTGCGGTGCGCCGGGCGGCATGTTCGCGGCATTGGGATACATCGCCGCTGCCTGCTGCTGGCCTCCGGCCGCTGCCACCATCGGGTCGCGATAGCCTGCCGTCTTGGCGCCCGGCTGGCCGGCGGGAGCGCTCGCCGCCTGCTGCGCGGCGGCCGGCGCGGGTGCAGCAGCCGCAGAATCGAGTGCCTTCTGGTCGGACACGCAGCCTGCAAGCGCAAGCGTCGAGACTGCGGCAAGAAGCAGGCACGGACGGGTTCGAAGATGGGGCAAGCGCAGGCTCTCCGGTCAAAACTGAAGCAGCCCGGCGCTAGCCCGACTGCAGGAATTGACCGGAAGGTGCCTGCGGCGGCTCGATGCGGCAAGTGCGAACCGGCACCTCCGGCCGGAAATCGCAAAAGCCGCAAGCCTCACTAAAGCCTCGGCCTACCAGACGCCGGTATTGCCCATGGAAAGCCAAGGTTCGGCTGCCGGCAAGCTGCCGCTCTTCTGCAGAATCTCGATCGAGATGCCGTCCGGAGAGCGGACGAAGGCCATGCGGCCGTCGCGGGGCGGGCGGTTAATGGTGATTCCACTGTCCATCAGCTGCTGGCAGGTGGCGTAGATGTCATCCACCTCATAGGCGAGGTGACCAAAGTTGCGTCCACCGGTATAATCCTCCGTGTCCCAGTTATAGGTCAGCTCGAGGCAGGGGGCGCCATAGGCTTCAGCGTCGGAAATGTCGTTGGTGGCAGCAAGGAAAACGAGCGTGAAACGGCCCTTTTCGTTCTCCGAGCGACGGATTTCTTTCAGTCCGAACAATGTGCAGTAGAAATGCAGCGAGGCATCGAGGTCCTTCACGCGGACCATGGTATGGAGATAACGCATTCTATTTCCTTTCGAATGTTGGGTCATAACCCGGATAGGCGAGCGGACGTCAGCTTCGGGCAAGACATGACGCTAAAATCAGCAACTGGGAATAACCGAAAACAGGACTTGCGCTTATCCGTTACCAAGATGTTAATCTTGATTTCAAGAATCAGTTAACCGTAACAGTGTGACGCGTAATGAGGGGCTGGCGACATGGCTGATAGGATTTCATCGAAGGAGTTCATTGAGCTCGAAGAGCTATCGGGGGATAGCGTCGATCTCATTGAAATCACCGGTGTCGTTAAGTGGTTCGATGTCGCCAAGGGATTCGGTTTCATCGTCCCCGACAACGGCATGCAGGACGTGCTCCTTCATGTGACCTGCCTGCGCCGCGATGGCTATCAGACGATCCTCGAAGGCACCCGCATCGTCGCGCTTATCCAGCGCCGCGAACGTGGCTATCAGGCCTTCAAGATCCTCTCGATGGACCAGTCCACGGCAATCCATCCCTCGCAGCTGCCGCCGGTGCGCACCCATGTGCAGGTCACCGCGACGAGCGGCCTGGAGCGGGCTCTGGTGAAGTGGTTCAACCGCACCAAGGGCTTCGGATTCCTGACGCGCGGCGAAGGCACGGAAGATATCTTCGTCCATATGGAAACGCTGCGCCGCTTCGGCCTCACCGAGCTGCGTCCCGGCCAGGTCGTGCTGGTGCGCTTCGGGCCCGGTGACAAGGGTCTGATGGCCGCCGAGATTCACCCGGATATGCCGAGCCCGGCAAGCCGCGCCCACTGATGTTCAGGATTGATGAGAATGCATAGAATCAAAGGCGCCTTATTGGCGCTTTTTTTCATTGTGGCAGCACCCGCTTTTGCCCAGCAGCAACAGCCGATGGCCTTCGACAAGGAACCGCTGGCCGTGCAAACGGCCTCCGGCAAGATGCTGAACTTCACCGTCGAGATCGCCTCGACGAACGAGCAGCGTCAGTATGGGTTGATGTATCGCAAGGAAATGCCTGAGAATGCCGGAATGCTGTTCGACTTCGGGCAGTCGCGCCGGGTGACGATGTGGATGGAGAACACCATCCTGCCGCTCGATATGCTGTTCATCGACAGCAAGGGCGTCATCCGTCACATCAAGGAAAATGCCGTGCCCTTTTCGGAGGACATCATCGATTCGATGGGCGATGTGAAATACGTCGTCGAGCTGAACGCCGGAACCGTCAAGAATCTCGGCATCAAAACAGGCGACAAGGCCGCCAGCGCGACAATCACGAAAAAATAAGGGAAGTTTACTGCTTCTTCTTTGCAGCCTGCGTCTGGGTCACCGCAGCCTGACGCATGCGTTCCATGAAGCGCGCCATCTTCGCCTTGACCGAACCATAGGTTCCAAGCTCGAAATTGCAGCTGTAGCAGCTGATGATGTCGTTATCGAGCGGCTGCGGGCGCGGGAAATTCATACGGGTCTTGCCGCATTTAGGGCAGGGGATTTCGACTTGCATAACCGGCTCCCATACCAGCGGACGACCGCCTGCTTACCATAGAAATCTAGGGAAAAATGGTCGGAGTGGAGAGATTCGAACTCCCGACCCTCTGGTCCCAAACCAGATGCGCTACCAGACTGCGCTACACTCCGTGTGAGGGGGCAATACACGCTTCGCCGGGGGGCTGCAATATCAAAAACGCGTTTGTCCCATCCTTAAATGCGGCTTTTGCATTCAGGATAGTGTCAGGAAGCCTCTCCATGGTCGCCCGGATTTTAAGATGGGCGGCCAGAGGCTTGAGTCGGATGGTCCGCCCGGCGCGGAGCAAACCTGATAGCATGGCCATGACATTGAAGACGGCGCGGATGCGCCCCAAGATCGGCAGCATCACGCTCGCCGTCATCGTTTCGCTCTATATTCTCGCCGTTGCCAACTACACGTTCTGGAGCCGGGCCTACGTCTATTTCGACGGCCACCGGTTAGCTTTCGTCGGATTCGTTATCGGCATGATCGCGCTGACGGTGGCGATCGCCGTCACCGTTTCGGTCAAATATCTCATCAAGCCGGTGCTGATTCTGCTTTTGCTGGCGGCCGTCGCAGCCGCCTGGTTCACCGACAGGTTCGGCGTCATCATCGACCGCGAGATGATCCGCAACGCCGCCGTCACGACGCAGTCGGAAGCGCAGCACCTGATCACCACGAAATTCATTCTCTACATGCTGTTGGCCGGCGTCCTGCCGTCGCTGTTCATTGCTGCCGTGCGCGTCGTCCACCGGCCGTTCCCCAGCAAGTTTCTGCACAATATGGCGGTGATCGTGCCCTGCATCACAGTCATCGCGGTGATCGGCATGGGCTTCTATCCGACCTATGCCGCCGTCGGCCGCATCCATCGCGATTTGATGATGACGATCAATCCGCATTTTCCGCTGGGCAGCGCCGTCTATTTCACCGCGACCTATGGCGACAATCTCAATCTCGTGCGCCAGCCGATCGGCACGGACGCGCACCAGATCCCGGCGGCTTCCCCGGCCAAGCCGCGGGTGCTGATCATCGTTGCCGGAGAGACTGCCCGCGGGCAGGACTTTTCGCTCGGCGGCTATGGCCGCGATACCAATCCGGAGATGAAGGCGCGCGGCGTCACCTTCTTCCCCGATGTCACCAGTTGCGGCACGGAGACGGCCGTCTCCATTCCCTGCATGTTCTCCGTCTACAAGCGGACGGAATACAGCTACCGCAAGGGGCTGGTGACCGATAACCTGATCGACGTTCTCGGCCATGCCAAGGTCGGCGTCGAATGGTGGGACAACGATACCGGCATGTACGGCGTCGCTGACCGCATCAAGTACAAGTATCTGCCCGACAGCCGCGATCCGCGGTTCTGCAAGGACGGCGAGTGCCTGGACACCATCCTGCTCGACAAACTCGATGACTGGCTTTCCAGCGTCAAGGGCGACAGCGTACTGGTGCTGCACCAGCTGGGGAGCCACGGCCCGGCCTATTATCTGCGCTATTCCGACAGTGCCCGGCGCTTCACCCCCGATTGCCGCGCCGCCGATTTCGCCACCTGCAAGCCGGAAGAAATCACCAACGCCTATGACAACACCGTTGTCATGACCGACCAGGTGCTGGCCGCGGTGATCGACAAGCTGAAGGCGCATCAGGCCGCGCTGGCCGGTTCGATGATCTATCTCTCCGACCACGGCGAATCGCTGGGCGAAAACGGCATCTATCTGCATGGCGCGCCGTATTTCATCGCGCCGAAGGAGCAGACGCATGTGCCGATGGCGCTGTGGCTGTCGGATGATTTTGCCAGCGAGACGCGGCTCGACACCGCCTGCATTGCCGCTCGCGCCAAGCTGCCTGCCTCGCACGACAATCTCTTCCACAGCGTTCTCGGCCTGATGGAGGTGGAAACCAGCGTTCGCGATGCGTCGCTCGACCTTATCTCCCCCTGCCGGCGGCCCACGGACAAGCTTGCCGCCAAGTAAGCAGCGGCAGTTGGGTGCGGCTCGGCTTTTTTCTTGAAACCGCAGGGATTCGCGGATAAGCAAAATTCATCTCTTTGCGTTAGATAGCGCGGAGGGAACCGTGCTGGTGACGGCGCGGCAGTTTGAAATTCCAGCGGATGTTGTCCGCGTATCCGGAGGCGAATGCAGCGATGTCTGCCAAGATCTACCGTCCAGCCAAGACCGCCATGCAGTCCGGCAAGGCCAAGACGCATCTCTGGGTGCTCGAGTTCGATCAGGAGCAGCCGCGCAAGATCGATCCGATCATGGGCTACACCTCTTCGGGCGACATGCGCCAGCAGGTCAAGCTGACCTTCGAAAGCCAGGAACTGGCCGAAGCCTATGCCAAGCGCAACGGCATCGAATACCGGGTGCTGCAGCCCAAGGATCCGATCCGCCAGACCGTCGCCTATCCGGATAATTTCCGTTATACCCGCACACAGCCCTGGACGCACTGAGCGTCCGTGCATGCCGCGTTTCGCCGCTATCGCTGGATAGCGGCCGGATGGCCCCTTAGCTCAGCTGGATAGAGCACCTGCCTTCTAAGCAGGTGGTCGCAGGTTCGAATCCTGCAGGGGTCGCCATTTCTTTTTTCCGAAAATTTTGAACGCAAAAGCGGCGCCTTGGTGCCCCTGCCGAGGAATTGAACCTGGATCGGCTGCTAACGGTGCAGCTGCTCTGACGTTGAGCTACGAGGGGCGTGAGGCATTGTATGCCTCCGGCGTGCCGCGGCTTCAACGCGTTCTTCGCCGGACGGTTAGCCGGTAAGCTTAATGCACATGATGCCGAAGGCATGATGATTGAAAAAGGCCCGGTGATGAACCGGGCCTTTTCTCGTTTACTGCGGGGTGTTGCCACCGGCTGCGGGCGGCGTAGCCGGGGCCGGAGTAGCGTTTGTATCGGCCGGTGCCATCGGCTTTACGGGAGCCGGTGCCGGTGCTGCCGGTTCCGATTGCGTCGATGCCGTCGTCTGCGGGTCGGTAGTCGGCGTGCCGTTCCACTCCGTATAGGCAAAGGCCGCGACGGCGACCACGGCGATCGCTGCCACCCAGCCTACCCAGGCGTTGGATTTCTGAGCACCAACGGGCGTGGTCCGGTAGTCGGGAGTGCCTGCCGGATCCAGCGGACGGTTCGGGTCATTCAGGTTGTTCGGATCGTATGTCATTGTCTCTTCTCCTCTTCACATGGGAGGGAAACTGACATTCACGCTTATTTGTTCCCGAGGCGGTCATTGCTGTTGTCGTTGTCCGGCCCGCGGCAGCATCGCAGAGCCGTTCCATGCGGCAAGGGACGAGCGCTGGACCGTCACCGGAAACGCAGGCCTGTTTGCCGGAATCAATCGTTCCAGCGGAAGATCGGGCGATAGACGCGATTGGCGATCATTAGGCTGCGGTCCGGCCGGATGATGTAAGTTTCCTCGACCTCGCGGCCGCGATTGTCGACGAAGGTGTGCGGAAACTGTGAGCCGATTGGCGACTTGGTCAGCTTCGTCCGGGGTTGGCCATTATAGGTGATGCTGCCCGGGATCGGTGCCAGGCCTGGGCCGGAGATATCGCCGGTCGCCGTACAGCCGGAAAGAACAGCACCCGCGATGATCGCTGCGGCAAGAGAGAGTTTCATCGGGCGCTCCGTCGGTTGTTTGTTATCTCAGGCAATTAGGCTTTCGCTCGCTCTTGTCTATGGCCGGTATCACAGCGATTCGCCAACCGCCGCCTGTTGGCGAAGAAGTGTACGCTTCCGTCACGCCTTGGGCGGATCTTTGCTTCGCGGTAACCGTGGCTCATTCTTGCGTGAAACAATGCTAATATTACTGCGTTCGCTTTTCATGGATCTGACCGCGATGGCCAAGTCCACGGACCGGCCAACGGCCGTGTCCAAGGACCGGGCTGGAGGCCCTGTCCATTTGATCGAAGGTGCGCGCGTTCCGTCGATTTTCGGCTGCCGGTGATCCGGCATTGAGAAAACGGAGGAATATCATGACTTACGCTCATTCGAGGACCACGATCGCCGTCCTCGCATCCGCCTGCTCGATTTTCGTCATGCCGGTCAGTTCTGTGCACGCTCTCGATATCTCCATCGGCGGCAGCAACGGCGTCAATGCCAGTGTCGGTCTCGGCTCCGGCAGTTCCGGCGGCGTTGGCGCCAATGTCGGCGCTTCCGTCGGTGGCTCCGGTGGCATCAATGCGAATACCAACGCCACGGTCGGCGGGTCCGGCGGTCTCGTTGATGCCGATGTGAAAGCCAGCGTTGGCGGCAGCAATGGCGTGAATGCGGCGGTCGGCGCCAATGCCGGCGGCAGTGGTAGCCTCGCGGACGTCGATGCCGGCGTATCGGCTGGCGGCAGCAGCGGTGTGAACGCCAATGCCGGCGCAACTGTCGGCGGCAGCAATGGTAATATCCTCAATACGGATGTCACCGCGTCGATCGGCGGGGCGAACGGCATCAATGCCAATGCGGGCGCAAATATCGGAAATGGCGCAGGTGCCAATCTCGGCCTTGGTATCGGCGGCGGCTCGTCCGGTGGTGGTGCATCTGGCGGCGGCAGTGGAAGCGGGATGACGCCGAGTGCGGTTACCCGCGAATTCAGCAGGATGGATGCCAGTGATCAGAGGAAGATGCTGGTTCGCTGCCGCGACATTGCCTCTGGTGGCTATGATGCCGGGCTGACCGGTCTCTGCAAGATGCTGCGGACGCTGGCATCCCGCTAGAGCCGCAAACAAAAAAGCCGCCGGATCGCTCCGGCGGCTTTTTCTGATCTGTTATCCGCTTAATGCAGGATCTGGCTGAGGAACAGCTTGGTGCGCTCGTGCTGCGGATTGTCGAAGAATTCGGCCGGCGAATTCTGCTCGACGATCTGGCCCTGGTCCATGAAGATCACGCGGTTGGCGACCTGGCGGGCAAAACCCATTTCGTGGGTCACGCAGAGCATGGTCATGCCTTCTTCAGCCAGACCGACCATCGTATCCAGCACTTCCTTGATCATTTCAGGATCGAGCGCCGAGGTCGGCTCATCGAACAGCATGATCTTCGGATTCATGCAGAGCGAGCGGGCGATCGCCACGCGCTGCTGCTGGCCACCGGAGAGCTGGCCGGGATATTTGTTTGCCTGCTCCGGGATCTTGACGCGCTTCAGGAAGTGCATGGCGACTTCTTCCGCCTGCTTCTTCGGCATCTTGCGCACCCAGATCGGCGCCAGCGTGCAGTTTTCCAGGATCGTCAGGTGCGGGAAGAGGTTGAAGTGCTGGAACACCATACCGACTTCGCGGCGCACTTCGTCGATCTTCTTCAGGTCGTTGGTAAGCTCGGTGCCATCGACGACGATCTGGCCCTTCTGGTGCTCTTCCAGACGGTTGATGCAGCGGATCATCGTCGACTTGCCGGAGCCCGACGGGCCGGCGATAACGATGCGCTCGCCGCGCATGACCTTCAGGTTGATGTCGCGCAGAACGTGGAAATCGCCATACCACTTGTTCATGTTGACGATATCGACGGCGACCTCGGTCGTGGAGACGGTGAGCTTCTTGGTTTGAGCTTCAGCCATATTTGTTACCCTCAATTCTTATCGTTTGTGGCCGGTGTCGAGATGGCGTTCCATGAACACCGAATAGCGAGACATGCCGAAGCAGAAAATCCAGAAGACAAAACCCGCAAAGATCAGACCTGTCAACGGTGTTACGGCTGATGCCCAGTTGCCGTCGGAGAAGTTCAGACGGACGATGCCGAGCAGGTCGAACATGCTGATGATCGAGACCAGCGAGGTATCCTTGAACATGCCAATGAACGTATTGACGATGCCGGGGATGACGAGCTTGATCGCCTGAGGCAGCACGATCAGGCGCATCTTCTGCCAATAGCCCAATCCAAGCGAATCCGCGCCTTCGTACTGGCCCTTCGGAATGGCCTGCAGACCGCCGCGGATGACCTCGGCCATATAGGCCGACGCGAAGATCGACACGCCGATCACGGCGCGCAGCAGCTTGTCGACGTTCCAGCCCTGCGGCAGGAACAGCGGCAACATGACGCTGGCCATGAACAGGACGGTGATCAGCGGAATGCCGCGGATGACTTCGATGAAGATGACGCAGACCATTTTCACGACCGGCATCTTCGAGCGGCGCCCGAGCGCCAGGATGATGCCGAAGGGCAGGGAGACCGCGATGCCGACGAAGGAGACGACGAGCGTCACCAGAAGGCCGCCCCAGAGCGGGGTTTCCACGACTTCGAGACCGAGACCGCCATACAGCAGCCAGAGCGAAACGAGCGGCAGCGCCACGAAGAGCAGCAGAGCGTTCAGCCCCTTGCGCGGCATCGACGGCATCAGCATCGGCACCAGCAGGGCGGCGAACATGATGAAAACAAGCGTCGGACGCCAGCGGTCGCTGAGCGGGTAGCGGCCATACACGAACTGGTCGAGCTTGGCGTTGACGAAGGCCCAGCAGGCGCCGCTCCAGCCATCCGGCTGCGTGCCGCCCTGAACGGTGGTGGCGCAGAAGGTGCGGTCCGTACCGGTCCAGACGGCCTGGATGAACAGCCAGTTGATCATGTGCGGCAGCACCCAGGCAAGAACTGCGATGGCGATCACCGTCAGGATGATGTCCTTCGGGGTCGCCAGCAGGTTGCGTCTGATCCAGGCGATTGCGCCGCGTTCGCTGGATGGAGCCGGCTCCGGCTGCAGCATGGCGTTGCGGACGAAAGAAATGTTGGAACCCGACATCTTATCTCTCCACCAGTGCCATTTTGCCGTTGAACCAGTTCATGAACAGCGACGTCAGAATGCTGAGGGTGAGGTAGACGGCAATCCAGATGACCACGACTTCGATCGACTGGCCGGTCTGGTTGAGCGTCGTACCGCCGACGGCAACGAGATCCGAGAAGCCGACGGCGATTGCCAGCGACGAGTTCTTGGTCAGGTTGAGATACTGGCTGGTAAGTGGCGGGATGATGATGCGGAAGGCCTGCGGCACCACGACGAGGCGGGTGACGGAGGATGGATGCAGGCCGAGTGCGCCTGCCGCTTCCGACTGTCCCTTCGGCACGCCCCGGATACCGGCACGCACGATTTCGGCGATGAAGGCCGCGGTGTAGAAGGACAGCGCCAGGAACAGCGACATGAATTCCGGCCCGACGACGGAGCCGCCGGTCAGATTGAACTTGCCCGCGACAGGAACGTCGAAGGTCATCGGCAGACCCGCCGCCAGGAAGGCCAGGATCGGCAGGCCGGCGATCAGTCCGATCGACACCCAGATCGTATGGAACTGCTTGCCTGTTGCCGCCTGGCGCTTGTGCGCCCAGCGGGCGATGATCACCGTGGCGACGATGCCGATCACCAAGGCTGCGAGGACAGCCCACATGCCGGTATCGAAGATCGGCTTGGGAAAGGCGAGGCCGCGATTGTTCAGGAACATGCTGAACGGCAGGTGCACGGATTCGCGCGGCTGCGGCAGCACGGCCAGAACGCCGGAATACCAGAAGAAGATGACGAGCAGCGGCGGGATGTTGCGGAACACCTCGACATAGACGGTGCACAGCTTGGCGATCAGCCAGTTGTGTGACAGGCGTCCTATGCCGACGACGAAACCGATGATCGTCGCGGTGATGATGCCGGTCACGGCGACCAGAATGGTGTTGAGTATGCCGACGACAAGCGCGCGGCCATATGTCGAGTCGCTCGAATACGGGATCAGCGACTGGCCGATCTCGAAGCCGGCGCGTCCGTTGAGAAATGCGAAGCCAGATGCCGTATTGCTGCGCTGCAAGTTGAGCGCGGTGTTGTGAGCGACCCATGCCACGAACAGCGCCAGCAGAAGTACGGTCAGAACCTGGAAAAATATGCCCCTGAATTTGGGGTCGTAAAGTGCCGACTGGAGCGTCCAGCGGCTCTCCGGCAAAGGTGTCGTGTGCACAGCCTCTTGCGTCATGCCGAGCCTAATCCCCTATGTGCCCGTTTTTGGGCTTTTTTCTTTGGAAGATGGAAAGGCGGTTTCCCGCCTTTCCGGCATTTATATCAGAAGCTTAGCGAACCGGCGGTGCGTACTGGATGCCGCCCTTGTTCCACAGCGCGTTCAGACCGCGTGCGATCTTCAGCGGGCTGCCCTGACCGACGTTGCGTTCAAAGACTTCGCCGTAGTTACCGACGCCCTTGATGATGTTGTAGGCCCACTCGTTGGTCAGGCCGAGGTCGGTACCGATCTTGGTATCGGCTTCGGTGCCGAGGAAGCGCTTGATATCCGGGTTCGGCGAGTTCTTCATCTCGTCGACATTTGCCTGGGTGATGCCGAATTCTTCAGCGTTCACGAGGGCGTAAGCCGTCCACGAAACGATATCGAACCACTGGTCGTCGCCCTGGCGCACTGCCGGGCCGAGCGGCTCCTTGGAGATGATCTCCGGAAGGATCATGTGCTCGTCGGGGTTCTTCAGCGTCAGACGCAGCGAGTAGAGGCCGGACTGGTCGGTCGTGTAGACGTCGCAACGGCCGGAATCATAGGCAGCGTTGACTTCTTCGAGCTTCTCGAAAACGACCGGATTGTACTGAAGGTTGTTGGACTTGAAGTAGTCGGCGAGGTTGAGCTCGGTCGTGGTGCCGGACTGTACGCACACAGCGGCGCCGGAGAGTTCGAGAGCCGACTTCACGTTCAGGCTCTTGCGAACCATGAAGCCCTGACCGTCGTAATAGGTGACCGGACGGAAGTTGAAGCCGAGAGCGGTGTCGCGGTTGATCGTCCAGGTGGTGTTACGCGAGAGAACATCGACTTCGCCAGACTGCAGGGCCGGGAAGCGGTCCTTGGCGGACAGAGGCGTGTACTTGACCTTGGTCGGGTCGCCGAAGACGGCGGAAGCGACGGCCTTGCAGAAATCAACGTCGAAGCCGGCCCAGTTGCCGGATGCGTCAGGCTGCGCGAAACCCAGGAGGCCCGAGTTGACGCCGCACTGAACGAAGCCCTTTGCCTTCACGTCTTCAAGAGTGGTTGCCGAGGCCGCATGGGCGCCAAGAGCGAAAACTGCTGCGCCGACGGCGGCGGACAGGAGCTTAATCTTCATTTTTCCCAACCTTTTATCTGTTGTCTTATGTTTTTGTGGGAGGAGAGGCGAAGAAAACCCTGTCCCCCCAATTTCTCGACACCCTCCCGGCGCGAGTGGTTCTATCACAGTCGCAAATGCCAATACGGTCAAGTGTCGCGGCTAATAAATGCGGCAAAATTCGGCATTTTGGCAAAATGCGCCGTTCTGATAGGCAGTTGGATAGTATTTGGGCAGTGTTTTGCGGAAAAATACCGCGCAATTCACTGATATATCTGCGAAAGTAACGTTCCGGGTAATTTTCGGCCCGTCGCGGCTACGGGGTTGACCCGACTTTTCCTGAGGTCCAAAACTCGCCCATTGCATCCCTCGCCAAAGGCTATTTCAGACTATGAAAGACAAAGACGGTCTCCTGCAGAACGCCGGTATCAACACCCGCCTCTCGCATATCGGCAACGACCCTTCGGAATACCACGGTTTCGTCAATCCGCCCGTCGTCCACGCATCGACGGTGCTGTTTCCGAATGCCAAGGCGATGGAAACACGCGGGCAGAAATACACCTATGGCACCCGGGGCACGCCGACCACCGATGCGCTCTGTGAGGCGATCGACGGGCTCGAAGGTTCCGCGGGCACGATCCTCGTGCCGTCGGGCCTTGCTGCCGTTACCGTGCCGTTCCTGGCATTTCTGTCTTCGGGCGATCACGCGCTAATCGTCGATTCCGTCTACACGCCGACCCGCCATTTCTGCGACACCATGCTGACGCGCATGGGCGTCGAGGTCGAATATTACGATCCGGCCATCGGTGCCGGCATCGAGCAGCTTTTCAAGCCGAATACCAGGCTCGTCCATACGGAAGCGCCCGGCTCGAACACGTTCGAGATGCAGGACATTCCGGCGATTGCCGCAATTGCCCACAAGCATGGCGCCATCGTTGCCATGGACAATACCTGGGCCACCCCCGTCTATTTCCGCCCACTCGATTTCGGCGTCGATATCTCGATCCACGCGGCGACCAAATATCCGGCCGGCCATTCCGATATCCTGATGGGCACCGTTTCGGCCAATGCCAAGCATTGGGAGCAGCTGAAAGAAGCCAACGTCACGCTCGGCATCTGCGGCGCACCTGACGACGCCTATCAGGTGCTTCGCGGACTGCGCACCATGGGTATCCGCCTGGAGCGTCACAATGAAAGCGCGCTGGCCCTTGCCAAGTGGCTGGAAGGCCGCGAAGAGGTGGCCAAGGTGCTGCATCCGGCCCTGCCGAGCTTCAAGGGTCACGATATCTGGAAGCGTGACTTCAAGGGCGCCAGCGGCATCTTCTCCTTCGTGCTCAAGGTCGATTCCGCCGCGCAATACAAGGCGAAGGCGCATGCCTTCCTCGATGCGCTCAGCATTTTCGGGCTTGGCTGGTCCTGGGGCGGCTTCGAATGCCTGGCCGTTCACGTCAACCTGAACGACCGCCGCATCGCCAAGGCGCCGGAAGGCGGTCCGCTGATCCGTCTGCAGATCGGTCTCGAAGACGTGGCCGATATCAAGGCCGATATCGAGCGGGGCTTTGCGGCGGCCAAAGCCGTCTGATCAGCCGAGCGGCCGGTAGCCGTAAATCCAGTCGAGATCCGTCGCGAGGCTTTGCGACGGTTTCATCGACAAGACGATATCACGCCCGATCCTGACAGGGCCGCGGGCGTGATAGGCAAAGCGGTTGAATGCGCCGCGCTTGCGGATCTTGGCGATCCGCGGCGCGCGATGCGCCTCGAAGCGGGGCAGGGCCTGCTCGATGGGATTGCTGCCCAGAAAATAAGCCAGCTCATAGGCATCTTCGATTGCCATGGCCGCGCCCTGGGCGGCAAACGGCATCATCGCATGCGCAGCGTCGCCGATCAGCACGCGGTCGCGCCCGTCCTGCCACGATCCCTCGGATGCTTCGTAGAGCGGCCAATAGGTCGGCTCGATATTGCGAAGCAGGGACAGAGCTTCGGGATGCCAGCCGCGGAAGCGTGAACGCAAGGTCTCCAGCTGGTGACTCGCCGCGCCGCTATCCCACCGCTCGGTGTTTTCATTGCCGCTGGTGATGGCGACGAGATTGAAGCTCGCCGTTTCCTTCAGGGGATAGCAGACGAGATGCACCGATCCACCGAGAAACGCCGAGACGCTGTTCGTGTCGAGAAAGTCAGGCGCCGCGGCGGCTGTGATCGTGAAGCGATAGGCGATGTTGCCGGAAAATCGGGGCGAGGGCGAACCATCGATCGCGGCTCGCGTCTTCGACCAGACGCCGTCCGCGCCGATCAGCACGCCCGGGCCATTAGACGGCAAGCCTGCGGATTCGATTGGAGTACCAAGGTGCAGCTGGCAGAGCGGATTGGCGCGCACCGCATCCAGAAGCACGCGCTGAAGCGTTGCACGGTGCAGGACACCATATGGCGCATCCCATCGCTCACGGGCGAAACGGCCGGCGGAAACGGCGGCGAGTTGCCGCAATGTGTCGCCCGCAACGAGCCGGATCATTTCCGGCTCGAGCCAACATTTTTCGATCTCGGCGAGAACGCCGAGTTCACGGAGAATGCGCGATGCATTTGGGGAAAGCTGCAGGCCGGCACCGACTTCTGCGAGTTCGCCGGCCTGTTCGAAAATATCGGAACGGATGCCCCGTTTGGTCAGCGCCAGCGCGGCTGTCAGGCCCGCAATTCCGGCGCCCGCAATGGCGGCGTGCTCGACCGGCATCGTTTGTCCGATCTTCAGGAGAGAATGATCAGGCGGCCTTCACATGGAAAACGCAGCCGGCCGGGTTCGTCTGGTTGGCCTTCAGCGCGCCATTGAAACGAAACAGCGTCGAGCAATAGGAACAGACCTTTTCGTTGTCGTCGCCCATGTCGATGAAGATATGCGGATGGTCGAACGGCACGGATGCGCCGGTGCACATGAATTCCTTCACACCGACTTCGATCACGCGGTGTCCGCCGTCGTTCTGGAAGTGAGGAATGCTGTGGCCGGCCATGTCTGTCTCCGAATGCTTTGAAATTTGGCCGGACATTACCGTCCTTCGCCGCAAATGTGTAGAGCCAAAGCGCCGCAAGCGGCATGGTTTTTTGCCCGCCGGGGTTCACCTCGCGGCAGCGATAAAATATGGTCCGGCGCAAACAGGGGCCTGCCTTTATGAATTTGAATACGCCTGCATTCTCCAGCTTCACGCATGACGGCCTGAAACTCGCCTATTTCGACGAAGGCGACCCGAATGGCGCGCCGGTCCTGCTCATTCATGGCTTCGCCTCGACGGCGAGCGTCAACTGGGTGCATCCGGGCTGGCTGAAGACGCTGGGCGATGCCGGTTACCGCGTGATCGCCATGGACAACCGCGGCCATGGTGCGAGCGACAAGCCTCATGATGCCGAAGCCTACCGCCCGTGGATTATGGCGGCGGACGCAATGGCGCTTCTCGATCATCTCGGCATCCCCGAAGCAAACGTCATGGGCTATTCGATGGGCGCGCGCATTTCGGTCTTTGCGGCACTCGCCAATCCGCACCGCGTCCGCTCGCTGGTGCTTGGCGGCCTCGGCATCGGCATGACCGATGGCGTCGGCGACTGGGACCCGATCGCCGACGCGCTGCTGGCGCCGTCGCTGGATGCCGTCACCCATGACCGCGGCCGGATGTTCCGCGCCTTTGCAGAGCAAACGAAGAGCGACCGCGAAGCGCTGGCCATGTGCATTCGCGGATCCCGCGATCTCGTCGCCCGGTCCGACATGGGCAAGATCGAAGCGCCGACGCTGATCGGCGTCGGAACAAAGGACGACATTGCGGGTTCGCCTCAGGAGCTTGCCGCCCTGATGCCAAATGCCGAAGCGCTCGATATCCCGGGCCGCGACCATATGCTGGCTGTCGGCGACAGGGTTTTCAAGAAAGCGGTTCTGGAGTTTTACGAGAAGGTCGCCTGACGGTGACATGCCGCCGTTGAGCGGATATTCACGGAAAAATCATTCTAGAAAGCGCTGGCGGCCCGACCCATTTATGTTACAGCCGTTTTGCTCTATACACTGACGTTCCCACGGGAAATGAGGAGACCGGTAATGGTCGCGAAGACAGACATTCGTCCTCTTGAAGCCGCAAGCCCGCTCAAGGTGATGGATCCGATCTGGGACAGCCTGCGCGAAGAAGCGCGCATTGCAGCCGAGAAGGATCCGGTACTGGCGGCTTTCCTTTATTCGACGGTGATTAATCACCGCTCGCTGGAAGAATGCGTCATCCACCGTATCTGTGAACGCCTCGACCATCCGGATATGCAGGCAACGTTGCTGCGCCAGGCCTTCGACGAAATGCTGTCGGACTGGCCGGAATGGAGCGACATCCTGCGCGTCGACATCCAGGCGATCTATGACCGCGATCCCGCATGCCTCCGCTTCATGGAGGCCGTACTCTATTTCAAGGGCTACCATGCCCTGCAGACGCATCGTCTGGCGCATTGGCTGCTGAACCGTGGACGCCGCGATCTGGCGCTCTATCTGCAGAGCCGTTCGTCCAGCGTCTTCCAGACGGATATTAATCCGGCGGCGCGGATCGGCAGAGGCATCTTTCTTGATCACGCAACCGGTCTCGTCGTTGGCGAGACGGCGGTGATCGGCGACAACGTTTCGATCCTGCATGGCGTGACGCTCGGCGGTACCGGCAAGGAAGGCGCAGACCGCCATCCGAAGATCGGCAGCGGCGTGCTGATCGGAGCTGGGGCGAAGATCCTCGGCAATATCGAGATCGGCTACTGCTCGCGCGTTGCGGCAGGCTCGGTGGTCTTGAAGGCCGTTCCGCCGAAGACGACCGTCGCAGGCGTGCCGGCGAAGGTCGTTGGCACCGCAGGGTGTTCGGAGCCGTCGCGGGTCATGGACCAGGTGATTGGCGCGGATATCTGAGCCGGTCATATTCGCAGAGGCTGAAAAAGCTGGCGAAAATCGCAAGGGGAAAGCCGGGCACGTTGGCTTGTCTCAACCTTTACAGCGCCACTTTTCGTGTGCAAGAAGCGGCCACCAGAGACCGCTAGGAGATCAAGTGTGAAGCCCGAAGAACTCAAGAAGCTCGACGCCTACTTCAAGAAAACGCTCAACCCGGAGATCGTCGTGAAGGCGCGTCCGCGCAAGAACGACTCGGCTGAAGTTTACCTCGGCGAGGAGTTCCTGGGTGTCGTCTATATCGACGACGAGGACGGTGATCGCTCCTATAACTTCTCGATGGCGATCCTCGACGTCGATCTCTGATCCGGCGCCGATTGACATTGCGTGACGGGCCGCTTTTGCGGCCCGTTTGCGTTTTATGGCACGCAATCGGTCCTCAACGCTGGATCGCGCCGCTCTCTGCTCCATTTTAGTGATTGCGAATGCGATCAATCATCATGGAGGCCTGGGACATGGGAATTTTCGACAAGATCAAGCACGCGATTTTCGGGGAGGCTAAGGCGGCTCCCGTTGCGGAGGCAACCGCGCCGAAGGCTGAACCGGCCGCAACTCCGGCCCCGCCATCAGCAGCGCCCGCAGCTGCGTCTGGCGCCGCTGCACCCGCACCCGCGGCTTCCGCTGCGCCAAAGGCGGCCGCGGCTGCCGTCGATATCGTCCCGATCCTCGATGCTGCGGTGAAGAAAAGCGGCCAGAAACTCGACTGGCGCCGCTCGATCGTCGATCTCATGAAGGCCGTCGGCATGGATGCAAGCCTGGCCGAGCGCAAGGAGCTGGCAGCCGAGCTTGGCTACTCCGGTGACACGGGCGACTCCGCCAAGATGAACATGTTCCTGCACAAGGCGCTGATGAAAAAGCTCTCCGAGAATGGCGGCAAGGTGCCCGCCGATCTGCTCGACTGAGCCGGTAAACGCAATGTGTTTCGAGGCTTCGCTGGCTACCGGCGAAGCCTCTGGTTGCGCGTGACTGATATATGTCTGAAAAATCAACGACCGACGTACGTTCATCTTTTCTCGGAGAATATGCGGCATCATGAATGCACGCATGAGTCGTTTTGCATCGCACAAAATCTCTTGACTCCTGATGGTTTGCGGCTACCATTTTTGCTGCAGAGCCGAAGAGGAGGATGCGCATGTTCAACTTTGACGATACGAGCCGCAAGAGCAAGGAAGCCATGGACACGATGCTCAAGAGCTATTCGGATAGCGCCAAGGGCTTCCAGGCAATTGCCACCGAAGCCGTGGAATATTCCAAGAAATCGTTTGAAGACACCGTCAGGCATTTCGAAGCGCTTTCGGGCGTTCGCAGCATCGAGGCTGCCTTCGACCTGCAGAGCAGTTTCGTGAAATCGTCCTATGAAAGCTTCGTCGCTGAAGCCACCAAGATGGGCGACATGTATTCCGACCTCGCCAAGGGCGCCTACAAATCCTACGAGGCGCAGGTTCCGGCCCCGGTCGTGAAGGCCGCGAAAGCTGCCGCACAGGCGACACCCGCCGCTGCCTGATTCCATGCGCCCTGTGGCGCACCCCTTGAAAAATGAAGACCGGCTACGCACTTGCGGCCGGTCTTTTTTGTTTTCTGCTCTGTTCAAGAAATAGTCCGGGACTTTTTTGGCGTTTGCGTCAAGTCCTGCGGAATTGTGATTGCAGTCGGGAACAAGGGGCTTAAAATCGCAGCATTATGAACTAAGTTAGTGTTTCAGATATTCGGTGGGTAAAGCATCCTCCCATGCACCATCGGACTGATCGAGGAATGAATGAAAATGATCGCAAAGCCGATCCGGATGCAAAACGATGGCGAAAGGAACGGGGACAACGGAAATCGCGGAACCTCGGTCATTACACGTACGAAGCCGAAGACCAAGAAGCCTAATCTCTACCGCGTGCTCATCCTGAATGACGACTACACTCCCATGGAATTCGTCATCCACATCCTGGAGCGGTTTTTCCAGAAAGATCGCGAAAGTGCCACCCGCATCATGCTCCATGTCCATAACCACGGCGTCGGCGAGTGCGGGATATTCACATACGAGGTAGCGGAAACGAAGGTGAGCCAGGTGATGGACTTTGCCCGGCAGCATCAGCATCCGCTGCAATGCGTCATGGAAAAGAAGTGAGGATCACAACGTGCCAACATTTTCGCCTAGCTTAGAAAAGGCGCTCCATCAGGCACTGACCTTTGCCAACGAGCGGCATCACGAATATGCGACGCTCGAGCATCTGCTGCTCGCCCTTGTCGACGACTCCGATGCGGCCGCGGTCATGGGTGCCTGCAACGTCGATCTCGACGCGCTCCGCAAGACACTGATCGAGTATATCGACAATGAACTCTCCAATCTGGTCACTGGCTATGACGAGGACTCCAAGCCGACATCCGGCTTCCAGCGCGTCATCCAGCGTGCCGTGATCCATGTCCAGTCGTCGGGCCGCGAAGAAGTGACGGGGGCAAACGTCCTCGTCGCGATCTTTGCCGAACGCGAAAGCCACGCCGCCTATTTCCTGCAGGAGCAGGAGATGACCCGCTACGACGCGGTCAACTACATCTCGCACGGCATCGGCAAGCGGCCGGGCTCGTCGGAAAGCCGCACCCCGCGCGGTGCCGAGGATGAATCCGAGAGCAAACCGAGCGCATCGCGCGGCGGCGCAGAGGACGATACCGCAGGCAAGAAGCAGCAGGATGCGCTGAAGGCCTATTGCGTCAATCTCAACGAGAAGGCCAAGACCGGCAAGATCGATCCGCTGATCGGCCGTCATGCCGAAGTCAGCCGCACGATCCAGGTTCTGTGCCGCCGTTCGAAGAACAACCCGCTTTATGTGGGTGATCCCGGCGTCGGCAAGACGGCGATCGCCGAAGGTCTCGCCAAGCGCATCGTCGAAGGCAAGGTTCCGGAAGCGCTGGCTGACGCGACGATCTTCTCGCTCGATATGGGCACGCTGCTCGCAGGCACCCGCTATCGCGGCGACTTCGAAGAGCGTCTGAAGCAGGTCGTCAAGGAGCTCGAGGAATATCCGGGCGCCGTGCTGTTCATCGACGAAATCCACACCGTGATCGGTGCGGGCGCCACTTCGGGCGGCGCCATGGATGCGTCGAACCTGCTGAAGCCTGCTCTGTCGTCCGGTGCGATCCGTTGCATCGGTTCGACCACCTACAAGGAATATCGCCAGTTCTTCGAAAAGGACCGGGCTCTGGTCCGCCGCTTCCAGAAGATCGACGTCAATGAGCCGTCGATCGACGATGCGATCGAAATCATGAAGGGCCTGAAGCCTTATTTCGAAGAATATCACCACCTGCGTTATTCGAACGACGCCATCAAGTCGGCTGTCGAGCTGTCGGCCCGTTACATTTCGGACCGCAAGCTGCCGGACAAGGCGATCGACGTCATCGACGAGACGGGTGCAGCGCAGATGCTGCTGCCGCCGTCGCGCCGCCGCAAGCTGATCACCGAAAAGGAGATCGAAGCGACGATCGCCACGATGGCCCGCATTCCGCCGAAGACGGTGTCGAAGGATGACGAAGCCGTTCTTGCTAATCTTGAGCAGGAATTGCGCTCGGTGGTCTACGGCCAGGATACGGCGATCGAAGCCCTGTCGACCGCGATCAAGCTGGCGCGTGCCGGCCTGCGCGAACCGAACAAGCCGATCGGCTCCTACGTCTTCTCCGGCCCGACAGGCGTCGGCAAGACCGAGGTTGCCAAGCAGCTTGCATCGTCGCTCGGCGTCGAGATGCTGCGCTTCGACATGTCCGAATACATGGAGCGGCACACGGTCTCGCGTCTGCTCGGTGCACCTCCCGGCTATGTCGGCTTCGACCAGGGCGGTCTTCTGACCGACGGCGTCGACCAGCATCCGCATTGCGTGGTTCTTCTCGACGAAATCGAGAAGGCGCACCCTGACATCTACAACATCCTGTTGCAGGTCATGGACCACGGTACGCTGACCGACCACAACGGCAAGAAGATCGACTTCCGCAACGTCATCCTGATCATGACGACCAATGCGGGCGCATCTGAAATGGCAAAGGCTGCCTTCGGCTTCGGCTCGTCCAAGCGGTCGGGCGAAGACGAGGAAGCGCTGAACCGCCTCTTCACACCGGAGTTCCGCAACCGTCTGGATGCGATCATTCCGTTCGCATCGCTGCCGACGGCTGTCATCCACAAGGTCGTCCAGAAGTTCATCATGCAGCTGGAAGCGCAGCTTTCCGAACGCAATGTGACCTTCGACCTGCACGAGGATGCGATCGCTTGGCTGGCGGAACGGGGTTATGACGAGAAGATGGGCGCCCGCCCGCTGGCTCGCGTCATCCAGGACGTCATCAAGAAGCCGCTAGCGAACGAAATCCTCTTCGGCAAGCTGAAGAAGGGCGGCGTGGTTTCCGTGACCGTCGGTCCGAAGGAAGACGGCAAGCCCGGCATCGTGCTCAATTCCGTTTCGGAACTGGCACCGATCAAGCCGAAGCCAGAGGCTGAGGTCATCCATCCGGACGCCGATGGCGAGGATGATGGCGAGCTGAAGACCAAGCCGAAGAAGGCGACGGTCAAGAAGGCCAAGGCGCAAGCCGAGCCGGAAGTGAAGGCGGCGCCGAAGAAGAGCAGCACGGTTCCGAAGGTTCCGCGCAAGAGCTGATCGTCACCGCATGGTGAATTGAAAAAGGCCGCAGTGATGCGGCCTTTTTTGTGTCTGCTGGTGCGTGTTTCAGAGCGGCGCGTAGTCGATCTCCAGAAAGTCCTCGACCTCCGGAACCCAGCGGTCGCGCACGAAAGCGGTATGCGCCGGGTGGATATTGTAGGCGTCGTAGCCGGCCTGGTTCTCGAATTCCATCGAGAAGCCGAAGGTGAAGGCATTCTTGCCGCTGGTCTGCCGCAGTTGCTCGAAATTGCGCACGCTCGGAATGGCCGCAAGCGACAGTGCTTCGGTGAGGAAAGCCTTTTCCTCTGGCGAGCCGGCTGGATGCTTCAGGCGGAATGCCACCGTATGACGGATCATCTTTATCTCCAGGTTCTGCCGCGGCTCAGGCGAGTTCGGCTCTGATCTTCTCGGCATTCGCAGCCAGCACCGCACCGTCTTCCATCGTGCCAGAATGCGGCTTCAGCGCCACGCCTTCGTGGCGCGGGATGACGTGGAAGTGCAGGTGGAAGACGGTCTGTCCCGCGGCCGGTTCGTTGAACTGGCAGACGAAGACGCCGTCGGCATCGAAGGCATCCTGAACCGCATTGGCGATCTTCTGGACGACGGCGATCGCCTGCGACAGGGCGGCCGGATCGGCATCGAGAATGTTGCGGGACGGGGCTTTGGGAACAACGAGGACGTGGCCCGGGGCCTGCGGCATCACATCCATGAAGGCAACCGTATGGTCGTCTTCATACACCCGGTGCGAAGGGATTTCGCCGCGCAGGATCTTGGCGAAGATGTTGTTGTCGTCATAGGCGGCGCTGGTCATGGTGAAATCTCCTCGTGTTTGCAATCGGGTAGCGCGGTGACGGCGAGTGCGTCAATCCTCCTGCTGCCGCTCTCCCTTGCGGAACGGGCTGTGGTCGGTGAGGATTTCGTTCATGTGCTCGACATCCTCACGCTCGCGCTTGAGATAATCGGCGATCGCCCGGCGCAGACCGGCGTGGGCGACATAATGGGCGGAATGCGTTGTCACCGGCAGGTAACCTCTGGCGAGCTTGTGCTCGCCCTGCGCTCCGGCCTCGACGCGCTTCAGGCCCTTGGCGAGGGCGAAATCGATCGCCTGATGATAGCAGACCTCGAAATGCAGATAGGGGTGATCCTCGATGCATCCCCAGTGGCGGCCGTAGAGTGTGTCGCCGCCGATGAAGTTGATAGCGCCCGCCACATAGCGCCCCTCGCGCTTGGCCATGACAAGCAGGATATCGTCGGGCATCCGCTGGCCGATCAGCGAATAGAATTCACGGGTCAGATAGGGCCGGCCCCACTTGCGGCTGCCGGTATCCATATAGAAGGAAAAGAACTGGTCCCAGATCCGTTCGGTCAGGTCGCTGCCGGTCAGCCAGTCGATGCTGATGCCGTTCTCGAGCGCGGCGCGGCGCTCCTTCTTCAGTGCCTTGCGCTTGCGTGACGCCAGCGTTTCCAGGAAGGCGTCGTGATCGGCATAGCCTTCATTGATGAAGTGGAACTGCTGGTCGGTCCGATGCAGATAGCCGTCGGTCTCGAAGACTGAGATCTCATCCTCGGGCACGAAGGTGACATGCGCCGAGGAGACGCCGAGTTGACGCACGACTTCCTTCAGGCTCTCGGCAATGACGCTCTGGACCGGCCGCCGCTCGAATCCTTCGGCAACCAGCAGCCGCGGGCCGGTCGCCGGCGTGAACGGGATCGAGCATTGCAGCTTCGGATAATAGTGCCCGCCGGCGCGCTCGAAGGCATCCGCCCAGCCATGGTCGAAGACATATTCGCCCTGGCTATGGTTCTTGAGATAGCCGGGCAGGGCGCCGATCAGCTCGCCCTTTTCCGTCTCTAGAAGCAGGTGATGGCCGAGCCATCCGGTCTCTGCTGTTGCAGAGCCCGATTCCTCAAGCGAGGAGAGAAAGGCGTGAGACAGAAATGGATTGTAGGGGACGGCGTTTGCCGTTTTCGATGTCCCGGAAAGCCGTGACCAGCTCTCCGGGGAAATCGCGGTAAAGGACCGCTCGACGCGGATCGATAGTTCATCAGTCATGGAGCAAAAGACGAGGCCGTTGGGGGAGGAAAGTGGCTCTCTTCCAGTCTGCGCATGATCTTGTCCAAAAAGCGAGCATCAAACCGAAGCGCGGGGATCAAAGCCTTCAAAAGTCATTTGATCGGCATTTTCGAATGTATGCTTGCGGGCCTTCTCGTCGCGCACGGTCCAGGTGATCACAGGGATACCCTTGTCGCGCTGGCCGGAGATGAACGGGTTCGGCAGATCGGCGAAGAAATAGGAGATGAAGTCGAGGCCGAGCTCCATCGCCTTTTCATGAACCTCGAATTCCTCCGGCTTGTTGCCGCCAGCCGTCAGGCCGACGGGGTAGGGCGCCTTCAGTTCCTTCAGGTCGCGCAGCAGCCAGTGGTCGAAGCTCATCAGCGCAACCTTGCCCTGGTAGCCTTCCAGCACTTCGAGCACGGTTTCGGCAAAGCCTTCGTCATCGGCTTCACGGCCCTTGAGCTCGAGCACCAGCGGAACCTTGCCCTCAACGAGATCGAGCAGTTGCTTCAGCGTCGGGATCTTGTCGGCGGTGCCGCCGACGGAGAGCAGGCCGAGCTCCTTGGAGGTCCGCTCGCGGATATCGCCCGGCATGTTGCAGAGGCGCTCGAGGTTCTCGTCGTGGAAAACGATCGGAACGCCGTCGGAGGCATAGTGCAGATCGCACTCGATGGCGAAGCCCGCCTCGACGGCGCGCGAAAACGCCGTCAGCGTGTTTTCCCAGACGAGCTTGTTGGTATCGTGATAGCCGCGATGCGCGACAGGCAGTTCCTTGATCCAGTCGGCGGAGGTCATGTTATGCGATTTCCAAGATGGCATCGATTTCGACGGCGGCGTTGAATGGCAGCGCGGCCATGCCGACGGCAGCGCGGGCATGCTTGCCGGCGTCACCGAGAACGTTGGCGATCAGGTTGGAAGCGCCGTTGATGACGAGGTGCTGCTCGACGAATTCAGGCGCCGACGCGACAAAGCCGTTGAGCTTGATGACGCGCTTGATACGGCTGAGGTCGCCGCCGAGTGCGGCACTGGCCTGCGCCAGGATGTTGATGGCGCAAAGCTCAGCGGCGCGCTGGCCGGCTGCGACGTCGACATTCTTGCCGAGATGGCCGGTGACGGCGACCTTGCCGCCTTCCATGGGGAGCTGGCCGGAAATGTAGAGAAGGCCGCCGCTGATCACATAGGGAACATAATTGGCAGCCGGAGCAGCAGCTTGCGGCAGGGTTATCCCCATTTCCTTGAGTTTTGCGGCAATCTGGTCGGACATTTTCGCCTCCACTTTCATTGTCAATGCTTCAAAAATTATGCATCAAGACTAGAATGTTGCGTATGACAGCTTCCAGCCTCGATTTGGCCGAAAGCGTTCTTATAACATCGCGGCCGAGTCCAACAGGAGATAATGGATGTTCCGATCGAGTCTTGCCGCTCTGCTTCTCGCAAGCGTTTCCGCACCGGCCCTAGCCGCCGCGCCCGCGGCGGGCGCTGCGATCGCGTCGGGCCTCGTGGCGCATCGCGCGATCTACGATCTCGAACTCAAGGACGCATCCGAACGTTCAGGCATCGCCGGCATGTCCGGCCGAATGGTCTATGAATTCAACGGTAGCTACTGCGAAGGCTTCACCACGAATTTCCGTTTCGTGACGCAGATCGATACGGGTGAGAACACCCGGGTCAGCGACCAGCAGACCAAGACCTTCGAGAATATCAAGGACCGAAAATTCACCTTCGAGACAAAGTCCTTCACCGACGACCAGTTGGACAAGGAAGTCAACGGCGCGGCCAGCGACAAGCCGAATGGCGTGACCGTCGACCTGACGAGTCCGCAGACGAAGGAATTGCAGCTGGCCGAAAGCCGCTTCCCTACGGAACACATGCTCGACGTGATCGAGAACGCCAAGTCTGGCAAACGCTTCTTTGAGGCCCGCGTCTTCGACGGTTCCGATGATGGCGACAAGGCGCTGGCGACGACGACCGTCGTCGGCAAGCAGATCAGCCCCAAGGCGGGCGACGAGGCCGATGCCGGCAATGCCGGCGCCTTCGCCAAGCAGGCTTTCTGGCCGGTGACGATTTCCTACTTCAACGAGAACAGCAAGACGGACGCCTTGCCTGTCTACCGGATGTCGTTCAAGCTCTACGAGAACGGCATTACCCGCGATCTCACCATGGACTACGGTGATTTCGTCCTGACCGGCAAGCTCGCGAAGCTGGAAATGCTCGACAAGAAGCCCGAGACCTGTAAGTAGCTGATAGCCGCTTCAACGCGGCAGGTCTTTTTCCGGGGGAGGATGGCATGACCCGCATGCCAGTGAAAATGCTTGCTTCTTCGGTCATTGCGCTCGCAGCCTTCTGCGCAGCCATGCCGGCATTTGCTGCCGATTGCGGCGAGACGCCAGCGTCCGGCGTTGATTGGAGCAATTGCAACAAGAAGAACCTTATGCTCGAATCGAGCGACTTCGAAGGCGCCAACCTGGCCGATGCCGACCTGTCGCAAACGAGCCTCAAGGGTGCCAACCTGACATCAGCCAATTTCGAAAAGGCGACCCTGATCCGCGCCTGGCTCGAGAATGCCAAGGCCGACGGTGCGAAATTCGACAAGATCGAAGCCTATCGCTCGGTCTTCCAGAGCGCATCGGCGCAGAAGGCATCCTTCGCCGCGGCCGAGTTGCAGCGTGCCGATTTCACCGGTGCACAGTTGTCAGGCGCCAGCTTCGAGAAGGCCGAGCTTGGCCGCACCAACTTCGCGAAGGCGACGCTCAGCGAATCCAAGTTCGCGCTGGCAAACCTGTCGCGCGCCAATCTGGTTGGCGCGACGCTTGGCGGAAAGGTCAGTTTCGACCGCGCCTTCATGTATCTGACGCGCATCGAAGGCGTCGATCTTTCGACTGCGACCGGGTTGGAACAGGCGCAGATCGATCTCGCATGCGGCGACGCGACCACGAAGCTGCCCTCGGGGCTGAAGGCTCCCACAGATTGGCCGTGCCCCGCAGAGCCCAACTGATGCCGGTAAGGCCCGGCGCTCAGATCTCCGGGCGTCGGTTTTTTCGGAGAAACCCTTGCAATCGAGGTGAATCGACTGTAAGGGCACCCGCATTCCACACGTAAGGCATAGGACTGTCCGGGAGAAATCCGGATTGTTCCGCCCGGTGGCATTCTCGAAGAGGATGCTGTTCGCCTTGCGGAGGTTCAACCGGAAAAGGATAACAAGGCATGGCATTGCCCGATTTCTCTATGCGCCAGCTCCTCGAAGCAGGCGTCCACTTCGGCCACCAGACGCACCGCTGGAACCCGAAGATGAAGCCGTACATTTTCGGCGATCGTAACAACATCCACATCATCGACCTGGCTCAGACCGTTCCGATGCTGTCGCGCGCTCTGCAGATCGTCAGCGACACGGTTGCCCGTGGTGGCCGCGTTCTGTTCGTCGGTACCAAGCGCCAGGCTTCCGAGCTCATCGCTGACTCGGCCAAGCGTTCCGCTCAGTACTACGTCAACTCGCGTTGGCTCGGCGGCATGATGACCAACTGGAAGACGATCTCCAACTCGATCCAGCGCCTGCGCAAGCTCGACGAAATCCTTTCCAGCGACGCCTCCGGCTTCACCAAGAAGGAACGTCTGAACCTTGAGCGCGAGCGCGAAAAGCTCGACAAGGCCCTCGGTGGTATCAAGGACATGGGCGGCACGCCGGACCTGATGTTCATCATCGACACCAACAAGGAAAAGATCGCGATCGACGAAGCCAAGCGCCTCGGCATCCCGGTCGTCGCCATCATCGACTCGAACTGCGATCCGGACCTCATCGACTACCCGATCCCGGGTAACGACGACGCGTCGCGCGCCATCGCTCTCTACTGCGACCTGATTGCTCGCGCTGCCCTCGACGGCATTGCGCGTCAGCAGAGCTCCTCTGGCCGTGACCTCGGCGCTTCCTTCGAAGCTCCGGCCGAGCCGGCGCTCGATGAGACGGCTCAGGCCTGATAAACAAGCGGCGGATCTTGCGGTCCGCTTTGCTTGACTGAATTGGGAAAAGGCCGCGCGAGACTTTGCGAAGTTCCGGCGGCCTTGACCTTTTCAGGCGAAGGCATCCGCCATTGCCTGACATGTTTCGTTATGGCGCGTCATTCATCACGCTGTCATACATACAGGTACATTTCGTGCCTCAATCCGGTGCCGCACGCGTTTCGCGGGCCACCGTTGAACCGACAAAGAGGAAGCTTATGACCGAGATTACGGCTGCACTGGTGAAGGAACTGCGCGAAAAGTCTGGCGCAGGCATGATGGACTGCAAGAAGGCGCTGCTCGAAAACAACGGCGACATCGAAGCATCGATCGACTGGCTCCGCGCCAAGGGCATCTCCAAGGCTGACAAGAAGGCTGGCCGCGCTGCTGCTGAAGGCCTGATCGCCATCGCCGGCGCTGGCCACAAGGCCGTTGTCGTCGAGCTCAACTCGGAAACCGACTTCGTTGCCCGTAACGACGCCTTCCAGGACCTCGTTCGCGGTATCGCCAGCGTTGCGCTTGCGACCGACGGCACGGTTGAAGCCATCGCGGCTGCGACCTACCCGGCATCCGGCAAGCCGGTTATCGACACCATCAAGGACGCGATCGCCACCATCGGCGAGAACATGACGCTGCGCCGCTCTGCCAAGCTCGAAGTCGAGCACGGCGTTGTCGCGACCTACATCCACAACGCTGCCGGCGACGGCATCGGCAAGCTCGGCGTTCTCGTCGCGCTGAAGTCGGAAGGCGACAAGGCTGTCCTGACGTCGATCGGCCGCCAGGTTGCCATGCACATCGCTGCGACCAACCCGCTCGCCATCCGCTCTGAAGAAGTCGATGCCGCTGTCGCCGAGCGCGAACGCAACGTCTTCATCGAACAGGCCCGCGAATCCGGCAAGCCGGAAGCGATCATCGAAAAGATGGTCGAAGGCCGCATGCGCAAGTTCTTCGAAGAAGTCGCTCTTCTCTCGCAGGCTTTCGTCATCAACCCTGACCTGACGGTCGGTGCTGCTGTCCAGGCTGCCGAAAAGGAAGCTGGCGCCAAGATCGAAGTCGTCGGCATGGCACGTCTCCTGCTCGGTGAAGGCGTCGAAAAGGAAGAGAGCGACTTCGCTGCCGAAGTCGCCGCTGTCGCCAAGGGCTGATAGCCTCTCTTACATGTGAAAACGCAAGGGCATCGCGTGACAACGCGATGCCCTTCGTGTATCCGGCAGTCAGCGGTGATAAACGAGGAGCCAAGATGTCGCGAGAGCCTGTCTACAAACGCGTTCTACTCAAGGCTTCCGGCGAAGCCCTCATGGGCAGCCAGGGTTTTGGCATCGACGTAGCGGTCGCGGACCGCATTGCTTCCGATATCGCGGAAGCCCGCCATATGGGCGTTGAGGTCGGCGTCGTCGTCGGCGGCGGCAATATTTTCCGTGGCGTTGCCGTAGCCTCCAAGGGCGGCGACCGGGTGACCGGCGACCACATGGGGATGCTCGCAACCGTCATCAACGCGCTGGCGCTGGCAACCTCGCTACGCAAGCTGAATATCGACACCGTGGTGCTGTCGGCTATCGCAATGCCGGAGATCTGTGAAAGCTTCTCCCAGCGCGCGACGCTCTATCACCTGTCGCTTGGCCGCGTGGTGATTTTCGCCGGCGGTACTGGCAATCCCTTCTTCACCACCGATTCGGCTGCAGCACTGCGCGCCGCCGAAATGGGCGCAGAAGCGATCTTCAAGGGCACGCAGGTTGACGGCATCTATTCGGCTGATCCGAAGAAGGTCCCCGATGCGACGCGCTTTGACCGCCTGACCCACAAGGAAGTGCTCGACAAGGGCCTTGCGGTTATGGACGTGGCAGCCGTCGCGCTCGCCCGCGAAAATTCCATTCCGATTATCGTCTTCTCGATCCACGAGAAGGGCGGTTTCGCTGAAATCTTGACGGGCGGTGGTCTCAAGACCATCGTGTCCGACAACTGACAAAGACGGCGCCGCAGACACGGCGCGATTCCGACTGAGACGGGAGCATGACTATGAGCGAAGGCATCGACATCAAGGAAATCAAGCGCCGCATGGATGGCGCAGTTTCCTCATTCAAGAGCGATATCGCATCGCTGCGCACCGGCCGTGCCTCGGCCAACATTCTGGATCCGGTCACTGTCGAAGCCTATGGTTCGCGCATGCCCCTGAACCAGGTGGCCAACATCACCGTTCCCGAGCCGCGCATGCTGTCGGTCTCCGTCTGGGACAAGTCGATGGTCGGCGCCACCGATCGCGCGATCCGCGAATCGAACCTCGGTCTCAACCCGATCGTCGACGGCCAGAATCTCCGCATTCCGCTGCCTGAGCTCAACGAAGAGCGCCGCAAGTCGCTGGTCAAGGTTGCTCACGACTATGCCGAAAAGAGCAAGGTGGCGATTCGCCATGTTCGCCGCGACGGCATGGACGGCCTTAAGAAAGCCGAAAAGGACGGTGTCATTGGCCAGGATGAAAGCCGGGCGCAATCCGATCGTGTGCAGAAGATGACGGATGAGACGATTTCCGAAATCGATCGCTTGCTTGCCGAGAAGGAAAAGGAAATCATGCAGGTCTAGGCTTTCGCCTGCGCCCCAAGAGACCGGACGGGAAATGTCGGAACCAGCATTCGTGAGCATGCCAGAACATGTTGCCATCATCATGGATGGCAACGGCCGTTGGGCCAAGCAACGCGGCTTGCCGCGCGCCATGGGGCACCGCAAGGGCGTGGAGGCGGTCCGTGCGACCGTCCGCGCTGCCGGTGACGCTGGCATCAAGTATCTGACCCTTTTTGCATTTTCGTCCGAAAACTGGCGCCGGCCTGAGGCCGAGGTTTCCGACTTGATGGGCCTTCTCAAGGCCTTCATCCGTCGCGATCTCGCCGAGCTTCACTCGGAGAATGTCCGCATCCGCATCATCGGCGACCGCCACACGTTGCGCAGCGACATTCTCGACCTGCTGCTCGAAGCCGAAGAGACGACCAGCAACAATACTGCACTGACGCTGGTCATCGCTTTCAACTACGGCTCGCGCGACGAGATGGCGAGAGCCATGGTCAGCCTTGCCAAGGACGTTGAGGCCGGCCGTCTGCGGACGCAGGACATTACGCCAGCGCTGATCAACGCCCGGCTCGATACGGCGGGGATTCCCGACCCTGACCTGATCATCCGCACCAGCGGCGAAGAGCGGCTGTCCAACTTTCTGCTCTGGCAAGCCGCCTATTCCGAGCTGATTTTCGTGCCGGAATACTGGCCGGATTTCGGACGCGAGCTGTTCTATTCGGCGCTCGAGAAATACGCCGCCCGCGACCGCCGCTTCGGTGGACTGTCGTCGCAAGCCGCGGCAGTGGGTACTTGATGCAGCAGGAACTGAAGCTTCGCATCATCTCGGGCATCATCCTCGCCATCATCGTGCTTGCGGCGACCTGGTACGGTGGATTGGCGTTCCAGGCGTTGTCGGCGATGATCGGGCTGCTGATCTACTATGAATGGTCGACAATCACCCGCCTTAGCGCCGAGCAGCCGATTGCCAATGCCGCAGGCTGGGCCGGGCAGGGTGCGATCGCCCTCGCAATCCTCCTTGGCCGCTTCGATTGGGCCCTCGGACTTCTCCTGGCAGTTTTCATCGTCGCCATCGGCTTCACGCTGCTGCGTGGCGTCAGCCGCTGGTTTCCGGCAGGCGTCGTCTATGCCGGGTTGACGGGCATTGCGCTGGCTGAGATCCGTGGCGCCGATACAGGCGGCCTGCATGCCATGCTTTTCCTGTTTGCCGTGGTCTGGGCGACCGATATCCTCGCCTATTTCGTTGGCCGCGCAACCGGCGGGCCGAAGCTGGCACCGAAGATTTCTCCCGGAAAGACCCAGTCGGGCGCGATGGGCGGCGCGGTCTCTGCTGTGATCGCTGGCAGCCTGATTGCCTATTTCCTGGTGCCTGAGGCCGATTGGCTGGTTGCCGCTGCGGTCGCGTTCATCCTGTCGATCTGCAGCCAGGCCGGAGATCTCTTCGAATCCTTCATCAAGCGCCGCTTCGGCGTCAAGGATTCCAGCCGTCTCATTCCGGGACATGGCGGCGTCATGGACCGCGTCGATGGCCTGATTTTCGCCTGCTTTGCGGCTTTCTTGCTTGCGACGTGTTTTTCATTGATAAGAGGCGGCACAGCAGCGCCGCTTGGCGCGGCGTTGTTCGGACTTTGAATTCGCGGAAAGGCGGCGGAAGAAACTTATGGAAGGCTTGACCGGAATATTCGGCTTCCTGACGGGGTATATCATCCCCTTCGTCCTCGTTCTCTCGCTGCTCGTTTTCGTGCACGAGATGGGGCACTATCTCGTCGGCCGCTGGAGCGGCATCCGCATCCTGGCTTTTTCTGTCGGCTTCGGCCCTGAGATCATCGGATTCAGCGACCGCCACGGCACGCGCTGGAAGATCTCCGCCATTCCGCTCGGCGGTTACGTGCGGTTCTTCGGCGACGAGGATGCATCGAGCAAGCCTGATACCAGCGTTCTGAATGCCATGTCCGAAGAGGACAGGGCGCGGTCTTTCGCAGGCGCCAAGCTCTGGAAACGGGCCGCGACCGTGGCGGCGGGTCCGATCGCCAATTTCATCCTCGCGATCGCCATCTTTACCGTACTGTTTTCGATCTACGGCCGCTCGGTCGCCGATCCGGTCGTTGCCGAGGTCAAGCCCGAAAGTGCGGCTGCTGAAGCTGGTATATTGCCGGGCGACCTATTGATCGCCATCGATGGCGGCAAGGTCGAGACCTTTGATGACGTGCGCCGCTATGTCAGCATCCGTCCGGAGCAGAAGATCGTCGTCAGCATCGAGCGCAATGGCGAAAAGCTGGACCTGCCGATGGTGCCGAAGCGTACCGACATGACCGACCAGTTCGGCAACAAGATCGAGATCGGCCTGATCGGTATCGTCACCAATCAGGAAGTCGGCCATTTCCGCGTCCAGACCTATACTCCGGTCGCAGCCCTGAAAGAGGGTACGATCCAGACCTGGCATATCGTCACCGGTACGTTCAAGTATATTGGCAACCTGTTCGCCGGATACATGAAGCCCGATCAGCTGGGCGGCCCGATCCGCGTCGCTCAGGCCTCCGGCCAGATGGCGACGCTCGGCGTTGCTGCTTTGCTGCAACTCGCAGCAGTATTGTCCGTCTCTATTGGATTGCTTAACCTGATGCCTGTACCGGTACTTGATGGCGGGCATCTGATGTTCTATGCGATTGAAGCGGTGAGGGGAAAACCTTTGGGGTCCTCGGCTCAGGAAATTGCATTTCGCATCGGCCTGGCTATGGTGCTTTCGCTTATGGTTTTTGCCACCTGGAATGACATAAGCGCGCTAATTGGATAGCGCGTGCGGTGAGGGAAAATTACCGTTTATTTACGATGTTTCAAAGCTGTAGTGGCGAATGGGTCACGCTTCGAAATGAAGTAAACAGAAATT
This sequence comes from Rhizobium sp. BE258, assembly GCF_031457345.1. Classification (NCBI taxonomy): domain Bacteria; kingdom Pseudomonadati; phylum Pseudomonadota; class Alphaproteobacteria; order Hyphomicrobiales; family Rhizobiaceae; genus Rhizobium; species Rhizobium sp. BE258. The sequence goes on from NZ_JAVDWL010000008.1 coordinate 179,039, forward strand.
AACTTGCTACCTTGCTTGTATGTCAAAAGCGGGTAAAACGACACACGTGGCCGGAATCGGGTTCTCCCGGCGACGGGGACGAGAAAAAAGGTAATGGGTGAAATGAAGGCTGGTTCAAGATTTTTGAACGCAGTATCGGCGGTTGCGCTGTCTGCAAGTGTTGTGGCTTCCGGCGCAGGTGTCATTACAATCATCTCTGCGGGGGCGGCTGAAGCCGCAGTCATTCAGCGCATCGATGTACGCGGGGCAAGCCGCGTCGGTGCTGAGGCTGTGCGTTCCAACCTGACCATCGCACCAGGCAAGAGCTTCTCCAACACCGACATCGACGACTCGGTGAAGCAGCTCTACGGCACTGGCTATTTCTCCGACGTCAAGATTTCCGTCTCCGGCGGCACGCTCGTCGTGCAGGTTCAGGAAGCCCAGCTCGTCAACCAGGTAGTCTTCAACGGCAACCGCAAGGTCAAGGACGACAAGCTGGCCTCCGTTGTCGGCACGCACGCCTCCGGCCCATACAATGATGCGCAGATCCAGGCTGACATCGCCGCCATCAAGGAAGCTTATGCTGCCACCGGCCGTAGCGAAGTCAACGTCACGACGCAGGTCGTTCCGCTCGGCGAAGGCCGCGTGAACCTTGCTTTCGTCATCGACGAGGGTGACCGCACCAAGATCGATTCCATCAACTTCGTTGGTAACAACGCCTACAGCGCCGGCCGCCTGGCTGCTGTCATCTCGACGAAGCGTTCGAACTTCCTGTCGTTCCTGACGCGCAAGGACGTTTACAACGAAGACAAGCTGCACGCCGATGAAGAGGCGCTGCGCCAGTTCTACTTCAACCGTGGCTATGCCGACTTCAAGGTCGTCTCGTCCGACGCTCAGTTCGACGAAACCACGAACAAGTACACGCTCACCTTCAACATCGAAGAAGGTCCGCGCTACAATTTTGGTCCCGTTACGGTTCAGTCGACGGTCGATGGCGTCAGCGGCGAACAGCTGCAGGGCCTCGTCAAGACGCACGAAGGCGAAGTCTACAGCGCCAAGAGCGTTCAGCAGTCGATGGAAGCCATCTCCGACCAGGTCGCTTCGGCAGGTTATCCCTTCGCCCGTGTCACGCCGCGCGGTAACCGCGACCTCGGCAACAACACGATCGGCGTCGAATATCTCGTCGACCAGGGCGAGCGCGCCTATATCGAGCGTATCGAAATCCGCGGCAACAGCCGCACGCGCGATTACGTCATCCGCCGCGAATTCGACGTCTCCGAAGGCGACGCCTTCAATCAGCAGATGATCACCAAGGCGAAGCGCCGCCTTGAAGCGCTTGGCTTCTTCTCGTCCGTCAATATCTCGACGCAGCCGGGCAGTGCCGCTGACCGCGTCGTCGTTGTCGTCGATGTTCAGGATCAGTCGACCGGTTCGTTCGGTATCGGCGCCGGTTACGCCGCTGGTGGCGACGGCCTCATTCTCGAAGCCTCGATCGAAGAAAAGAACTTCCTCGGCCGTGGCCAGTACATCAAGGTTTCTGCCGGTGGTGGTCTCGAGGGATCGCAGAGCTACGGCCTGAGCTTCACCGAGCCCTACTTCCTCGGCTATCGTCTTGCGACCGGTTTCGACCTGAACCACAGCGAAACCTCGAGCAACGACAACTACGACTACACCGAAGACAGTCTTGTGCTGCGCGCAACAGCGCCGATCACCGAAGACCTGGCGTCGACCTTCCGTTACAACTTCAAGCGGATGGACTACGACTCCAGCGGCAGCGATCTGACCGATTTGTCCACGCCGTATCAGGATCTGGTCAACAACGGTCCTTGGATCAAGTCGTCGATCTCGCAGACTTTCACCTACAACACGCTCGACGATATGACGTTGCCGCGTGAAGGTATCTACGCAACCTTGACCAACGAAATCGCTGGCCTCGGCGGTGACTCGCAGTTCTACAAGGTTTACGGCAAGGCCCGCTATTACCATCTGCTTGCTGACGATGCAGACATCATCGGTTCGCTCGCCGCAGGCGCTGGCTATGTTGTTGGTTTCGACAAGAACCTGAATATCTTTGACCAGTTCACCCTGGGCAACAGCGATATTCGTGGCTTTGAAAACAAGGGCATCGGTCCGCGGATGGGCGGATCTCAGCCAGACGATCCGCTCGGCGGCACCACGTACTTTACTGTGTCTGCTGAAGCGTCGTTCCCGATGCCGGGCTTCCCGCGTGACTTCGGCCTGCGTGGTGCAGTGTTCGCGGACGCCGGTACGCTTTTTGGTAACGATGTGGACGTCGGCAGTGCGACCGTCGATGGTGATAACGCAGCTCTGCGCGCTTCCGTCGGCCTTGGCCTGATCTGGCAGTCGCCTTTCGGTGCACTTCGCGTCGACTATGCGATCCCGGTCGTCAAGAAGGACTACGACAAGACGCAGTACTTCAAGTTTGGCATCAACAACCAATTCTGATATCGGCAGTCCGGAACCATACTGGAATTCCGTTCTGGAGCATTGCCGATGGAGCAAAATTCGTTCTTTAAGCCTCGGGATGGGGTGAAGCTCTCTGAGCTCGCTCAATATCTCGGGGCAGAACTCCCCGATTCGTCCAAGGCAGACGTCATCATCCATTCCGTGGCTCCTGTGAGCCGTGCCAAGGCTGGTGACATCTGTTATGTGATTTCGCGCAGGAGCCGCGCCGAGCTGGAAACATGCGAGGCATCGGCTGTTCTGTGCGATCCGGCTTTGCTCTCTGCAATCCCGGCGCATATACCGGCGCTCGTCTCAAAAAATCCCCATGCAGCATTTGCAATGGCTGGCGGATATTTGCATCCGTCGGCTCTGCAGCCGTTGCCATCCATGTCGGTTGACAGCGCCATCGGCACTGGCGCCGTGGTCGATCCGACCGCCAAGCTGGAAGCCGGCGTCATCGTCGAGCCTTTGGCTGTCATCGGCGCCGGTGTGGAAGTTGGTTCGGGCACCCGGATCGGGGCGGGCGCGATCATAGGCCCCGGTGTCAAGATCGGCCGCAATTGTTCGATCGCCAGCGGCGCAAGCGTGCTGTGTGCTTTTCTCGGCAATCACGTCATCATCCACAATGGCGCACGTATCGGCCAGGATGGATTCGGCTATGCGCCGGGTCCGCGTGGCATGATCAAGATCGTTCAGATCGGCCGTGTCATCATTCAGGACAATGTCGAGATCGGTGCTAACTCGACGATCGATCGCGGTACGATGGACGACACGGTCATTGGTGAAGGTACCAAGATCGACAATCAGGTGCAGATCGGTCACAACGTCAAGATCGGCCGCCACTGCGCGGTTGTTTCGCAAGTTGGCATCGCCGGCAGTGCCGTGATCGGCGATGGTGTGCAGATCGGTGGTCAAACCGGGATTAATGGCCATATTACCATTGGCAACGGCGTTCAGATCGCTGCCAAGAGCGGTGTGGTACAAAGCATTCCGGACGGCGAGCGTTATGGTGGCATTCCGGCCAGGCCGATCAAGCACTTCCTGCGCGAATCTGCCGAGATCATGGCACGTTCGGCGGCACGGGCGAACAAAACGGGAGACAAGAATGACTGAAGAAGCAAAGGCTTCTCTTTCGTCGGCAGACATCATCGAGATCATGAAACTCCTGCCGCATCGCTATCCCTTCTTGATGGTCGACAGGATCATCGAGATCGACGGTGACGATTCCGCGATCGGTATCAAGAACGTCACAGCCAACGAACCGCAATTTACCGGCCATTTTCCCGATTCGCCGATCATGCCAGGCGTGCTTCTGGTCGAGGGCATGGCTCAGACGGCCGGCGCGATCTGTGCGCGCAAGGACTGCACGAGCGGCAATCTCGTCTACTTCATGACGATCGACAATGCCCGCTTCCGCAAGCCTGTCATCCCCGGCGATCGCGTCGAATTTCACGTCAAGAAGCTGAAACAGCGCGGTAATATCTGGAAGTTCCACTGTGACGCCAAGGTTGATGGTAACCTGGCCGCGGAAGCCGATATCGGTGCAATGATCCTACGCAAGGACAAGGCATGAGCACGGTTGCTGCCAGCGCACGCATTCACCCGATGGCCGTCGTTGAAGACGGCGCCGTCGTCGGTGAGAACGTGACCATCGGTCCCTTCGCCTATGTCGGTCCGAAGGTGACGCTTCATGACAATGTCGAGCTTCATCCCCATGCCATCGTCACCGGTCGGACCATTCTCGGCAAGGGTTCGAGGGTGTTTCCGATGGCCGTCATTGGCGGCGATCCGCAAAGCGTCCATCACGCCGGTGAAGAGACGACGTTGACCGTCGGCGAAAATTGCACGATGCGCGAAGGTGTGACGATCAATACCGGCACCAGCGATTTCGGCGGCAAGACCATCGTCGGCGACAACAATCTGTTCCTCGCCAATTCGCATGTCGCCCACGATTGCCGCGTCGGCAACAATGTCATCATGTCGAACAACGTCATGCTTGCAGGTCACGTGACGATCGAAGATCGCGTCATTCTCGGCGGCGGTTCGGCGGTGCATCAGTTCACGCGCGTCGGCCGTCAGGCCTTTGTCGGCGGCCTCTCCGCCGTGAGCTACGACGTCATTCCCTACGGCATGCTGAACGGCAATCCGGGGCTGCTCGGCGGCCTGAACGTCGTCGGCATGACGCGTGCCGGCGTTGATCGCGCTGTCATTCACACGGTACGACGCGCTTACAAGGCGATTTTCGAAGGCTCCGGTTCGGTTCGCGATAACGCAGCCGCAATCCGCGCCGAATACGCCGATTGCCCTCAGGTTGTCGAAATCCTCGATTTCATTGCCGCCGAGAGCGATCGGGCGCTGTCTTCGCCGACGCGGGGACAGAAAGGCTGAGCGTGTCCGTTTCCGGCGACACCGCGAAGGGCCGTCTTGCGATCATCGCTGGAAACGGCCTTTTGCCGGCTTACGTCGCCCAGGCTGCACGTGCCGCCGGCGATGAGCCCTTCGTGATCTCGTTGAAGGGCGAGGTCGACCGTTCCTGGCAGGGCTACGACCATGCCGTCATCGGCGTCGGCGATGTCTCCGCGCTCGAGGGGATCTTCAGCAAGCATGACATCCGCCGCGTCGTGATGTCCGGTGGCGTCCGCCGCCGTCCGGAATGGCGGGAAATACGCCCGACCTGGAAGTCCATCGTCAAGATCCCGTCGGTCGTCAGAACATTGATCTCCGGCGGCGATGACACCGTGCTGCAGATGGTGATCAAGCTTATCGAAAATAACGGCCGCCGCGTGATCGGCGCCCAGGAGATTGCCCCCGATCTTCTGGCTTCTGTCGGCTCTCTTGGTGCGGTGGCGCCGGGCAAGGATGATATCTCCGACATGCTGAAGGCTGCCGAGGCCGCCAATGCCTTGGGATTGCTCGATGTCGGGCAGGGTGCCGTCTCTGTGGGTGGACGCGTCGTCGCGCTAGAGGGACCGGAAGGTACCGACGGTATGCTGGAGCGGGTCGCGTCGCTGCGCAATGCAGGGCGGATATCGGCGCGCCGCAAGGGCGTTCTCGTCAAGCTCTGCAAGCCGCAGCAGGATCTGCGCGCCGATCTACCATCGATCGGCGTGTCGACAATTGTGAATGCACAGAAAGCCGGTCTTGCAGGCGTCGCCGTCGAGGCTGGCAGGGCACTGATTCTGGAGAGAGATGAGATGATCGCTGCGGCGGATCAGGCTGGCCTTTTCGTGTGCGGCATCGACCGCGGCCTGCCGGGATGGGGGCTGACGTGAGCACTAATCTGAAAATCGGCATCATTGCCGGAGAAGTCTCCGGCGACCTGCTGGGCGGCGATCTGATCGCTGCTCTGAAACAGATCCACAACGGCCCGGTCGAGCTTGTCGGTGTCGGCGGCGAAGCGCTGGAAGCCCAGGGCCTGAAATCGCTTTTCGACTATTCCGAACTGTCTATCATGGGCATCAGCCAGGTGCTCGCCAAGCTGCCGACGCTTTACAGGCTGATCCGCCAGACCACGGCGGCAATCATCGCCGCCAAGCCTGATGTTCTCGTCATCATCGACAGTCCCGACTTTACCCATCGCGTCGCCAAACGCGTACGCGTGGCTCTCCCGGATCTGCCTGTCGTCAACTATGTCTGTCCGAGTGTCTGGGCGTGGAAGGAATACCGCGCACAACGCATGCTGGGATATGTCGATCATGTTCTGGCGGTGCTGCCATTCGAGCCCGGCGTGATGAAGGAACTCGGCGGGCCGCCGACGACCTATGTCGGCCACCGGCTGACGGCAGATCAGGATCTCATCGCGACACGAAACGCGCGCAGCGCAAGGGCAAACGCTGCCCAGCCCGCCGTCAAGTCGATCATGTTGCTCCCGGGCTCGAGGGCCTCGGAGATCAACCGTCTTTTGCCGCATTTCGGCGATGCGGTGAATGAGCTCGTCTCGCGCAACGGCGAGATGCGGTTCATGTTGCCTACCGTTGCGAGGCGCGAGGCGCAGGTGCGCGAGATGATCAAGGATTGGCCGGTGAATCCGGAGATACTTGTCGGCGGCGAGGCGAAGTGGCGGGCATTCGCCGAAGCCGACGCAGCGATGGCCGCATCCGGAACGGTGATCCTAGAACTGGGACTTGCCGGCGTGCCGACGGTGTCGGCCTACAAGATCGACTGGATCATGAAACTGCTGACGGGTCGCATCAAGACCTGGACGGCTGCCATTCCGAACCTGATCGCCGACTACGCGGTCGTGCCTGAATATATCAACGAGGTTGTCCGCGGCGGCAGCCTGTCGCGATGGATGGAGCGGCTGTCGGCAGATACGCTGCAGCGCCGCGCGATGATCGAGGGTTTCGATCTCGTCTGGCAGCGCATGCAGACGGACAAGCCGCCGGGACAAAAGGCGGCCGAGGTCGTTCTCGAGACTCTGGACAAGAAAAAACCCGGTCAGAAATGACCGGGTTTTTTGCTTAGCTGATATAGGAGCTTAGCGCTTGGAAACCGGAACGTAGTTACGCTCCGCCTCGCCGATATAGAGCTGGCGCGGACGGCCGATGCGCTGCTGCGGATCCTCGATCATCTCGTTCCACTGCGCGATCCAGCCGACGGTGCGGGCGAGAGCGAAGAGAACCGTGAACATGGTCGTGGGGAAGCCGAGAGCCTTCAGCGTGATGCCCGAATAGAAGTCGATGTTCGGGTAGAGCTTCTTCTCGATGAAATACTCATCGGTGAGCGCGATGCGCTCGAGTTCCATCGCCACTTCGAGAAGCGGATCGTCCTTGATGCCGAGTTCGCCGAGAACTTCATGCGTCGTCTTCTGCATGATCTTGGCGCGCGGATCGTAGTTCTTGTAGACGCGGTGACCGAAGCCCATCAGGCGGAACGGATCGTTCTTGTCCTTGGCACGTGCGACATATTCAGGGATACGATCGACGGAGCCGATTTCCGAGAGCATGTTGAGCGCTGCTTCGTTGGCGCCGCCGTGAGCAGGGCCCCAGAGGCAGGCAATGCCGGCCGCGATGCAGGCGAACGGGTTTGCGCCCGAAGAGCCCGCGAGACGAACGGTCGAGGTCGAAGCGTTCTGCTCGTGGTCCGCATGCAGGATGAAGATGCGGTCCATGGCGCGGGAGAGAACCGGATTGACCGTGTACTCTTCGCAAGGGACGGCAAAGCACATGCGCAGGAAGTTCGACGCATAGTCGAGGTCGTTCTTCGGGTAAACGAAGGGCTGACCGATGTGATACTTGTAGGCCATGGCGGCCAGCGTCGGCATCTTGGCGATCATCCGCAGCGAAGCGACCATGCGCTGGTGCGGATCGGTAATGTCGGTCGAGTCGTGATAGAAGGCTGACAGGGCGCCGACACAGCCGCACATGACGGCCATCGGGTGCGCATCGCGGCGGAAGCCGGTGAAGAAGCGGCTCATCTGCTCGTGCACCATGGTGTGGTGCGTGACGCGGTAATCGAAGTCCTTCTTCTGCGCTGCGGTCGGCAGTTCGCCGTAGAGCAGCAGATAGCAGACCTCGAGGAAGTCGCCGTGCTCGGCCAGCTGCTCGATCGGATAGCCGCGGTGCAGCAGAACGCCTTCATCGCCATCGATGTAGGTGATCTTCGATTCACAGGATGCGGTCGAGGTAAAACCAGGATCGTACGTGAAGGAACCGGTGTTCTTGTAGAGTGCGCCGATATCGATGACATCAGGCCCAATCGTTCCGCTCTTTACGGAAAGATTGGCGGATTTGTCGCCGATTTTGATTGTTGCGCTTTGATCCGTCATTCTGATCCTCCAAATTGGCGGCGGCGCCATAAAAGCGCCATAGGGTTAAGCGTCCGCTCAGATTGCTATATGATAGCGCGCCTAATGCCAAGTTACCGTGACGCCATTTTGTGCATCGCAGTATCAACTTTTAGGCACTCCTGCGATGCTGTAAACGCATAGCGGAAGCTGATGATTTATTTAGGCTTTTTGCACTCACGTTTTTTCATCATTTTTCAATCGATTATTGTTGCTGAAACGCGCGCAGGGTTGCATTCTGGTTGTATTCTATCGGGTCATCAGGCTCTTTGCATGCCGGAGTTGAAAACCAGCGACGTCAGCACGATCACCATCGGTGCCGCGGCCAAATTGCCGCAGACGCCGCTGATGCCGCCTGCAGCGGGGACTCTCCTCGCACCTGTTAATCTAGGTCACCGCCGGCAGCTTTCTATTCATGCTCTTCGGTCGCTGCAGCGCCGTGTTGTGCAAAGCCTGCCGGCCTGCGCTGTCGAAGAGCTGGCTTATGGCGGCCGCATGTTGTTTGCGCCGGTGGCGCTCGGACTGGGCTCCGTTCTCTGGTTTGCCTGCGGCGCAGACATTTCACCGGCTGTGCCGCTTTCATGCGCGGTCGTGCTACTTCTGCTGCTCGCAGTGACGGATCGCGGCAGGGAGTGGAGCCGGATATGCCTGGTCTCCATGATGTTGATCGCTGTTGGCATCCTCGCCGCACAATTCGAGACCTGGAGAGCCGGTACTGTCGTTCTCGATTCGGCGGTAACGACGACGCTGACAGGCCGCGTAGAGCGGCGGGAAAGCGATGGCCGCGGCGGCTGGCGGTATCTGTTGGCGCTCAAGGCGACGGAGAACCCGGCGCTGAAGCGGCCGCCAGAGCAGGTGACCGTGATTGCGCGCGGCCAGAAAGCGGAGTTCGAAACCGGGACTTGGCTGAAGGGCAGGGCAAGGCTGACGCCGCCGTCAGGCCCCGCTCTTCCCGGCCTCAACGACTTTTCGTTCGGTGCCTATTTCGACGGTGTCGGTGGCAACGGTTTCTTTTATGGTGCCCCTGCCGTGGTTCCGGCGGTCGAACCCGGGCCCGCATCGATGCAGGATCGCGCGCTTGAATGGCTCTACCGCTTGAGAAGCGGCATCGGCGACCGTATTAGAGGCATCCTGCCTGGCGACACCGGCGCTTTTGCCGCCGCTCTGGTCACGGACGAGCGCCGCGCCATTTCGAGCGAGACGACCGAGGCGCTGCGCCAATCCGGCCTTGCGCATATCATCGCCATTTCCGGTCTCAACATGGCGCTGTCGGCAGGCATCTTCTTCGTCGGCTTCCGCACCGTGCTCAGCCTGTTTCCGGCTGTCGTCCAGGCCTATCCCGTCAAGAAGATCGCCGCAGCCGGTGCGCTTGCCGCCGTCACCGCCTATTTCCTGATCTCGGGCTTCGCAGTCTCCGCCGAGCGCGCCTTCATCATGATGGCGATCATGCTGGCGGCGGTCTTCTTCGACCGGCCGTCGATCAGTCTGCGCAACGTCGCCCTATCGGCGCTGGTGATCATTGTCCTCTCACCCTCGGAGATCATGGGGCCAAGCTTCCAGATGTCCTTCGCCGCGACACTGGCCCTCGTCGCCGGCTATGCGCTCTGGAAGGAGAGGCCGGTGCGCGACCGGCCCTTCGCAAAGTTTCGCGTCGTCAGGATGCTGTCTTCCGCCGCTGCGTTCTTCGGCGGCATCCTGCTGACCTCCGTCATCGGCGGCTTCTCGACTGCATTGTTCTCGGTCGAGCACTTCCACCGGCTGACAGCCTATGGCCTGCCAGCCAATCTCGCCGCCATGCCGATCATCTCCTTCATCATCATGCCGTTCGGCCTCATTGCCATGCTGCTGATGCCCTTCGGTCTCGATGCATGGGCGTGGCAGGTGACGGGCTTTGGGCTCGATCTGGTGATCGCCATCGCCAGGACGGTTGCCTCATGGGGCGGCGATATCGGCGTCGGGCGCCTGGCGTCCTGGTACTTTCCCGCGGCGGTGACGGGTTTCCTGCTGCTGACTTTGCTGCGCAGCCGCATGCGGCATCTCGGCACCGCGATCTTGATGGCATCGACGACAGCCGCCGCGATGTTTGGAGGTCCTCCGCCGCCGAAAATCGTGATTGCCGAGGACGGGAGCATGGCGGGCATCGTCAGCGACAACGGCCTCGCCACCAATCGCGAGCGGCCACCGGGCTTCATCTTTGATCAATGGAGGCGCGCGCTGGTGCTCGATGAGCATCTACCACCGGCGTTCCCGGCGCTCCCGGATATTCCCACCGCACCGCGCGGTGAAAGGCTGAAATTGACGGAGGCACAGCAGAACGAAACGATGGACGCGATCAAGGCCAGTGCGACGGGCGAGCGCTTCTCATGCGTGAAAAAGGCCTGGTGTACAGCGAAGCTCGACAACGGTTCGATCTTGACCGTGATCGAGAATGCGGCGTTCCTTGGCCCAGCTTGCGACATATCCGATATCGTCGTCACACCGGTGCGCCTGCGCCTCGATACCTGCCGCTCAGGCGCCCTGCTTTTCACCGGGGAGACACTGCGAAAGACAGGCGCTGTCGAGCTTCGTTTCCCCAATGGGATCGCCGAAATCACCACATCATTCGAGGGTCTCGAGCGGCCCTGGACCCGCCACCGCGCCTACGATTGGCGCAGCGGCACTTTTGGTGAAAGCGAGACGCTCAGTGATAGCGGCGGATAAGGCCAACGAGCTTGCCCTGAACCTTGACGCGGTCCGGTCCGAAAATACGGGTTTCGTAAGCCGGGTTGGCAGCTTCGAGCGCAATGGATGCACCCTTGCGGCGAAAGCGCTTCAGCGTTGCCTCTTCGTCATCGACGAGAGCAACGACGATATCACCGGCATTGGCGGTATTGGTGTTGCGGATGATGACCGTGTCGCCGTCGAAGATGCCGGCCTCGATCATCGAGTCGCCCTTGACCTCAAGAGCATAGTGCTCACCGCTTCCGAGCATGTCGGCGGGAACTGTAATGTCGTGGGTGTTCTGCTGGATCGCCGAAATCGGCACACCGGCTGCGATCCGGCCCATGACCGGCACGGAGATCGACGTGTGATTGTCCTCGTTCGCCGGCTTCGGCGGCGCGACGGGCTGCGGCTTGCCAAGGCTGCCTTCGATGACGCTCGGCGAGAAGCCGCGGCGCGGCTGAATGCTCGGGCTGTAGGCTTCCGGAAGCTTGATGACCTCGAGTGCGCGCGCCCTGTTCGGTAGGCGGCGAATGAAGCCACGTTCTTCCAGAGCCGTGATCAGGCGATGGATGCCCGACTTGGAAGCCAGATCGAGCGCATCCTTCATTTCGTCGAAGGATGGCGGAACGCCGGACTCCTTCATGCGCTCGTGAATGAAGAGGAGAAGCTCCTGTTGTTTGCGCGTCAGCATCGAAGTTTTTCCCCAGATTCGTGAAACAAAGCCAGAACGGACACTATATGTTCCATATGTGTTCCGCAAGTGCCTAAATATCGGTAAAACTTCCGATGATTTTTCGTCGTTTTTGAAAGTTTATTTGCCGGATTGGTGATCCACGCTTGCGCTTTGCCGGGCAGGGCGTGCAAATCTCTGCCGGCTTCACCGGAGGAACCGCCATGACGCGTCCGCTCGATCATCTGGTACTGCCCGTGACCCATATCGACGTTGCCCGCGAGCGACTCGGGCGTCTCGGTTTCACCGTCGCGGCCGATGGCCGTCATCCGTTCGGAACGGAGAATGCCTGCGTCTTCTTGGCCGACAAGACCTATCTCGAACCGCTCGGTATTGCGAGCCAGGCGGACTGCGACGCGGCTGTCGCAAAGGGCAACAGCTTTGTCGCCCGCGATCAGGCCTTCCGCTTCCGCTGCGGCGATGACGGCTTTTCGGCTGTTGTCTTCGGCACCGATAGTGCCGATGCGGACAAGGCTGCCTATGACGGCGCGCAGCTGAGCGGCGGCGATATGGTCGAATTCTCGCGGCCGATCGTCATGCCCGACGGAACGCAGGCGACAGGCGCCTTCAAGCTCGCCTTTGCCGCCGATCTTCGGGCACCCGATGTCTTCTTCTTCGCCTGCCAGCGGATCAACGCCTTTCCGGCCGATCGCAATGCACTGGAAACCCATGCAAACGGCGTCACCGGCATCAGCGAGATCGCGCTGAGCGCTGAGGATCCGCAGGCCTTCGCCGAATTTCTGGAGACGGCCAGCGGTGGAGTGGAGCCTAAGGAGGCGGCACTCGGCCTATCCTTCGAATTGCCGAACGGGAGACTTTCCATCTTCTCGAACGAGGGCATGGAGGCCTATTTCGATGCCGAGCCACTTGTCACCGATAACGGCCTCAGGGCGCGCGCAATCGTCTTTTCGGTCGGTGATCTGGCCGTGACAGCGGCGCATTTGGCTGCTAACGGGATCACCCATGTCAGTATGAACAATCGTCTGTTGGTGAAGCCGGCGCCGGGACAGGGCGCAATCTTCGCCTTCGAGGAGACCCAATGACAAATACCAATGCAGAAGTTGTCGCCGGCGAGGGTGCTGGCCGCGTTACCTTTTCGAATACGGGCAAGCTGTCGCTGATCGCCGGTCCCTGCCAGATGGAAAGCCGCGACCACGCTTTCATGGTCGCCGGTGTTTTGAGCGAACTCTGCAAGTCGCTCGGTATCGGCCTCGTCTATAAGTCGTCTTTCGACAAGGCGAACCGGACATCGCTTTCCGCCGAGCGCGGCATCGGTCTTGAAAAGGCGCTCGAAGTCTTCTCCGATCTGAAAAAGGAATTCGGCTTTCCTGTTCTGACCGATATCCACACGGAAGAGCAGTGCGAGCAGGTGGCAACCGTCGCCGACATCCTGCAGATCCCGGCCTTCCTCAGCCGCCAGACCGACCTTCTCGTTGCCGCCGCCAAGACCGGCCGGATCGTCAACGTCAAGAAGGGCCAGTTCCTGGCGCCCTGGGACATGAAGAATGTTCTCGCCAAGCTGAATGCCAGCGGCAATCCGAACATCCTGCTCTGCGAACGCGGTGCCTCCTTCGGCTACAACACACTGGTATCGGACATGCGCTCGCTGCCGATCATGGCTGCACTTGGCGCTCCTGTTATCTTCGACGCCACGCATTCCGTGCAGCAGCCGGGCGGGCAGGGCGGCTCGAGCGGTGGTCAGCGCGAATTCGTCGAGACCCTGGCGCGTGCCGCCGTTGCCGTCGGTGTCGCCGGTGTGTTCGTCGAAACGCACGAAGACCCCGACAATGCGCCGTCTGACGGACCGAACATGGTCTATCTGAAGGACATGCCGCGGCTTCTCGAAAAGCTTCTCGCCTTCGACGCCATCGCCAAAGCGGCCTGACGTTCAAAAGGCTGACATGATCCTGTAATAGGCCTCGGATGAGGCCGGAAACGAAGGCATGTTAGGCGGCTCAAAAACGGCCATTGTAATTTGCGTGCCTTCGATTAAGACGATTTCAAACGATTTATCCCACCCACCGAGCAGGAAGAAACCCATGACTGCAATTACCGATATCATCGCCCGCGAGATTCTCGATAGCCGTGGCAACCCCACCGTCGAGGTCGACGTTTATCTGGAAGATGGCAGCATGGGCCGCGCGGCTGTTCCGTCGGGTGCCTCGACCGGCGCGCACGAAGCCGTCGAAGTTCGCGATGGCGGCAAGCGCTATCTCGGCAAGGGTGTTGAAAAGGCTGTCGAAGCCGCCAACACGGAAATCTTTGACGCCATCGGCGGCATCGACGCTGAAAACCAGATCCAGATCGACAACATCATGATCGAGCTGGACGGCACGCCGAACAAGTCGCGCCTCGGCGCCAACGCCATCCTCGGCGTTTCGCTCGCTGTCGCCAAGGCTGCCGCTGAAGCTGCCGGCCTGCCGCTTTATCGTTACGTCGGTGGCGCTTCCGCCCACCTGCTGCCGGTTCCGATGATGAACATCATCAACGGCGGCGCTCATGCCGACAATCCGATCGACTTCCAGGAATTCATGATCCTGCCCGTCGGTGCCGACTCGATCCGTGAAGCCGTCCGCATGGGTTCGGAAGTCTTCCACGTCCTCAAGAAGGAACTCTCGGCTCAGGGCCACAACACCAACGTCGGCGACGAAGGCGGCTTCGCACCGGGCCTGAAGAGCGCGCCTGAAGCCCTCGATTTCATCATGAAGTCGATCGAAAAGGCTGGCTACAAGCCGGGCGAAGACATCTATCTCGGCCTCGACTGCGCCTCGACCGAATTCTTCAAGGACGGCAAGTACGTTCTGGAAGGCGAAGGCCGCACGCTGGAGCCGGGCGCAATGGCCGAATACCTGGCGCAGCTCGCTGCCCAGTATCCGATCATTTCGATCGAAGACGGCATGGCTGAAGACGATTGGGACGGCTGGAAGGCCCTGACCGATCTGGCCGGCAAGAAGGTCCAGCTGGTCGGCGACGATCTCTTCGTCACCAACTCGGCCCGCCTGCGCGACGGCATCAAGATGGGCGTTGCCAACTCCATCCTCGTCAAGGTCAACCAGATCGGCTCGCTGACGGAAACGCTCGACGCCGTCAACACAGCGCACAAGGCTGCCTACACCGCCGTCATGTCGCACCGTTCTGGCGAAACCGAAGATTCCACGATCGCCGATCTCGCAGTTGCCACCAACTGCGGTCAGATCAAGACCGGCTCGCTGTCGCGCTCGGATCGTCTGGCAAAGTACAACCAGCTGATCCGCATCGAAGAGGGCCTCGGCCCGCAGGCCCGCTACGCCGGCCGCTCGATCATCCGCGGCTGATAGCCGTTAGCGATCAATGCCTTGAAACCCGCGCTTCACCAGCGCGGGTTTTTTCTTGTCCGCAAGAATTCATAGTCAACGGACGGTTAATCTCTGGGCGCTACTCTCATCGCATAGGTAATGCGTTTTAGAGCATGTGTGCGTATGTGGACAAAGCATCATAAGAAAAAGAAGATCGGCCGGTTCGTTGTTCCGGCTATGACGGTCGCCTTTCTCTCCTATTTCGGCTATCATTGCATCCATGGCGATTACGGCCTGCGTGCGACCGAAGTCTTCGAGCAGCGGCGCATCGCCCGCGAGAAGGAGCTTGCGACGCTGAAAGCCAAGCGCGAGCATATCGAGCAGCAGGTCGCGCTCCTGAGTGATGGCTCTCTCGACAAGGATATGCTGGACGAAAAAGCCCGTTACCAGCTGAACATGTCACGTGCCGACGAGGTCGTCATATTCAATTCATATTCCAATTAACCGAAAACAAGTTAATCGTTAATTATATAGAATTATCAGTGGCTTAATCCTGAATACGTGCCATGCATTTATGGCATTGCTGTGGCCATATTTCTTCCCTATGGTACGCGCCACCTAAGAACCACAAACCCATAGGGAGGGTTGAATGGCGCCGCGAAAGAACGCGACCGTTTCCAGCCGCAAGACCAGCGCAAAATCCGCAGCCAAGGCCTCGAATGGTGGTCCTGTCGCCGATTTCGATCGTGACGAGGAGCTCAAGGCTTACCGCGAGATGCTGCTGATCCGCCGCTTCGAAGAGAAGGCCGGTCAGCTTTACGGCATGGGCTTCATCGGTGGTTTCTGTCACCTTTACATCGGCCAGGAAGCTGTCGTCGTCGGCATGCAGATGGCACAGAAGGATGGAGATCAGGTCATCACTGCCTATCGCGACCACGGTCACATGCTGGCAACCGGCATGAGCGCCCGCGGCGTCATGGCCGAACTGACCGGCCGCCGCAACGGCTATTCCCACGGGAAGGGCGGTTCGATGCACATGTTCTCCAAGGAAAAGCATTTCTACGGCGGACACGGCATCGTCGGCGCGCAGGTCTCGCTCGGCACCGGTCTGGCATTTGCCAACCGCTACCGCGGCAATGACTCGGTCAGCGTTGCCTATTTCGGCGACGGCGCGGCCAACCAGGGCCAAGTCTACGAAAGCTTCAACATGGCGGCACTCTGGAAGCTGCCGATCATCTATATCGTCGAAAACAACCGCTACGCCATGGGCACCTCCACGGCTCGCGCCACCGCACAGTCGAACTATTCGCTGCGCGGCTCCGGCTTCGGCATTCCGGGTGTACAGGTCGACGGCATGGATGTGCGCGCCGTCAAGGCTGCCGCCGACGAGGCGCTCGAGCATTGCCGCTCCGGCAAGGGCCCGATCATCCTGGAAATGCTGACCTACCGCTACCGTGGCCACTCCATGTCGGACCCGGCCAAGTACCGTTCCAAGGACGAAGTGCAGAAGATGCGCTCGGAGCATGACCCGATCGAGCAGGTGCGCCAGCGCCTCGTCGAAAAGGGCTGGGCCTCCGAAGACGATCTGAAGGCGATCGACAAGGACGTCCGCGACATCGTCGCCGACAGCGCCGATTTCGCCCAGAACGATCCGGAGCCGGATGCATCCGCGCTCTACACCGACATTCTGCTCTAATCGGGGAGGGAACCAATGCCTATCGATATCCTCATGCCCGCCCTCTCTCCGACGATGGAAGAAGGCACGCTGTCCAAGTGGCTCAAGAATGAAGGCGACAAGGTCGCCTCGGGTGACGTGATTGCCGAAATCGAAACCGACAAGGCGACGATGGAAGTCGAAGCTGTCGATGAAGGCGTGATCGGCAAGCTGCTGGTTCCGGCCGGCACCGAAAACGTGAAGGTCAACGCAAAGATCGCGATCCTCCTGCAGGACGGCGAATCGGCTTCCGACATCTCGTCGGCAGCACCCGCTGCTGCACCGGCACCTGCCGCTGCTCCCGCACCGGCCGCAGAAGCCAAGCCTGCCGCAGCACCGGTTCCGGCTGAGCCGAAGGCAGCAGCACCGAACGATCCGGAAATCCCCGCTGGCACCGAGATGGTCTCGATGACTGTTCGCGAAGCGCTTCGCGACGCCATGGCCGAAGAAATGCGCGCTGACGACAACGTCTTCGTCATGGGCGAAGAAGTGGCCGAGTATCAGGGCGCCTACAAGGTGACCCAGGGCCTGCTGCAGGAATTCGGCGCCCGCCGCGTCATCGACACCCCGATCACCGAGCACGGCTTTGCCGGCGTCGGCGTCGGCGCTGCGATGGCCGGCCTGAAGCCGATCGTCGAGTTCATGACCTTCAACTTCGCCATGCAGGCGATCGACCAGATCATCAACTCCGCTGCCAAGACGCTCTACATGTCTGGCGGTCAGATGGGCGCTCCGATCGTCTTCCGCGGCCCGAACGGTGCAGCCGCACGCGTCGGCGCCCAGCACAGCCAGGATTACGCTTCCTGGTACAGCCAGATCCCCGGCCTCAAGGTCGTCATGCCTTATACGGCAGCCGACGCCAAGGGCCTGCTGAAGGCTGCGATCCGCGATCCGAACCCGGTCGTCTTCCTCGAGAACGAAATTCTCTACGGTCAGCACTTCGATGTGCCGAAGCTCGACAATTTCGTCCTGCCGATCGGCAAGGCCCGCATTCACCGCCAGGGCAAGGACGTCACCATCGTCTCCTTCGGCATCGGCATGACCTATGCCACGAAGGCAGCCGCCGAACTCGAAAAGATCGGCATCGATGTCGAGCTGATCGACCTGCGCACGCTGCGCCCGATGGACCTTCCGACGGTTATCGAATCGGTCAAGAAGACCGGCCGTCTGGTCACCGTCGAAGAAGGCTACCCGCAGAACTCGGTCGGCACCGAAATCGCCACCCGCGTCATGCAGCAGGCCTTCGACTATCTCGATGCACCGGTCCTGACGATCGCCGGCAAGGATGTTCCGATGCCCTACGCCGCAAACCTCGAAAAGCTGGCGCTGCCGAATGTCGACGAAGTCGTCCAGGCAGTGAAGACCGTCTGCTACAAATAAGGGGAGGGTATTTCGATGCCTATCAACATCACGATGCCTGCCCTCTCTCCGACGATGGAAGAAGGCAACCTGGCCAAGTGGCTGGTCAAGGAAGGCGACACGGTCAAGTCCGGCGATGTCATCGCCGAGATCGAAACCGACAAGGCGACGATGGAAGTCGAAGCTGTCGATGAAGGCACGGTTGCCAAGATCGTCGTTCCGGCTGGTACGGAAGGCGTCAAGGTCAACGCGCTGATCGCTGTTCTGGCAGCCGATGGCGAAGACGTGAAGGCTGCCGCAAGCGGCGCCGGTTCGTCCGCGCCGGCTCCGAAGGCAGAAGCTGCCCCTGCACCGAAGGCTGAAGCCGCAGCTGCCCCGGCAGCCGCCGCTCCTGCCGCTACCGCTCCGGCCGCAGCGCCTGCTGCTGTCGCATCGTCTGGCAACCGCACCTTCTCTTCGCCGCTGGCACGCCGCCTCGCGAAGGAAGCCGGTATCGATATCGCCGCTGTCACCGGCTCCGGCCCGCATGGCCGCGTCGTCAAGAGCGATGTCGAAGCTGCCGTATCCGGTGGTGGTGCCAAGGCGGCTGCGCCTGCTGCTTCTGCCGCTGCACCTCAGGCCGCTGCCGCTCCTGCCGCAGCCCCGAAGGGTGCTTCGGAAGAAGCCGTTCTCAAGCTCTTCGAGCAGGGTTCCTACGAGCTTGTGCCGCATGACAACATGCGCAAGACGATTGCCCGCCGTCTGGTGGAATCGAAGCAGACCGTGCCGCACTTCTACGTCACCGTCGATTGCGAACTCGATGCGCTGATGGCGCTTCGTGCGCAGCTCAACGATGCAGCGCCCCGCAAGGACAGCGCACCGGCCTACAAGCTCTCGGTCAACGACATGGTCATCAAGGCGATGGCTCTGGCGCTGCGCGACGTTCCGGATGCGAACGTTTCCTGGACCGACAACAACATGGTCAAGCACAAGCATGCCGATGTCGGCGTCGCGGTCTCGATCCCAGGCGGTCTGATCACCCCGATCATCCGCAAGGCCGAGCTGAAGACGCTGTCTGCCATCTCCAACGAGATGAAGGACCTCGGCAAGCGCGCCAAGGATCGCAAGCTGAAGCCTGAGGAATATCAGGGCGGCACGACCTCGGTTTCGAACATGGGCATGATGGGCGTGAAGGATTTCGCAGCCGTCATCAACCCGCCGCATGCAACGATCCTGGCGGTCGGCGCAGGCGAGCAGCGCGTTGTCGTCAAGAAGGGCGAAATGGCCATTGCAACGGTTATGAGCGTCACTCTGTCAACCGACCATCGCTGCGTCGACGGTGCGCTTGGCGCGCAGCTGCTGCAGGCCTTCAAGGGCTATATCGAAAACCCGATGGGCATGCTCGTCTGAGCATTGAGCGGAGGCGGAAATGACGAAGACCGTTCTTTGCTATGGTGACTCGCTGACCTGGGGCTACAGCGCCGAGACGATCGGCCGCCATGCCTACGAGGATCGTTGGCCGAGCGTGCTGCAGGCAGCGCTCGGCAACGGCACGCGCGTCATCGCTGAAGGCTTGAACGGCCGGACCACCGCCTTCGACGACCATCTGGCCGATTGCGACCGCAACGGTGCCCGTGTGTTGCCGACCATCCTGCAGACGCATGCGCCGCTTGATCTCGTCATCCTGCTGCTCGGCACCAACGACATGAAGCCCGTGGTGGCAGGTTCGGCCTTTGCCGCCTGCCAGGGCATCGCCCGCCTGGTGCGGCTGATCCGCAATCATGCCTGGCCCTTCGAATTCGACGGGCCGGATATCCTGATCGTCGCGCCGCCGGTTCTGTGCGAGACGGCGAACGCGCCGTTTGCCGCGTCCTTTGCCGGTGGTGTCGAGGAGTCTGCAAAGCTCGCGACCCTCTATCGCGATCTCGCCGACGAACTCGGCTGTGGTTTCTTCGACGGCAGTTCGGTTGCGAGAACCACGCCGCTCGATGGCGTGCATCTCGATGCGGAAAATACCCGCGCTCTCGGGCGCGGTCTGGAATCGGTCGTCCGGATGATGCTGGGAGTGTGACCGTGGGCACCTTCGCCGCGCTGCGGCCGGCGGAACGGCGGGATGCGGCGGAACTCGCGATCCTCGTCGATATCGGCTCTCACGGTTTCGCCTCCTGGCTTTGGTTCTCCGAAGTCTCCGGCGGCAAGGTCGATACACCCCTCGAGCAGGGCCGGCTGAAGATGAGCCGGGATGGCGAGTGGGGCAGCTGGCAGAATGCTGTTGTCGCCGAAGCCTATGGTGAGATCGCCGGAGCGGCGGTGGGTTACGAACTCGGCGCCGGCATCAGCGCCATCGAAACGGATCGTCCGGCGCTGGTGCCTGTGATCACCATGCAGAAGACGGTCGCCGGCGGCTGGTTCATCGGTACGCTGGCCGTCTACCGCCATCTGCGCGGCATCGGCATTGGAATGAAACTGCTCGGCGATCAGATCGACAAGGCAAATGGCTTGCCGGTCAGCCTGATCACATCGAGCGACAATGAGGCAGCGCTGGCGCTGTACAAGAAGAATGGTTTCTCGGAAGCGGATCGCGCGGATGCCGTGCCGATTTTCGAGAGCAGCAAGAAACACGAGTGGGTGCTTTTGACCCGCCTCGCCGGATAAAAAGGCAGGAAAACATGGCTGAGAATTACGACGTCATCATCATCGGTTCTGGTCCGGGCGGTTATGTCGCTGCGGTGCGCGCCGGTCAGCTCGGTCTGAAGGTCGCGATCGTCGAGCGCGAGCATCTGGGCGGCATCTGCCTGAACTGGGGCTGTATTCCGACCAAGGCGCTGCTGCGCTCCGCCGAAATCCTCGATCATTCGAACCACCTGAAGGATTACGGCCTCGTTCTCGAAGGTTCGGTCAAGGCCGACACCAAGGCTGTCGTCGCCCGCTCGCGCGCCGTTTCCGGCCGCCTGAATGCCGGCGTCGGCTTCCTAATGAAGAAGAACAAGGTCGATGTCATCTGGGGCGAGGCGAAGATCACCAAGCCCGGCGAGATTGTCGTCTCCAAGTCGTCGAAGCCGGTCGTCGAGCCGCAGCATCCGCTGCCGAGGAACATCAAGGCCGAAGGCGGCACCTACACTGCCAAGCACATCATCATCGCCACCGGTGCCCGCCCGCGCGCGCTGCCGGGCATCGAGCCGGATGGCAAGCTGATCTGGACCTATTTCGAAGCGCTGAAGCCGGATGTTCTGCCGAAGTCGCTGATCGTCATGGGCTCGGGCGCCATTGGCATCGAGTTCGCCAGCTTCTACCGCTCGATGGGCGTCGACGTCACCGTCGTCGAAGTCATGCCGACCATCATGCCGGTCGAAGATGCCGAGATCACCGCGATTGCCCGCAAGCAGCTGGAAAAGCGCGGCCTGAAGATTTTCACCAGCGCCAAGATCACCAAGGTCGAGAAATCGGCGGACAGCGTCACGGCGCATGTCGAGACGGCTGACGGCAAGGTGCAGCAGATCACCGCCGATCGCATGATCTCCGCCGTCGGCGTTCAGGGCAATATCGAGAACCTCGGCCTCGAGGCGCTCGGCGTGAAGACCGACCGCGGCTGCGTCGTCATCGACGGCTACGGCAAGACCAATGTCCCCGGCATCTACGCCATCGGCGACGTCGCCGGCCCGCCGATGCTCGCTCACAAGGCAGAACACGAAGGCGTCGTCTGCATCGAGAAGATCGCCGGCCTGCCGAACGTACACCCGACCGACAAGAGCAAGGTTCCCGGCTGCACCTATTGCAACCCGCAGGTCGCCTCCGTCGGTCTGACGGAAGCCAAGGCCAAGGCTGAGGGCCGCGATATCCGCGTCGGCCGCTTCTCCTTCGTCGCCAATGGCAAGGCGATTGCGCTCGGCGAAGACCAGGGCATGGTCAAGGTGATCTTCGACAAGAAGACCGGCGAACTGCTTGGCGCCCACATGGTCGGCGCCGAAGTCACCGAGCTCATCCAGGGCTTCGTCGTCGCCATGAACCTGGAGACGACCGAAGAAGAACTGATGCACACGATCTTCCCGCATCCGACCGTTTCAGAATCGATGAAGGAAGCCGTGCTCGACGCTTACGGACGCGTGCTGAACGCTTGATAATTTCCGTTTCCGCCCTCTTTCTTGAGGATGGCAGAGGCCATCCCTGAAAGAGGGAAAAACGAAAGGAAATCATCATGTCAATGAGTACGCAGGCATTGCTCATCTTCCTGCTGATCGGGCTTGTCGCCGGTTTTCTGGCAAGCCTCGTGGTCGGTGGGGGCGGGCTGAACGGTGCCTGCTGAGCGGCGTCATCGGCGCCTTCGTGGGCGGGTTTCTGTTCAATGCACTGGGCATCTCGCTCGGCATTGAAAATGCGTTGGTGGTACAGATCATTCACGCCACGGTCGGTGCCATCATCGTGGTGCTGATCGCAAGGGCGATAGCGTAGGGAAAAGGATCCATATGGAAGGCGTCGGCTGGATAGCGGCAATCATCATCGGCGGTTTTGCGGGCTGGCTCGCAGGCAAGCTGATGGAGGCACGGTACGGCATTCTGCTGAACATCGTGCTCGGCATCGTCGGCTCCGTCGTCGCCACCGCCATTCTGGCGCAATTCCATATCGAAGTGGCCGGCGGGCGGCTCGGCTACTTCGTCACCGGCTTCCTGGGCGCCTGCCTGCTGATTTTCCTCGCCCGGCTCGTCCGGCGATGATGCACATGACGGCTCGATTGTAAGATCTGAGTAAAACACTTATGTGCAGACTGATGATGAAGCCGCATGGGGCGGCGGAAAGTTGAAACTGCAATGGTCACTATCCTCGACACGATCAATCCCGATGTAAAGCGCGTGCGCCATCCCGAAAAGGCCCACCGGCCGGACCAGGAAGTGCTGCGCAAGCCGGACTGGATCCGCGTCAAGGCGCCGACGTCGAAGGGGTATTCCGAGACGCGCTCGATCGTGAAGGAGCACAAGCTCGTCACGGTCTGCGAGGAAGCCGGCTGCCCGAATATTGGCGAGTGCTGGGACAAGAAGCACGCCACCTTCATGATCATGGGCGAGATCTGTACCCGTGCCTGCGCCTTCTGCAATGTCTCGACAGGCAAGCCGAATGCGCTGGATATGGCCGAGCCCGAGAATGTCGCCAAGGCAGTCAAGCAGATGGGCCTTTCGCACGTCGTCATCACCTCGGTCGATCGTGACGATCTGGCCGATGGCGGCGCCGAGCATTTCGAAAAGGTGATCTGGGCCATCCGCGCCGCGTCTCCTCAGACGACGATCGAGATCCTGACGCCTGACTTCCTGAAGAAGCCGGGTGCCCTGGAGCGCGTCGTCGCCGCCAAGCCTGACGTTTTCAACCACAACATGGAAACCGTGCCGGGCAACTATCTGACCGTTCGTCCGGGCGCCCGCTATTTCCACTCCATCCGGCTGCTGCAGCGCGTCAAGGAACTGGACCCGACGATGTTCACCAAATCAGGGATCATGGTCGGTCTCGGGGAAGAGCGGAATGAAGTCCTCCAGCTGATGGACGACCTGCGCACCGCCGACGTCGATTTTCTGACGATCGGCCAGTACCTGCAGCCGACCAAAAAGCACCATGCGGTCATGAGCTTCGTCACGCCGGAGGAATTCAAGTCCTACGAGACGGTCGCCTATACCAAGGGCTTCCTGATGGTCGCCTCCAGCCCGCTGACGCGCTCCTCGCATCACGCCGGCGACGACTTCGCCCGTCTGAAAGCTGCGCGCGAAAAGAAGACGCTGATCGCCGCAGAATAAAATCCCTGCTTGCATTTTCTGAAAGCCGCGGCGATTTTCGCCGCGGCTTTTTGTTTGCGAGCGAGAGACGCGATGCCTGCTTATATCGACGATATCGGTGAAGCCGTCCGCCTTGCGCGCCGGTCCTCCCGGATCATGGTCATCGGCTGCTCTGGCGGCGGCAAGAGCACGCTGTCACGAAAGCTTGCCGCCAGGCTGGGTCTCACCCATATCTCGATGGACAGGGAATTCTTCTGGCTGCCGGGCTGGGTGAAGCGCCAGAAAGCCGAGGAACGGCAATTGATCACCGATACCGTCAACGGCGATGGGTGGCTGATGGACGGAACCGGCCCATCGACCTTCGATATCCGCGTCCCGCGCACGCAACTGATCCTCTGGGTGCGCATGCCGCGCTGGCTTTGCCTATGGGGCATCTGCAAGCGCGCTTTCCTTCATCTCGGCAAGACGCGGCCGGATATGGCGCCCGGATGCCGGGAACAGCTGCCGGATCGCGAGTTCCTCACCTATATCTGGACGTTCGAGCGGCGGTTCGCACCGCTCGTCATCGCCGGTATCGATCGCCACGGCCCCGATGTCCCGGTTTTCCAGCTGAAAAGCCGGCGAGAGGTGAGCCGCCTTCTTGATCTTCTCGATGCGCCCGCTTAACTGCCCTTCATGCCGCAATTCGAAACGCATCGCCCCGTTCCCCATAGTGCCGAGCAGATGTTCGACCTCGTTGCCGATGTCGAACGCTATCCGGAATTCCTGCCGCTCTGCGAGGCACTGACCGTGCGCAGCCGCAAGGAGCGCGATGGCAAGATCCTGCTCGTGGCCGACATGACGGTCGGCTACAAGGCGATCCGCGAAACCTTCACGACCCAGGTGCTGCTCAACAAGGCCGAACACGTCATCGACGTCAAATATATCGACGGCCCGTTCAAGTATCTCGACAACCGCTGGAGCTTCACCGACGCCGCCAACGGCTCGACGGTGAATTTCTTCATCGACTACGAGTTCAAGAGCCGCATTCTCGGCGCGCTCATGGGCACGATGTTCGACAGGGCGTTCCGCATGTTCACGGAAGCCTTCGAAAAGCGCGCGGCGGCGATCTACGGCAGCTGAGCTCAGCGGTCGAGGAAGTGGTCGAAGACCTGCGTTGCCGGATAGGCATAGTAGCCGCGATCGACGAAGCTACGGCGGTAGAGGCAGTTCCTCAGCGCGGTATTGTAGCGCAGGCTGCGCGTGTCGGGTGAACCGCGCCACGACACCGATTCTCGCTCGCAATAGGAGAGGGCGCGGTCGTAACGCGCCAGCAGCACCGGATCGGAATCGACACGGATGCCGGTATAGGTCTGGTAATTGGACGGTGCTTCCGCGGCGGAAATGCAGCCGAGGCTCAATGCAACGCCGAAGACGGCCAAGTATCGCATGGGAACAATCCTTCAAAACCGGCATTGGCCGGCAACGCGGCAGGAACGGTAGCAGAAGACTTTTGTTCCGGCATGCTACTTCAGCGACAGCAGCATTTCCAGTGCTGTCGCAACGGTCGCGAGCCGAACCTGTTCGCGGCCGATATCGCCATAGAGCATCTTGCGATGGAGGAGTTCGCCGCGCCGTGATTTTGCTGCGAGATGCACGAGACCGACAGGCTTCTCCGGCGAGCCGCCGCCAGGGCCCGCAATGCCGGTAACGGCAACCGCCACAGCGGCGCGCGAGCGGAAGAGGGCGCCATGCACCATCTGCCTCGCCGTCTCCTCGGAGACCGCGCCGAAGCGGGCGAGCGCCTCGTCGTGAACGCCGAGCATCTCCATCTTGGCGGTATTCGTATAGGTCACAAAGCCACGGTCGACGACGGCTGACGACCCGGAAATCTCCGTCAGGGCGCTGGCGATCAATCCGCCGGTGCAGGACTCGGCCGTCGAGACCATCAGGCCGGCGGCCGAAAACTCCCGGATGATCTTTTCTGAGAGAGCAAGGATATCAGCCGGAAACATCGTCACTCCTTCGTGCCACGGAAGACAACCGTGGCCGTGGCAATTGCCGCGATGCCTTCACGGCGGCCGACGAAGCCGATCGTTTCGTTGGTGGTCGCCTTGACCGAGCAGCGGCCGATCGAGATACCGAGGAATTCGGCCAGATTGGCGCGCATCTGATCGCGGTGAGGGCCGACCTTCGGCGCTTCGGCGATCAGCGAGACGTCGGCATTCATGATCGTGCCGCCGCAGTCGCGGACGATTTTCGCCGCGTGCTCAAGGAAAATCCGCGAGGCGGCACCCTTCCACTGCGGGTCGGATGGCGGGAAGTGATCGCCGATATCGCCGGCGCCGCATGTGGCAAGCAGCGCGTCCGTCAAGGCATGCAGCGCGACATCGGCGTCCGAATGGCCCTTGAGCTTCTGGTCGTGCGGAATGAACAGCCCGCAGAGCGTCACCCCGTCGCCGGGCACGAGCTGGTGGACGTCGTAGCCATTGCCTGTGCGAACATCGGGTAAGGCAGACGACGACAGCCGGTTGTCGGCAAGGGCGATATCGCGTTTGACGGTCAGTTTCATGTTGTCAGCCGATCCTTCCACGATGGTTACCGGCATTCCGGCCCATTCGGCAATCGATGCGTCGTCGGTGAAATCGATGCGGCCTGCGGAATGGGCCTTCTCATGAGCTGCAAGAATGGCATCATAGGCGAAGGACTGCGGTGTCTGCGCTGCGAAGAGATGGTCGCGCGAGACGGTTTCGAGAACCGTTCCGTCTTTGTTGGCGCGCTTCAGCGTATCGGCGACCGGTGTTGCCGGGAGAACCGCGGGCGCGCCGTCGGTTAGCGCACCGGCAATGCGATCGAGCAGGTCATGGTCGAAGAACGGCCGTACCGCATCGTGGATCAGCACGTGGGTGATGCCCCTGTCCTTGAGATGCCTGAGACCCGCCAGGACCGACTGCTGGCGCGTCGCGCCGCCATGAACTGCCACGATCGGCGTTGCCGAGAGGATATGGCGCAGCGCCTTGTCGAACAGCGCCTCGTCGTCGGGATGAATGACGACGACGATCTGCGAGGCATGTTCCCATGTCATGAAGTTTTCAAGCGTGTGGGCAATAACCGGCTTGCCGCCGATCATCCGGTACTGCTTCGGACCCTCGGTGGACGCGCCTGCACGCTCGCCGCGCCCGGCGGCAACGACGACGATACCGGCCGATAATGGTTGCTTCGAATGCATTTGCGCCATAAATCCCTAAAATAAGCAGAAAGCGACACATGTGCTCTATAGGCTCGGCTACCGGCTTTCCAGCTTCTGCCCGAAAAATATCAATTCTAACCAAAGCCTCTTGGCAAGCCATTCGTCTATGGCTAAAAATAGTGCAGCCATATTGTGTGCCTGAAAGATAATCAATTGCATCGAGTGAACCTAGCAGCGCCTTTGCAGATCGGAAACGTCTCCGTGCGCAACCGTGTTGCGCTGGCGCCCATGTCCGGCGTCACCGATATGCCGTTCCGGCAATTGGCCTGGCGATACGGCGCCGGTCTCGTCGTCACCGAGATGGTTGCGAGCCGTGAACTGGTCAACAACGCCGCCGAATCCTGGTCACGGCTGCAAGCCGCCGGTTTCAAGCCGCATATGGTGCAGCTTGCCGGTCGCGAGGCCTATTGGATGGGAGAGGCGGCAAAGGTCGCTGCCGACGCAGGTGCCGATATTATCGACATCAACATGGGCTGCCCGGCAAAGAAGGTCATCGGCGGTTATTCGGGCTCGGCGCTGATGCGCGATCCTGATCATGCTCTCACACTGATCGAGGCGACGGTGAAGGCCGTCAATGTGCCTGTCACGCTGAAGATGCGCCTCGGCTGGGACGAGAATTCGCTGAACGCTCCCGAGATTGCCAAGCGCGCCGAGGATGCCGGCGTCCAGCTGATCACCATCCATGGCCGCACCCGCATGCAATTTTACGAAGGCAAGGCGGACTGGGATGCGATCCGCGCCGTCCGCGATGTCATTTCCGTGCCGCTGATCGCCAATGGCGATGTCAACACGCCTGAGGATGCTGAGGAAATCCTCCGCCGCTCGGGCGCCGATGCGGTAATGCTCGGCCGTGGCTGTCAGGGCCGCCCCTGGCACGCGGGCGTCATTGCCGGTGCCGCCGGTCCGAAGCGCCCGGAAATCGCTGATATCGCCGTCGAACATTACCGGATGATGCTCGAATTCTACGGCGAACATGTCGCCATTCGCCATTCGCGCAAGCATCTCGGCTGGTACCTGGAGCGCTATGCGCCAGCGCTGTCAAAGGACGACAAAGCCGTGATCATGACTTCGAAGCAGCCGCTGGAGGTGGAGCGGCGGCTTTACGATGCGCTCTCTGCAGAGGCAGAAGCAGCTGAAAGCCGGGAGGCGGCATGACCGACAAGACGCAGGCGGATCAGACGGGTGGTGTGGCGATGGCGGTTCTGAATGCCATCCAGAACCCTGTCATCATGGTGGACGAGGCCGGTCTCGTCGCCTTTGCCAATTGGGAGGCCGAGGCTTTCTTCGGCGCCAGCGCCTCGCATTTGGCGCGCTACAAAATCTCGACCTTCATTCCCTTCGGCAGTCCGCTGCTGGCGCTGATCGATCAGGTCCGCGAACGCCGCGCACCGGTGAATGAATACCGCGTCGATCTGAGCTCGCCCCGCCTTGGCCAGGACAAGCTGGTGGATCTCTATGTGGCGCCGGTGATCAGCGCGCCGGGTTCCGTCGTCGTCGTCTTCCAGGAGCGCTCGATGGCTGACAAGATCGACCGCCAGCTGACGCATCGCGCCGCTGCCCGCTCGGTAACCGGCCTTGCATCGATGCTGGCGCATGAGATCAAGAACCCGCTGTCGGGCATCCGCGGCGCGGCCCAGCTTCTCGAACAATCCGCCATCGATGAGGACCGGGCGCTGACGCGGCTGATTTGCGACGAGACTGACCGCATCGTATCGCTCGTCGACCGCATGGAAGTCTTCTCGGACGAGCGCCCCGTCGATCGCGTCCCGGTCAATATCCACTCCGTTCTCGATCATGTGAAAGCCGTGGCCAAGGCTGGCTTCGCCCGCCAGATTCGCATCACCGAGAACTACGACCCTTCGCTTCCGGCCGTTTACGCCAATCGCGACCAGCTGGTGCAGGTGTTCCTCAATCTGGTGAAGAACGCGGCAGAAGCCGTCGGCGAACGGCAGGATGGCGAAATCCTGCTGACGACGGCCTATCGTCCGGGTATCCGCCTCTCCGTCGCCGGAACCCGCGAGAAGATTTCGCTGCCGCTGGAATTCTGCGTGCAGGACAACGGCCCCGGCGTTCCCTCCGACCTGTTGCCGCATCTCTTCGATCCCTTCATCACCACCAAGACCAATGGCAGCGGCCTCGGTCTGGCGCTGGTCGCCAAGATCATCGGCGACCATGGCGGCATCATCGAATGTGACAGCCAGAACAACAAGACCACCTTCCGCGTCCTGATGCCCGCATCCAAGGATGCCTCTTCCGATGACGCGGCAATTGCAAACCCCACAGGAACTTCTCGATGACAGCAACGATCCTCGTCGCAGATGATGATGCGGCCATTCGTACGGTGCTCAATCAGGCGCTCAGCCGGGCCGGGTACGATGTTCGCATTACCTCGAACGCCGCCACGCTCTGGCGCTGGGTTTCGGCAGGCGAGGGCGATCTTGTGGTGACCGACGTTATCATGCCCGATGAGAATGCCTTCGATCTGCTGCCGCGCATCAAGAAGGCGCGGCCGGACCTGCCGGTGCTTGTCATGAGCGCCCAGAATACCTTCATGACGGCGATCAAGGCCTCCGAAAAGGGTGCCTACGACTACCTGCCGAAGCCGTTCGACCTGACGGAACTGATCGGCATCATCGGCCGGGCGCTTTCCGAGCCGAAGAAGAAGCCCGCGAAACTCGACGAGGACATGCAGGACGGCATGCCCCTGGTCGGCCGTTCGGCGGCAATGCAGGAAATCTACCGCGTCCTCGCGCGTCTGATGCAGACCGACCTGACGCTGATGATCACCGGCGAATCCGGTACCGGCAAGGAACTCGTCGCCCGCGCGCTCCACGATTACGGCAAGCGCCGCAATGGCCCCTTCGTCGCCATCAACATGGCCGCAATCCCGCGCGACCTGATCGAATCCGAATTGTTCGGTCACGAGAAGGGCGCCTTTACCGGTGCGCAGAACCGCTCGACCGGCCGCTTCGAGCAGGCCGAGGGCGGCACGCTGTTCCTCGACGAAATCGGCGACATGCCGATGGATGCACAGACCCGCCTTCTGCGCGTGCTGCAGCAGGGCGAGTACACCACGGTCGGCGGCCGTACGCCGATCCGCACCGATGTCCGCATCGTCGCCGCCACCAACAAGGACCTGAAGCAGGCGATCAACCAGGGCCTCTTCCGCGAGGATCTGTATTACCGCCTCAACGTCGTGCCGCTGCGCCTGCCGCCGCTGCGCGATCGCGCCGAAGATATTCCGGATCTTGTCCGCCACTTCATCCAGCAGGCTGAAAAGGAGGGCCTAGGCACCAAGCGATTCGATCAGGAAGCGCTGGAGCTGATGAAGGCCTATGCCTGGCCCGGCAACGTGCGCGAGCTTGAGAACCTTATTCGCCGTCTGATGGCACTTTATCCACAGGATGTGATCAGCCGCGAAATCATCGAAAGCGAGCTGCGCTCCGACGTCCCCGACAGCCCGATCGACAAGGGTCCGATCCGCTCGGGTTCGATGACCATCGCGCAGGCTGTCGAAGAGAATATGCGCACATACTTTGCAAGTTTTGGCGAGAATTTGCCGCCACCTGGGCTTTATGACCGTGTACTGACGGAACTCGAATATCCGCTGATCCTCGCGGCCCTGACGGCGACACGCGGCAACCAGATCAAGGCAGCCGATCTGCTGGGCTTGAACCGCAATACGCTGCGCAAAAAGATCCGCGAGCTTGGCGTTTCGGTCTACCGGAGCTCCCGCACAGCTTGACAATGTGGCGGCATGCGTTGCATTTTCGCCACAATGCGTTGCTTAAAGGTCACGCATAGGGTTTGGACAATCGTAACCATAACAGATGGTCTGTGCCGCTGATCTCGATAGACCGGGATTGCGCGGGCGCTGATGGTTTTTCGGCCCGGTGATTGCAGATGTGGCGTGGCGGCTTGCCGCCAGGAGAATGACCAGATGAAGCAGGATGCGGCATCGCCTGCGGCAGAAGACGAAGGAGTGG
Source organism: Rhizobium sp. BE258 (assembly GCF_031457345.1). Taxonomy (NCBI): domain Bacteria; kingdom Pseudomonadati; phylum Pseudomonadota; class Alphaproteobacteria; order Hyphomicrobiales; family Rhizobiaceae; genus Rhizobium; species Rhizobium sp. BE258. The sequence continues at coordinate 210,000 of NZ_JAVDWL010000008.1, forward strand.
CAATCGTCACCGATCGTCGCGCGCTCTTTGCATTGCCCGGTCTCATGCTGGCCGGTGGTGCGCTTCTTTGTGCCACCGCCACACTCTTCGTGCTTCTCGGCTTCACGCCGATCGAACCGACCTCCCGCGTGGTCATCACCTCAGTCGTCGTCAATTCGTTCTTCGTTCTCGGCCTGATGGCGCTGATTGGCCGCGAGGTCGCACGGCTGATGAAGGCGCGTACGCGCGGAAGGGCGGCCGCCCGCCTCCACATCCGCATCGTCGTGCTGTTCTCGCTCGTGGCAATCACGCCGGCGATCCTCGTCGCACTCTTCGCCAGTATCACGCTGAATGCCGGTCTCGATCGCTGGTTCGCGCTCCGCACTCAGTCGATCGTCAGTTCGTCCCGCAATGTCGGCCAGGCCTACATGATGGAGAACGCAAGTTATCTCCAGGGCCAGACCGTATCGATGGCCAATGATCTGGAGCGCAATCGCACGCTCTACAATCTCGATCGGACCGGCTTTGCGGAATTGATGACCCGCCAGGCGCGTGGCCGCGGCCTGCTCGGAGCTTTCCTCGTCGAAAGCAACGGCGATGTCATCACGCAAGCCGATATCAAGACCGAGAAGCCGTTGCCGGCGATCCCGCCGGATGCGCTGACCAAGGCCGCTGCCGGCCAGCCGACGCTGATTCCGCCGGGCGTGACCAACCTTGTCGGCGCCATCATCAAGCTCGAGTCCATTCCGGATGCTTTCCTCTACACCGTGCGTGCGGTCGATCCGAAGGTCATGGGCGCGATGCGGCTCATGCAGGAAAACGCCAACGAATATCAGTCGATGGAGGCGGGCCGGGTCTCGCTGCAGATCGCCTTCGCGGTTCTCTATATCGGCTTCGCACTGATCGTTCTGCTTGCCGCCATCTGGACGGCGATTGCCGTTGCCGACCGTATCGTCCGGCCGATCCGCTTGCTGATCACGGCAGCCGACAGCGTTGCCTCGGGCAACATGGACATCGTCGTGCCCGTGCACGCCGTCGATGGCGACGTTGCCAATCTGTCGCGCACCTTCAACAAGATGATCTCCGAGATCCGCACCCAGCGGGACGAAATTCTGGAAGCGAAAGACGAGGTCGACGACCGCCGCCGTTTCATTGAGGCGGTCCTATCCGGTGTCACCGCTGCGGTCATCGGTGTCGAGGGCGACCGGGCAATCACCATCGTCAACAGTTCGGCCGAGGCATTGATGACGCTCGACGCGTCCGACATGCTCGGCAAGCAGCTGGCCGAGATCGCCCCCGAGGTCGATCAGGTGCTGACCGAAGCCGCCCAGCGCTATCGCGGCGATTTCCGCAAGCAGATCGCCTTGGTGCGGGGCGGTACCGTTCGTACTCTCAGCGTCCAGGTGACGCGTGAAGAGGTGCGCGATGGCGCCGAATCCTACGTCATCACGCTCGACGACATCACCGATCTGGTCATTGCCCAGCGCTCGACCGCTTGGGGTGACGTGGCGCGCCGCATTGCCCATGAGATCAAGAACCCGCTGACGCCGATCCAGCTATCGGCCGAGCGCATCCAGCGCCGCTATGGCAAGCAGATCAATCAGGACGACAAGACCGTCTTCGACCAGTGTACCGATACGATCATCCGCCAGGTCGGCGACATCGGCCGCATGGTCGACGAATTCTCGGCCTTTGCGCGCATGCCGAAGCCGACCAAGGAGCAGAGCGACCTGCGCGATATCCTGCGCGACGCGATGTTCCTGCGCGAGATGGGCAATACCCATGTCAGCTTCCTGCAGGATCTCGGCGAACGGCCGCTCGAAGGCATGTTCGATAGCCGGATGCTCGGCCAGGCCTTCGGCAACCTCATCAAGAATGCCGTCGAGGCCATCGAGTCGGTGCCGAGCGAGGAGCGCGACGAGCGCAAGGTGCTTGTGCGCGCCGGGATGGACGAGGGCCGGGACCGCTTCACCGTCGATGTCATCGACAACGGACGCGGCCTGCCTGTCGAAAACCGGCACAGCATTCTGGAGCCCTATATGACGATGCGCGAGAAGGGCACCGGGCTCGGCTTGGCGATCGTCAAGAAAATTATTGAAGAGCATGGCGGGCAGCTTGAGCTGCATGATGCGCCCGCAGATTTTGACCAGGGGAGAGGAGCCATGATCCGCGTGCATCTGCCGCGTCTCGAGCCGGCTTCGTCCGCCCCTGCTGAAACCGACAAGGAAAGCGTTTATGGCCTCTGATATTCTCGTCGTCGACGATGAGCACGATATTCGCGAGATCGTCTCGGGCATCCTTTCGGATGAAGGTCACGAAACGCGCACGGCGCATGACAGCGACAGCGCGCTGGCGGCGATTTCCGATCGCGCCCCGCGGCTGATCTTCCTCGATATCTGGATGCAGGGCAGCAAGCTCGACGGCCTTTCACTGCTCGACGAGATCAAGACCCGCCATCCCGATATCCCGGTGGTGATGATTTCCGGCCATGGCAATATCGAAACCGCGGTTTCCGCCATCAAGCGCGGCGCCTTCGATTTCATCGAGAAGCCGTTCAAGGCCGATCGCCTGATCCTGATTGCCGAGCGCGCGCTCGAGAATTCCAAGCTGAAGCGCGAAGTCTCGGAACTGAAGAAGCGGGCAGGCGATGCCGTCGAGCTGATCGGTACTTCGGTTGCCGTCTCCCAGCTTCGCCAGACGATCGAGAAGGTGTCGCCGACCAACAGCCGCATCATGATCTTCGGCGCATCCGGCTCCGGCAAGGAGCTGGTGGCGCGGATGATTCACAAGAAGTCGACGCGCGCCAGCGGCCCGTTCGTCGCGCTGAATGCAGCCAACATTACGCCAGATCGCATGGAAATCGCGCTTTTCGGCACGGAAGGTTCACCCGGCCAGGCCCGCAAGACGGGCGCTCTCGAGGAAGCGCATCGCGGCATTCTCTACCTCGACGAAGTCGGCGAGATGCCCCGCGAGACACAGAACAAGATCCTGCGCGTGCTTGTCGACCAGCAGTTCGAACGCGTCGGCGGCTCGAAGCGCGTCAAGGTCGATGTCCGCATCATTTCCTCGACGGCCTATAACCTCGAAAGCCGCATTGCCGAAGGATGGTTCCGCGAAGACCTCTATCATCGCCTGGCGGTGGTCCCGGTTCGCGTGCCGGCACTGGCCGAGCGCCGCGAGGACATTCCGTTCCTCGTCGATCAGCTGATGCGCCAGATCTCCGAACAGGCCGGCATTCGTTTGCGCCGGATCGGCGACGACGCGATGGCGGTGCTGCAGGCCCATGACTGGCCGGGCAATATCCGCCAGCTGCGCAACAATATCGAGCGCCTGATGATCCTTGCCCGCTCCGACGGTCCCGACGCGCCGATCACCGCCGACATGCTGCCGACCGATCTCGGCGACATGCTGCCGAAGGTCTCTGCCAAGAACGACTACCACATCATGACGCTGCCGCTGCGCGAGGCCCGCGAGATGTTCGAGAAGGACTATCTCATCGCCCAGATTAACCGCTTCGGCGGCAACATCTCGCGCACGGCCGAGTTCGTCGGCATGGAGCGCTCGGCGCTGCATCGCAAGCTGAAGTCGCTCGGCGTTTGATCATTTTCCGGCGCGCAAGCCCGCGCCGGCTCTCTTCATTGCCCCACAGCCAGGTTTCCCGATGCCAAGAATTTCCTACGTCAACGGCCAGTATGTTCCCCATGCCCAGGCGGGCGTTCACATCGAGGATCGTGGCTACCAGTTCGCCGATGGGGTCTATGAGGTCTGCGAAGTCAGGCACGGCTATATCGTCGATATCACCCGCCACCTCGACCGCCTGAACCGCTCGTTGAGTGAACTCCGGATCGCAGCGCCGATGAGCCGCGCGGCACTGGTCACCGTGATTCGCGAGACGCTTCGCCGCAACAAGGTGAAGAACGGCCTGTTCTACATGCAGGTGACGCGCGGCGTGGCGCGGCGCGACCACGTTTTTCCGGCCGAGGGCACCAAGCCGTCAATCGTCATCACCGCCAAGAGCACGGATCCGTCGATCATTGCCAAAAAGAATGCCGGCGGCATCAAGGCCATCAGCATGCCTGACAACCGCTGGGACCGTGTTGATATCAAGACCGTTGGCCTGCTGCCGAATGCGATGGCCCGCCAGCAGGCCAAGGAAGCCGGTGCCCAGGAAGCGATCTATGTCGATCGCGACGGCTTCGTTACTGAGGGCGCTGCCACCAACGTCTGGATCGTCGATGCCGATGGCACGCTGATCACCCGTCCGGCTGAACACGGCATCCTGCGCGGCATCACCCGCACGACGCTGATCGATGTCGGTGCCAAGCTCGGCCTCAAGATCGCCGAGCGCAAGTTCACCGTCGCCGACATGCTGGCGGCCCGTGAAGTCTTCATCACCGCCGCGACAAGCATTTGTTTTCCTGTCGTTTCCCTGGATGGCGAGACGATTGCCAACGGTCACCCCGGCAGCGTCTCCCAGAATATCCGGGAAGCCTTTTTCGACGTTGCGGAAAAGATTGCGATTTGATACCAAGATTTGCTGGACGCAGGGGATGAGGGTACCTGCTGATGGCTTGGAGAGGCTGATTAGTATTCCACCGGCTGAGACATGTCGGCAATAAAGAAAGAAGCGGCGCGATGGCGGAACGTTCTCAGAATTTGCAGGACTTATTTCTCAATACTGTTCGCAAACAAAAGATTTCCCTGACAATTTTTCTTATTAACGGCGTTAAGCTGACCGGCGTTGTCACTTCATTCGACAACTTCTGTGTTCTTCTTCGCCGTGACGGTCATTCGCAACTCGTGTATAAGCACGCGATCTCGACCATCATGCCGGGCCAGCCGATGCAGATGTTCGAGAGCGAAGAAGCCGCTTCCTGATAGGATCAGACGTTATTTCGACACGCGATACGAAGAATGATTCCATCATCCCGGAAGCCGAAAAGCTCCGGGACGATATGAACGCGACCGTCGTCGTGCCTGTTCTCAAGCAGGCACGCGGACGCGGCGCATCCGCTGACGGTGCGATCACCGTCACCCGCTCTCCTGAAAGCCGGCTCGAAGAGGCCAGCGGCCTCGCCGAAGCCATCGACCTCGATGTCGTCTACGGCGCCATCGTGCCGATCAGCGATCCGCGGCCCGCAACGCTGCTCGGGACCGGCAAGATCGAAGAGATCAAGGCCAAGCTCGAGGAATACGATTCGGGCCTGGTGATCGTCGATCACCCGCTGACCCCGGTACAGCAGCGCAATCTCGAGAAGGCATGGAACGTCAAGGTCATCGACCGGACCGGGCTGATCCTTGAAATTTTCGGCCGCCGTGCGTCCACCAAGGAAGGCACGCTGCAGGTCGATCTGGCGCATCTGAACTACCAGAAGGGCCGTCTGGTCCGCAGCTGGACCCACCTTGAGCGCCAGCGCGGCGGTGGCGGCTTCATGGGTGGTCCGGGCGAAACCCAGATCGAAGCCGACCGGCGCATGCTGCAAGACCGGATCATCAAGCTCGAGCGCGAGCTGGAGCAGGTGGTGCGCACCCGCCAGCTGCATCGCGCCAAGCGCCGCAAGGTGCCGCATCCGATCGTGGCTCTCGTCGGATATACCAATGCCGGCAAGTCGACGCTGTTCAACCGCATCACCGGTGCTGGCGTGCTCGCCGAAGACATGCTCTTCGCAACGCTCGATCCGACGCTGCGTCGCATGAAGCTGCCACATGGCCGCACCGTCATTCTCTCCGACACGGTCGGCTTCATTTCCGATCTTCCGACGCATCTGGTCGCAGCCTTCCGCGCGACGCTTGAAGAAGTGCTGGAAGCCGATCTCATCCTGCATGTCCGCGACATGGCCGATGACGACAATCCGGCTCAGAGCGCCGACGTTCTGCGCATCCTCAACGACCTCGGCATCGACGAGGCGGAAGGCGCCAAGCGCATCATCGAGGTCTGGAACAAGATCGACCGGCTGGAACCGGAAACGCATGACGTCATGGTCCAGAAGGCCGGCGGTACCAAGAATGTCGTGGCGGTTTCGGCCGTCAGCGGCGAGGGCGTCGATCAGCTGATGGAAGAAATCAGCCGCCGCCTGTCCGGCGTCATGACCGAAGCAACCATCACGATCCCGGTCGGCAAGCTTGCTCTTCTGCCATGGATTTACGAGCACGCCATCGTCGATGCCCGCGAAGACAATGAAGACGGGTCGATCACGCTCGATCTGCGCCTGTCGGAGACGGAAGCTACCGCCCTCGAAGGGCGGCTCGGCAGCGGATCGAAGGCCAAGGAAGATTGGGAGCGCTGAGCGCTCCAAGGCTCTAGCTGTATTTCCGGTTCATGGAGGGGATGGCATGGCTGAGATCAAGGCGCGCGCCGGAGGGCTGCTGCTGATTGCGCTCGGATGCGCGATCGCCTGGTTCTTTCTCCTGCAGCCGCTTGAGGAAGCGCAGGCCGGTGTTCCCGAAGTCAGCTATCAGCTGAAAGCCTTTCTTGCCGTACCCGCCTGCCTCGTCTTCGGCCTCGGCTTTCTGGTCGCCGGTGCGAAGCTCAACTATCGCGATGCCGCCGCGAAAAAGCTGACGGTAACCGGCTGGATACTGTTTGCCATCGTCGCCGCTCTGACGGCCGCAGGCTACTGGTGGTTCCAGCAGCAGTTCTCCGCGCTCGGCTATAGCAGCGCCGTCTGATTACTCAAGGCAGTTCGCTGCGGGGCGAAAGCCACTCTAGGCCAATGCGACCGACCGGATCGAGTAGCTCGCCGGTGACCAGCGTCGTGATCAGGTTTCGGAGCAGTGGCAGTTTGGTCGCCGGACCGATCATCACATCTCTGCTCATCGGCAGGAGACGGCTGTCGGACTGATAGAAGGGCGTCAGCACCCGGCTCAACAGTTGATAGAACCGGATGTGCAATTGCCGTTGCCTGAGATGGCGGGCGATCGCGTCGCTGACCGATGGCTCACGGGCGAGCGCCGCGCAAAGAGAGGCAGCATCGAGCAGCGCCATATTGGCACCCTGTCCGAGCTGCGGGCTTGTCGCGTGCCAGGCATCGCCGATCTTGACGCTGTTTACTGCCGCAAGCGGTAGCCGCGTATGATGCCGGTAGCGGGCATGGACTGGCTCGGCCGCCGCCGCGAAATGCGCCGCCTCGGGCCAGAAGCGATGCACGGCCTCCATCCAGGCCTCGCGCCCGGCGTCCCGCCAAGCCGCCACATCCTTGTTGCGGATGCTCCAGAAGAAGGTTGCCATTGGCGCCGCGCCATCCTTCGCCGTACCGACCGGCAGGACACCCGCCATCTGGCTGGCGCGGTGGTAGCGCTGCTCCAGTTCGTCGGAGCGGAAGGTGCCGGACCCATCCCAGGGAACGGTGGCCCAGAGTGCGCCATAGTCGAGTTCTGTTGACGATTTGTAACCGATCGGCGAACTGGCACCCATGGCATCGACGACGAGTTCGGATGCGGCTGATGTCTTGCCATTGCCGAGCTTCAACCGTGGCCGCACGCCTGGCTCGATCGCCGTCACCCGCGATGCAGTCTCGAAGCCGACGCCGGCGGCGACCGCTGCATCAAGCAGCAGGTCGAAAAGTGCGACACGCTGGATGGCGATGCCGGAGGCGCCGTTGCGGTAGCCCACGTCAAGCACGGTGCGGCCCGTCGTCGACAGCTTTCCGTGCATGCGCCGTATCCTGGCGCCGCGTTAATCGACCTTATCAAGCAGACCCATCGCAGAGAGAACGGCCGATCCCGTCGGCTGCAACACGAAGCCCGATCCAACCGGCTGTGGTGCCGCCATCTGGTCGTAGATCGTCACGGTGGCACCATGCCGCGCCAAGAGTGCCGCAAGCGACAGTCCGCCGATCCCGGCGCCTGCAATCGCGATCTCAAGGCCGGCGAGCTTCATGGCGCCTCAGCCAAGCTGCCGTTCGATGGCCTTGGCGGCCTGCCAGATTTCTTCCATCCGCTCCAGGCTGGCAACCTGCAACGTCTCGCCTTCTTTCTCAAGAACCGTTTCTATATGATTGAAACGGCGCCTGAACTTGGTGTTTGTTCCGCGCAGAGACTGTTCCGGATCGGCATCGACATGGCGGCCGATATTGACGACGGCGAAAATCAGATCGCCTAGCTCGTCGCTGACCTTGGCCCTGTCGCCATGCGCCAGCGCCTCCCGCAGCTCACCGATCTCTTCCTCGATCTTGTCGAGGATCGGCTCCGGCGCCGACCAGTCGAAACCCACCTTGGCGGCGCGCTCCTGCAGCTTCAGCGCTTCCGTCAGTGCAGGAAAGCTGCGCTGTACGGAGCCGAGATGTCCGGCATTGAAATCCTCGCTCAGGCCACGCTTGGCGCGGCGTTCAGCGCGTTCGCGCTTTTCGGCCTGCTTGATCTCGTCCCACTGCTGCTTCACCCGCGCGGGCGTATCGGCATCCGAGCGGTCGAACACATGCGGGTGGCGGCGGATCATCTTGCGGGTGATCGCTTCCACGACATCGCCGAAGGAAAACTCGCCGGCCTCCTCGGCCATCCGCGCATGAAAGACCACCTGCAGAAGCAGGTCGCCGAGTTCGTCGCAGAGATCGTCCATATCGTTGCGCTCGATCGCGTCGGAGACCTCGTAGGCTTCCTCGATCGTATAGGGCTTGATGCTCTCGAAGGTCTGGACGATGTCCCAGGGGCAGCCGGTCTCAGGATTGCGCAGCGCCGCCATGATCTCGATGAGGCGTGAAATGTCTTTCGAAGGTTCCATGATCGCTCAATTCAGGGGAATGTCGTTGGCGCTTTTTGAGGATTGGTAGCTCTCGGACAGCCCGGCGTAGCGCGCCTTGATTCTGGCCGTCTGTTCCTTGAGTTCAGCGCCCAGCGCGCGCTCCTCGGTTTCCACCAGGTCGGCAATCGCAAAACTGTTCCAGAAGGCGTTCTGCTTGCGGTAGCCGCCGGGCTCCAGCCCGAAGACTTCCTTCAGGATTTTCAGGTCGTGCGGGATCGCGAATGCGTCGCGCGAATCTTCGTGGCTGAAGAAATAGTAGAAATTGTCGAAACCCGCCCAGGTGATTGCCGACATGCACATCGTGCAGGGCTCGTGGGTCGACAGGAAAATCAGGTCCTTCGTCGCCGGTTTCTCGCCAAGTTCGTAGAAGCGCTTGAGCGTATGGACCTCGCCATGCCAGAGCGGATTTTCGAGCTCGTTGTTGGTTTCGGCTATGACAAGCGAGAGATCGGACTTGCGCAGGATCGCCGCGCCGAACACCTTGTTCCCGGACGCGACACCGCGCTCGGTCAGCGGCAGGATATCGCGCTCCATCACGTCGAGCAGGCGAGGGGCGATCGTCTTTGAGGCCATGGCTTTCTCCTTATGCCCCGAAGTCTATCCCGCCCGGGCAAGAAGAAAAATGCCGAAATGCCAGATGGACGTTTTTGATCACAGGCTTTACATTGCACTGCAGCGACAACGGCGTCGCTCGGGCGACTTTTCTCAAATCAGTGGCATGCAGGCAAAAGATTACGCGGACCGCGTAGGCTTTCGAATTTCTGTTTCTTCAACGCCTTGCCCGTTACAGGCATATTGGCGCAACTTCGAAGTGGAATGATAATGCCTTCCAAGAGCGAACAGCTATCGGTTTTCCCTGCCTTCTTCCGTGTGGAAGGGCGGGTCGCAGCCGTCTTTGGCAACGGAGACGAGGCCTATGCGAAGGTGCGCCTGCTGCTGAACACGCAGGCGCGGATCGTTGCCTATGCCGACCGCCCTGAGGCCAGCTATCACGCCTTCCTCATTGCCAATCGCATCGAGACGGTTCGCGCGGATTTCAGCGCTGATCAGGTGAATGGCGCAGCGCTCGTCTTTGCCGCCACCGGCGAGGCCGGGCAGGATCGCGCGATCGTCGATGCCGCGCGCGCCGCAAAGATCCCGGCGAATGCCGTCGATCAGCCCGACTATTGCGATTTCTATACGCCGGCCCTGGTCAATCGCGCTCCCGTCGCCGTTGCGATCGGCACCGAAGGCGCCGGTCCCGTGCTGGCGCAGATGATCCGCGCGCAGGTCGATCAGCTGCTGTCGCCGTCGCTTGGACGCCTTGCAACACTGGCAACCAGCTACCGCCGCGCCGTCGAGCAGCTAATTCCGCGCGGCGTTTCCCGCCGCGTCTTCTGGCGCGGTTTCTTTTCCGGAGCGGTGGCCGATGCGGTTGCAAACGGCAATCTGCCCGAAGCCAAGCGCGCCGCCAATGCGCTGCTGCAGGAAACCGGCAAGGCGCAGGGCCGCGTTTGGCTGGTCGGCGCCGGTCCGGGTGCCGAAGATCTTCTGACGCTGCGTGCCCAGCGCGTCATGATGGAAGCCGATGTTCTGGTTTTCGATGCGCTGGTCCCGCAGGCGATCGTCGATATGGGCCGCCGCGATGCCGAGCGCATTTCTGTCGGCAAGCGCAAGGGCTGCCATTCGAAGTCGCAGGAAGAGATCAACGATCTGCTGGTGCAGCTTGGCCGCGACGGCAAGCGCGTCGTGCGCCTGAAGTCCGGTGATCCCCTGGTCTATGGCCGGGCAGGCGAGGAGATGGCGGCGCTACGCGCTGCCGGCATCGCCTATGAGATCGTCCCCGGCATCACGTCGGCTTTCGCTGCCGCCGCCGATTTCGAGCTGCCGCTGACCCTGCGCGGCGTTGCCTCGTCGCTGGTCTTCACCACCGGCCACGATCTGACCGGCGATGTGCTGCCCGATTGGGCAAGCCTTGCGGTCTCCGGCGCGACAATTGCCGTTTACATGGGCCGCACCGTTGCGGCCTCGGTTGCCGAGCGGCTGATGGAGGCCGGCATTCCGGCGGAGACTACGGTCGCCGTCATCGAGAATGCCAGCCGCGCCGATCGACGCCTGCTGCATGGCATTCTGCGCGATCTTCCCGACCTGCAGCATCGTGACGAATTGACGGGTCCCGTCATGGTCATTATCGGCGATGCGGTCGCAGGCGCCAATTTCGAACTGTCCGAGCCTCTGGTGCGCCGTCAGGCGACCGTGCCGGAACTTGCAAGGAGCTGATTATGGTAGACAAGGTACTGACCGCCAACCGCCTGACAGATGGCATTGCCGTCTGGCTCGATGCCAATGGCGCTTGGGTCACCTCGTTGCAAGATGCGCTGATTGCCCGCCATGCCGAAGCGGTGACGGCGCTGGAGGAAATCGGCAAGAAGGCTTACGCCGACAACAAGGTTGTTGACGTGAATGTCATCGAAGTTCAGGAAACCAACGGAGTTCTGTGGCCGCTGCGCCTGCGCGAACGTATTCGCGCGCAAGGGCCGACCATGGAATATGCGCCGGGCTACAAGCCTGCCGATCCGGAATTCATTGCAGTCTGAGGAAGCAGATGTACCGTTACGACGAATTTGACCACGCCTTTGTCGCCGAGCGCGTTGCGCAGTTCAGCGATCAGGTCCAGCGCCGTCTCGCCGGCGAGCTTTCCGAAGATGCCTTCAAGCCGCTGCGCCTGATGAACGGCGTCTATCTGCAGCTGCATGCCTACATGCTGCGAATCGCGATCCCGTATGGCACGCTGAGCTCCAAGCAGATGCGCATGCTCGCCCATGTCGCCCGCACCTACGACCGCGGCTACGGCCATTTCACCACCCGCCAGAATCTGCAGTTCAACTGGCCGAAGCTCTCCGACATGCCGGCGGTTCTCTCCGAGCTGGCAACCGTCGAGATGCACGCGATGCAGACGTCGGGTAACTGCATCCGCAATGTCACAGCCGACCATTTCGCCGGTGCCGCCGCTGACGAAGTCGCTGATCCCAGGCCCTATGCGGAAATCCTGCGCCAGTGGTCGTCGGTCCACCCGGAATTCTCCTTCCTGCCGCGCAAGTTCAAGATCGCAGTGACCGGTGCCGAGCGTGACCGCGCGGCGATCCAGGTCCACGATATCGGCCTGCATCTGAAGAAGAACGACAAGGGTGAGATCGGTTTTGCTGTTTACGTCGGCGGTGGCCAGGGCCGCACGCCGATGGTCGCCAAGCTGATCCGCGACTTCCTGCCGGAAGAGGATCTGCTCTCCTACACGACCGCAGTCATGCGCGTGTACAATCTGCACGGCCGCCGCGACAACAAGTACAAGGCGCGCATCAAGATCCTCGTCCATGAGACCGGCGCCGAGGAACTCGCCCGCCAGGTCGAGGTCGAGTTCGCGCAGCTGAAGGATACCGAGCTTAGGCTTCCCGAGCAGGATGTCGAGGCGATCACCGCCTATTTCGCGCCGCCCGCCCTGCCGCAGCGCGCCGAAGGCTGGGAAAATCTGGCTCGCTGGAAGAAGGCCGATCCGGCATTCGCCCGCTGGGTCCAGCAGAATGTCCAGCCGCACAAGAACCCAGACTACGGCATGGTGACGATCTCGCTGAAGCCGATCGGCGGCATCCCGGGTGACGCATCCGACAGCCAGATGGATTCGATCGCCGATATCGCCGAGGAATACGCCTTCGACGAGATTCGCGTCAGCCACGAGCAGAACCTCATTCTGCCACATGTAGCACTGGCCGATCTCGAAGCCGTCTATCGCGGCCTCGTCGCCATCAATCTGGCCGAAGCCAATGCCGGCCTGATCACCGACATCATTGCCTGTCCCGGCTTGGACTATTGCGCGCTTGCCAATGCGCGCTCGATCCCGCTAGCGCAGGAAATCTCACGCCGCTTCGGCGATGCCGAGCGTCAGGCCGAGATCGGCGAGCTGAAGATCAAGATTTCGGGATGCATCAATGCCTGCGGTCACCACCATGTCGGCCATATCGGCCTGCTGGGCGTGGAAAAGAAGGGTGCCGAACTCTATCAGATCACCCTTGGCGGATCGGGCGACGAGCACACCTCGATCGGCGAAATCATCGGCCGCGGCTTCGAGCCCGAGAAGGTGACGGATGCGATCGAGACGATCGTCGATACCTATCTGAAGATCCGCAAGGACCAGTCGGAAATCTTCCTCGAAGCCTACCGCCGCGTCGGACCGCAGCCTTTCAAGGATGCGCTCTACGGCTCGGCAGCGGAAGCGGCATAAGGAGGGGATGATGACCAAGATCTGGAGAGAAACCGGCTTCGTCGAAAACGATGCCTGGGTGATCGAAACCGAAGAGGTCAAGGCAACGGGCGATCAGAAGCCGCTGCTTCCCCTCGATGAGCTGTTTGCCAAAGTGCAGGAGAGCAACGATGTCGGCCTCGGCGTGCTGATCAAGCCGGCCGACGATGTCCGCAAGCTCGAGCCCTATCTCGACCGCCTCGCGATCATCGCGGTTGCCTTTCCGGCATTCAACGATGGCCGCGCCTTCAGCCATGCTTCGCTGCTGCGTGATCGCCTCGACTACAAGAGCGAATTGCGGGCCGTCGGCGACGTGCTGATCGACCAGGTGCCGCTGATGCTGCGCGTCGGTATCGACAGCTTTGCTGTCACCAACGAGACGGCCTTGAAGCGTCTGTCCGAAAACCGTCTTCCGGGAATTCAGCATCATTATCAGCCTGCTGTGCGTGACGCGGACAGTGGCAAGGGCTATAGTTGGCGCCGTCAGGCGAAACCGGCGGCATAAGGCCGGCTCGCCGTCATCTGATGACGGAAGCGATGCGATGAAGAATTTCGAAGTGGCGGTGATCGGTGGCGGTCTCGCCGGCATGGTTGCCGCGGTTGCGATTGCCCGCGGCGGCCGCAATGTGGCGCTGATTGCGCCGCCTGCGCCCAAGGAAGACCGGCGCACCACGGCGCTGATGGATCAGTCGATCCGCTTCCTTGACCGCCTGACCCTCTGGGACAAGCTGAAATCGGCCACTGCGGCGCTGACCAGCATGCGCATCATCGACGGCACGAATCGCCTGCTGCGCGCACCGGCGACGACCTTCCGCGCCCCAGAAGTCGGCCTCGATGCCTTCGGTTACAATTTCCCGAATGCCGCCTTGATGGCGGTGCTTGAGGCCGCCATCGCGGGCGAGGGCAATATCACCCGCTTCACGGCCTTCGCAGAGACGATCGAGATCGGCGCAGATACGGTGACGATCACATTGGCGGATGGCGACATGGTGAACGCGGATTTCGCCATCGGCGCCGATGGCCGCAAATCGAAGTTGCGCGAGACGGCCGGTATCGATGTGCGCAACTGGTCCTACCCGCAGTCGGCCATGGTGCTGAATTTCAGTCATTCCGTGCCGCATCAAAATATCTCCACCGAATTCCACACCGAGCATGGGCCGTTCACACAGGTCCCGCTTCCCGGAAGCCGCTCCAGCCTGGTCTGGGTCCAGAACCCGGCGGAGGCGGCTGCGAATGCGGAGCTCTCCCTGGAGGATTTGAGCCGCCTCGTCGAGGAGCGTATGCAGTCGATGCTTGGCAGGGTCAGCGTCGAGGAGGGCGTCCAGGTCTGGCCGTTGTCCGGCATGATGGCGCATCGCTTCGGCAAGGGCCGGATCGCGCTGATCGGCGAGGCCGCGCACGTCTTCCCGCCGATCGGCGCTCAGGGCCTCAATCTCAGCCTGCGCGATATCATGGCGCTGACCGACATTCTCTGCAGCCGCGCCGAGCTGCCGGTGGCAGCCGATTCGGGCGATCAGTTCGACCGCAAACGCCGCGCCGACATCATGACGCGCACCGCCAGCGTCGACTTGTTGAACCGGTCTCTGCTGTCCGATTTCCTGCCGGTACAGATGCTGCGGGCCGCTGGGCTGCATATTCTGTCAGCCATCCCGCCGCTGCGCAGCATCGTGATGCGCGAGGGCATAGAGCCAGGCCGGGGTCTGCGCGGCATACCGGCTGCGCTGAAGGAAAGGCTAAGCCGGCAGAAAGCCTGATTTGATCGCGATCAGAAACACCGACACCGTCACGACGGAAAGGGCCGTTGCGATGAGGATCGTTGCCGAGGCGCGTTCCTGCCAGACGTGATACTGCTGGCCGATGACGAAGACATTGGTCGCGGTCGGCAGCGCCGCGAGCAGAATCGCGGCATAAACCCAGATCGGATCGAACCCGCCGACCAGTGTCAACGCTCCATAGACGACGAGCGGGTGCACGATCAGCTTTGCCGGAACGATATAGCCGATTTCGGGCGGGATTCGCTTCAGCGGTCTAAGCGCCAGTGTCACACCCATCGCAAACAGCGCACAGGGCGCGGCGGCCTGCGCCAGATAATCGACGAACTGCCGCAGCGCTGACGGTTGCTCGAATTGCAATGCGGCTGCGAGAAAGCCTGCTGCCGTCGAAAGGATGAACGGGTGCAGCGCTACCTTCCTGATAATATCGGCGGCGATCTGGCCGCGTGAACGATCGTCATCTCCAGCCGCCGCCATCATCGCCGGCGCGACGATGAAATGCATCGCATTCTCCAGACAGACGATCAGCGCCACCGGGACGGCCGCCTTGTCGCCGAAGGCGATCAGCGCCAGACCCGGCCCCATATAGCCGATATTACCGTAAGCACCCGCGAAGGCCTGGATCGTCGATTCGTCCATGCGGCTTTTCCGGACATAACGGCCGATGACGAAGAGTGCGATGAAGATCGAATAGGTGGCGGCGAGATCGGTGGCGATGAAGTCGATTTGCGCCAGATCCTCGACCGGTGTCCGCGACACCAGCTTAAAGAACAGCGCAGGCAGCGCGGCATAGATGATGAAGGTGTTCAGCCACCCGAGCGCCTCTGCAGGCTGCTTGGTCGCCTTTGCGGCAATATAGCCGATCAGGATCAGGCCGAAGAACGGCAGAAGAAGGCTAATGATGTCGGTCACGGGACCGTCCGATGATGTTGCAGTGCGAAGCTTATGCTTCCGGCTTAGCCGATCTGCATCAGGATTGGAAAGGTCTGCTGGAACCAGATTGCGGCTTGACTGATGAATCCGAACATGAAGGCCAGCCCCGTCAACACCAGAAATGCGCCGAGAACCTTCTCGACAGTGCCGAGGTGACGGCGGAAGCGTGCCAGGAAGCGCATGAACGCGCCGGAAAAGCCCGCAGCAATCCAGAACGGAATGGCAAGCCCGAGCGAATAGATCGCCAGCAGGCCAGCCCCGGAACCGACCGTTTCGCGCGAAGCGGCAACACCAAGGATCGCACCCAGTACCGGACCGATACACGGCGTCCAGCCGAAGGCGAAGGCAAGGCCCATGACATAGGCACCGGTCAGCGTCGCCGGCTTGCCGCCGCTCTGGAACCGCGCCTCACGTGCCAGCAGGCCGATTCGGAAGAGGCCGAGAAAATTCAGCCCCATGATGACGATGATCAGCCCGCCGATCTTCGACAGCAGATCAAGGTGCTGGCGAAGAGCCATGCCAATACTGGAGGCGCCGGCACCCAGCGCCACGAAAACGGTGGCAAATCCAAGTGTAAAGAACAGCGCCGAAAAGAACACGCTGCGGCGTACATCGGGCGCGACGGTCACCGCCGCGCCGCCACGGAACTGATCGACGGAAATGCCTGCCATATAGCAGAGATAGGGCGGAACGAGCGGCAGGACACAGGGAGACAGGAATGAGAGGGCGCCGGCGATCAACGCGCTCCACAAGGAAATATCGGCAATCGACACGCATTCTCTCCGGCTGCAATCCAGGCCGTTGTCTAGCGCTGCGACCTGCCGATTGCCAATCACCTTTTTGCGCTCCCGCAAGAAATGTGCCTAACGCTTGTGAAAGTCATGATTTTTCGGTTGACCGCAATGGGTCGCCTGCCTATGTTCCGCGCACTTCCGGCAGGGGCAGCAAAAATGCTGTTCTTGGGGTTAGGTTGCGTAGCTCAGCTGGTAGAGCATTTGACTTTTAATCAAAGGGTCCTGGGTTCGAACCCCAGCGCAGCCACCATTCCAATCAAATACTTAGACTTTCCGAACGGTATTTTTGAAAGTTCGCAGGCCAACCAGGGTAACGTATAGGGTAACTTTCGATTTCGGAGGCCCGCGCGACAGGATGAGATTTCCGTGAGCGAAGTAGTATCGTCTACAACTGAAGTTTGGCCGGTGCTAATCCCTGCCTTGGTGGGTGGAGTTTTAACGCTGGCGGGCAGCGTTATCGTCCCTGCTGTGGCGCACTACTTCAGCGTAAAAAGCGCGCACCAAGCGGAGCGGCGCCGTCGTTTTGAAGAGATGCTCGCGGCCGCGTACGAACACGAGCACTGGCTCGAATTGCAAAAGCTTGCAAAAGTTTTCGGAGAAGGCACGGTTACCGGACCGGCGCCTATCAACAAAGCGATGGCGATCGCTCTCTTACATTTCCGCGAACTCGTCGGACCCCTGAGAGCGCTTGATCTCGCCTCGACACAATATCAGGCTTGGATGTCGGAGGCTGGATTTCGCCGGCTGAACCTCCAGCTAGATAAAGTCAACGATGGTTTCCAGGTAGCTTACAGGAAATGGGGCGAGAGCTTCTCCGATTTCCAAGACGCGGTCACTAAGTTTTCGGAAGATAGAAACGGTAAGGTTTAACCTCCATTCCCCATTGGGGGTGGTACCGGTGTTCCCCCGTTGGGGGTTCATCCTCAATCTGAGGGCGGACGTACACCGTTGGTGGATGTCCTCAATTTGAGGGCTTGCGAGATGCATCCAAGTTTGGACGCATCTCACACTCCCGCCAATGGTGGGAGTCTCGCGGATGGACATAGGGGGTCGCATTTCCCGACCCCCTTTTTGATCTCCCGCCATTGGTGAAAGATCAACGTCCTCAGTTTGAGGAAGTTAACTTCCCCCAACGGGGAGAGTTGCCGGCTCGCGCTTTCAGGCTTCCTCAATTTGAGGAAACCTTCGCGTGACTATTTCGGGAAAAGCCGAAAAAGGGGGTGGTGATCCGCCACCCCCTTTCGGTCAGAAAAGACCTAAAGTCCCGGTCGCCAAAAGGGGCGAGCGGGTTTTACGGGAAGGTCGCAAAATGCCTCTCGGGAATTAACGCCAGGTCTGGCGTTAATTGATTTGCCAAAATTGGCGGATCAAACGCTCGCCCGTTTTGGCGAGCGTTATCCACAGGCTCGATTGCCAGTTGCGCGCGGCCGTGAACTAATTCGCTCCACAGGAGTGATTCATGGACACTGTGCGCAACGTTTGGATCTGGCTCAACAGCATTGTTTGGATGGAATGGGCGAAGCTCGTCTTTGACCTCATCAAGGGTATCGCCTGGCCCCTGGCGATCTTCCTCATGGTTCGCATGTTCAAAACTCAGATCGCGGAAAAACTCAAGGATCTCATCGAGGCAGGCCCGACTGGAGCAAAATTCAAAGAACCAATTCAACCGGATCAACCTCCAGTAACGACCGGGCCTGCGTCGCAGCCGCTACACGAGCCTGTGTTTCAAGTTGTCTATGATCAAGAAAGACGCATTGAGGACGATCTCGAAAAGATCCCGCAACAAGAGCACATAGTGCGTCTGGTGAGAGCGCTCGCGGAAACGCAGGCGGTAGCGCGCTTCGAGTTCGTATTTGGTGCCATCTTCGGGAGCCAGCTTAGTGTTCTCCGATTCCTCATAGGGAATGGTCACACACCTATGCCGGACGTTGTTAAATGGTTCGACGACCACGTTCCGCCGCTTTGGCATCCATCAGTCGAAATGACTTTTGAAAAGTGGTCAGCCTTCCTCTTTGGCCAAGGGCTGATCAACCTCAACGATAACGTGGCGTCGGTTTCAGAATTCGGTCAAGACTTCATGAAATTCGTGGATCTGCAGAGGGCTGACGTTATAAAGCCGAATTGATCTCAAGCCGCCTCCCGAAACCACCCGTCGAAGATCTGGGGCGTCAGGTAGACGACGTTGCCTGCTGACTGCGTCGTGATTTCAGACGCAGTGGTGTCTGCCATCGTCCTGATTTTGGACGATGGTGCCGACTTGGCAGCCTTCTTGCGCCAATAATGAGCCTTGGCGTTGCAGCGTCCTGAGCAGTGCTTGGCGTACGGCATGGCGGATGCAAAGGCGGTATCGCACACTTCGCAAGTCCGGATGTATTTCTGCGATCGGCCTGCCTCGGCAGCGCAAGCCTTTGAGCAGAAGCGGTTGATCTTCAACGACGGCAGGAAGGGCATGCTGCAAAGCTCGCACGGCCGAAGCTCTCGAGTCCGCAGGGAGGCATTCCGGCAAGGCTTTGAGCAGAAGCGGTTCTCCTTCGACTCATGGTTCACCCTGAATTCCTTCTGACATCCCTCGCACGAGCGAGGTACGGTCCGGCTCTTGCGGATCATGTCGTATGCCTTCCGGCCGATTGGATCTTCCATCCAGCCGCGCTCGTAGCCGCGGTAGTCCAGCATCAACCTAGCGCAAGCCGAACTGCAGAACGGCATCCCTTGCGCCTGCTGGTCGGTAGTTAGGCCGGTATGGCAGCGGAGGCAGTAATCCCGTGACACCGTGTAATCGCGCTGCCCCTCCGCCCATGTCGGCCGTGTCGATACGCCGAGCTTGTTCAGAGCCGCGGTTATGACGCCAGCCGCCTCGTGATCGGCCGGAGCCCAATCGTGTCCAAGAAGGCATAGGGCTGACCGCATATTATGCCGGATCGCCCCCTCGTGCTCCCAGGGCGTAACCTCGAAGTCCTCCAGCATATCCATGATGCGATGAATGACATGCCGGCGGCGATCGCCCTTGATGATCCCTTGCGAGGCCTTCAGGCGTTGGGAGCGTGCGTTGCGGAGGTAGCCGTCGAGGTATGCCATGAATCACCCAAACATTGCGTCGAATACCTGCGGAGTCACCGCGTGCGAGGAGCGGCGCGGGAGCACCTTCGTTCCGTCGGACGTCTTGCCGTCCCGCGCTTGGCGCATCTGCTCATAGCTGACCTCCAGGAAGGCGCGGTCCATGGCGACGAGGATATCGACATGGTGAGGCTGCAACGGCCACCGGTGAAGCCGTGCATACGCCTCGATATCGGTGGCCGCGATAGGATTGGCACCGGAGGCGTGCAGGCTTCTCCCGCGGTCAAGATCGAGGAAGATGCCCCAGAGCAGCTTCCCGCCTTCTGGCAGGCGTGGGCGGCCGCCCTGGACCATGTTGCGCTTCAGTTCCTCGACGAGGAGTTTCTTTAGTCGGTCACGGGTCATTTCTTCTGCATCACCTTGAAGCCGGCGCCCGACGTGAATAGTCCGCTGCCAGATCCCGGGTTATGCGAGCCCGGCAGGATAATGACTTTGCAGGCGGGCTTTGCGAGCGTCACGACAGCGTTGGCGACAACGCCGAGCGGAATGTTCGGGAAGACGCCGACGACGTCTGTTGTGCCGTCTGGAGCGGCTATAGCCACTTCCGAAAACTCGAGGAATGCATACCGCACGGGCGACGTGCCGTAGCTGATCGCCATCTTGTCGCCAGGCAGGAGCGTGTAGCCCTCCGGCAAGCCCGTGAGGCTCATTCCCGCCCGATCGGTGGCGATTGCGCCGACGCGCACCACAGAGGCCCCCAGGATCGATCCATCGGGGTCTAGTTGTGGATACTCCGACAACGGATCACAGAGGAAGAACGAATTCTGCGCGCCGTGGAGCTTTCGGATCTTGGCAGCGATCTGCTTCAGATCATTGTGGTAGCCGATGTTCAGCGAGACGTTTCCGGTCCAAAGCGGCGGCGCCAGCTCCGCCTGCCACACACGGCCGTCGCCGGAGCCCGAAAGCTCGTCGTTGCGCTGGATGTCCCACGTTACGCTCTCGATTGAAAGCAGATCGGCCAGGAACGGCAGCGGATAAGGATAGGTGACGGTCATTAGCGTCTCCTCGGGTTTCGTTGAATCTGCTGGACGCGGCCGGGCAAAGCCTTGTCATACTGGCCGACAGCGCCGTTTGCTGCGCTGCTGGCCTCGGTCTGCGCGACGTTCTTGACGTAGCCCTGCCATCGCCCGTCCTCGTCCATATCGATACCGACCGTGACATGGACGTTGGTGCTACCTTGGCCGCCACCACCGTGAGCGGAGACGCCGAGACGGCCGCTCCCATCCCGGGCGAGCGGCAAGATCGCCTCCGGACCTTTTTCGCCCATCTGTCCAATATTGAAGTTAGTCGGCCGGTTGACGACGCCGTTGGTGAAAGCGCCGCCCTTGGCGAAATGCTGGACGTGCCCGTTGTCGAAGGCGTTGCCCTTTGCGGAGAACAAGGAAACGATACTGCCAAAGATCCCGCCGATACCGCCGCCGCCAGCTCCCCCGGCGCTCTTCACCTGGAAGATGGAGTCGAGCACCTGATCGAGCAGTACGTCGGCAATCTTCTGCAGAGCGCCTGTCAGGGCAGAAGCGGCGCTCTTGCCCTCGATAAGATCGGTGATGAAGGCCTTCGTCGCCGACTGGCTGACATCGCGCCATTCTTCTGCCGTGCGGCGGAGATGCTCCTGCTTTTCGGCCAGTTGGTCGGCCTGGGCGCGGGCATCGGCGTAGCCATTCGCCAGCGCAAGCATCGCCTGCGCCTGCTCGCGGGCCTTCGGTGATAGGCCGTCGAAGTTGCCAGCCAGAAGCTGCGCAACGTCGTGTAGTTCCTTGCCGGCAGCCGTTCCCGACTCCTGGGCGGCGGATAGCAGATCCTGTGCGACCGATGCCCGGTTGATGGCTCTGTCATAATCATTAATCAGCGGATTGACCCCTGCCTGCGCAGCGGTTTCCGCGTTCAGCGCCGTGATACGCTCCTGTATCGACTTGGTCGCACGGTCAAAGTCACTGGTGCGTGACTTACTGCCTTTGCTCCCCGACGCGCTCCCGCCCGGAGCATATTTCGGATCGTTGATATCGATCGGGGTTGCCGTGAAGGCGGGCTTGTTCGGACCTTGGAAAGGGGCTGGCTTCTGGGCAGGCGTAAGCGAGATTGGTCGCCGCGGCTGGACGAAGTCGGACTTGATTTGCGCAAGATCGCCTTCGAGGCGCTGGATATTGAGCTGGACGTTCAAGTCATCGGCGCCACCTGATTGCTCTCGGAGCTCCGCGATCTTCTGCTCGATTTCAAGTCGAGCTTCAGCGTTGCTCTTAGCCTTGTCCTGCGCTGGGTCGGTGCCAAATAGGCTGCGATATAGATACGAGCCCGTCGTGTCTCCGGCTTTCGGTACGATGGAGTCGAGGATTCTGTTCGTGTCGATTCCGGCGGCCTGGTTGGCAGCGTTCAGCAGTTTCATGAATCCTGCCGTCGCGGTCTCGACAGCACTCACGATGCGGCCAATCTGCTCGACAAGATTGTCCACGTTCACGGTGTTGAGGTAGTTGATGATCCCCTCGACGGTATTGCCGAATGCGGTGCCCGAGCCGGAAGCAGCGTTGAAGCTGCGAACGAACCGGGTCAGGGCGTTGTCAAGTTCGGTCCCCATCTGGCCGATTGTTTGCGTGGTGCCGGCAAGCTTTTCGTCCAGCACGCCCGCGCCCGCCGCGATACCGTCAAAGAATGCCTTGTTCGAGATCTTGCCGGATTTCACGAGTTGAGTGAGCTTCGAGACGTCGCCACCCGCCTGCCGGATGCCAGCAGCGGCCGCCTGGAGAAGCGCCGGCATGCCATCGATCAGAGAATTCCATTCTTCCGCCTGGATACGGCTGGAGCCAAGGGCTTGCGCAAGCTGTAGAAGCGCTCCGGACGCACTTTCGGCATCGCCGCCGCTCACCCTGATAGCCTTGGCGACGGTGTCCGTAAGCCCAAGAATTTGCTCACTCGACACCCCGAGCTGCTTTTGCACGAGGCTAACGCGGCTATAGAGCTGTGCGAGAGCCTCGATCGGCGCGCCGTTGCGCTGGGCGGACGAATACAGGGTCTCGAAGGTGTCATTGAGCTTCTCGCCTTCGAGACCGGCAACCCGGAGCGCGTTGGTGATTTTCGTGGCCGAGTCAGAGAACTTCTGGAAGGACGCGAAGCTAAGGCTGGAAGCGAATGCCAGCGCGAAAGCCTTTCCGAAGCCACCAATGCGCTGTGACGTCGTCGCCATAGCCTGATTAATGCGCGTCGTGGCGCGGATGGTATCGCGCTCCAGTGCCGCCGTCGCCGTGCGCGAGGCGCGCTGAAGCTCCTGGAATGATCGCGTGCCCGTCCGCTCGGCGCGTTGGATCCTCTTTTCGAAGTCCGCGAAGCGTGCTTCGAGCGACAGATACAGCTGTGTTTCGTCGTCTCTAGCCATCAGACGTAGCTCCATTCCTCCAGGTCACCCTGGAATGTTTCGTAAGACGAGATCCCGGTATCGCCTTCAGCACATCGGGCGACGGCCATCGCGGTTGCGACGGCACCGTCAATGCGATCTTTCGATTTGCCTTTGTGGAAGGTCGGCACGTCCGTCTTCGACGTGTCCATGGCGACGTTGTCAAAGTTCCACCGGAGAACCGGGTGCGCGCCGTGTCGGAAGTTGCGGCCGACGATGGCCCGCTCCAGCTCCTTGACTGCCGGGCCCATCGATACCCATCCCTGCCTGAATTCGACCACCGGGATATCGTCCGCGAGGAGCGCACTCATCATCTGCCGTCCGAGATGAGGGTCGAAGGCGACTTCCTGGACGTTGAAGCGAGCGGCCAGCTCACGAACCTGATTTTCCACCGCGTCGAAATCGACCACGTTGCCGCTCGTCGCGGTGATGAATCCGTCCTTGGCCCACTGCGGATAAGGCACCCCGTCGCGGTCCGCACGGCGCTGGAGGTTATCACCCGGGCAGAAATACCAAGGCCACACCATAAACTCGTCATCGATGCGCCAGCAGGCGACGATCACCGTCAAATCGCTCGTGCTCGACAGATCCACCGCAAGCCAGCAAGGATGCTGCTCGGTTTCCATCTCCTCCAGATCGACCGGCCGGAAGCCTTCGTCGTAGATACGCATCTCGACAAATGGCGAGAGGCTGTTGTCCTGGCGAATGCCGAGAAAGAACTGCTCGAAGGCGGCGCGGTCCGACGGCCGTTCCTTCGCCTCGATCGCAAGCTGTCGGAGAGACGGGAGATCGGGGTATCCATAGGCTAGGCCGGGCAGCACCTTGGCCCAAGTGCTTTCGTCGTCCCATGGCTCGTCCGGGTCACCCTCAAAGATGATCGGCAGGAAGGTCGGGTCGATGATCTCGCCACGCTGGACCTTCTTTGCATATTCGTAGACCGGGAAATCCGGGCTCTCGTTGCCGCGTCCTGCCGTAGTGGCAACAATCACCAAAGATCCGGCAACCTTCGACGCACCAAGCCTCATAGCCTGCCAAAGGTCGGCCTTTTTGTGCGCCCAAAGCTCATCAACGAGCACAAACATCGGTGTACGCGCATGGGCTCGGGAGCCATCGCTTGCCATTGCCTCGAAGAAGCTGCCGCTCTTCGGATGCGTGAGACGGTTCTTCGAGTCGACGGGACGGGACGCGCCGGCGAGCTGTGGGATTTCGTCCACGATGCTCATGGCCTCTTCGAAGGCAACGCGAGCCTGGCCCTTGTCAGCCGCGACGACGAAATTCTGGCCGCGTGGCACGCGCTCTGGCCCGTAGGTATGCAGGAGTGCCAGCGCCGCGCTGAGCGACGTCTTGCGGCTCCCCTTGCCGACCTGGAGATAGACAGTCCGGACCGTGCGGGCGCCGTTCTGGTCGGCTGGCCCGTATATAGCCCTCACGATGCGCTCAAACGGCGGATCAAGCTGAAATGCCTTGTCCGGCAGGCGGGATTTCGGGTGCTTCAGCATCCGCAGAAACTTCACCGCGCGCTCGCCATATCCGAAAGGATCGGCAATCGGGCTGTCATCAGAGATCCATGTCAGACCATCCATCGTCCTTGCCTCCTTCCTTTGGGTTGAAAGCAGGCTTCGAGCGAGCGGCGGGCGAAATACCAAGCTCGGCGGAAAGGCGCGCTACGGCCTCCAGGGCGGCCTTCAGCATCCCGGAGGCGGGATTGGGCTTTCGCATACCGTGCGCCGTCGGCACGAGGAGCCCATGATCCTTGATAGCCGCATGGCACTCGCGGACTTGGTAGCGGGCAAGGATATAGGTTTCGAGCAAGCCGAGTGCGGAGGCCGTGAGTATCTGCCGTGCCGCCATATCGGCGCCGCACGCATCCCACTCGGCAACGAGCTCGTCGGGAATGCAAGCCGGTGCCTTCGGAACGCCGCTTAGGCCACCGTCTACTGCTTTGAGGTGGGCTTTCTTGCCTCTCATACCTTCTCCACCGCCCTGATTTCGAGGCCCTCGCGGCGCCCGATTTCGCGCGTTTCCTTGATATTGAAGAACCGGCCCTCGTAGACGACGCGGTCGGCAGTCGTCACCCCGGCCAGCCAGCGGGTCCGGAAGATGACGAGCGTCGTGTCTTCAGCGCCGTTGCGGATCGCCTCTTCGGTATTCGCCTGGATAATCTGGGCGCGAAGCGTGGCGAGCGGCGTGAAACCATTGACCGGAACGCCGTATTCGTCGGCTGAATCCGAGCTGAAACGATCTATTCGGAGGGTGCGATCGAGCTTCCCAGAGCGCATTTCACAGCTCCTGAACGATGGCTTCGACGGTGACGACGGCATGAGCGGTCTCGCCATCGGGGTCTCGAAGCACGCGAACGCCCGAAACGAAGGCGTCGACACAGTGAAATCCCGCGTCCAGAAGCAGCCGGCCGCGCTTTACCGCTGCCCGAATAGCGCCCCCCACGGCTTTTACGCCGGTGGTGCCTTCCTCTTTTTTCCAAACGTGGAGATCGGCGTAGACGTGGACGCGGTTGCGACTGATCGCATCGCCGTCATCGCGGGCGGTCATTTCACCGATGATGATTGACGGATTGATCACCGGGCGCTGGCTGCGGTCGCGGATATTCGTTGCCGGCACAAGGCTGGTGACGCCGGTCTCCGAGAGAAGCCGGTCATAGAGGGCCTTCTGAAGGGCAAGTTCTGCTGTCATTTCAAACCCTCAAGATTGCTGTCAGGAGCATCCCGGCGCCAAAGGCCAGAACGATGGCTGCGGTGTAATGAAACCACCGCACTAGCTCGCCCAAGCCTTGCGGATGGCCTTGTTGATCGCTCGCTTCACCCGGTTGGCCGTGCGCTTCTTCAGCAGCCGATAGGCCGGAAAGAAGAATGGCTGTGCCGTGTTTTCGGTGGTTCCGAACTCGACCCATCGAGCGTAGAACGCGTCTTTGTTCCCGGCGTAGATCGTGATCCGCAGATCGCCCGTGCCTTGCGTGGCAATGGCAAATGATCCCTCCGGCGCATCGCCCCACGTCCAGCCGATCGAGTCCTGAAGAGCACCATCATCAACCGGAGCGTAGGCCTTAGCCGCGGCAACGATCTCGTCTGCACCCTTTGCCATGGCGGCACGCGCTGCCTCTTTCACGGCCACGGGGATAGCACGCATACGACGCTGGAAAGTGCCTAGCCCGCCGTCGTCAGCCAAACTGATAACTCCGGAATTCACGGACGATTTCCCAGATCCCGAACGGCAGTTCCGACGCCGTGACGCCGATCAACGTGCCCTCGCGATTCTCGTACCAATGACAGGCCAGCAGCGAGACCGCCTGCGCGAGAGCCGGCGGGATGGCTTCCTGATCGGTGCCCCCATAGGTCGCCTCGATCGCGAAACCGAGCTGACTTTCCAGCAAGCTCTGAGCGGCCGCGATCGTACGGCCGATCAAGGCGTTATCCGCGGTGCCAAGATCGTCCGTTATGTTCAGCTGCTCGCGAAGTTCTGCGACTGTGACGATCATCGAAACCGGCCTTTTTGGCTGTTAAAAAAGTAGTCCTTAATTGGATATATCCCGCGCGTGACTGTCCCCGCCGGTCCCTAGAGATGGTCCAAAGTTCAGGACCACCCCCCATGGCGAGTGAAGATGTCACTGACCAGAGACACATCCAGACTGAAGCGAGCACGCGTCTTGATCAGGAACGTTGTGATATCAGCGAGTGACCGCTCGGCTATGGCAACGGGCATGCCCTTGAGGTGCGAGGCGAGCGCCTCGCGAACCTCTGGAGCGCGTGTTGTCTTCACTGTGTAAACGTACTGAGCCATGTGTCTCTCCGCCTTCGGCGTCGTGTTTCACCAATGGTCGATTACGTTGCCGATGCTGCGGTTCTCACCACGTTGCTGTTGACGCCGATAGACGCGGTCATCTTTGCAACGCTGTTAGCCGTATCGAGCGCCTCGGAAGCCGACATGACCTTGCCAATGAACTGTCTTGTGCTGTTCTTGGGGCTCGCACCTGTGTTCGGCTTGTCGGTGAATTCGACCTTGAAGGCGTAGTCATAGTTCGTGTTGAACGCGGCAAGCAGGGCAATCTGACCGGCATCGGCCGCATCGATACCCATCACCAGCTCCATGTTGCCCGCGTTCTTGTTGCCTCTGAGCTTTTGCGTTCGGCCAAGGCCAATATTGTCGAACGTGATTTCGGCGGCGGTATCGCCGAAGGTGCCGATTGACTCGAGCTGGCCAATCTCCACCCATGTGACAGCGCTGAAATCAGCTACGACAAAATCGGAATTTTTCGACGCCAGCACGCCGCCGATGAATACCTTGGAACCACCTGTGGCCATGAGGGTCATTTGCTTGTTTCCTTGTTAGGGCGTCGCTCCTGCGACTGTTTCCATGAACTGTGGCAGGGAACACAGAGCGCCTGCCAATTCGAACGATCCCAGAAGAGGATCTTGTCGCCTCGATGAGGCTTGATGTGATCCACGAGCGTGGCACGCTGACCGCAACGGCGGCACGAGTTGTAAACGGAGAGAAAACTCCTCGATTCCCGTTGCCATTCAGCGTCATACCCACGCTCGCGGGCGCTGGGTCGCTTTGCGTCGAAGCGAGCCTTGCGTTGCTTGGCGCGCATCTCTTGGCAGGCGCAAAGGGCCCCTGACGGGACCGTCTTGCCGCATGAACAAATACGAGGTGCGCGGGTTGGCATCAGGCGAGGCCTCCGTACAGGAGGAACGTGCCGGCAGAGAGTGAGGACATTCCACCGACCGCCCATTGTGCGGCAGTCTTGAGCAGACCGCTTTGCGAGTTGACGGTGGCACCGGCCCCAGCCACGAAAGTGACCTGGCCGGCGCCCGCCTGGACGAAACCGCACGAGAAACCTTCCGGGAGGCTGGACGGAATGGTCACGGTGCTCGCCCCTGCGAAGACGAGGCATTTTCCCTGATGCTTGGCCGATAGGATGAGCGGCCCGGCGGGGATCCACTCCGGATCTGCAAAGGTATTTCGAGCCAGGTCGCTCAAGCTCACGTCCAGCTCGCGCTCGAACTGAGAACCTGGGGTCGTTCTTTTTACAGTGACGGTATCGACCATGGCTCGCCCCTTACGATACCGGACGGACGGCAGCGTTGCCCTTGATGACGACGGCAGAGAGCGGAGTTCCGGTGCCGTGCGTGCCGCTGAAATCGGCCAGCAGCTTCAGGTAACGACGGTTGCCCTTGTAGCCGACCTCGTGGACCGTCGGGTCTGGGTGAGCGGCTTTGAACGAGGCAATGATGCCACCCGCTACGCCCGTGATGGCCTGAAGATCCGCGTCGGTGACGAGATCGAAGTTGGTGCCGTCGTCGGAGTGCGACAGAACCATTTCGAGTTTGTTCGAGGCCGTGAAGGTGATGCCGCCGGCGCCGACATGAATGGCAATCATTGCCGAGTCGAAGCCAAGCAAATCGATGACGCTGGGGGTGTTGTCGGCAGCGTAGACCGCCGGTGCAATTGCCGAGATGACGGCGAGGTTGTTCACAATATCACGCACGGTGAATACTCCTGTTGGGGTTCTGGCGGTTAGGCCATTTTCAGCTTGCGCAGCGCCTCGGTGAGGACCGGGCCACCACCGACACGGCGACGGGCATGGAAGCGAACCATCCCGCGGTTCGCCTGCGTAAACGGATCGCGAAGAACCGAGAGGCCAACGCGGTCATAAATCCGGTAAGCTTTCGAGAAATCGCCGTAGAGGATCGGATAAGCACCGGCGCCGATGTCCGGCATGGTCTTGTCCTCGATCACCGGGCGGCCGAGCAGCGTGGAAGGCTGGCCGGCCTGGAGGCCTGGCTGCCAGATATAATTGTTCTGGCCGTCCTTCAGCGTGCGGACAATGCCGAGCGTGGTGCCGTTCATCATCCAGGAGCCGCTGTTGCGATAGGCCAGCGGCAGCGAGTACATCAGGCCGATGAGCTTGTCGGCATTGAGCGTCGTGCCGCTGCCGTTGAGAACTTCGGCGATGCCGGCAGCCTTCTGGAGCCCGAGCGGCCTCTTCACGCCGTCACCGTTCGAGAAGGCAAGGCTTTCCTTCTCCTCGAACTTCTCAGCGAGCATCGAAGAAATCTCGGAATCGATGTTGATGGCCGAGTCTTCGAGCAGACGGTTCGACACGTCGATGTAGCAAGCGAGCTCGTGAATCGGGATTTCCAGCTGACCATATGTGGCCGTGGTTTCCGGGCGGGTTTCCTCTTCGCCGACCCACTGCGCATCCGGCATTCCTGTGAGCTTGGGCAGGATGACAGAACCGGCCGACGTTGAGCCTACGCGGACCGCCTGGCGGATCGGGGAAATATCGAGGATGCCCTTGATGACTTCCGCCTGGAATTCCGCCGGTGCCAGGTATCCGCCCTTGACGTCCTCGCCGACGATCAGCGCGCGGACCTCTTCGAGTTCCATGACTTCGCGGCCGTAGCGCATGAAGTTCGTGAAAGCACGGCGCTCGATCGTGATTTCCTGATTAACGGCCGTGCCGCCGTTCGGTCGGTTCGCGCGCGTCTCAAGATCCGTCAGGCGCTGGGTGAGCGCATCGAGGCCGGCAAAGCGCTGGTCGGCTCGAGTCTGGAATTCGGTGAAGCCGGTGCGCAGAGCTTCCACAGCCTGCGTTGCGGCCGTCATCGGATCGTCCTGATTGTCCGGCACGGCTCGGGTTTCAAGCTTGAAGTGTTCCATTTTACTTTCCCTTGGTTGCGAGAGCAGCAGCGGCCTTACGGCACGCCTCGACGAAGGCCGCCGCGCTCTCATTTGAGCGGCCAGTACTGCGAACTGAGGTGATACGGGCATTGCCGGCCGACGGCATACCGACGAGGCTGATTTCGCGGACGTCGATGTCAGTGAGCAGGCGCACGCCGGCAGGCCCACGCTTGTCGCCACGAGCCCGGAAGCCGATGGAAAGGCCGTTCAGCGCTCCCGCCTTCAAGAGATCGTACGCCTCGCGGCCGCGCGGGGTGGTGATGACAAGCTGGCCGCGGACGAAAAGGCCCTTGTCGTCTTCGCGGGTTTCCGTCCAGACGCCGATGATTGCGGACGGGTCGTGTGCCCAAAGCATGACCGGCTTGGTGCCGGCGGCGCGGTGTTCAAGGAGGCTCTTCGAGAACGCGCCACGCTGCACAATCTCGTTGTGCGCATTTCTCTCACCCCAGATCACCGCGTAGCCGGAGAACTCACCGGCATCGTTCGGCGCCTCGAAGCGAAGTGTCAGGTCCAAATGATCCATTACGGTCTCCGGCGGCAGAGTGAGGTGAGGAAGAGCGCGACAAGGATGCCGAACGCGAACCATGCGAGGTGTTCGGACATCAGCGCCCCCCCGGAGCAAAGTTGGCGCGGTTACCCGCGAACTCATCGACCTGGGCACGAAGCCACGGCACGCGCAAAAGCTTGGTGAGGTTTTCGGTCGAGAGAGCGAGGCGCTTTCCAGCGGTCTCCTCGGCAGTCAGATCGACCACGAGGCGAGCGAGGTGGCGAATGTAGAGGCTCTCGAACTCGGCGGCGCTGACGCGACCGGTAGAGCCCTCCGCCGCTTCGACGCGCTCATCGTTGAACAGGAGCTGCGCGCGCTGCGCGGCCAAAGAGTCCGGACCGCAAATGCGGAAGATGATCCCGGTCGGCTGGCCATCGAACGGGCTGACGATATGGCAGTCGGCGCCGCGTCCCTGGTCTTCAGTGTTCCATTCAATCTCTTCGAGCGTCATTCGACCGGCTCCTTGTTCGTGGGTTCGGTCTCGGCTGCTTTCGGAGCTTCGGTCGGATTGATGTGAGGGTTTGCAAACTCGTCGCCGCCGGCATAAGGCGCGAGATCGAGCCACCCGCGGGCTTCGTTCGGATTGATGACTCGAGCAGACACGAGAGAGCTAATCGCCGTGGCGCGCTCTGTCAGGCTGGCGCGGGTGAGATCGTCGCGATCAAGGAGGATGCGGTGCGTCTGCCGCTCTTCGCGTGTCAGCAGCGCGCGGGTGAAGGCTGTCTCCAGCGACCGGAGCCATGGCTCCAAGCAGTAAACCAAGAACTCGCGGCCCATTTGCTCGCTATTGGACCACGTCGCGCGATCGAGCTCGAAGAGCATGGAAGGCGGGATACGGAAGGCGCGGCAGATTTCGAGGATCTGGAATTTGCGTAGCTCCAGGAACTGAGAGTCCACGCTTGTCAGCGCCATTTGCTTAAAGGTGGCGCCTTCCCAGAGGATGCCGGTTCGGC
The DNA here is from genome assembly GCF_031457345.1 of Rhizobium sp. BE258. Lineage (NCBI taxonomy): Bacteria > Pseudomonadati > Pseudomonadota > Alphaproteobacteria > Hyphomicrobiales > Rhizobiaceae > Rhizobium > Rhizobium sp. BE258. Next base: position 241,189 of record NZ_JAVDWL010000008.1, read on the forward strand.
CAGCGTTGGCAGGCCCTTCCTGCGACAGCTTCCAGCTTTTGAGCATCGCCTTGACGCTGGCAGCGCCGAGCTTGGAAGGCGTCTCGATGAGGCCGCCCGGTTTCGCGCCGTTCTTGAAGAGTGAAGATGCGTGCGATTCCATCACCTGAGCCACGCCGACGGCTTCTGCCGCGAGCGTGAGCGGTGACCGGTCGAACGGGCCGCGAACGTGAAGGATAGAGCTGGACGGGACGATCTGGCCGTCGAGCCGGTAGGTTGGCTCTGCGGTATGTGGATCAAGCTGCACGCTGATAGCGGACGGCTGATATCGGATCACCTCGCGGATCTCTCCGCCGATCCGGTTGATGTAAGCCAGGCCGCCCCAGTCTCGAGTCAGCGCGTCGGCCGTAAGATCTCGGATAACTTCGAAGCCGGATGTCCAGGGATTGACGTCTGCCCGGAGCATGGTGCCGATCGGATGATTGACGTCTTCCTCTTCGGTGCCGTCGGCAGCGCGCTTCATGACACGCACTTGGAGAGTAGCGGCAGCTTCCGAGATCACCCGGACGGCAGCGGCAACGGCTGGCACTCGTAGCGCAGCGGCGCCGGAGACGGCCACAGAGCCGCTTGCCATGCCCGACCATAGGGCATGAAGGACATCGTCTACATCGGCGACGTTAGGGTCGGCGACGGGCGTGTCACGGGTCTCGATAGGTTCTGATCGGGATGGCCAAAATCTCATGAGACGATTCTGGCCGAACAGCTCCGGGAGAACTATTCGGCCAGACACCGCTCAAACAGGTCTATCTACCGCTCATCACCAAACCAACGCATCAGCGCGTCTTCATGGGCGCACCAACGGCTACCTCTTTTCCGAATCGGGCTACCGGGTTCTTCAGCGAGCGAGCCCGTGACGAAGTCTTCGCTGCAGCCTAGATGCCGGGCGATGCGCTTGGCGCCCCAGAGAATGCGGCTACGGGGCTTCGGCTGGACCATCTGGTCAAACGATCTGGGAGTGAGCTTCATATCTGTTCTCCGAGACCGTAGATGCGCTCGATGTTTGCCTTGGCGAGGTAGCGTTCGATCTTCCAGCTGACTGTGATGTCATGGGTTTGGATCGTCTTGACGACGACGCCCCACCGCAGGATCTCGTATTTCCAGACTGTCGTTCCGCCTCGCCAACGTTGGATTTCATATCGCGCGGTAAGGGAGTGCATTCGGTAACCTCGTGATTGGTGATGTGGTCCGGCGTCTGGGCCTTCGGCCATGCTTCGCATACGTCCTCGCGATGCTCGGCCCCGCCTGCTGTTGTGCGTCCCCGATCTTTTTTCCCATAAGGGAAAAGAAAAGGGTGCGGTTCATGCGCTGCCGGAAGGCCATACGAGATCGTAGATCGAAGTCGCCGAAGGCGGGGCGAAGCCAATGATGGCCGTTTGTCCGCACCACATATCTTGTTCCCTGTAAGGGTGCGGCGGACACGGCGCTTGCGGGCGCGATCGAGACGGCGCCGACGATCGGCCGCGGGCTCGTCGCAGGCTTCGATCCGAAGCAGCCGAAGATCCTCGCGCTCAAGGGCAGTGACCTCCAGCAAGGCGCCGACATATGCCTGGCCAAGCAGCTTGAACCCGGCTGGAGTGCAGACCGGTGCGACGACGTCAGGATCGATGACAGGAAGGCGGAGGCGCTGGCAAAGCTCGCCAACGGTCTGAACGTCGGCGGTAACGCCAAGGCATTCCGTAAGGTTAGCCAAGACGACGGCCCACCCGGTAACCGGTCCCATGTCGAGTCCGTGCTCCCTGCGATAGGAAATCAACCGGCCAAGCTCGTTAAAGCGCTGGCGTGCAGTCACTTTCAGCCAGTGAAAAGACCTTTGCCCCTTGATTCCAAAGGGGCTTCGGATTATTCTTTTCGCATCAGATGTTGCAGTTTGATGTCTTGTTTGAGACCGGAGCGGAGGGCAAACCGCTCCGGTCTTTTCATTTTCAATTGGCATCTTGGGCAACCTCCGCGTCATTCGCTTCAACAGCCAGCAAGATTGCCGCCTCGATCTGCTCTTCGTTGGCGCGAGGGAAGTAGAACTTCAGCATTTCGGCCGTGACAGCGCGCGAGCTTCCGCGACGCCGGGCTCTTACGATGAACTCTGCTATTTCTGGGGCGAGGTTGGTCATTGTGCTTTTCCCCGAGCAGCGTCGAAAGCCTCCAGTTTTTCAATGTCGAAAAACCGTAGCTGCCCGATCTTGATTGGTGCGGGGAACCCAACACTCTCGTCTTTGATCCAGCGCCAAAGCGTCATATCGCTGATATCATCGTAGCGGCGACGGACCGATGAGGCGGTGAGATAGCGCCTATTGGCGCCGGGCAGGGGGGACGCGTCTTCTTTCGGGGAGAGGTTGATTGTCATTGATCACTCCTTGGTTTCGGGTGATCTGCATAATTGTCTCTTTTTTCGTTCTGTAAACAACAATCTTAATACGCATAGTATTGAAAATACTGGTTCATATTAAAATATGCAAAGAAAGTTCATATCGCTTGGCATAAACTTATAACTTGTTGGTTCGACTACAATTAGTATTTGTTTACGCTCTAAGAGATACAACGTTCGATGTAGTTTCGCCCACGATCTGCAGAAGATAGCTTTCCCATTTATCGAGAGCTTCTCTTTTTTCGTCTTCGTAGGAATGACGATTGTAGATAGCGGCAACCCCAGAAATCTCGCCGCTGCTGTGATTCAAGATCGCTTCGACAACATGCGGGCCTATTTTGAGACTCGCCATGCCGCTTGCCGCCGTGCGCCTGAGATCATGTAAGCCCCACTGTGGGAGTTTGACATCATCGGGATCGCGTCCTTGCTCTGCCGCCTCTTTCTTCATGATCTCAAGCATTGCGGTGTCTAAACGCGCTTTCGAACGTGAGAACCCAGAGACCGGGCTTTTCAGCGTAGTCGTAAGAACGAAAGCGCATTTGCCTATTCGAGTGACGCCTTTGATGAGCGCTAGCGCGGTCGCGGACAAGTGGACGAGATTTTCGCGGCCGTTCTTCGTGCGCTCCCCAGGGATTAGCCAGCGTGGCGAGTTACCCGACAGGGTCAATTCCTTCCACTCCATTCCGGCAACCTCTTGTCGGCGTTGGGCTGTAAGGGCAAGCAGCTTCCACATTGGCCCAAAAGGGTATTCCGCTGCCGAAGCGGCCTGCCAGAACACACGCAGCTCATCATGGGTGAGAACACGCTCGCGTGAGTTTTCAGGGGTCGGCTTTTTCATGCCGGCCATAGGGTGAGACTTGAGCACGTCGCGCCCAATCATCCAGTCAAACCATGTGTGAAGCGTCGCAAAAATGCGGTTGGCCGTGACCGGGCTCCCGCGGTCAACAATAGCGTCGAGCAGCTTCACGACGTCGGCCTTGCGGATGTCTCGGACGTCACGCCCCTCCCACGGCCGGCGCTTGTAATCTTCATCCCGCTTCGGCTCGTAGCCGGCGATCTCTTTCGCGAATTGACGCTCTGTCTCCTGCCAGCTTTTGTTCTTCTTTTTGGCATAGCGCTCGATGAATTTTTGAGCCTGGGCCTCGACTAGAAAATCCTTCTCACTGTCGGCGGCATGCGCGGCCTGGATGACTTCCTCCTTTTTCCGCCGAGCAAGATCTTGTCCTTCGGTGAGGGCTTGGATCTGGCGACGCGCGACGGCTCGGGCTTCCGGCAACGTCATCGCGGAGCCGATCTTCGGTTCCTCATCGAGGGGCGTTTCTCTCTCTGAGAGCACCGGGCCAAGAGTTAGTTTGGCAGGCTTGCCGCCTTGACGATAGCGCAAGGCCCAACTCTTGCGGCCGCCTGGCTGAATGACGAGATAGAGACCGGGGAGGGCGGCATCTGGCAATTCCTGGCGCGTTACCCCGTTACCCTGAGCGCCCTTTACAGTCAGCATTGTGAGCGATTTTGCGACCCGTCCAGCCATATGACAACTGCCCTCTGGGGTAACGCGGGGTAACACAAATCTCGTGTTAGCAGACGTTATCCATTGTTTATATCAAGTGCTAACATATTTCGAAAAACCCATGTAGCGCAATACGTTTCGTGTAATTGATGTTAGGGTATGTTACCCGAATTTATGGGTGGCACTTTACTTTTAATCAAAGGGTCCTGGGTTCGAACCCCAGCGCAGCCACCACACACTTCAAGCTTTGTTTTTCGCAATCGATGCGCCGGGTTGTCCGCGTGTCGTTCTAAGCTTTGCCTGAAATGCAATGGGCCTGCACCGTAGCGCCGGTGCAAGCCCATGGAATAGCCGGTTAGCGTCTTCCGGTCAGGCTGCGTCAGACCGGTGAGGGGCCGGAACCGCCGCGGTTGCCTGGCTTGTCGTTGCCTGGCTTGTCGTTGCCTGGCTTGTCGTCGCCTGGCTTGTCGTTGCCCGGCTTGTCGTTGCCTGGCTTGTCATTGCCTGGCTTGTCATTGCCTGGCTTGTCATTGCCTGGCTTGTCATTGCCTGGCTTGTCATTGCCTGGCTTGTCATTGCCCGGCTTGTCATTGCCCGGCTTGTCATTGCCTGGCTTGTCATTGCCTGGCTTGTCATTCCCCGGCTTGTCATGACCAGGCTTGTCATTGCCCGGCTTGTCATGACCAGGCTTTCCCTCACCGGGCTTACCATGGCCAGGCTTTCCCTCACCGGGCTTACCATGGCCAGGCTTTCCCTCACCGGGCTTACCGTGGCCAGGCTTTCCGTCACCGGGCTTGCCGTGGCCAGGCTTTCCGTCGCCGGGCTTGCCATGACCAGGCTTTCCGTCACCGGGCTTGCCGTGGCCAGGCTTTCCGTCGCCGGGCTTGCCATGACCAGGCTTTCCATCGCCGGGCTTGTCATGGCCCGGCTTTCCGCCGCCACCGTTGTCACCGCCGCCACCGTTGTCACCGCCGCCACCGTTGTCACCGCCGCCACCGTTGTCACCGCCGCCGCCGTTGTCGCTATTGCCGCCATTGCCATTGCCATCGCCGCCGGCCGTCCCGGCGTTGGATGACTGCTGGCCTCTGCTGCTGCCCTGGCTGCCGCCCTTGCTATCGTTCGACCCGCCGTAACCAGCGTCCGGGATCGACTCCGTCGGCTTGCAGAGCCGGTATTCAAGCGTGCCTGGCTTGGCAATTCTGCAGTTCAGGAGGGTGGTAGGCGCTGCAAATGCGAGACTGCTGCTGGCCAATAGGTAAGCAACGGCGACGCTGTACTTCGCTGCTTTGCGGATCATTGATTTGTCTCCCAAGGTTAACGAAATGCTAACGGAGACAATTCTTATATTAGCAACTAATTAATATGAAGAAATATTTGTGGATAACCGGATGAGATCTTAATCTATAGTTAATTACGTAAGTATAAAATTTTACTAAAGCTCTAATAAAAAGCATGTTATTGTCCCGCCGCAAATAGAGGGGCTTACATATGATTCGTCTTATTGCTGCTGTTTTCGCTTTGTTTCTTTCTCTGCAATTTCAAGCCTTTGCGGGTCAGTTCCTGCCGGTCACGCGCAGTATCGGCGCGCCCGTCGGATTCGCGTCGGCCTGCGCCAAGTACAGGTGGCTTTGTCACAAGACGTCGTCGCATCAGGCCGGTGAGGGCGCCGGTGTGCCGTTGCTGCAAAAAGTCAACCGTGCCGTAAACGGACGGGTCATTCCGCAAAATGATGGTCCGCTGGCCGCAAATGGCGACGACTGGTCGCTGCCGACAGGCGGCCGCGGCGATTGCGAAGACTACGCGCTGCAGAAGATGAAGGATCTGATCGATGCGGGTTTCCCGGCGGACCGGCTGGCGCTGTCGGTGGTGATTGGCCCGCACGATCAGAATCACGTCGTGCTGATTGCCCGCACCGATGGCAGCGACTACGTGCTCGATAATCTGACGAATGCGGTGCGGCCTTGGCAGCGTACGCCTTACACCTTCCTGGCAACCCAAGATTTCCGGGCGCGATCGGTTTGGCGCGTGACGCTTGCAGGCCCTCGGGCGGGCGAGTTCTCGTGACCGCGATGCGGTAGGAAAGGCGTGCACGGTGCGCACGTCGTTAATGCTGGATTAATCGCAATGATGCCATTGTTTCCATGTTTGAGTGCGGTGCGCGAAGCGCGGAAGCTCGACTGGAGACATGATGAAGAAGATACTCATTTCGACCCTTGCGGCGGTCATCGCGGGAAGCGCCATGCTGGCGACCGCGCCGGCTTCCGTCGCTCAGGATTATGGATGGCAGCGGCGTGACCGCGGCTATTACCCGCCACCACCACCGCCGCGCCGCCGCCACCATGACAATACCGGTGCTGCGATTGCCGGTGGCCTGGCTGCCGGTGTGATCGGTGGCATGATCGGTGGCGCGATCGTCAATAACAATGGTCCGCGCTATGTCGAGCCGCCACCACCGCCTCCGCCGCGCTGCTGGTTCGAGGACCGTCGCGTACCCAACGCCTATGATGGCGGCTGGCATATGGAGAGCATGCGCGTCTGCCGCTGATCGCAGACAAGCCTCAAAAGAAAAGCGCGCCGTCAGGGCGCGCTTTTTTGTTTCCAGCTGTCAAAAGAAATTGCTGGATCAGCGCCGGGGAAAGTCGTTCCAGCCCGAGGCGCGTGCCTTCGCAACCACCGTCTGCGCCTCGCGGCCGATGAACAAGATGCTGAAGATTGCGACGATCGTAATGATATCCCACATGGCCTGATCCCTCGTTTTGCGGCCCCGCCTCGGGTACCGCTCTATCCTGGCGCGACCGCCATCGCGCGTTTGGATGGCATAGTTATGATCGAAGGCCGCGTTTCAGGATATCGTGAGATTTGGGGATGCCCCGCTGAACGCGCAGCGGGGCATGGCATCACATCAGGCTATGCTCAGCTCTTTAGCTTCGCATTGCAGAGGCTGTAGTAACCGCCGCCTTTCTGGATCCACTTCAGACCGCCAAGCGAATTGCTGGCCTTGTCCTCGTTATAGGCGTCGACGCAGGTATGCATGCGTGCCTTACCGGGTTTTTCGCTGGCATATTTCGTCGAGATCGCCGTCGGGAACTTGACGCCTGACGGAGCTGCCGTGGTGGGTTTTTCCGGCTCTTCGTTGGTGTTGAGCGAGACATCGGGCTCGGCGGTAGCATCCGCGCCGCACTGCGCCTTGCGGAAGTCGTTCCACTTGACGCCCTTGGCCGAACCATCCGTCTGCGCGGACTTATACTTGGCGCTACATTCCTTCATCGTCAGTGCCGAAGCCGGCGTTGCCATGAAGGCGGTGGCACCGAGAAACGCAAGCGAGGTCAGCAGAACTGCACGATTAAGCATTGGTCCATCCTCCGATTGTACCTTGTACGGGTAAACTATCGGTCCGGACGAAATTCTTAGTCAACGTGGCATTTCATCTCACCAACCATAAGTATAATTCCTGAAAATATTGAAGGTTGCACTTTCACCTTCCTGGCTGGGCTGTCCTTTCCATCATGTGGCCGCGCCCTAGTTTCCTTTTGAACCGAAGGAGGGATGTTTCATGTCAGAGCAATCGGGCGAGGGGATCACTGCGCCCCGCAAAGTGCTGCGCGGGCGCCCTTACAGCATCAGCGAGTTCGCCCGCAAATACCGGCTCGACGATGAAGAGGCGAAACGGCTGTTCGAGAAATTCGGACCATCGGCGACCGAACTCGACCTGCTGATGGCGGCCAAGCGCAAGCCGCCGCTCCCGGCGCCGGGTGTCCGCATGTGAGCCTATCGCAAACAGGCGGTTGCCTCTGCGGCGCCGTCCGATACGTCATTGCCGGCGCGCCCTTGCTCTCCGGTCTGTGCCATTGCGCGGATTGCCGCAAGGAAAGCGGCTCCCTGTTTTCAGCCTTCGCCATCTGGCCACGCGCCGCGCTGTCCTATTCGGGTAGAGTATCGGTCTTTGCTGGCCGCAGTTTCTGCCCGCTCTGCGGCGGCCGGCTTTTCTGCCTGACGGAAGACAAGGCTGAGATTCGATTGGGTTCCCTCGATGACGCGCCGGGCGAGATCCAGCCCGACCACGAGATCTGGACGAAGCGGCGCGAAAGCTGGCTGCATCCAATCGCCGGTGCTGGTCAGTTTCCCGGCGATGCGGATTAAAACCGGATTTTCATTACCAAGATTTAATTGCACATCGCCCGCTTTCCGTGGCAATGCGCCTCTATCGCTAATCTCCGGTTCATCTTGCCTATGTATCTAGGGCTGAACCGAGCAGATGCTCTTATATCTCTGTTTGAGGACTTTCATGAGCGATTCCGAATCTGGAACCGGCCCGAAACTGTCTGCCCCGCAAGCGCCCGGCCATGCCGATCTGGCAGCCGTTCTCGCCGCGTCGGGCAAGCAGCGCCGGTCCGGCCGGTGGCGCGGCAGGCTGCTGGCAGCGGTGGCAATCATCATCATCGGCGGCGGCGCGGCCTATTATTATGCCGGCCGCGGCGGCAACGAATATAGCTACACGACCCAGCCGGTGAAGCGCGGCGATCTGACGGTTCTGGTGACCGCGACCGGCTCCGTCCAGCCGACCGAGCAGGTCGATATATCGAGCGAGCTGTCCGGCACCGTCCGGGACGTCAATGTCGATTACAACAGCACCGTCAAGGCAGGCGACGTGCTTGCCGTTCTCGACACCACCAAGCTGGAGGCTGATGCCAAGAGCTCACGAGCGAAGCTGGCATCGGCACAGGCCAATGTCACCAAGGCTAGCGCGGATCTCGAATCGGCCCGCACCTCGCTGGATCGCGTGAAGAACCTCGTGCAGAGCAACGTCACGACCCGCCAGAGCCTCGACGACGCGACCTACAAGTATGATTCCGCCGTCGCCGCCAAACAGATCAACGAGGCCGACGTCCTGTCTGCCGAGGCCGATCTCCAGCTTGCCGAGGTCAATCTGCAAAAGTCGCGTATCGTTTCGCCGATCGACGGCGTCATCCTGACCCGCTCCGTCGATCCCGGCGCGACGGTCGCCGCATCGCTGTCGGCGCCCGTTCTCTTCGTCATCGGCGGCGATCTGAAGAAGATGGAGCTGCAGGTCGATGTCGATGAGGCCGATGTCGGCCAGATCGCCGTTGGGCAGAAGGCGACATTTACCGTCGACGCCTATCCCGACCGCACGTTCCCGGCTGAAATCGAGCAGATCCGCTTTGCCTCCGAGACCACTAACAATGTCGTCACCTACAAGGCGGTACTGTCGGTCGACAATGCAGATCTTCTGCTGCGCCCCGGCATGACGGCGACCGCAGACGTGACGGTCGAGGCCGTCAAGAACACGCTGATGGTGCCGAACGCCTCGCTGCGCTATGCCCCGCCGGAAGCGGGCTCCGGCCGCAACCGCGGACTGCTCGGTCTCTTCCGGCCACCGCGCATGGGTCCGCGTTCGGGTGCCGGCGGTGAAGCGCTGACGGGAAACAAGCGCCGCATCTGGGTTCTCCGGGGAGAGCGGCAGGTACCCGTGGTGATCCAGGTGGGTTCCTCCGATGGCCAGTTCACGCAGGTGGCGCCGGGCGACGTCAAGGAAGGCGACGCGCTTGTGACCGACGCCACGGCGAAGACCCGGTAGGCGGCAGAGCGATGAGCAATCCGCCGCTTCTGGAATTCAAGCAGGTGTCGAAAGTCTACGGCGAGGGCGAGGCGGCAATCCGCGCGCTCGACCATGTCGACATGACGATCAATGCCCATGAGTTCGTCGCCATCATGGGCCCCTCGGGCTCCGGCAAATCGACGGCGATGAATATCCTCGGCTGCCTCGATGTGCCGACATCGGGCGACTATGTCTTTCAGGGCATCTCCACCGGCGGATTCGATCGCAGCCAGCTGACCCTGTTGCGGCGCCACATGCTGGGCTTCGTCTTCCAGGGCTTCAACCTGCTGTCGCGCACATCAGCTGTCGAGAATGTCGAGCTGCCGCTGATCTATCGCGGCATGGCGGCCGGCGAACGGCACGAGCGTGCCAGGGAGGCGTTGAAGCTGGTCGGCCTGTCTGGCCGCGAAAACCACAAGACGCAGGAACTCTCCGGCGGCCAGCAGCAGCGCGTCGCCATCGCCCGCGCCATCGTCACCGAGCCAGCGCTGTTGCTCGCCGACGAACCGACTGGCAATCTCGACACCAGGACCAGCGTCGAAATCATGGACCTGATGACCCGGTTGAACCGGGAACAGGGGATCACCATCGTCATGGTCACGCACGAGCCTGACATCGCCGCCTATGCGCGGCGGCTGCTGCGCTTCGTCGATGGTAAGCTCGAAACCGAAACTGTGCATCAGGCGAGGGCAGGCCATGTTTCTTGAAACGCTGAAACTTGCCCTGCGGGCCATCACCCGCAACATGCTGCGATCGTTCCTGACTGTGCTCGGCGTGGTCATCGGCGTCGCCGCCGTCATCGCCCTTGTGACGATCGGCAACGGCACGACGGCACAGGTCACGACCGAATTGCAGCGCCTCGGCACCAACATGCTTTTCGCAAGGCCCGGCCAGTTCGGTCCCGGACGCGCGAGTACCGAAGCGCGCCGCTTCACGGTCAAGGACGTCGAGGCGATCCGCGATCAGGTCGGCGGCCTGCGCGCCGTTGCCCCGCTCAACCAGACGACCGCGACGGTCATCTATGGGGGCCAGAGCCATTCGACCAGCGTCATGGGCACGACCAACGACTATTTCGTGGCGCAGGATTGGGACATGGCGCTTGGCCGCACCTTCGATGCGGCGGAAGAACGCGGCAGGGCGCGTTGCATTCTCGGCGAGACCGTACGCTCGCAGCTCTTCGGAGCAGCCGATCCGACCGGCCAGCAGATCCGCGTCGGCAAGGTTTCCTGCAGCGTCATCGGCGTTCTCGCCAAGCGTGGCCAGTCGGGCATGGGCAACGACCAGGACGATGTCGTCATCATGCCGGTGAAGGTCTACCAGCGCCGCATCGGCGGCAAGGCGAACGCCAACGTGCAGATGATCGTCATCTCGGCCCGCGACGGCGTTCCGACGTCGAAGATCCAGGATGAGACGGAGAACCTGCTGCGTGAGCGGCGCAAGATCATTCCCGGCCGCGAGGACGATTTCAACGTCAATGACATGACGCAGATCGCTGAGGCGATGACCGGCACGACGACGCTGCTGACCGGCCTGCTCGGCGCGGTCGCGGCCATCAGCCTGCTGGTCGGCGGTATCGGCATCATGAACATCATGCTTGTTTCGGTCACCGAGAGGACCCGCGAGATCGGCATTCGCCTGGCGATCGGCGCGCTGGAAACGCAGGTGCTGATGCAGTTCCTCGTCGAGGCGGTGGCGCTGTCGCTCTTCGGCGGCATCACCGGCATCGTGCTCGGCATGGGGATCGGCTTCGTCTCGGTGACCCTACTCAAGGTTCCCTTCGTCGTCAGCCCGCTGATGATCGGTGTTGCCTTTGCCTTCTCGGCAGCGATCGGCATGATCTTCGGCTATTTCCCGGCCCGCCGCGCCGCCCAGCTGAACCCGATCGAGGCCCTGCGCCATGAGTGAGGTGACGTCACCGCAGTTTGATATGTCATCCCTCAAACGTCACCTTGCCATCGCGCGGGATGCGTGCAAGGGATGATATATCAGTAACTTGTGCCCCGGATCTGAGATGCAGAATTCGCAAAGTCACCAATCCTATCTGGCGCTGGAGCACGCGATCGTCACGCTCGCGGTCAAGCCTGGCGCCATGGTGACCGAACGGCAGCTGATCGACATGACCGGCCACGGCCGTACGCCGGTCCGCGAGGCGATCCAGAAGCTCGCCTGGCAGGGACTGATCATCGTGCGCCCGCGCGTCGGCCTGCAGATCGCCGAGATCGGCCCCGATGATCACGCGAGCGTCATGCAGGTGCGTCGCGAGCTGGAACCAATTGCCGCTGCACTGGTCGCCGAGCATGCGAACGAGGACCAGCGCGAGGCGCTGGCCGGCTGCGAGAACACCATGCGCGCCTGCGCCGACAGCGGCGATCTCTCCGCCTTCTTTGCCGCCGACAAGGCGTTCGACGAAGTGCTGGAGGAGGCCTGCCCGAACCGCTTCATCACGTCAGCGCTCGGCCCGGTCCAGACCCACGCTCGCCGCATCTGGTACTCGACGGCAAACCCGTCGCGCATGGAGCGTTCCATCGCGCTTCACGTCGCAACGATCGAGGCGATCCGCGAAGGCCGCACCGACGCTGCTCGCGATACGATGACCGTGCTGATCGACTATCTCAGCCAGAAATGAAAACGGCCCCGTTTCCGGAGCCGTTATTATCCTGAAATCCAGTTGGGCCTATCAGCCGACGAAGGCGCGCTCGATGACGAATTCTGCCGGCTTGCTGTTGGCGCCTTCTTCAAGGCCTGCCTTTTCCAGCAGTTCCTTGGTGTCCTTCAGCATCGCCGAAGAGCCGCAGATCATGCCGCGGTCGATGGCCGGGTCGATCGGCGGGATGCCGAGATCGGTGAACAGCTTGCCGGATTCAATCAGGTCGGTGATGCGGCCGGTGCGCTCGAAATCTTCGCGGGTGACGGTCGCGTAGTGGCGCAGCTTGTCGCCGACGACTTCGCTGAGAAGCTCGTCGTTGCGGATCTCGTCGACGAGGTCGAAGCCGTATTTCAGTTCGGCGACGTCGCGGGTCGTGTGGGTGAGGATGACTTCCTCGAACTTCTCATAGGTCTCGGGATCGCGGATCAGGCTGGCGAAGGGCGCGATGCCGGTGCCGGTCGAGAACATGTAGAGACGCTTGCCGGGGGTCAGCGCATCGAGAACCAGCGTACCGGTCGGCTTCTTGCGCATCAGCACCTGGTCGCCGGGCTTGATGCCCTGCAGATGCGAGGTCAGCGGACCATCCGGAACCTTGATCGAGAAGAATTCGAGCTCTTCGGCCCAAGCGGGGCTTGCGATCGAATAGGCGCGGAACACCGGCTTGCCTTCGACCATCAGGCCGATCATCGCAAACTCGCCGGAGCGGAAACGGAAGCCCTGCGGCCGGGTCATCGTGAAGCGGAACAGCCGGTCGGTATAATGCGTGACGCTCAGCACCGTTTCGGCATAGACGTTTGCCGGAATGGAGGAGGCGAAGTCTTCGGTCTTTGCAGGGGCGTTCATTTCGGTATCGGATCCCGTATTCATCGCACGATAATTCTATTGCGAGGCTGATATTACAAAACCACCGCAAATTAAAGGCAATCCATTCTCTGCCGCGTGCCAGCCGCGAAATATGCATGTCATTCTCATGATTCAATGCCCTGTGGGCTCTTTTCGCTTTTGATCTGGCGGAGCGGGGCAAAGGATGCATATTAGGGCCAAAACGCGCCCGGTAGTAATGGGGGCGGCAGGCGGTACGGGGAAACATGAAGATTTTCAATTACAAGCGCGTGCCCTATGCGGAAATGCGCGCCTTTTCCGTCCACATTCTGACGGCTTCCGGCTCATTTCTGGCTTTTCTCGGTGTCGTCGCCGCTGCAGAGCATCGCTTCATCGATATGTTCTGGTGGCTGGGTCTGGCACTGCTCGTCGATGGTATCGACGGCCCGATCGCACGCAAGGTCCGCGTCAAGGAAGTGCTGCCCAACTGGTCTGGCGATACGCTCGACAACATCATCGACTACGTCACCTACGTACTGCTACCAGCATTTGCGCTCTATCAGAGCGGCATGATCGGCGAGCCCTGGTCCTTTGCCGCGGCCGGCATGATCGTCGTCTCCAGCGCCATCTATTATGCCGACATGGGCATGAAGACGGAAGAGTATTTCTTCTCCGGATTCCCCGTCGTCTGGAACATGATCGTCTTCACATTGTTCGTCATGGATGCCAGCGCCTTGACCGCGATGATCGTCGTCACCGTATCTGTGGTCCTGACCTTCCTGCCGATCAACTTCCTGCACCCGGTCCGCGTCAAGCGGCTGCGGCCGCTCAATCTCGGCGTCTTCTTCCTCTGGTCAGCGATCGGCATCTATGCGCTGCTGATGCATTTCAGCATTCCGCACTGGGCGGTTGTTCTCTTCATCATCAGCGGTATCTATCTCTATTGCATCGGCGCCGTGCTGCAGTTTTTCCCGGCGCTCGGAAAATCGGCATAAGGACAGGCATGATGGCAAAGACGAAGGCAGTCGCATTTAGCCGCAATGGCGGACCAGAGGTTCTGGAATATGTTGATGTCGATCTGCCGCCGCCATCTGCCGGTGAAGTGCAGCTGAAGCATGCCGCAATCGGCCTGAATTTCATCGACGTCTATTTCCGCGACGGCACCTACAAGGCGCCGCATCTGCCCTTCGTTCCCGGTAAGGAAGCTGCGGGAACTGTTACCGCGGTCGGGCCCGGCGTCACCGATTTTGCCGTCGGCGACCGCGTTGCCTATGCCGGCGCGGACGGCGCTTATAGCGTTGAGCGCAACGTCGAGACCAAGCATCTCGTCAAGGTTCCCGACGGTGTCAGCCTGGAGACCGCGGCGGCGATGATGCTGAAGGGCATGACCGCCGAATATCTCCTGAACCGCACCTTCAAGGTTGGACCTGAAACGGTGCTGCTGTTTCACGCCGCCGCCGGCGGCGTTGGCCTGATTGCCGGCCAGTGGGCAAGGGCACTTGGCGCGACGGTTATCGGCACGGCCGGTTCCGACGACAAGGTCAAGCTGGCGCTTGAATACGGCTATGACCACGTCATCAACTACAAGGCCGGAAACTTCCTCGACCGTGTGAAGGAAATAACAGCGGCCAAGGGCGTTGACGTCGTCTATGACTCGATCGGCCGCGACACCTTTCCGCAATCGCTCGATTGCCTGAAGCCGCGCGGCCTGTTCGTTTCCTTCGGCCAATCCTCGGGCGCCATCGAGAACTTCACCATGTCGGCGCTGGCGCAACGGGGCTCGCTCTACGCCACCCGGCCGACGCTCTTCAGCTATATTGCGACACCGCAGGAGCTTAAGGATTGTGCAAACGCGCTATTTGCTGTTGTGCTGAGCAACAAAGTGCGTATCAATATCAATCAAACCTATCCGTTGCGTGAGGTGGGACGGGCTCACGCGGATCTGGAAACAAGAAAAACGACTGGAACTACGCTGCTGATCCCATAGGGATTCCGTGCAAAAAGGACGGATCGGCAGAGAGAAATGAGGGGAACGTGTCGTCATCCAATGCGCCGTCGTCTGGTGCGTTACTGTCGGTCCAGAAGCTGACCAAGCACTTCGGCAGCTTTGCTGCCTGCAATGAAATCGACCTCGATATTGCGCCCGGCGAAATCCATGCCCTGCTTGGAGAAAACGGTGCCGGCAAATCGACCCTGGTGAAAATGCTGTTCGGCGTGCTGGAGCCGACGGCAGGTCACATCCTCTGGCAAGGCAAGCCTGTATCGATCGGCTCTCCCGGTGAAGCCCGCAATCTCGGCATCGGCATGGTCTTTCAGCACTTCTCGCTGTTCGAGGCGCTGACCGTTGCCGAAAACATCGCGCTTTCCCTCGCTGACACCATTCCGATCGGCAAGATCGCCGAAGAGGCGCGCACGCTGTCGGCAGCTTACGGTCTGCCGCTCGATCCGCATGCCCATGTTGCCGATCTCTCGGTCGGCGAGCGCCAGCGCATCGAGATCGTCCGCGCATTGCTGCAGAACCCCAAGCTGATCATTCTCGACGAGCCGACGTCGGTGCTGACGCCGCAGGAAGCCGACAAGCTGTTCGAAACGCTTTTCAAGCTCAAGGCCGAGGGCCGGTCGGTTCTCTATATCAGCCATCGTCTCGAGGAAGTGCAGCGCATCTGCGACCGCGCAACAGTGCTGCGCCACGGCAAGGTGACGGGTGCCTGCGATCCGAAGCAGGAGACGCCGGCATCGCTCGCCCGCATGATGGTCGGCAGCGATGTCGCAGCCGTCACGCATCCCGATCGCGGCAACAAGGGCGAGGTGCAGCTTGCAGTCAGCAGCCTCTCTGTTGCCGCGCGCACGCCCTTTGCGATGCCTCTGAGGGATGTCTCGCTTGCGGTGCGCTCCGGTGAAATCCTCGCGATCGCCGGTGTTGCCGGAAATGGCCAGGGCGAACTCTTCGACGCGCTATCGGGCGAGTATCCGGTCTCCGAGCCATCGGCCGTCGTCATCCGCAGCAAGCCCGTCGGCAACGTGGGGATCACCGCGCGCCGCCTGCTGGGCGCAGGCTTCGTTCCCGAGGAACGCCACGGCCACGCGGCTGTCTCAGCCATGAAGCTTTCCGACAATCTCGTCCTGGCGCGCTGCCAGTCCGACCGCAAGTCGTTCCTTGGTGGCGGCTTTCTCGGCGTCATCCGCCATGGTGCGGTGAAAAATGCTGCGCGCCGTATCTCCGAAGCTATGGACGTACGCAAGAGCGGTGAGGATCCCGCAGCCGGATCGCTCTCAGGTGGCAATCTGCAGAAATTCATCGTCGGCCGCGAACTCGACCGCCAGCCGGCCGTACTCGTCGTCAACCAGCCGACCTGGGGCGTCGATGCCGGTGCGGCAAGCCGCATCCGCCAGGCGCTCGTCGATCTGGCGCGCGCCGGTTCGGCCGTGATCGTCATCAGCCAGGATCTCGACGAGATCTTCGAGGTGGCGACCGAGATCGCCGTCATCTCCGAGGGACGTCTGTCGCCGCCGTTCCCGGCTGGCGAGTTGACGCGCGAAAAGATCGGCCTGCTGATGGGCGGCCTGCACGACAGCAAGCCCGCTGCGGAGGCCGCACATGCGCATTGAACTCGAAAAGCGCCCGCAGGTCTCGAAGCTCTACGCTTTCGTCTCGCCGCTGCTGGCTTTGGCACTGACGCTGATTGCCGGTGCGATCATGTTCGCGATCCTCGGAAAGGACCCGATCCAGGCGCTCGACGCCTTCTTCATCGAGCCGCTGCTTGAGGTCTGGTCGTTGCATGAGCTGGCGATCAAGGCGGCACCGCTGATCCTGATCGCCGTCGGCCTGTCCGTTTGTTACCGCTCGAATAACTGGAATATTGGTGCCGAAGGTCAGTTCACGGTCGGCGCCATTACCGGCTCTATCCTGCCGATCGTCTTTACCGAATGGCATTCGCCGATGGTGCTGCCGCTGATGCTGATAATGGGCGCGATCGGTGGCGCGCTGTTTGCCGCGATCCCGGCGCTGCTGAAGGCGCATTTCAATACCAACGAAATCCTGACCTCGCTGATGCTGGTCTATATCGCCCAGCTGTTCCTCGATTGGCTGATCCGCGGCCGCTGGCGCAACCCGCAGGGCTTCAACTTCCCTGAAAGCGTCAGCTTCCCGCCGGAGGCAACGCTTCCGGCGATATGGGAGGAATCCGGCCGCGCCCACTGGGCCTTCATCTTCGCGATCGTCGCCGCCGTGCTCGTCTGGTTCATGATGAAATACACGCTGAAGGGCTTCGAGGTCGTTGTGCTCGGCCAGTCGGAACGGGCAGGGCGCTTTGCAGGGTTTTCCTCGAAGCGGATGATCTGGTTCGGCTTCCTGTTCTCCGGCGCGCTTGCGGGGCTTGCCGGTATTTCGGAAGTCTCCGGCTCGATCGGGCATCTGCAGCCGGCGATATCGCCGGGCTATGGCTTCACCGCGATCATCGTCGCCTTCCTCGGGCGACTGAACCCGCTCGGCATCATTCTCTCGGGCCTGGTGCTGGCGCTGACCTATCTCGGCGGCGAGGCGGCGCAGCTCTCGATCGGCGTTTCCGACAAGGTGACGCGCGTCTTCCAGGGGCTGCTGCTGTTCTTCGTGCTTTCCTGCGATACGCTGATTTATTACAAGATCCGCATTATCTGGTCGCGGGTCCGGGGAGGTGCGGCATGAGCATCTTCGAAGCCATTCTTCTCACCGTCATCACCGCCTCCACACCGCTCGTCATCGCGGCACTCGGCGAACTGGTGGCGGAGCGCTCCGGCGTCCTTAACCTCGGCGTCGAGGGCATGATGATCATGGGTGCCGTCGCCGCCTTTGCTGGTGCACAACTGAGCGGTTCGCCCTATATCGGCCTGATCTGCGGCATCGCTGCCGGTGCGCTCTTCTCGCTGCTCTTCGGCTTCCTGACACTGACGCTGGTCGCCAACCAGGTCGCGACAGGTCTGGCGCTGACGATCCTCGGCCTCGGTGTTTCAGGCATGCTCGGCGAATCCTTCGTCAGCGTCCCCGGCATCCGGCTGAGCCCGATCGTCTTCCCGTTCCTGTCTGACATTCCCGTGATCGGCTCGGTGCTCTTCCGCCAGGACCTGACCTTCTACCTGTCGATTGCACTGCTGATCGGCGTCAGCTGGTTCCTGTTTCGCAGCCGTGCCGGACTGAAGCTGCGCGCCATTGGCGACAATCACGCCTCGGCCCATGCACTCGGCATCAATGTCATCAGAACCCGTTATCTCGCCGTCATCTTCGGCGGCGCCTGCGCCGGTCTGGCGGGCGCTCAGCTGTCGCTGGTCTATACGCCGCAATGGGTGGAGAACATGTCGTCCGGGCGCGGCTGGATCACGCTGGCACTGGTCGTCTTCGCCTCCTGGCGGCCGCTACGCGTCTTTGCTGGCGGTTATCTCTTCGGCGCCGTCACCATTCTGCAGCTGCATGCCCAGGCATTCGGCATCGGCATTCCGGCGCAGTTCCTGTCGATGCTGCCCTATGCGGCCACTATTGTGGTTCTCATCATCATTTCTCATAATCGGCGCACGACGTTGATCAACACGCCCGCGTCGCTTGGCAAAGCCTTCGTCCCGGAGCGATAAAAGAACAAGAATCAGACGGGTTTCCGGAAATCTCTTCAAAACCAACAGGGGTCACCATGAAGAAAATAGCACTCGCACTCGCTGCTTCCGCTGCCGCGCTGATCAGCGTCGGCTCGGCTCAGGCTGCGGACAAGACCAAGATCTGCTTCGTCTATGTCGGTTCGCACACCGACGGCGGCTACTCGCAGGCGCACGATCTCGGCCGCCAGCAGATCCAGAAGGAATTCGGCGACAAGATCGACACGCCTTATCTCGAAAACGTTCCGGAAGGTCCGGATGCCGAGCGCGCCATCGAGCGTCTCGCCCGTTCGGGCTGCAAGCTGATCTTCACCACCTCGTTCGGCTTCATGGATGCGACCGTCAAGGTTGCTGCCAAGTTCCCGGATGTGAAGTTCGAGCACGGCACTGGCTACAAGTCCGGCCCGAATCTCGCGACCTACAACTCGCGCTTCTATGAAGGCCGCTATATCCTCGGCCAGATCGCCGCCAAGACATCGAAGAAGCACGGCGCGGCCTACATCGCCTCCTTCCCGATCCCTGAAGTCGTGATGGGTATCAACGCGTTCGAGCAGGGCGCGAAGTCCGTCGATCCGGAGTTCAAGCTCAAGGTCATCTGGGTGAACACCTGGTTCGACCCGGGCAAGGAAGCCGACGCTGCCAAGGCGATGATCGACCAGGGCGTCGATGTTCTGACCCAGCACACCGACACGACCGCGCCGATGCAGGTTGCCGAAGAGCGCGGCATCCACGCTTTCGGTCAGGCATCCGACATGATCGCGGCCGGCCCTAAGGCGCAGCTGACGGCAATCGTCGATACCTGGGGCAACTACTACTCCAAGCGCGTGCACGCGCTGCTCGACGGCACCTGGAAGTCCGAGCAGAGCTGGGATGGTCTGAAGGATAACATCCTGAAGATGGCGCCCTACACGAACATGCCGGATGACGTGAAGAAGATGGCCGAGGAAACCGAAGCCAAGATCAAGTCCGGCGAGTTGCATCCGTTCACCGGCCCGATCAACAAGCAGGACGGTACGCCGTGGCTCAAGGCTGGCGAAAAGGCTGACGACGGCACGCTGCTCGGCATGAACTTCTACGTCGAAGGCGTCGACGACAAGCTGCCGCAATAATATTTGGCCGCAACTTTTGCGATTGCGAAAGGCGCTCCGAAAGGAGCGCCTTTTTTGCTGCAGCGCATGCTAAAATGTCCATTTACAAAAGTAATACTATATGATTTTTTGAGCCTGCCGCGAGGAGCGGCAATTGGGAGAGACAATCATGAAATTGAAAACTGCACTTTTGAGTGCCACGGTTTTGGCTGCCTGCATGTTCGGTTCGGCCAACGCGGCCCAGCTCGTCGTCGGCTTTTCGCAGATCGGCTCGGAGTCGGGCTGGCGTGCGGCGGAGACGACCGTCACCAAGCAGGAAGCCGAGAAGCGCGGCATCGACCTGAAGTTCTCCGATGCTCAGCAGAAGCAGGAAAACCAGATCAAGGCGATCCGCTCCTTCATCGCGCAGGGCGTCAACGCCATCCTTCTCGCACCGGTTGTCGAAACCGGCTGGGACGATGTCCTGAAGGAAGCCAAGGAAGCCGAAATCCCGGTCATCCTTCTCGACCGCACGATCAAGGCTCCGGATGATCTATATCTGACGGCTGTGACATCGGACCAGATCCACGAAGGCAAGGTTGCCGGCGACTGGCTCGTCAAGAATGTTGGCGACAAGAAGTGCAACGTCGTCGAGCTTCAGGGCACCACCGGCTCCTCGCCGGCGATCGCCCGCAAGAAGGGCTTCGAGGAAGCCATTGCCGGCCACAAGAACTTCAAGATCGTCCGCAGCCAGACGGGTGACTTCACCCGTGCCAAGGGCAAGGAAGTCATGGAAAGCTTCCTGAAGGCGGAGAATGGCGGCAAAGATATCTGCGCCCTCTACGCCCATAACGACGACATGGCCGTCGGTGGCATCCAGGCGATCAAGGAAGCCGGCCTGAAGCCGGGCAAGGATATCCTCGTCGTCTCGATCGACTCCGTTCCGGATATCTTCACGGCCATGGCCGCAGGTGAGGCCAACGCGACCGTCGAGCTGACGCCGAACATGGCAGGCCCGGCTTTCGACGCCCTCGACGCCTACTTGAAGGACAAGAAGGCGCCGCCGAAGTGGATCCAGACGGAATCGAAGCTCTATACCCAGGCTGACGATCCGAAGAAGGTCTACGAGTCCAAGAAGGGTCTCGGTTACTGATCGGCACTGAACCCGCACCGGCCCATCATGGACCGGTGCGGACCTGCCTCTGCACGCGGGACATCATGTCTCGCGCCTGCAACGGCAAGACGGCTGAATATCAGGAAAAGACCGGACCATGATTCACGATTTCGAGAACGTCCTCGTCGCGTCTGGCATATCGAAATTCTTCCCCGGCGCGGTGGCGCTGGATAAGGTTGATTTCACGCTGCGCAAGGGCGAAGTGCATGCGCTGCTCGGCGAAAACGGGGCAGGCAAGTCGACGCTGATCAAATGCATGACGGGCGCCTATCGCCGCGATGAAGGCACGCTGTCGCTCGATGGCCAACACATCGATCCTGCCGATACGCTGGCAGCCCAGAAGCTCGGCATTGGCACGGTCTATCAGGAGGTCAACCTCCTCGCCAATCTCAGCGTCGCAGAAAACCTGTTTCTCGGCCGCCAGCCGCGCCGCTTCGGCATGCTGGATATCCGCGCGATGAACCGGCAGGCGCGCGACCTGCTGGCACAATACGGTCTTACCATCGACGTCACCGCACAGCTCGATCGCTTCTCGGTCGCCGTGCAGCAGGTCATCGCCATTGCCCGCGCCGTCGATCTCTCAGGCAAGGTCCTGATCCTCGACGAGCCGACCGCCAGCCTGGACACCCAGGAAGTGGCGATGCTCTTCGGCATCATCAAGAACTTGAAGGAGCGGAGACTAGGCATTGTTTTCATTACCCACTTCCTTGAGCAGGTCTATGAGATCAGCGATCGCATCACCGTGCTGCGCAACGGCAAGCTGGTCGGCACCCGCGACAAGGCGGACCTGCCCCGGCAGGGTCTGATCTCGATGATGCTCGGCCGCGAACTGGCGCATGCCGAAGAGGCCGCCAAGGAGCGCAGCATTGCCGCGGGCGCGGTCAAGTACCGCTTCGAGGGTTACGGTAAGCGCGGCAAGGTGAAGCCCTTCGACCTCGATGTCCGCGTCGGGGAAGTCGTCGGCATCGCGGGTCTCCTCGGATCCGGCCGCACCGAGACCGCGGAACTGCTGTTCGGCATCGAGAATGCCGATAGCGGCAAGGCCGAAGTTGACGGCAAGCCGGTCGCGCTGGCCAATCCAAGGGCGGCAATCCGCCATGGCTTCGGCTTCTGCCCCGAGGATCGCAAGACCGATGGCATCATCGGCGACCTGTCGATCCGCGAAAATATCGCGCTGGCGCTCCAGGCGCGCCGCGGCTGGGCGAGGCCGCTCTCCCGCAGCGAGCAGAATGCTCTGGCCGACCAATATATCAAGGCGCTGGATATCCGCACCACGGACCGCGAGAAGCCGATCCGGCTGCTGTCAGGGGGCAACCAGCAGAAAGCCATTCTGGCGCGCTGGCTGGCCACCAATCCGGATTTCCTGATCCTCGACGAGCCGACGCGCGGTATCGATGTCGGCGCCCATGCCGAGATCATCCGGCTGATCGAAGAGCTCTGTGCCAAGGGCATGTCGTTGATCGTCATTTCCTCGGAACTGGAAGAACTTGTCGCCTATAGCTCGCGCGTCATCGTGCTGCGAGACCGCGAGCATATTGCCGAGCTGACCGGCGACCGCATAACCGCATCCGGCATCGTCGATGCCATTGCTGCGGCTGACAAAAAAACGGAGGATGCATGAGTTCCTCGCTGAAGGCGCTTGCCATACGCCTAGCGCCGCAATTGATTGCGATTGCTGTCATTCTTTTGTTGAATTTCATCATGTTTCCGCAATTTTTTAATGTCGTTATTCAAAATGACCGCCTCTATGGCAGTCTGATCGACGTGCTGAACCGCGGGGCGCCGGTGGCGCTGCTGGCGATCGGCATGACGCTCGTGATCGCCACCAAGGGGATCGATCTCTCAGTCGGTGCCGTCATCGCCATCTGCGGCGCGGTCGCGGCATCCTCGATCGTTTCAGGGAACTCGCTCGGCTATACGCTGATCGCAGCGCTGGTCGTCGGTCTGCTTTGCGGCGTCTGGAATGGCTTCCTGGTTGCCGTCCTCAACATTCAGCCGATCATCGCCACACTGGTGCTGATGGTCGCCGGACGCGGCATCGCCCAGCTGATCACCGAAGGCGTGATCATGACCTTCAACGATCCCGGCCTGATCTTCTTCGGCAGCGGCTCCTTCGCCTTCCTGCCGATGCCCGTCGTCATCTGGCTGGTGGCCGGGGCGATCGTTATCGCGCTGGTCCGCCGCACCGCTCTTGGCATGCTGGTTGAAGCAGTCGGCATAAACCGAAGAGCCAGCACACTTTCCGGCGTTCGCACACCTGTCTTGCTGATGGCCGTCTATATGCTGAGCGGCCTTTGCGCAGCAATCGCCGGCATCATCGTCGCCGCCGATATCAAGGGCGCGGATGCCAACAACGCCGGGCTGTGGCTGGAGCTCGACGCCATCCTGGCTGTCGTCGTCGGCGGCAATTCGCTGCTCGGCGGGCGGTTCAGCATTCTCGGTTCGCTGATCGGCGCGATGATCATCCAGTCGGTCAACACAGGCATCCTGCTGTCGGGCTTCCCGCCGGAGTTCAACCTCATCATCAAGGCGGTGATCATCCTGGTGATCCTAATCATCCAGTCGCCGGCGCTGCAGTCTGCCGCTGTCTTCTTCAGCCGCAAGTCCAGAGCGGAGCAGCCGAAATGAATTCCCGATACCTGCCGCTGCTCGCGACCATCGTCATCTTCATCCTGGCCTATGCGGCCTGCGCGCTGCAGTATCCCAACATGCTGTCGACGCGCGTTGCCGGAAACCTTCTGACCGACAATGCCTTTCTCGGCATCGCCGCCGTCGGCATGACCTTCGTCATCATTTCCGGCGGCATCGATCTGTCGATCGGTTCGGTCATCGCCTTCACCGGCGTCTTCCTCGCCGTCATTCTGCGCGACACCTCCATTCACCCGCTGCTCGCCTTCGTGCTGGTGCTTGTTATCACCACCGTCTTCGGCGGGCTGATGGGCGCGGCGATCCACTATCTGAAGATGCCGCCCTTCATCGTCACGCTCGCCGGCATGTTCCTGGCGCGGGGCATGTCCTATGTGCTGTCGATCGACAGCATCCCGATCGAACATGACTACTATTCGACGCTGACCAGCATCTACTACCGCCTACCGGGCGGCGGCCGCCTGACGCTGATCGGCGGCATCATGCTCATCGTCTTCATCGCCGGAATCGTTGTCGCCCACCGCACACGCTTCGGCGCCAACGTCTATGCGCTTGGCGGCGGGGTGCAGACCGCCGAGCTGATGGGGGTTCCGGTCGCCAAGACGACCATCCAGATCTACGCGCTTTCGGGCTTTCTCGCGGGCCTATCCGGAATCGTTTTTTCGCTCTATACGTCGGCCGGTTATTCCCTTGCAGCGGTGGGCGTCGAGCTCGATGCCATCGCAGCGGTCGTCATCGGAGGGACGCTGCTGACTGGGGGTGCAGGATTTGTAGCAGGGACCTTCATCGGTCTCCTGATACAGGGGCTCATTCAGACATACATCACCTTCGACGGGACCTTGTCGAGCTGGTGGACGAAGATCTTGATCGGGCTTCTGCTCTTTGCATTCATTCTGATGCAGAAGGCCATTCTGTTCCTTTCCAGCCTGAACAAGAGGTAGGCCTGACGGAGGACGTGTTGCTTGCGCAACAGAATGATTGATACCCGCAGAACGGGGCGGAAGACACGGACAAGCCACGCACAGGTCGTGGACGAGCTTGGCAGAGCCATGGTCGCCGGAACATATCCGGTCGGCTCGATCCTGCCCGGTGACGTGGAGCTCGCCCAGCGCTTCAAGGTTTCCCGCACGGTGCTTCGCGAAACCATGAAGACGCTTGCCGCCAAGGGTATGGTCGTTGCCAAGGCGCGCGTCGGAACGCGTGTGACGGAGAAGAACCTCTGGAACATGTTCGACAGCGAGATCATCGCCTGGCACTTCGATAACGGCGCCACCGAAGAATTCCTGCTGCAGCTCTACGATATCCGCCTGGCATTCGAACCCTTCGCGGCTGGCCTCGTCGCCGAGCGCGCCACCGGCGATGACATCGCGCATCTGCGCGAACTGGCACTGGTCATGGCGGAACCCGGCCACACCACCGAGAGCTTGGCGCTCGCCGACCTCAGGTTCCATCTGGCGGTCGCCGATGCCTCGCACAACCCCTTCATGCGCACGCTCGGCAGCCTGATCGAGGCAGCCCTTGTCGGCATGTTCCGCATCAGCACACCGCCATCGCAGAACGGCTTTTCGAATATCGCCGATACCCACATGCGGATCGTCGATGCGATCGCCGCTGGCGACGTCGCCGGCGCGCGCAAGGCGATGGAGGATGTGATCATCGATGGGCGCGATCACGTCCACGAAGCATTCCTCACGATGAGCCGCGCATCGGCCTAGCGGCGTAAATCCATTTTTCATCTTTGTCGTCGCTTCGCGTTGCTGCTATGTCACAGCAAAAGCGCCGAACAACGGATTCCCGGAGCCTGCATATGGAACGCACCTGCCTTGCCGTCATCCTCGCCGCCGGTGACAGCACCCGCATGAAGTCTTCGAAGTCGAAGGTGCTGCATCCCGTCGCCAACCGGCCGATGATCGCCCATGTAGTTGACGCGGTCTCGAAGGCCGGCATTTCCTCAGTGGCACTTGTCGTTGGCCGCGACGCCGACGAAGTGGCAAAAGCCGCATCGGTCAGCGGCGTTGCCGTCGAGGCGCATTTGCAAAAGGAGCGGCTTGGCACCGGTCATGCGGTTCTCGCTGCCCGCGAGGCGATCGCCCGCGGCTATGACGACATCCTCGTCACCTACGGCGATGTTCCGCTGCAGACCGACGGACCGCTGAAGGCGGCACGTCAGGGGCTCGCTGATGGCAGCGACATCGTCGTCATCGGCTTCCATACGGACAAGCCGACCGGCTACGGTCGTCTGCTCGTCAAGGACGGCGAACTCATTGCCATCCGCGAAGAAAAGG
Source organism: Rhizobium sp. BE258 (assembly GCF_031457345.1). NCBI lineage: Bacteria > Pseudomonadati > Pseudomonadota > Alphaproteobacteria > Hyphomicrobiales > Rhizobiaceae > Rhizobium > Rhizobium sp. BE258. The sequence continues at coordinate 266,974 of NZ_JAVDWL010000008.1, forward strand.
ACGCGACCGATGCCGAGCGCACCGTAAACTGGTGCAACAGCGGCCTGATGGCGATCAACGGCCGCAAGGCGCTGGATCTGCTTTCCCGCATCGGTAACAGCAATGCCAAGGGCGAATATTATCTGACCGACCTCGTCGAGATCGCCCGCTCGCTGGGCGGCCGGGTCACGGCGGTCGATGCGCCGGAAGTCGAGATGACTGGCTGCAACAACCGCGCCGAGCTTGCTAACATTGAGCGCCTCTGGCAGGAGCGCCGCCGCCACGAACTGATGCTGTCAGGCGTGTCGATGATCGCGCCTGAAACTGTCTTCCTGTCGCATGACACAGTGATCGGCCAGGATGCGTTGATCGAACCGAACATCATCTTCGGACCCGGTGTGGCGATCGACAGCGGCGCCGTCATTCACGCCTTCTCGCATATCGAGGGTGCCCATGTCAGCGCCGGCGCCACGGTCGGCCCGTTTGCACGCCTGCGCCCAGGCGCCGATCTCGGCGAGGGCTCGAAGGTCGGCAATTTCTGCGAAGTGAAGAATGGCAAGATCGCCGAGGGCGCCAAGGTCAACCATCTGACCTATATCGGCGACGCCGTCGTCGGCGCTCACACCAATATCGGGGCAGGGACCATCACCTGCAATTACGACGGGGTGAACAAGCACGAGACCAGGATCGGTGCCAACGCCTTCATTGGGTCGAACAGTTCGTTGGTTGCACCTGTCCAGATTGGGGATGGCGCCTACATTGCGTCCGGCAGCGTCATCACCGATGATGTTCCGGACGAAGCGCTTGCATTTGGACGTGCGCGCCAGGAAATAAAGCCGGAGCGTGCGAGGATTTTGCGCGAGCGGGCGCTGGCGATCAAGGCTCAGAAGAAGGCCAAGGGCTGAGTTACGGCCCGAAATCCAAAGTGACCACCTGACCGATTGAGAAATAAGAATAAATCGATAGGAGTGGCGTCACTATTTCGAAGCGGTTGGGGATAATTTCATGTGTGGTATTGTTGGGATCGTCGGTAGCAAGCCGGTTGCCGGGCGTCTGGTCGATGCGCTGAAGCGCCTGGAATACCGGGGCTATGACTCGGCCGGTGTCGCCACGGTCTATGACGGCGTGATGGATCGCCGCCGGGCCGAGGGCAAACTTTTCAATCTCGAGAAACGCCTTGATTCGGAGCCGCTCGACGGCACTGTTGGCATCGCTCACACCCGCTGGGCAACGCACGGGGTTCCGAACGAAACCAATGCCCATCCGCATTTCGTCGAAGGCGTGGCCGTCGTTCATAACGGCATCATCGAAAACTTCTCGGAAATTCGCGATCACCTGACCGCCGAAGGTTCGGTCTTTGAAAGCCAGACCGATACCGAGGTCATCGCCCACCTGATGGCGAAATATCTGGGTGAAGGCCTGCAGCCGCAGGCAGCACTGCTGAAGATGCTGAACCGCGTCACCGGCGCCTTCGCGCTGGCGGTGATGCTGAAGGATCATCCAAACACGATCATGGCTGCCCGCTCGGGCCCGCCGCTCGCCATCGGTCACGGCAAGGGCGAGATGTTCCTGGGGTCGGATGCCATTGCGCTATCTCCCTTCACCAGCGAGATCACCTACCTCGTCGACGGCGACTGCGCGATCATCAGCCGCGACGGCGCGACGATCCTCGATTTCAGCGGCAACGTCGTAAAGCGCCCGCGCCAGATTTCCCAGGCAACAGCCTATGTCGTCGACAAGGGCAATCACCGCCACTTCATGGAGAAGGAAATCTATGAGCAGCCGGAGGTCATCTCCCACGCGCTTAGCCACTACGTAAACTTCGCCGACAACACTGTCGGCGCCAACGCCGCAGGTATCGATTTCAAGTCGGTCAGCAGCCTGGCGATCTCCGCCTGCGGCACGGCCTATCTTGCCGGCCTTGTCGGCAAATACTGGTTCGAGCGCTATGCGCGCCTGCCCGTCGAGATCGACGTCGCCTCGGAGTTCCGCTACCGCGAAATGCCGCTGCAACCGACACAGGCCGCGCTCTTCATCTCGCAGTCAGGTGAGACCGCCGATACGTTGGCATCGCTGCGCTACTGCAAGGAAAACGGCCTGAAGATCGGCGCCGTCGTGAACGTCCGGGAATCGACGATCGCCCGTGAATCCGATGCCGTCTTCCCGATCATGGCCGGTCCGGAAATCGGCGTTGCCTCGACCAAGGCCTTCACCTGCCAGCTGGCCGTGCTGGCCTCGCTGGCACTCGGCGCCGCCAAGGCTCGTGGCACGCTGACCGCCAAGGACGAAAAGGAGCTCGTCAAGCATCTGGCCGAGATGCCGCGCATCATGAGCCGCGTGCTGAACCTCATCCAGCCGCAGATGGAGAGCCTGTCGCGCGAGCTGTCCAAGTGCCGCGACGTGCTCTATCTCGGCCGCGGCACCAGCTTCCCGCTGGCCATGGAAGGTGCGCTGAAGCTCAAGGAGATTTCCTATATCCACGCCGAAGGCTATGCCGCCGGCGAACTCAAGCATGGGCCGATCGCACTGATCGACGAGAACATGCCGGTCATCGTCATCGCCCCTTATGACCGCTTCTTCGACAAGACGGTCTCCAACATGCAGGAAGTAGCAGCCCGCGGCGGCCGTATCATCTTCATCACTGACGAGGCCGGTGCCGGCGCCTCGAAGCTGCCGACCATGGCTACCATCACCCTGCCGAACGTCGATGAGATTATCGCCCCGATGATCTTCTCGCTGCCGATCCAGCTGCTCGCCTATCACACGGCCGTCTTCATGGGCACCGATGTCGATCAGCCGCGCAACCTTGCCAAGTCGGTCACGGTGGAGTGAACCTGGAAATCCCCGGACGAGGCTTGTCCGGGGAACCGAATTCTGGCAGCTTCGTTTCGAAGGTACGGGGGAGCGCCGGATCACGAAAGCCGATAGACTCAAGGGAGTTCATCGCCAGCGATGACGAACAAGATTCCCCGTTTGCCGATTGCAACGCGCATCAGAAACAATTTCCTCGCGGGCCTCATCATCTGCGCGCCGATCGCTATTACCCTGTGGCTGACATGGTCTGTCGTGCGCTGGGCCGACAGCTGGGTGAAACCCTATATTCCGGCCCGTTATGATCCGGACAGCTATCTGAATTTCGCGGTCCCGGGCTCCGGCCTGCTGATCGCGATGATTTTCATCACCATCATCGGTTTTCTCGGCAAGAACCTGATCGGCCAGACGATCGTGCAGTTCAGCGAATCGCTGGTGCGCCGAGTGCCGCTGGTGCGCAGCATCTACAAGAGCGTGAAGCAGATCTTCGAGACCGTGCTCAAGGAGCGCAGCAACTCCTTCAAGAAGGTCGGGCTGATCGAATATCCGAGCGCCGGCCTCTGGTCGCTGGTGTTCATCGCCACCGATGCCAAGGGCGAGATCGCCTCGAAGTTCAATGCGATGGGCAAGGACATGGTCAGCGTCTTTCTGCCGCCAACGCCGGTGCCGACCGCCGGATTCCTGATCTTCGTGCCGCGGGAAAAGATCCTCGTGCTGGATATGAGTGCCGAGGATGGCGCCAAGCTGCTGATATCAGGCGGCCTGGTCACGCCTGAGCATCTGCCGGTCATACCGGGCGCTGAGCCGCAGCCGAACGTCAAGCCGAAGCTCTCAGCCCGCGTGAAGAAAGCGGATCGCCTCATCGCGCCGGAATAGGTAGAGCAGGGTGCGGACCGCCTGTCCGCGCTCGCTGGTCAGTTCCGGATCTCGCTCGATCAGATAGGCCGCGTCCTTGCGGGCGATCTCCAGCAGATCGGCATGCGCTTCCAGGCTGGCGATGCGGAAGCCCGGCGTTCCAGATTGCCGTGTGCCGAGCAATTCGCCTTCGCCGCGCAGCTTCAGATCTTCCTCTGCGATCCGGAATCCATCTTCGGTCTCCCGCATGATCGTCAAGCGCGCGTGCCCTGTTTCCCCGAGCGGCCCCTTGTAGAGCAGGATGCAGGTGGACGCCTCGTCGCCGCGCCCGACACGGCCGCGCAGCTGGTGCAGCTGCGCCAGCCCGAAACGCTCGGCATGCTCGATCACCATGATCGTCGCGTCGGGCACATCGACGCCGACTTCGACGACGGTCGTTGCCACGAGCAGCCGAATCTCGCCATTCTTGAACGCCATCATCACGGCATCCTTTTCCGGCCCGCTCATCCGCCCATGGATCAGCCCGATGCCAGGGCCGAGCGCCGAGGTCAGGGTCGAATGCCGTTCTTCGGCGGACATCAGATCCAGCTCTTCGGATTCTTCGACCAGCGGGCAGATCCAATAAGCTTTCTTGCCCTCGGTCAATGCGCTCTTCAGCCGCTGGACGATATCGCCGGTACGTTCGTTCGGAATGGTGATCGTATGGATCGGTTTGCGCCCCGCCGGCTTCTCGGTGAGCTTCGAGACATCCATGTCGCCGAAGGCGGCGAGCACCAGCGTGCGCGGGATGGGGGTCGCGGTCATCACCAGCATGTGCGGCGAGATGCCCTTGGCGGTCAGCCGCAGGCGCTGGTGAACACCGAAGCGATGCTGCTCGTCGACAACCGCCAGCATCAGGTTCTTGTAGCTGACGCTGTCCTGGAACAGCGCATGCGTGCCGATGATGATCTGAGCCTCGCCGGAGGCAATGCGCTCAAGAATGTCCTCGCGCTCGCGCCCCTTGGTGCGGCCGGTCAGCACCTCGATGCGAAGGCCGGCGGCCGCACCGAATTTCGAGATCGTTGCATGGTGCTGCCGCGCCAGGATTTCCGTCGGCGCCATCAGCACCGCCTGGCCGCCGCTTTCGATCACCGCCGCCATCGCCAGCAGTGCCACAAGCGTCTTGCCGGAACCGACATCGCCCTGCAGAAGGCGGAGCATCCGGTCTTCGCTCGCCATATCCTTCAGCACTTCGGCGATTGCTTGCGTTTGGCTCCCTGTTGGAGAAAATGGCAACGACTGCAATATCTTGCCGCTGATTTCTCCAGTAGCACTTACGGGCTGACCGGAGACTTTGCGTAACCGCTGCCGGACGAGGCTGAGCGACAGTTGGCCGGCCAGAAATTCGTCATAGGCAAGGCGCCGGCGTGCCGGCGCCTGCGGATCGATATCGGCCGCATCCTGCGGTTCATGCAGCATATGGAAGCTGTCGCGAATGGTCGGCAGGGCCTGCTTCTGCGTCAGGGCCAGATCGATCCATTCCGGAAGCTCGGGCATGCGCGGCAAGCCGGCCTCGATGATCTTGCGCAGGGTCTTCGGCGATAGGCCCGCGGTCAGCGGATAGACCGGCTCGACCAGCGGCAGGTTCTCGGCCTCGCTTGCCTTCACGATATAATCGGGATGCACCATCGTCGCCCGGCCGTTGAACCAGTCGACCTTGCCGCTGACGGTCACCTCTTCATCGAGCGGCAGCTGCTTTTCGAGCCAGTTGGCCTGCCCGCGGAAGAACACGAGGCCAAGTTCGCCGGTCTCGTCATGCAGGAACACCCGGTAGGGAATGTTGCTCTTGCCGCGCGGTGGCGCCTGATGCCGGTCGACCCGCCCGGTGATCGTCACAATCGCCCCCTGCGGCGCCCGTGCGATGCCCGGCTGATTGCGCCGGTCGACGAGTGAAGACGGCGCATGAAACAGCAGATCGACGATCCGCGTATCCTCGGGCGTCTCGCGGCCGAGAAGCTTGACCAGCAGTTCCGCGATCTTCGGACCAACGCCTGCAAGAGCCGAAACGGGAGAAAACAGCGGATCGAGAATGGTGGGACGCATGCCGGCAAAATGCGATGAACAATAGGGCCTTGGCAAGGCTGACAACGCGCTTTCGAGGGGCTATAGAGGCGCATCAACAGGAAGGTACTGCCATGACAGGTGTGACACTCTCGAGCGCCGGGCTTGATCCGCGCCGCCGCCGGATCTTGTTCCGTTGCTGGCACCGGGGGCTGCGCGAAATGGATCTGGTCTTCGGCCAGTTCGCCGAAGCCGAGATCGCGACGCTATCGGACGCCGAACTCGATGAGCTCGAGACCATCATGGGCGAGGAAGACAACGATCTGGTGCGCTGGGTGATGGGAACCTGGCCGGTACCGGAGCGTTTCCAGACGCCGATGTTCCAACGCATCGCCGCCTTCAAGCCGGACTTCGAATATCCCGCCGATACCGCCTCCAGGACACCGGAATGATTTCAGGATTTGACGCAAGGAAGCTTGCAGCCGCCGCCGAGCCGCTGACGATCGGCAACGTGCCTGCGGGCATGGAACCGATGCTGCTCGCCGAAGTGGCGCGCGCCGGCCGCCCGGTCGCCTATGTGCTTTCGGACGGCCATCGGATGGCCGATCTGGAACAGATGCTGAGCTTCGTTGCGCCCGATATCCCAGTGCTGACGCTGCCCGCCTGGGACTGTCTGCCGTATGACCGCGTCTCGCCAAGCGCCGATACCTCGGCCCGCCGTCTGGCCGCGCTGAGCGGGCTGATCGCGCATCAGAAGAAGCCGCATGCGGCGATCGTTCTCGTCACCGTCAATGCGATGCTGCAGAAGGTCGCGCCGCAGGAGGTGATCGAAAGCCTGGCGTTTTCGGCCCGTCCCGGCAATCAGGTCCGCATGGACGACATCGCCGGCCGCCTGGAGCGCAACGGCTTCGATCGTGTCGCGACCGTACGCGAAGTCGGCGAGTATGCCGTGCGCGGCGGCATTCTCGATGTTTTCGTTCCGGGTTCGGAAGAGCCTGTTCGCCTCGATTTCTTCGGCGATACGCTCGAGAGCATCCGCAGCTTCGATCCGGCCAGCCAGCGGACGACGGGGCAGGTGCGCTCGCTCGATCTCAATCCGATGAGCGAAGTGACGCTGACCCCGGATACGATCAGCCGCTTCCGCAAGAATTATCTCTCGTCCTTTGGTGCCGCGACTCGCGACGATGCGCTTTATCTGGCCGTCTCCGAAGGCCGCCGCTATCCGGGCATGGAACACTGGCTGCCGCTCTTCTATGAGAAGCTCGATACCGTTTTCGACTACCTGAAGGGTTTTCAGCTCGTCACCGACCATACGGTTCGAGAAGCCGCCGAAGAGCGCTCCAAGCTGGTCCTCGACTATTACGATGCCCGCCTCAGTTCCGGCCAGCCAGCCAAGGGCCAGATGTCGCAGGGGACACCCTACAAGCCGGTCACCCCCGGCCAACTCTATCTCGACAGCAAGACCTTCGCGGCAACGCTGGATGCCTTCAACGCCATCCGCATGTCGCCCTTCAACGAGCATGAGGGCGAAGCGCGCCGCGTCGTCAACATCGACGCCCGCCAGGGCGAGCGTTGGGCGCGCTCGAACGCTGAAGGCGCCGGTAATGCCGAACGCGTCAATGTCTTCGACGTCGTCGTCAAGCATATCGCCGACAAGCGCGCCGGCGGCGCCAAGGTGTTGATCACGGCCTGGACGGAAGGCTCGCTGGAGCGGCTCCTGCAGGTGCTGAACGAGCATGGGCTGGAACGCGTCAAGCCGATCGAGGCGCTGAAGGATATCGGCAGCCTTGGGAAGGGCGAGGCGGCCGCGGCCGTCTTCAGCCTGGAAGCCGGTTTCGAGACCGGCGATCTGATCGTCATCGGCGAACAGGATATTCTCGGCGACCGCATGGTGCGCCGCTCGAAGCGCCGCAAGCGCGCCGCCGATTTCATCTCGGAAGTGGCGGGCCTCGACGAAGGCTCGATCGTCGTCCACGCAGAACACGGTATCGGCCGTTTCATCGGCCTCAGAACCATCGAGGCCGCCGGCGCGCCGCATGCCTGCCTTGAGCTGCAATATGCCGATGAGGCCAAGCTCTTCCTGCCGGTCGAAAACATCGATCTTCTGTCGCGCTACGGCGGCGAGGGGACCGAAGCCAGCCTCGACAAGCTCGGCGGCGGCGCATGGCAGATGCGCAAGGCCAAGCTCAAGAAGCGCCTGCTCGATATGGCCGATGCGCTGATCCGCATCGCCGCCGAACGCCTGACGCGCCATGCGCCGGTGCTGACGACGCCGGAGGGCCTTTACGACGAGTTCGCCGCCCGCTTCCCCTACGATGAGACGGAAGATCAGGACACGGCGATCGAGGCCGTGCGCGGTGATCTCGCAGCCGGCCGTCCGATGGATCGCCTCGTTTGCGGCGACGTCGGCTTCGGCAAGACCGAAGTGGCGCTGCGCGCTGCCTTCGTCGCGGCGATGAATGGCGTACAGGTCGCGGTCGTCGTGCCGACGACGCTGCTGTCGCGCCAGCATTTCAAGACATTCTCCGAGCGTTTCCGCGGCCTGCCGATCCGAGTCCAGCAGGCATCGCGCCTTGTCGGCTCCAAGGATCTGGCGCTGACCAAGAAGGAAGTCGCCGACGGAAAGACCGATATCGTCGTCGGCACTCACGCGCTGCTCGGCGCCGGTATCAACTTCGCCAATCTCGGCCTGCTGATCATCGACGAGGAACAGCACTTCGGCGTCAAGCACAAGGAACGCCTGAAGGAACTGAAGAGCGACGTTCACGTCCTAACGCTCTCGGCTACGCCTATTCCGCGCACGCTGCAGCTGGCGATGACCGGGGTGCGCGAGCTCTCGCTGATCACCACGCCGCCGGTCGACCGCATGGCGGTCCGCACCTTCATCTCGCCCTTCGACAGCCTGGTGATCCGCGAAACGCTGATGCGCGAGCACTATCGCGGCGGTCAGAGCTTCTACGTCTGCCCGCGTCTCGCCGATCTGGAAGACGTTCACGCCTTCCTGCAATCCGACGTGCCGGAGCTGAAGGTCGCCGTCGCCCATGGCCAGATGCCGGCCGGTGAACTCGAAGACATCATGAACGCCTTCTATGAAGGCCGCTACGACGTGCTGCTGTCGACCACCATCGTCGAATCTGGCCTCGACGTGCCGACCGCCAACACGCTGATCGTCCATCGCGCCGACATGTTCGGTCTCGCGCAGCTCTACCAGCTGCGCGGCCGCGTCGGCCGCTCGAAGGTGCGCGCCTTCGCGCTCTTCACGCTGCCTGTCAACAAGGTGCTGACGGCGACCGCCGAGCGCCGCCTCAAGGTGCTGCAGTCGCTGGATACGCTGGGTGCTGGCTTCCAGCTGGCCAGCCACGATCTCGATATCCGCGGCGCCGGCAACCTGCTCGGCGAGGAACAGTCCGGCCATATCAAAGAGGTCGGCTTCGAGCTCTATCAGCAGATGCTCGAGGAAGCGGTTGCCGAAGTGAAGGGTGTCGACGAGATCGCCGATACCGGCTGGTCACCCCAGATTTCCGTCGGCACGCCTGTGATGATCCCGGACAACTACGTGCCGGATCTGCATCTGCGCATGGCGCTCTACCGCCGCCTCGGCGAGATCACCGAACTCAAGGAAATCGACGGCTTCGGCGCCGAGATGATCGACCGCTTCGGCCCGATGCCGATCGAGGTCCAGCATCTTCTGAAGATCGTCTACGTGAAGTCGCTCTGCCGTATCGCCAATGTCGAAAAGCTTGATGCCGGTCCGAAGGGCATCGTCGTCCAGTTCCGCAATAAGGAATTCCCGAACCCGGCAAACCTGGTCGGCTACATTGCCAAGCAGGGCTCGATGGCGAAGATCCGCCCGGACCACAGCCTGTTCCTGACCCGCGATCTGCCGACGCCGGAAAAACGGCTGCAGGGCGCAGCCGTGATCATGACGCAACTGGCGGAACTGGCGAAAAGCTGAGGCGGATCAATTCATCCCGGCGCGGGCTTCGGCCTTTGCCTTGGCGATATCGCGCAGCGCTCCGGCGATCACGTCGGGCGTCTGCGCGCCGCTGACGGCATATTGCTGGTCGAAGATGAAGAACGGCACGCCGTTGACGCCCATCTTTTGCGCCGCCTCGATCTCGCCGACGACGAGATCCTTGTCGGCATCGGAGGCTAGCAGCGAGGCGGTGACGGCACGGTCGAGACCGGCTCTCTCCGCGATATCGAGCAGCACGGCATGGTCGCCGACATTGCGGCCTTCCTCGAAATTCGCCTTGAACAGAGCGTTGACGACGCGGTCAGCTTTGTCGCGGTCCTCGATCATCGCCCAATGGATCAGGCGATGCGCGTCGAGCGTGTTCGGCCCGATCTTGATTGCTTCGAAATCGAAATTGATCCCGACGTCCTTGCCGAGACCGGTGAGCATCTGATGGGCCTGCGCCACGCGCTCGGCACCGCCGAGCTTTTCTTCGAGGCTCTTCTTCTGATCGACGCCTTCAGGCGGATAATCGGGGTTCAGCCGGTAGGGACGCCAGTTGATGTCGACGCCGACCTCGTCCTGCACCTCGGCGATCGCCAGCTCCAGCCGCGCCTTGCCGAGATAGCACCAGGGGCAGACGACATCCGAGATGACGTCGATGGTGATGCGTTCCATGGTGCTTTCCTTTTCTGGCTCGGGTGCTTCACGCCATCTATGCGTTCAGGCCGCTGACTTCAACCAGGCAGGAAAAAGGAACCGCCTATTGGGCGCTTTGGTCCCACCAGGCCGGCAGCTGATAGCCATAGAGCGGCACCTTGTCCGGATGGCCGATGCGCTTGCTGCGGGCGATCCACTGCTGGTCGATGTGATAGAGCGGCAGCACGTAGTGGCCGGACAGCAGCAGACGATCGTGCGAGCGGACGGCGGCGGTGAAATCCTCGTCGGAACGCGCCGCCAGCAGATGCTTGATCGCCATATCGACATCGGGATCGGCGACACCGGCGAAATTCGAGCTGCCTTCGCGGTCGCGGCTGGCCGAGGCCCAGTAGGACAGCTGCTCGTTGCCCGGAGACAGCGACGAGACGTAGGATTTGACGATGACGTCGTAGTCGAAGCTGTTGGTCCGGCTCTGATATTGCGAATCGTCGACGGTGCGGATGGAGACCGTGATTCCCAGCGTCTGCAGCGAGCGCTGATAGGCGATCGCCAGTTTCTCCTGGTCGGCATTCTGGGTCATGATCTCGAAGGAGAGCGGCTTGCCCTTGTCATCGGTCATCTTGCCGTTCTTGATCGAGTATCCGGCTTCCTTCAGCACGTCGACCGCCTGTTTCAGCACCTTGCGGTCGCGGCCGGAGCCGTCGGTGACAGGCAGCTTGTAGGTGCCATTGAGGATTTCAGGATCGATCTTGTCCTTGAGCGGCCCGAGAATCGCCAGTTCGCGCTCGTCGGCCGGGACACCGAAGCTCGAGAGCGCGGAATTCTGCCAGAAACTTTCCGTGCGCTTGTAGGCGCCGGAGAACAGGTTCTTGTTCGCCCATTCAAAGTCGAAGATCAGCGACAGGCCTTCGCGCAGCTTAAGATTCTGGAACATCGGCCGGCGGGTATTGAAGACGAAGCCGAACATGCCGCTTGGCAGCTGCGGCTCGAACGTATCCTTGATGACGGCGCCCGAGCCGACAGCCGGGAAATTATAGGCGCTTGCCCAATGCCCCGGGCTTCCATCCGGATAGACGTCGATATCGCCCTTCTTGAAGGCCTCGAACAGCGTCGTGTCCTGCAGGAAATACTGCACGGTGATCCGGTCGTAATTGTCCATCCCGACCTTGGAGGGGATATCCTTGCCCCAATAGTTCGGATCGCGCTCGTAGGTGATGCTTTCACCGGGCTTCACGGTCTTGATCTTGTAGGGGCCTGATCCGACCAGCGCCGTCAGCGACGTGCGGTCGAAGGTTTCCGGGTCGATCAGGTGCTTCGGCAGAACAGGCATCAGCCCGAATACCATCGGCGTCTCGCGGTCGGCCTTGTCGTTGAAGGTGAAGCGCACGCTGCGATCGCCGATCTTCTCCATTTTCGACACGAGATTGAGCCGAGTCGAGAACGGCACGCGTCCCTTGTCGCGCAGCAGCTCGAAGGTGAACATCACGTCGTCGGCGGTGACGGGCTGCCCGTCCGCCCATTTGGCCTTCGGATTGAGGTTGAACTGGATGAAGGTCCGGTCGTCGTCCCATTCGACGGTTTCGGCCAGAAGGCCGTAGAGCGTGAAGGGCTCGTCGCGCGAGCGCTGCAGCAGCGATTCGTAGATGAGGTTGCCGTAATCGGGATCCCACATGCCGCGCGCCGTGGTGCGCATGCTCTTCAAGATGAAGGGATTGAGATTGTCGAAGGTACCGACCACGCCATAGGTGATATGGCCGCCCTTCTTGGCATCCGGATTGACGTAGGAGAAGCTTTTGTAGTCGGGCGGCAGCGCAGGCTGCCCATGCATGGCGATGCCGTGCAGCGGCTCGGCAATGGCGGCACTGCAAAAGAGCGCAAAGATGGCGGGCAGGGCGATCCGGAGCATCTTTCGTTCCTTTCCGGCAATGGCTCGATTCGCGCGAAGACTATCATGGAGCGCGCGAAATCGAACATTCTCACCCTCAAATCTTTCCGGGCATCCAGAAATTGCCAAAGAAATACTGGATATCTGGAGCGCCTCAATGTAACAGGTGTTCCCGAGTTTCGGGGTCATGCATTTGCCTTATTGTTTTAAGAGGTGGAATGCCGAATGACCCGGTTGGAGAGGGCTGCAAATCGCGGTCCCGAATGGGTATCAGGAGACGGAATCCGCTATGATGTTCAAGTCTGAAAAGAAAATGCGGGCAGCTCTGTCCGTTCTGGCCGTTGCTTTCGGCGCCGCTTCGGCACCGGTTGCTTCTTTCGCACAGGATGCAGCGAGCGCCCCTCAGCAGGCCGCCGGCGCACCGCGTCTCGGCTGGTACAAGACCTGCAGCAAGCAGGAAGACAACGACATCTGCGTCGTCCAGAACCTGATCCTCGCCAATGGCGGCCAGCTCGTCACCGCAGTCGGCCTCATCAGCGTTTCCGGCAAGGTCAACCGCAAGATCCTTCAGGTCTCGGTTCCGACCGCCCGCCTGATCCCGCCCGGCATCATGATGCAGATCGACAACAACAAGGGCCAGAAGCTCGATTACGCCGTCTGCCTGCCCGACAAGTGCACGGCTGAACTGCCGCTGACCGACGCGATGATCGCCAGCCTCAAGAAGGGCAGCGACGTGATCTTCACCTCGATCAACTTCCGCCGCGCTCCGAACCCGATCAAGATCTCGCTCGAAGGCTTCACAGGCGCTTATGACGGCGAAGCAGTTTCCGAATCGAAGCTTGCCGAAAGCCAGAAGAGCCTGCAGGACAGCATGCAGAAGAAGGCTGAAGAAGCCCGCAAGAAGCTGGAAGACGCACAGAACGCTGCCAAGACCGCTCAGTAAGCGTCTCGCATATCGTTTCGGAAAACCCGGCCATCGCGCCGGGTTTTTTATTGCCGCCGGCAAAGAAAAACCCCGCCGGAGCGGGGTTTGTTAGGCTTGGATCCGATGCGCTTAGTTGGCCAGGCTCATCTTGGGCTTGAACTGGCCTGTCGGCGCCATGTCGAAGATCTGGTAGACCTGTTCGTTGCGGAGCGGCAGGCCGCTCTCGTCATTCTCCAGGTTCTGCTCCGAGACGTAGGCGACATATTCATTCTCGTCGTTTTCGGCGAGCAGGTGGTAGAATGGCTGGTCCTTGCTGGGCCGAACTTCGGCCGGAATGGAGTTCCACCATTCCTCCGTATTCGCAAATTCCGGATCAACGTCGAAAATCACGCCGCGAAACGGAAATACCTTATGCCGGACCACTTCACCGATACCGAACTTTGCAACTCTTTCTTTCATGGTACGACTTCCTTTCATCACCAGATTTGGTGATTGGGCCTGCTCAAATCAAGATTTGTGCAGGATTTCGTCACATGAGTGTCATGTCGCCATCAGCCTCAGTGACATCTTTAAAAGCCCCGGCTTTCGCCAGGGCTTTCCGGTATTAGCTTATGCCGAGTAGTACATGTCGAATTCGACAGGATGCGGCGTCATTTCGAAGCGCATCACTTCGGCCATCTTCAGCTCGATGAACGAGTCGATCTGGTCGTCGTCGAATACGCCGCCGGCCGTCAGGAACTTGCGGTCCTTGTCGAGGCTCTCGAGCGCTTCACGCAGCGAACCGCAGACCGTCGGGATCTTCTTCAGCTCCTTCGGCGGCAGGTCGTAGAGATCCTTGTCCATGGCCTTGCCCGGATGGATCTTGTTCTTGATGCCGTCGAGGCCGGCCATCAGCATGGCTGCGAAGGCAAGATACGGGTTCGCCATCGGATCCGGGAAGCGGACTTCGACGCGCTTGGCCTTCGGGTTGCTGCCGAACGGAATGCGGCACGAGGCAGAGCGGTTGCGCGCCGAATAGGCGAGCAGAACCGGGGCTTCATAACCCGGGACGAGACGCTTGTAGGAGTTCGTCGACGGGTTGGTGAAGGCGTTCAGTGCTTTGGCATGCTTGATGATGCCGCCGATGAAATAGAGGCAGGCTTCGGAGAGACCTGCATATTCGTCACCTGCGAAGCTCGGCTTGCCGCCTTTCCAGATCGACAGATGCACGTGCATGCCCGAGCCGTTGTCGCCGAAGATCGGCTTCGGCATGAAGGTTGCCGTCTTGCCATAGGCATTGGCGACCTGATGGACGACATACTTGTAGATCTGCATCTTGTCGGCGTTGCGCACCAGCGTGTCGAACTTGATGCCGAGCTCATGCTGAGCGGCCGCCACTTCGTGGTGGTGCTTTTCAACGACGACGCCCATTTCGCTGAGAACCGTCAGCATCTCGGAACGCATGTCCTGGGCGCTGTCGATCGGCGGAACCGGGAAGTAGCCGCCCTTGACGCGCGGACGGTGGCCAAGGTTGCCGGTCTCATATTCGGTGTCGTCGTTCGACGGCAGTTCGTTCGAGTCCAGCTTGAAGCCGGTATTGTAGGGATCAGCCTTGTACTTGACGTCGTCGAAGACGAAGAATTCGGCTTCCGGACCGACGAATACGGTGTCGCCGATACCCGATGCCTTGAGATAGGCTTCGGCCTTCTTGGCGGTGCCGCGCGGGTCGCGGTTATAGGCTTCGCCCGAGACCGGGTCGAGAATGTCGCAGATGATGACCATCGTCGACTGCGCGAAGAACGGATCCATGTGCACGGTGTCGGTATCCGGCATCAGCACCATGTCGGACTCGTTGATGGCCTTCCAGCCGCCGATCGAGGAACCGTCGAACATGACGCCATCGGCGAACATGTCTTCGTCCACGCAGACGACGTCCATCGTGACGTGCTGCAGTTTGCCCTTGGGGTCGGTAAAGCGCAGATCGACGAACTTGACGTCGTTTTCCTTGATCTGCTTCAGAATTTCGGCTGCACTCGCCATGAAACACTCCCTTTGATTTGCTATGACGATCTGGCTTTGCCTCTTGGGGGCAAGGCTTGCTTAGATAGCGTCGATACCGGTTTCGCCAGTACGAATGCGGATGACTTCCTCGACATTCGAAACGAAAATCTTGCCGTCGCCGATGCGGCCGGTCTGTGCGGCCTTGCGGATGGCGTCGATCACCGCTTCTGCATTCTCGTCGGCGAGGACGACTTCGACCTTCACCTTCGGCAGGAAATCGACGACGTATTCGGCGCCACGGTAAAGCTCCGTGTGGCCCTTCTGGCGACCGAAGCCCTTGGCTTCCGTAACTGTAATGCCCTGCAGACCGACTTCCTGAAGGGCTTCCTTCACTTCGTCGAGCTTGAAAGGCTTAATGATCGCTTCGATCTTTTTCATGAGAAAATGACTCTCCGCTTCTCCCGTTAAAGCGTGCGTATGCCGCTCGCCAAACATGATGCAGGTATCATGCCAGTTCGCAACCGGCCAGACCGAAAAAATCCCGCAAATGCACCCAAATCGATGTGATTGCCTGCATCTGCGGGCGATTTTTTAGAAAAATATGACGATTTTTATCCAAAAAATCGAAAATGCGCTCGAAATTGAGAAATTTTGCAAGTCTCCGGTTTGCGTTGCGATGCAAGTTGAAGATTATAAAATAGGCAAAAGCACAAAATATATGCGAATATGAATTGAGCGAAAGCGGTTGTTTTTTAGGCGCTTTTTGACTTCAATGGCGCCATGACCGATCGATTGAACGAATTGCTTCTCACTCCCAAGGAAATGGCGGCAGTCGATGCCGCTGCAGCAGAGACCGGTATCGACAGTTTTGGTTTGATGACCAATGTCGGCGGCGCTGTCGCCGCCGCCGCGATGCGGCTTTATCCCGGCGCGCTCCGCTTTGCCGTGCTCTGCGGCCCCGGCAATAATGGCGGCGACGGCTATGTCGCGGCGCGGTTTCTCGCCGAAAGCGGTGCCGGTGTTTCGGTGTTTCATCTCGGCGATCCCGATAAGCTCCAAGGCGACGCCTTGCGCGCCCGGTCGGAATGCACAGTGGCCCGCGAACCGCTGGCGTCCTATGAACCGCGGCCCGGCGATACCATCATCGATGCCTTGTTCGGCGCGGGGCTAAGCCGCGACGTGCCGCCCGAGGCGGCCTATGCCATGACGGCGATCCGCAAGGCAGGCCTCCCGGTCATCGCCGTCGATCTGCCATCCGGCATCCATGGCGCCACCGGAGAGGTTCTCGGCACAGCATTCGCCGCATCGCACACCATCACCTTCATGACCCGCAAGCCCGGCCATCTGCTGATGCCGGGCAGGGAGCTCTGTGGCACGCTTGAGGTCGCCGATATCGGTATTCCCGGCCGCATCGTCCGGGCGCAGGCGGTGTCGGGCATCGCCGAGAACACACCGGCCCGCTGGGCGCATCTGATGCCGTCGTCGAAGATGGAAACGCACAAATACAAGCGCGGCCACCTCGTCGTCTTCTCGGGGACATCGGGCAAAACGGGGGCCGCTCGGATGTCGGCTCTATCGGGCCTCAAGGCAGGCGCAGGTCTGGTGACGATCGCAGCACCCCCGGATGCATTGCCCGAGAACAGCGCCCATTTGACTGCCGTCATGCTGCGTGAAGTCGGCGGCATTGCGGCGCTCGAGGCATGGCTGGAGGACGATCGCCTGCAGACCTTCGTGCTCGGACCCGGTTTCGGCATCGGCGAGCAGGCAAGGGACTATGCTGCCGCACTCAGCGACCGCCATCTCGTTCTCGATGCCGATGGCATCACATCGTTTCGCCAGGAACCGCGTCGGCTGTTCGATCTCTTTGCCGGTGGCGAGACGCGTCTGGTGCTGACGCCGCATGATGGCGAATTCGCGCGGCTGTTTCCCGATATCGCCGCCAATACCGAGATCGGCAAGGTCGGCAAGGCACAGATGGCCGCGAAGCGCGCCAATGCGGCCATCGTCTTCAAGGGAGCGGACACGGTGATTGCCGCGCCGGATGGGCGCGCGCTGATCAATACCAATGCGCCGGTCTGGCTGGCGACGGCAGGCTCCGGCGATGTGCTGGCCGGCATCATCGGCGCCTTGCTGACGCAGGGCCTGCCCGCCTTCGAGGCGGCAGCAGCCGGGGTCTATCTGCACGGAATGGCCGGGCAGCGCGCCGGCAAGGGGCTGACGGCGGAAGATCTTGCCGCCCACGTCCTGCCGTACTGATTATTTGCCGACTTCTTCCTGCAGGGCGATGGCACCGAAGGGAGCGTTGACCTTGCCCTCGTGGATCATGAAGGCGAACACGTCGCGCGGCTCCACCTTGACCTTGCGATCCCCATCGATGACAGGCAGATCATCCGGCACCTTCCCCGCCGCCCAGGTCTCCAGCCTGACCGCCCAGGCCTTCAGGTCCTTTGGCGGATAGCAGGTCCTGATCTCGTCCGATCCCTTCTGCAGCCGCGTATAGACGAAGTCGGCTGTGACATCGGCGATCATGGGATAGTCGAAATGCTCGGCGACAACGGGCGCGACGCCGTATTTGGCCAGTAGCGCCACGAAGTCAGGCACCTTGAAACTGTCGTGGCGAACTTCGACCACGTGCAGGAGCGGCAGCCCATCCTGCTTGTCCGGCAACAACTTGAGAAAGGCCTCGAAATCGTCCGGCTCGAATTTCTTGGTCGGCGCAAACTGCCAGAGGATCGGCCCGAGCCGGTCGCCGAGCTCCGTCAGCCCCTGCGTCAGGAACCGCTGCATGGATTCGCCGGCCTCGCCCAAAACCTTGCGGTTGGTGACGAAACGGCTGGCCTTCAGCGAGAAGATGAAACCATCAGGAACATCGGAACTCCATTTCGCGAAGGTCTCCGGCTTTTGCGAGCTGTAATAGGTGCCGTTGACCTCGATCACCTTCAGCTGGCGGCTGGCATAATTGAGCTCGTCTTTCTGCTTGAGATCGCCTGGAAAGAAGTGGTTGCGCCAGGGCTCGAATGTCCAGCCGCCGATGCCGACGCGGATAGTGCCGGATGTGCTCATTCTCTTCCTCCCTTTGCCCGTTCAGGCGATTTGCTTTGCCATATCGACGATCACCCATCCTGGCCGGTAGGGATTGGGCCGTCGACCCGTTTCCTGAAAGCCGGACGCTGCATAGATCGCAATGTTCCGCTCCATCCGCGCATTGGTGTAGAGCCGCAGCTCCGGCAATTCCCATTCGCGCGTTTTATCTTCCACCCAGCCGAGGATCGTCCGTCCGATACCGCGGCTGTGGTGGTCAGGCGAAACGGCGATACTGAAAAGCATCGCATGATCCGCATGCCGCTCCAGTACCGCGAGCCCAACCGGCTCATCCTTCATATCGAGAAGCCAGACTTCGCGATTGGCGATCCGCGGCCGATAGTCTTCGCGCATCGGCAGCGGCTCACCGCCAAACGCCTCGACATAGGGGCCGTAAGCCGCAGCCGTCAGGCGGCGAACAGTCTCCAGATCGTCCGCGCCCGCCTGCCGCAGCATCTCACTCGGCCGCCGCAACCGTCTTCTTCATTGGACGCCGCTCCAGCAGCTCCTTCAGGAACTGGCCGGTATAGGACCGCTTCTCCTTGACGATTGCTTCGGGCGTGCCGGTCGCAACGATCTCGCCGCCACCATCACCGCCCTCGGGGCCGAAATCGAGTACCCAGTCGGCGGTCTTGATGACTTCGAGATTGTGCTCGATGACCACGACCGAGTTGCCCTGGTTGACCAGCTCGTGCAGCATTTCCAGCAGCTTGGCGACATCGTGGAAATGCAAGCCGGTGGTCGGTTCGTCGAGAATATAGAGCGTGCGGCCCGTCGAGCGCTTCGACAGTTCCTTGGCGAGCTTGACGCGCTGCGCTTCGCCGCCCGACAGCGTATTCGCCTGCTGGCCGACCTTGATATAGCCAAGGCCGACGTCGAACAGCGACTGCAGCTTGTCGCGCACCGCCGGAACGGCAGCGAAGAACTCGACGCCTTCCTCGACCGTCATGTCGAGCACGTCGGAGATCGACTTGGTCTTGAAGGTGACGTCGAGCGTTTCGCGATTGTAGCGCTTGCCGTGGCAGACGTCGCAGGTCACGTAGACGTCGGGCAGGAAGTGCATCTCGATCTTGATGACGCCGTCGCCCTGGCAGGCCTCGCAGCGGCCGCCCTTGACGTTGAACGAGAAGCGGCCCGGCTGATAGCCTCGCGCCTTGGCTTCCGGCAGGCCGGCAAACCAGTCGCGGATCGGCGTGAAGGCGCCGGTATAGGTTGCCGGGTTCGAGCGTGGCGTGCGGCCGATCGGCGACTGGTCGATATCGATCACCTTGTCGATATGCTCGAAGCCGTCGATCCGGTCGTGATCGGCCGGAATCTCGCGCGCGCCCATGACGCGACGTGCCGCCGACTTGTAGAGCGTCTCGATCAGGAAGGTCGATTTGCCGCCACCGGAGACGCCGCTGACGGCGGTGAAGACGCCGAGCGGGATAGAGGCCGTGACGTTCTTCAGGTTGTTGCCGCGGGCGCCGACGACCTTGATCTCCTTGCCCTTCTTCGGCTTGCGCCGTTCATCCGGGATCGGCACGCCGAGTTCGCCGGACAGATACTTGCCGGTCAGCGACTTCGGGTTCGCCATGATGTCCTGCGGGGTGCCATGGGCAATGACCTGTCCGCCGTGAATGCCGGCCGCCGGGCCGATATCGACGACGTCGTCAGCCGTCAGGATCGCATCCTCGTCATGCTCGACGACGATCACGGTATTGCCGATGTCGCGCAGGTGCTTCAGCGTATCGAGCAGGCGCGCGTTGTCGCGCTGATGCAGGCCGATCGACGGCTCGTCGAGCACGTAGAGCACGCCCGTGAGCCCCGAGCCGATCTGAGACGCCAGGCGGATACGCTGGCTCTCGCCGCCCGACAGCGTGCCCGAGTTGCGCGACAGGCTGAGATATTCGAGGCCGACATCGTTCAGGAAGCGCAGTCGGTCCCGGATTTCCTTGAGGATGCGGACGGCAATCTCGTTCTGCTTGGCCGAGAAATGTGATGGCAGCACTTCGAACCAGTCGCGGGCGACACGGATCGACATCTGCGTGACTTCGCCGATATGCAGCTTGTCGATTTTCACCGCCAGCGCTTCCGGCTTCAGGCGGAAGCCGGCGCAGGAAGGGCAGGGTGCCGCCGACATGAAGCGCTCGATCTCCTCGCGCGCCCAGGCGGAATCGGTTTCCTTCCAGCGGCGTTCGAGATTGGTGATGATACCTTCGAAGGTCTTGTGCGTCGTGTAGGAACGCGCGCCGTCGGCATAATGGAACTCGATCTTCTCCTCGGTGCCGTTCAGGATGACGTCCTGCGCCTTGGCCGAAAGATCGTTCCAGCGGCTGGCGAGCTTGAAGCCGAAATGCTTGCCGAGCGCTTCCAGCGTCTGATTGTAATAGGGCGAGGACGACTTGGCCCAGGGCGCGATGGCGCCGTCGCGCAACGTCCGCTCCGGTTCAGGGATGATCAGGTTAGCGTCGATCTTCTGCTGCGCGCCGAGGCCGTCGCAGGTCGGGCAGGCGCCGGCGGGGTTGTTGAACGAGAACAGCCGCGGCTCGATCTCCGGAATGGTGAAGCCCGAGACAGGGCAAGCGAATTTTTCCGAAAACAGCACGCGCTGATGCGTCTCGTTCAGCGACTTGTTGGCCGAGCCGCCCGCCGAGGTTTCTTCGGGCGGCAGCGGCTTGTCGGCAAATTCGGCGACAGCCAGGCCATCGGCGAGCTTCAGCGAGGTCTCAAGGCTGTCTGCCAAGCGCGAAGACATGTCGGCGCGTACGACGATACGGTCGACGACGACGTCGATGTCGTGCTTGTACTTCTTGTCCAGCGCCGGAACGTCGGCGATCTCGTAGAACTGCCCGTCGACCTTGACGCGCTGAAAGCCCTTTTTCATGAGCTCGGCGAGTTCCTTCTTGTACTCGCCCTTACGGCCGCGCACGAGCGGCGCCAGAATATAAAGACGGGTACCCTCTTCGAAGGCGAGAACCCGGTCGACCATCTGGCTGACCGTCTGGCTCTCGATCGGCAGCCCGGTGGCCGGCGAATAGGGAACGCCGACGCGCGCAAACAGCAGGCGCATATAGTCGTAGATCTCGGTGACCGTGCCGACGGTCGAGCGCGGGTTGCGTGATGTTGTTTTCTGTTCGATCGAAATGGCCGGCGATAGCCCGTCGATCTGGTCGACATCGGGCTTCTGCATCATCTCGAGGAACTGGCGCGCATAGGCCGAAAGGCTTTCGACATAGCGCCGCTGCCCTTCGGCATAGATCGTATCGAATGCCAGCGAGGACTTGCCGGATCCGGATAGCCCCGTCATCACGATAAGCTTGTTGCGCGGCAGATCCAGGTCGATGCCCTTCAGATTGTGCTCGCGCGCGCCACGGATGGAAATCGTCTTCAGTTCGCTCATCGTCTTCTGCTTTGGTCTCTCTGATGAAGCCCCTTATTTAGTGATGCTCGCGGGCGAGTCGAGGCTGAAATCCGGGCTGGGAGAAGGTTTTCGATTCTGTTGACAGGATCATAGGCATTTAATAGAACAAATAAAGAACAAAATTCCTTGTGGATGACGCCGCCATGGACGCCCCTCCCGAGGGCTCTATAGTTTAAGGTACATCCATTGTTTCTAGCGCCACCGGGCAGGGTGGCAGGTAAGGTGAAAAGTATGGCTGGTAGCGTGAACAAGGTAATTCTGATCGGAAACGTGGGTGCAGACCCGGAAATCCGCAGAACCCAGGACGGCCGTCCGATCGCCAACCTTCGCATCGCGACCTCGGAGACGTGGCGCGACCGCAATTCGGGCGAACGCAAGGAAAAGACCGAATGGCACACCGTCGTGGTCTTTAACGAAGGCCTGTGCAAGGTCATCGAACAGTACGTCAAGAAGGGCGCCAAGCTCTACATTGAAGGCGCGCTGCAGACCCGTAAGTGGCAGGACCAGCAGGGCCAGGATCGTTATTCGACGGAAGTGGTGCTCCAGGGCTTCGGCTCGACGCTGACGATGCTCGACGGCCGCGGCGATGGCGGCGGTGCTGGCGCAGGCTTCGGCGGTGGTGGCGGTGGCGGCCGCAGCAACAACAACGATTACGGCGGCGGTGGCGGCTATGGCGACGATTACGGCGCACCTGCGCAGTCATCGGGCGGCGGCGGCCGTGGCGGCAGCGCTGGTGGTGGCGCCGGCGGCAACTTCTCGCGGGATCTCGACGACGACATCCCGTTTTGATCCAAACGGCGCCGCGAGGCGCCGTTTTCATTTGGGCATCCGGTTATCTCGATAGCGAGGGGTTTTCATGAGTGACGTTGCATCGGCGCAAAAAGTGCCGGCGACCTGGCGGATCGTTCTGGCCGCCATCCTTGATTTTTTCACGATCTTCTGGGTCGCCGGATACGGTGTGGCTCTGATCTTCGGTGGAAAGACGGAGAATGGTTTTTCGTTGGACGGCGGTCCGGCCCTCCTGTCCTTTGCCCTGATGATCGCCTATTTCGTCGTCTTCAATAAATATCTGGGTGGAACCATTTGGAAGCGCATTCTCAAGGCCAAGCGGACGGATCGCTAGCCGCTTTGGAATGGCATCCTGCGGTGCCTAGAGGCTGAACGCCGCCTTGACGCCATCCACCACGAACTGGGCCGCCAGCGCCGCCAGGATCACGCCCAAGAGCCGCGTCAGGATTGCCCGGCCGGTGACGCCCAGAAAGCGGTCGAGGCGATCGGCGATCAACAGCGCCGCCAGCATCAGCAGCAGATTGGCGGCAATGACGATCAGCAGTTGCGCCCGCTCGAACGTTGTCGGCAGTGAGCCGGCAATCAGGATGGTTGCCGAGATCGCTCCAGGGCCGGCGATCAACGGGATCGCCAATGGGAAGACGGCGATATTCTGGATGTGGTCCTTGGTGATCGCCACGGTACTGGTCTTCTCCTTGCGGTCCTGGCGCTTCTCGAACACCATTTCGAAGGCGATCCAGAAGAGCAGCAGGCCACCGGCGATGCGGAAGGCGCCGATCGAGATGCCGAGCACGCCAAGCACGCTGGCGCCGAACAGTGCGAAGACCGCCAGGATGATGAAGGCGATGACCGAGCCGCGCACCGCCACCTGCTTGCGCTGGCTGCGGCTCATGCCCGTCGTCAGCCCTAAAAAGATAGGGGCGAGGCCCGGTGGATCGATGGTAACGAGCAGCGTCGTGAAGGCATTGATCAGTTGGTCGGCGCTTGCCATTGTCCCTCCGGAACACCATATGAAGTCTTGATTATTCCGATTGTGAAGCTGCCCCTCGCATTTGGCAAATCGCCGTATGGCGCTGAAGCGCCGAAACGGCTGATTTGCCGCCTTTCCGCCGTAAAAGCCTGTTCAAAACGCCCGCTCAAATTGGCGCGGAACGGGGCTTTCCGCTATAAATCTTTCAGTGATTCTACAAAGAGATCGTGATCTGTTTTGACTGAACAAACACCCCCAGGCGGCGGGAAGCTCCCGCCAGGCATCGAGCCCATCTCCATCATGGAGGAAATGCAGCGGTCGTATCTCGATTACGCGATGAGCGTTATCGTCAGCCGCGCGCTTCCGGATGTCCGTGACGGCCTCAAGCCCGTGCACCGGCGCATCCTTTACGGCATGTCCGAGCTCGGCATCGACTGGAACAAGAAATACGTCAAATGCGCCCGCGTCACTGGTGACGTGATGGGTAAATACCATCCGCACGGCAACTCGGCGATCTACGATGCGCTGGCCCGTATGGCGCAGGATTGGTCTCTCCGGCTGCCGCTGATCGATGGTCAGGGCAATTTCGGCTCCGTCGATGGCGATCCGCCGGCGGCCGAGCGTTACACCGAATGCCGCCTCGAAAAGGCCGCGCACTCGCTGCTCGACGACCTCGACAAGGAAACGGTCGATTTCCGCGACAACTATGACGGCACGCTCTCCGAGCCGGTCGTGGTGCCTGCGAAATTCCCGAACCTGCTGGTCAACGGGGCAGGCGGCATCGCCGTCGGCATGGCGACCAATATTCCGCCGCACAATCTCTCGGAAGTCATCGAAGGCTGTATCGCACTGATCGACAATCCGGCGATCGAGCTGCCGGAGCTGATGCAGATCATCCCGGGTCCCGACTTCCCGACCGGCGCCAAGATCCTCGGCCGCTCCGGCATCCGTTCGGCCTATGAGACGGGCCGCGGTTCCGTCGTCATGCGCGGCGTTGCCACGATCGAGCCGATGCGTGGCGACCGCGAGCAGATCATCATCACCGAGATCCCCTATCAGGTGAACAAGGCGACGATGATCGAGAAGATGGCCGAGCTGGTGCGCGAAAAGCGCATCGAGGGCATCTCCGACCTGCGGGATGAATCCGACCGTCAAGGCTACCGCGTCGTCGTCGAGCTGAAGCGCGACGCCAATGCCGACGTCATCCTGAACCAGCTCTATCGCTACACGCCGCTGCAGACCTCCTTCGGCTGCAACATGGTGGCGCTGAACGGCGGCAAGCCGGAACAGCTGACGTTGCTCGACATGCTCCGCGCCTTCGTCGCCTTCCGCGAAGAAGTTGTTAGCCGGAGAACGAAATTCCTGCTGCGCAAGGCGCGTGAGCGCGCCCACGTCTTGGTCGGTCTGGCAATCTCGGTTGCCAATATCGACGAAGTTATCCGCGTTATCCGTCAGGCGCCGGATCCGGCAACGGCACGTGAACAGCTGATGACCCGCCGCTGGCCGGCATCGGATGTCGAAAGCCTGATCCGCCTGATCGACGATCCGCGTCACCGGATCAACGAGGACATGACGTATAACCTCTCGGAAGAGCAGGCACGCGCCATCCTCGAACTGCGTCTCGCCCGCCTGACGGCGCTTGGCCGCGACGAAATCGGCGACGAACTCAACAAGATCGGCGAGGAAATCAAGGATTACCTCGATATTCTGTCGTCGCGCATCCGCATCATGACCATCGTCAAGGATGAGCTCGGTGCCGTTCGCGACGAGTTCGGCACCCCGCGCCGCACCGAAATCATCGACGGCGGCCTCGAAATGGATGATGAGGATCTCATCGCCCGCGAGGACATGGTCGTCACTGTCTCGCATCTCGGCTACATCAAGCGCGTGCCGCTGACCACCTACCGAGCGCAGCGCCGCGGCGGCAAGGGCCGCTCGGGCATGACCACCCGCGACGCCGATTTCGTTAGCCGGCTATTCGTGGTCAATACCCATACGCCCGTGCTGTTCTTCTCGTCGCGCGGTATCGTCTACAAGGAAAAGGTCTGGCGCCTGCCGATCGGCACGCCGACCTCGCGCGGCAAGGCTCTGATCAACATGCTGCCGCTCGCACCCGGCGAGCGCATCACCACCATCCTGCCATTGCCGGAGGATGAGGACAGCTGGGATAGCCTCGACGTCATGTTCTCGACCACCCGCGGCACCGTTCGCCGCAACAAGCTGTCGGACTTCGTCCAGGTCAACCGCAACGGCAAGATCGCCATGAAGCTCGAGGAGGAGGGTGACGAAATCCTCTCCGTTGAGACCTGCACCGAACATGACGACGTGCTGCTCACCACGGCGCTCGGCCAGTGCATCCGCTTCCAGGTGGACGACGTTCGCGTCTTCGCCGGCCGCAACTCGATCGGCGTGCGCGGCATCAATCTCGGCGACGGCGACCGGATCATCTCGATGACCATCGTCGGTCACGTCGATGCCGAGCCGTGGGAGCGTGCCGCGTACCTGAAGCGTTCTGCTGCAGAGCGCCGGGCGATCGGTGTCGATGAAGAGGATATCGCTCTCGTAGGCGAGGAAGTCACCGAGGAGGGACAGCTTTCCGACGAACGCTACGAAGAGCTGAAGGCACGCGAGCAATTCGTGCTGACGGTTTCCGAAAAGGGCTTCGGCAAGCGTTCCTCGTCCTACGACTTCCGTATCTCCGGCCGTGGTGGCAAGGGCATCCGGGCCACCGACACCTCGAAGACCGGCGAAATCGGCGCACTCGTCGCCGCCTTCCCGATTGATGATGGCGACCAGATCATGCTGGTTTCGGATGGCGGTCAGCTTATCCGTGTACCGGTCGGCGGCATCCGCATCGCCAGCCGCGCAACGAAGGGCGTCACGATCTTCTCGACTGCCAAGGATGAGAAGGTTGTCTCCGTCGAGCGTATCAGCGAGCCGGAGGATGATGGCGAGGAAGCGGGCGAGGGAACCGATGAGGCGGTTGCCGAAATCGGAGAGGCAACGCCTGCAGCCGAGGGTGACGCACCGCCTTCCTCTGAAGAATAATTTAACCAGGCTTTGGTTTGAGAACCGGGCGGCCCCTGCCGCCCGGTTTTTTTATGGAGTAAAGAGATTTCTGCTAGCTTGAGTTGATATTTGGGTGAGGGGAATCATGGGGAACTGGACGCGGCGCGGCGTTCTCGTTGCGGGCTCGGCGATCGCCGGGGCGGTGGCAGGACAATATCTTCTCTCGCCATCGAGCGATCCCGGCCCGGCCTTTCCCGCAAATGCCGATGCGCCGGCGGGCGGGGCGATCCTCAACGACGCCGGTGAACTGTCGCCGACGCCGGTTGCCCAGCACCTGACATTCAGCGAGCCGCCGCAACAGGCGCTTGTCGATCGCCTCCGGGCAACACTCGCGGACGCCCGCAGTAACGGTCAGCCGGTGGCAGCAAGTGCGGCCCGCCACTCGATGGGTGGCCATAGCCTGCCGTTGAATGGTGCAGCCCTGACCCTCGATCAGGACTGGCTAGAAGCCGATACCGCGGCAAAGACCTATCGCGTTGCCGCCGGCACCCGCTGGTCGACTATCATCAGCAAGCTCGATGCGATCGGCTTTTCGCCCGCCGTCATGCAGTCGAACAACGATTTCGGCGTCGCCAGCACCTTCTCGGTCAACGCGCACGGCTGGCCGGTGCCCTTCAGCGCCTGCGGCAGCACGGTGCGGTCAATGAAGATGATGACCTCCGACGGCAATCTTCTGATCTGCTCGCGCACCGAAAATGCCGATCTCTTCAATCACGCCATGGGCGGCTACGGTCTGTTCGGGGTGATCACCGAGCTTGAGCTCGACATGGTGCCGAACAGTCTGCTGGAGCCGTCCTGCGAACATCTTGCGGGCGAAGACGTCGGCCGCCGTTTCGCCGAAGTGCTGGCATCCGATCCATCCGTGCAGATGGCCTACGGACGCTTGGACATCTCGCTGGACCGCTTTTTCGAAGACGGCCTACTGATCACCTATCGCCCCGCGGCCGATCAGTCCGCCATTCCTGCCGCCACCGGATCCGGCTTTATCAGCCACGTCTCGCGTGAAATCTTCCGCCGCCAGCTGGGTTCCGATGGCGTCAAGCACATGCGCTGGTGGACGGAGGCGGTGCTCAATCCACAGATTTCAGCTGCTTCGACCCGCAACAGCCTGATGAATGAGCCGGTCATCACCCTCGACGACCGCGACCCCCTGCGCACCGACATCCTGCACGAATATTTCGTCTCGCCGTCGCGATTTGCCGATTTTGTGGCGGCCTGCCGCGATGTCATTCCGGCCTCTTACCAGCAACTGCTGAACATCACGCTGCGTTATGTGAACACCGACAGCGACAGCGTTCTGGCTTACGCTACGGAACCTCGTATTGCCGCAGTCATGCTGTTCTCGCAGGAGAAGACGGTGCGCGGCGAGGCCGATATGGCGCGGATGACCGAGGCGCTGATCGAACGAGTCATCGCCATCGGCGGCAGCTATTATCTGCCTTACCGGCCGCATGCACGGCTGGATCAGCTGCAGCGGGCCTATCCGCGCGCCGCCGATTTTGCGGCAGCGAAACGCAAGGCCGATCCGGATTTGCTGTTCCGCAACCGGTTCTGGGATAATTATCTGGACAAGATCTGAGGGGGGAATGATGAGCAAGCTTCGACTGATCGCGGCACTTTACACCGTGGCGCTGCTGTTTGCGGCCGCCCTGAATTACATTCCGGGGCTGACGGATGCGGAGGGCAGGGCCTTCGGCATCTTCGCACTGGATATCTATGACGACAGCCTGCATCTGGCTTCGGCCTTGTGGGCTGCGGTCGCCGCGTACCTGTCGGCCCGGGCGTCGCGCTCCTTCCTCTTCTATTTCGGGCTGCTCTATTTCACCGACGGCCTGCTCGGCCTTATCACCGGCTCCGGCTATCTCGATCTCGGTATCGTCAATTACGGCATCCAGGATCTGCCCGTCGGCTTCAAGATTCTCGCCAATCTGCCTCATCTGTTCCTGGGCGGTGTCGCGATCGTCTCGAGCTATCTCTTCCGTAGCGAGGCGCGCTGATGCGCCGCCTGCTGAAAGTCTTCGGATTTTTTCTCGGTGCGATCGTCATCATCGTGCTGCTGTTGTTGAGCCCGGCCGCCTATGTCGAAACCTTCTGCCATGCCGATCCCGAGCCGGATACCTACAGCCCGCTGATCCGCGATCCCCAGATGAAGCGTGAGGAAGCCAACACCTTCCTCACCTATCCCGAATGGCACATCGTCTATGCCTATGATGGTCTCGCCGAGGTGCTGAAATCAGGTGACGAATACCGTTTCGACTATCTGGCTGGCGTTCGCGATTTCTGGAAGGCCGATTGCGCACTGACGGCGATTGCCGATCGCCATGGCGGCGCCGATACGCAGACCCGCATGATGGTGGCAACGATCGGCGTCAGCTTCACGCTCGAAATGGGCCTGAAAGCAGCCTACGAGGAAACGCTTGGCCGCCTGACGGCCTATTGGCGTGGCGATCAGAAGACCCCGCAGGATATCGTCGCCCGCGACATGGCGATCGATTACGCCGCGTTCCTGCGCCAGACACCCTGGTACAAATATCCGTTCCAGCCGGAGATCGACAAGCTCTGGGCCGCACCGGTGGACGAGACGGTCCGCGGCTGGGAGCGGCGGCTGGCGCTCGGCGGCGAATGGAAGGCGAAAATCGCCTATGCCGGTATAATCGCCAACGCCGTTGCGGCGACCGGCGAGGCGAAACTGACGATCTTCTCCATTGTCTCAGGAATTCAGGCGCCTGCGCTTTCGGCAATGCCGGATGTCAGGGTCGTCTCGGAAAACGCCGGCGGCATTCTCATCGAAACGCCACGCTACGATCGCTTTACCCATATTCTAGCCGATATCGCCAAGGCTGGCGGCACGATCCGTGAAATTGCCGGCAACGACGAGATCATGGTGTCGCTGACGGCAGCAGCGGGTGACCAGACGCTGCCGCCGGGCGAGTTGATCGCCCGTTTCCCGCGCGCAGGCTTCGATAGCGACCGGCTGCTGGTGGCGGTCAAGATTGCCGATCTCGGCCAGCTGCTTCGCGAGCGTCCGATTGCCGATCCCGGGATCGAGCATATATTCGACTTCTGACGGGAGAAGGCGATGAGATTGGCCATGCGGATAGCGAGGACGGCGGGAGTGGCAAGCGCCATTCTCATGGCCGTATTCCTGCTGTTTGCCGGCGTCTTCGCGGCAACAGGAAATGCCCCGGCCGCCATGGTCTTCCGCCCGCCCGGCAGTCCGTCGAGCCTACCCGATGGCGTGAAGCTGCTCAGATGGGGAAGTGCCTTTGCCATCGTGCGCGGCGACAGCCCCGATTACGTTCGCAGGCTCTATGCCAATGGCGCACTTCTGGTGCTGCCGTTCCGCAAAAGTGGTTGTCTCGCCTATCGCCCGGCCTGACCGGACAAAGAAAAAGCCGGACGCTTTTGTGGCGTCCGGCTTCATCTGACCCGAGCGCGGGAGGGGAATGCGCTCAAGGGCGGGAGTGGCTTAGAAAGTGATGCGCTTTTCGTTATAAGCCTTGACCTCTTCGCTTTCACGGCGAAGAGCGGAAATGGTTGATGCCACAGACACGATGAACATCACGCTGATAAGAGCGGTAAGTACAGTCAAGATCGTGAACATGGGCAATCCTTTCCGAAGTTGCGTTCACGTTCCTCAGTACTGGCTGACGATCGGCGCGCGGGCCGAAGCGTAAGGGCCAAATACCTTGGACGTATCAGTCTTCTGATCGTAGAGTGCGATTGTTGCGGTGAGCATTCCCGTGACCATTGCCATCCAGAAAACGTTAATGACGGTAATCTTATCGGGCATATTCTTTTCCTTAAAACCGCGTATCGCATCTACGCTTCGGTTGATTAATGCATCCGCTTGGAAATGGTTCCGCAGGATGTTGACGTGTCGTTTACTAAGCCTGGTCTGAAGCGACCTTGAATGCCTCGTTCATCTGGCGTTCAGATTCGCGAGGCCCTTCAACGCAGCCGGCCGAGCTGGCGCATCAGCGCACGGTGCTCGCTGACCTCAGGCCGGACCCAGCGCACTTCATACTTTTCCTTGTAGAGGCCGTAGGCGACCTCGCCGGCAAGAGAGATGAAGACGGCAAGCGCGATCAGCAGCATGAGCATTGAAGTGACTTCCAGGGGGAGCCGAATACCGGAATGGCATCGGCCGTGTTGATGGTTTTCATTATGCCGATCGCATCTGAAACGGCCTTGAACGGAGCATTCATCCGCCGTTCAGCCACCCGGCAAGGAGATGCCAAATGACTTGCGGGAACGGGGCATCCGTGACAAAAGGCAACGAACGAAACGGCCGGGTTCCATGACGACTGCTTTTTATCCGGGGTCCTTCGACCCGATCACCAACGGACATATGGATGTGCTCGTCCAGGCGCTGAATGTGTCCGCGAAAGTGATCGTCGCGATTGGCGTTCATCCGGGCAAGGCGCCGCTGTTTTCCTTCGAGGAGCGGGCCGAGCTGATCCGCACGTCGCTGGCCGAGATACTGCCGCAGAAGGCTGCCGGCATCGATGTGGTGTCCTTCGACAATCTGGTTGTCGACGCGGCCCGCAAGCACGGCGCCTCTCTGCTGATCCGCGGTCTGCGCGACGGCACCGATCTCGATTACGAAATGCAGATGGCAGGCATGAACCGTCAGATGGCGCCTGATATCCAGACGGTTTTTCTGCCGGCTGGAACGGGTTCACGGCCCATTACCGCCACATTGGTCCGCCAGATCGCCGCCATGGGTGGAGATGTCAGCGCCTTCGTTCCGGCCGCAGTCCTGCAAGCCCTTCAATCCAAGCGCAAATCTTGAGGCGGTCGTCCGCCGCAACGGAGCTACAATGAAACTGTTTTATGCCGCCTTTGCCGCCGTGCTGTATATCGCGTCCTTCGCTGGTGACGCTCTTGCTGCCGATACGCTCACCATTCAGCTGAAGGATGGTCCTGTCGTGATCCAGCTGGCGCCTGATGTTGCGCCGAAGCACGTTGCCCAGATCGAAGCGCTCGCCAAGAAGGGCGCCTACGACAACGTTGCCTTCCACCGCGTCATCGACGGCTTCATGGCCCAGACCGGCGACGTCCAGTATGGCAACATGTCGAAGGGTTTCGATCCGAGCCTCGCCGGCACCGGCGGCTCCGACCTGCCGAACATTCCTGCTGAGTTCTCCAAGACGCCTTTCGTCCGCGGCACGGTCGGCATGGCCCGCTCGCAGGATCCGGATTCGGCCAACTCGCAGTTTTTCATCATGTTCGC
Organism: Rhizobium sp. BE258; assembly: GCF_031457345.1. NCBI lineage: Bacteria > Pseudomonadati > Pseudomonadota > Alphaproteobacteria > Hyphomicrobiales > Rhizobiaceae > Rhizobium > Rhizobium sp. BE258. The sequence continues at coordinate 298,612 of NZ_JAVDWL010000008.1, forward strand.
CGACGGTTCCTTCCTGAACGGTCAGTACACCGTCGTCGGCAAGGTCGTCTCCGGTATGGAATTCGTCGACAAGATCAAGAAGGGCGAAGGCCAGAACGGCGAAGTCAGCAATCCTGACCGCATGGTCAAGGTCACCGTCGCTAAGTAATTTAAAGCAAGCAGTTCAAGAACAACGAGGAGAATAAGAATGGCCGAGATCAAGGATCCCGAAAACACCATCATCCTGGAAACCACCAAGGGCAAGGTCGTTATCGCCCTCCTGCCGCAGGTGGCACCTGAGCATGTCGCCCGCATCAAGGAACTCGCCCGCGAGAAGGCCTATGACGGCGTCGTCTTCCACCGCGTCATCAACGACTTCATGGCCCAGACCGGCGACGTGAAGTTCGGCAAGAAGGGCAGCGAGAGCTTCAACCCGGGCCGTGCCGGCATGGGCGGCTCCGAGAAGCCGGACCTGAAGGCCGAATTCTCCGCGACCCCGCATAATCGCGGCGTCTGCTCCATGGCCCGCTCGCAGAACCCGAACTCGGCCAACAGCCAGTTCTTCGTCTGCCTTGCGGATTCTCCGTGGCTGAACAAGCAGTATTCCGTCTGGGGCCAGGTCATCGAAGGCATGGACAATGTCGACAAGATCAAGAAGGGCGAGCCGGTCGTAGACCCGGATTCGATCGTCTCGATGCGGGTTGCCGCCGACGTCTGATTGTGATTTCTGACGGAACCCGCCCTTGCGTGAGAACGCGGGGCGGGTTTCGCTTTGCCCGGAAGTACCCCGATGCGCGTAGACCTTTTCGATTTCGACCTGCCGGATGAGCGGATTGCGCTCAGGCCCGCCGAGCCGCGCGACAGCGCGCGCCTGCTGGTCGTCGATGCCGCTGCCAGCGAGACGCTGAGCGATCACACGGTCCGCGATCTGCCGAATTTTCTGAAGCCGGGCGATGCGCTGGTTTTCAACGACACCAAGGTCATTCCCGCACAGCTCGAAGGCATCCGCCACCGCGAAGGGGCGGGCGGCCAGCAGGTTTCGGCGACGCTGCACATGCGTGTCGGCGCCAATCGCTGGAAAGCCTTTGCCAAGCCCGGCAAGCGGATCAAGGAAGGCGACCGTATCGCTTTCGGCCATAGCGGCGAAAGCTGCTTCCTCGGACAGCTCGATTGCACCGTCGTCGAAAAGGGCGATGCCGGCGAGGTGACGCTGGCCTTCGACCTCTCCGGCCCGGCACTCGACGAAGCTATCGCCAGCGTCGGCCATATCCCGCTGCCCCCCTATATCGCCGCCAAGCGGCCGGAAGACGAACGCGACCGTGCCGATTACCAGACGATCTATGCCCGCGAGGAAGGCGCCGTCGCCGCACCCACTGCCGGCCTTCATTTCACGCCGGAGCTCTTTGCTGCTCTCGACGAGGCCGGCATCGAACGCCATTTCGTGACGCTGCATGTCGGCGCCGGAACCTTCCTGCCGATGAAGGTTGACGATACCGACGACCACAAGATGCATCTCGAAAGTGGCTACGTCACCGATGAGACGGCTGCCAAGCTCAACGCTGTCAGGGCGAGGGGCGGGCGCATCGTCTGCGTCGGTACAACGTCGCTGCGGCTAATCGAAAGCGCTGCTGCCGATAGCGGCGAGATAAAGCCCTGGGCGGGTGCCACCGGTATCTTCATCACGCCCGGCTACCGCTTCAAGGCGGTCGATATGCTGATGACCAACTTCCACCTGCCGCGCTCGACTCTGTTCATGCTGGTGTCTGCCTTCGCCGGTTTCGAGACCATGCACGCGGCTTACGAACACGCCATTTCGACAGGCTACCGCTTCTATTCTTACGGCGACTCAAGCCTGCTTTTCCGGAACGACAGATGACCGAGAATTTTCAGTTCACTCTCAAGAAGACCGATGGCGGCGCCCGCCTCGGCGAAGTCACCATGCCGCGCGGCACGATCCGCACCCCGGCCTTCATGCCTGTGGGCACTGTCGGCACGGTCAAGGCGATGTATCTCGATCAGGTGCGCGACACCGGCGCCGATATCATCCTCGGCAATACCTATCACCTGATGCTGCGCCCCGGCGCCGAACGCGTCGCCCGCCTCGGCGGTTTGCACAAGCTGATCCGCTGGGAACATCCGATCCTGACCGATTCAGGTGGCTTCCAGGTCATGTCGCTTTCGGGCCTTCGCAAGCTCGATGAGCAGGGCGTCACCTTCAAGTCGCATGTCGATGGCAGCCTGCACCACATGTCGCCGGAGCGCTCGATCGAGATCCAGGGCCTGCTCGGCTCCGATATCCAGATGCAGCTCGACGAATGCGTGGCACTGCCGGCCGAGCCGCGCGAGATCGAACGCGCCATGGAACTGTCGCTGCGCTGGGCCGAGCGATGCAAGGTGGCCTTCGGCAACCAGCCGGGCAAGGCGATGTTCGGCATCGTCCAGGGCGGCGATCAGCCGAACTTGCGCGTTCGCTCGGCAGAGGCGCTGAAGCAGCTCGATCTCAAGGGATACGCCGTCGGCGGCCTCGCTGTCGGCGAGCCGCAGGACGTCATGCTGCGCATGCTGGAGACCACGCTTCCGGTTCTGCCGACGGAGAAGCCGCGCTATCTGATGGGCGTCGGTACGCCTGACGACATGCTGAAATCCGTCGCCCGCGGCATCGACATGTTCGACTGCGTGATGCCGACCCGTTCCGGCCGCCACGGCCTGGCCTTCACCCGCCGCGGCAAGGTCAATATTCGCAATGCCCGTCACGCTGAGGACATGCGGCCGCTCGACGACCAGTCGAACTGCCCGGCGACGCGCGATTACTCGCGCGCCTATCTGCATCACCTCGTTCGCGCCAATGAGGCGCTTGGCGGCATGCTGCTCTCCTGGCATAACCTGAACTACTATCAGGAACTAATGCAGGGCATCCGCAAGGCGATCGCCGAGGGACGTTTTGCCGATTTCATGGCCGAGACGATCGAAGAATGGGCGAGGGGCGATCTCGAGCCCGTCTGAGGCTCATATCCCCTTGCTGTCGGTGTTCGGAACGATCTGAACGCCGTTGATCTTGTAGCTGCCGTCGGGCTGGCGCGCCATCTGGTAGATCGCCGTCCAGTCCTTGCCGTCGCGCCCTGAGATCAGCACTTCATTATAGATCATCGCGCCGTCGGCGATCGATTTGCTGCGGCCGAAGGCGTAATTGCCGGGATGATAAACCGGCTCGTAGCTTTTCTTCACCATCGCAAAGAACACGTTCTTGTCCGGAAACAGCGCCTTGATCCCAGGAGCCGCATAGGAATAGGCGGTATCGGGATCGTCCTTCAGAAAGGCATTGATCTGCCCTTCGATGATCTGCTGCGTCGTTGCGATGGGATCTTCGGCGCGCGCCTGTAACGGTGCGGTCAGCAAAGCGGCAGACAGAAGAAGCACGGCGGATAGAGCACGCATGAAATTGTCTCCGGCCAATAGACTGGAGTGTAGGGCATTTCAGCGAATTTGAAAGTGGCGGACCGATCGCCCGCCACTCGCAGGAGACGTTCAGTTCCAGCGGCGGAAGAGGGCGCTTGCGTTGACGCCGCCAAAGCCGAAGCCGTTGCTGATCGCATACTCCATCTCGAGCTTGCGCGCCGTCTTGCCGACAATGTCGAGCCCCTCCGCCACTGGATCCGCCTCATCGAGATTGCGCGTCGGCGGAACGATCTGGTCGCGTAGCGCGAGGATGGTGAAGATCGCTTCGAGGCCGCCGGCCGCGCCCAGAAGATGGCCGGTTGCCGATTTCGTCGCACTGATGGCGATCTCGCCATCGCGGCCGAAGACCGTGCCGATCGCCGCCATTTCGCCGCGGTCGCCGACCGGCGTCGAGGTCGCGTGGGCGTTGAGATGCTTGATTTCGGAGGGCGCTATCTTCGCCTGCCGGATAGCGACTTCCATCGCCCGGCGTGCGCCGTCGCCATCTTCAGGGCCTGCCGTCATGTGATAGGCATCCGCCGCCGTGCCGTAGCCGACCAGTTCCGCCAGCGGCTTGGCGCCGCGAGCCAGCGCATGTTCCAGCGTCTCGATGACGAGAATACCGGCACCTTCACCCATCACGAAGCCGTCGCGGGCAGTATCGAATGGGCGCGAGGCGAGCTCGGGCGTGTCGTTGAAGCCGGTCGAAAGCGCGCGCGCGGCCGCAAATCCGCCAAGGCTCACGCGGTCAATACAGGCCTCCGCACCGCCACAGATCGCCACATCGGCTTCACCCGACCGGATCAGCCGGGCCGCATCGCCAATGGCCTGGACGCTGGCCGCGCAGGCGGTAACCGGCGCGCCGAGCGGTCCCTTGAAGCCATATTTGATGCTGATCTGTCCGGCCGCCAGATTGACGAGGAACGACGGCACGATGAATGGCGAAAGCCGCCGCGGCCCGCGGGTTTCGACCGTGCGCACCGCATCGGTGATCGCGGGAAAGCCGCCGACGCCGGAGGCGATGATCGTTGCAGTGCGTTCGCGCGAAGCGGTATCTTCGGGCATCCATCCGGCCTGACGCACCGCCTCGTCTGCGGCCCCCATGGCGAAATGGATGAAGCGGTCCATCTTCTTCTGGTCTTTCGGAACGATATAGCGATCCGGATCGAACCCGCCGTCTGCATCCTCGCCGATATCTGGTACGACGCCGCCGACCTTGGCCGCCAGATCGCCGACGACATCCTCGCCCAGTAGCCGAAGGCCGGAGCCGCCGGCAAGCAGCCGCTTCCACGCAATCTCCACGCCCGTTCCAAGCGGCGACACAAGTCCCATACCGGTGACGACAATGCGATCCATGATTTGTTCCTTCTTAAGCATCAAAGCCCAGATACCAGGCCTTCATCCGCGCAATGCGCTCATGCGCCGCCTCATCGGCCGCAGGGCCGGGCAGCAGGCAGGTATTCCGGGGGGTGAGTTCTTCGCCAGTTTTGGCATCGACCAGCTTGGTTTCAAGCTTTTCGCCGGATGCATTGCCGAGAAGATAGGCGAGATCTTCCTGTGGGGCGTGCCGTCCGCCCCATGTCGACAGCGCCATCAGCACCGGAAAGAAGTCCTGTCCCTTCGCGGTCAGCACATATTCATGGCGGGCAGGGCGCTCGCTATAGAGCCGCTTCTCGAAAATGCCTTCCTCGACCAGATGGGCGAGGCGCCGTGTCAGGATGTTCGGCGCGATCCCGAGGCTCTTCTGGAAATCGTCGAACCGCGTCAGCCCCTGAAAGGCGTCCCGCAGGATCATGATGCTCCAGGAATCGCCGACGCTGTTCAGCGCGCGGGCGGCAGGACATGGGAAGATGGCAAAGCTGGTTCGTTGCATGAAGCAAGTCACTATCGCAGCAACTTGCTTTAAGCAAGTAACTCGTTAGCGCGCGCTGGAGGCGAAGATGCGGGCGAGGATGATGCCGGTTACCAGCATGCCCGCAGCAACGAAGATCGTATCGCCGGGCGTGCCGATATAGAGCGGCCCGATATTGGCGAAGAGCAGAAAGGCGATCAGGAAATTCAGCCAACCCCAGATGACGTTGATTTCAGGAGAACTGAGATTCGAGCTGCCGAGCCGCGCGAAGGGGGTGCGGAAGGGGCGCCCGCTGACGCCGTTGACGAAGTGCGGAATGCCGTTTGTCAGGAACGCGGCGGCGATGAAATGAACGATATAGGCGATCCAGGGCAAGAGAGCCTCCGACTGAGAAACATGTCCTCTCTAGATTGGCAGCACAAGCCGGAAGGCAAGGGGACGAACAGGGTGTCGCAGCCGCGAAATTCCCACCCATTATCAGCAGATTAGCATATAATCGTTTATATCCCGGACGACGGATTGACCTTCCGGCCCGATTGCAATTTCTATGCGCGCGAGGTGGAGTGACGGGGGAATAATGAGAGTTTTCTCTGACATTGGTGAGCTGCGCGCAGCACTTGAGGCTTTGCGCCGGCAATCGCGCGCAATCGGCCTGGTACCGACGATGGGCTATCTGCATGCCGGCCATATGGAACTGGTGGCGCGGGCGAGGGTGGAGAACGACATTGTTGTCGCCTCGATCTTCGTCAATCCGCTGCAGTTCGGCGCCAACGAGGACCTCAGCAAATATCCCCGCGATATCGAGCGCGACACGGCCATGCTCCGGCAAGCCGGTGTCAACATCCTCTTTGCGCCTGGCGTTACCGACATGTATCCGAAGCCGATGATGACGGTCGTCGACGTGCCGGAGATCGGCCGCGAGCTCGAAGGGTCGGTGAGGCCCGGCCATTTCGCCGGCGTCGCCACGGTCGTCTGCAAGCTTTTCAATATCGTCCAGCCGCAGAGCGCCTATTTCGGCGAGAAGGATTACCAGCAGGTCGTGGTCATCAGGCGGATGGTCGAGGATCTGGCATTGCCGGTCCGGATCGTCCCGGTGCCGACGGTGCGTGATCACGATAGCCTGGCGCTGTCGTCGCGCAATGTCTATCTCAGCGCCGACGAGCGCAAGGCGGCCGTAATCGTTCCGCAGACGCTCGCCGAGGCTGAGCGGCTGGTCGCTGCCGGCCTGACCGATCCGGCGGAGCTTGAGCATCTGCTGAAGATCTTCCTCGGCCGCGAGCCGCTCGCCAATCCGGAGGTCGTCGCCGTCCGCGATGCCGCGACGCTGAAACCGGTCGAGGTAATCCGCGATCCCGTCGTCGTCGCGCTGTTCGTCAGGATCGGCATGACCCGGCTGCTCGACAACCGTGTAATCGGCGGGCAGGGCGTCATGAAACTGGGAGCGGTGCGATGAGTGCATCCGGAACAACCAAGCGCCTGACCCCGTCGAAGATCGCGGCGATGAAGGGCGGCACCCCGATTGTCTGCCTGACGGCCTATACTACGCCGATGGCCCGTCTCCTCGATGCCCATTGCGATCTGCTCCTCGTTGGAGATTCGCTCGGCATGGTGCTCTATGGCATGGAAACCACGACGGGCGTCACGCTCGAGATGATGATAGCCCATGGAAAGGCGGTCATGCGCGGCGTCGAACGAGCCTGCGTCGTCGTCGACATGCCGTTTGGTACCTATCAGGAATCGAAGGAAGTGGCGTTCCGCAACGCCGTCCGCATTCTCCAGGAAACCGGCTGCGACGCCGTGAAGCTTGAGGGCGGCGAGGAGATGGTCGAGACGATCGCCTTCCTGACGGCGCGCGGCATTCCTGTGCTCGGCCATATCGGCCTGATGCCGCAGCTGGTCCACACCGCTGGCGGCTACCGCTCGGTCGGCCATACCGAACACGAGACCTCGAAGATCCGCCGTGACGCTCACGCAATCGGCGGCTCCGGTGCCTTCGCCGTCGTCATCGAGGGCACCGTCGAACCACTGGCCCGCGAAGTCACATCGGCCATCCATGTCCCGACGATCGGCATCGGCGCATCATCGGCCTGCGACGGCCAGATCCTGGTGTCCGACGACATGCTCGGTCTCTTCAACGATTTCACGCCACGCTTCGTCAAACGCTACGATGAGCTCGGCAAGCGTGCTGCCGCCGCGGCAGAGGAGTATGCTGCAAACGTTCGCTCACGAAAATTTCCAGCGGCCGAACATACGTTCAAGCGGCGGACGTAACCGGGCAAAACAGGAGCGGGCGGCATTCATAGGCAGCTCGCCAATAGCCACACAATGTGGCGTGAGAGTTGAAATGTCCGCCGGTTTGCAAAGTTAAAATGTCCGCAAGGCCACCATACGGCACACCGGCCAGCCCCGATCTGACCGGC
>NZ_JAVDWL010000009.1:0-294558 GCF_031457345.1 Rhizobium sp. BE258
GGCATTACGATATCTCGGCGGGCGTTCGTGTCACGGACGCTAATTTCTAAGGGGATAGATGAGATGCTCACCACCAATAGTTTTTCAACAGTATCCGCCAGAAGCGGCCATCAATTCCAGCTTAACGCTTCTAAAGCGGTATCACGGAAAGTGCGATGCCAATTTCGTTTTACGGAGGCTTGTTATGGTGGGCGGACTTGCCGAAGCCTTACCCTATCTTTTCGTTCTTGTCGGGTGCGGCCTCGTTTGGTTCGTTGTGTCGAGATACAAGTCGTTTCACGATGTTCCGCGCAAGCAACTGGCATTGCTCGGTCTAGGCTGGTTGGTTCTAGTTTACTTGTTTATTCTCGCTGTGTCCCAATGACCGGTTAGGGCCAGTACCCACCGCCCTGTATTGGGATGTGACCCAGGGAAACCAGGGCGCCTAGCGACGCCCTGCCCTGCAAACTCGTTCGAAGACCTGCCATTAGGCTGCCACCCACTGAACCTTGTCGCCAGCGTCGGCGAAGACGTCATAGTCGGTATTGGCCGGCACAAAGACGCGCGGGCCGGTCGTGGCGTTCGGGGTCGGACCAACGGCGAAGTATGAGTCCGCGGATGCCCGGAGACGGAACATAGGCTGGCCGTAAAGGTCATGCGCGCCGGGTGCGCCGTTGGTAGTGGTTACGCCGGTTGCCGGGGCTTCCGACCAGTTGACCTTGCCAAGGATGGCCTGCGATTTGTCGCGACGATAAGAGCCGGCATAGCCGCATACGATATGAGCGCCCGAAAGAGCCATGGTAGTCTCCTAGAAATTTGTGGTGGTTAGCGAGTAGTAGATCGAGCCGCAGGGCGCGGCTTTTGCGCCTCGTGCATTCCGTCGATGCGGGTGGCTAGGTGGCGGACGTCATCGCGAATGCCGGAGACGGCGCCAAGGATCTCGTCCTTGATCTCTTTCATGCCGGACTTAGTGGTGTAGGTCTCGGCGACGTGGAGCTTATGGGCGGCGAGCTCGCGCTCGACGTCTTCGGCTCTGCTGTCGGCCTTGTCGATCTTGCCTTCGACCTTCCACCAGATGCCGAGCACAAAGCCCAGGAGCGCGACAATCGGGCTGACGTATGCAAACCACTCCATCAGCGCTTCCCTTCCAGACCGGCATCCCGATCGGCGTAGTAGTCCCGCAGCGCGAGATGCTTGCGGGCACAGGACAAAAGCCTCTCGCGATCCGTGATCCAGAGCTTTTCCAGCTGCGCCTGCGTGAGCGGCTTGTCGCCGAGATCGACAGGGCCTTTGCAGCGTTCCAGCAGGACGCTGTCAGGCTTGGTCAGATGCAACGGCGGAGGCGGCACGACGAGTTTATCGGATCTTGTTAATACGCTGCACGCTGGGAGCACCAAGAGCAGGCTTACCAGCATCAGGATCTTGGTCAGCTTCACGCTCTAGTTCCTTGATCTTTTGTTCGAGGGAATCGGTCTCAGCCTGCATCTCGGCGATGCGGGTGGCCTCGCGAGCCTTGGCGGCTGCTTGGACGCCGGCCTGACGTTCGACTTCGGCATTGCGCGCGTCAGCTGCGGCTTGCTTAAGCGTGGCGATCTGGCCCTGATAGTAGGTCTCGGCGCGGGCGTAGCCGCGGTGGTCGATGTAGGCCACGGCCCCGGCGAGAGCGGCAGCGATGGCCAGAGCCGCGACGACGCCTACCAGCCACTTATCCACGCCAAGCAGTTTTGCGAGAGCCCCGATCATGGCTTGAGACCCGAAACGCAGAGCTCCGCCTCGCCGATGCGCTGGGCGTCGCCCATCTCGCGGCGCTTCACAAGGCCTTTGACAACCTGGCCTCCCGCCTTGTTCCATGCCGTCTGGGCTTCACAGGCTTCCTTGTATCGGCCCTGCGAAGCAAGCCTAGCCGCCGTAGAGTTGACCATCCCATCGGCCCCGAAGTTGTAAGCGCCGGAAACCTGTGTCGCCTGAACGGACACCGGAAAGGACGTGAAACCCCTTATCCGCTTCGTCAATGGTAGGTAGTAGTCGGCATAGACGCGCTTCTCCAGGATGGCGTCACATTCTGCCTTCGTGAAGGACATGCCCGCAGTCACCGGCTTGCCGTTGATCCGGGTTTCGCCGTAGCAGATGTCGTAAATCTTGGCGTAGGGATCCCAGTGCGATTTGAGCACAAGACCTTCCCACGGCTTGATGAGGCTTTCAGTGGCCAGAATAACGGCCGCCGGCGTGGCTGGCTCGGTGAAGAACGTTCCGCCGCCCGCCAGAGTTGCGGCCAGAAGCGCGCCGGCTATGGCTGCCTTGCCGCGCTTCGACGGCACGATTTTATTTATCGGCATTGAGGTTTCCTTGGTCGATGATGCGCGCAAGCGGCGATGCCAGCAGCAGCGCGAACGACAGCCAGTGCGGAACGTAGCCATCAAGGTACGGCACGATGTAAGGCACCAGTTCCAGCACGCCTGCCAGATAGACGCACCACATCGAGAGCGAGCGCGTGAGCACTCGCCGCGGATTGCGGATAAACATGGGTGGATCCAATTGGCGGAATTACCGGCGCTTCAAGCCGAGATTGAACTGGTAGTGGCAGTTGACGCCATCGTAGGCGACGTTCAGCCAGCCGAGCCAAAGCTTTAGATACCAGTCGCCGAACAGCGGCTGCTCACGCTTCCACATAAAGAAGCGGTGATGATTGTTTGCCATCAGCCAGTAGCGCGGATTGTCGGTATCGGCCGGGGCTTTGAGATAGACGAGCCCTTCAGCGGACATGCCGAGAAGGCGGGACTGCCAGCCGTGGGCCGGGTTTCGGCAGATCCAGCATGTTCGCTGCCACCAGAGACGCCAGCCGGTTACGCCGACCTTGTATCCTTGCCTCTGACCGCCATCGAGCGTGTTGTCGAGTGTCGAAAACCACTGCAGGACGCCAGGCAGCACCGGTTTGCGCAGCGCCATGGAGAGAGCGGCGAGAAGTGGCGACAGCGCGAACGCGAGCAAGACCAGCCCGAGATTGACCGGGCAGTAGAGGAAGTAGCGGAGGATCATGGCCAAGCGATCTCCGGCAACTCTAGCAAGAAGGCTTCGACGGAAGGCTGCGGACGAACGCCACCCTGAACCTTGGCAAGCTCTGAATAGGCGTACTGCCAGACGTTGTCGCGCCAAGCGACGAACGCCTGCGCCTGAGCGGCCCACGCTTCGTTCGTCGAGGCCACGTAGGACGCCATTGTCACACCGTCATTGAACTGCTTGTCGCGGGCGGTACCATCAACCAGAGCTTGGATGGCGTTCTGGTAGTCCTCGATTTTTGGAGGTCGTGCCGCGTCGATGGCATGTTGAGCGACGTCCTCGGCGGACAGATCGACGACTTCGCCGTTAACTAGTTTCTTCATCCTGGGAGACCTTCCAATATGAGTTCGCCGCCACTGAACGTGCCCGCAGCGAGCAGAAGCCGGAATGCATTGTGCGCCGATCCACTGTTGCGCTCCCCGCCGATGACTGTCTCGGTAACAAGGCCAGCATTGTCGCCGCCGTAGCAGTGGACGTGAGCCGCTGTCCTCGTAGCTTGGTTGAAGCCCGTCAGGAGAGCTTCGATAGACATTCGAGTCACGCCGGCAGATGCTGAAACCTGCATCGACGCTGAAGTGGCCGTGCCTGCCGAGAGGCTCGCTGCTGTGGCCGTGATGACCTGCTGCGTGTAGTCGCTGGCGCCGCTGTCATAGGACGAGCCGTTGTTGGCGCTTACTCGCAACTGAATGCCGCCGGTAGCGCCAGAACCGGTCACCCAGCCCGTCAAGCGAAGCTCCCGGAAGCTGCCGAGATTGGTGAAATCGATGAGTGAGGGCGAACCGCTGATCGTGGTCTTCGAAATTTGTTGCCACGCGCTCGACGCCCGCACGTGCCGCAACACCCTCCAATTCCCCGAACCAAGGGAAACGAGATCAAGACTGTCGCCCGCCAGGATAAGGAGATCCGCTCCAGTTGGAGTAATCAGCGAAGTCGCGTTGTAGGTCACCGTCAGCGCGGCGGCGAAATAAACCGTCTTTGTGGTACCGGCCCTGATCGTGCCGAAGGAGGCGATCGTGGCCGTGCCAGTGGCGCGGATGTTCCGCGACTTCGCCGCGCCGATATCGGTAGTCGCCGCGGAAGCCACATCAACGAGCGGCTGTGGCGCAAGCTCGATGCGGTCGTTCGCGGTGTCAACGACAGCCACAAGAATGTCTTGCGACCCATCAAAGAACCAGAGGCGGGTTTCCCCCGCGACCGACGTGTCTTCCCAGATCGTGCCTGCCACGGCGTAAGTCGGCCGGGCCGAGCCTGAGTGGCCAGACATCAGCGCGTCAAACGAGTCGTCAATGCGTTGCGCAAAGTCAGTCGGAGAGGCCGGCCCGACTAGCGGCACCGACCAAGTTATTGCTTGCGTCATTGAATCGTCCCGTATCCTTTCGCCACGTAATCAAAAGACCGCGCGACTGCGGTCCCTGCGGCATTTCTGAAGATGATGGTGAAGCCGTTGGCACCCTTGCCGGTGATCTGATAGTAATCACCGGTCTGGAGTCCCTGGGCTGAGATGGAAACTCCGCTAAGCGCGAAGTAAGGAGGCGTGAAGCTAACAGTTCTGCCGTCCGTGCTGACGGTGAGGTCGTTTTCGGCGAGCACCCGGTCAGGCATGTCGACGGTGACTGCCAACCCTGTGACGACCGGCGTAACATCGAACTGAAGCGATTGCAGTTTCGCCCTGAATCTATAACCGCGTGCCGAGATGTCCGCCGTTACCAGTTCGCTCCAGTCGCTCCAGACAGGCGTGCCCGCCGGGTTGTCGTTTGTGGTAGAGATTTCGACAGTTACGTCCCACAGAGATCCTGACGCCTCGCCAAAAAAGTCAGGCGGACCAAACCAGTCCGGGCGTGAGAACACTTCTTCGCTGGTCAACTCTCCGTACGCCAGCACTTCAGCTGATACGCGAGAAGTAAAGACCTGCCCGAGATCGATGATGTTCGCGAACTCGTACATGCCCTGCGATGGGAAGCCGCCACCTGACAAAAAGAAATCCGGTGGAGCAAGGAAGTCGCTCAGATCGAAAACGTCGCCGCCGCTTTTCAACCGAAGCTGCCCGCCGACAGCGTACACATCTGTCTTAGTTCCAGTGAACGAAGGCGCATCCTGCATCGCCTCGACATCATTGAATGAGGTCAGAGGATCGACGGTTGTGGATATTACGGCAGGATTAGCCGAGACGCGACCAGAGTATGTCACAGCCTTGATCAGGTATGTTCCGACCATGGCAGACACCTGGACGCTGGTTCCGACAGCGTTATCCCTGAGTTGCGAGGCGGTCTGCCACGTCACGCCGCTCGTAAGTGGAGAGAACCGTATCTGATAGTAACCGACGGCCTGATTTTGAGGGTCGTCCCATTGCAGGGTTGCCGTGTCCCCTGCGACAGATATCCGGAACCCCTTGACGTCGTCCGGGTCGTTGGCGAAAATCGCAGCGACCATCGTTTCCGATACCCAGTCGGATAGCTGGCCGTTGGCGAACACTGCACGCACACGAACATCATAAACACCGACATCTAAGCCATTTAGTTCGAATGAGGTACCAGCCGCAGTAGCCGACGGGTTCCAGTTATCACTGCCCTTCAACGCATACTGGACGATGTAAGAGGAGACTGATCCAACCGATGGAGCAAGCCAGTTGAGCTTGAGCGTCGATTGGCCGGACGCCTTGGTCCAGATGGTTTCGATGTACGTCAGCTGCTGCGGTGCATAAGCCCGATAGTCCACCAACGGAGCAATACCAGTCTCGAATGGCGGGATATCTCCCTTGTCGGCAAGCAGGATGCCAGGCGCGTCATCGACGAGTTCGATTTTCGCCGATAGGTCGTTTTGAGCCGTGATGCCCTTCACACGAAGAATTACACTATCGAGGCCATTCTCACCGAACAGGGCAAGGTCGCCCCGCATAGGCAAAACGCCGGATCCCACTAGTGTGAAAGTCTTGAAGTCGCCGGCAATGCCAGCGACCTGTCGAACCACGCTTGACCCATCCTCAAGGCGGAAACGCATCGAATAAGTCTTCCCAGCTTCCATAGGGAAGGTGTCGTCAATGACGACGGTATCTGGAGAAGAACTGACGAATGAAACCCGCCCTGCCCCAAGACCCCAGAGAACCGTGTCATGGTTGACGCGGACGCGATCGCCACGCGTGCACACAAGGTTTTCGAAGTCAGTCGATAGCGTGTAGGTTTCACGCTGCAGGCGAAGCTGCGCCAGATGATACCGGCCGTGCTTCCAGATCAGATCCTTGTCGACAACACCCGGAAAATCCATACCTTCGAACTTGGTAGCGTTCGCCTCGGTGTAGCCATCGTCATAGACGACACGCTCGTCATTCAGGTAGCCGTTGTCCTTGTTGATGAACGCGACACGGAACCCGTGAGGCAGGTCAGCATACGCACGCACCGACGAGAAAGACCACGAGTTGCGCGGAGTGAAATGCTGGACGATCGGACTGTCTTCGACATCCCAGACCACTCCCCACTTGCCATCCCGCAGCGAAACAGCCGCCCTGCCCGCCGCTGCGATCTGCTGAAGCTGATCATAGACCGACAGCTGCGAGGTTGCGACATAGTCGAAGACAAAGCCTTTGCTTTGGCAGAAGTCATGCCACTCCTGCAGACCATCAAGATCGATCAGTGCATCGGCAACTGGGCGAGCGTTCGCACTACCCTGCAGGACATGCCTGAAGTGATCGGCGGGATTGCTGCTGAATTGTGCGTTAACCCATGCCGTGCCGTTCCATGCGCGGATGCGCGGCTTGGCAAGCAGGTTTAGCTTGTCGACGACGCCTGACAGTTCGTTTGTCGCCTTGATCCGCATTGCAATGACGGAAAGAGGTTTCGAGAAGTTGATCGCCGCTACTTTTCGTCGACCTCGCAAGGTCGAGAAGTAAACGGCCTCCGACACCTGATCGCTCGTAGAATTGTCGGAGCTAGATTTACGAACGCGAACGTCATACTTTCCAGAAGGAACCCGCCACAACACCGACCTACGGAGCGCCTGAGCGGAATTAGCCGTGACAGTGACTACTTCAGCAGGTGCCCATGCCCCCGAACCTGCGATGGCGTATTGCATCTCGACGCTGACGGTGTAGTTGACTTTCTTTCCGTTGGAACTTTGAAACTTGTAAACACCGTTCGGGAAAGAGATGTCGACCGAGATTTCTTGGATATTGTCCGCAGTGGTGCGAGTGGTCCAGCTGTCGGCGAATTCCATAAGGACGGAGACGTCCTCTTCGTAGACCGGCTGAGTGTAGAGCGTTGGCGGAGTGGCGATGTGGTTCTCGATGACCTCCATCGTCACGCCATCGAACTTGCTGATCGGTGTTTCGCCAATCTTGATGTCTGACATCGAGATTGGACCGTAGCCAACGCAGAATAGCAGCCGAAGATACTGGTCGTCGCCAACGATCTCAGTGTATGGGTTAGCAGCGTAGGGCGGCGAGATGCGATGCGTACCAAAGGTCGCTGGAATAGAACCGTACTGGGTCGCCTCGTTTTGTGCGCCACCGATGGAATACAGCGTCTTGGTGTTGTCCACCTGGCTTACGGGCTTCGCAGGCGGAAACAGCGCATTCACGATCATCGATCCGGCCATGGTGAGACCGGCACCGATTAGACCGGTTGCCACGCTGAACGCCGTTGTGCCGGCCTGAAATCCGAGAAATGCCGGGCCCGCCAGGTATGGAGCGACAACGGCCGCCACGAGCGCGATGATGGCACCGAAGATCTTGCCGATCGCCTTGCCGCGCGGGACAGCGACGATATTGACGTTGACGCCTGACTTAACCCTGATGCGTGACCAATTGGCCCGCGGTATGGCGTGACCGTTGAGCGAGACGTGAAGAGCCGAAATCTCAGGATGCAAGCCAGCCCTAAAGGCGCAATCCTCGACCATTTCCGCAACGGTGAGGCCCGCGGCTAGCCGAAAGTGCTTCTTCTCCTGGCGAAGAGGCGATGGACGAACATGGACATCCACCAAATCGGCAGGCGCAATGATCTCGCCGACATGGCTATGCGCCACGACGTTGCGTGCAACTTGCATATTGGGGCCGCCTGTTTATGCCGACGGCAAACCGTCGGTCTTCAACCTGAAATATCCGGTGATGCGTGAACGCAGCCGCATGTCGTCGAGACGTGCAACAACGGAAGGCTCCGGTCCCTCGCTGTGGAGGATCTTGCCGGCACCCAGAAAGATGCCGACATGGGAGTTATACCGACCAGCTCGTAGCAGAACGCAGTCGCCTGGTGATGGCGCATCAGCTTGAAGCCAGCGCTTCTCTTTTTCGGCATCTATGAGTGGCCCAATGTCACGCCGATGAAACTCTCGCTCGTGCATTTCGACGGAGTAAGATGGAATCGGAGTGCCGAGAAGATCTCGATAATAGAGATAAACCAGCCCCCAACAGTCCGCGCCGTCGTAGTCCCGCCCGTGAGCGACGTATGGTATCCCGACGAATTTTGAGAGCACTAGAACAGCCCTGGAAATGCGCCCGGCGTGAATAGCCCGGCTGGATATGGCTCATTGATCAGCGAGTCTGATACCAGAGTTGCCGATATGGACCCTTCATCGATCGTGACATCGCTCAACTGAAGCGAGGGCATCACGAGCTCGACGTGGTTCAAATCGGAACCAAGCACGACCTCGACCAGAACATCGGCCGGCGTTGAGATTGACCGCAGCAACTCGACCAGCGACCGATCGGTATTGTCCATGGTGAGGACCACACGTGGCGGGCTATCGCTTTTATCGTCGGGAAGTGTGAACTCAAAAGGCAGGTAGAGATGCTGGTTCCCGCGGCTGGTCGTCCCATAAATCAAAGGGTCGGCCGACAAGCGTTCGGTCGCGTCGCTCGATAGATATATCGGCCCTGGAATTTCAACGTGTGTCACCGTGAGGAGACAGATGATTACCTCATCTGTCTCCTGTGCGTTTGCCGCGGATATGAAGGTCGATGAAACGGTGCGGCTCACATTGGCCTCCTGATCACGGTAAAACCTCAAGTGTTATCGATACTTGCCAGAGGTTGGCATCAAGCGATGCCTTGGGCACCTCCTTGAACCGAACCAGAAGGTTTGGGCCGCCGAGCCGATCTGGGAACCAGAATGCTTTCGCGCCATCGCTGACATCGATCGACAGAAAGCGCAGGAAAGCGCGGTACTGATCATAGGTCATGACCATCGTGCCGCTCTGGTCCCAGACATTCGACGTCGTGCGCCGTCGAGCCTTTGCTGGCCCGATGGACACTTCGGAGTAAATGACGTTGTCTGGTCGTGTTTCCTGATAGGAACCCACCGTGAAACGCCTTGGCAGCGCGTCGGGCCAAATAGCTGTCATCGTTTTGCCAATCCACTCTTGAGCCCAAACTGCGATTGGACGGCGCCGCGCGAACGCGAGCCTGGCATGGACATTTTGTCGGCGACCACGTCGTCGATCACCATCTCGATGGACTGCCCGGAAGCAGTCTTTCGCTTGGTCTGTTTGACCTGCGATCCATTGTTATTGATGATCTTGATCTCGACGTCTCCCCGGCCATAGCCGCCAGATGGCGCCAGTGCAGGCGCGACGATGCCGCCTTTGGCAAGGTGCGCGACTGAGCCAGAGTTGATTGCTTCGAGCAACTTGCGATGCTTGCGAGTTGATGCTGCGTTGATGACAAACTCACCATTCGACAGCATCGCAGGGATGCTGTCACTGGTCGGGCCGCCCTCACCTGAGACGTGACCGCCGTCGGCGAATAGGCCGATGCCGCCAGAGCTCCAAGCCCCGGCGAACTGCGCCGAACTGCCAAGAACGGACGTTCCGTAAGCATTCAATCCGCCACCGAATAGCCTGCTGAACCAGCCTCCAATGCCGCCGCCATCAGGAGCGGATGGAAAGCCGCTGGAAAGCTTCTGTCCGAAATTGTTCAGGCCGTTACCAAGCGAACCGAGCCCCTGCGTCGCCGTCCCGGCTGTTTTTGCAACACTTCCAAGACTGCTGGCCGCTTCCGTTGCACGTCGCGCCTGGACGTCCATAGCATCAACCCAGCTCTTCCCAACCCCATCACGCAGGTTGCCGGAAAGCATCTCAAGCTGTTGCTGGCCGCCTACAAAACGGCTCGCGCCGGTAGCAAAGCCAACGTGACCGCCGGCCTGCGTCGATCCTAGCCCCCTGCTTTGAACAAGAACGTCGCCCTTGATGATCTGGCTCGGGTCAATCTTCGTGCCCCAGTCGAGGAAGCTGTTAGCAACGTTCGAACCGCTTCCTCCAATACCGACTTGAGCCAGCGAGGAGTTAACGAATGCGGCGCACCACTTCGTCTGAGCTGCGTTCAGATCAACGCCACCCTGTTTGAGGAAGGCGTTGATTGAGCCGGTATTCGCGTTCTCATTCTGGCCGAGTAGTTTCGTGGCTAGATCGACTGCTCCGCCTGCGGTAGAAACAACGGCCTTGCTAGCCGCCGTTCCGGATGCTGCGCCACCACCGTTGAACATGCTTCCAATGATGCCACCAAGACCACCGCCATTGCTGGCCGCGCTTTGCCCGGTTCCGCTGCCTAGAAACGCGTTGATGATCTGGTCGAATAGCTTATCCCAAATCTTCGAAACCTGGTTCAGAATCGCGTTTTCAATACTGTCGGCGAAAGCTTTACCGATATCGCCGCCATTGTTGAGCAAGGCGGATTTGAAGTCAGACGCAAAATCTTTCAGGTCGCCGCGCAACTCGTCGGTGCGCAAAGACCGCCGGATCGAACCCGCCTCAGTGCTGTTCAGATCCTCGGGCAGGCCATACTGACGCTGCGTCGTGATGACCTGCTGATCTTCCTTCGAGAGCGAGTTGAACCGCTGCTGAAATAGCAGATCCTGTGAAAGCTTGGCCTTAGCGAGGGTTTCGGAATACTGCTTGTATAGCTCGACTTTCTTTTGGATCTCAGCCCGTTGCGTCTCGGATAGAGACCGGCCTTTGTCTTCCGACTGCTGAAGCAGATCCAGCGCAAACCTGGCAGCGTCCGCCTCGACCCCGAAATTGCCGAGCAGCTGAATTTCTTGCTGGACCTGCGCAATGCGGTCATCGGCGGACTTCTTTAGATCACGGTAGGCATTCGCAGCTTTGGTTGCCGCGGTCTCTGCCTTCTTGTCGGCTTTCTCGGCGCCGGGCAGCCCTTCAAGCTCAATATTAGGTCGAGCGGAAGGCGTAGGGACATCAGCGGTACGGCCGTCGCCATTAGTAACTGTCGGGTTTTGGTCCGCAATGCGCTTCTTGGCAGCGGCTAGAGCATCATCAGCGGCACGGACATCCGCTTCGGTTCGTGCAGCTCGCAGCGCTTCGTCGTAAGCCTTTTGTGCCTGCGTGATGTCAGCGAGAGGCGTCGGCGAAATGTCTGCGAGCTTGTCGACAGCTTTGACGAAAAGATCAATGTTCTTAGCTGTAGCCGCCGCCGCAAGTCCTATGCCCTCTACCGTCTTGGTTAGCGGGTCGAGCTTTGCCTGTGCATCAAGGCCAGCTTTCGCTGCCTCGCGAATCTCCTTGATGAGTTCCTTGATGTTCTCAGGCGTGCCGGACTGATTTTCGATCTCAATCAGCTGCTCAATGAAGGCGCGAAGATTGGGATTTCCGGACTTGATACCGGTATCCAGCTGGCCGATGGCCGCCTGAACCTGCCGGATGGTCTCAGTAGCACCACCGAAATCGCTGGCCGGGATGCTGAGCAGTGGAGACTTGGCATCCTTTGAAGCATCCACTACCGCTGACTTGTACAGCGCGATGGAGTCCTTCGTATCCTGCATCAGGATACGCTTGCTTTCTGCCGCGTAGTCCTTCAGGCCTTCCGCCGCTTCCGGCCAAGCTTCCTTGATCCGGCGGATCAGATCGGAGTGGTTCTTGAGCGCATCTGCGGCCTTGTCGGCCTCGTCGCCAGTCGATGTGAAATACTGGAATGCAGCCACGCCAGCCGCGATAGCACCGATGGTCACCAGCGAAACAGGGCTGATGATCGACATAAACGCGGCGCCAATCCCCCGGATCGGGTTTTCCATCTGCGCAAGCACAGATGATAGCTGCGTGCCCTGCTGAAGTGCAACCTGCAGCGGATTGCCGTAAGATGCGGAAACGGCGATATCCTGGAACTGAGCCGCAATGTTGGCGGTCTCAAAGCCCCGAGCGCCCGCAGGCGTCTGCTTCACTGTCGGCGCCGCAGCCAATGCTGCGTTCCTGCCTTTGATGGCAGCCGTCGACGCCAGAGCGGCCTGCCGCTCCTTGCTGATCGCGGTTGCCATTTCATTGGCAGAGATTGCACCCAGCGCGTGGGCGCGCTTGATGTCAGCGACGGCGGTCTTGTAATTATTGATAGTTGCGAACAGCGGGCTATAGCGAGCGCGTAGGCGCTCAAGCTCCTTGCCCTGATCTGCGAGCGCGCCGGTCCATTCCTTCGACGCCTTGGCGCCTAGACCGACCATGCCGTTGATACGGGACTGCAGTCCGGAGATCGAGCTGTCGATCTTGGTGCCTGCCTGCTCGTACTTCTTGGCAATCTGGTTGGTCGCGGTGCCGATTTCACCCACGAATTTCGCCATGCCGCGGCTGGCGGCGGTCATGTCAGAGCTGACGGTAAAGACCAGATTATTGTCGTTGTCAGCCATGGGCAATTCGCCTTAAAATAGAAAAGCCCGCGTGGTGGCGGGCTGAGGAGGATGAATGCCGAAAGTGATTGTCCAGACGTGGTCCGGAGAAGGAATACTGACGGTTGGCGAAACCGATTATCCGGTCGCCTACCAACTTCGCTAATGAGGGGAATTCGAACACAAAAAACACGGCGGGGCACATCACCGGACTACCGGCCGCCTTGCTAGTCGATCTTCCGCAAGACGATCGACTGCCCCTCCGGCTCGATAATGGCGTCACGGTTGGTGTCGCAATATTTGGAGGTGACCCGTGTCGGGTGCGCGTCAATAGCTCTATGCCAGGTCTGGATTAGCCACGGCCACGACTACTCCGTTAGCGTCTTTGAGAAACCACCGGCCAGGGCGGGAACGCAGGAGTAAGCGACCATCGCTCAGTTTCAGCGGCTCGGTCGGAATTTCTTCGGCCTCGGGGCATCCGTGGATCTCGGCGAGGCGGCGAAACTCCGCCCGACCGACCACTGGTGCAACATCAAGTTCATCCATCAGTATCACCCATACTTCGCCATCAACTCGGCCATCTCATCAGCGGACGGTGCCTTCTCGGGGTGTTCCGGCTCTTGCGCTTCATTGTGGCCGTTGATGGCCTCAAAGAATTCAGTGAGCGTGGCGGCCCAGAATTCCGCTGGCCGCCACCCAAGGCCACCAAGGCCGATACGCATCCATTGTCGCCAAGGAAACGGCTCGTCCCCTTGGCTTTCTCTTTGCTTGGCTACGCCGCCTTGTCGGCGGCTTCCACGTTTCCCTCGTCGTCCTCGAAGTGGTGAGCGAGGATCGCGCTGAACGCGGCCGCACAAGCCGGGAAATGCTTCAGTTTGATCTTGGTGATAGCCGCGAGCGCGTTGCCCTTCACCGTCAGAAGCTCGATGCCCGCTAGCGTGGCGGCGGCTTCAACGCCCGAGAGGCGTAGGAACAGATCGTTGAGCGATTTGCACTGCAGTCGGCTGGAAACGGCAGAAAGTCGGCCGATCTCCGCGGCGAGAACGAGCTCGACGTCATCGATGACGAGGCGCACTTCCCCGCGCGCCTCGTTTACCTGATGCTTAAATTCTACCACCGTGGCATTCTCCTCACTGGCCATGATTATGCCTCCGCCGTGAACGTGAGGACATCAGCGGCCGTGAAGGTCGCGCTGAACTCCATGTTCGGCTCGACGTCACCAGATGCCGAGAAGTCGGTAACGAACCAAGAGCCGCTGAACGTGCCGAGGCCAGGAACGATCACCTTCGCATTGAAGGCGGTCGCATTAATCACCTTCGACATGAAGGCGGACATATTTGCACCCGCGACGTAGGCGCCGGAGCCCGTAAAAGTGCGGTTGGCGATACCAGGGCGGCTTGTCTTCTGAACCACGTCACCCGGATTGGCGCAGCTTGGGATCGTTGTATCGACTTCACCCGCCGACAGGTTGAAGCTGCGGGTTTTGAGGCCGCAGAGGTTGGTGAACACCTCCGTCGGGGAGCCTCCGTCACCGATTTGAATAAGCAGGGTTCTGCCGAGAACCTGACCGACTGATGCCATAGTAGTCTCCTAGTGTGGTGATTAGCGCGGTTGCGCGTTTGGTAGCTTGCCGCCCGCGCTACGCAGTCGGCTTCTCGACGTAGGCAACGAATTCGATGACTGCGTGCGAAGTGAGTCCGTCGGCGTCGCGAAAAACGCGCGTCTGACGGTGGCTGATCGAAATCAAATGGTTGGTAGCGAGCGTGATCGGAGCCTGATGAAGGCTATCTGTGACCGCGTCCGCGATGCTCTTTGCCTCCGGGTAGCCAACCGCCTGCGACCACGCATGCATGGTTAGATACACCCGCCCACCTTTGATGCAGGTCGCGTCATCCCGAAGGAATTGGGTCTCGCCTATAGTGAAATAAGGATACGTCACCGGCGAAGGAGGCTGGTCGTAAACACGACCGCTAATGAGCGCTGAAACAGTCGCGTCCGCCTTCAGGCGCGCAACAACAACGCCTTGTAGCTCAAGGTCTGGACTGGCCATGATTATTTCCGATTGAATTCGCGGAAGGCTTTCGCGATAGCCGCGCGCTTTATCTTGGCCGCCGTGGCTTTGAAACTTCTCCATGTGGGGAAGATGTGCGGCTGCGCCAGAGTGCCTGGATGCATGTCGCCTATGCCCTGCACGAGGTTTGATCGCCCCTTCACAGTGCCACCGCCCTTGGCCGTGTTGTGGGGCGCCGTGCCAAATTCCAAAAAACGCCAGGTCCAAAGCGCAAACAGGCCCGCCGCGTCTTTGTCTTTCGTCGGATTGTCGCTGGAATCCATGGCGCCGGGGTTGTTTTTGAGGAAGTCGCCACGCAGTGCTTCCGCATATTCCAGCGTCGCACCTCGTGGCGCGACTTCGCGGATCTTGTCGGCCACCTCTTCGGTGATCTTCAAATTGGCTTCCGCAGCATAGGTCAACGCGTTCGGAACAATGGCTTTCAGGTTTCGCGTCAGTTCGGCGCGGCCGGAAACCTTTACCGTGAACGCCATACCCTGCCCCACCACTTCACAAAGGACGCTCGCCATCTCGTCAGCGGCAGTGCGTACCAGATCAGCCAACCGGTAAATACAGCCATCTGGATCACGTCGCCACTCCTTGCGTCGCCATCAGGTCGATATAGGCGTTCTTCTGGTCGACGTTGGCCGCAGCCGTCAGGTTGAAAATCCGTGATGGGTTGCGCGCATCAACGGCACGCCACGCTGTGGTGACCACCCTTGCTGCAACACAACTGCGGATGCGGATAATGAAAGGCTGCGTCCCCGTCAGCCTGGCAGCGAGGACAGGCTCGCCGCCCTTGAGCGGGATAAGTTCCGCTGCGGCCGAGAAGACCGTGGCGAAATCGCCGGCCTGCTCATTACCGTATCCGTCGTCGACGAGCGATCGTTGCTGAAAATTCAGCTTTTCACGCATCGAACCAGCGCCCTTGGCCTTAGTCATCGTCCACCTGCCTTTGGCGACTTCCGACCGACTGGCCGATCAACGACTTCGGCGCGCTCGCCGGCCTCTTCGGCGCAAGCCCGCGTCACAAATTCAATAGTGCCCGCTTTGTACGCGACAGTTACGGCGGGCGTTGCGCGCCAGTCAAAGTCCGAGACAAAGCGGACCCACATTAGAGCGTGACCCCGGGATCGATAGTCGAAATCGCGAGAACCGCCGTGGTCTTTGCGATGCCGACAAGAACGGGGTCCATGCCGGTCGTTAGATCAGAGCGGGGACAAATTCCGCCCGGCGTGCCGCTTAGCCAGTAGTCCTGGCCCGCAACAAGCGTCGCGCCGATCGTGATATCACCAGACTTCTGGATCGAGACCGGCTGACCAGCCGACGCCGCATTGAGTGCGATGCCGTTAACCTGGCGCGTACCCGTGCCGTTGTTGTCTGAAAGCATCCAGCGATTGTTCGTGGCGTTCAGGTAGATGGTCTTGCCGGCTGCGATGGTCTCGCCAGCGATACCGGAATCAATGCCTGCGTTGCTGCCCGGAAGAACATTCGCGGGCGTAATGGTGATGTCTGCCATAATGGTTCCTTGTGGCGGCTCAGCCGCGCCTGAAATTGCAGAGAAGCGCGTCGAAAGCGGTCCAGTCGTCCTGGGCATCGTTTTCGCGGTTCTCGAATGCATCTGCGATCTGAATGAGGTGCGCGTGCTTCACGGCATCGGGCACGGCGGTATAGCCGACCACGGCGGTCACCGTGATGCGCGACCCATGCTGCGTAACCGGCCACTGTTTGGCGTAGGCGGCCTTGATAGACACCTCCAAGCCATCGAGCCTCGGCTCATAAATGGCAGGATCGACTGTTTGCGTGCCGCCTGCAGTGTCCACATAGGAAATCGAGGTGATGCTCTGCACGGGCGCAACAGAAAGGCGCGCCAGATCGTTCCAGCAGTCGCATTTGACTTCGACGGTACGCGTGACGAACGGCGTGTTGCAGTAGGCCTCGGCATAATCACGGACTGACGCGATCAAAGCTTTGATATCGTCGTCCTCGTCATCCCAAGTTATCCGCAGCCGACGCTTCACTTCATCAACCGTTACCGGCTCCGCTGTTGCCGCTACCGTCACCTTCGGTGGATACCACATCGGCCTTGCCCTTCTTGGTCTTGGCCGGAGCTTTCGGCTCGGCGTCGATGGCAAAGCCAGCTTCCTTCAGGCGCTCAGCTTCGGCATCGTCAAACTCGTGCTCGTCGCCCGGCGACAAGCTGAAGTCCGGACCAGATAGGCCCGCAGTCATTTTCAAAAGCATGTCGCCTCCGAGTGTGAGGCGGGCCAGCCACAAGGCCAGCCCGCACAGAACGTTAGGCCTGCTTCAGGTGCTTGATGGCAGCGGTGTCAGCCAGCTCACCGTCGAAGCGGATGTAGCCGGCGACGCCGAGGTTCGGCCAGAAGCGCTCGCGCATCACACCGATCACCGGGGAGCCGACCTTGCGGACGAAGTATTTCGAGAAGTCCCCGAACAGCATCGAGCGGTTACCGGTCGCGATATTCGCGACAGCCTGGTTGATGTCGTACCGGTAGCCGAGCAGCGCACCGGGCTGACCCTTGGTGACATCGCCCATCTGCCAGAGGTAATTGCCCTGACCGTCCTTCAGCTTGCGGATGGCGGACAGCGTGGTGTCGTTGAACTGAAAGCCGACTTTCGGCGACTGGCGGTAAGCCGCGTCGACAGAGTGGACCAGGTCGATGATTTCGTCAGACGCAATGGCCGTAGCGGAGGCGGCTACCTTACCCTGCGTCGAAGCAGTGGCGACACCGTTCGGGGCAGAGCTGCCGGTACCCACAGTCAGCTGCAGGTTGGCAAGGCGCCCGAGACGTTCGCCAAGCAGGTCACCGAGCAGCGCTTCGATATTGAAGATGCTGTCCTGTGCTAGTTCCATGGAGAACTTGATGAACTTGGTGTCGTAGACATAGGCCTCAAGCTGCTTCTGGCCGAACACTGCGTCGGCAGAACCGTCATCGACGATGTCCGCGCCCTGGGTGTGGGCGTAAGCCGTGCCAGCAGTATCATCGATCGTCGGCAGCTGAATAACTGCGCCTGAGGTCGTGTTTATCTCGGTGGTGACTCCCGGATCGTACATCGGGCCAAAGGCCTTCATGGACTTGATCAGGATGTCCGCGAGCTCGGTCGGGACGGTGTAACCGCCGGCCGCACCGGTTGCAGACGACTGCGCGCGATATTCTTCGCCGAGCTGAACGCCAGCCTTAAGCACGGCGCGCTCTTCCGGCTCAAGCGAAGCAAGATCGGCGCCGGTCGCAATGAACTTGTAGAATACCGAGCGGTACGAAAGTTCGTCGCCGGTATCCGATCCTGATGCGCGATCTTCCGAGCGAGAGCCGGGGCGGCGTTCCTGGCGGCGCTGCTCAAAGCGGGCTTCGATAGCCGCCTGGCGCTCTTCGCGCTCGATGTTCTTTTCGACCTTGTCGAAGTCCGCCATGATGGCGTCGTGACGGGCCTCAAGCTCAACGGAGCGGGCTTCGTCGGTGTTCTTCTTGATTTCGTCCAGGGCAGCGCGAGCTTCCGTTACAAGACGGCCGCGCTTTTCCTGCAGCTCAGTGAGAGTCATGCAAGTCTCCAATTTGGTGGTTTGTTGGGTTTGGCAGGACGTCCTGTCCGGCCCTCCGGCTGGTGCCGGGTGACTACAGCCTTACGGCTGGGCTACGAGACGTCCTGCCGGATGCCCCGAAACTTTTGTTCAGCGTTCGCGCGGCGTTCAGCAATGCGACGAGCGGCGTTCCGCTGATTGCGAGCACCACCCTCAGCCCTAGCCGCATCCAGCGACCGAAGACCGATCGTGGTGTCGTCGTAGGCCGGCCATGCGACCGCAGAAACCTCAAGAAGGTTCAGCTTCTCAATCGTCCTAACCGGAACATCGCCGGTTTCGTCCCATGTCTCTTTGGTGACGCGGAAGCCGAAGCTCATGCCACTGATATCACCGCGCTCGACGAGCACCCAGAGATCGTTGCCGTCTGTGGTGTCAGGAACGTCGATCTCGACGCGAAGGCCCTTGCCATCTTCCTGAAGCCTTAGCGTGCCGCTCTTGGTGCGGCCGATAACACGGCCCATGTCGTGGTCGACGAGTGCGCGGATGTCGCCCTTGATCGCGTCGGCGAAAGCGCCTGGCGCGATTTTCTCCTGGAAATATCCGCCGATGTCGGCAATGCGTTCGAAGACGGCCGCATAGCCAACGAGCGTGCGCTTGTCATCCGAAGCGCGGTGTTCAACCGCCTCTATATGACTGCGCTTTTCGATTTCTGTCGTCATGCGGCCTTTGCCTCGGGATCTGTGTTATCATTGGCGGCCGGCGGTGTGGCTCCAGGTTTTGGCTGAGACCCAAGGGGCACCGTTGCCCCTTGAATGTGCAGCTTCTCAGCCTCTCCGCCGATAGCCGGCAGGTTTTCCAGCCCTCGAACCTCGTCCGGCGTACGAATGCCGTTCTGGATTGAGATGCCATAACCTTCCATGCGGGTCTTGAAGTCGCCGCGCAGCAGTCCGTCGAGATTGTGCTCGATGTAGCGGCCGTTGTTGTTCCGACCGAAGAATTTGAGATTAAGCTCGTCCTCAAGCGCCTTGGCCCACTGACCGATCAGGTGCTTGACGAGATGCAGATCCTGCTGCTCGGCGTTGCTGAACGTCGCGCGCGTCAGATCCTGCAGGAACACCGGCGGGAGCTGGTAAGCACGGGCGATCTCTTCCACTTGGAAGCGGCGGGCCTCGACCATCTGCCCCTTGGCGGGATCTATGCCGACTGGGCTCAGCTTGTAGCCAGTAGGAATAGCGAAAACCGGTTCGTTGGCGTTCTTGGCGCCCTCGACAGCTCGCATGACGTCTGAGGTGGCGCGCTTCATCGCGTCGCCATTCGCCGGGAGCGGACCTTCTAGCGACAGCGGCGGGACACCGCCACCGGCAAAGAAGTTGCTGCCGTAGTCGTTCATGGCGATGGCGAGCTGAATCGCCTTCGAGGCCTGCGAAATCGGGCCATAATGCCTCAAGCCGCAGCTGCGGCGCATGAAAGGCACGTCGATAACGTCAGCCGCGTCGTATTCCTGGCCCTCGTACTGATAGACGATCTTCACGCCATTGCGCTTGATGGTCGTCTTCTTCGGATCCATGGGCCAGAGCGAATCCACGCCCTGCGGCGTACGCTCGATGTACGCGAGGCCGCGCCCTTCCGTGAAAACTTGCCCCCAGAACCACTGCCAGAAGGCAAATGAGCCCATGATGTCGTTCGGCGCGCCGTTGACGACCGTCTCCAGTTTACCGTTGACGCGCTTCGCGCCTTCCTTCGTGTCGCGATACGCATGTCGTGGTATCGCAGCGAGAGTACGGGACAGGAAAGCTACGGCAGCCCAGACAGCAGGCACAGTCAGCGCCTTGTCGACGTTCACCGCCGGCAGATTGGCTGAATTTACACCGAAGAACGCGAAAAAGTTCTCCGCGCTCACAGGCACCGTCGGATTTTCAATGGATGCGCGAGTTTCCGGCGCTTTTCCCTCATTTCGGCGGGAGAGCCAGTCTTTGATAGCCATTATGCCGCCTTGTTGAGGGAAAATTCGGGGTCATCCCATGGGGATGCCACCGGCTTAATTTCGAAAAAGCCGTCAACCGCCGCACCTACAGCCATTGCAGCCGCAACGGCGGGGTCGATGCGTACCGTCGCCTTTTTCTTGGAAAACCACTGGTTCCCCATGAGAGGATCGGTCTCGATGGCGACGCCCATCAGGGCACCCAGGAGGATCGGAGACTTGCGCAGGCGCACACGTTCTTCGAGGATCAAAGCCTCAAGCGCCCCGACGCTGCCCGGCATCCAAAGACCAAGAGGCGCCGGCTGACCTGAGGCCTTTGCTGCCTGCACCCGCTCTTCGTCGGGCTTGGCACGCCGCTTCCCGCCTTGTGGGTGCGCAACCGTCTTCAGCTCGACGCCATACTCGTCGAGTTCCTGCTCGAACTTGTCGAAAGCATACTTGTCGAACGCCAGCACAGAAATTCCATGCTCGGAGTTTAGCCTGGAGAACAGCGCCGCAACATGATCATAACGGATCCGCGAGCCTTCAGGGGCATTGATATATCCCTGCTCGAACCAAACCCGGTAGGGCACATGGTCGACTTTCGACCGCTCGTCCATGGTGTCACGTGGCGTCCATGCCTCAATCCAAAGATCATAGGTTGGAAGGTCCGCCTCGGAGCCGTCGGCGCGCGTGACGCGCTTGGTGCCGGTCTCGACAACGAATGCCGCCGCTGTGAGGTCCTTGGATCCGGAGAGATCGAGCCCGGCGGCAGTGATCGGCGCGCCTTTGTGCTCCACGTACGGATCGAAGTCGACCATCACCCTCTCAAGGAGAGGCCGAGGTATCCAGGCCGTGTCGGATTCGGTCCAGACGCAGAAATGAAGGCGGAGGATATTGTTGCGTTTCGAGGGAATGTCCCGCGCCTGCGCCACGACACCTTCCAAGTATTCGTATTTCAGCGTGACGCCGAGAAGCGGGTTCGCTTTGATCCAGCATGACGGATCGGTGAACGGGTCGTCGTCCTTGTCGAGTGCGCAGACATACGAAAAGCACTCGTCGCTGGTGCCGAACACGTCACCGACGTAGGCGAACTCTTCATCGGGAGTGTCCGTACCCGCCGCAACCTTTACCGCCCACTGATGCTCTGCCCAGCAGACCGAGTTGCGGTCCGAACCTGAGTTGGTGATCATCAGCAGGAGCGGCTGGTCGCGAAACTTGAAGCCGCGTTCGAGCATTTCCAGCGTATGGCCGTTCTGATGCTCGTGAATTTCGTCGCAGAGCGCCACGTACGGGCGCGGACCGCTATGGGCCTGCTCCCGCGAGATGGGCCGGAAGAACGATCGTGACTTGATGTGCGCCAGGTTCCAAACCGGATTGCCGCCAGATGGCGTCAGTTCCCGTTTCAGCTTCGGCGACTGCTCATACATTGCAACCGAATCACGGAAGAGAACAAAGGCCTGCGCCTTGTCCTTGCCCGCAGCATAAATCTCCGCGCCGGCCTCGCCGTCAGCGGTCATGCAGTATAGGCCAACAGCGCCAGCGAACGGCGACTTGCCCTGCCCTTTTGCCTGCTCGACATAGGCGCGACGAAAACGCCTCACGACCTTCCCGTTCTCGTTCTTTCGCTTCCATCCGAACAAACATCCAGCGATAAACGCCTGGCTTGGCTCAAGGATGAAAGGCCGACCCTCGAACTGGCCGCCGTTGAGGCGAAGTACGTCGCGGCAATAGCCTCGGAAACGGGCCTCCGCGGCCGGATCCCAGATCAGGCCGCGCTCCGCGCCGTGCACCAGGTCGTCGAGATGACGGCGGCAGGCATTGCGAACGTGCGGACCAGCGACAATCTCGCCAGAAACGACCGCTTTCGCATACGCGGTCGCGGGATCATCAGAAATACTTGTCGGCGGGGTCCGTCTTTTCGCCATCTGGTGTTGCCCCTGCCTTCGATGCGTCAGCCGGCGTCGCCCCCATCTGTCCCAGACATTGCCTCAGGAGGTTCAGCGCCTGGACGCCAACATCTTCGCCGGCCATAAGGCGCCCGCGAATGTAACTTGCGATTTCCACCAGCGCTCGGTGCGAGCTGTTGAGCCACGGAATTTCAGTTGCGAGGACGCGCCAAGCGGCCTGCTGGCCGACGGGCATCCATGCCGGCGGTTCGCCGAGTTCATCGGCAACCACAGGCTCGGCTCGCGTCTCGAACCGGCCTTTGTTCTTCTTGTCTGCGCCGGTCACGGCTGCCTTCGCCTTTGGCGTGCGCGGCCTTGCCATGCGCTAACCCTCAACTTTTGAAATGTGGCGCTGTGTACGAATGGGGACCGCCGGTAAGTCGGCGCCGATGCTCCATAACAATGGAAGACCCCTCCCCACCCTAGATCGGCCAACCATCGGGGCCATACCGCACCACGACCTTGCCGTGGTCCTCAAGCTGACCTCTCGACGAGTGACACGGCTTGCATGTCGAGACGAAAGGCCCACCCCAGAACAGGCTCAGGTTACCTCGATGCGGTGTGGCATGGTGCACCTCGGTGGCTTCGGTGATGTCCTCGCGCTCAAGGCACCATTCACAAAGGGGGTGCAGCGCAAGCTGATGGCGCCTCAGTGTCTGCCACCTTGCCGAGGCATACAGTCGACGATAGCGCGTCGCCTCTTCGGTGCGCGCATCTGATTTGGTGCTGGCAGCAGGAGTTGAACCCACGACATCCTCGTTACAAAGGAGGCGCTCTACCGACTGAGCTATGCCAGCGAAACGAAGTGTGGACCCGAAACCAATACTTGGTGGTCGGTAAGGGAACGCCACACGCTAGACGGCGATCAACCCGTCCGCCCGGTTTGCACCCGGTAACCTATGAAACCGAAAACGGCAGGGAGTGCGCACGACCCGCCGAGCCTAAGCTGACGGGGTCACACTCGACCTGCCGCACGATCGCCCAATGCAGCGGAGGAGGCGCGCATAGGGCAATGGGTATTGAGGCTGTCCCGGCATCGCTGCGAGCTCAGAGCGTCCGCGCGAATTCAGCGCCTCAAATGGAAAAAAGCCGCGCGATGGCGGCCTTTTGTGTGTCGTATATATATAACCTGACAATTCCCGGAACTGGTGCGCACCAAGCGCTAAGCGGCTACCATCTCGTCCAAGTCCTCATTGGTTAATGGTCCTACCCTGTCACGGATGACGGACAGCGCCATGTGGATCACCGCTCGCCCAACGGCCATTGCCGACCGCGAGCTCTTTGCGCCTGCCATCATGCCGACCTTCTCCAGGGTGGAGCCATGCAGCGCTGCTTCCTCGAAGGGCTCCATGGTCGGGCCAAGCAGAGCGCGTAGCATTGCCAACTGACCGACGGCATCGATCCGAGCGATGACCTTAGCATCGCCATTCCACTTGGTCGGAACCTGCGCCGGCAACTGCTTCGTGTAGGTCCACTTGAATACGTCGGTCGACTTGGCTTGCCAGGGTTGCGCATCCTTGGCCTTCGACTTCTTTTCGCCTTGTCGCTTGATGGCGCCAGTCTTCTCGTCCAGCCACAAGCCCTGCTCGGCCTGTAGCGGCTCGTTACCTATCGAAGTGCCCACCAGCTGCGCTCCGCTTGTCGCGGCAGCCTCGATGCGCCGGTAGTACAGCAACGGTGCCAGCAGATCGAAGTTTTCTTCCGCCAACAGCGCCTTGATGATCGGCAGGGACGGATTGTCGTTTGCCGCCTTGCCATCCCATGGATCAGATGGCTTGTTGCGCTTCGCCAGGCGCTTGCGGATTACGTTCATGCCCTGCCCTTCTGCCTTCACCTTTCTCGCGACCTCCTCTTTGTCGAACCAGTGTTGCGGCGTCTCTGGCACGAATTCCCCTGCGACCCACTTACCTCGGTAGGCCATCTTCGGACGATTGTCGTTCGCTGCCATGCGTGTCATCAGTTGTTGCTCCATTTCGGTCTAATATCGGGAATGTCGCGGATCGCCTCGCTTAGTGATGTCGGCTCGCCATCTGGCCCTTCCATCAATCGCGCGGCCTTCTCTCGGGCTAGGCGAAAGGCGCTTAGCCTGCCTTGCTCCGCCTCGGTTCGAGTGATGGTGAGCGAGCGATCATATTCACGCTGTCTCCGTATCGCTTCCCGTTCCGCTTCGATGCTGCTAATCTTGAGCTGCAGAACATCGATCACCCGATGAGCGTCGACGAAGAGGTTTCGATAATGGTTCCCTCGGAAGCGTGGGTCACGTGGTGCTGTCGAATCCGCCACATGCGTCGAGATTGCTAGCGGCAGCGGGGTTGCTACATGTTTCCGAATCCTGTGCTTTGCCATGCTTAGAGCGGATTGCCGCGGCTGGTGTGCTTCAGATAGGTCTCAGTGCCCAGGTGCGTGATGCCACCTTCCACATACTCGACGATGTAAGCTGGCTCGCCATCCTCCTCCTTCACGCCGATCACGCGGCACGGGTTCCAGCTAGATTTCAACGTTCCATCATCCTGCTTGGTGTAGACCTGACGTTCGGCGTAGTAATTCGCGACAGCGAACATATCGGTACTCCTCTTCTGTGTTGTGTTTAGCGGTGTGAAGTGAGCGGCTGGTTCCACCAGCAAGCGGTGCTTCCACCGCACAGGGGGTTATAGGGGGAGAGGTGGAACGCTTGGTGGAAGGTGGTGGAAGCGTGGTGGAACGTGAGGTGGAACATCATTCCTCGCCGCTCCGTCGAACGCTGTAATCGTCCTCCGTAACGATTAGCCTCTGTCTTTTTTTGGATGCAGGACCATCCCAAACGAGCTTGATCGTCCCCTTCTCAAGCAGGCGCTGCATTGCATCAGCGAGAGACTTCTTGGTGAAGCCTTCGGCTGACGGATGCTCCACCATCCTCGACGGTGCATAGTTTGTGCCGCGAGATGCGCCCAAATTCTGCCCCGTCCTGACAAACGTTCGCAGGATGTCGATGAACGCCTTTTCGGCATTGCGTTTGATCATGTTTGCCGCTGGTGAGACTGCGCCGCCGCGATCGAGGACGAATGCGCCGTCCTTCCACCGGATCTTGATCTCGCCTCCGGTGGTACCGTAGTTGGCCTTCATCGTTTTCAGCACGCGTTGATCTTGGTCATCCGCGCCCTTTGGATCTGGCCGGGTAAGATATAGTCGAGACCGAACCGAGTTATTCCAAGCCGTAGAGCCTGACGAACCCGTACCGCTCTGCATTCCCTGTACCGACGGATGGGCCAGAAGAACTACCGCGCAATCAAGAGCAATCGCGACCTGGCGAAGCATGCCTATGAACTGACGCACCTGGCCGCGTTTGATTTCATCGCCTCCGAACAGGTCAGCGGCTGTATCAAACACGATAAGGCGTGGCTGCCATTCTGCTGCGAAGTCGAAAATGCCTTCCATCAGCGGCGTTGGCATCATTTTGCCGCTCTTGTCCGGAAGGGACAAAAGCGCATCTCGATCAGCCAGAGGCAAAAGTCGGAAGCCCGAAAGGTCGCCGAGTGACTTCCCGTGAGCCTCAGCAATGTCGATCAGGCGACGCCAGAACTCCTCCGCTTCGTCCTCGGCTCCGACATAGAGCGTGTGACCAGCGGCTGGTGACATCTCCAACGTGTCCACGCCCATAGCGCCGGCAGCGGCGATTTGCAGCGTCAGAAGTGACTTGCCCACGCCACCGTCACCATTCACGATTGTGACCTGCCGCAGCGGTATGAGGTCTACGGCATACCATTGGCGCGTCGGAACTGGCTTGCCGTTCCACTCTGTCGGATCGACGAAGTTTAGTGGCTCTTCTGCGGGGGGCTTTTCAGCCTCCCGCGCTTCTGTCCTGGACGATGTTGCCGCCGCATGATTGTCGTTTGCTGCATTCGTTGCGTGCCTGAACCACCGCTCGTCTGGAATAATCGAGCGAGTACTACCGTCATCGAATTCCACCCGTGACATGAAGTTGCCAGCAAACGTTACGCTGCCGCTGCCATAGTCGACATGCGAAACTCGGTCGCCGACCTTCAGTTTAGGCTGCGTTTCCGCTGCAGCTGCCGCCATTTGTTCTTTGCTCCTCTAAGGCGTTTCATATTCAAAACCTGACCCTAGAGGGCGCTACGATGCGCGAAGCTCTGCATCGATCCGCACCGCCTCGGCGGCCAATAGGGTATCGAAACGATCAAGTCGGTCTGCGATCTCATCACTGGCTCGCTTCACTATGAAGTCGTCGATATGAGACGCTTCGCCAGCAATCCAAAGACGTGCAGCTTCTTGGCGAGCCTCTTCGTGCGTGCTCCAGTAGCTCACGTTGGCTGAGCCATAGTCGTGCTGCACCTCGTATCCGCGCTCCGGTGAGCCAAGGACGACTGCGCCCCTGTACACGTCAAAATTCTCACTCTTGGCGAGCGTCAAAAGTTCGGTGATGGTCAGGTTTGTTTCAGTCATAGGTCCCCCTCGCCGGCTGGCGGCCGGTCGGCAAAATGGTGGGTGATGTGGTGGCTTGGGTTATTGTCGGCCGCGGACCGGCCTAAGTCCAGAAATCAGGCGGCTACTTGAGGTCTCGACGCGATGCGCGCGTCGATCCAAGCTTCAACCTCAGACCGCACATACGCAATTCGACGTTCGCTCAACTCAACGGCGGCAGGAAACTTACCACTCGCCGCCATGAGGGAGAGCATTGTTTTGGAGAAAGTTGTGGCTGCCGCAGCTTCGTTCGGCGACATCAAACGCGGCAGGTTATCGTTGACAGCGGAAATCATAAGCCTCCTCTTTCGCAGTTGATCGACTGCGGAGATGACAATGTAAACATGCCAAGCGCGCAATAGGCTCACGGCACGAAATGTGAAAAACTTGGAAGTCCGGTACTCCCCGGAAAGGAATCGCCACCGAGTGGCTATGCGTAAAACCGCGATCTGGATGGCGAAGGACTTACAGGGTGCAGCCTTAACCACTCGCGGTCTTATCCCGCGATCAACACACTAAATGTAGACCAATATAACAAATTTGTCAATATGGACCACATTTAGTGTTCAAGGCGCGTCGCCACGCCCGATTAGGCCAGGCTTTAGGCCAAGCAATTTTTTCATCACCTAACATACTGAAAAATAGCAAAATCTGGCGGAAGAGGTGGGATTCGAACCCACGGTACGGTTTCCCGCACGCCGGTTTTCAAGACCGGTTCCTTAAACCACTCGGACACTCTTCCTTCGAGCGCCTTATGACGCAAAGCCGCGTTGCAATGCAAGGGCCGGACATAAAAATCTGTGCTTCGGGAAGCGCGCTCGCCTGTCCCATCAGGCGTGCGGAACATCTTGGGCCGTCAGCTGTTGGGAGAGCATCTGACGATGCATAGGGAAGAAGTCCATGCTGAAGAAAGTTACAGCCACGGTCGTTCTCTCGCTGGGTCTTGCGACGGTTGCCCTCGCCCAGTCCGGTAACGTGTCTGCGGACGGCGCGAGCGCCTCCGGTTCGTCGATCGGGACGGTCCCAGGTTCACGCGTGAGCGGCACTAATGATCGTAGCCGCGTCGGAGACACTGACAAAGCGCAGCCCGGAACGATTGATCCAAGCGCAACGAACAGCACCATCAATAGCGGGGATTCGAACTCCAGCACCGACGTGAACGACTGCCGTAGCGAACGGAGATCTGCGCGGAAGGCTGCGCACGATGCCGATGGAAACGTCGTCAGTCCTGGCAAATCTGCCGCCTGCGGTCAGTAATCGCTCTGCGCTATTGGATAAGGTGGTCCCGAACGGTTGGATAACGCTTGACTTTCGCCGCCCTGAAGAACCCGCAAAAGTTGCCGGATCGAAAGAGGTTTAGGTCCTTTCGATCCGGGAGGCCTCGTCAGAGTGCTAGTGGAAGGCTTCGGCGGCCCGGTAATCTTGGCTCTGTCGTCGTATTTCCGGACACTTCGGTCTGTGGCTGCAACCGTCTCAAGCGGCAATCGTCTGCTTATCGCGCGGCATCTTGTCCTGCTTGCGCGCCGCCTCTTTCGCGATTTTTATCAAGTAGGCGACGAACATTTCATTGTCTGCTTCCGCAATCTTTCGAGCGGCTTCGAGATGTTCCATGAGATGTGAATGACGCATCTGAGTCTCCTCCAGGTTGCTATAGATCGATGATCACTAATATGCATTAACGGCACGTTAATTTTGCAACCTGGAATATTTTACGTGGCGAAGTAAAAAACGGTTTCATCGTCGCCGATTCATTCAAATTTTATGCTTAACTATCCGTTAATATTTAACTTGCCGCCCTTTCCCGATGATCTATTCTCGATCGGCAAAGGGAGTGAGTAAAAATGTCGAGTAAGAGTTTGATCATGCCGCTGGGCTTTGCGATCCTGGCGCTGTCTGGCCTTCTGTTCCAGCTGCTCACACATGCATTGCATATGCCGGTCACGCTGTTGCAACCGTGACCGGGACGGAACCTTTCTGCAGTTTCCGCGTTCATTTCGTTGTTTTCTTAGGAGGGAAATCATTATGGAAGATCAGAGTGTCGGCTGGATTGCGGCAATCATTATTGGCGGCCTTGCCGGATGGCTCGCCGAGAAATTCATGAACAGCAACATGGGCGTGTTCATGAACATCATTCTGGGCATCATCGGCGCCATCGTTGCCAATTTCATCCTCGGCCTTTTGCATATCCAGCCGCTGGCTGGCTGGCTCGGATATCTCATCACCGGTTTCGTCGGCGCCTGCCTGCTGATCGCGATCGGCCGGATGGTCCGGCGCTGAGCGCACGGAATTTGAACGCAAAAAAGCCGGGAGTTTTGCTCCCGGCTTTTTTGTTGTCTCGCAATCGTTAACGGCGGCTCATCAGTCCGAACACATAGGCAATGCCGGCCGTGACGGCGAGAGCGAAAATCGGTTCCTCGCGCACCTTGTCGCGCACCTTTTCCGTCATCACCGACGCTTCGTCGGTCACGGCGCTCTTGGCGCCCTGCCCCAAGGCGACGACACTTTCCGAAAGACGGGCCAGATCCTCG
Organism: Rhizobium sp. BE258; assembly: GCF_031457345.1. Lineage (NCBI taxonomy): Bacteria > Pseudomonadati > Pseudomonadota > Alphaproteobacteria > Hyphomicrobiales > Rhizobiaceae > Rhizobium > Rhizobium sp. BE258. Next base: position 29,113 of record NZ_JAVDWL010000009.1, read on the forward strand.
CGCAAGGCTGCGACCTGCGCAGAAAGATCATCGGCGGCGATATCCGCCTTGACGCGCGCGGCTGTCGATTGGGCGGAGGCGGTTTTCAGTTCGGCCATTGTCTGCTCCTATTTTTCCGGATGCCGCAACAACGAACTGAGGGCCGGAAAGGTTCCGGTACCGGTGTGCTTTTGTTGCCTGCCGCAAGCACCGCAAATCCATTCCGGATGCTGTCATGTTTTCGTCGGATAGCGCTTCATTTCCGCCTTACTTTGCTCTAAGGAACGTCGAAAGCTTTGCCCGTGAATGGGCGGAATCTAATGCGAGGTTTGCGTTTCGATGTTCCATATCCTGAGAAGAGCTGCCCAGACCTGGGTCGCCAAGCTCCTCATGCTTCTCCTGGTCGCGTCTTTCGGCATCTGGGGTATTTCCCGTGAGCTGATCGGCGGCGGTTCGAGCACGACAGTCGTGACGGTCGGCGATCAGAAGGTGGACGTCAACGAGTTCCGGCTGGCCTATCAGCGACAGGTTGCCAGCCTCAGCCAGCAGTTCGGCATGCGCCTGACCCCGGAGCAGGCCAAGGCGTTCGGCGTAGAGCAGCAGACGATTGCCCAGCTGGTTGCCGGCGCTTCGCTTGATCAGCTGGCCGCAGACATGAATCTCGGCCTCTCCGAAGACCGGCTTGCCCAGCTGATCGGCGACGATCCGGCCTTCAAGGACGTCAGCGGCAAGTTCGACCGCAGCCTCTTCACCTCGCGCCTGCGCAATGCCGGCATCCCCGAGGCCGACTATATCAACGAGCGCAGCAAGGTCGCCGTCCGCAGCCAGATCGTAGATGCCGTCTCCAACGGCTTCAAGGCGCCGGCCGCTCTCGTCGACGCGCTCAAGCTTTACCGTCAGGAAAGCCGCGACATCGATTACCTGCTTCTCACCAACGCCAATATCGAACCGATCAAGGCGCCTGCTGACGATGTGCTGTCCAAGTGGTTCGATGGCGTAAAGGCCCGCTACCGCGCGCCTGAATACCGCAAGGTCGCCTACCTGAAGCTCGAATCGGCTGATATCGCCGATGTCGCGACGGTGACCGACGATCAGATCCGCGAAGATTTCGACAAGCGCAAGGAAACCTTCCGCACGCCCGAGACGCGTACCGTCGAGCAGCTGACCTTCGCCAACAAGGACCTCGCCGCCGCCGCACAGACGGCGCTGAAGAGCGGCACAACATTCGATCAGCTGGTCACAGATCAGGGCAAGACCGCGACCGACGTCCTTCTCGGCGATTTCACCAAGGACAAGGTTCCCGATCAGTCGGTTGCCGAGGCTGCTTTCGCCGTCACCAAGAATGGCGGTACGACGCCGGTCGTCGATGGTGCCTTCGGTCCGGTGATCCTGCGCATCACCAATATCAAGCCTGAAACCGTCAAGACGCTCGACGAGGTCAAGGAAGACATCCGCAAGCAGCTGGCGCTGGTCAACGCTTCGCAGGAAGTCATCAACGTTCACGATCATATCGAAGACATGCGCAGCTCCGGTCAGTCACTCGAAGACATCGCCAAGGAGCTGAAGCTCAAGGCCGTCGTCGTCGATGCGATCGACGCCACCGGTGCAGACAAGGACGGCAACGAGGTCAAGGACATCCCGTCGAAGCAGCAGCTGCTCGGCGAAGCGTTCAAGACTGAGCCAGGCACCCAGCCGGTCGCACTTGCCCTCGGCAATGACGGTTACGTCTGGTTCGACGTCCGCGAAGTCACGCCAGAGCGCGATCGCCCGCTTGCCGAAATTCGCGACAAGGCGGTTGCCGACTGGACGGCGGAGCAGCAGAAGCTGGAACTTGCCAAGAAGGCCGACGAGCTGAAGCAGGAAGCGCAGAAGGGCAAGTCGCTTGCCGATATCGCGGCACCGCTCGGCATTGCCGTCGAAAGCAAGAGCGGCGTGAGCCGCACCACCGACGATGCCGTTCTCGGCCGCGGCGGCGTCAGCGCTGCCTTCAGCGGTCCGGCCGACACCGTTGCCAATGCCGTCGGCGCCGACGCGACCACGCAGATCCTGCTGAAGGTGACCAACGTCAACACCGATCCGACGACCGATGCGCTGAACAACCAGGATGCGCAGATCGCAGCAGTCGCCAATGCGGCCGGCGATGACATCCTCGACCAGATGGTCACACTGCTGCAGACGCAGTACAGCGCCTCGATCAACCAGACGCTCGCCGATCAGGCAACCGTTCGCTAGGAGGAGCTTTAGCGCATGACCGATCTGAAGCCGCTTCTGGCTAAGGCCGCAAGCCGTGAGCCCCTGACACGGGACGAGTCTCGCCAGGCCTTCGACATCCTGATGTCGGGCCAGGCAACGCCCTCGCAGATCGGCGGCTTCCTGATGGCGTTGCGCGTGCGCGGCGAGACGGTCGATGAGATCGTCGGCGCCGCCACGACGATGCGTTCGAAGATGCTGCGCGTCGAAGCGCCCGCCGATGCCATCGATATCGTCGGCACCGGTGGCGACGGCAGCGGCACCTACAACATCTCGACACTGGCGGCGTTGATCGTCGCCGGCGCCGGCGTCCCGGTTGCCAAGCATGGCAATCGTGCTCTGAGTTCCAAGTCTGGTGCGTCGGACAGTCTCGCCGCTCTCGGCGTCAAGCTGGAGATTTCGCCGGAAGTGATTTCGCGCTGCATCGCTGAAGCCGGCGTCGGCTTCATGTTCGCGCAGCAGCATCATTCGGCCATGCGTCACGTTGGACCCTCGCGCGTCGAACTCGGCACGCGCACGATCTTCAATCTGCTCGGCCCGCTGACCAACCCCGCGGGCGTCCGCCGCCAGCTGCTCGGCGTCTTCGCCGAGCAGTGGGTGCTGCCGCTAGCCGAAGTCATGCGCGATCTCGGCTCCGAAAGCGTCTGGGTCGTCCATGGTGATGGTCTCGATGAAATCACCACGACCGGCAAGACCAGTGTCGCAGCGCTCGAGAATGGCAAGATCCGCAGCTTCGAGCTGTCGCCTGCCGATTTCGGTGTGTCGCCCTGCACGCTCTCTGCCCTGAAGGGCGGCGACGGTGTCGTCAATGCCGCGGCACTCCGCGACGTCCTCGGCGGTGCCAGGAATGCCTACCGCGATATCGCGCTCGCCAATGCCGCCGCCTCGCTCGTCGTCGCCGGCAAGGCCGAGACGATCGCCAAGGGCATGACGCTGGCAAAGGAATCGCTCGATAGCGGCGCAACCGCGGCCGCGCTCGACAAACTCATCGCCGTTTCCAACGACATCGACTAGGATCGACCGATGACCGATATCCTGAAGAAGATCGAGACTTACAAGCGCGAGGAAATCGCCGCCGCCAAGGCCAAGGTCTCGCTCGCCGATCTCAAGGCAATGCAGGCAGGCCAATCGGCGCCGCGCGGCTTTCACAAGGCGCTGGTCGCCAAGCGCGATGCAGGGCTCTACGGACTGATCGCCGAGATCAAGAAGGCAAGCCCGTCCAAGGGCCTCATCCGCCCGGATTTCGATCCGCCGGCCCTGGCAAAGGCCTATGAGGACGGTGGGGCTGCCTGCCTGTCCGTGCTGACGGATACGCCAAGCTTTCAGGGCGCACCGGAATTCCTGACAGCGGCGCGTGCTGCCTGCGCGCTACCGGCGCTGCGCAAGGATTTCATGTTCGAGACCTATCAGGTCCACGAAGCCCGCGCCTGGGGCGCCGACTGCATCCTGCTGATCATGGCCTCGCTGACGGACAGCGATGCGGAGCGCCTACAGGACGAAGCCTTTGCGCTCGGTATGGATGTCCTGGTCGAGGTCCACGACGAAGAGGAAACGGAGCGGGCGCTGAAGCTCTCGTCCCCGCTTCTTGGCATCAACAACCGCAATCTGCGCACATTCGAAGTCAGCCTGACCGTCAGCGAGAAGCTTTCGGCGATGGTGCCTTCGGACAAGCTGCTGGTCGGCGAGAGCGGCATCTTCATCAATGCCGATTGCAAGCGCCTTCAGGCCTTCAACATCAATACCTTCCTCGTCGGCGAAAGCCTGATGCGCAAGGATGACGTCACGGCGGCCACCCGCGCGCTTCTCTTCGGCGAAGCGGCAATCGCGGCTGAATGACATGAGCGGCGCCAAGCCTGGCCTCACCCACATCGATGCAGCTGGTGAGGCGCATATGGTCGATGTCAGCGGCAAGGCCGAAGCCGTGCGCATTGCCACTGCCGAAGGCTATATCCGCATGTCCCAGGAAACGCTGGCGCTGATCCGCGACGGCAATGCCAAGAAGGGCGACGTCATCGGTACGGCCCGGCTGGCAGGCATCATGGCGGCCAAGCAGACGGCAAACCTCATTCCGCTCTGCCATCCGCTGATGCTGACCAAGGTCAATGTCAATATCACCGAAGATGCAGCGCTTCCGGGCCTCAGGGTCACGGCGACGGCGAAGCTGACCGGCAAGACAGGCGTCGAGATGGAGGCGCTGACCGCCGTGTCGGTCGCGTGCCTGACGATCTACGACATGGCGAAAGCCGCTGACAAGGCGATGGAAATCGGCGGTGTCAGGCTGTTGGAAAAGTCGGGCGGCAAGTCCGGCGATTTCCGTCACCCGGAGGCGCAATCATGAGCCTGCTGCCGGTCGAGGATGCGCAGGCGCGTCTGCTGGGCAGTGCCTCGCCGATCGCCGATGCGCAGACCTTGCCGCTCGCCGCCGCCGATGGGCGCGTGCTGGCGGGCGATCTTGCTGCACGGCTGACGCAGCCGCCCTTCAACTCTTCCGCCATGGATGGCTATGCACTGCGCCGCGCGGATGCGCCGGAGCCCGGCGCCGAACTTCGCGTCATCGGCACCGCGTCGGCCGGGCATGCATTCGACGGCGCGATTGGTGATGGCGAAGCCGTCCGCATCTTCACCGGTGCGCCTGTGCCTGACAGTGCCGACAGCGTTTTGCTTCAGGAGGACGCCGAAAAGATCGATGGCGGCATCCGCACCAAGTTTCCGGTTCGCGAAAACCAGCATATCCGCCCGCGGGGGCAGGATTTCCGTCTCGGCGAAACGGTGCTCACCTCGGGCACAGTCATGGATTTCACACGGCTGACGGTCGCGGCCGGCATGAATCATGCCGAAATCCCGGTTCTGCGCAAGCCGCTGGTGGCGATCCTTGCAACGGGCGATGAACTGCTGACACCTGGCGGCATGCCCGGCCCTTCGCAGATCGTTGCGTCAAGCGGCTTCGGCATTGCCGCGCTCGTCCGCAATGCCGGTGGCGAGGTGCTCGATCTCGGCATCGTGCCGGATGATAGCGCGGCCATCACTGAGGCCGTACGTAGGGCCGAGGGCGCCGGCGCCGATGTCATCGTCACGCTTGGCGGCGCATCGGTCGGCGATCACGACCTCGTGCAGGCAACGCTGGTCGCCGCGGGCATGCAGCTTGATTTCTGGCGTATCGCCATGCGGCCCGGCAAGCCGCTGATGGTCGGAAGCCTTGGCAGTATCCATGTTCTCGGTCTTCCCGGAAATCCGGTCTCGAGCCTCGTCTGCGCCCTGCTATTCCTCGAACCACTGCTGCGCAAGCTCGCCTCGCTGCCACCGGTCAAACGCGAAGCGATCGTCGAGGCCGCGGTCGATCTCGCGGCCAACGATCACCGACAGGATTATGTTCGGGCCAGCTTTGAGATGTCACCGGATGGTGTGCGTCGTGCGCGGCCTTTCGGCAAGCAGGATTCGTCGATGATGAAGATCTTCGCGCAGGCCGATTGCCTGATCATCCGTCCGCCAAATGCGCTCGCCCTTGAGGCCGGCGCGCCCTGCCCCGTCATGCTGCTGCGGCCGGCGCTTCTGCCCTGACCCGGCTGGCTTTCACGCCGATCCAGAAGCAGCTCTGCGCCAACAGGCTGGCGCCGAGAATGACGCTCGCTGCGGCAAAGCCCGGATCGCCGCCAATACCTGCCAGCGCAGTGCAGACGGCTCCAACGGCCATCTGCGTGGCTCCATAGAGTCCCGAGGCTGAGCCTGTGACCTTCGGATTGACGCTGACGGCAAGCGTCAGCGCATTCGGCGACGCCACCCCAGCCCCGATCGTATAAACCATGATCGCCGCCATCATCGGCAGCAGGCCGAGCTCGCCGGTTGCCGCCAGCCCGAAGAAGGCGATTGCAGCCGCGATGCTGACGAGGTTAGAAACGAGCATCAGCGGCTTCATGGCAATCCTGCCGATCAGCCGCGTGGCGATCATGCTGCCGATCCAGTAGCCGAAGATCAGCAGGGCAAGGCAGATGCCGACCTCGGTCGCCGGCCGGTGCAACTCATTGATGACGATGAATGGCGCGGCAGCGGTGAAAGCATACATCGATGTCGTGGCGCAGCCGCCGCCAATGGCGTAACCGACGAAGGCCGGCGAGCGAAGCAGACCGAGATAATCGCGGCTCAGCGATTTCATCGATGCTTCCGCATTACGCCTGCCGGTTTCCGGCACCATCTTCCAGGTCATCAGCATGTTGAGAACGCCGAGCGCGCATAAGGCGACAAAGATGGACCGCCAGCCGAGTGTCGCGGCCAGCGCCCCGCCGGCGATCGGCGCCAGGCCAGGCCCGACGGTGACCATCAGGTTCATGACGGCCAGCCGTTTTGCCGTGTCGTCAGCCGTCGAGGTGTCCCGCACGATAGCCCTGGCGATCACCAGTCCCGCGCATCCGCCAAGCGCCTGAAACAGCCGCGCGACGATCAGCGCATGGACGCCTGGTGAAAACAGCGCGGCGAACCCCGCCAGCGTGTAAAGCACCAGCCCGCTCATCAGCACGGGCCGCCGTCCATAGCGATCGGAAAGCGGTCCGTAGATCAACTGGCCGACGGCAAGGCCGAAAATATAGAGGCTGACCGTCATCTGCATCTCGCCGATGCTCGCCCCAAGATCTGTGGCGGCTGCAGGCAAGGCAGGCACGAAAATATGCATGGCGAGCGTGCCGCTGAAGGTAACCAGCGCCAGAAGCCAGACGGGAACGGTCTTGCGGGCAGTCAGCGGTTCGGCGCCGGCCATGCGGCCAGGATGGGAATTCACGGTGTCGGCTCCTCGCCGTTGCGGGAAAAGACGCTCGAAATATGCTCGAGCACGCGGAAGGCCGTCTCGATGTCGGCCTCGGAGAGACCGGCGAGCGCTTCTTCGCGGACGCCCTGGGCGATGCGCTCGACATCGATCACTGTATGCCTCCCGGCCTCGGTCAGAACAATCGCCTTCGAACGCCGGTCCTCGCCCTCCTGGCGTTCGACAAGGCCAGCCGTTTCTAGATTGTCGATGAGCCGGACGACCGAGGAATTATCGAGCGAAAGTGATGCCGCGAGCGCTCTTTGATGCATCGGCACCTCCGAACGAGAGATCCGCAGCAGCGGCAGCCATGTGGCTTCCGTCAGACCGAAGGGCTGCAGCCGCTGGTCGGCAGCCCGGCGCCACAACCGCGCCGTCTGCGCCACCAACGCACCGAAGGTGGCGGCAATCTTTTCGTGTTCTGAAGGCATGAAGCGATATCCGATGATATCACAATAAATGATATATCATCTATTTTTCCGCAAGGCGCATCGATGGCGATTTCCGCGCTGTCGATCGTCCCAACGGGCACCGGACACTGACCGGTGAGGCGGGTTTTCAGAAGGCGCCGGATGTCATGTAGAAGGCTGCTGCCCATGCAATGATTGCCAATAGTCCCAATCCGATAATCAATACCCGCATGAATATGTCTCTCGTTCTCGGCGGGGATTACGTAGAGTGACCCGTTTCAGATCAGTAGGATGCAGGTAAAAGCGATGCTTTCGCGCAAAGGTCGTGTCACGGCCGCGTCACGCGACACGCATGCCGTCTTATGGTTACTTGAAGATGAGGCGTCCGATCCGCCTCCGAACCTTCAATTCTATACCCGCCGTCTTGGCGGGTGCCTGATGCAAGTCGGCGGACCTGCGAGGGCAAGGGCTCGCCTCCTGTTTCGCGTGGCGAGCCCGTTTCTTTCCGCAGCCGTGTTTCGAGGATTTCAGAGTAGAGCCATGCGTTCGATTAAAGATTCCGATCCCGATCTCGCCGTGTTCCTGCGGCTCCGCATGCAGGAGATCTTCCTGCGTCTGAAGAGCCAGGGCTGGACCGATGCCGATATCGGCGTTGCACTGGATGAGCTGGTTGTCCGCTTCGAGCGGAACCGCGAACCTGAGGATATGCGCTTCCGGTTAGCAATGTAGCCGTTGCAGTGCTCGCCTTTGCAAAACCGGAGTGATATCAAGGCTGCCATCATATAACGGCGCATCGGCTGGTCCGGTGCGCGTCTGCAATGGAGGCATGCATGTCGGTTGATAAGGTAGCACTGGTGACGGCGGGCGGTAGCGGCATGGGTGCCGCGGCTGCAAAGCGCCTAGCTGAGGACGGCTACAAGGTGGCGATTCTGTCTTCGTCTGGAAAAGGCGAAGAGCTTGCCCGGGAACTCGGCGGTTTCGGCGTCACCGGTTCAAACCAGTCGAACGACGATCTCCGCAAGCTGGTCGATCGTGCGGTCTCCGAATGGGGCCGTATCGATGTTCTCGTCAACAGCGCCGGCCACGGACCTCGCGCGCCGATCCTTGAGATTACCGATGAAGATTGGCATCGCGGCATGGACGTCTATCTGATGAACGTCATCCGCCCGGCGCGCCTCGTCACGCCGCACATGCAGAAGCAGAAGTCGGGCGCCATCATCAACATCTCGACGGCTTGGGCCTTCGAGCCGAGCGCGATGTTCCCGACCTCGGCAGTCTTCCGCGCCGGTCTCGCCTCCTTCACGAAGATCTTCGCCGAGACCTATGCCGGCGACAACATCCGCATGAACAACGTGCTGCCGGGCTGGATCGACAGCCTGCCTGCGACGGAAGAGCGCCGCGACAGCGTGCCGATGAAGCGCTACGGCACGAGCGAGGAAATCGCCGCCACCATCGCCTTCCTGGCCTCCGACGGCGCCGCCTACATCACCGGCCAGAACCTGCGCGTCGACGGCGGCCTGACGCGCGCCGTGTGAATTTATCGAGCGGCGCCTGCACGCGGGCGCCGTTCACTTCGCGAGCCTGTAGATACCGCCGCTCGCCTCGCCTTCCCCGAAATCCGCGACCCTGTATTCAGCGACGGCAGTCAGCCTGCTGCGCGGCAGTGTCTTGCGGCCGGGATCACCGATCAGCACCGAAATGCCCGCCGCCCTGCAGCGCTGCAGGAAGGGCAGCGTCCTGCGCGCAAGGTTGCGATTGTAGAACAGATCGCCGGCAAGGATGAGATCGGCCGGAGGTGGTGGATCGTCGAGAATGTCAGCCTGGAGGATATCGATCACGACGCTGTTTGCCTGGGCGTTGAGCGCTGTCGCGGCAACCGCGTAGCGGTCGGTATCAACGGCGGTCACATGAGCCGCGCAGCTCTTCGCCGCCGCCATGGCAACGATGCCGGAGCCGCAGCCGAGATCGATCACCGTGCGGCCGCTGACGACATCTGTATTTTCGAGAATATGACGGGCAAGTGCGCTGCCGCCGGCCCAATGATAGGCCCAGTACGGCGGCTCTCCGCCGCCGCCCGACAGGCGGCCAAGGCGGCTTGCCGGATGGGCGGCATAAAGAGCGATCTCCGGGACTGATGGTGCCGGGCGAAGCTCAAGATTGCGGCGTATGAACGCCTCCGCATCGTGAACCATCGCACCGGCCATCATCGTCATCGCTGCTGCCCGCTATCGAGCGGCCGGGATGGCGTTGCCACCAGCCTCAGCCCTGCTTCTTCTTGCTGAACTTGCCCTTCGGAGCGAAGCCGCCCTTGCCCTCGAATTTCTGGCCTTCGAACTTCGGCTTGCCCTCAAACTTGGGCTTGCCTTCGAACTTCTGGCCTTCCGCCCTTGGCTTGCCTTCGAATTTCGGCTTGCCGGGCTTCTTGCTCCAGGGCTTGTCGCTGCGCTCGCCACCAGCCGGCGCCTGCTCCGGGGAGAAGTCCTTCTTGAACTTCGCCTTCGGGCGGTCGTCGCGCACGGCGTCGTCGCGGCGTGCCTCGTAGGCCTTCTTGCCTGCAGGCCGGTCGTTCGCCGGGCGGCTGAAATCGGGTGTGCCGTTCAGGCGATTGACGCGAATGCCGCGTTCCATCGTCTTGTTCGGTCCAAGTGCCGCGAGAAAGGCCTCAGCATTGCCGGCAGCGATCTCCACAAAGGTTTCTTCCGGCTGCATCTTGATGGCGCCGATCTCGCGCTTCGTCAGGTTGCCGTTGCGGCAGATCATAGGGATCAGCCAGCGCGGTTCGGCATTCTGCTTGCGACCGACCGAAAGCGAGAACCAGACGCTGGCGCCGAAATCGTCGCGCGGCCCCTTCTGGCTCGGCTCACGCGGACCATCGGCATTGTCGCGGCGCTTGCGTGCACCGCCGTCGAGTGAGACTTCGGTGATGTCTTCAGGCGCAGACTGATTGGAGCGGTAGAGCCGCACGAAAGCGGCGGCCAACTTCTCGGCGCCATAGTTGGCGATCAGCTGATTGACGAGTGTCTGGTCGTCGTCAGACTGCGCTTCGCTAAGAATCGGATCGGCAAGCAGTCGCTCGTCGTCACGCTGCATCACCTCTTCGGCAGACGGTGGGCGGGCCCAGGTCGGTGAAACGCCTGCGCCGTCCAGAATGCGCTCGGCCTTGCGGCGCGCATTCAGCGGCACGATGATGGCGCTGACGCCCTTGCGCCCGGCGCGGCCCGTCCGGCCGCTGCGGTGAAGCAGCGTTTCAGAGTTGGTCGGCAGGTCGGCATGGATGACGAGATCGAGGCCCGGCAGGTCGATGCCGCGGGCGGCAACGTCGGTCGCGATGCAAACGCGGGCGCGTCCGTCGCGCATCGCCTGCAACGCGTGCGTCCGTTCGTTCTGCGTCAGTTCGCCGGAGAGTGCGACGACCGAGAAATTGCGATTGTTAAACCGCGCCGTCAGGTGATTGACGGCCGCACGCGTCGAGCAGAAAACGATGGCATTCTTGGCATCATAATAGCGCAGCACGTTGACGATGGCATTCTCGCGATCAGAGGGAGCAACGGCCAGTGCACGATATTCGATATCGACATGCTGCTTTTCTTCCGACTGCGTCGAGATGCGAACCGCATCACGCTGGAAGCTCTTGGCGAGCTTGGCAATAGCCGCCGGCACCGTTGCCGAAAACATCAGTGTGCGACGGTCGTCAGGCGACGATTCGAGGATGAATTCCAGGTCTTCGCGGAAGCCGAGATCGAGCATCTCGTCCGCCTCATCGAGCACGACGGCCTTCAGCGACGAAATATCGAGTGCTCGGCGGCGGATATGGTCGCAAAGACGGCCAGGCGTGCCGACGACGATATGGGCGCCGCGCTCCAGCGCCCGGCGCTCGCTGCGGATATCCATGCCGCCGACGCAGCTGACGATCAGCGCGCCGGTCATTTCGTAGAGCCATTCAAGCTCGCGCTTGACCTGCAGGGCGAGTTCGCGAGTCGGCGCGATGACCAGGGCCAGCGGTTCCGCTGCCGGCTCGAAGCGGTCGTCGTCCTGAAGCAGCGTCGGTGCCAGCGCCAGGCCAAAGGCTACGGTCTTGCCGGAGCCGGTCTGGGCCGATACGAGGGCGTCCTTCGAGGCAAGCGCCGGGTCGAGCATTGCCTGCTGAACCGGGGTCAACGCCGTATAGCCGCGCTTCGACAACGCCTTGGCGATCGCCGGAACGACGCCGTTAATCTCTGTCATGTGATCTGTCTTTCGGAATTTTCAGGCGCAAGCGCGCCTTGGCCGGGATCTGCCTGGCCGAACGGTTGGCGCGTTCCTATCCCTTTGCAGGCAAAAAGTCAAAGCGCAGTTTCAGGCAGCCTGCTGCCGCCGCAACCAGACTTCGATGCCGCCAGCCCGCCCGCGAATGCGCGTCTCGAATGGTCCCTCAAGAATTCCTCCCGCAGGCGGTGTACCGCCCTGAGAGGCCGCATGCACCAGCGCTGCGCTGAAAGCGATCTCCGAGCCGCGCCCGGCCGCCACTTCCATCAGCCGGCTGGCGACGTTGACGGTGTCGCCCGTCGCCGTGATCTGCTGGCGGTTACCCGTGCCGAGACGCGATGCTACGACGGGACCGCAATGCGCCCCGATCTTGAAGCCGACTTTGTGGCCGGAGGGCAGCATCGGGTTGGCCGCCAGCCAGGCGCGGGTGCGCTCCGCCAGAGACAGTGCGCAGGCCGCAGCACGCGCCGCATCGTCCGGCTGGGGCTCCGGCAGGCCGAAGAGGATCATCGCGCCATCGCCCATGAAGCTGGTTATGGCACCTTGGTGGGCGCGCGCCTCTTCATCGACAAGCTCGAAGAAGCCGCTGAGAATCTCGCGGACGGCGACGGCACCAACGGCTTCGCTCATGCCGGTAAAGCCCGAGAGATCGATGAACACGACGGCTGCGTTCTGGCGCACGGGATGGGAGAGGAAGGAAGGATCCCGGGCCAGCCATTCCCCGAGGCCGGGCGCTTCGATCCGCTGCAGCAATTCGCTCTGCGCGGCGAAAAGGCGGGCGCGGCGGCGGTCGGTAAACAGCTGCGCGGCGCCGAAGATCAGCGCCGGTGGCAACGCGGCGGCAATCGGTAGTGCCGCACTCAGCCAGTATCCCTGCCGGAATGCCGCGATATTGACGCCAGCCCAGGCGAAGAACAGCAGGGCGATCATCACGAAACCGATGACGCTGCGCCGCCAGGCAAGCAGACCGACGACAGCAAGCGGCAGCAGCACCGCGAGCGTTGCATCGAACCTTCGGACATTGTGGTCGCGGATGACGCTGTCCCCGGCGACCAGGTGCGTGATCGCTGTCGACATCACTTCGACGCCGGGCAGGACGGGATCGAAGGGCGTCGGAAAGACATCGCCGCCGCCGGTGACCGTGGAGCCGATGACGACGACCTTGTCGGCCACCTCCTGCGCGGTGAGCTTGCCATCGAGCGCATCGGCGATGCTGACAGTCGGAATGGTGCCGCGTGGGCCGTAGAAGGTCAGCGGCAGACGCTGTCCTGTGTCGGTCGGGATGCGGGTGTCGGTAAAGGCGATCGCGCCGGGCTGGAATGCCGGATCGTGGCCGATCGCCAGCGACGCCGCCTTCAGCGGAAAGGACGGGTCGATACGCCCCTCGCCGCGCGACAGCAGCGGGATGAAGCGCGGTACGCCGGTCTGGTCCGTCGAGACATTGACGATGCCCGTTGCCGCGACATCGGCAAGCCGTTCTTGCGGAAGCAACAGGCTCTCTGCGACGGGAATGGCCGCCAGCGGATCGTTTGCTTCGTTGCCGACGAACTGGACGCTTTGCGGGAAGACTGCAGCACCCGCTATCACAGACGGAGCAAGCTGAAGCGCCGACGCCAGCGCGCTATCGGCCGCATCATTGCCGGGATCAACGAAGAGCAGATCGAGCGCTATGACTTTGGGCTTCAAGGCGGCAATAGCCGTCACGGCCTTGGCCAGCGTCGCGCGGTCGAGCGGATAGCCATGAGCCGCGGCTGTCCGGTCGTCGATCGCCGCGATGGTAACGACGGGTGGCGGCGTTCTCCTGCCGAGCAGCGTGCTCTTGAGATCGGTCAGCGAGGCTTCCGGACGATCGAGAAAGGTTGCGCCGCCGCCAAGATGCGCCGAGCCGAGGAACGCGCCCCAGATCGCGGACAGAAGCAGCGCGGCGGTCACAAGAACATTCTGACGGGGCATGGGATACTACTGGCCGAGGCGGGCAAGCAGTGCCGCGGCGCGCGCCTGCGGCCAGCGGCGAACTTCGAGCGCGCTGCTGCCAGCGCGAACATCGACGCCCTCGCCCGGACGAAGAACGACGGAATCGCCCTGCGGGCGCCGCACGGCAACCGCGCCGCGGACGACCAGCACCGAGGTCTGTCCGCCACCGACATCGACAGCCCATTGCGTGCCGCGGACAGCCGCAATCGCCTGTGGCGTCACCACTTGAAAGCCACCCGTATGCCGGCTGCTGTCGACATCAACCAAGATCGCCTTGCGCCGCAGCGATGCGCTGTCCGGATTGCCGTCGCCATTCCGGTCGTTGAGATTGAATCCGGCACCGGCTTCAGCGGTGACCGTCACGCCGCCTGGGCAGCGCAGGATCCGGCGTCCGCCATCGGCGTTCTGCAGCGCGCAGCCGCTTGTCTGCGCCGCTGCGGCAACCGGCAGCGCGAGCAATATGCATGCAGCAGCCGATCCGCGAAGGATTGTCGAAACCAAGCCCATGATACGTCCCCACATGACTTTCGGCCAATCCTGAGATGCGCAGTCGCTGCGCAGGCGATCGGCCCGTTTTCCGGCTCGCCATCATAAAACAAAAGCTTGATCCCGTATGCAGAAAAGCGCCGCCGCTGGCAAGCGCTAGCCGCCGGCCACCAAGGCCGGGCCACAATAGCGCGCCCGCGGGCGGATCAGATGGCCGTCTTCGACCTGCTCCATCGCATGGGCAAGCCAGCCGCACGTGCGCGCCAGAGCGAAGATCACCATCGCCGCCTCGCCGGGCAGCGCAAAGCTCTCCGCCATCGCTGTCAGGGCGAAATCGACATTCGCCCGTTCCCCTGTCGCCGCTTCGCCTGCCTTCCTGATCTCCTCAAACAGGCGCGGCATTTCGAAATGTTGAAGAAGCGCCGATGCCCTTATGTCACCATCCGGATACAGGGGATGACCGAAAGCAGGAAGCGGATTGCCCTGAGAGAGAACGCGGCGCACAGCCTCTTCGGCGCCAGTGTGTCTCGCCATGTCCGCGAGCGCGGAAACGCCTTGCCACGCGCCGCCGTGCAACGGGCCGGTCAGTGCCGAGAGGCCTGAAAGCACCGCGGCCGAAAGAGACGCCCCCGAAGAGGCCGTGACCCGCGAGGCAAATGTCGATGCATTGAGCTCATGGTCCGCAAGAAGCACCAGTGCCCGGCGCAGACAGTCGGCAGCCTCCGGCCTGCCCCAGGCATTGGCGAGACGGATATGGACAAAATCGCCGCGACCGGGCGCGAGCGCGGCGCTGACACAGCTGAAAACCGAGATCGCTTCGCTGCGCAGCACCGAACGTGAACGCCCGAGGCTTGGAAGATCCCGCGTCACTCTGCCGGCAAGCGCCAGGAATGCGTTGCGGATGACAGGCGGGCCGCTTTCGATCGCCTCACCCGCGAGCTCGACGGCAGGCGCATCCCAAAGAACGGCCGCGGCCGCTTCCAGCGTTGCCGACGCCGACAGCGAAACCGCATCGCGGCCGCGATAGTAAAGCCTGCCGTCGACGATCGTCGAAACGGCGGATGGCAAGACCGGATCGCCCCACTGGATCGCCTCCGCCGCAACCGTCTCGCTCTTGCGGCGCCCGGCATGGCGTTCGGCCAGCCGGGTGACGTCGGCGGTGTGATAGAGGCTGCGCCGCGGATCGGCAGGATCGGCCTTGGCGCGAATGCGGCCACGGCTGACATTGGCATAGAGCGTCTGCGGTTTGGTGCCGAGTTGCGCCAACGCCTCCTCTGCCGTCAGCCAGGACATGTGAACCTCACATTGATCAATTGTATCAAGATTGACGTCAACTAATCTAAGCCCGATCCTTTATCGGGTAAAGGAGAAACACTGATGAAGAATGGTCTTGAAGATGTCGTCGCAGCGGAAACGCAGCTCTCGGATGTCGATGGCGAGGCCGGCCGGCTGATCATCCGCGGCGTCTCGCTGGATGATCTCGTCGCCGACAGCAGCTACGAGCGCACCGCGACGTTGCTGCTCGATGGCCTGATGCCCGAAGCGCTCGATGAAGCCTCCCTGACGCGGCGTCTCGGCGAAGCACGCGCCGATATATTCCGCCATGTCGAAGCGGCCGACGCCACGATCCTGGCGCTGCCGCCAGTCGATGCCATGCGCGCCCTGCTCGCGCGCCTGCCCGATGGCGAAGGCAGCACAGTCGCCATCCGCCTGATGGCTGCATCCGCCGTATTCCTCCCTGCAGTTCTGCGGCTGCAGAAAGGCCAGGCCCCGATAGCGCCGGATCAAAAGCTTTCCCAGTCTGCCGACATTCTGCGGATGCTCAACGGCATGCCTCCGAGCGGTGAACAGATATCGGCCCTCGACGCCTATCTGGTCACCATCTCCGACCATGGCCTGAATGCCTCGACCTTCGCCTCGCGCGTCATCGCCTCGACCCAGGCCGGTCTCACTTCCTCCGTGCTCGCGGCAATCAGCGCCCTCAAGGGCCCGCTGCACGGCGGCGCGCCGGGGCCGGTGCTGGATATGCTCGACGCCATCGGCAAGGCCGAAAACGCCGAGGCATGGCTTGGCAATGCGCTCGACAATGGCGAGCGCTTGATGGGCTTCGGCCATCGTATCTACCGCGTCCGCGACCCCCGCGCCGACGCCCTGAAAAACGCGCTGAAACCGCTGACGGCGACCGGACAGGTTGATAGCGCCCGCGTGACGCTGGCCGAGGCGGTCGAGCGCGCGGCGCTCTCGATCCTCAAGCAGCGCAAGCCGGATCGTCCGCTCGACGTCAACGTCGAGTTCTATACGGCGCTGCTCCTGGAAACATTGGGCTTCCCGCGCGAAGCCTTCACCGGCGTCTTCGCAATCGGCCGGACGGTCGGCTGGATTGCCCATGCGCGCGAGCAGGCGCTGCAGGGGCGGCTTATCAGGCCGCGCTCTGTCTATGTCGGTCCCGTGCCGAAAGCGGCGTAAGACAGGTGGCCCGGCGCTATGACGCCGGGCCGCTTTTCTCAATTGCCTGAATCAAGCCCCAGGAAGCCGCCGGACTGACGTGACCAGAGGCGCGCATAGATGCCGTCCTGTCTCAGCAGCTCCTCGTGGCGGCCTTCCTCGACGATCCGGCCCTGATCCAGCACCACGATCCGGTCCATCCGGGCGATGGTCGAGAGCCGGTGGGCGATGGCGATCACTGTCTTGCCCTCCATGAAGCCGTAGAGCGTATCCTGGATGGCCGCTTCCACTTCCGAATCGAGCGCCGATGTCGCCTCGTCAAGGATCAGGATCGGCGCGTTCTTCAGGATCGCCCGCGCCAGTGCGATGCGCTGACGCTGCCCGCCGGAGAGCTTGACACCGCGTTCGCCGACATGCGCATCATAGCCAGCACGGCCTTGCTGATCGCGCAGGCCGGGGATGAAGCTGTCCGCATGCGCCTTGGCTGCCGCCGCCTCGATCATTGCCTGCGGCATGTCCTCGCGGCCGTAGGCGATGTTGTCGCGCACCGAGCGGTGCAGCAGCGCCGCATTCTGCGCCACCATGCTGAAGCGGCTGCGCAGGCTTTCCTGCGTAACGGTGCGGATATCTTGGCCATCGACGCAAATCAGCCCGCTCTCGGCTTCGAAAAAGCGCAGCGCCAGATTGACCAGCGTCGATTTTCCCGCGCCTGAGCGGCCGACCAGCCCGACCTTCTCTCCCGCCTCGACCTTGAGCGTGACACGCTCCAGGCCACCCTGCCCCTTGCCGTAATGATGGCTGACATTGTCGAAGCTGAGCGTCCCGCCGTTCAGCAGCAGTTCGCCCGCATCCGGCGCATCCGGAATATCGACCGCTTGTGCGATGATCCGCAGCTGATCGCGTGCGGCACCCATATGGTTGAACAGCGAGGCAACGGCATCCAGCAGCCATTCGGCCATGGCGGTGATCCGGAAGCCGAGGGCCAGTGCGGCAGCGACCATGCCGAGCGGCGCATTGCCGTTTTGCCAGAGCAGGATGGAATAGCCGATCAGGCTGACCATCAGCAGGCTGCTCAGAAACACCATGCTGCTGTTGACCGTCACCTCGAGCTTTTGCGAGGCGATGAAGGTCCGGCGGGCGGCATCCAGATTTTGCCTGCTGTCTCGGTCCTCGTCCCGCTGGCGAGAGAAGAGCTTGATCGTGTCCATGTTGGAGAACGTATCGACCAGCAAGCCGGACAAGGCCGAGTCCGCCTCTTGGAAATGCTCCGAGGCCAGCCTGACACGCGGAATGACATAGGCCATCAGCGCGAAATACAGCCCCACCCAAACCAGCATCGGAATGACCAGCCTGATATCGACGGAAGCCATCAGCCAGACTGACCCGGCGATATAGATCGCCACGTAGAAGATGGTGTGGAGGAAGCAATAGGCGGCACCGGTGGCGCTGTTGCCGATTTCCTGGACGCGTGCAGCGACTCGCCCCGAGAAATCGTTCTGGAACCAGCCGACCGATTGGCGCTGGACATGACGAAGCGCCCGCCAGCGGATCATTGTGACGGCATTCGGCTTGAAGACGATGTCGTCGAGCCCTTCGCAGAACAGCGCGGCAACCGGGCGTATGACCAGCAAAAAAAAGGCGGCAAACAGCAACTCGCCGCCGTGCCGCGCCCAGAGCTCGTCGGGACGGATTGCCGCCAGTATATCGACCAGCCGGGCAGAATAGCCGATCAGCCAGACTTCAAGGATCGCGCCGACGGCGGTCAGCGCCAGACTGGCGGCGGCGACGTGGCGGAGCGGTTTCAGTGTATTGAAGATGAATGGCCAAACCCTATCGGGCGGCGTCTCTTCGGCATAGGTTTGGAAAGGATCGGTCAGCTTTTCGAAGCGACGAAACATGAAGGCCCTCCATGGGGCAGGAAATGTCGTCTGATGATGGACCGAACATGCCAGCCCCCAACGGCACGGCTTGTTCAGCTGTGGTTTTCGGTGCCGTTGGTTTTCATCAAACAATCTCCCCATGAGACGCTTCGCGCCGGTGGAAATCGGCGACGAACCGATACTTAGCAAAAAGTGCCTGCGAACGGAAGCCGCGTCGGAAGACGAGCTTGAGTAACAGCAATGGCGCTCTTGAAATAAACTCTAAGCGTGCAATCATTGATTGATGTGGATTTTAGAGCGGAGATCGAGTGACAACCTATACCGTCGTAGTAGATGAAAGTGGCGAGGCTGGCATATCAAAAGTAAGGACAGGTAGCTCGGGAGGCGCATCACCTTACCTAACGTTAGGTGCTTGCATATACAGAACAGAAACCGAAGACGAGCTAATATCGGACTTAGATCGCGTTAAGGTTTTGCTTAAGAAAGCTGATCTCCATTGTTCTAGCCTAGGCCACTTTCACAAAGTTCGGTACGCGCGGGAAATTAGCAATAATAAGTTTATGGCGTTTGGAGTCATCTCAGATAAAAGCACATTAGGTGGCTATAAATCGAAGATACTTGAGAACAGCAAAATGTATTACAACAAATGCTCTCAGTATCTTCTGGAGCAAATCGGACGCTTCATAAAAGAATACGGGTTGGATCCAAATGAGGTATCAATAATTTTTGAAGAAGGAAACTTCGATTACCAATCTCTACGAAATCTAATTGAGAAATGCCAAAAGACACCAATCCATGAGAACGCAAAATTTTTACGTTATGTAAGAGCTGAGCGAATTGTCGCTCGACCAAAAAAAGATATGCTTACGCTATGTCTGGCCGACCTAGTCGCTCATGCGCTCTATAAATGCGTGGATAAATCAGATCGAGATTTTCAAATTCCAGAATCTCGGTATCTCAAAGAGCTGTCGTCAAAGTTTTACGCCGACAAAAAGAATAAGTCCATTCTTGGATACGGTATAAAGTGCATCCACAATGTTGATAAGCTCGACTTAGACGATGACATCGTCGAAGTATTAAAAAACCTAAAGGCTAAGGCTTTTTGAACAGGGATTGGCCCGAACGGTTGTTCGGACCAAGAATGTCCGGCTATTTCACACCAGACGGCTCTGCTCGGTTGCCGCTTCGATGAAGCTGGCGAAGAGCGGGTGCGGGTCGAGCGGGCGCGACTTCAGTTCCGGGTGGTACTGAACGCCGATGAACCACGGATGGTCAGGATATTCGACCGTTTCCGGCAGAACGCCGTCGGGCGACATGCCGGAGAAGACGAGGCCGCAATTTTCCAGGCGGTCCTTGTAGTCGACATTGACTTCGTAGCGGTGGCGGTGGCGCTCGGAAATATCCGTCGAGCCATAGATGTCGGCGATCTTGGTGCCCTTCTTCAGGGCTGCCTTGTAGGCGCCGAGACGCATGGTGCCGCCGAGATCGCCGGCCGCAGTGCGCTTCTGCAGCTCGTTGCCCTTGACCCATTCCGTCATAAGGCCGACGACCGGTTCTTCGGTCTTGCCGAATTCGGTCGACGAGGCCTTTTCGATGCCTGCCAGGTGACGGGCCGCTTCCACGACTGCCATCTGCATGCCGAAGCAGATACCGAAATAGGGAACGTTGCGTTCGCGGGCAAACTGCGCCGCCTTGATCTTGCCTTCCGAACCGCGCTCGCCGAAACCGCCCGGTACCAGAATGCCGTGAACCTTTTCGAGATAGGGTGCCGGATCTTCCTTTTCGAAGATCTCGGACTCGATCCATTCAAGGTTGACCTTGACGCGGTTGGCGATACCGCCGTGATGCAGCGCCTCGATCAGCGACTTGTAGGCATCCTTGAGGCCGGTGTACTTGCCGACGATCGCGATCGTCACTTCGCCTTCAGGCGTGCGGATACGGTTGCAGACCTCATCCCAGGCATCGAGGCGAGGCTTCGGAGCCGGTTCGATGCCGAAAGCGGCCAGCACTTCGTTGTCGAGGCCTTCCTTGTGGTAGGCGATCGGCACGTCGTAAATATTAGCAACGTCGAGTGCCTGGATGACGGCGGACGGGCGAACGTTGCAGAACAGCGAGAGCTTGCGGCGCTCGGCTTCCGGAATTTCGCGGTCGGCGCGTACCAGCAGGATATCGGGATGAATACCGAGCGCCTGCAGTTCCTTGACGGAATGCTGCGTCGGCTTGGTCTTCAACTCGCCGGCTGCCGGAATATAGGGCATCAGCGTCAGGTGCACATAGATCGCGGTACCGCGCGGCAGATCGTTGCCTAGCTGGCGGATCGCTTCCATGAACGGCATCGCCTCGATGTCGCCGACCGTGCCGCCGATTTCGCAGATGACGAAATCGTAGTCGTCATTGCCCTCGATGACGAAATCCTTGATCTCGTTCGTCACGTGCGGAATGACCTGGACGGTCGCGCCGAGGTAATCGCCGCGGCGTTCCTTGTCGATGATGTTCTTGTAGATGCGGCCAGTGGTGATGTTGTCGGTCTTGGTCGCCGAACGCCCCGTGAAGCGCTCGTAGTGGCCGAGATCGAGATCGGTTTCCGCGCCGTCGTCGGTGACGAAGACCTCGCCGTGCTGGGTCGGGCTCATGGTGCCCGGGTCCACGTTCAAATAGGGGTCGAGCTTGCGAAGCCGCACCCGATATCCACGGGCCTGCAGCAACGCTCCGAGAGCCGCGGCCGCAATTCCTTTACCGAGAGAGGAAACCACGCCGCCAGTGATGAATACGTATCGCGCCATGGGAGTCACCGGATACCTTTTCAAAAACGATTCCACCAGCCCAAAAATTCTTTTCCAGAACTTTTGGTGCCAGCTTGAAATCTGAACAAAAGAAAACCGGCAGACCCTTGGGCCTGCCGGCGGTTTATTTCGCTGACCGGTTTATTGTCCGGTCGGTACGCCGCCCGGCTGGGCCGGGGTGGCGGGAGTAGCAGGTGCTGCGGCCGGTGCGCTGGCGGCGGGAGCCGTCGCGGCAGGTGCCGGAGCCGTTGCAGCAGGCGCGGATGCAGCTGGGGCCGGAGCCGCGGGTGCTGCAGGAGCCGGAGCAGCTGCGCCGTTCGGAACGCCGTTGCTGGCAGGCTGATTGTGCGGAGGCTTGGCCGCGCCGCCACCCAGCGAATCGAGAATGCCGTTGCCGGCGCCACTCGTTGCCGGAATGCGGTTCAGGATATCCGTCGGATTGCCCTGGTAACGCGTCAGGATGCCGAGGCCGAGCGACGTGATGAAGAACAGCGTCGCCAGGATCGCGGTCGTGCGGGTCAGCGCATTGGCCGTGCCGCGCGCCGACATGAAGCCGGAACCGCCGCCGATGCCGAGGCCGCCGCCTTCCGAACGCTGGATAAGCACGACGCCGACAAGCGCCAGCACGATCATGAGGTGGATGACAATCAATACGGTCTGCATGGGTCCAGTCCTGCCCGCAAGGCGGGCATCCAATAAAATCTGGCGCTCTTTACATGAGGCAATCGCCTATTCCAAGCCCTTAGCTCAGATTTAGGCAGTGAGTTCCGTGTATGCGCCGTAGATGGCGAGGAAATCCGCCGCTTTCAAGCTCGCGCCGCCAATCAGTGCACCATCGACATTGGCGACACCCATCAGCTCCTTGGCGTTGGAAGGCTTGACCGACCCGCCATAGAGGATGCGAACCTTCTTGCCCTCGGCGCCGAAACGGGCCGTCAGCTCGCTGCGCATGAAGGCATGTGCCTTCTCGACGTCATCGACGGTCGGCGTCAGACCGGTGCCGATTGCCCAGACGGGCTCATAGGCGATCACGGTGTTTTCGGCCGTCGCGGTGTCAGGCACCGAGGCGGAAAGCTGACGCTTGATGATATCGAGCGTCTGGCCGGCCTTGCGCTCGTCGGCGGTCTCGCCGATGCAAATGATGGCGGTCAGGTCGGCAGCGAATGCAGCCTCGGCCTTGGCGCGCACCAGATGATCGGTCTCGGCATGGTCGGTTCGGCGCTCGGAGTGACCGACGATCACATAGGTGCCGAAGCAATCGGCGATCATTTCCGCCGAGATGTCGCCGGTATGGGCGCCGGATGGCTTCTGATGGCAATCCTGCGCGCCGATCGCCAGCGGGCTGTCGGTGCAGAGCGCTGTCGCCACGTAGAGCAGCGTGGCCGGCGGGCAGATCAGCGCTTCGACCTTCGAGGAGAGCGGGCCTTTGACACCTTCCGAGATCGCCTTGATCTGGTCGAGAGAGTCGCGGGTACCGTTCATTTTCCAGTTCCCCGCCACGAGCGGACGCACGTCAGGTGTCATGCCAAGCCTTCCACATTTTTCCGGTATTCTGCGGCCTTAGCAAAAGCAGCAGCGAATGAAAAGCTTTCCGCCCCTTACGTAAGGGAAAAAGACGGTTTAGCGCTCAAAATGCTTAAAATAGGCTCGGCAGACGGCCTAGGAAGCAAGAATCCAGTTCAGCACCTTGCGCCAGTCGATCATCCGGATCGGCGTCCCGTGATTGCCGGTGTCGAAGAGCGTGAAGCGGGTCGGGTACTTGGACTTGTAGAGCGCTTCGAACAGCCCCTGCTGGTCGGTGGCGGCATAGACAGGATCGCGGCTGCCATGGGCGAAATACATCGGCAGCTTGGCCTTGTAGAAGGCGCTCTTGGTGAAATCCGGATCGGTGACGCCGCTCATGATCAGCATACCCTTCAGCCGCTTGACGCTCGCCGCATCCCGCGTCACGCCCCAGCAGATCTGGCTGCCCATCGAGGCGCAGGTGAGAATGACAGGCTTGCCACCGGACTTCTCGCTGGCGTAGCGGATCAGCTCGACGATGTTGGCAACGCCATCGCTGTCGAAGGTCTTGACGGTCGGCGAGTAATAGACGCCGCCATTGCCGGCGACGAGGTTCTTCACCCGGTTGAAGTTGCCGCCGAAGGTGAAATCGTTGGCACCGAGCCGGCGCGTGCCGTCGCGCCCATGAATGAAGATCACCGTAAAGGCGGCATTTTCCGCCGGTCCCACCCTGGTGACATCGATCCGGTGCCCATCGAGCGAGAGCGTTTCTTCCTGTTGCAGCTTGCGGATGCCAAGCGACACGTATTTCTGCTGGACTCGCTGTTCCGGGATCTGGTCGCGGCCGTTGATGTCGCGCATCTCGTCATAGCTGATCGTCTCGAAGGCGCCGTTGTCGGCGGTCTGGAGCACAGTCTGTGCCGAAAACAGCTCGTCCTTGTATGGCGGCAAGACGTCGGCCGCGGAGGCCTCCAGCCCGCCGGACAGCAAAAAGGCCGCAATTGCGGTGACAATCATGCAATGACTTGTGGACATTTTCATGCGAGCGCTTTCCTCAGAGATAAGTCCGCTTGCCATTCCGCGCCCGGCAACGCAAACCAATTCTAGAGAATTCCGCCAAATCGGGCGGCGTCGCGTAACGAGGCGATTTCTGGCAAAATCGGCCTGATTCGCAAACGTGACATCAAATGCGGTGATTTTGGGTCCAGCCCATGCGGACGGGCTGCCCAAACAGGATTGAAGATCTGAACGATTCCATGGATGACAGCAACGACCTCTTCGCCGGAATGCCCCTCGCGCCCAAGCAGGAGGAGCCAGCAAAGCCGGCTGCGCCTGCCGAAAAGCCCGTCGTGGCAACACCCGCCGCTTCCGCCCGCCCCGGCCCCATCTCATCGACCTCGGATGATTACGGCGCCTCGTCGATCCGCGTTCTCGAAGGCCTCGAGCCGGTGCGCATGCGTCCCGGCATGTATATCGGCGGCACCGACGAGAAAGCATTGCACCATCTGTTTGCCGAAGTCATCGACAACTCGATGGACGAAGCCGTTGCCGGTCACGCCAACTTCATCGAGGTCCATCTCGATATCCAGGGCTATCTGACGGTCAGCGACAACGGCCGTGGTATCCCGGTCGAGAACCATCCGCAGGTTCCCGGCAAATCGACGCTCGAAGTCATCATGACCAAGCTGCATGCCGGTGGTAAGTTCGACGGCAAGGCCTATGAAACGTCGGGCGGCTTGCACGGCGTCGGCGTCTCTGTCGTCAACGCGCTATCCGACGATCTGGAAGTCGAGGTCGCCCGCAATCGCAAGCTCTACCGCCAGCGGTTTTCGCGCGGCCTGCCGCAGGGTGGTCTTGAGGAGCTTGGCGACGTTCATAACCGTCGCGGCACCCGCGTCCGCTTCCATCCCGATCCGCAGATCTTCGGCGATCATGCCAAGTTCGATGCCGGCCGGGTGTTCCGTATGGCGCGGTCGAAAGCCTATCTCTTCGGCGGCGTCGAAATCCGCTGGAGCTGCGATGACGGCATTCTGCCTGAAGGGTCCGATGTCCCGAACAAGGCGGTCTTCCACTTCCCCGGCGGCTTGAAGGATTATCTTCAGGCAACGATGGGCAAGGACTTCACCGTCACCCGCGAGATCTTTGCCGGCAAGACGGAGAAGGCCAGCGGCCACGGCTCGATGGAATGGGCGATCACCTGGTATGGCGGCGATCCCCAGCTTCATTCCTATTGCAACACCATTCCGACGCCAGAAGGCGGTACGCATGAGGCCGGGCTGCGCATTGCTCTGACCAAGGGTCTCAAGGCCTATGGCGAGCTGACGCAGAACAAGCGTGCCGCGCAGATCACCACCGACGATGTGATGATCTCCGCGGTCGGCATGCTATCGATCTTCATCCGCGAGCCTGAGTTCGTCGGCCAGACCAAGGACAAGCTCGCCACTGTCGAGGCCCAGCGCATCGTCGAAAACGCTCTGCGCGACCCCTTCGACCATTACCTCGCCGACAATCCCAACGAGACAGCCAAGCTGCTCGACTGGGTGATCGAACGCGCTGAAGAGCGCCTTCGCCGCCGCAAGGAAAAGGAAGTCAACCGCAAGACCGCGGTACGCAAGCTGCGCCTGCCCGGCAAGCTTGCCGATTGCTCGCAGAACACCGCTGCCGGCGCCGAACTCTTTATCGTCGAAGGTGACTCGGCAGGTGGCTCCGCCAAGCAGGCGCGCAACCGATCGAATCAGGCGATCCTGCCGCTGCGCGGCAAGATCCTCAACGTCGCCAGCGCCGGGCGCGAAAAGCTCGGTGCCAACCAGCAGCTTTCGGACCTCGTCCAGGCGCTCGGCTGCGGCACCCGCTCGAGATACCGCGAGGAAGACCTCCGCTACGAACGCATCATCGTCATGACCGATGCCGACGTCGACGGTGCTCACATCGCCTCGCTGCTGATCACCTTCTTCTATCAGGAGATGCCGGAGCTCGTTCGTGGCGGTCACCTCTTCCTTGCCGTTCCGCCACTCTACAAGCTGACGCAGGGTGCGAAATCGGCCTATGCGCGCGACGACAGACACCGCGCCGAGCTGATGGAGAAGGAATTCAAGGGCAAGTCGAAGGTCGAGATCAGCCGGTTCAAAGGTCTCGGCGAAATGCTGCCCGCCCAGCTCAAGGAAACGACCATGGATCCGAGCAAGCGCACATTGCTGCGCGTGCTGATCGATGAGATCGATTTCGAGGGTACGCGGACGGCGGTCGATGACCTCATGGGCACCAAGCCGGAAGCCCGCTTCCGCTTTATCCAGGATCGAGCCGCTTTCGCGGAAAACCTCGATATCTAAGAGGCGACTCGCAGAAGACTTCGAAACAGCGCGACGGATTTGCTCCGTCGCGCTGTTTTCGTTTGGCGTTCTGCCATCCTTTGCGATTTCTCGTTGAGCGGAGCGCATCATCTTTTCGCTGACGGTCAACACTCTGGCAGGAAATTGCCGTCACACTGGCTTCAGCACAAAGCGCTATGCCAACCGCGGCATGGTCCTTGGCGCTGCCGGAGCAACTGGCATTTCCTGGCCGAAATGCTTGCGTCCGGTGGCACGATGGCCCATATCCGTGGTTGAGAAGAAAAGCAGGGAACGACGTGAGCCTCTCGAATAAAAACAAACTGCCAGGCGAGCCGCGGTGGCTTGGTCCCTCCGCACATGCCCGCACGCCTCTCATTCCCTCGATTTCAGCTGCCCGCTGGCTCCTGATCCTGATCGTCGCCGCCGGCGTCTATTTCTTCTACGGCTTCGTCGTCCCGGTCCTGGCAGCCCTCGTCATCGGCTTTGCCAGCTGGCCGCTTTATCGCAAGCTGCTGGCCCGCGTCGGCGGCAACACCACCATCGCGGCGACCATCGCCATCATCCTGATCATCACCTTCCTGGTCATTCCGATCGTCTTTGCCATCACCTATACGACGGGTGAAGTCCGTGAATGGGTCGCCTGGGCGATCCGCGCCAACCGCATGGGTGCGCCTACCCCGCAGTGGATCCTCGCCCTGCCCTTTGCCGGTCCCTATATCGACGAACTCTGGACGAAATATATCGGCACGCCGGGTTCGATGGGCGAAGTCATCCAGGCCGTCAGCGGTGCCAATATCGGTAATATTTACCGCGCGGTTCTGGCAGCCGGCGGCGCATCGTTCCATCTGCTGTTGACGCTGCTTTTCATGCTGATCGCGCTGTTCTTCGTCTATCGCGACGGCTCGTCCTTCTCCAAGCAGATCGACATGCTCGGCGAGCGCATCCTGCCGAACCGCTGGGAGCGGATCTCCCGCGTCGTTCCGGCAACCATCAGCTCGACAGTGATGGGCATGACACTGATCGCCATCGGCGAAGGCATCGTTCTCGGCATCGCCTATTGGATCGCCGGCGTGCCCTCGCCCGTGACGCTCGGCGTGTTGACCGGCATCATGGCGCTGATCCCGGGTGGCGCGCCGCTCTCCTTCACGCTGGTATCGATCTATCTGGTCGCCAGCGGCTCGCATGTCGCCGGCGCCGGGCTGTTCATCTGGGGCAGCGTCGAACTCTTCATCGTCGACAAGACACTAAGGCCGAAACTGGTCGGCGGCCCGATCAAGCTTCCTTTCCTGCCGACCTTCTTCGGTCTGGTCGGTGGCGTGAAGACCATGGGATTCCTTGGCCTCTTCATCGGCCCGGTGCTGATGGCTCTGCTGGTCGCCATCTGGCGCGAATGGATGCACGAAGTCCGCACCGCCGATCAGAACGGTACCGGACCCGAAATCATCATCGACGAACAGGCGCCGCCATCGCAGCGTGCGGCAGCCGAGGGCTGATTAGCCGAGGTGCTTTTCCTCAACGTCCGCTCGAGCGCCGCGCCATCGCGCGGCAAACCGTGCACGTGCATGACGAAATGGTAATGCAGCCGCCTTTATTCCGTTGGAATTGGAACGTCTAAGATTCTCAGTCTCAACAGCCGAAGGCCTCGGATATGCAAGCCGTTCTCATCGCCATGACCATCTTCGGGTGCAACGATTCCGTCACCCAGTGCAATTACGTGGCGACGGTCGACAAGCATTGGCAAACGGTGGCCATGTGCGATGCCGAATCGGAAAAGCAGCTGAAGGGCTTTACCAACGCCAAATATCCGACGGTGATCGCCGTCTGCGAGGAACCGAAGCCCGTAGCCGCCCCCGAGACGCCGAAGCTTGAAGCGCAGGCAACGGCGGCGGCTCCAGTCGCCGAACAGCCGCAGCCAACCGGTCTTCGCGCCTACGCCGTGCGCGTTGCCGAGCGCGTCCGCGCCGGGCTGCCAACCGGTGACGACATCAAGCAGACGCTCGTCAAGCCGGTGCATTTCGTTTCAAACGGATATTCCTGGGTCGCCCAGCGCTTTAGCCACTAGGCTGCGACAAGCGCCGCCTGCGAGGCATAGGCGCGAGCCGACTGGCGCTGTTCGGCAATATGGAGCTTCTCGACCATGTCGAGCAGTTCCTTGACCGCGTCATGGGTGCCGTGATGGCGGAAGCGTTCAAGCAGCCGCCCGCAGATCGTCGAAAGCATCGTTGCCGAAGCCTTGCGCGAAGCTTCGCGCCATAGCAGCGTCGCCTCGACAAAAATGGTGCTGATCTCGCGCGTCAAACCAGCTGTCTCGTACAGCGCGCGAATCGCATGCATGCGGCCAGTCGCCAGGATCGAGCGGACCCGTCTTTCGCTGCAGCCTGTCAGGTTGACGACGGCGCCTGCGAAGAAGTCGACCTTTCCCGAGCACAGTGCATGCATCAGGAAGGATGGCGTCAGATGGCCGTGGACGCGCAGATGCTCGACGAGGTCGTCGATCTCGCGCGGCTGAATCTCGCCGGCGATCGAGACGACGGCAGACTGCGTCGCCTCGCGGCTGATCCGCTGCAGACGGTTGAAGCCGATGGCGGCCTGGACGAGCGGCAGCGCCACCAGCGCATCGCTGACATGCTGCGTCAGAAGCTGGCGGGCATCGGCCGGCAGACTGTCGCGATCGAGCAGCAGATTGCGAATATCGCAGCAGTCACCGAGCCTTTCGGCGATACGCTTCAGCGAATGCGGTGCAATCGAGGCGCCCTCGTTTTCAAGCAGGCAGAGCACGTCCTCCTCGCCGCCGATCTCGGCAAGCGCCGCACAAACGGCGCGCGACAAGCTGCTGCGCGCTGCGATCAGCATCCGCGTGACCTCGCTGCCCCGTCCGGCGAGATCGACGAGATCGGCATCGGTCAGTAGCGGCGAGCAGGTAACGGCATGGCAGGCAATTTCCGGCTGATCTTCGGCCAGCGCCAGGATCAGCGAGCGCGGTGCCTCATCTGACCAGGCGATGGCTTCCGCGAGAGCAAGGCGGACTTTCGGGGACGGATCGTCGAGCAGGAAGGTCATCGCCATCTCGGCGGCCTTGCGCTCTTCCGGCTGCATCTCGGATTGCAGATAGGCCCGGCCAAGGGCGCTGGCCGCTCGTGCCCGGTCTCCGGACTTGGCAGTTTCGACCCAGCGAAGGAATGCCTCTACAATCACCATTACGCCCCAACCTGCGGAACGTGATTCCTTCACGCTCCTCTTGTTCTGAGAACGCTACCGGCAAATGGTTTATGATTGGTTCACCATATTCATTAACCCCTGTGCGCAGGGCACAAGCGCATCAGGGCGTCTTCGGCCGCATCATTTCGAAGACATCGCTGCCTTCCGCGTAGTCCATGTATCCCATGCGGGCCACCGGCCGGGCGATCGACATGTCGAGGCGGCCTTCGCGGATGATCGTCTCGTCGATATGGATGCCGACCACCTCGCCGAGCACCATGACATTCTCGGACGGCTCGCCGGACAGCCCCTTCGGCTCGATGATTTCGGTCACCTTGCATTCCAGAACCGCAAAGGCTTCCGCGACATAGGGTGCGTCGACGATCTCGCCCTGCCGCGCCGTCAGCCCCGCTAGCTCGAACTCGTTGGTTCCGTAGGGCACGGCCGCCGATGATACATTCATATGCTCGACCAGATGGCGGCTGACGAAATTGCAGGTGAAGACGCCGGTATCGGCGGCATTCTTGTAGCTGTGCTTGCGCCCGCTGGAGGAGAACATCACTAGCTTCGGACGGTCGGAAATGGCGTTGAAGAAGGAATAGGGGCCGAGATTCAGCGAACCATCGGTGCCCTTCGTCCCGATCCAGCCGATCGGCCGCGGCGACACGATCGCCTTGAAAGGATCATGCGCCAGGCCATGTTTATTGGCGTCCGTCCGGTAGAACATCAGTTCTCTCCACCGACCCAGGTTACGGTTTCCGTCAGTTCCGGGCGCGGCCGCTCGACCGGCGGAAATTCGGACGACCCCATATGGATGAAGCCGGCAACCTTCTCACCGGGCTCAACGCCGAGCAGCGGATAGGCGCGCTCGTCGAAGGCGAACCACTCGGTCAGCCAGTTCGCCACCCAGCCATGCGCATTGGCGGAGAAGATGACGTTGAGGCACAGCGCACCCGCAGACATCACCTGCTCCCATTCCGGAATCTTGAAATGCGGCCCGGCCTTGCTGACGATCGCGACGACGACAGGCGCCCGGGTGAAGCGGGTGCGTTCGACCTGGATCATCTCGTCCGACAGTTCAGGCTTGGCTTCGAGGGCGAGCTTCAGCAATTCCTCGCTGATCCGCACGCGCTCCTCGCCGCGATAGACGATGAAGCGCCACGGCGCCAGCTTGCCGTGATCTGGAACGCGCGACGACAGGCGAAGGATTTCCTCGATTTCGGCTTTGTCGGGACCCGGCTCGCACATCTGGAATGCAGGAATGGAACGGCGCACGTTGAGGTAATCGATCAGCTTGATATCGGATTTCATGCGGGAGAAACTTTCAATTTCAGGACTGTAACGAGGATGGGTCTTGAATTTGCCATCGGGTTGGTCTTGAAGTGGCCCCTGTGATTTCTAAAGTCAATCGGTCCAGGAAACTCATGACCGGCATTTTGCCCCTTGCGCGGATAGCCCTTGCGCTTGCACTGGTGATCTTCTCGCCGTTTTCGGCAGGCGCGCAGGATGCATTCAAGGACTTCAAGCAGCTCGACACCACGGCCAAGATGCCGAAGCTGAACGCTTTCATCGCCCCCGGCACGACGCCGCCGGGCGCGCTTCTGCATGAAGTGCCGATGGAGGC
This sequence comes from Rhizobium sp. BE258, assembly GCF_031457345.1. NCBI lineage: Bacteria > Pseudomonadati > Pseudomonadota > Alphaproteobacteria > Hyphomicrobiales > Rhizobiaceae > Rhizobium > Rhizobium sp. BE258. The sequence continues at coordinate 60,011 of NZ_JAVDWL010000009.1, forward strand.
AAAGCTGACGGCCGACGGACAGCCGGTGGAAGACGGCCTTTCCTGGTACGTCTTCAGCCCGATCGCCGGTGCCGACGGCAAGCTGCCGCTGATTGCCAGCGCCAAGGGTGGTTCCGCTGCGTTCCAGCTGGCGCCCGGTGACTATTTCGTCAACGTCTCCTTCGGGCGCGCAGGCGTTACGAAGAAGGTCAACGTGCCCGAGAGCGGCGCGGTCGATAAGCAGGTCATGGTGCTCGATGCCGGTGGTCTGCTGTTGAATGCGGTATCCGGTTCCGACGTCCGCATCCGCCCGGATCAGCTGAGCTTCTCGATCTACTCTTCCGAAGTCCGTGACGACGGCGAGCGTGGCCTGGTGATGGCCGATGTATCTCCGAACACGGTCGTCCGCCTGAATGCCGGAACTTATCACGTCGTCTCCGAATATGGCGACGTCAACGCCGTCATCCGCGCCGATATCCAGATCGAGGCCGGCAAGCTGACGGAAGCGACGATCCAGCATCGCGCGGCCCAGATCACTTTCAAGCTCGTCTCCGATGCCGGTGGCGAGGCAATCGCCGACACGGCATGGTCCATCCTGACGGCGGCGGGCGACAGCGTCGGCGAAAGCGTCAGCGCCTTCCCGACCATGGTGCTTGCCGAAGGCGAATATTCCGCGGTCGCCCGCAACAAGGACAAGATCTATCAGCGCGACTTCAAGGTCGAAGCGGGCAAGAACACCGACGTCGAAGTGCTGATGAAGGACGTCCAGCCGCAGGAGCCGGATAGCGCCGCAACGACCGTCCAGCCCGAACCGCAGCCCTCTGCGGCCGGTGAGCCGCCGCAGAAATCGGCGCAAGCGCCGCTGCCGTCCTACGACCAGCTGGTTCCGAACAGCGGATCGGACGGCGCAGACGCGGACTGATTGGCCGCTCCCCTCCTCTGAACGGAGCATTCCCCTCGCCCATCCCGATGAACGGCGCATAGCCCGCGCGCCGAGCACCTGCATCCGATTAGGCGAATGGAAGCCTGCAGGTGGACATGCGATTGTTGCGCGTGCGGAGGGGTTCCGTATCGAGAAGTCATGCCGAACGAAGGAGGTGTCCCATGAGGACCATCTGCGCGGCATTGACGATGTGTATCGCGCTCGCGCTCTGCGCGCCGAGTGTCAAGTACGTCAGTTTGCCCGGATATGCCTTCAAGACCGACCCGAAATGCATGCGGACGGTATCGAAGGCCAAGTTTGACCGCAAATGCGATTACCCGAAACTGGGGATCAAGGATTTCACGCCGCCAAGCGTAACCGTTCTCGGAATTTGATCCATGAAATTCAAAGGGGCGGCGCTCGATCGAGCGCCGCCCCTTTGCATGCTTGTCTTCACCCGGATGGGTTCAGGCGGCCTTGGCTTTCTTCGCCTCGATCTTGCGCCGAACATCCGGTGGCGTCGCTTCCCAGGTCAGGCTTTCGATCGCCGCATCAAGCGTCATCGAGGTCTGCTCCTGGCTGCCGAGCCGGCGGATATTGACCGTCCGCTCTTCGGATTCCTTCTTGCCGCAGACGATGATCACCGGAACCTTCGTCACCGAATGTTCGCGGACCTTATAGTTGATCTTCTCGTTACGGAAGTCGGTCGAAACATTCAGACCGGCCTCGCGCAGTGCTTCGGCAACTTCCGCGCCGTAGCCATCGGCTTCGGACGTGATCGTCGCGACGACAATCTGCTGCGGTGCGATCCACAGCGGCATGTGGCCGGCGAAATTCTCGATCAGGATACCGAGGAAGCGTTCCATCGAGCCGCAGATGGCGCGATGGATCATCACCGGCTGCGTCTTTTCCGAATTGCTGTCGATGTAGAAGGCGCCGAAACGCTCCGGCAGGTTGAAGTCCACCTGCGTCGTGCCGCACTGCCATTCACGGCCGATGGCGTCCTTCAGCGTATATTCGAACTTCGGCCCGTAGAAAGCACCCTCGCCCGGCAGAATGCCGGTCTTGATGCGGCCCTCAGACTGCTCCTCGATCATCTTCAGCACGTCCATCATAACGCTTTCGGCGCGATCCCAAAGGGCGTCGGTGCCGACGCGCTTTTCGGGACGGGTCGAGAGCTTGACGACGATCTCCTTGAAGCCGAAGTCCTCATAGACCGAAAGGATCAGATCGTTGATCCTGAGGCATTCCGAAGCCATCTGCTCGTCGGTGCAGAACACATGCGCGTCGTCCTGCGTGAAGCCGCGGACGCGCATCAGCCCGTGCAGCGCACCAGACGCCTCGTAGCGATGCACGTTGCCGAATTCGGCAAGACGGATCGGCAGCTCGCGATAGGACTTCAAGCCATGCTTGAAGATCTGCACGTGACCCGGGCAGTTCATCGGCTTCAGTGCGAAGATGCGGTTGTCGGCTTCCTTGTCTTCAGGATGCGTAAAGGCGTAAGCCGACTTCACCGCAAACATGTTCTCCTGATACCAGCCCCAGTGACCCGAAGTCTCCCAGAGCGAGGCGTCGAGAACCTGCGGTGCGTTGACCTCTTCGTAAGTGCCGGCCAGACGGCGGCGCATGTAGGCGGTCAGCGTCTGGAACATCCGCCAGCCCTTGCCATGCCAGAAGACGACGCCCGGGCCCTCTTCCTGGAAATGGAACAGGTCCATCTCGCGGCCAAGCTTGCGGTGATCGCGCTTCTCGGCTTCGGCCAGGATATGCAGGTAGTTGTCGAGCTCTGACTGCTCGGCGAAAGCCGTGCCGTAGATGCGAGAGAGCATGGCGTTGTTGCTGTCACCGCGCCAATAGGCGCCGGCAACCTTCATCAGCTTGAAGGCATTGCCGATCTGGCCGGTGGAGGCCATATGCGGACCGCGGCAAAGGTCGAACCATTCGCCCTGATTGTAGATCTTCAGATCCTGTCCTTCAGGGATCGCATCGACAAGCTCGACCTTGTACTGCTCGCCCTTGGCGGCAAAAACTTCCTTCGCCTTCTCGCGCGACCACACCTGCTTGGTGAAGGGCGCATTGCGGGCGATGATCTCCTTCATCTTCTTTTCAATCTTCGGCAGATCGTCGGGCGTGAAGGGCTCGTTCTTGGCGAAGTCGTAGTAGAAGCCGTTCTCGATCACCGGACCGATGGTGACCTGCGTGCCGGGCCAGAGTTCCTGCACGGCTTCGGCCATGACGTGCGCTGCGTCGTGGCGGATGAGTTCCAGCGCGCGCTCGTCATTGCGGGTGATGATCTCGATCTTGCCCGTAACAACGGGATCGGAAAGGTCGCGCACAACGCCGTCGATCGCAATGGCGACGGACTTCTTGGCAAGCGACTTGGAAATGGATTCGGCAACCTCGCGCCCGGTCGTACCAGCAGCGAAATCGCGCACATTGCCATCAGGGAAAGTCAGGGAAACGGATTGGGACATATCGATATTCTCCTTGTCCAGTCCCGCCAACGAATGCGGGTGGTTGCAATGAAGCGCGCGTCCGTACGCAAGCGCTGCCGCCTGATAATCGGATTTGGCCTCTTAGTAAAGAAAAAGCAGGTCTTGTCAGAGCATCTCGGCCAAGCCGCGGATGGTGTTCCAGTTGCGCAGCGTGCCCGCCCCCATGCGCTTGGTGGTCAGCGCCGAAAGCAGTTTCCATTCGCTGGGCTTGCCGGCGAAATCGATCCACAGATCGCCATCGGCAAGCGCCAGACGCTGGCTGGGGTCGGCATAGGCCTTCAGCTTGTCGAGTGCCGAGATATCGAGCGGCTTGCGCATGACGCGAACGATCACCTGGCTGCCCTCACCATCAGGAAACGGATTGGACCGTGCCAGCCGCTCCCAGCTCTTGCCGGTGCGGACGATGATGTCGACCGGCTTGCCGAACTTCTCGATGAACGCCGCCTCCAGCTTCTTCTCGATATCACCGGTAGGCGACTCCGGTGCTTCGAAGATGATATTGCCGGTCGAGACAAGTGTGCGTGGGTTGCGGTAGCCGAGCGCCGAGGCCATGTCGCGCAGGTCGGACATCACCACCCGGCGTCCCGGCGCCAGGACGATACTGTGCAGCAGGGCAACGTAGACGGTCACGCGGCTTTCCGGCCGAACGCGAGATAGCGCCAGGGTGTCCACCAATGGAATCGCCGTTCCAGCCGTTCCGGCACCGGATCGAGCCCGCTCGTGCCACCCGGACCGCAGCGTCCGACGCGAAACAGCGTCATCCATCCGCCTGCCCACAGCCCATGGCGGGCGACGGCCTCGTAGCCATATTCGGAGCAGGTCGGGATATGACGGCAGGAATTGCCGATGAAACCGGAGAGCGTCAGCTGGTAGAGCCGGATGAAGCCCATGCCTGCGAGCCTGCCCGGCGTTTTCGGGAAAGCGCCCGCGTAGTTGCGGGAGAAGCGTTTGGGCTTTTGCGGAGCCGCCGCCGCGCCGCCCTCGTCTTCGTCGTCATGCTGCAGGGAGCAGAACTCGCACATCGCCTCAGGCTTCCACCATCTCGGCGCGCTTCGCCTCGATCTGGCCGATGGCATCGACGACGGCGTCGAAGGTCAGCATCGTCGAGGCGTGCCGCGCCTTGTAATCCCTGACCGGGCGCAGATAGCGCATTTCCTCGAAGCGGCCCTCAGGTCCCTCGCCATCGGCCTTTAGCATGTCGAGCATATCCTGGCGCGCCTTGCGCAGTTCGCCTGCGGTGGCGCCGACGACATGGCGGGCCATGACCGACGAGGACGCCTGGCCGAGCGCGCAGGCTTTGACGTCATGGGCGAAATCGCTGACGGTATCGCCATCCATTTTCAGCCAGATCTTCACCTTCGAACCGCATAGCTTCGAATGCGCCTGAGCGCTGGCATCGGCATCATCGAGGCTGCCGATCCGCGGAATATTGCCGGCGAATTCCAGGATTTTGCTGTTGTAGATCTCGTCCATGATCAATTCCGCCCCAGATCGCTGCGGACCGGCTCATTCGGTGGTCATTGTATCTTAAACAAAAAACGCACCGTCTCGTGTTAGCATACTTACATGAAGACGCTGTCTTCCTATATGTATGTCGTTCGAGGGCCATGAAAAAGCAATGGCCTCCGGTAAGATTGATTGGGAAACCGTGCCGGATGGGCGACGCCCTGAAAGCCCCGGAGCCTGCCAAAGGTGCAACATTCCTGACAGGGGAGACCAGTTGGCGAGTCCGAAAGACGATCCGCATTCGAGCGGATCAGGAGACTTGAACAGTATGGACGCCATCGTAAAGAATTTTCCGCAGAACAGCCGCGATTCCAACCGCCCGAGCCAGAAAGAAGCCGAAGACGCCGTCCGCACGCTGCTGCGTTGGGCCGGTGACGATCCGGCGCGCGAAGGTCTGCTCGATACGCCCTCCCGCGTCGCGAAGGCCTATCGTGAACTCTTCGCCGGCTATGATATGGATGCCGAGGATGTGCTCGGCCGCACCTTTGAAGAGGTTGCCGGCTACGATGACATGGTCCTCGTCAAGGACATTCCATTCTTCTCGCATTGCGAACACCACATGGTGCCGATCATCGGCAAGGCGCATGTCGCCTATATGCCTGACGGCAAGGTCCTCGGCCTGTCGAAGATCGCCCGTGTCGTCGAAATCTTCGGCCGGCGCCTGCAGACGCAGGAAACCATGACGGCGCAGATCGCCAAGTCGATAGATGAGACGTTGCGTCCGCGCGGTGTCGCGGTCATGATCGAAGCCGAACATATGTGCATGGCCATGCGCGGTGTGCAGAAGCAGGGTTCGACCACATTGACGACAACCTTTACTGGGACCTTCAAGTCCGAACCTGCCGACCAGGCGCGATTCATGTCCATGGTACGGGGCCGCTGATACCGGCTTCACAAAGAGAGCCGATCGATGACGCCATTCGCCTTCAATGCGCCTTCTGACGACAAGTCCGAGCTCGAGGACGCGGGGGATTTCACCCCGCGCTTCGATGATCGTGGACTGATCACTGCGATCGTGACCGACGTTCAGGACGGCGAGCTCCTGATGGTCGCACATATGAATGCGCAGGCCCTGGCGCTCACCATCCAGACAGGCAAGGCGCACTACTTCAGCCGTTCGCGCGGCAAATTGTGGATGAAGGGTGAAACGTCGGGCAATATCCAAACGGTCAGGGAGATCCGTACCGATTGCGATCAGGATGCCATCTGGCTGAAAGTAGAGGTCGCCGGTCACGATGCGACATGCCATACTGGCCGCCGTTCATGCTTCTACCGGACCGTATCGTTGCAGGATGGAAAGCCGATGCTCGACATCGTCGATGACGAGCGCCATTTCGATCCCGCTGACGTCTATAAGAAATAGCGCAAAACGGCGGCATTTGCTTCTTATAGGGACAGATCAGCCCTCTATATACGATTTGGAAAGGGAAAAGGAACACACTTCGAAAACACAGAGTGTTCTGCCGGGAGGAGGCACGCCATGCTGAACTGGAGTTTGCACCGTCAGGGCTCTGAAGCTGGCCAATCCGATTCCGGTTCGTCTTCCGCATTGCCCGATATGACAGTTCCTCCGATCTCCCCACCACCACAGAAGAAAGCCAAGATCGCTCTCGCGCTAGGCGGCGGCGCCGCGCGTGGCTGGGCCCATATCGGCGTGCTGCGGGCGTTGGATGAAGCCGGCATCGAGATCGGAATGATCGCCGGCACCTCGATCGGTGCGCTGGTCGGCGGCTGCTACTTGGCCGGCAAGCTCGACGAGCTCGAAGAATTCGCGCGTTCGCTCACCATGCGCCGCATCGCCAGCCTGCTTGATCTGACGATCGGCGGCAGCGGCCTGTTCGGCGGCATGCGGCTGACGAAGCGCATGGCCGAGCATCTGGAAGGCTTGAATATCGAGGATCTCGACCGTCCGTTCGTCGCCGTCGCGGCCGAGGTCAATACCGGCCACGAGGTCTGGATTTCCAATGGCTCGCTGATCACGGCGCTGCGCGCTTCCTACGCCCTGCCCGGCATCTTCGAGCCCATCCGCAGCAACAACCGGACGCTCGTTGATGGCGCCCTCGTCAATCCGGTGCCGGTCTCCGTCTGCCGCAGCTACGAACAGCCGCTCGTCTGTGCCGTCAACCTCAACTACGACCTCTTCGGCCGCTCCGCCGTCGTCAAGCACAATGCCGGACTGACGGTGCAGGAAATGCAGAAGCGCGAGGAAACACCCTATACCCGTCTCGGCATGACCGGCGTCATGGTGCAGGCCTTCAACATCATTCAGGATAGAATTTCACGCGCCCGCCTGGCGGGCGACCCGCCGGATATTTCGCTGCATCCGCGGCTGAGCGATATCGGGCTCTCAGAGTTCCATCGCGCCGGCGAGGCAATCGAGCGCGGTTACCAGGAAGCCTCGCTGAGGCTTCCTGAACTGAAGCGAATGCAGGAAGCTTTTGCCGGCCACGCGTAATGGCCGGCGCCGCACCTACCCTGCAATATAGGCCTTGATCTCCTCGGCCTCGCGCTCGACCGCCGCAATGCGGGTCTTCACTACGTCACCGATCGAAATGATGCCGCTGAGCTTGCCGTTGCTCTCCACCGGCACATGCCGGAAGCGCTTGCTGGTCATCAGCTCCATCAGTTCATTGACGGTCGAATCCTCGTGGCAGCGGAACACTTTGGAAGTCATCATCGAGGCGACCGGTTGGTCAAGACAGTCCTTGCCGGATTTGGCGATCGCATGAACGACGTCGCGTTCGGTAAATATCCCGGAAATCTTGCCCTGCACGCCGACGATGACGATCGCGCCGATCTTTTTCTGGCTGAGCACCTTGGCGGCTTCGGCAACGGTGGTGTTCGGACCAGCCGTCACGACGTCGCGGCCCTTCAGGTCGAGTATGGCTTTTACTGTGTTGGACATCAGCAACCTCCTATGTCGTAAGTGGATACACTTTACTGGATCACAGGCATCCGCGACGGTCTCTCCTCCCAACGCGGATCAGTTGGAATGGTGCACTTCAACGATCAGGATTGCAATACGACGGCTCGTCCTGACCTTCGTCCGTAGGCGGTAGTGCACGGTCGAACAACGGAAACAGGAAGAAGCCGAAGACGAAGCCGCCGATATGGGCGTCCCAGGCGATCGCCTGGCTGCCATCGCCGACCAGCGGCACGCCGACGGCGATCAGCGCGTTGCCGAACAGCCAGAACAATGTAAAGGCGATCACCGTGCGGCTGCGGAACGTCTGCGCGATCGAAAGCCGCGGATTGAGATGCGCCGGCCGACCCGGACGCGCATCGGCAGGAAAGGCAAACCGGCAGGCTGCACCCATCAGGCCCGAAATCACGCCGGACGCGCCGATCAGCAGCGTCGGATCGCCCCAGTTCAATGCGGCATGCAACGCTGCCGAAGCGATCGACGAGAGGAACCAGAAGGTTAGATAGCGGCCGATACCGATCCGCCGGATCACCGGCGCACCGAAGGCCATCAGCCACAGGCCGTTGAACAGGATATGCTCGATGCTTCCGTGCAGCAGCGAATAGGTTACCGGGCTCCACAGCCACTGCAGCCCCTGCTCCGACAGCGGAATCACGTAGCGCGCGGGAATGAAGCCGAAGGTGAGGAGCAGCCACTCGACCGCCTGATCCGGCAGGACCAGCGTCTGCACGGCGTAGATAGCGGCAAGAAGGGCGAGTGTTGCAACGAGGATGCCTGGCAGATTGAAGACCGGTTCGCGCTTGGCCTGCACCCGTTCCTCACCGTTCGTCTGCCGCTCCGGCGATTGCTCGTCCATCTGTACCCTCATATTTCGAGGCCACAGCCTTACAGGAGCGTCGGGCAAAAAAAAAGCCGTCCGGCAGAACCGGACGGCGGCCGAGCGTCCCCCGGGATAACCCCGTGCCCGATAAGTCTTTCGTGCTGAACTTCGTTTCCGAAGCGATGACAAGACATCTCCCACGGACAGGCGGGACGGGCAATCGAAACTCTTCTTTAACCTTAACGGGCCCGACTTGGCATGAAACCCGCAGGATAACACCCAAGCAGGCCATGACGGCCTGATTCTGGACTGTAATGAAACAGATTGGGTGCACCGTGCGTCATCACACCATCATCGATGTTTACGACTACTGGAACCGTTTGCGCGGCACCCGGGACGCGCCGCTGAAATCCGAACTGGAACCGTCCACTTTGGGTCACATGCTGCCCAGCCTCTTCATACTGGAGATCAGCGCCGAAGGCCCGGTCACCTTCAGGCTGGCCGGCGCCAAGATTTCCGATCTTTTCGGCCAGGATCTGCGCGACGAAAGCTTCTCGGCATTGTTCGGCGAAGGATATGGCAACACCATCGAAGCCACGCTGGCCGGCGCCATGCGCCATGCGATGCCGGCACTGCTCAACGTAACGGGTTACAGCACCGCCGGCCACCGCGCAGCCTTCGAGATCGCGCTAATGCCGCTGCGGTCGGATGACGGTCACTGCGAGCGCCTCTTCGGCGTCATTGCCGCCACGACTGTCGCCAGCTGGCTGGAGGTCGTGCCGCTCGATTTCCTGGTGCTCGACCGCTGCCGCGCGCTGCGGAATTTCCAGGGCGACGCTAGTGCCGAAGCAGGCTGGCAGGTGAGCACCAAACCCACAAGACCGCATGGTCTGGGCGCGATTCTGGGGCGCGTCGTTTCCTCGTTCCGCAGTGGTTCACCTGCCCGCTGACGCGTCTCGAAACGATACAGATCGGATGCTTGCCAGAAGCTGCAATGTGAGGTCGTCAGACAACCTTCTGTTAAGGTGTTGCGGGTAAAGATCGCACTATATCATTTTATAAAGAAGCGCTTTCATGCACTCGTTCCAGCAAGCTCAGACGCAGAGAGCGCCGCGCCCTGAACAGGGTGTTTTTCAGCGCGTGCCGATCAATATGCAGGGCCGGCTGATGCTTGCGAACTACGAAGAGTTCGAATGCATGGTCATCGACATGTCGCCAGGCGACATGTACGTCACCTGCCCCGGCCGGCCGCGCGCCAACGAACGTGTCGTCGCCTATATCGACCATCTTGGCCGCGTCGAAGGCCACGTGCAGACCGTCGATGCCCGCGGCTTCACCATGTCGATCAATGCAACGGAACGGAAGCGCGAGAAGCTTGCGGCACAGCTGACCTGGCTCGCCAACAAGCACGAACTTGGCCTGCCAGAAGACCGCCGCCACGACCGTCTGACGCCGCGCGAAACCAAGAGCGAACTGACGCTCGAAGACGGTACGCGCTATGTCTGCCGTATCATGGACCTTTCGCTGTCGGGCGCTGCCGTCGACGTCGAGGCCCGGCCACCGCTCGGCACAGCGATCCGCCTCGGCAACATGCGCGGCCGCGTGGTGCGCCATTTCTCCGAAGGCGTGGCGCTCGAATTTCTCTCGCTCCAGTCCCGCGAAACCCTGCGCGAATTTCTCTAGGCGTCATCTTGCCGTCATCGCCGTCGGTGATCAAGGCCGCCTCGCAAGAAGGCGGCTTTCTTGATGGCTGTATTATTTCCTGAGATCGAGCCATACGATCACGGCATGCTGGATACCGGCGACGGCAACCGGCTCTATTTTGAATGCTGCGGAAATCCGGACGGCCTGCCGGTTGTCGTTTTGCATGGCGGCCCGGGCTCGGGGTGCTCGGCTGCGTCCAGACGCTATTTCGATCCGTCGGCGTACCGGATCATCCTCTTCGATCAGCGCAATTGCGGCCGCAGCCTGCCGAATGCGGCCGACCCGGATTGCGATCTTGCTGCCAACACCACCTGGCATTTGGTCGCCGATATCGAACGCCTCCGCGAACATCTCGGCGTCGGGCGATGGCTCCTGTTTGGCAACTCCTGGGGTACGACGCTCGCGCTTGCTTACGGACAGCGTCACCCGCAACCCGTTGCAGGCATGGTTCTAGCGGGCATCACCACGACACGCCGCTCCGAGATCGACTGGCTGTGTAGCGGCATGGCCCGGCTCTTCCCCGCTGACTATGCGCATTTCATCGGGGCCATTCCACACAGCCTCCGCGATCGCGGACCACTCGCATCCTATTTCGCTATGCTGAACGGCCCGGACGTCGATCTGCGCCAGGCCGCCGCCTTGGCCTGGCACCGGTGGGAGGCCGCGTCGATCCTGCTTGCCGATCCGAACGGCATGCCGCGCCGGTGGGCCGATCCGCGCTATCTGCTGATGCGTGCGCGGATCGTGACGCACTACTTCCATCACGGCGCCTGGCTGAAGGACCGGCAGCTGCTCGACGAAGCCAGCAAGCTTCAGGGCATACCCGCAACGCTGATCCAGGGCCGGTTCGACCTTGAGGCGCCGTTGACCACCGCATGGGAACTGGCCCAATCCTGGCCGGAGGCCGAGCTCGTCATCGTCGAAAATGCCGCTCATTCCCTCGACAATAGCGTCATCGCCGCCGCTATCGTTGATGCGGCGGCAAAATTTCTGCATTTTCTCGAAAAATAATTTTCGCCTGAATCGGACGAAAACCTGCCAATTCGGCGCTTTTTGCGCCCTTATGTCAGCGATCTTGCATCTGATCCGGAAAGATCAGCCCGCAAGGCAGCGTTAACAACGCGATAATAAGCCACAATCCGGAACACTCCGCCGTTAACTTTTACCCCGGAATAGCGCCATTCCGGCACAGAACCCGTATCGGGAATAGCTGCAATTTTAATCGAATTTGCCGCAAATTTTCTGCTGTTTTTATGCGTATTCGACTCAAATATCGCTCAAGTTTTCTGTGCTTTTGAATCAACTAAGCGCTTAATTTGACTACGTAATTTTGCGTCGGATAAAACCGTCGATGTCATTGTCACCTCAACAAACGGGGAGACGGCAGAGACAATGTTCAACGCAATCAAGAGCGGCATTTTCGCCAGTATCATGATGATCACCATGACGGGCACAGGACAGGCGGCGCCCGGCAGCATGACGCTTGCAGGCAACGCTAGCCCACCGATCGGCGCCTATCAGTTCTGCAAGGAAAATCCGGCCGATTGCAGCAATCCCGCCGGTGACGCCGGCCCGCTGCTTCTCACCGAAGCACGCTGGAAGGATATCCTGAAGATCAACTATCAGGTCAACTCGTCGATCCAGCCGATGACCGACATGGAGATCTACGGTGTGGAAGAGCGCTGGGCCTACCCGCGTACCGTCGGCGACTGTGAGGACTATGCGCTCTTGAAGCGCAAGCTGCTGATCGATGCCGGCGTCTCGCCGTCCGACCTCCTGATGACCGTGGTGCTGCAGCCGAATGGCGAAGGCCACGCCGTCCTAACCGTCCGCACCGACCACGGCGACTTCATTCTCGATAACATGCGCAACAAGGTCATGCTCTGGGCCGATACCGAATACACCTACCTCAAGCGCCAGTCTTCGGATGATCCGAATCGCTGGATGAAGCTTCAGGATGGCCGTGCGGTTGCCGTCGGCAGCGTGAAGTAAGAGACCTGCCGGGATTTTCCGGCACCATAGCCAGGCACCGGTCAGTCCCCCGCATCCCCGTCCCCGACCGGCGCCCCAGAGCCGCTCCCGCTGTCCCGGGAGCGGCTCGCCCTTTATCGGGCGCCCCGCATCCCTTTGGTTAATGCGATATTAACCACCCTCACCTGATGATGCCGTCAGATTCATCCAGGCACCGGCGGCTCACGTTTTTCTTGCGGCGGTCAACGACTGAGAGCCGTCATGAGCCATCTCGCCCCCAATGCCGCCGCAGTCGACGAAAGCCCGATCCTCTCCAGTGGCTTCCTCATCCGCGTGACCGCCGCCGTCGCCGTTCTTGCCGTCCTGACCATCGCGATCAGCCTCGGCGGCCGCTGGTTCGGCCGCCACATCACGCTGGCAGGCAATAGCGACAGCACCCAGGCCGTCAGCGTCACGATCGGCCGCGACACGCTCAACCTTTCGGAAAACACGATTCGCTTCCCGAGCCAGCGCCATGCCGGCGTCTCCGAGCGTGCCGACCTGTATCTGACCTGGCCGGAAATGCAGGGCTACACGAAGAACGACCGCGAACGCTTCGACGACGTCGCCCAGTCGGCCGGCCTCATCTTCCTGCAGATCACCCAAAGCACGATGTCGCGCGACATGTCCGGGCGAATCGAACCGATCTACGCCCATCTGATGGACGGTACGGCCAAGCCCTATGCCGATGGCCTGACGCTCCACAACCTGCGCGCCGATGCCGGCTACACCGGAGAGGTCCTGCTGACGGCAGAGCGCCCGAACGCGGCCGACTATGCCGTTCGCTGCATCCTGCCCGAATCGCCCGAGCTCGCGACCAGCGGCGACTGCCAGCGCGACATCAAGGTCGGCAAGGATCTGAGCGTGCTTTACCGATTCTCCAGCCGTCATTTGAACGATTGGGACCATATTGATGCCGCTATTCGCTCTTTTGTGGAGGCGCGCCTTGCGACCCGTTCTGCGACAAGCCGGTAAAACGCGGCTGACGGGCGAAAGAAACGATTAATCATAAACGGATTGGTAACTCAGCCCCGGTAACTTCCGTAGTCAACGATCGCCGCGGAGGGGCGTGCGGTCCGGTTCAAAAACATCAGAAATGCAAGCGAAGAGTGAAATAGTGTCAAGGTCAGTCTCCTCCGTACATCCGTCGCGGTCCGGCAATTTCCTGGTGAAGATGCTTGCGGCACTTGCGATCGCCACGACGGCGTTTCTCGCCGAATCGGTTACCGCGGAAGCGGAAGCAGCCAATCCGAAATATGCAGGCATCGTCGTCGATGCGAAGACCGGCAACGTTCTGTACAGTGAGAACGCCGACCGCCTTCAGTATCCGGCATCGCTGACCAAGATGATGACACTCTACATGACCTTCGAGGCGCTGGAGCAGGGCCGCATTTCGCTCGATACCCGCGTTCCCTTCTCCCCGCACGCTTCCGCACAGGCGCCGACCAAGCTCGGCGTCCGCACCGGCGGTTCGATCACCGTAGAACAGGGCATTCTCGGCCTCGTAACGCTGTCTGCCAACGATGCGGCAACCGCGCTTGGCGAGATGATTGGCGGTGGCAGCGAAGACCGCTTTGCGCAAATGATGACGGCCAAGGCCCATGCGCTCGGCATGACCCGCACCACCTATCGCAACGCCAACGGCCTGCCCAACACGGCGCAAATGACGACGGCCCGTGACCAGGCCCGCCTCGGCATCGCGCTCCGCCAGCATTTCCCGCAATATTACGGCTATTTCGCCACGCAGAGCTTCAAGTTCGGCACCCGCACGATCCGCAGCCATAACCGTCTCGTCGGTTCCGTGCGCGGCGTCGATGGCATCAAGACCGGCTATACCCGCGCTGCAGGCTTCAATCTTGTCAGCTCCGTGCAGGACGACGGCCGCTCGATCGTCGGCGTGGTCATGGGTGGTGCCTCTACCCCTGCCCGCGACAACCAGATGCGCAAGTTGATCGCCACCTATCTGCCGAAGGCTTCGACCCGCGGCGGCACCAAGCTGATTGCCGAACCGGCTCCGACGCGGGCACCTGCCCCGGCAGCTGAAGTTCCGGTCGCTGCTGCCTCCGAGATCGAATTGCCGCATACAGCTCCGGCTCCGGCCGCACGCTACGAAGTTGCCGCTGCGGCGACCGCTTACACCGACACACCTGCCGTCAAGACGGAGAACCCGCTGGTGGCAACTCAGCAGCCGACCGAGATGCCGTCGCCGACAAAGGTCAAGACTGTCGCGATCAAGGGTTCGGTTGCCGTCCCCACGCCGGCGCCTGCCTATATGCCGGAACAGGCTGACGACAATTCCGTCGATCAGCTGACCACGGCTTCCGTCCCTGCGGCAAAGGCTGCTGCGACGCCTGCACCTGTCACCGAAAAGGGTCCGTCCGGCTGGGTTGTCCAGATCGGCGTCTCGTCCAGCAAGGATGCAGCGATGGATCTGCTGCAGAACGCCAAGGCCAAGGGCGGCAAGGCGCTGAGCTCGGCCAAGCCTTTCGCTATCGCCTATGCCAATGACGGCGAACAGATTTACCGCGCCCGCTTCGGTGGTTTCGACGACCAGCGCGACGCGGTCAATGCCTGCAAGGCGCTGAAGCGCGCAGGCGTCAAGTGCTGGGCGGCTGCCCAGTGAGACATTCGGTGCCGCCAGTCCTGTTTCTGACGGCACCGCTGACGGCCGAACCGGTGTTTGCGGTTCTGGTCGAAGTTCGTGACCTCGATTGTTAGTGCGTACGGGGAATATTATGGCGATCAATGGAAATGTACCGGGCTTTCCGCCCGAAGGACGCGCAACCGGCAAGCCGGCCCGCATCGGCCTGCACCCGCTTCATGAGGCTGCATTGCGCCTCGCCGAGATCGGGCGGCCGCGCGCGACCAAGTCGGCCAAGACCAAGGATCTGATCAATCTTCTGCTGACCCATGGCGCCCGCGCCTGGCGCTACCAGCAGCCCGAAGCCCGCATCCACCTGCACGTCACCTGCCCGGAAGGTACGTCGCCGGTCACGCTGCGGCTTCGCTGATTATCTAGAGCAATCCGAGTTCCGAAAGCTCGCGGCGCAAGTCCGCGGGCATTTCAGCAATACCGGCGCCGAGGCTCATCAGGTCGCGCGGCGTATCTTCTTCCGGATAGTAGCGCCAACCCTGGAACGCCCGCTTCGGCTGAACCGATGTCTCGATGACCTCCGGTCCGAGAATGAGATGGCAGCGGCCGATGCCCTCGCCATCCGTGAAGGCCTCGATACCCAGCAGCTTCTGGCGCGCCTGTACCTGCCCCTTGATCACCCAATAGAGCGAGCCGCCGTCGAGAAGTTCATCGACGCGCTTCGGCACCATGCGGGTGGTGTGGATGGAGTGGGGCTCGAGACCGGCGGCAATCGCCCGCAGAGAACGTTCAGCGACCCATTCGCGCAGATCCTCGATGGAGTCGGCGCCAACGCACAATTTGATGAGATGCAATGCCATGCTGGCTGTTGAAATCCTTTTGACCGGCAGCGTCAAGCGCTACCGGCCCGAAGTCCACAAACTCAGCATTCCACGACGTTGACGGCCAAACCTCCGGTGGAGGTTTCCTTGTATTTCTCGCTCATGTCGTATCCGGTCTGACGCATCGTCTCGATACAGGCGTCGAGCGGCACGAAATGCTGGCCGTCTCCCTTGACCGCAAGCGAGGCTGCCGTCACCGCCTTGACCGCACCCAGCGCGTTCCTCTCGATACAGGGAACCTGAACGAGGCCGGCAACCGGATCGCAGGTCATGCCGAGGTGGTGCTCGAGCGCGATTTCGGCAGCGTTCTCGATCTGGGCCGGCGTCGCGCCCATGACCGCGGCAAGCCCCGCAGCCGCCATCGCAGCCGCCGAACCCACCTCGCCCTGACAGCCGACTTCGGCGCCGGAGATCGAGGCAT
The DNA here is from genome assembly GCF_031457345.1 of Rhizobium sp. BE258. Taxonomy (NCBI): domain Bacteria; kingdom Pseudomonadati; phylum Pseudomonadota; class Alphaproteobacteria; order Hyphomicrobiales; family Rhizobiaceae; genus Rhizobium; species Rhizobium sp. BE258. The sequence goes on from NZ_JAVDWL010000009.1 coordinate 76,265, forward strand.
TGTGCTTGATAATGCCGCCAACGGCTGCTGCTGTCAGCAGATAGTCGCGGATGCCGTTCTGGTCCCAGTCGTCATGGAAATGCTCGTAGTAGCGGATGGTTGCCGGAATGACGCCGGCCGCACCATTGGTCGGCGCCGTGACGACGCGGCCGCCCGCCGCATTCTCCTCGTTGACCGCCATCGCATAGACGCTCAGCCAGTCGTTGGCGAGCAGCGGGTTGATGCGATTGCTGCGCCATTCTTCCTGCAGCTTGTCGTGGATCTGGCGCGCCCGGCGGCGAACCTTGAGACCACCAGGCATGATGCCGTCGACCTTCAACCCTCGCTCGATACAAGAGCGCATCGCATCCCAGATGCGGTCGAGGCCGGCATCGAGCTCCTCGCGGCTGCGCTGGCTTTCCTCATTGGCACGCTTCATCTGCGCGATAGTGAGCCCCGAGCGATCGGCCATCTCCAGCATCTGCGCCGCGGTGGCGAAGGGATAGGGTACCTTGGTGGCGCCGGGCGCCGCCTTCTTCTTGGCGCGCATCTGCTCAAGCTCGGTATCGGTGACCACGAAACCGCCGCCGACCGAGTAGTAGATGCGGCGCAGCAGCAGCCGGTCGTCCTTGTCGAAGGCGGAAAAGATCATGCCGTTCGCATGGCCGGGAAGCGTCTGCTTCTTGTCGAAGACCAGGTCGTTCTTCGGCAGGAAGAAGTAGGCGGGATGGCCGGGCGGCGTGATGCGGCCGGAGCGCTCCACCTGATCGATGATGCCGTCCATCTTGTCGGGATCGACACTATCTGGCGCCTCGCCCATCAGGCCAAGGATCACCGCCCTGCCCGTCCCGTGACCGATCCCGGTATAGGCGAGCGAGCCATGCAGGCTGGCCTTGATCGACGCGACCTGCGCGCCTGATGAAGGGCGCGGCCACTCGTTCGACAGAATAAGCTCGAGGAAGCGGTTGGCAGCCGACATCGGCCCCATCGTATGCGAGCTCGAAGGCCCGACGCCGATCTTGAAAACATCGAATACCGAAAGGAACATGCCTGATTCCCAATAATGAACTGCACCGAGACTATCCCCGGGAGCAACTTGCCGCGCGCGGCGAACCGACATCGCGTTTGACCGGCGCGACACTGCCGAAGAAGGATTTAATGCCTGTCGGCGCTTTGCGAAAGGCCGGACCACTGGAAATCGCTTTGGGCCGCAGCCCCGGTCATTGCAGCATCTCATTGCATATGTAGAGTGGCGCCGGAGACAAAGGGGTTGAATCATCGATGCTTACGCTTGCGGACTATACTGCGCTTGCCTTCTTTGCCGTGTCCTGGCTCGGCTATTCCTGGCTTCTCCGCGGCCGGACCTTCTTCGGGCGCACCAGCCTGACGCATGCGATGGGCGAACGCCGCCGCGAATGGATATACAATTCGCTGCGCCGTGACCTGAAGATGATCGACACCCAGATCATGGCCGGTCTGCAGAACGGCACGGCTTTCTTCGCCTCGACATCCATCTTCGCGATCGGCAGCTGCTTTGCCCTGCTCGGCGCCACCGACAAGGTCAGCGCCATCTTTGCCGACCTGCCTTATGTCTTCGTCGGTAGCCACGTAAGCTTCGAGCTCAAGGTCGGCGGGTTGGCCGGATTGTTCGCCTATGCCTTCTTCAAGTTCGGCTGGTCCTACAGGCTTTTCAACTACTGCACGATCCTGTTTGGCTCAATCCCGATGATGCGCGACACCGAAGCGGATGTTTATGCGGCCGAGCGCGCGGCCGAACGGGTGATCCGCATGAACATCATCGCCGGCGGTCATTTTAACGAAGGCCTGCGGGCGATCTTCCTGTCGATCGGCTATCTCGGATGGTTCGTCAACGCTTACGTTTTCATGGCAACGACGGCGACCGTCGTCTTCGTGCTTACGCGCAGGCAGTTCTTTTCGGAGGCGCGGCTGGCGATCATGGATGTGTCGCCGCCATCAAATCTCCACCTTTCTCCTATTCCCCGCGACCCAGCGCAAAACGGCGACGGTGATTTGTCCGGGAGACAGTGAATGACGATGATGGCTGACAGCAACGGCAGCCCGGCGCATCCGCCCCGGATCGGCCTCCTTGATACGCTGCGCGGCGCCGCCCTGATCGCCATGGCAACCTATCATTTCAGCTGGGACCTGGAGTTCATGGGGTACCTTGCGCCCGGAACCGCCGAGACCGGCTGGCTGAAGCTCTATGCCCGCGCCATCGCCACCACATTCCTGTTCATTGCCGGGCTCAGTATGGCGTTGTCGAGCCAGGCAGGCATCCGCTGGCCGTCGTTCTGGAAACGCTTCGCGATGATTGCAGGCGCTGCACTGCTGATCTCCGTCGCAACCCGCATCGCCATGCCCGGCGAGTGGATATTCTTCGGAATCCTGCATTGCATGGCCGCGATGACGCTGGTGGGCGTCGTCTTCGCGCGCCTGCCACTATTCGTCACCGCCCTCGTGACAATCGCCCTGATCGCCGCCTGGATCGCCGATACCTTTGTTTCGCCGGGCATGCTTCGCTCGGCATCGTTCAACCAGCCGCTGCTCTGGTGGATCGGTCTCACCGACATGCCGCCGCGCTCGAACGATTATGTGCCGATCTTTCCCTGGGCCGCCGCCTATATGTCAGGCTTGACGCTGGCGCTGATCGCCCTGCGTACCAGCCTGCCGCAGACGCTTGCCGCATTTGGGACCGGCGGCTCGCTGCTGGCACGCGGCGGGCGCCACAGCCTGGCATTCTATCTGATCCACCAACCGGTGCTGATCGCCATCGCTTACGCAATGACCTTCGTCATGCCACCGGCAAAGCCGGATCTGGCCGAAATTCACATGCGCCAGTGCAATCCCGGCTGGTGCCAGGGCATGGATGCCAAGTCATGTCAGATCTATTGCGAATGCACGCTGACCGAAATGCAGGGGCAAAAGCTGCTGGAGCCCTTCCACACGGGAATCGTCAAGCCTGACGACGACCGGGTGCAGGCGATCGCCAATCAATGCAGCATCAAGGCGCTTCCGTCCGAACCGCAATAGCGGCTCAGGTACCGACGCCGATTTCGGCCAGCCGGCCGAGGCAGGATTCTTCGATATTGTCGAGTTCCGCCAGCGTGTCGTCGATATCCTTGCGCTTCTGGCGCAGGTCCTCACGCTTCTCATCGACGCGCTTCATCAAGAGCTTGAGCTGACCGAGTTCGCCCGGCGGCTCCTTGTAGACGGTGATGATCTCGCGGATCTCGGCGATGGTAAAACCGATGCGCCGGCCGCGCAGGATTTCCTGGATGAGCCTGCGGTCCGCCTGGCGGAAAAGGCGGGTACGGCCACGGCGCTCCGGATGGATCAGACCTTCGTCTTCATAGAAGCGAAGCGTGCGCGTCGACACACCGAATTCGCGCGTCAGCTCCGTTATGCTATAATACTTGTTCACAGGCATCAGATTCCCACTCTTTCCCGCCAATAATATTGACTTTTACGTAATAGTCAATTTCGGCAGGGCAGCGCGGTTAAATGGCAAACCACCAGGTCGCGATCCCCAGAAACGCGAAGAAGCCCGTACAGTCGGTGACCGTCGTCACGAAGACCGACGAGGCGATGGCGGGATCGGCACCGACCTTGTCCAGAAGCAGCGGCAGCAGGATGCCCGCTAGCGCTGCAGCAATCAGGTTGATGATCATCGCCGCGCCGATCACCATGCCCAACTGGTAATCGTGGAACCAGGTGCCGGCAATCGCCCCCATGATCGTTGCGAAAATCACCCCGTTCATGACGCCGACGGTCGCTTCCCTGCGGATGATGCGGCCGGCGTTGTAAATGTCGAGATCGCGGGTCGCGAGCGCCCGCACTGTCACCGTCATCGTCTGCGTGCCGGCATTGCCGCCCATCGAGGCGACGATCGGCATCAGCACCGCCAGCGCGATCATCTTCTCGATCGAGCCGTCGAACAGCCCGATGACGCTGGCAGACAGCATCGCCGTGCCGAGATTGATCAGCAGCCAGAGGAAGCGCGAACGGACTGTGGAGATGACATTATCCGACAGCTCTTCGTCACCGACACCGCCGAGGCGCTTGATATCCTCGTCAGCCTCTTCATGGATAACGTCGACCACATCGTCGATGGTGAGCACGCCCACCAGACGTTCGTTCTCGTCGACGACGGCGGCTGAGAGAAGGTCATATTGCTCGAAGAGCTGTGCCGCCTCTTCCTGGTCCATCTCGGCCGGGATCGGGTGGTTCGTCTCCCGCATGATCACTTCGATCTTGTTCTGCCGCTTGGTGCGCAGGATCTGGTCGAGATCGACGGCGCCGAGCAGCTTGAAGGTCGGATCGATGACGAAGATCTGCGTGAAGGAGTAAGGCAGGTCCTCCTCCTCGCGCATGTAGTCGATCGTCTGCCCCACGGTCCAGAACGGCGGCACGGCGACGAACTCCGTTTGCATGCGCCGGCCGGCCGAGCTCTCGGGGTAGTCGAGCGCTCTGCGAAGCCGCACCCGCTCGGTGAACGGCAACTGGGCGAGAATCTCGTCCCGGTCTTCTTGATCGAGATCTTCGAGAATGTAGACGGCGTCGTCCGAATCGAGATCGCCGATCGCCGCGGCGATCTGCTCATTCGGCATCTGATCGACGATCTCACGGCGGATCGCTTCATCCACCTCGGTCAGCGCCGTCATGTCGAAGTCGTCGCCGAGCAGGCGCACCAGCGCCAGGCGCTGATCTGGCTGGATCGCCTCAAGCAGGTCGCCGATTTCCGATTCGTGCAGGCGCGCCACGTTCTGGCGCAGGAAAATCGTGTCGCGATCAGCGATTGCCGCACCGAGCAGCGCTAGAAAATCGCTGCGAACGTTGCCGTCCTCGTCATAGATGTCGGCGTCTTCGTCCTCTGGACGCTTGCGGATGCGTTCGTCTTCTTCGCTTGCCGTCATTTGCGCCTCGCATCCAGGATCATAACAGTTACGGCTTTCCTGCCGCGTTCGAGAATGGCGGCGGAAAAGGCATTGTCAACAAGCGGATAAACGAACCCCGCCAGCCGTTGCGGCAGCATAAGTCCCCGTCCCTGCTAACCGAATTGGCTCCTTGCGTCTAGCGTCCAAAACCATGTCTGCGGATGACAATGCGCCGTTGCGGCGATAGTTTCCGCAACCCGAATATCAGGAGCTTATGAAAACATGACGATCCGCCCGATCCTGCGCTATCCGCATCCCGGATTGAAAACAGTCTGCGCACCTGTCAGCGCCTTCGACGGCGATCTGCAGAGCCTTGCGGGCGATCTCCTGGACACCATGCGGGCCGCGCCCGGCGTCGGCATCACGGCGGCCCATATCGGCATCTTCCAAAGGGTGGTGGTGATCGAACTCAGCAAGGCCGATGGCGTGCGGACCTATGTCAATCCGGAAATCCTCTCGTCTTCGGCGGAAACTTTGCGCCAGATGGAAGGCAGTGTCTCCATGCCTGGCGCGACAGAGGAGGTCATCCGGCCCGGCGCAATCCGTTTCCGCTATCAGACCGTGACCGGCGAGACGAAGGAGGAAAACGCAGATGGTTTTCTCGCCATCTGCATCCAGCATGAGATCGACCAGCTCGATGGTATCTTCTGGCTGCAGCGCCTCTCCAAGCTCAAGCGCGACCGGCTGATCCGCAAATGGGAAAAGGCCGCCCGCTAATTTCATAAAACTTCCACGAACCAATCCAGCCGATGAGCGTTCTTTGAGCATGACCTTGAAGGAGGACGATCATGCCGAAGACCGACGACAAGAGCACCATTTCACGCGAAGAAGATTATCGCGACTACGAGGAGCGTAATCTCGATGACGGCTGGCCCTATTCCGACAGCCCCGGCGCATCCTCGGCAAAGCCCGCCAACGGCGCCTATGGCGAGACATCGGCGAATTTCGACCGCGACCGCAACGGCGGCTTCCGCATCGATGGAACCGACGAGGACGGCAATGAGAACCGTCTGAGGGATTCGCTGACGGCAGATATGATCGATCGCAGCGAGAGCGACGATCTGGAAGCCCGCGTCTCCGAAAACCTCGAAAACATTCCTGATCTCGACGCCGAAAGCATCGACGTCCATGCCGACGGCCATACGATCACGCTGGAAGGTTCAGTCGAGACGATCGGAATTGCCCGCAAGGCCGAACTCGGCGCGCTTTCCGTCGATGGCGTCCACCACGTTCGCAACCGTCTTGAGACGACAGGCGTCGACTCGCATATCCCGAACGAGGATTAGCTTCAATAATTGTAGAAACGAATAATGTATTCATGGGTTGTATGTTTCGATAAACCCGGCCGCACACGCGGCCGGGTTTTGTTGTTTTGATAGGTTGCTAACCTATGTCACAAAACGGTGAAATATCGCCACAGAATCGTGAATTACATGGACAATTCGTAATCCGCAGTGGCCATACGCTCCCACAATTTCGCCTCAATTCAGGAGCGAACTCGTACCTGCCGAGGGTTATCGTTTCGTTGTTGATTGCAACAACTGATTGAGGAGATATCACATGAGAATCAAACTTGCAGCCACCGCGGCCCTGTTTGCCATTGGCGTCGCATCGTCCGCTTTCGCCGCTCCCATGTACGACGACAGCTACGTCCGCCCGATCCGCATCAGCCCGCCGAAGCCTGTTCACTACACCGAACATGCCCCTCCGGCCTATTCCGACGACTACACCAATGACAGCGACGGCTGGTACCAGACCAAGATGGCCGCGCCCAAGAAGATCAACTATTCCAAGCTCGAAGCCCAGCGCCTTCCGCCGTGCAAGAACCCGGCCGAGCTGACGGGCGTGCAGACCAGAGCCGGTGATGGCGGAGCTTCCGATACCGATGCCTGCCGCGACGTTGGCACGCACTGACCGCGACGAAAACGCAACAAGAGCCGTATATGCGGCTCTTGTTTTATTCGCACAGTGATCAGCTTCGAACCTGAAGCAATGTGGCCGGACCGCCCGGGAGACTATCGTCGAAAACCGCGCAAGAGAGTTTTCCCCCGAAGACGCAGCCGCTGTCGAGATTGGTGCGATTTCCCATCGTTCGCGGATTGGCCGGTGACGGGGTGTGCCCGTGCACCAGATGCTTTCCCCAGAATTCACCTGATACATCGTCTTCGAAGCGCAGCCACATCAGGTCATGCGGCGCCTGATCTTCGAGATAGAGCCCTTCCCTGACGCCGGCATGCACGAATATGCGATGCGAATCCGTGTGTAGAAGCGGCAGTGCCGCCATCCAGTTCAAGTGCGGCGACGGAACCGGTCCGCCGTAAGATGCCAGCGTCTCGATCCCGCCATTGTCCAGCCACCACGATTCGTTATGCCGCCCATCATGAGCACCCGTTGCCATGTCCTCGTGATTGCCCTTCAGCGCGATCCATTGCCAGTCCGGCGAGCGCGGCCCTGCCATCAGCGTCTCCACGACGGCACGGCTATCTGGGCCACGGTCGATATAGTCGCCGAGAAACACGACCTTTCCTGATGGCGCATAATCTTCCACCCGTTCGATCATCCGCAACAGCGGGCCGATGCAGCCGTGGATATCTCCAATGGCGAAGGTCAGGCTCAATGCGCGGCACTCCCGTCGATGTGACAAGGGAATAAACTAGCGCGAGGCAGCCAATGGTCGATAGCGCTGAAACCGCTGGTAACGGCTCAGGTTTCACGTCAGCAAAATGAGATAAGAAATTGTAGAAAAAGAAAAACCCGCCGAAGCGGGTTTACTTTGGTGCGGTCGAGAAGACTCGAACTTCCACGGGTTGCCCCACAGCGACCTCAACGCTGCGCGTCTACCAATTCCGCCACGACCGCATCGTGGTAGAGCCGATTTGCGTCGGCGAGGCAGCATGTAGCAAAAGCATTTTGGGCGCACAAGAGCGATATGACAGATTTTTTCAAAACAAATCACAGCATTTGAATTGGTTATCAAACGAGGCCATATAGCAGCATGCCGCTGAGCCTTTGCGGCAAGGGAAAAGTCTATGCTGCGTACCGATCTTCAACTCTCCATGTTTCCACAGGCCGGCAACAAACCCGTGCGCTGGCGCATCGCCGATGAGCTGGTGCCCTATGAGCTTGCTGTGGAAACCATGGAGCGCGAAGTGGCCTTGATCGCCGATGGCGGCGATGAGCTCGTCTGGCTGGTCGAACACCCGCCCCTCTACACGGCAGGCACAAGCGCCGATGCCAAGGATCTGGTGCAGCCCGACCGATTCCCGGTCTTCGCCACCGGCCGCGGCGGCGAATACACTTATCACGGTCCCGGTCAGCGCGTTGCCTATGTGATGCTCGATCTCAAGCGACGCCGTCAGGACGTCCGCGCCTTTGTCGCAGCCCTCGAAGACGTCGTCATCCGCACGCTCGATTCGATGAATGTCCGCGGCGAACGGCGCGAGGACCGCGTTGGCGTCTGGGTGCGGCGGCCGGAAAAGCCGTTGCTGCCGGATGGCACGATGAGCGAGGACAAGATCGCCGCCCTCGGCATCCGCCTGCGCCGCTGGGTGACCTTTCACGGGCTGTCGCTCAACGTCGAGCCCGATCTCGATCATTTTACCGGCATCGTCCCCTGCGGGATCTCCGCCTATGGCGTCACAAGCCTTGTCGATCTCGGCCTGCCGGTGATGATGTCAGATGTCGACATCCGTCTGCGTCAGTCGTTCGAATCGGTTTTCGGAGAAACCATCTCGGACGCCTAGGTCATATTGATCCGGCGCGGTTCCTGTGGTTGATGGCTGTGTTTCCGAAAGCGCAGCATGTCTCAGCCACAATCATACCAAAACCCGCTCCAAGGCATGGCCATCATGGCCAGCGCCATGATCGTCCTGCCGGCCATGGATGCGATCGCCAAATATATGGCGACGTTCGAATCGATGTCGCCGGGCCAGGTCACGTTCTACCGCTTCTTCTTCCAGCTGGTCTGCACGCTGCCGCTGCTGCTCTATATCTTCCGCTGGAAGGCATTGTCGGCGAAGCGTCCGTGGATGAACCTGTTGCGCGGCGCGCTGCATGGCGCAGCCAGCCTGCTGTTCTTCGTCGCCGTCAAATACATGCCGCTCGCCGATGTCTTCGCCATCTATTTCGTCGAGCCGTTCATGCTGACAGCGATGTCGGCGATGTTCCTGGGCGACAAGGTCGGCTGGCGGCGCTGGACGGCCATCGTCGTCGGCTTCGGCGGCGCGATGATCGTGATCCAGCCGAGCTACGAGATCTTCGGCCTGAAGGCGCTGCTGCCGGTTTTCTGCGCCTTTCTTTATTCGCTGTACCTGTTCCTGAACCGGGCGATCGGCGATGCCGATTCGCCGCTGACGATGCAGACCATGGCCGGCATCGGCGGCACGCTGTTCATGTCCGTGGCCCTTGCGGGCGGCGCAGCCGCAGGCCTTCCGGATTTCGAGATCTCGCTGCCCTCGTCCGTCCTCGGTCTGGTCCTGCTTCTGCTTCTCGGAACGATCTCCGGTTACGCCCATATGCTGATCGTGCGCGCCTTTCGCCTGGCGCCGCTCTCGCTGCTTGCTCCATTTCAGTACTTCGAGATCATCTCGGCAACGGTTCTCGGCTACGCGCTGTTCAATGATTTTCCCACACTTTCCAAGTGGATCGGCATCGCCATCATTGTGGCCTCGGGGCTTTTCATCATCTGGCGCGAGCGGGCGCAGTCGAAGTCTGTCAATTCCGTCTGAACGGCGCGGCATTTCGTTAACTGTCGTTGTTCAGGGATCTTCAATTCGCCCGCGCTAGAACCGTCTCCGGCCTCATGATGAGGTTCTGGAGACAAAAAATGAGCGAATTTCGACTCGCTTTCCCGGCATGTGTCATCGCCGGAAAGCATCGGCTTGCCGCCGACGATATCGGCCTTTTGCGCAAGCACAGCTTTCCGGACGGCGTCCGGACATCCGACGACGTCGTCGTCATGCTTGCCCTCAACAATTCCTGCCCCGAAAAATGCCAGGAATGGAACGCGTTCTTCGTCGAGAACCTGGCAGGCTTCATCGTCAATTACACCTATCCGCAGGGCTCGCTCGACGCGATCAACGTTGCCTGGATCATGCGCATGTTTGCGACTGACGGCGTCGTCAATTCCGCGCTCGAGCTAGAGTTGGTGCTGCACATCATGGAGATCTCCTCCCACGTGCCGGACGAGCTGCGCGCCTTCGCCCTCGATCAGCTGCGCCTTGCGATCACCGACAATGTCGGCGGCTACAAGCTTTCGCGCGCCGTCGATCGCAAGGGCATCACCCGCCAGGATATCGACTTCGTCATGCGCGTGCTGCGCAATGTCAGCGAAGGCGGCGTCATTCCGGTTTCGCCGGTGACCCATGGCGTTCTCAGGCGGATCGAGACGGAGACCCTGCCCGCCTCGAACCACCCCCGCTGGGTGGAAATCATGCGGGCGCTCGAACTTCGCGACTATCACCAGCCGCGCGCCAGCCGCTGGCTACGGATTGTCGATGACGAGCAGGCGGTCGCCTGACCCCACGCCATAAAGCTGAATATCTGCAAGGCTTTCGCACGATTGTGCGTTCTGAAGTTTCTGCGTAGAACTTCAGGACGCATTTTTCGGGTGGAGTCTGCATGTTCAAGAAAATCCTGATCGCGAATCGCGGCGAGATCGCTTGCCGCGTGATCAAGACTGCGCGGCGCATGGGTATCCTGACGGTCGCAGTCTATTCCGATGCGGATCGGGACGCGCTTCATGTCGAAATGGCGGACGAAGCCATCCATATCGGCCCTGCACCGGCCTCGGAAAGCTATCTGGTGGCCGAGAAGATCATCGCTGCCTGCAAGGAAACGGGCGCCGAAGCCGTACACCCCGGCTACGGCTTCCTCTCCGAACGCGCCTCCTTCTGCGAAGCGCTGGAGAAGGAAGGCATCGTCTTCATCGGACCGAAGCCCAAAGCGATCCTCGCCATGGGCGACAAGATCGAATCAAAGAAATTCGCCAACGCCGCGAAGGTATCCACGGTCCCCGGCTATCTCGGCGTCATCGAAGATGCCGTCCATGCCGAAAAGATCGCCGGCGAGATCGGCTACCCGGTCATGATCAAGGCCTCTGCCGGTGGCGGCGGCAAGGGCATGCGTATCGCCTGGAGCGAGAGCGAAGTCCGCGACGGTTTCGACCGGGCACGCTCTGAAGCAAAGAGTTCGTTCGGCGATGACCGCGTCTTCATCGAGAAATACGTCGTCGATCCCCGCCACATCGAGATTCAGGTACTCGCCGACGGGCACGGCAACACCGTCTATCTCGGCGAGCGCGAGTGCTCGATCCAGCGCCGCAATCAGAAAGTCGCCGAAGAGGCGCCCTCGCCGTTCCTCGATGAAAAGACCCGCAAGGCGATGGGCGAGCAGTCTGTCGCGCTTGCCAAGGCCGTCGATTACCAGAGTGCAGGAACCGTCGAATTCATCGTCGATCGCGACCGCAACTTTTATTTCCTGGAAATGAACACCCGGCTGCAGGTCGAGCATCCGGTGACCGAACTCGTCACCGGCGTCGATCTCGTCGAACAGATGATCCGCGTCGCTGCCGGTGAAAAGCTGCCCTTCGCGCAGAAGGACATCAAGCTCAACGGCTGGGCGATCGAAAGCCGTCTCTATGCCGAAGACCCCTATCGCAACTTCCTGCCCTCGATCGGCCGCCTGACGCGCTACCGCCCGCCTGAAGAAGGCAAGCAGGGCGACGTGATCGTCCGCAACGACACCGGCGTTTATGAGGGCGCCGAGATTTCCATGTATTACGACCCGATGATCGCCAAGCTCTGCACCTGGGCGCCGGACCGGCTGGCGGCCATCGATGCCATGGCCGAAGCGCTCGACGCCTTCGTCGTTGACGGGATCGAACATAACGTCCCGTTTCTTTCGGCACTGATGAAACATCCACGCTGGCGCGAGGGCCGCCTGTCGACCGGCTTCATTGCCGAGGAATATCCCGATGGCTTTGCCCCGTCCGAACCTGACGGCTGGCAGCAGACCGCTCTCGCAGCCATCGCGCTCTCGGCATCGCTGATCGAAACGAGCCGCCGCGAGCGCCACGCCGACCGCCTGCGTGCGGCCAGCAGCGATCTGCGCAGCGACTGGGTGGTCAGGATCGGCAAGGACTATGTTGGCCTGTCGCTGACTGACGGCCACGTCACCATCCCCTTCGACATGGAGATGAACGCAGGTGGCAGCGAAATCCAGGTTATCACCACTTGGAGACCGGGCGAGCCCGTCTGGTCCGGAACGATCGGCGGCGTCAAAGTCATCGCCCAGATCCGCCCCATCCTGAATGGCCTGCGGATCGACTGGCAGGGGCTTTCTGTCCGGACGAAGACGTTTACGCCGCGCCACGCGGAACTCGACAGGCTGATGCCGGTGAAGCTGCCGCCCGATACGTCGAAACTCCTGCTCTGCCCGATGCCCGGCCTCGTCGTGTCGATCTCGGTGTCCGAAGGCCAGGAAGTCAAGGCCGGCGAAACGTTGGCGGTGGTCGAAGCCATGAAGATGGAAAACGTCCTGCGCGCCGAGCGCGACCTTGTCGTCGGCAAGGTCAAGGCAAAGCCGGGTGAAAGCCTGGCCGTCGATGCCGTCATCATGGAATTCGCCTGACCCATTCCGAAACAGCCGCAGCCTCTGACGGCCTGAAGGCCAAGGCTTTTTGTTAAGACGCCCGCTCTATGATGAGCCGTTTTCGTCCTGTGGCTGGGGCCGGAGTTGCGAATGACGGCCCTTCAATCGGCAGGCTTGCTGCTATCGATCAATCTTGGCCTACTCTGGCTGTTGATGCGTATGCCACTCGGGCAGCGCACGATCAGCGTCGTCAGAACCTTCCACTGTCCGCCGGAGACGCTCTGGAAGGCGATCAATCCCGCTGGCGAAGCCGCTGATTGGCATCACGCCGTCATCAGCAGCCGGCCGATCGCACATCGTCCTGGGTTCGTCGAGCAGGTTTACAATCATCTCGACCGGAATGGAGAGCCGCTGCGCCGCGTCCTGGCGCTCGACCCGCTCCCGGCTGGCGGCGTTCATGCCTTCCGCTCCCGGATTGCCGACGACAGCACGCTCGATCCGCAGTTCTGGACGCATTACACCGAGAGCCGCATCATCAGGGCAACGCCCCAAGGGTCCACACTAGAGATCAGTCAGACCGATCACTATCGCGGTCTCGCTTTCCTGCTCTTCCGCTATTTCGTTCTGCAGCGGGAGGTAAGGTCGCTGCAGGGCTGGCTGGAAACCGGCATTTCGAAGCCGCAGGGTTACTTCGAAGGTCCGTTGGTGCAGACAGGCCTGGCGATCCTCTCGACGCTTCTGCTCTGGCCGTTCTTCGGGCTCAGCGTCAGCGGCCTGATGATCTCCACCTTTCTCACGCTGGTCATCGTGCTCCATGAGCTTGGCCATATGGCTGCCTATCGCGCCTTTGGACACAAGTCAGTGCGGATGATCTTCGTCCCCCTGCTCGGCGGTATCGCCATTGGCGGGCGGCCGTACAAGAATCTCTTCGAGGTCGCAGCCTGCGCGCTGATGGGCGCCGGCATGTCGGCTTTCCTCGTGCAGATCGTCATCACCGCATACCAGGGGATCGGTCATGGCCTTCTGCCTGCCAGTTTCGGACGGCCGCTGCTTGTCTTCCTGCTGATTCTCGGCGCCTTCAATCTGCTGAACCTCCTGCCCATGCATCGCTTCGACGGCGGACAGGTTCTGCGGCAGATCTTCCGCACCCGTCATTCGCTGATGGTGGCAAGTTTCGCGGTCACAGGCTGCATTCTGGCGATCGGCTGGGAGATCGGACTGTCGAACAATCTGCTGATCGCCGGCCTTGTTGTCTTCATCCTGCTGAGCATGATCGGCTCGGGATCCGTCAAGCCGCGCCAGAAGCTTGATGAGATGAATGACGGCGAGCGGATGCTTGTGGCATTCGGGCTCTATGCGGCAATCGCCATGCACGGCTATGCCATTATTTTCGCGAGCGAAAACCTCCTCTGACGTTTGCGGCAAACTCGCTGCCGCATCCCGGACAAAGTGTCTTTTGATCAAGCTTTTTGCTTGAGCCTCCCTCACCCGGCGTGCCAATGTCCGCCATCAAATCATATGAGGGAGATCAGACGATGGACGTTCGCGCCGCAGTCGCCGTTCAGGCCGGCAAGCCGCTTGAGGTCATGACAGTTCAGCTTGAAGGACCACGCGCCGGAGAGGTGCTGGTCGAGGTGAAGGCGACTGGCATCTGCCATACCGATGATTTCACCCTGTCGGGCGCCGATCCGGAAGGCCTCTTCCCCGCAATTCTCGGTCATGAGGGTGCGGGCATCGTCGTCGATGTCGGCCCCGGCGTCACCTCGGTGAAGAAGGGCGACCACGTCATTCCGCTCTACACGCCGGAATGCCGCGAGTGCTATTCCTGCCTGTCGCGCAAGACCAACCTCTGCACGTCGATCCGCGCGACGCAGGGCCAGGGCCTGATGCCCGACGGCACCTCGCGCTTCTCGATCGGCAAGGACAAGATCCACCACTACATGGGCTGCTCGACCTTCTCGAACTTCACCGTTCTGCCGGAGATCGCGCTCGCCAAGGTCAATCCGGACGCCCCCTTCGACAAGATCTGCTACATCGGCTGCGGCGTCACCACAGGCATCGGCGCTGTCATAAACACCGCCAAGGTCGAGATCGGCTCGACGGCGATCGTCTTCGGTCTCGGCGGCATCGGCCTGAACGTGCTGCAGGGCCTGCGCCTTGCCGGCGCCGATATGATCATCGGCGTCGATATCAACCCCGACCGAAAGGAATGGGGCGAGAAGTTCGGCATGACGCATTTCGTAAATCCGAAGGAAGTCGGCGACGACATCGTGCCCTATCTCGTCAACCTGACGAAGCGCAACGGCGACCTGATCGGCGGCGCCGATTACACGTTCGATTGCACCGGCAACACCAAGGTCATGCGTCAGGCCCTCGAATCATCGCATCGCGGCTGGGGCAAGTCTGTTATCATCGGCGTTGCCGGCGCCGGCCAGGAAATCTCGACGCGACCGTTCCAACTGGTCACCGGCCGCAACTGGATGGGCACGGCCTTTGGCGGCGCGCGCGGCCGCACCGACGTGCCGAAGATCGTCGATTGGTACATGCAGGGCAAGATTCAGATCGATCCGATGATCACCCATACGATGCCGCTCGAAGACATCAACAAGGGCTTCGAGCTGATGCACAAGGGCGAAAGCATCCGGGGCGTCGTGGTCTACTGAGGAGAGTGATGCGGAATGCGGTTCGACGTTGAAATCGCCTGCGGCTTTGTCGCAAATCGATCCTGATTTGGGAGCCGTGGGCAGCTGAGGAGGAGAAGCTGAACATGGCAAACCAGGTATCGATACACCCGCTGCTCGATGGCGGGGTGAAGAAGGGTCAGGCGAATTTCAACGGCGGAACGCTTGTCTGCGCCTGTACGGACAAGCCCGTGAAGGTGGCGGTCAAGGGCACGGTACTGCACAACCACGCCTGTGGCTGCAGCAAGTGCTGGAAGCCCAAGGGCGCCGCATTCTCGATCGTGGCAGTGGCGGCGCATGAGAATGTCTCGGTGCTAGAGAATGGCGACAAGCTTCACGTCGTCGATCCCGAAGCGCTGATCCAGCGCCATGCCTGCAAGCAGTGCGGCGTTCACATGTACGGACCAGTGGAGCGCGATCACGCGTTCAAGGGGCTGGATTTCGTCCATCCCGAACGCTTCCAGGAAAGCGGTTGGCCTGAACCGGGCTTTGCGGCTTTCGTCTCCTCGATCATTGAAACCGGCACGCCGCCTTCAGCGATGGCGGGCGTGCGGGGCAAGTTCAGGGAGATCGGCCTGGAGACCTACGACTGCCTCAATCCGACGCTGATGGACGTCATTGCCACCTGGGTGGCAAAGAAGGCCGGCACACTGAAAGAAGCCTGACATCTTGAACCGATGGCAGCCGCCGGACTATGAGAGCCGAAAGAAAGAACGCTACCCGGTAACGCGTGGCGTTCCAGCAAGAACAGATTGAACTTCATGATCTATGTCGATGCAGACGCCTGCCCGGTCAAACCGGAAATCCTGAAGGTTGCCGAGCGCCTCGGCATCGAGGTCACCTTCGTCGCCAACTCGGGCCTGCGTCCGTCGCGCGATCCGATGGTGAAGAACGTCATTGTTTCCAATGCGTTCGACGCGGCTGACAACTGGATCGCCGAGCATGCAGGTCAAGGTGACGTCGTCGTCACCGCCGATGTGCCGCTTGCCGTGCGCTGCGTTGCGACCGGCGCGCTCGTCAGCGGCCCGACCGGACGCGTCTTCGACGACACCAATATCGGTATGGCGAGTGCCATGCGCGACCTCGGCGCCCATCTTCGCGAGACCGGCGAGAGCAAGGGCTACAACGCCGCCTTCAGCCCCAAGGACCGCTCACGGTTCCTGGAAACATTCGATCGCCTCTGCCGGCGCGCCAAGGCCGCCAGCTCCAATACGGACAATCAGCCATGAACATCATTTCCCAGGCAACCGCTTTCGGCGGCATGCAGGGCGTCTTCAGCCACGCTTCAGAAGCCTGCAACTGCGACATGACCTTTGCGGTCTTCGTGCCGCCGCAGGCGATCAAGGAGCCCTGCCCTGTGCTCTGGTATCTCTCCGGTCTCACCTGCACCCATGCAAACGTCATGGAGAAGGGCGAATACCGGCGCATGGCTGCAGAACTTGGCTTGATCATCGTTTGCCCCGACACCAGCCCGCGCGGCAACGATGTCGCCGACGAGCTGACAAATTGGCAGATGGGCAAAGGCGCCGGCTTCTATCTCGACGCAACGGAATCGCCCTGGGCCGAGCACTACCAGATGTATACCTACATCACCGAAGAGCTCCCTGCCCTGATCGCCGAACAGTTCCGCGCCGACATGAGCCGTCAGGGCATCTTCGGCCATTCAATGGGCGGTCACGGTGCGATGACGATCGCGCTGAAGAACCCGGAGCGTTTCAAGAGCTGCTCGGCCTTCGCGCCGATCGTCGAACCTTCGACAGCCGACTGGTCGGCACCTGCGCTCGGAAAATATCTCGGCACGGATGAGACCAAGTGGCGCCAGTATGACGCCTGCGCGCTGGTAAGCGATGGCGCACGGTTCCCGGAGTTCCTGATCGATCAGGGCAAGGCCGACGGCTTCCTGGAAAAGGGCCTGCGCCCCTGGCTGTTCGAAGAGGCCATCAAGGGTACGGACATCGCCCTGACATTGCGCATGCACGAGCGCTACGACCACTCCTACTACTTCATCTCGACCTTCATGGACGACCATTTGAAGTGGCATGCCGAGCGGCTTGGGTAAGCCGCAAGAAACGGGTGGCATGGCAGCTATGCCAATTCCTACCTTGAACTCAGCCGTTACTCCGCGCATATAGAAATCAACGCAGACGACTGCGGCGCCCGATCCCTCGGGCGCAAATGTCGCGGGGACGGCCTCGCTCTTGAAAAGGAGAGTAAGATGGCCTGGTTCCTGCTGTTTCTAGCCGGACTTTTTGAATGTGGTTGGGCGATCGGCCTGAAATACACCGATGGCTTCACCAAACCCATGCCGACGATTTTCACCGTTATCTCGATGGTGATCAGCGTCGTGCTTCTGGGGCTGGCGGTGAAAACGCTACCGATCGGCACAGCTTACGCGATCTGGACCGGCATCGGCACCGTCGGCACGGTCCTTCTCGGTATCTGGCTGCTTGGCGATCCCGCGACCGCATCGCGCCTCGCCTGCATCGCACTGATCGTCGCAGGCATCGCGGGGCTGAAGCTCACCGCATGAGATAAAAACGCCGCGGGCCAAAACCCGCGGCGTCTTCTTTAGGCGTTGCGCTTGTCCACCGATAGCGCGCCAGCTCCGGCGAAAACCAGGAACAGGAAGATGAAGCAAAACAGGATGGCTTCGCCGCCGCCGTTCACCGCCGGATAGAAGCCGCGCGGGAAATGCGCCATGAAATAGGCGATCGCCATCTCACCGGACAGCAGGAAAGCAACCGGGCGCGTCAGGAAGCCGACGAGAACGAGCAGGCCACCGATAACCTCAAGCAATGCGGCAACGAGGAAAAGCGGTGGCAGCGAACCACCCTCGCCCTGCGGGATGGGAAAAGCGAAAAGCTTCATCGTGCCATGCTCGATAAAAAGCAAAGCGGTGAAAATTCTGAGCGCAGCCAGCGCGAAGGGTTGGTAGGCGTTCAGGCGATCAAAAATACCAGACATAAGGACTCTCCTTTTAGGGGCGCAAGAGCGTTAGCGCGTCGCCATTCCCAAGAAAAATCACGGAATGCCAACGTCTATTCACTTCTTCGACAGTGCGTAAACAGCTGAAAGGACAGTTTTATTCGCTCATAACGGAATGTTGTCATGCTTCTTCCAGGGATTGGAGAGATCCTTGTTGCGCAGCATCTTCAATCCGCGCGCCAGACGGCGGCGCGTCGAGTGCGGCATGATCACCTCGTCAATGTAACCGCGCTCGGCTGCCACGAAAGGCGACAGGAACCGGTCCTCGTACATTTTCGTATGCGCCGCGATCTTTTCGGGGTCGGCGATATCCTTGCGAAAGATGATCTCGACGGCGCCCTTGGCTCCCATGACCGCGATCTGCGCCGTCGGCCAGGCGTAGTTCAAGTCGCCGCGCAGATGCTTCGACGCCATCACGTCATAGGCGCCGCCGAAGGCCTTGCGGGTGATCACCGTCAGCTTCGGAACCGTCGCTTCGGCATAGGCAAACAACAGCTTTGCGCCATGCTTGATCAACCCGCCATATTCCTGCGCCGTCCCCGGCAGGAATCCCGGCACATCGACAAAGGTCACCAGCGGAATGTTGAAGCAATCGCAGAAGCGCACGAAGCGCGCCGCCTTGCGCGACGCGTCGCTGTCGAGCACGCCGGCCAGCACCATCGGCTGGTTGGCCACGAAACCGACCGTAGAGCCCTCGATGCGCCCGAAGCCGCAGACGATATTCTTCGCGAAGCTCGCCTGTATCTCGAAGAAATCGCCCTCATCGGCGACCTTCAGGATCAGTTCCTTGATGTCATAGGGCCTGTTGGCATTGGCGGGCACCAGCGTATCGAGCGACTCGTCCGCCTCTATCACCGGCTGGTAACATTCGATTTCGGGGACCGGCGACGTGTTCGACAAGGGCAGGAAATCGATCAGGCGGCGCACCTGCAGCAGCGTATCGACGTCGTTATCGTAGGCGCCGTCGGCAATCGAGGATCGCGTCGTATGCACGGAGGCGCCGCCGAGCTCTTCGGCTGTGACTGTCTCGTTGGTCACCGTCTTGACGACGTCAGGCCCGGTGACGAACATGTAGGACGTATCACGCACCATGAAGATGAAATCGGTCATCGCCGGCGAATAGACATCGCCGCCGGCGCAAGGCCCCATGATGACGGATATCTGCGGGATGACTCCCGAAGCCAGGACGTTGCGCTGGAACACTTCCGCATAGCCGCCGAGTGCCGCAACACCTTCTTGGATGCGCGCCCCGCCTGCATCATAGATACCGATGACCGGCGCGCGGTTCTTCAGCGCCATGTCCTGCACCTTCATGATCTTCTCGGCATGCGCTTCCGAAAGAGAGCCGCCGAAGACCGTGAAATCCTTGGCGAAGACGAAGACGGTACGGCCGTTGACCGTGCCCCAGCCGGTGACGACACCGTCGCCGGCGAAGCGGGTCTTCTCCATGCCGAAATCGGTGGAACGGTGCTCGACGAACATGTCGAATTCTTCGAAGGAATCTTCATCGAGGATCAGGTCGATTCGCTCGCGGGCCGTCAGCTTGCCACGCTTGTGCTGCGCATCGATGCGCGCCTGCCCGCCGCCAAGCCGCGCTTCGTCGCGCCGGCGCTCGAGCTCCTCGAGAATTTCCTTCATGAAAACGCCTCCTGCCGCCAGCGCGGCATTGATCAGCCGCGCCCGGCCGTCAGCTTGAATGCCGAGCGAAGCCGCGCGGCAATATCTTCTGCGAGAATCTGATCGGCCATTGCAGGATCGTTGGCGAAGCTCGACACGTCGAAGGCCGAGACACCGATCACCGACCCGTCGTCGACAGAGGCAGCATCGGCGGTAATCTTCGCGACGTTGCGGTTATTGTCGAACCCCTGCCCCTTGGTGACGGAAACGATGCGGATCGTCAGCACGACGCGCGGATAGACGTCGGTGCGGACCGTGGCATTGATGGCGGCATTGACGCGGTCGCTGATGCCGGACAGCAGAGGCTCGGCAATCCCGGGGCCACCGAGAACCACGGCACTTCTGACGTCATATACAGGGGCTGGCGGCTCGCTGGAACCCATGCCGGCGCAACCGGTCAAGGCAGCGCAGATCATCGCTATCTGGCAAAAACACAACCGCAGCCACTTCATTGAAAAAACCTGCACCCATCCCCACTCAGGAGTCGCAGAGTTCGTCATTATGGCGGTCAAAGCAATATGTTTCAGGCCCTTAGCGCCAAAAAAACATCCGCCGACGCCTTGAAGTCCTCGAAGCGCTTGGCACGGCGCTCTTCGGCTTCCTCGTCGCTGCCCCAATGCTCGATCGTCCAGTCCTCGTCGAGATGCGCAAGCGACCAGGCTTCGTCCATCGTCAGGTGCCGCTCGGCAAAAGCCAGCGCCAGGATTGCCGATCCGGTCAGCGTCGTCATCGTATGCAACGCGGCAAGCGCCAGCGCGCTATCATGGCGGCGAAGCGTCACGCCGAAAGCCGCGATGGCGTCACGCGGCTGCTCATGATGGATCACGCCCTCGATCAGCAGGAAGCGCGCACCGAGATCGCCGGCCGCCCAGTCGAGCACCGGATCCCAGCGCTCGGCCTGGCGCTGTACCAGCAGCTCCGGCTGGTCGGCGCGGTAGCAGAGAAGGTCGCTGGAGGAAAAGCGCACAATATCGTCGAACACCGCCTGTGTGTCGGTCGCCACGCCGTCGAGCGCCGTGTTCACCAGCCGCGTCACAGGCATGGTCGCCGGATCGATCACCTCGGCCTGCGCCTGCCATTCGGCAGAGAGCAGATCGGCAAGCGGCTTGGTCGGCACGGCAAGGATCTGCTTGGCAGGCGTGCGGACAGGCCGGCCGTCGAGCAGGATCGCAAATCCGGCATCCTGCTCGGCAACGGAAACGTCCTTGTAGAAACGCTTCGGCAGCGGCTTCTTCATCTGGATCTGCGCACGGCGGATCGGATCGGGATGGCTGAGGCCTTCGGAAAGGTCGTTCAACAGGTCGCGCATGGCGTCACCTCATAAATGGTCGAGCACGTCGTTCGGATGATGGGCGATGGCATCGGCACCTGCAGCAATCAGCTCATCGACACTGGCATATCCCCAGGATACGCCGACCGCCTTGGCACCGGCCGCCTTCGCCATCTGCATATCGTAAATCGCATCGCCGATGACAACGGCATCGGCAGGGTTCATGCCCGTTTCGTCACAGCATTCCGTCACCATGGCCGGATGCGGCTTCGACGGGCAATCGTCGGCAGTCCGCGAAACGATGAAGTGTGGCGCGAAACCATGGATTTCAAGAACGCTGACGAGGCCGCGTCGGGACTTGCCGGTCACGGCACCGATCAGGATGTCGTCGCGCGCCGCAAGCGCTGCAATGACAGTCTTGATACCGTCGAACAGCGGCACATCCATGCCGGGCTCGCCGCGCACGTCCATGTAGATCTTCTTGTAATGCGCGGTCATCGCCACCGCCTCGTTATCGACATGCGGTTTGCCCTGCATCCGGGCAATGGCGATATCGAGCGTCAGGCCGATGATCGACTTGGTGCTTTCGATCGCAGGCCGTGGATGGCCGAAGGCCACGAAAGTCCGTGCCATAACTTCATGGATCAGCGCAGCACTGTCGACAAGCGTGCCGTCGCAATCGAACAGGGCGAGCTTCATTCGTAGTCTTCCCGATCCGCCTCTGCGAGGTCGAGGCCGAGCAGGTTCCATGTCTGCACCATATGCGGCGGCAGCGGCGCTGTGACCCGCAGACGGCCGCCGTTCGGATGAGGAACGTCGATCTTGCGCGCATGCAGATGCAGCTTCTTCTGCACGCCGCCGGGGAAATCCCAGTTGTGGTCGTCGTCGAAATATTTGGGGTCGCCGATGATCGGGTGGCCGATATGCAGCGCGTGCACACGCAACTGGTGCGTACGCCCCGTATAGGGCTCCATCTCCAGCCAGGCGAGGTTCTGCGCTGCCGTTTCGCGCACCTTGTAGTAGGAGATCGCGTGGTCCGCCCCCTCCTCGCCGTGCTTGCAGACCCGCATGCGGTCACCGTCCGGCGTCTGCTCCTTGACGAGCCAGGTCGAGATCTTGTCCTCATGCTTGCGCGGCACGCCCTTCACCAGCGACCAGTAGGTCTTTTTGGTGTCGCGCTCGCGAAACGCCGCCGTAAGCTTTTGCGCCGCGCCGCGGGTGCGGGCAATCACCAGCACGCCCGAAGTATCGCGGTCGAGCCGATGCACCAGCCGCGGCTTCTCGCCCTTCGGGCTGGTCCAGGCCTCGAGCATCTTGTCGATATTGCGCGTCACGCCCGATCCGCCCTGCACAGCAAGGCCAGCCGGCTTGTTGAGCACGATCACCTTGTCGTCCTCGTGCAGAACCATGCGCTGCAGCAATTCGTAGTCGCCACCATGCTTCAAATCGTGCCCGGCGATCGGAGTGTTCTTCTTGGCGTCAACGTCTATCGGCGGAACGCGCACCACCTGGCCGGGCTGCACCCGCGCATCGGTCTTGACGCGGCCGCCATCGACACGCACCTGGCCGGAGCGCAGGAGCTTCTGGAGAGGGCCGAAGCCCAGGCCCGGAAAATGGATCTTGAACCAGCGATCGAGCCGCATGCCCGCCTCGTCCGGTTCGACGGTGATATGTTCAATGCCAGCCATGAAAGTACTTTCGGAAAGAGTTGCCAGCGCCAGGCGCGGCCTTTGCCGGTGGCTTTAGAGCATTTTTGTCGAAAACGGAAACCCGAATCTCAGATCAGCGCCCGCATCAGCGCAAGACCGGCGACAACGGCGGCCATCGAGAGACCGACGCTGGCAGCGATATAGACGCCGCCAAGCACGGCTTCGCCGCGTTCGAAAAGCGAAATTGCGTCCAGAGAAAAGGCTGAGAACGTCGTGAAACCGCCGAGGAAGCCGGTGATCAGCAAGAGCCGCAACTCTACCGACGCATTGAAACGGCGGGCGATCATCTCGGCAAACACGCCGATGACGAAACATCCGGCAACGTTGACGATCAGCGTGCCCCACGGAAAGTTGGGACCCCACAGTCTGAGCGACCACTGGCCGACGAAATAACGCAGCAGAGAGCCGAGAGCGCCACCGGCGGCAACGAGAAAAGCCTGGAACATGGCCCTGTTTAGCGCAGCAGAAGAGCATTTCCAATCGTTTCCCGGTAATTCCGGCAGATCGGTAAAATGCGAGTATTTTCCTTAGCCGGGAGCCAACGCCACACCGGTATCGTCGAAAGCATGACACAGGTCGTGACCATATCGGCAAGCACTGCGGCTGCCGCCTTCGACTCGTTGCGGATCGCTCCGCGCGTTCCGGCAAGCATGGCCGCGAAGGATGCCCGCAGGATTGCCGAGCGCCAGCTGCGTGGCGTCGAAGCGGCCGACGAACATGAAGAAATGCCGAACATCATCCAGTCGACGGAAGTGGCGCTGGACCTGATGACCAAGGGCAACAAGCAGCCGCAGGCAGGCCTGCAGCACGCGCTTAAATCCTACGAAGACTTCTAACTTCTGTCCCCGGAAGGCAGAAAGGCCCGCGGTCTGTGACGCGGGCCTTTTTGTTGGTTGCCTTGACGGGCGTGTTACTTGCCTTGCGCCGAGAGCACCTTCAGCGTCACATCGACCTTGCCCGCCTTTTCGAATGTCAGCGTCACCGGAACTGTGTCACCCTGCTTGAAGGGCGCCGTGACTTTCTGGAACATCAGATGCAGGGCGCCGGGCTCAAGCTTGACGGTCCCGCCCGCAGGAATGGCGATGCCACCCTTCAGCTCGCGCATCTTCATGACGTTGTTCTCGGTCTTCATCTCATGCATCTGCACCTCGCCGGCATTTGGCGACGTGATGGCGACAAGCGTATCATCGCTCTTGCCGTTGTTCTTGACCGTGAAGAAGCCACCGCCGACAGGTTGGCCCGGAAGCATCGCCTTGGCAAAGGCGCCGGATATTTCGAGATCGCCGATCTTTGCCTCGTCGCCCGCGGGCGCCGCCATCGCCATTCCGGCCATACCGCTCATGTCCATGCCCGCCATGTCGTCGTGGCCATGGCCGTGACCGCTGCCCTCGACCACCTTCAGCACCGGCGCCGGGCTCTTCAGCTTGTGCGGATCGCTGCCATCGGCGGCGATCTGATCCCAGGCCTCGACGGTATCGCCGCAGAGCTGCGTGACCGGGAAAGCCAGCGAGGTGCCGGCATCGATGCCGGAGACCTTACCCTGGATCACGAAGGTGTCGTAGAAATCATCGGAGAGATTGCCGCCCTTCCAGCGGATCTCGATCGCGCCCGACTTCACCGGCGTACCGTGATTGTCGTAGCTCCTCTTGTAGTCGCCCTTGATGACCTCGAGCTCCCAGCCGGCCTTCGGCTGCGGCTTGGCGAAGACAAAGCCTTCCGGCAGCTTCACCTGCACTTCATTCGTCGGCTTGCCGTCACAGCCATGCGGGACCTGCAGCGTTGCCAGGATGGTGGCTTCCTGCGCCGCCTCGGCGTCGAGAAAGGTCACATGCGCGCTAGCGGCCGTCGCGGCAAAGGAAAGGGCAGCGGCAAGGCCAAGGGTTTGAACGGTTTTCATCTGATATCTCCTCGCCGTCATCCGCATCGTCTTGGCGGGCTCCGGCATCATATTGCATTTCGGTTCGGGTTGGAGATCAGGCCAGAACCGGCGGCCCCCGAGATTTCGGCTGCGTCACTGCGCGAAGCGGCAGGGCCGCGATATCGCTCGTCAGGCCGTTCTCGAACGAAGCAAATTCGAGTTTCAGCCATGCGGCAGCATCCGGCGCGGGCAGGATCACCGAGGCAGCGAGACGGCACACGTCGCAATTCGGCCCCATCGGGATCCGCTTGCCTTCGTCATCCTTGACGGTGACGCAGAGCGAGGCGAAGGAACCGCCAGGCAGTGTATATTCGGCAGCGTTGTAAAGCGGCTCAGCGCCGAGTTGCGGCAGCTGGTGCCCAAGGCCGAGCAAAAGCAGGCTCAGCGCGCAGATCATGCGCGTCAGCATCCCTGCTTTCCGGCTCCTTGCAGTCATCCAATCCCCTCACCGCTGGTGTCGCGATTAATCACTTTATTGGCGAAAAGCAAAAGCCGATTTGACGCAGAATGCAATTCGCGCCGGGGCGGCGCGACAAAAATTTGTTCGGCGGCGACATTCCCCTCTTGCCAAGCACCCGTTCCGCCCGATAATTGCGGCAACCTTGTTGGGAGAAGCTGGTTTGCAAGAACCAGTGCCGAAGGAGCAACCGCCCCGGAAACTCTCAGGCAAAAGGACCACAAGGGGCAGACGGAACTCTGGAGAGAGGCGTTCTCGAAACGCTCGCCGAAGGGATAACAATCTCAGGCGCAAGGACAGAGGGGGCTCGATAACGAGGCGTAACTGCGCCTTCATTTGAGCCCGCGCATGGACTTCCACGCGCAACGACCGGAGGCGTCATTGGACGATACTGCTGCCCTCAAGAAAACCCCGCTTCATGCGCTGCATCTGTCGCTCGGCGCCCGCATGGTTCCTTTCGCAGGCTACGACATGCCGGTGCAATATCCGGCCGGCGTGATGAAGGAGCATCTGCAGACCCGCCAGGCTGCCGGCGTCTTCGACGTTTCGCATATGGGCCAGGTCATCGTGAAGGCGAAGACCGGCAAGTATGAGGATGCAGCCCTCGCGCTCGAAAGCCTCGTACCCGTGGACATTCTCGGTCTCGCCGAGGGACGCCAGCGCTATGGCTTCTTCACCGACGACAATGGCGGCATCCTCGACGATTTGATGATCACCCATCTCGACGACCACCTGTTCGTCGTCGTCAACGCCGCCTGCAAGGACGAAGACGTCGCGCATATGCAGAAACATATCGGCGACCGCTGCGACATCACCGTGCTCGACCGCGCGCTCGTTGCGCTGCAGGGACCGCGCGCCGTCGATGTGCTCGCCGAACTCTGGGCCGATGTCGCCGCCATGAAATTCATGGACGTGCGCCACTGCCGCCTGCACGACGTTTCCTGTCTCGTCTCCCGTTCGGGCTATTCCGGCGAGGACGGCTTCGAAATCTCCATTCCCGCCGACAAGGCCGAGGATGTCACCAAGCGGTTGCTTGAGCATCCCGATGTCGAGGCAATCGGCCTCGGCGCCCGTGACTCGCTCCGCCTCGAGGCCGGTCTCTGCCTTTATGGCAACGACATCGACACGACGACGACGCCTGTCGAAGCGGCCTTGGAATGGGGCATGCAGAAGGCCCGCAAGACCGGTGGCGCCCGCGCCGGCGGTTTCCCGGGTGCTGCACGCATTCTCTCCGAACTCGACAATGGCGCCACGCGCCGCCGCGTCGGCCTGAAGCCCGAAGGCAAGGCGCCGGTGCGCGGCCACGCGAAGCTCTACGCCGATGCCGAAGGCAAGACCGAGATCGGCGAAGTTACGTCCGGTGGCTTCGGCCCGAGCGTCGAGGGCCCCGTTGCCATGGGCTACGTGCCCGTCTCGCATGCGGCTGCCGGAACCGAAATCTATGCTGAAGTGCGCGGCAAATATCTGCCGATCACCGTCAGCGCCCTGCCCTTTATCACGCCGACCTACAAACGCTGAACCTTTTCCAGAGAGGACCTTTCCATGCTGAAATTTACCGAAGAACACGAATGGCTGAAGATCGAAGGCGGCGTTGCAACGGTTGGCATCACCAATTACGCGGTCGACCAGCTCGGCGACCTGGTTTTCGTCGAACTGCCTGAAGTCGGCGCGACTTTCGGCAAGAATGACAATGCCGCGACCGTCGAATCCGTGAAGGCTGCTTCCGACGTCTATTGTCCGCTTGATGGCGAAATCACCGAAGTGAACCCGGCCATCGTTGCCGATCCGTCGCTGGTCAATTCCGATCCGCAGGGTGCCGGCTGGTTCTTCAAGCTGAAGCTTGCCAATGCAGCTGATGCCGATGGCCTGCTCGACGAGGCGGCCTACAAGGAGCTCACCGCGTAATGACGACGCCGACGGAATTCCAGTTTACTGATTACCAGCCGTATGACTTCGCAAACCGCCGTCATATCGGACCGTCCCCGGCCGAAATGACCGATATGCTCAAGGTCATCGGCTATAACAGCCTCGACGGGCTGATCGATGCGACCGTGCCGCCCTCCATCCGCCAGAAGGCGCCACTCGTCTGGGGCGCGCCGATGACGGAACGCGAGGCGCTCGACAAGCTGCGCGAGACCGCCAACAAGAACAAGGTTCTGACCTCGCTGATCGGCCAGGGCTATTACGGCACGATCACGCCGCCGGTCATCCAGCGCAACATCCTGGAAAACCCGGCCTGGTACACGGCCTATACGCCCTACCAGCCTGAAATTTCGCAGGGCCGCCTCGAAGCGCTCCTGAACTACCAGACGATGATCTGCGACCTGACCGGTCTCGACGTCGCCAACGCATCGTTGCTCGACGAAGCGACGGCCGCTGCCGAAGGCATGGCGATGGCCGAGCGCGTTTCGAAGTCGAAGGCCAAGGCTTTCTTCGTCGATGCCGCCTGCCATCCGCAGACGATCGAGCTGATCAAGACGCGCGCCGAGCCGCTCGGCTGGAGCGTTATCGTCGGCAACCCGTTCACCGATCTGGACCCGGTCGATGTTTTCGGCGCGATCTTCCAGTATCCGGGCACGCATGGACACGTCCATGATTTCACCGGCTTGATTTCCCGCCTGCACCAGACCGGCGCCATCGCCATCGTCGCCGCCGATATCCTGGCGCTGACGCTGCTCAAGTCTCCGGGCGAAATGGGCGCCGATATTGCCATCGGCAATTCGCAGCGCTTCGGCGTTCCCGTCGGTTACGGCGGTCCGCATGCGGCCTATATGTCGGTCAAGGACGCACACAAGCGTTCGATGCCCGGCCGCCTCGTCGGCGTTTCCGTCGATGCCCGCGGCAATCGCGCCTACCGCCTTTCGCTACAGACCCGCGAACAGCATATCCGCCGCGAAAAGGCGACATCGAACATCTGCACCGCGCAGGTGCTGCTCGCCGTCATGGCCTCGATGTATGCTGTCTTCCATGGCCCCAAGGGCATCAAGGCGATCGCCCAGCAGGTCCACCAGAAGGCCGTGCTGATGGCAAAGGGTCTCGAAAAGCTCGGCTACACGATCGAGCCCGAAACCTTCTTCGACACGATCACCGTCGATGTCGGCCACATGCAGGGTGTCATCCTGCGCTCAGCTGTTGCCGAGGGCGTGAACCTGCGCAAGGTCGGCGCCACCAAGATCGGCATGAGCCTTGACGAGCGCACTCGCCCGGCAACGCTGGAAGCCGTCTGGCGCGCGTTCGGCGGCAACTTCGCCGTCGCCGAATTCGAGCCAAGCTATCGCCTGCCGAAGGGTCTCGCCCGTACCAGCGAATACCTGACGCATCCGATCTTCCACATGAACCGCGCCGAAAGCGAGATGACCCGCTATATCCGCCGTCTTTCGGACCGCGATCTGGCGCTCGACCGCTCGATGATCCCGCTCGGCTCCTGCACGATGAAGCTGAACGCCACGGCGGAAATGCTGCCGATCACCTGGCCGGAATTCTCGGATATCCATCCGTATGTCCCGGCGGACCAGGCGCTCGGCTATCGCGAAATGATCGACGACCTGATCGAGAAGCTCTGCGCCGTCACCGGCTATGACGCCTTCTCGATGCAGCCAAACTCCGGCGCGCAGGGCGAATATGCGGGCCTGCTGACGATCCGCAACTACCATATCGCCAATGGCAATGGTCACCGCGACGTCTGCCTGATCCCGACTTCGGCGCATGGCACCAACCCGGCCTCGGCCCAGATGGTCGGCATGAAGGTCGTGGTCGTCAAGGTTCGCGAAAACGGCGATATCGACCTCGACGATTTCCGCGCCAAGGCCGAGCAGTATTCGGAGAACCTCTCATGCTGCATGATCACCTATCCCTCGACGCATGGCGTGTTCGAGGAGACGGTGAAGGAAATCTGCGACCTCGTGCACAAGCACGGCGGCCAGGTCTATCTCGACGGCGCCAACATGAACGCCATGGTCGGCCTGTCCCGCCCTGGTGACATCGGCTCCGACGTCTCGCACCTCAACCTGCACAAGACTTTCTGCATTCCGCATGGCGGCGGCGGCCCCGGCATGGGCCCGATCGGCGTCAAGGCGCATCTGGCACCCTTCCTTCCCGGTCACCCGGAAAGCGACGGCCGCCCGGGTGCGGTCTCCGCGGCAGCTTTCGGCTCGGCATCGATCCTGCCGATCTCCTGGAGCTACTGCCTGATGATGGGCGGCGAAGGCCTGACGCAGGCAACCAAGGTGGCGATCCTCAACGCCAACTACATCGCAGCCCGGCTGAAGGGCGCCTATGACGTGCTCTACAAGTCCGAAGCCGGCCGCGTGGCGCATGAGTGCATCATCGACACCCGCCCGCTGGTCGACAGCTGCGGCGTGACGGTGGACGACGTCGCCAAGCGCCTGATCGACTGCGGCTTCCACGCCCCGACCATGAGCTGGCCGGTTGCCGGCACGCTGATGATCGAGCCGACGGAATCGGAAACCAAGGCCGAACTCGACCGTTTCTGCGAAGCCATGCTGGCGATCCGCCAGGAAGCTCGCGACATCGAGGAAGGCCGTTCCGACAAGGCCAACAACCCGCTGAAGAACGCCCCGCACACGGTCGAAGACCTGGTCGGCGAATGGGATCGCCCCTATTCGCGCGAACAGGCCTGCTTCCCGCCCGGCGCCTTCCGCGTCGACAAATACTGGTCGCCGGTCAACCGTGTCGACAATGTCTTCGGCGACCGCAACCTGATCTGCACCTGCCCGCCGCTGGAAGACTATGCCGAAGCGGCCGAGTAAGGTCTGAACAACGAAACGCCCGGCTTGGTCCGGGCGTTTTTCTTTTCTCGAAAGCTTGTGAGCAGCCCGAGTGAAAGCTAAGGGTCTCCCACTTTCAGGCAATCACAGGTGACACCGCCATGGCAAAATCCGACGACGATCTCACGCAGGTGCCTTGGGCTAAACCCGTGCAGCTCGCCCTTGAAGAGCCCGGTGTCTACGTGACCATCAACACGACACAGGCGGCCTCCTGGGCGATGATCGAGGACTGGCCGACAGAAGACGGCCCGGCGCTCGACAAGGCCCTGCTGATCTGCGCCGACGTCGTCAAGGGAAAGCGCACAAACGAGGATGCGCGGCTGGCATTCATTGCCGCGGCTGTCGAAGCGGGCATCGATATCCAGAAGTGAACTGCAGTCAGGGAACCCTGCCGCGGCAGGCCCAGGCGATATTGGCAAAGGAACGCGGGCCGTCGGGCCGCCCGGCTTCATAGGCATCGCGTACCGCCGCATCGGCCTGCGCCCTCTCCGCGCCGCCGAGCTTGCCCATGAAAGCGCCGAGCGGCCCTTCCCCCGCGGCAATCGGTTTCCAGTAGTCCTCGAAATTCTCGTAATCCATCCGGACGAGCAGCTGCGTCTCCTCGACATCGAGAAGACCGCCGTCCATGAAGGCCTGCTTCATCTCGCCTGGCTGCATCATCGGCTGAAAGCAATAGCGGGCGCGCAACTGCCGCCCGCCTTCACTGAGCGCCGCCACGGTATCGATCATCATCCGCATGCCCGCCATGCCGCCGAGATGATCCCAGACCACCGCAGCAACCACGCCACCGTGGCGTACGACCCGCCGCATTTCGGAAATGGCCTTCGGCGCTTCCGGAACGAAATGCAGGACGAGCAGGGCCAGCGCCCGGTCGAAACTCTTCGCCTCGAAAGGCAGCGCGCAGGCATCCGCCTGCCGCACGGTGATGCGCGGATCGTTGTTCTGACGGATCACCTCGTCGACGAAGATCTGCGAAAAGTCGATCGCCTCGATCGCGCCGACATTAACGGTTTCTAACAGCGAGAAGGTAAGGCTTCCTGTGCCACAGCCGACATCGAGCACTCGCTCGCCATCCTCGACACCTGAAAACGCAATGAATGACGGCGCGAGCTTGCGGCTCCAGCGGCCCATCAGCTGCTCGTATCCATCCGCCTTGTGAACATTGAAGCTTGAAGACATAGCCGCCTCCATCATCTGGCCGAATGATACTCCTCGGCCGTCACCACGCCAAGCGCAGACCGCTCAGCCAGCCTTCACGACCTGCACCAGCTCGACACAGATCGTGCTTCCAACCCCCGGTCACCGTTAACGAAACGCGTTCAGCATTCACTAAGCTCCGGCTGCTATAGGATGGTGACGGGACGCGTGGGGAATGCCGGTCGATGAACATTTCAAGCATCATGAATACCGCATCGTCGGGCATGCGGGCGCAGACCAACCGCTTTGCCGCAGTTGCCAACAATGTCGCGAACTTGAGCACGCCGGCCTACAGCCGTGTCGATCCCTCGACGCTCACCACGGACGAAGACCAGCCGGCCGATCTCGCCACCGAGATGACCGAAATGATGCAGGCCACGCAGGCCTACAAGGCAAACGCCGTGGTCTTCGAGACCGGAGCCGACCTCTGGCAGTGGCTCGCCACCATCAAGCGCGACTGAATTATCCGAGAAGATTGATCGCGGCATAGCCAAGCACGGCAATGCCAAAGCCAATGATCAGCCAGCCGGAAATGCGGCGGATCAGCAGCGTCACGTCGCTGGAAATCCTGTCTCTGGCGAGATTGACCGCCGCACTCAGCGCCACCCACCACGCCATCGCCCCGAAGAAGACGCCGATGACGATCGCCGCCGTCTCCGTGACCGTATTGCCGTCAACAAGCCCGAGGCCCGCGAACAACCCGCCGAAGGATAGCAGCGCCCCCGGATTGGAGATTGCCAGCAGAAAGGTCGAGGCGATCAGACGGAAGAGATTACCGGCGCCCACTTCCCGCGCTGTAGCCGGCGGCGTCAACAGGTCGCGGATGCCGAGGAAGAGAAGCAGCACGCCGCCGACGGCAGCGATCATCAGCGAATAGGTATCGACGACGTCGGAGACCATCGCGAGACCCGCAGCGGCAACCAGCGCGTAGATGGAATCTCCGAGTGCCGCCCCGATGCCGATCGCAGCCCCCGATGCAAAGCCGCGGTTCAGGCTGCGGTCGATGCAAAGCGTCGCGATCGGGCCCGGCGGTATCGTGATCACGAGACCGAGCAGAGCGCCTTTGGCAAAGAGCAGAAGCAGCGTTTCGATGATCATGCCTGAGAGATGTTACGCCGCCGCGATCGGACAACTGCAAAACAAAAAGCCGCCATCGCTGGCGGCCTGTCGGTGGCCATGAGACCGCGCATCAATGCGAAGCGGTCACGACCGGATTACCCTGCGCGGCGAGTGCCGCGAGATCGGCGGGCTTCAGCTCGACGGATTCGCCGCAGCCGCAGGCCGATGTCTGGTTAGGGTTGGTGAAGGTGAAACCGGAGCGCAGCGTCGTCTGTTCGAAGCCGAGCTGGGTCCCGAGCAGATAAAGCACCGCCGAGGGCTCGATCCAGACGCGCGCGCCATCGCGCTCGATCAGGTCGTCCTTCGGATTGGGCTCTGTCACCATGTCGATGGTATATTCCATCCCGGCGCAGCCGCCCTTCTTGATGCCGACGCGAATACCCTTGGCATCCGCTCCTGCACCGCCGACGATCGCGTTCACGCGATCGGCCGCTTCCTGCGTCATGCTCATCACTGCAAAGCCCATCGGCTCATTCTCCTTACGCACACGGATTGAAGGTCCGGTGTTTCATGAATCAAATGTAGTGCCAGTGGCTTAACCGATCAATACCAGCCGCCAATTAGTACCAGCCGACAGCAACCTGCGCCTCTTCCGACATCCGGTCAGGCGTCCACGGCGGATCGAAGGTCATTTCGACCTCAACACCGGACACACCCTCGACGGAACCGACGGCGTTTTCCACCCAGCCCGGCATCTCGCCGGCCACGGGGCAACCGGGCGCCGTCAGCGTCATCATGATCTTCACCATGCGATCGTCTTCGATGTCGATCTTGTAGATCAGCCCGAGTTCGAAGATATCGGCAGGAATTTCAGGGTCATAGACCGTCTTCAGCGCCATGATGACATCATCGCTGAGGCGTGCCAGCTCTTCCGCCGGAATGCTGGAATGCACGATGCCCTCGCGCACGTCGATCTTCTGTTCGCTGTCGTCAACGCTCATAACGGTATCCTCAAGCAAAGAACTTGCGCGCGTATTCAAGCGCATCGGCCAAGGCATCGACCTCGGCACGGGTATTGTACATGCCGAAGGACGCACGGCATGTGGAGGTCACGCCGAAGCGTTTCAAGAGCGGCATGGCGCAATGCGTCCCGGCGCGAACCGCAACACCGCGCCTGTCGATCACCGTCGAGACGTCATGGGCATGCAGGCCCGCAAGCTCGAACGAGAAGATACCGCCCTTGCCGGGCGCCGTACCGATGACCCGCAGCGAGTTGACGTCGCGCAACCGCTCCGTGGCGTAGGCCGTCAGATCGGCCTCATGACGGGATATAGCTTCGCGGCCGACCTTTTCCATGTAGTCCAGCGCATAGCCGAGACCGATCGCCTGCACGATCGGCGGCGTACCGGCTTCGAAACGGTGCGGCGGCTCGTTATAGGTGACGTTGTCCTCGGTAACTTCGAAGATCATCTCGCCGCCGCCCTGGAACGGGCGCATGGCGCGAAGACGATCCTTCTTGCCGTAGAGAACGCCGATACCCGATGGACCGTAAAGCTTGTGGCCGGTCATCACGTACCAGTCGCAATCGAGATCCTGCACGTCGACAGGCATATGCACCGCACCCTGCGACCCATCGACCAGCACCGGAATGCCGCGCTCATGGGCGATGCGGCAGATTTCCTTGACCGGAACGACAGTGCCGAGCGCATTCGACATATGGGTGATCGCCACCAGCTTGGTGCGTTCCGTCAGGCTCTTTTCGAAGGCTTCGATCTGAAACGCGCCCTCGTCATCGACATCGACCCAGACCAGTTTCGCTCCCTGGCGCTCGCGGATGAAATGCCAGGGAACGATGTTGGAATGATGCTCCATGATCGACAGAACGATCTCGTCGCCCTCGCCGATCTCGGGCATGCCCCAGCCATAGGCGACGGTGTTGATCGCTTCGGTCGAGGACTTGGTGAAGACGATCTCGTCGACCGAAGGTGCATTCAGGAAGCGGCGCACCTTTTCGCGCGCAACCTCGTAAGCTTCGGTCGCGGCGTTCGACAGGAAATGCAGGCCGCGATGCACATTGGCATATTCGTTCGAATAGGCATGGCTGATTGCGTCGATCACCGCCTGCGGCTTCTGCGCCGAGGCGCCGTTGTCGAGATAGACCAGCGGCTTGCCATACACCTGCTTCGCGAGGATCGGGAAATCCTTGCGAATGGCTTCGACGTCATAGGCGGCCGGCGTAGTCTGGTCCATTGCAGACCCTTTCGGTTCTCGCTCCTTGATGGAGCCTAGTAGTAAGCCTCGGGCATACCCACAAGCGTCGCCCCTTGCTCCGCGTCATCCTCGGGCTCGTCCCGAGTATCCAATCACGTCGCAGCACGCTCGATGGCGGTAGATGCTCGGGACAAGCCCGAGCATGACGAAAGAGGAGAGTTCTCCTCCTTCGCGGCCTCAGGCGTGCTTTTCGAGCCAGACCGAGATCACGCCCTCGAGCGCTTCGACCAAGGCCTCGTCTTCCAGTTCTTCGACGATTTCGGCGACGAAGGCATTGACGAGCATCGCCCGCGCCTTGTTCTCCGGAATGCCGCGCGCCATCAGGTAGTAGAGATGGTTGTGGTCGATATCGGCAACCGTGGCGCCATGGCCGCACTGCACGTCGTCGGCGAAGATTTCGAGCTCGGGCTTGACCGAGAATTCGGCATCATCCGACATCAGCAGCGTGTTGCAGGCCATCTTGGCGTCGGTCTTCTGCGCATCCGGGGCAACCCGGATCATGCCCTGGAAGACGCCCTTGGCGCGGTCGAATACGACGTTGCGGATGATCTCTGTCGAAGCGGTATTCGGCACGTTATGGCCGAGAACCATGGTGACGTCGGTATGGGTATCGCCGCCGAGCAAATTGATGCCGCGCAGCGTCAGGTCGGAGCCCTCGCCCGTCGCCTTGATATGCAATTCCTGGCGCACCAGCTTGCCGCCGGCATTGATCACGAACAGCCTGAACTTGGCGTCAGCTCCGAGATCAACGCGGATCTGGGCGAGATGCGTGTCATCGGCGCCCTGCTGCTGCAGGATGATCCAGGTGAGTTCGGTGCCTTCGCCGATGGTGATGTCACTGACATGAGATACCAGCGCGGCATCCGATGTCACCGTCAGGTGACGCTCGATCACGGTCCCCTTGACGTTGGCGCCGAACGTCACCGGCAGACGCGTATGGATCTGACCGCCGGCATGGACGATGTCGATTTCGAGAGGCTTGTCGAGTTCGGTGCCATCGACAACGTCGATCACGTAGCCATCGCGCACGAAACTGCCATTGATGCGGCCGACCGCGTCATCGGCACCGAGGGCGCCAAGCGACGTCGCGGCCGAACCGTCGAGCAGATGCTGCGCGTAGCTGGAGACGTCGAGATCGCGGACCGAAGCCTTGGCATCGACATGACCCTGGACAATCGAAAGCACCGAAGATCCCTCGACGAGCGGCTTGACGCTCTTCGATGCGGCATCGCCGGCAACGGTCGGAACAGCGCGCAGCAGGTTCTTCAGGTCGGTATAATGCCAGGCCTCGACGCGGCGCGTCGGCAGGCCGGACTTCTTCAGATCATCAAGCAGGCGGTCGCGCGTCGCGGTGACCGCGCCGTCGCCCGGCAATTCGCCGAACTGGTTGTTGAAAGCCTCGATCAACGCCGCTTCCGCAGCAGTCAGGCGGCTCGTCGTCTGCATGTTCATGGACGTCGTCCTTTCCGCCTCGATCAGGCTGCCGCTCCGATGATGTCGGCATAGCCATTGGCTTCCAGCTCATGCGCCAGCGTCTTGTCACCCGACTTGATCACCTGGCCCTTGTAGAGAACGTGGACGGTGTCAGGCACGATGTAATCGAGCAGGCGCTGGTAGTGGGTGATGACGATGACGGCGCGATCCGGCGAACGCAGCGCGTTGACGCCGTCGGCCACGATCTTCAGCGCATCGATGTCGAGGCCGCTATCCGTCTCGTCGAGAATGCAAAGCTGCGGCTGCAGGAGCGCCATCTGCAGGATTTCCGCGCGCTTCTTTTCACCGCCGGAGAAACCGACGTTCAGCGGGCGCTTCAGCATCTCGGTGTTGATCTGCAGCTTGGCGGCCGCATCCTTCACCAGACGCATGAAATCAGGCGTCTTCAGCTCGTCTTCGCCGCGCGCCTTGCGCTGCTCGTTCATCGCCACCTTCAGGAACTGCATTGTGGCAACGCCCGGGATTTCGACCGGATACTGGAAGGCGAGGAAAATGCCCTTGGAGGCACGCTCGGCAGCGTCGAGCTCGAGAATGCTCTCGCCGTTATACAGAATGTCGCCTTCGGTGACTTCATAGTCTTCGCGGCCCGACAGGATGTAGGAGAGCGTCGACTTGCCGGAGCCGTTTGGCCCCATGATCGCAGCAATCTCACCGGCCTTCACCGTCAGGTTCAAACCACGAATGATCTCGGTGCCGTCTTCGGCGATGCGGGCGTGCAGGTTTCTGATTTCAAGCATGTTCTTTTTCCATAAAAGCGTTCGGAAACGGGCGCGCTCAGTCGCGCCCCTGAATAGTCAATCGCGACGGCGTCAGCCGACAGACCCCTCGAGCGAGATGCTGATCAGCTTCTGCGCTTCAACGGCGAATTCCATCGGCAGCTCCTGCAGGACTTCCTTGACGAAGCCGTTGACGATCAGGGCGATCGCCGCTTCGGTGGGGATGCCGCGCTGCAGGCAGTAGAACAGCTGGTCTTCGGAGATTTTCGAGGTGGTCGCCTCGTGCTCGAACTGCGCCGTCGAATTCTTCGCCTCGATGTAGGGCACCGTGTGAGCGCCGCACTTGTCGCCGATCAGCAGCGAGTCGCACTGCGTGAAGTTGCGGGCGTTGGACGCCTTGCGGTGGGCCGAGACCTGGCCGCGGTAGGTGTTCTGCGAGACGCCGGCGGCGATACCCTTGGAAACGATGCGGCTCGACGTGTTCTTGCCGAGATGGATCATCTTGGTGCCGCTATCGATCTGCTGATGGCCGTTGGAAACGGCGATCGAGTAGAACTCGCCTCTGGAATCGTCACCGCGCAGAATGCAGGACGGATACTTCCAGGTGATGGCAGAACCGGTCTCGACCTGCGTCCACGAGATCTTCGACCGGTCGCCACGGCAATCGCCGCGCTTGGTGACGAAGTTGTAGATGCCGCCCTTGCCCTGGGCATCGCCCGGGTACCAGTTCTGGACCGTCGAATACTTGATCTCGGCATCATCGAGCGCAACGAGCTCGACGACAGCAGCGTGCAGCTGGTTTTCGTCGCGCTGCGGCGCCGTGCAGCCTTCGAGGTAGGACACATAGGCGCCTTCCTCAGCAATGATCAGCGTCCGCTCGAACTGGCCGGTGTTCTTCTCATTGATGCGGAAATAGGTCGACAGTTCCATCGGGCAGCGAACGCCCTTCGGAACGAAGACGAACGAGCCGTCGGTGAAGACAGCAGAATTCAGCGTCGCATAGTAGTTGTCGGTCGTCGGAACGACGGAGCCGAGATACTTCTGAACGAGCTCCGGATACTCGCGGATCGCCTCGGAGATCGACATGAAGATCACGCCGGCCTTCTTCAGCTCCGCCTTGAAGGTCGTGACGACGGAAACGCTGTCGAAGACCGCATCGACGGCGATCCGGGGCTTTTCGACACCGGCCAGGATTTCCTGTTCCTTCAGGGGGATCCCGAGCTTCTCGTAGACCTTCAGGATCTCGGGATCGACTTCGTCGAGCGACTTCGGGCCCGGCGTGCTCTTCGGCGCGGCGTAGTAATAGAGGTCGTTGAAATCGATCTTCGGATAATCGACGCGTGCCCAGTTGGGCTCTTCCATCGTCAGCCAACGCTTGTAGGCGTCAAGGCGCCATTCCAGCATCCATTCCGGCTCCTGCTTCTTGGCGGAGATGAAGCGGATGATGTCTTCGGACAGGCCCTTGGGTGCCTTGTCCATTTCGATGATGGTCTCGAAACCGTATTTGTACTGATCGACGTCAATCTCGCGGACGCGATCAACCGTTTCTTGTACGGCTGGCATGTCATTCTCCAATCTCGCCGGATAAAGGGCCGGCAGGCTGTCGTGCGGGCATTTTTTGATTGCCCCTTATGTAGTGGGCCAAAAGGGCCTTTTCAGCCCTGATGGCAAGCGGAAATTT
This sequence comes from Rhizobium sp. BE258, assembly GCF_031457345.1. Lineage (NCBI taxonomy): Bacteria > Pseudomonadati > Pseudomonadota > Alphaproteobacteria > Hyphomicrobiales > Rhizobiaceae > Rhizobium > Rhizobium sp. BE258. The sequence continues at coordinate 114,691 of NZ_JAVDWL010000009.1, forward strand.
CCGTTTCCGCAATTTTCTGAGGCGCTCAGGCCGCCTCTCCAGCCGGCCTTCGCCGCCCGGCTATTTTCGCAAAGGCGCCGAGCGCCCGGTCTATGTCTTCGCCACTGGTGGCAAAGCCGAGCGAGATGCGCAGCGCGCCCATTTTCGGGTCATGGCCCATGGCGACAAGGACATGGCTTTCGCCCACCTTGCCCGAAGAACAGGCCGAACCCGCCGAAATCGCCACACCTTCGAGATCGAAGGCAATCTGCCCGGTCTCGGCTTTCAGCCCAGGCAGCGTGAAAAACGTCGTGTTGCATATCCGCGGACCGTCAGCGCCGTAAATGACGACATCGGGTGCCGCCCTCCGCATGCCGTCTTCCAGACGGCGCTGCAAGGCAGCAATACGTCCGTTCCGTTCGGCAAAGTCCGAAAGAGCCTCAGCGGCTGCGGCGCCAAAACCGACGACAGCCAGCGAATTCTCGGTCCCAGAGCGGTGCCCCTTCTCCTGGCCGCCACCATGGATCAGCGGTTTCGGCATCAGGATCTCACCGCGCGACACCAAGGCGCCGGCGCCCTTCGGGCCTCCAAGCTTGTGCGACGAGAGGATCAGGAAGTCGGCACCCAGCGCGTTGATGTCGATCTCGACACGGCCTGCTGCCTGAACCGCATCGACGACCAGCAGCCCGCGATGCGCCTTGACGATCTCGGCAGCCTCGCGGATCGGCTGGATGATGCCGGTCTCGTTATTGGCCAGCATGATCGCCACCATCGGCAGACCTGACGCAACGTCGTGACCGGCAAGCAGCGCTTGAAGCGCCTCAAGATCGACCGCACCTTCCGATGTGACCGGAATTTCGCTGGTCTTGTCCTTCGAAAAGCGTCCGCCCTCGCGCACGGCCGGATGTTCGACGGCGCTATAATAGAGATGTCCGATCGCCAGCGGCGTGCGCCCCATGCGGAATTCCGGCGTTAGCACCATATTGGCTGCTTCCGTCGCGCCGCTGGTCAGCACCACATGCGAAGCCTCGGCGCCGACAAGCGCTGCGACCTGACGGCGCGCAAGCTCGATCGCGGCCCTGACGGCACGGCCCTCGGCATGCACGGAATTCGGATTGCCAAACAGATCCATGGCGCGCAGCATGGCCTCGCGCACTGCAGGATGCAGCGGCGCCGTCGCGTTCCAATCAAGATAAAGGCGGGGCAACGCCATGATCTCAGGTCCTGCGTTTGGTTTCTGCTTTGGCCGCCCGGCTCATTTTTCTTGAAATTTCCGTCGGGCTTGCCGTATGACACGTTCCACACGACGTGGCTTGCCATGCAAAGTTTCGAATTGTTCTAAACTGCGTTTTAGAAAAGCTGACAACGTCCGTCAAGTCTGCGCAGTCCGAACGCGAAAATAAAACCCGGAGTACCGATGCCCGAAGTCATTTTCAACGGCCCAGCCGGCCGTCTTGAAGGCCGCTACCAGCCCTCCAAGGAAAAAAGCGCCCCGATTGCCCTCATCCTGCACCCGCACCCGCAGTTCGGCGGCACGATGAACAATCAGATCGTCTACCAGCTCTTCTACATGTTCCAGAAGCGCGGCTTCACGACACTGCGCTTCAATTTCCGTGGCATCGGCCGCAGCCAGGGTGAATTCGACCACGGCGCCGGCGAACTCTCGGATGCCGCTTCGGCACTGGATTGGGTGCAGAGCCTGCATCCCGATTCGAAGACCTGCTGGGTTGCCGGCTATTCCTTCGGCTCCTGGATCGGCATGCAGCTTCTAATGCGCCGCCCGGAGATCGAAGGCTTCATGTCGATCGCCCCGCAGCCGAACACCTACGATTTCTCGTTCCTGGCGCCCTGCCCGTCCTCGGGCCTGATCATCAACGGCGATTCGGACAAGGTCGCGCCTGAAAAGGACGTCAACGGCCTCGTCGAGAAGCTGAAGACCCAGAAGGGCATCCTGATCACCCACCGCACGGTGCCGGGTGCCAACCACTTCTTCAACGGACAGGTCGAGCCGCTGATGGCCGAATGCGAGGACTACCTCGATCGCCGCCTCAACGGCGAACTGGTACCGGAACCGGCTGCAAAGCGCATCCGCTAGGAATTGCTATTCGTGGCGCCCATCTCAAAGGTCGGCGCCACGAAGCCATCAATATGGCGCGGCGCAATCTGCCGCATACCGGCCTTTCGCAACACATGCTGCGACGCATGATTGTCCGGATGGGTGAAGGCGATCAGCCGGCCCATGTTTCTTGCCGAAAACCAGTCGATCAGTGCCCGGGCCACTTCCGTGGCAAACCCCTTGCCCCACTCATCTTCGCGAAACGCGTAACCCATCTCGTATTCGCCGGTTGCCCGATCGTGCAGCGATATCCCCGCGCGCCCGATAAAGCGGCCACCATCCCGGCTGAGAACCTTGTATTTCGTCGTCCCGTCCTCGGCCTGTTCACGGAACCATTGGCCAATGCGTTCCTCGCACCTCTTCATGTTCCACGGCTCGCCACCGGACATGAAGCGGCTCGTCGCCATTGTCAAATGCAGGTAATGCACCAGCCGCGCATCATCCGGCTGCCACATGACGAGGCGCATCCGTTCAGTCTCGAGAATGGTCTCCACGTCTCACCTCCGCAAGCACTCCACCACTGACAGGTTCCCGCACACCAGTCGTTCCCGGATAGGTCAGCGGCAATCCTTCGAGCGAGCGGACTGCCAGATAGGCCCAGGCCTCCGCTTCCATCGCATCGCCGTTGAAACCGGCATCCTCGGCGGAAATCACCGCCGCGTCCTGCCTTGCCGCCAGTTCCGTCAGGTCACGCATGATCACCCGGTTCAGCCGCCCGCCGCCGCAGATCACATAGAGTGCGGGCGTCACCGGCAGGTGACCGGCGGATTTGATGATTGAGGCCGCGGCTACATAGGCAAGCGTGCGTGCGCCATCGGCGAGCTCAGCATCGCTACCTGAAGGCGGCAAAAAATCGTTGCGGTCGAGCGAACGGCGTTTCGCGGCGGTAAAGAACGGGCTTGCGAGATAGCGCTCCGCCAGATGATCGGCGATACGCCCCTCCGAGGCGATCATCCCGCCCTGGTCGAAGGGAATGCCGGCATGCGCCTCGACCCACTGGTCGATCAGCGTATTGCCGGGACCGCTGTCATAGGCGATCACCGTCCCGTCAGCACCGACATAGGTCAGGTTCGAGATCCCGCCGATATTGACGAAACAGACCGGCAGTTTGGCGCCGTCTATGTTGGCAGCCAGTGCCGCGTGATAGGCGGGAACCAGCGGTGCACCCTGTCCGCCATGCACCATGTCGTTGGCGCGCATGTCGAAAACCGTGGCAATCCCGGTTTCATTCGCCAGCAACGCGCCGTCGCCGATCTGGACGGTCAGCGCCTCGTCTGGACGATGCAGAACGGTCTGGCCGTGAAAACCGAGCACATCCACCGCTTCGGCAGCAATCCCGTTCGTGTCGAGAAATTCCCTAACGGCAGCCACATGCCGTAGCGTAAGCTCGTGCTCGATGGCTGCCAGATCGCCCGGCCGCTCGCTCCGCTTCCTGATCGTCTTTGCCTGTTCGAGCGCCAGTTTCAGCCGGTTGCGGAAGGAAGCATCATAGCCGACGCCCAGAAACGGCCCGCGCTCGACGACACCCGCGCCGTCCGTCCGCACCAGAGCCACATCGATACCGTCCATCGATGTGCCGCTCATCAGGCCGATCGCGGTTCTCACTGCGGGCATGCTTCCTCCAAAAACTGTGCCGCCGAATAGTGCACTTTCGGCAAAACAGTGCTAAACGCGCCGCGGCGCTTCAACAAGTGCCGATCGCAATTCCCTCCGAAGCCTCAAGAGACGAAGTTCATGTCCGAGTTCAAATCCGATTTCCTGCGCACTCTGAAAGAGCGCGGCTTCATTCATCAGATCTCCGATGAATCCGGCCTCGACGATCTTCTCGCCAAGGAAACCGTGACGGCTTATATCGGCTATGACCCGACGGCCTCGAGCCTTCACGTCGGCCATCTGACGCAGATCATGATGCTGCACTGGTTCCAGGCGACCGGCCACCGTCCGATCTCGCTGATGGGCGGCGGCACCGGCATGGTCGGCGATCCCTCCTTCAAGGAGGAAGCGCGCAAGCTCATGACGATCGACATGATCGAAGACAACATCGCCTCGATCAAGCGCTGCTTCTCGAACTACCTCGATTACGGCAAGCCTGCCAATGCGGCGCTGATGATCAACAATGCCGAGTGGCTCCGCTCGCTGAACTACCTCGAATTCCTGCGCGATGTCGGCCGTCACTTCTCGGTCAACCGCATGCTGTCCTTCGACAGCGTCAAGACGCGCCTCGACCGCGAACAGTCGCTGTCCTTCCTCGAATTCAACTACATGATCCTGCAGGCCTACGACTTCGTCGAGCTTGCCAAGCGCTACGACTGCCGCCTGCAGATGGGCGGTTCCGACCAGTGGGGCAACATCGTCAACGGGATCGACCTCGGTCACCGCATGGGGACGCAGCAGCTCTACGCGCTGACCTCGCCACTTCTCACCACTTCCTCGGGCGCCAAGATGGGCAAGTCGGCGTCCGGCGCCGTGTGGCTGAATTCCGAGCTGCTGCCGGTCTATGACTTCTGGCAGTACTGGCGCAACACCGAGGATGCCGATGTTCCGCGCTTCCTCAAGCTGTTCACCACCCTGCCGATGGATGAAATCGCCCGCCTCTCGGCCATTGGCGGCGCAGAACTGAACGAGGTCAAGAAGATCCTCGCGACTGAAGTGACGGCTATCCTGCATGGCCGTGCAGCGGCCGAGCAGGCAGCTGAAACCGCCCGCAAGACCTTCGAGGAAGGCGCGCTTTCCGACAATCTCCCGTCGGTGGAAATTCCGTCCGCCGAACTGGATGCCGGTCTCGGCCTGCTCTCCCTGATCGTCCGCGCCGGTCTCGCGGCATCGAACGGTGAGGCGCGCCGTCATGTTCAGGGCGGCGCAATCCGCATCAACGATCAGGCCGTCAGCGATGAGCGCAAGATGATCGGCAACAGCGAGATCACCGCCGATGGCGTCATCAAGCTGTCGCTCGGCAAGAAGAAGCACATCCTGATCCGTCCTGCTGCCTGATCAGCCGGCAAGTCAGCATCATCGAAAGCCGGCCTCGCGCCGGCTTTTTCATTGGAATTCGAAGATGTTGCGGAAGACGCCGGGCGCGATGATCGACAGCGGATTGATCTGCAGGTTTGGCTTGTCGAACTTGCCCGTCAGCTTGAAGGTGATGCCGATCAGGCCGCGATCGGAACCGTTGCCGAGAATGATGCCGATAACCGGCAATTCTGCGAACAGGCGGTTCAGCCCATAGGCCGGCATGAACGTGCCGGTCATGTCCATATTGCCCTTCGGATCGCGGATGGTGCCCTGAAAGGTCGCGCCGATCTGCTCGCCGCGCACCACACCGTTCTCGATGCTGACAATGCCGTTCTGCGATACGATACGGGCAAAGCCGCGCTGGAAGCGCTGCGCCGATGTATCGATATCGCGCTTGACCGCCGAATTCAGGCTTCGCTGGTCCTGGCCCACAGGGGTCGACACGATCGAATGCAGCCTGTCTTCGTTGACGATCGAAAACCGCCGGACATCGGCAGAACCGTCCCAGCCGCCATTGCCGAAGCGCACCGTCATGTTGAGCAGCCCGCCGCGCATATGCTTGTAAAAATCGGCAAAACGCGACACGGAGCCAGCGTCACCGGTCGTGACGTTCAGGATCCGTCCGTCCTTCATCTGTGTGACCACCGCCTCGCCGCTGTCGGTCACGCCCGAAAGGTTGAGCACCTGCAGATCGCCGTCGCGCATCATGTAGAGCGCATCGAGGCTGCGCAGACGCTCGTCATTGAAGCCGACCACCTGTCCAAGCTTGGCGCGCACCGTGATGTCGCCGCCGCTGTCGGATTTCCCGTCGCCGTCGCCGCTACCGTTCTGGCCGTTCTTCAACCTGGCCAGGATCGGCCGCGCATCCGCGGTGTCGCCGGAAACCGAGACTTCGAAGACACCCTTGGCGCGGCGGATGGAGATCGCGAAATCGTCGAGCGACGACAGTTTCACGCTATCGAATGTCGCAGAGGTCAGTCCGCCCTTGCTGACCACGAGCGAGCCGCTGGCACCAAAACCGTCACCCTTCAACTTGAAATTCTTGACCTGCGTATTGTCTGCCGGACCGGATATCTCGAAGTCCGCCCCAGCCGGAATGCCCGCGCCTTTCGACCATCCGATCCACGGAAGCTGCAGCGTCGAGCGCGACAGGTCGATACTGACGGCCTGACGGTCGTTGTCGATCCGCGTCAGCTCTACCTTGATGCTGCCGTCGATGATGCCTGACAGACCGGGCAACAGTTTTTCACGCTGGTCGTTGGTCAATGTCGCGGTGATTTCGCGCTCCGGCGAGATGCCCGAATTCTTGTCGACCGGCTCCAGCAGCGAAATATCAGCAGGAACGCCGTCGATCTGCCCCTTGCCGTCGAGCGTGACCTGTTTCGGATCAGCGTTGAGCGTGCCATCGAGATTGGTGATCTTGCGGCCGGATACCGGCTTGGCGACATCGACGCCCGAAAGCTGCATCGACGCCTTCCAGTCCGGTGGTGGCGGGTTCTGGGCGCTGACCAGTCCGAAACGGGCCTGTACCGTGGCGCTGATCTTGCCGCTGAGATCCTGCGGCACGAGGTTGGCGCGCTGCAGCACCTGCACGGGCTTATAGGTAAGCAGTTCGCCGACGGCATCGGCAGCCCCCGATATGGCAAGCTGCATCTCCGCCATCAGCGGCTTGTCGTAAGTCGCCGGCAGTACGAACGTGCCTTCGCCGAGATCCACCGTACGCCCGGACGGAAAGAACGACCGGCCGCTTTTGATCGACACAGTCGCCCGCGGTCCCTTGAGATCGAAATGCGCCGCCGTGTCGCGGATCGGCGGAATATCGCCGGCAACGTTCATCCGCGCATTGGCGATATCGAAATCGATCTTGATCTGGTTCTCGTCGAGCTTCAGCCCCTTGCCGACAGCCTCGTCCAGCCGGCCGAAGGGGATGAAGACCGAAATCGAGGCATCGCTCACCGTTCCGCCGAACAGGTTCTTCAACACCCAGTCGCGCGCCTTCGGCGCCATCCAGAACGGCCAGAGCTGCTTGATCGCCGCCGTCTGCAATTGCTGCGACTGTCCGGCAAAACTTATCTCCGGCGAGACGTTGCCGAATTTCACATGCAGAGCGCCGTAAAGCTGTCCAAGTGGACTGGAGGCCGTGATGCCCGGGAATTGCAATTCGCGGGTAGCGACCATGAAGCGGCCGCTAGCCTGGATATCGAAGGGCACCGGCTGCTCGCCGGAACCAACGGGCGAAGCGCTGCCGCCGCTGACCAGGAGATCGACCCCAAAACCCTTGCCGGCCGCTGGATCGAGCCGGTCGAGATCGATCAGCGCGCCGTTGAACGGCACCGATGTGGCGCCGAACTGCCCGTGCGACTTGGCGATCTCGATCGTCTGTTTCTTGAAGTCGTAATCGAGATTGATCTGCCCGCTGGTGAGTTCCTGCTGGTCGCCATCGACATAGATCAGACCGGGCGCAAGCGTAATGCCGGCGCTCAGCGCGGGATCGGTACCCTCGCCGTCTCTCGCTGCCGACACCGTAAAATCGGCAAATGCATTGACCCCCTGCCGGATCTCGCCAAGTACGTTCCGCTTGATGGCAAACGGCGTGACATCGGCGTGGCTGAGCTTGGCGGTAAAGCGCTGGGTTTTGCTGTCGCGGTTGTCGGCCTGGACATCCAGCATCGCAGGCTCGCCGTTGATCGAGATCTGACCGGCCAGATGCAGCGCGGTTGCCGAAGGGCGGGAAAAAACGAGATCATCGACAACGATCGACAGCGGCCCGTTGGCGGTGTCGGCGATCTTGATGTCGATGCCTGAAATACGGATGCTGTCCGTACCGCCCCGCTGTGCGAAACTGTCGAACAGGTCGAGATGGGAGAAAGCCGCTTCCAGCGCCTCGGGGATCTGATCGACCCGCAGATTTTCGAGCTTTACCGGATTGCCTGACGGCAGAAGTGCCGTGTCGAGGGCGATATCCTCGGCCTCGACATCGGCAATCGCTATCCGCCCGCGAAACAGCGCCAGCGGATTGAGAGCCATGCGCATTGCGCCTGTCGTCGACAGATGCTGGCCGCTTTGCTGGTCGATCATGTTGACGTTACGCGCTTCGAGAGCCAGCCGAAGACCGGAGGTGAAACGGATCACGGTCGATCCGACCTCGGCCCTGTATCGCGGACCGATCGCCGAATTGAGCGCCATCTGCGCCTGCTTCGAGAGGGTCTGATCCACCATTCCGCTTTCGATGACGGCGGCGATGACAGCCAGAATGAGGACAAGCACGGCGAAACATCCGCCGGTCCATCCGGCGGTGCGCCGCAGCTTGGAGCGCGGCGGCGGGCAATGCACGATCATGGGATCTTCGGTTTGGGCCGAAGGGAGTTCATGCAAGGCGACGATGTCTTTCTTGCGAAACGTAACTTTTTCGCCGCGGATCGCCGACATACGTCTTGGGTAACTCCTTGAATTCCAATTTCCGGTCTAGCTCGCCCGGTACTCGCCCAATATATATCGGCTGGGTTAAGTGTCACCCATAAACCCGGCAAAAGAAAGGTTTCCACATGGCGGATATCGGCATCGGCGCCGAAGCCCCGGACTTCGACCTCCCGCGTGATGGCGGCGGCCGCGTATCGCTCGCAGAATTCAGGGGCAAACCTCTGGTTCTGTTCTTTTATCCGAAAGATGACACGGCGGGCTGCACCGCCGAATCGATCGGCTTCACCGAGCTTGCCGGCGAATTCGAAAAGGCCGGTGCCGGGCTTGTCGGCATGTCGCCCGACTCGGTCAAATGCCACGAGCGTTTCATCAGGAAACATAGCCTCGCCGTCGCGCTTGCTTCGGATGAGGAAAAGACCGTGCTGCAGACCTATGGCGTGTGGAAACAGAAGAGCATGTACGGCCGCACCTATATGGGCGTCGAGCGCACCACCTTCCTGATCCGCGCCGACGGCACCATTGCCACCATCTGGCAGAAGGTCAAAGTGCCCGGCCATGCAGAGGCAGTGTTGCAGGCCGTCAGGAACCTCGCCGCATGACCGCACTGACGATGACGTCGTTGCGAGGTGGCGCGATCGACGCCATCCGCTCCGCCGATCTCGACAGGAAGACGGAGCTCGCCCAGGAAGCAGCGACGCGCTGGTTCGAGCGCCGGATTTCGCTGCGCTCGCCGCTCGATCCCCCATTGCCGGAGCGGCCGGGCCGCCCGGAGAAACCGAAGCTGGTTCCGCCGACCCAGGTCGAGAAGCGCTCGCTGCACACGGTTCACGGCCGTATCGCCCTGCTTCATTCGATCGCCCATATCGAACTCAACGCCGTCGATCTGGCCCTCGATATCATCGCCCGCTTCGCCACCGAACCGGTGCCGAACTCCTTCTTCGACGGCTGGATGCAGGTTGCCTTCGAGGAAGCCAAGCATTTCCGTATGGTCCGCGACAGGCTGCGAGACCTCGGCGCCGACTACGGCGATGTTCCGGCCCATGACGGGCTCTGGCAGGCGGCGCACTCCACCCGCAACGACCTGACCGCCCGGCTCGCCGTCGTCCCGCTCATTCTCGAAGCACGCGGCCTCGACGTCACGCCGTCGCTGCGGGCGAAGATGCACGAAACCGGCGACCTTGAAAGCGCCGCCATCCTCGATGTCATATACAACGATGAAAAGGGCCATGTCGCGATCGGCGCAAAATGGTTCCGGTTTCTCTGCGCCCGCGAACGCCGAGATCCGGCTCAGACCTTTCGAGAGCTCGTCCGGGCAAACTTTCGCGGCCCGCTGAAACCGCCTTTCAACGACTTGGCGCGTGCCGAAGCCGGACTGACGCCATCGTTCTACCGTTCATTGACATCGACAAGCAGTGGCTGAACCATTGCGTGCGCCAGCCCCATGGCCGAAGTAATTTGTTAACCTTAACAGTGTGTAATCAAACCAATCGAGGCACGGGCGCATCAATTGGGAGATTCTCCGTGACGCATGCACAGCATCAGCGCGTATTCGGCAAGCGTTCACAGGAACATATCCTCATTCTGGCCAGCGGCGACAAGGTCCGCCACATGACGGTCAAGCCCTGGATGGCCGCCCTTGCCTTCTGCTTTGTCGGCGTCTTCGCCATCGGCTATCTGCTCGCAACCTCCTATCTCGTACTCCGCGACGATCTGATCGGCGCCACCATGGCGCGCCAAGCCCGGATGCAGCACGATTATGAAGACCGCATTGCCGCCCTTCGCGCCCAGGTCGACCGCGTCACCTCCCGCCAGTTGCTCGATCAGCAGGTCGTCGAGGACAAGGTCGACAAGCTGATGGAACAGCAGATGGCGCTGACCTCGCGTCATGGGAAGCTCGGATCGCTGCTCGACCGGGCCGAAAACTCCGGCCTGACGGACAAGGACGTGCAGGCGCCGGTCCAGTCTTTCGTGCCCGATACCAAGGACAAGCGCGCATCGCTTTCGGGCGGAGCCGCAGCGATCAACAAGATGCTTTCAGGCGGCAGCGAACCGGCGGACGCCACGCCTGACAATACCACCCTCGCCTATGTTCCCGCACCTGAAACCGTCGGCGACCGCGCCGACCGTCTGTTTTCGAAGGTCACGCTTTCGCTGAAAGGCGTCGAGGAAGACCAGCGTTCGCGGGTCGATCAACTGACAGCCGATGCAGGCGATGCCGCCGATGCCATTTCCAGCGTCCTGAACCGCTTCAGCATTTCAGTCCCGCAGCAGACGGCAAAAGCCGGCGATGACGACAGCGCCATCGGCGGCCCTTATGTCGAGCCGGAGAGCGAAGACGATTTCGACAATTCCCTGGTGCAACTCGACACCGCGCTGACACGGCTCGAGACCGTGCGTAACACCGCAGAATCCCTGCCCTTCCGCAATCCCGGTATCGGCAAGGACATCACGAGCCCCTTCGGCAACCGCCGCGATCCGTTCCTCGGCCGCCTGGCACTTCATTCCGGCATCGACTTCCGCTTTGCCCCCGGCGAAAAGGTTCGCCCGACGGCCGCGGGCAAGGTCATCACCGCCGGCTGGACGGGTGGCTATGGCAACATGGTGGAAGTCGATCACGGCAACGGCATTTCCACCCGCTATGGGCACATGTCGCAGATCCTGGTAAAGGTCGGCGACACTGTCGATCGTGGCGATGTTATCGGTCTCGCAGGTAGCACCGGCCGCTCCACCGGCACGCATCTGCACTATGAAGTACGCCAGAACGGCCGCGCCGTAGACCCGATGTATTTCATGAATGCAGGGTTGAAACTGGCGACCTATATAAAATAACCAAAGGCAGTAACCACAGCTTTACCTGTGCAAGGGCTGCAAGGCCCGTATTCCTTGACTTGCAAGCCGTTTGGGAATATGTCGCGCTGCATTGCGGCATGCAATCCCGCCGACTCAGCCAGAGTTCGGCCGAACCTGAACGGAAATAGTTTTCCCTTTGACGACATTTGCTGATCTTGGCTTGAGCCAAAAAGTGCTTTCCGCCGTTACCGACGCCGGCTACACGATCCCTACCCCTATTCAGGCGGGCGCCATCCCGTTCGCCCTGCAGCGCCGCGACATTTGCGGTATTGCACAGACGGGTACGGGCAAGACGGCGTCCTTCGTTCTGCCGATGTTGTCGCTGCTGGAAAAGGGCCGCGCCCGCGCCCGCATGCCACGCACGCTGATTCTCGAGCCGACCCGCGAACTCGCGGCTCAGGTCGCCGAGAATTTCGAGAAATACGGCAAGAACCACCGTTTGAACGTCGCCCTTCTGATCGGCGGCGTATCCTTCGAAGAACAGGACCGCAAGCTTGAGCGCGGCGCCGACGTTCTGATCTGCACGCCCGGCCGACTGCTCGACCATTTCGAGCGCGGCAAGCTGCTGATGAGCGGCGTCGAGATCTTCGTCATCGACGAAGCCGACCGCATGCTCGACATGGGCTTCATCCCGGATATCGAACGCATCGCTAAAATGATCCCGTTCACCCGCCAGACGCTGTTCTTCTCGGCCACCATGCCGCCGGAGATCCAGAAGCTGGCAGACCGCTTCCTGCAGAACCCGGAGCGCATCGAAGTCGCCAAGCCGGCCTCCGCTTCGAAGACCATCACCCAGCGTTTCGTCGCCACCCATGGCAAGGATTATGAGAAGCGCGCCACCCTGCGTGATCTCGTCCGTGCCCAGGAAGAGCTGAAGAACGCCATCATCTTCTGCAATCGCAAGGTGGATGTAGCCGATCTGTTCCGCTCGCTAGAGCGGCACGGCTTCTCCGTCGGTGCGCTGCATGGCGATATGGACCAGCGTTCGCGCACCACCATGCTGCAGAACTTCCGCGACGGCCAGCTCCAGCTTCTGGTGGCCTCTGACGTCGCAGCCCGCGGCCTCGACATCCCGGATGTCAGCCACGTTTTCAACTTCGATGTACCGATCCATTCGGAAGATTACGTTCACCGTATTGGCCGTACCGGCCGTGCAGGCCGCTCCGGCGCCGCCTTCACGCTGGTGACCAAGCGCGATATGAAATTCACCGATGCGATCGAAAAGCTGATCGGCGAAAAGGTCGAATGGCTGAACGGCGATCTCAATGCCTTGCCTCCCGCAGAGGAAAGCAAGGAGACGGATCGTCCGGGACGCGGCGGCCGTGGCGACAAGAGCCGCGATCGCGGCCGCGGCAAGGGCCGTGGCGCTTCGGGTCATAAATCTGATACCGCCGTCGAACATACTACCGCCGAAATCATCGAAGTCGCAGCACCAGCCCCAGTAAAGGTCGAAAGCGTGAAGCAAGAGCGCAAGGCAGAGAACAAGCAGCACAACAACGCGCGCAACACTCGGCCCTATCCGGCAAACGACGACTCTCGCGACCGCCGCCGCTACCGCGACCACGATGACGGCCCGACACCGGTTGGTTTCGGCGACGACATCCCTGCCTTCATGTTGATCGCAGCCAGCGCCAAGGTCTGATCCCGCGATGGGTCAGCCGGGCATCGATTTCCCAGGCCTCGGCGTAGGCCTGGTGATTTTGCGCGGCGGCAAGATTCTCCTTTATAAGCGCGTCAAGGCGCCCGAACCGGGTCACTGGAGCATTCCAGGCGGCAAGGTGGATTTTATGGAATCCACCGCCGAGGCCGCACGCCGCGAGGCTGAGGAAGAAACCGGCCTCGAAATCCGCACTGTCAGACTGCTTGGTCCAGCGGAGGTGCTCAGCCAGGCCGACAGGCAGCATTGGATTTCGGTGCTTTACATCGCCGACGACTTTCGCGGCGATCCCGAGATCACTGAGCCGGATAAGCTTTCCGATTTCGGCTGGTTCGGCTGCAACGAGCTGCCGCAGCCACTCTCCGAATTTGCCCGTGCGGCAATCGATTTCCTCGGCGACACCGACCTCCGCTGACTACTCGGCCCGCAGCGCTGCCTCGTAGGCAAGCCTGACCCATTTCGCCATCTCGTCCGGATCATCATAGGCATTCTCGGGGATCGACCAGTAGGGCATCTTCACCGGATTGCCCTTCTTGCCCTCGTAGGCCCACTGGCTGGCGCCGGCATCGGCAAATTCCGGCGCGCTCTTCTCGTCAGCCTTCAGGAGCATTTCATCGCGCAGTTCGATCGCGATGATCCGGCCGAGGTGATAGATTCCCTTGCCGCCGAAGATCCGCTTGATGGTGACAGGGCCGAGACCCTGAAACATTTCCTCGATCGCCGCCGTATCCATTCTATCCCCTCAAAATGCCACCGGCCGCAACAACGGCTTCCGGCGTATCCACGTCCAGATGTGCCGCATCGCCGATATCGACATCGATCACAGGCAATCCGGATGTCTCGATGATATGCCGCGCGCCGACATCGCCTTCAAGCCGCATCACGGCATCGCCGAGCGCGCGCGGAAGAATGACCGGGTTGCCACGCTTGCCGCGCGACACCGCGCGAACGATCGCCCGGCCGGAAGCGGCGCGGAAGGCCGAGATCAGGGCGTCGAGATCGGCACCCGTTACGCCGGGCATATCCGCGAGCATGACGAGCACACCGTCCGCATCGCGTACCGGCACCGCCGAAAATCCTGATATCAGCGAGCTTGCCATGCCGGACGCATAATCGGCGTTCTCGATGGCCGCCACACCCAATCCGACGAGTGCAGCCTCGATCTCGCTCCCCCGGTGACCAGTCACGACGATGACGGATGCCGTACCGGCAGCAAGAGCGGTTTCGGCGGCGCGGCGTACCAGCGGCTTGCCGTCGAACTCCGCCAGCAGCTTATGGGCACCACCCTCTCCCATACGGCTGGCTTTGCCTGCCGCCAGGATGACCGCAGCAACTGTCACCGGCCGGTGATGCCCCTCGGCACTGTCCCGCGGCCGTGGCCGTGTCTCGATTTCCATCAGTAGCCCTCCGACACCCATGCCCGTGAGATCGTGGGCATCGGGTTTCTCTCCAGCCAGAATGCGATCCAGCACCCAGTCGAAACCGTTCTCCTTCGGACTGCGGGCGCAGCCCGGGGCACCGACGACATAGGTCTCGCCGATCCGCCCGAGCACCATCAGATTGCCGGGATCCACGGGCATGCCGACGCTCAGAATCTCGCCGCCGGCCTGCCGGATCGCCGCCGGGATCACATCATCTTCGTCGATCACGGCCGACGCCCCAAAGACGATCACGAGCTTCGGAAAGCGATCGGCAGCCACCATTGCCTCACCGATGGCGGCAGCGACGGCGTCGCGCCGGTGAGCCACACGCTGCTCGCGTGCCAACCGGTTGCCGGATGCAGCCAGCCGCCGCTCCAGAATGCGCGCCGTCTTGTCCATGACCACGGGTTTCAGCGACGGCAGTTCGGTGGCGACAAGCGATACCGCATATTCGGCAAAAGGCTTGACTTGGAAGGCCACCGCAGCCCGCAATGCATCGCACGCAGCCTCGACCTTGCTTCCTGGCACCGCCAGCGGAATGATCTTGAAGGTCGCCACCATATCGCCCGCCCGCACGCGCGCATGATCTCCAAGACAGGCGAGCGTGATTGCCGGATCGATACGATTGACGCGGTCGACGACGGCGCGGTCCGCGACAAACAGCCCGTCGGCTGCCGCATAGACATTCACCCGCCCTGTGGCGGCCTCCGAAAACCGCAGATGATCCGGCGCAATTGCCGCAGCGAGCTGCCGCGCTGCTTCGTCTTCGCTGAGATCGCCGTCTTCGATGCGTGCTGCGGTGATGCTGACGATACCGGCCCGCTGGAGCGTTTCGATATCCTCCGGCAAAACGCGGTGGCCTTTGTGCAAGGTCCGGTCACGCAGTTTGACCGCATGCGCAAGCATCAGTCCTTCGGCACCGGCGATCGGAAATTCGCCGAACTTCATCCCCTGTCACCCTTCGGAGGCTGAAGATTGCGCGAGCGCAGTGCCGCGATAATCTGCGCCAGGATGGCGACGGCGATCTCTGCCGGACTGGCTGCGCCGATATCGAGCCCGATCGGCCCGTTGATGCGCGCCAGCGCCTCATCCGGGAAACCCTCAGCCCCCAACCGCTCCAGACGCGACGCATGGGTCTTCCTACTTCCGAGCGCGCCGACATAGAAACAGCCGCAGCGCAGTGCCTCGGCAATCGGAAAATCGTCTATCTTCGGATCGTGCGTCACCGCGACCAATGCCGTATAAGCATCGAGCGGCTTGTCCTTCAGGACATCGATCGGCCAGTCGGCCGTCAAGTCGATTCCCGCAAAACGCTCCGGCGTCGCGAACGCCGTCCGCGGATCGATGATCCTGACATCGAAGCCCACCAGCGCTGCCATTCGCGCCAGAACCTGGCTGATATGGACCGCGCCGATGATGACGATATCAGGCGGTGGCAGATGGACGTTGAGGAAATAGCGCCCGCCATCGGCCTCCACAATGCTCGAGCGCCCCGAGCGAAAGGCAGCCGCTATGGCTTCCCCAAGCGCGCCGGAGAGCTGGTCACCTTCGGCAACGACGCTCGCCCGGCCACCGCTGAGATCGGTGACCAGTGCGGCAGCGATCCGTGCCTGCCTCAAGCCATTCAGCCGCTCGAGCGCCGCCAGCTCCACTAGCCGAGCCTTTCCACATAGACGCGAATCCGTCCGCCGCAGGAAAGCCCGACACGCCAGGCCGTCTCGTCGGCAACGCCGAATTCCAGCATCTTCGCTTCGCCGTTGCCGATAACATCGAGTGCTTCGGTGATCACCGCGCCTTCGACGCAACCGCCGGACACCGATCCCTCGAAATTGCCGTCGCTGTCGATCACCAGATGGCTGCCTGCCGGACGCGGCGCCGAGCCCCAGGTCTCGATCACGGTGGCGATCGCCACGTCGCGACCGCTCTTCCTCCAGGCTTCCGCCGTCGCCAGCGGGTCGAGGCCGAAAGGTGTTTCGTTCATGCAGAGCCTCTCATTCTCTCCAGATAGCGCCGCGGGTCGTAGCTCTCCGAGCGTCCTGTGCCGAGTGCCGCAGCAAGATCGCTCAAGGAGGATAGATTGTGAACCGGCCGGAATTCGTCAACATGCGGCAGCATGGCGCGAACGCCGCGCGCCCGCGGCTCGAAGCCATCGAAGCGCAGCAGCGGATTGAGCCAAATCAGCCTCCGGCAGGAGCGATGCAGCCGGTCCATCTCGGCCGAAAGCTGCTCGACGCCCTCGCGCTCCAGCCCGTCGGTGATCAGCAGCACCACGGCGCCCTGCCCCAGCAGGCGCCGTCCCCAGAGGCGATTGAACTCGTGCAGCGTCTCGCCTATCCGCGTTCCGCCCGACCAGTCGTTGACCGCAGCCGCGCAATCGTCCAGCGCCTGATCCGGATCCTTGTTGCGCATCTGCCGCGTTACATTGGTGAGCCGCGTCCCGAACAGAAAGGTGCTGACGCGGCGGCGGCGCTCGGTCAGCACATGCAGGAAGTGCAGGAAGATCCGCGTATATTGGCTCATCGAGCCCGAAATATCGGCGAGCACCACCAAAGGCGGCTGGATCTCCTTGCGCTCGCGGTAGCGTGGCAGGATCAGCGATCCGCCGGTACGAAGGGCAGCGCGCATCGTTGCGCGGGGATCGACCGTCGCGTGGCGATGCGATGGCTTGAATCTCCGGGTGGTGACACGGTCGAGCGGCAGTTGCAGGCGTGCCAGCTCCTTCTTGGCGAGTGCGATTTCCGCCGCCGACATCTGCGCGAAATCCATGCGCCGGATGATCTCATTGCCCGACATCGTGAAGCGCGCATCGATCTCGATATCGGGCTCTTCGCGCGGCGGCCTGTCGGCGCGCCGGTCACCGAGCAGCGCGTCGCTTGCCCGGGTCTCTCCCGGCCTCTGCTTTTCCTTCTCCCGCGTATCCGGCGCCCTTGGCGACATCATCGCGATCATCTTCTCGACGAGATTGCGCGATCGCCAAAAAAGCCGGAAGGCTTCGTCAAAGACAGCCGCATCCTCATGCCGCTTGACGAAGACCGCCGAGAGCGCCGCATGGAACTCGTCGCGCGATCCCATACCGATCGCTTCCACCGCCTCGATGGCGTCAGCGATCGCCGCAGGGCCAACCTTCAGCCCGGCCTTGCGCAGCGTGCGGCCGAAGAAAACGATATTGTCAGCAAACCGGCCGTCACCCAGCGGAAGCGGCGGAACGACGATACCATCCTCTGCCTTCTCGCCCTGCATCGCCTATCCCGCAACCCGCAATTCGTCCTGGACATCCTTCAGCACCCGTGCGCCCTCGCCGTCCTGAATGCGCGCGATGTCGTCCTGATATTTCAGGAGCGTGCCGATCGTGTCGGAAATCGTTTCCGGATCGAGCGCCAGCCGATCGAGCTCCGTCAGCGCCGTCGCCCAGTCGATCGTCTCGGCAACGCCTGGGTTCTTGAAGAGGTCGAGTGTCCTCAGCCGCTGCACATAGGCAACGATCTGGCGCGACAGCGTCTCGTTGCAGTGAGGCACTTTCCGGCGGATGATCTCAAGCTCCTGCTGCGCCTCGGGATAATCGACCCAGTGGTAGAGGCAGCGCCGCTTCAGGGCATCGTGCACCTCACGCGTCCGATTTGTGGTGATGATGACGATGGGTGGTTCGTCTGCCCTGATCGTCCCGAGCTCGGGAATAGTCACCTGAAAATCGGACAGGACCTCCATCAGGAAAGCCTCGAAGGCCGCGTCGGTACGGTCGAGCTCGTCGATCAGGAAAACCGGCGCACGCCCGTCTGTGGAGGAAAGCGCCTGCAGCACCGGGCGGCGGATCAGATAGCGCTCGGAAAAGATATCGGATTCGATCCGCGCGCGGTCGGTCAGGCCCGAGGCTTCCGACAGCCGGATCTCCAGCATCTGTGCCGGGTAGTTCCACTCGTAGACGGCAGAGGCAACATCCAGCCCCTCATAGCACTGCAGCCGGATCAACGGACGCTCGAGCGCCTTTGACAGAACCTTGGCGATTTCAGTCTTGCCGACGCCCGCCTCGCCCTCGAGAAACAAGGGCCGCTTCATCTTCAATGCCAGGAAAAGCACGGTGCCGAGCGCCCGGCCCGCCAGATAATCCTGCCCGCCGAGCAGCGCGATCGTTTCATCGATCGATTGCGGCAGAAGCGGCGCGGTCTGATCAGCCATGTCTCCTCCCTTTTGGAGAAGTTATAGCGTGTGATAGTCGCGGTTCATATAGAGAAGAGCCGGTTTTGTTTCGTCGAAACGGACACCGACGACCTCGCCGAAGATGACGTGATGCGTCGACATCTCCTTGATTTCCATGACTCGGCAATCGAAGGAGGCGAGTGAATCCGAAAGCACCGGCGCACCCGTCACCAGCTTCTCGAACCTGCCCCTCGAGAACCTGTCCTCGTTGTCGAGCTTCATGCGTCCGGAGAAGGCATCGGCCAGCCCCTGATGATGGGCGCCCAGCGTGTTCAGCGCAAAGATGCCGCTGCGGAAGAAGATTTCATTCTTGGGGTTGCTGTTGTTGAGGCAGACGAGCACGCAGGCCGGACTGTCGGAGACGGAGCATGCGGCAGTGATCGTCACGCCGCGCTTCTGATCGCCGAGCGCCGTTGTCACCAGCTGGACATGCCCACCAAACCGGCTCATGGCATCGCGATACAGCGCTGGATCGATCGGTTGCCTGCTCAACACAGAAGGTCTCCTGCGGCCTCGCCGCTTGTTGTTATCTCACTAATATGGCCGCCATCGGTTACATTTTCTACAATGAACGCGACGAAATGCTGCCTATTACGCTGTTTTTCTTTGACGATTAGTATTCGCCGGATAAAAGGGCATGGACAAAGGTCAGGAGCCGGCGACTTTTATGAATATTCTGCGTGGCATAGCTGCTGTTTCGATGCTGCTGATGGCGGCGCCGGCAGGCCATGCAGCTGGCATCACCATCGGCGTCGTTGCCCCCCAGGGCGGCAATCTCCAGCAGCTCGGAACCCAGATCTTCGCCGGTGCGAATTTTCAGGTCACCAAGGATGGCAACACCTTCGTCGCGGTCAACGAACCCTGCGAGGACAACAGCGGCGGCACGATTGCCGACGCGCTGATCGCCGCCAAGGTCCAGGTCGCCATCGGCTTTCTCTGCAGCGAGACGCTGGAAGGCGCCCTGCCGAAGCTGAAGGATGCCAATATCCCCGCAATCACCGTGTCCGTCCGTTCCCGTATCCTGATGGAAGATTCACTGAAGAACGGCTGGCCGCTCTTCCGTCTTGGCCCGCCTGATGGGGCTGAAGCCGCTCGCATCATCGAGGTCATCCTGCGCGACTGGGCAGCCGCGCCGATCGCACTCATCGAGGACGGCACGATCCACGGCCGCGAACTGACCGAAGCCGTCAGGAACGCTCTTGAGCAAAACGGCCTGAAGGCGGCCTTCACCGACACCTACCGGCCGGGCCAGGAACAGCAGATCGCGCTTGTCCGCCGGCTGAAACGCGCCGGCGCCGCCAAAGTCTTCATCGGCGGCGACCGCTCGGACGTGGCGATCATCGCGCGCGATGCGGCGGCCGAAAAAATCCCGCTCGATATTCTCGGCGGCGACGCGATGCGGGCCGCCAATCAACCGCTGGCGCTGGCGGACGGGGTGCACGCTGTCGCGATCCCCGAATATGCAAACCAGCCGGATGGCAAGGCTGCCGCCCAGGCGATGCGCGAACAGGGCATCGAACCGGAAGGCTATGTGCTTCCCGCAGCCGCAGCCGCCACGATTGCACAGCAGGCGGTGTCCGCGGCAAACGGCAAGCCGCTCGCCGATGTGCTGACCGGCACGCGCTTTGAGACGCCGATCGGTCCTGTCACATTCGGAGCCAATCACGAACTGGCGGACAACCCCTACCGCCTGCAGGAATGGCGCAACGGCGCCTTCACGATCCTCGGCGCGGCCTCGGAGTGATGCTGCAGATCGGGCACCTCGATCAGTTGCCCGTCGCGTCGCACACTGCTAAATCCGCGGCGAGCATCTTAACGAGAGAGAGTTCCCCATGACGCTGCCGATCCGCATCGCCCCCTCCGTCCTCGCCGCCGACTTCGCCAAGCTCGGCCAGGAAATCCGAGACGTGACCGCAGCCGGCGCCGATTGGATCCATCTCGACGTCATGGACGGCCACTTCGTTCCGAACATTTCCTTCGGCCCCGATGTCATCAAGTCCGTGCGCTCCTATACCGACGCCACCTTCGACTGCCATCTGATGATCGCGCCTGTCGATGCCTATCTCGAAGCCTTCGCCAAGGCCGGCTGCGACCGCATCACCGTCCATGCCGAATCCGGCCCGCATCTGCACCGCTCGCTGCAGACCGTCCGCAATCTCGGCAAGAAGGTCGGCGTGACGCTCAATCCGGCAACGCCGCTCTCCGTCATCGAAAACGTCATCGACGATATCGACCTGATCCTCATCATGTCCGTAAACCCCGGTTTCGGCGGCCAGAAGTTCATTCCGGCGATGGCCGGCAAGATCGCCGCCGCCAAGTCCCTGATCGGTGACAGGCCGATCGAATTGCAGGTCGACGGCGGCGTGACGCTGGAAACAGCACCCATCGTCGGCAAGGCGGGCGCCAATGTGCTCGTCGCAGGATCGGCGATATTCAAGGCCGGCTCGCCCGAAGCCTATCGCAGCGAGATCGCCGCATTGCGGGCGGCAGCCGAAGCCGGCCGTGTATGACGGCACTCTCCGCAATCGCCCGCTGACCATGGAACGCCTGCGCGCCGCAAAGCCACCGCTGCTCGATGTCCTTGCGGGCGCCCTGCTCTGGGGCCTGATGATGACGGCCTCGGCGACCGCGGCGCTTTATCTGCGCAACCGCTTCGAAACCAGCCATCTTGCCGAACTCGCGCTGCTCTATTTCTTCGGCGGCCTGTTCGCCTGGCCGTTCATGCTGCCGCTCGCCCGCTTCTTTGCCTGGCAACGCCCGCTCGAAACCCGTTTCGCCGCCTTCTTCGCCTGCCTGACGATTGGCACGATCCTGATGACGGCGTTTCTGTTTTCGATGGATTACCGCATCTTCTATTCGCGCTGGCATGCCCCCTTCGGCAGCGTCATCTGGATTTTCGAGTTCATCTTCACCGGCGCCAATGCCGTCTACCAGTTCTCGGTGCTCGGCGTCCGGCTGTTCCTGCCCTTCGGCCTGATCTGCCTGCTCGCCACCAGTTTCGCGCTGGCGAAACGCATGCGTTGAGATTGCCGCCCGTCTTTGCTACAGGGGCGCCAGCAAGTTTTGTCTACCAACGAAAGCAGTGAGCCATGATCCCGCGTTACTCCCGCCCAGAGATGGTCGCCATCTGGTCGCCCGAAACCAAGTTCCGCATCTGGTTCGAGATCGAAGCCTTCGCCTGCGATGCGCTCGCCGAACTCGGCGTCATCCCCAAGGACGCGGCGAAGACCATCTGGGAAAAGGGCAACGCGGCGGTATTCGACGTCGCACGCATCGACGAGATCGAAGCCGTCACCAAGCATGACGTCATCGCCTTCCTGACCCATCTGGCCGAATTCGTCGGTCCTGACAGCCGCTTCGTGCACCAGGGCATGACGTCGTCCGACGTGCTCGACACCACTTTCAACGTCCAGCTCGTCCGCGCCGCCGACATCCTGCTTGCCGGTGTCGATCGCGTGCTCGCCGCCCTGAAGACCCGCGCCTTCGAGCACAAGGACACCGTCCGCATCGGCCGCAGCCACGGCATCCATGCCGAGCCGACGACGATGGGCCTGACGCTTGCCCGCTTCTATGCCGAGATGGACCGCAACCGCGCCCGCCTCGTCGCTGCCCGCGCCGAAATCGCCACCGGTGCGATCTCGGGTGCCGTCGGCACCTTCGCCAATATCGACCCGCGAGTCGAAGAGCATGTCTGCGCCAAGCTTGGCCTGACACCAGAGCCGGTCTCGACGCAGGTCATCCCTCGCGACCGCCACGCGATGTTCTTCGCCACGCTCGGCGTCATCGCCTCGTCGATCGAAAACATCGCCATCGAATTCCGCCACATGCAGCGCACCGAAGTTCTGGAAGCCGAAGAGTTCTTCTCGCCGGGCCAGAAGGGCTCGTCGGCCATGCCGCACAAGCGCAACCCGGTCCTGACCGAAAACCTGACCGGCCTCTCGCGCCTCGTACGCATGTCGGTCATCCCAGCGATGGAAAACGTTGCCCTCTGGCATGAGCGCGATATCAGCCATTCGAGCGTCGAGCGCGCCATCGGCCCCGATACGACGATCACCCTGGACTTTGCCCTCAACCGCCTTGCCGGCGTCGTCGAGAAACTGGTGATCTATCCTGAGAATATGGAGAAGAACCTCAACAAGTTCCGTGGACTTGTTCACTCGCAGCGCGTTCTGCTTGCCCTTACGCAAGCTGGCGTCTCCCGCGAGGACGCTTACCGCCTGGTACAGCGCAACGCCATGAAGGTCTGGGAACAGGGCAAGGACTTCCTCGAAGAGCTGCTCGCCGACCAGGAGGTGCGCGCCGCGCTCTCCGAAGAACAGATCCGCGAGAAGTTCGACCTTGGCTATCACACCAAACATGTCGACACGATCTTCAAGCGCGTCTTCGGCTGATACGCTCCATCTGCATTGCAAACGGCGCCTCAGGGCGCCGTTTTTGCTTTCTGCTTGCGGCTTTTCACATCCATCGGCTTGCGCCCGGCCGCTTTTGCAGACGCTGATCTCTTGACGGCAAAACTGGCCTTCTTGGCAACAGTAGCGGCCTGCTGCCGTTTCGGGCCCTTGCCGCTCCTGTCTTCATCGGCAAGCTTGACCTCCCCTCCATCCTCCTGCGCGTTGCGCCTGCCCTTCGCCGCCTTGGCAACCAAGCGATCGAGATGCTTCAGATCGTCCTCGTCGAGGTTCTCGATGCCGATGAAGCGGTTCTCGGCATGGCTGGTCAGGATGATCTCGTCGAGCTTCGCCTGGATCGCCCGCGTATCGCGCGTCTGGGCGTTCTGCAGCACGAAAACCATGAGGAAGGTGACGATGGTGGTGCCGGTGTTGATCACCAGCTGCCAGGTCTCCGAATAATCGAAAACCGGGCCAAGCCCGGCCCAGACAAGAACGGAGATGACGGCAAGAACGAAGGTAACGGGCGCGCCCGCCAACTCCGAGATCTTCGTCGCGAAATGCGCAAAGAGTTTTTTGGCACCTTCCATTCGCTGCCTCCCTCAAAGATGTCGCAAGACAACTCGGAGGAAGGCCGCAAAGTTCCGGTTGCGCCCGAACCGGCCAGATCAGGCCGGCGCGACGAGCTTTCTATAGAGATGCCAACTCGCATGTCCGAGGATCGGCATCACGAGGGCCAGTCCGGCAAACAGCGGAATGCTGCCTATGACGAGCAGCACCGCAATGATGAGCCCCCAGAAGAATACCGGCACCGGATTGGCCGCCGTTGCCCGGATCGAGGCGCCCATGGCAGCCACCAGACCGACATCGCGGTCGAGCAGCATCGGGAACGTCACGACCGTCGTCGCCAGCACGACGATGGCAAAGACGAGCCCCAGCACATTGCCCCAGAGCATCAGCTGCATGCCTTCGGGTGTTCCGAAGATCTGCGCCGAGAATGTCTCGACCGAGCGCGGGAAGACGTCGCCGAAAAGATTGCTGTAGAGCGTCTGTGCTGCAACCAGCCAGACGACGAAGAAGGCGAAGAGCAGCAGCCCGCCGGCAATGATTGAAGGCAGCGCCGGGGAATGGCGGACGTCGAGGGCATGGGTCCAGGACGTATCAAGCCCGGTTTCGCGGCGGCGGCTGATCTCATAAAGGCCGATCGCCGCGATCGGGCCGATCAGCGCGAAGCCTGAAATCAGCGGGAAGATCATCGGCAGCAGATTGGCGCTCGATGTCGCGACAGCCAGGAACACCCCGGCGACAGGATACATCAGACACAGGAAGACATAGTGAGACGGCTTTTCGCGAAAATCGTCCAGTCCGCGCTTCAGCGCGTCGAAGACGTCTGCAATGCTGATCTTGTTGATGGCGGGATGCGCATAGGCTTCGCCTGCTCCCGTCATGACATGGAATGCCGTCATGGCTTTCTCCTCCGTGAGCCGTACACCGGCGGCGGAAGAAGCATCGGCTTTGAAGGGCCGACACGAAATCCGCAACCGGCAATGGCCAAACGATAACAAATTTTGCCGCCTTTGTCCCGTCTTCCCTTGACAGACGGGTCAAGCTTTCTCACATCGGCGGCATCATGAAGGTTTCAGACGCAGATATTCTCATCATTCCCGGTTACACCAATTCCGGCCCCGATCACTGGCAGAGCCGCTGGGAAGCCAAGCTCAGCACGGCGCGCCGTGTCGAACAGGCGGAATGGTCGAAGCCGGTTCGCGACGATTGGGCTGCCCGGATCGCCGAGGAGGTCAACGCCTCCACGCGCCCGGTGGTGCTCGTCGCCCACTCGCTCGGCATCCCCTCGGTGATCCATGCGATCCCGCAGTTCAAGAACAAGGTGGCTGGCGCGTTTCTGGTCGCTCCCCCGGATGTCGCCAATCCGGATATCCGCCCGAAGCACCTGATGACATTCGGCCCCTATCCGCGCGATCCGCTGCCGTTCCCGACACTCACCGTCGCCAGCCGCAACGATCCGTTCGGTACCTACGAGCATGCCGACGATATCGCCGCCAGCTGGGGTTCGATGCTGATCGATGCTGGCGAGTCCGGACATATCAACGCCGAGTCCGGTCATGGCCCCTGGCCGGAGGGCACGATGGTCTTTGCGCAGTTTCTGTCGAAACTGAATCCCTGACCACGCGGCACCCCTGAGTTTTAATAGATATTTCAGTGAACGCTACGATAATGCGCCGAGGCGAATGAATCGAGTGCGCGCATTTGAAGCGATACAGACAAGACCATCCGGCAACCGTAGAGCTGAAGCCCGCCAAGCCGGCGGACAAGCGGCGGCTCGAAGTGCGCGATACGCCGGATCTGGCCGAACGCGAAAGCCGCTGGAACTACGCCCTGATCGGCTCGGGGCTCGGCGTCTGGGATCACAACCACCGTGCCGGCACCAAATACTATTCCGAGACCTGGAAAGAAATCCGCGGCATGGGCCCGGATGAGGAAGCCGACGGCGACTACGAAGAGTGGCTGGCGCTTCTGCATCCCGATGACCGCGCGTTCGTCATCAAGGCGATCGAGCGGCAGATCGCCGGCGACCCGGAATACCAGGTGTTCGAGTATCGCGAGCGGCACAAGGACGGGCATTGGGTCTGGATCGAATGCCGCGGCGCCTGCGTCGAGTGGGATGAGGACGGCAATCCTGCCCGCATCGTCGGCACCGACACCGACATTACCGCCCGCAAGCGCGCCGAGGAGATGCTGGAGCATCTCTCCCGCCGCCTCGATCTGGCGCTCGACATCACCCGCATCGGCGTCTTCGAAGCTGATCTCGAGGCAGGCACCGTCGAATGGGACGACCGGCTTCTCACCATGTACGGCCTCGAAGGCACGGCCCGCATCCAACCCGGCGAAGCCTGGGAACAGATGCTGCATCCCGATGACCGAACCGCGGCGCTCGCCAAGCTGGACGAGAGCCTCGACAAGGACCAGGGCCTGCTGCACGAGTTCCGCATCATCAGAACCGACGGCCTAGAGCGCGTCATTCGCGCCCGCTCGGCCTTTTTTGTCGATGCCGAAGGCAAGCGGAAGCTGATCGGCGCCAATTGGGACGTCACGGAAGAGGTCAAGCTTCGCAACGACCTGCAGAATGCGAAGAACCTTGCCGAAGCCCGCAACCAGGAGCTTGAAGCCGCCAAGGAGAGCATCGAGCATCTCGCTCTCCACGACTATCTGACCGGCCTGCCGAACCGTCGCTACCTCGACCGCACGCTTGAAGAACGCGCCGAAGAATGCCGTAAGGGCGGGCTGACGCTTGCCGTACTGCATATCGATCTCGACCGCTTCAAGCAGATCAACGACACGCTGGGCCATCGCGCCGGCGACGCGATGCTGAAACACGCCGCCAGGGTGCTGAAGGACTGCGTCCGCTCGACGGATTTCGTTGCCCGCATCGGCGGCGACGAGTTCGTCGTCCTCTGCGCCGTCGAAAGCGGCACCAAGAAGCTGTCGAACATGGCGGCCCGCATCATCCGCGAACTCTCCAAGCCGATCCGCTACGAAGGCCATGAATGCCGCTTCGGCGCCAGCATCGGCATCGCGGCCGATAGCGGTGTAGACCTCGACGCGAAACAGCTCCTACTGAACGCCGATATCGCGCTCTACCGGGCCAAGGGCGCCGGGCGGAACCGTCACGAGTTCTTCTCCAAGGACGCCCGCCGCAGCATCATTGCCGCCAAACGCCTGGCCGACGAAATCCTGCAGGGCCTTGAGCGCCACGAATTCGTACCCGTCTACCAGCTGCAGTTCCACGCCCGCACGCTCGAAGTCGCCGGCGTCGAGACCTTGGCGCGGTGGCAGCATCCCGAACACGGACTGATGGCGCCTGACCGCTTCCTGAAGATCGCCGAGGATCTCGACGTCGTCTCAACGATCGACGGGCTCATTCTCGAACATGCCCTCGCCGACCGCGCCGTTTGGGCAAAGGACGGATTCCTTGCGCCGAAAATCTCGGTCAACGTCTCGTCCAGCCGTCTTAACGATCCGGCGCTTGGCAAGAAGCTGCGCGCCCTCAAGGTTGCTCCGGGCACACTTTCTTTCGAGCTGCTCGAATCGATCTCGCTCGATGACTGCGACGACGCCGTGATCGCCAACCTCCGGCATTTCCGCAGGCTCGGCATCGATATCGAGATCGACGATTTCGGAACCGGTCACGCCTCGATCGTCAGCCTTCTGAAGCTCAGCCCGCGGACGCTGAAGATCGACCGCGAGCTGATCCGCATGTTGCCGCAATCGGCCGAACAGCGCAAACTCGTGCGCTCGATCATCGATATCGGCCGTTCGCTGAATATCCTGGTGACGGCCGAAGGCGTCGAGACCATGGATCACGTCCGCATTCTCGCCGATCTTGGCTGTGACGTGCTGCAGGGCTACGCACTTGCCCGGCCAATGCCCGCAACGCAAATTCCGGCCTATGTCCAGGCAGCAAGCTGGCGCCATCAGGAGGGCGGAGCGCGGGCGCTGCAAAGCGGCCTCAGCCGCGAGATCAAGCGCAACGCCACCAAATAAGCCTGCATAACCGGCGCGTCCCACGGCTTTGATTTCCAACAGTCATCAAAATTCTGTAGGCTGATATCCGCAATATCTTCGATTCTCTCAGACCGCATCCCTATATCTTGGGAATCCGGGGAAGGAGTTACTGGCGCATTGTGAAAGTGACTCTTTTCCTTTATGGGGACGCCACGAGATCGATCCACTGCGCTATCCCAAGAGCGCCAAGACAGAGAAAAGCTTAAAATGAACCGTCGCCGCCGTATCTACGAGGGCAAGGCCAAGATTCTATATGAGGGACCGGAACCGGGTACGTTGATCCAGTTCTTCAAGGATGACGCCACCGCCTTCAACAAGAAGAAACACGAAGTTATCGACGGCAAGGGCGTTCTCAACAACCGCATTTGCGAGTTCATCTTCAACCATCTGAACAAGATCGGCATCCCGACGCATTTCATTCGCCGCCTCAACATGCGCGAGCAGTTGATCCGCGAAGTCGAGATGATCCCGCTCGAGATCGTCGTGCGCAACGTTGCGGCCGGTTCGCTGGCCAAGCGCCTCGGCATCGAGGAGGGCGTCGTCCTTCCACGCTCGATCATCGAATTCTATTACAAGTCCGATGCGCTCGATGACCCGATGGTTTCGGAAGAGCACATCACCGCGTTTGGCTGGGCCAACCCCGCTGAACTCGACGACATCATGGCGCTCGCCATCCGCGTCAACGACTTCATGACCGGCCTCTTCCTTGGCGTCGGCATCCAGCTCGTCGATTTCAAGATCGAATGCGGCCGCCTCTTCGAAGGTGACATGATGCGCATCATTCTGGCCGACGAAATCTCGCCGGACAGCTGCCGTCTGTGGGACATCGAAACGCAGGAAAAGATGGACAAGGACCGCTTCCGCCGCGATATGGGCGGCTTGCTGGAAGCGTATTCCGAAGTCGCGCGGCGCCTCGGCATCATCAATGAAAACGAGCCCGTGCGCGGCACCGGGCCTGTATTGGTCAAGTAAGTCAGGGAAGACAGGCAAGTGATCAAAGCTCGTGTAACCGTCACGCTCAAGAATGGCGTTCTCGACCCGCAGGGCAAGGCAATCGAAGGCGCTCTCGGCGGCCTTGGATTCGCTGGTATCGGCAATGTCCGCCAGGGCAAGGTCTTCGACCTGCAGCTCGAAGGTGCGGACAAGGCCAAGGCCGAATCCGACCTCAAGGCGATGTGCGAAAAACTCCTCGCCAACACCGTTATCGAGAATTATACTATTTCTCTCGACTGAAGGTTGCGGAGAATGCGCGATGGCTGATGTTACTCAGGAATTCATGTATGAGCTTCTGAAGAAGCTCAGCCAGCGCTTCGACAAAGTCGATCATGCCATTAGCGAACTTCGCACGGATAATATGACGTTGCGAAACCAGCTGCACGTAATCCAAGGTGACGTGAACAATCTGCGCGCCACCTTCGGCCACGTCGAGAACCGTCTCGATCGCATTGAAAATCGCCTAGAACTTCGAGAACTCGCAGAAGCACAAGCAAGGTTTGAACCGCACCCATGAAGTCCGCCGTCGTTCAGCTCCCTGGTCTCAATCGCGATCGTGACATGATCGCAGCGCTCACCAAGATCTCCGGTCACGCGCCGGTAACGGTGTGGCAGACGGAAACGCAGATTCCGGATGTCGATCTGATCGTCATCCCGGGCGGCTTCTCCTACGGCGATTACCTGCGCTGCGGCGCGATTGCTGCCCGCATGCCGGTCATGCAGGCTATCATCGAGAAGGCCAAGCAGGGCACCAAGGTTCTGGGCGTCTGCAACGGCTTTCAGATCCTCGTCGAAGCAGGCCTCCTGCCCGGCGCGCTGATGCGCAACGCCTCGCTGAAATTCGTCTGCCGCGAAGTCAAGCTTGAGGTCGTCAACGCCGATACCGACTTCAGCCGCGCCTATGCCAAGGGCCAGATCATCCGCTCTCCCGTTGCCCATCACGACGGCAACTATTTCGCCGACGCGGAGACGCTGGCGAAGATCGAAGGCAACGGCCAGGTCGTCTTCCGCTACGCCGAAGGCACGAACCCGAACGGCTCGATCAATGACATCGCCGGCGTGATGAACAAGAGCGGCAATGTTCTGGGCATGATGCCGCATCCGGAAAACCTGATCGAAGCAGCTCATGGCGGCTCCGATGGCCGCGGTCTCTTCGCTTCGGCGCTTGACGTAATCGCCGCTTAACCTTCGCCGGATATCAGGTGGGTCTAAACCACCATGGGAGACCACCGATGCGCATTGCGACCACCCTCACGGCTGCCGCCGCTCTTGCTGTCATCGGAATTCTGGCTGCGTCTTGCCAGTCCAAGGCGCCTACCGTCAGCGCAAACCGCGACGCGCTCTCCACCATGGAACGCGTTGCCGTCGGCGCAAACAATTGCTGGTTCAAGTCGGGCGACGCATCCTTCGCGACCTATCGCCTGGCGCCGGAGCTCAATTCCTTCTCCGGGCGCCCGCGCATCCTGGTCGTGCACAAGAACAGCCCGGCAGGACTGCCGCATCTCGTTGTGCAGGCCGAAGGCAATCCGGCCCGCCTGCAGGCCTTCGGCCCGATGATGTCGCAGCCGGTCTCTGCCCGTATTGCCGCCGACGTCAATCGCTGGTCGTCAGGCAGCAAAGCCTGCAGCTGATCAGTCCCAGAAAGTCGATTTTCCGACTTCACGTGCCGCGTCCGATTGCGATAGCCCGATATCCTTGAGCTGATCGGCCGTGAGTTCGCGCAGGGCACGTCTTCCCTCGCGCTTCTCGTGCCAGACGAGAAATCCATTCCACATGCGCTGGAGCCAAGATTGACCGGTCGTCTCGACCCGGGGAACGATCACGTGCGGACCATCGATCGACACAATCGGCACAATATCACCCTTGATCTGCTGTACTATCGACATCGCCGCTCTCCTGTCATCTTACCTGGCGGTAATGTCTCATAATGTTGACAGGGCGACGGCGACAATCTATTCATTGTCACCATGACAAATTGGCTCCCTGATCTCTCTCGCGGCTCCGGTCCGGTCTATATGCGGCTGGCTGATAGCATCGAATCCGCCATTGCCAGCGGCGCCCTGCCCGCCGGCGGCAAGCTTCCGCCACAGCGCAATCTCGCCTACGATATCGGGGTGACAATCGGCACAATCGGCCGGGCCTACGCCTTGGTGCATGAACGCGGACTGGTTGCCGGAGAAGTGGGGCGCGGGACCTACGTTCTCGACCGCACGCAGGTGGCGCCCAACGAACAGGCCGATCCGCTGACGCTATCGCTTGGCGGTACGCGTGCCATCGATGCCCCGCCAAACAAGATCCGCTTCGACACGACAGCGGCTCCGGACCTTGGCCAGGGTAAGATCGTTGGCGGCATTCTCGGCGAGATCGGCGAACAGCACATGGCCGAAGTCTCCTCTTATTCGCGGCACTTCCCCGCGAACTGGTTCACGGCCGGACGCCTCTGGCTTGCGCGCAACGGCTGGACGCCGGATGCCGAAAACATCGTGCCGACGCTTGGCGTCCATGCTGCCGCGATCGCCGTCATCTCCGCGATGTCTGCGCCCGGTGACAAGATCGTTTTCGAGAACCTGAGCTACACGCAGGTCAGCCGCAGCGCCCGTATTCTCGGCCGCCGCACCATCATCGTCGATTCCGACGAGCACGGCGTCATCCCCGACGATTTCGAGCGCGTCTGCCATCAGCAGCACCCGAAGATCGCCTTCCTGATGCCGACTGCCCATAATCCGACGCTCGCAACCATGCCCGCCGCGCGCCGCGTGGCCATCGCCGACATTGCCCGCCGCCACGGTGTCTGGCTGATCGAGGACGATCTCTATGGTGGCATGACCGGAGACGATGCACCGCTGCTGGCCTCACTGGCGCCCGAGCGTACCTTCCTCGTCAATGGCCTGTCGAAATCGGTCGCAGCCGGGGTTCGCGGCGGCTGGGTCGCGTGCCCGCCGCATTTCGCCCAGCGCATCAAGGTCACCCACAAGATGATAACCGGCGGCCTGCCCTTCATTCTGGCAGAGACCGCGGCCCGCCTTGTCGAGAGTGGCGAAGCGGAGCGCATTCGCGCCGCCTGCGTCAAGGAGCTGGCATCGCGCCAGGCCGTTGTCAGGGAACACCTCGGCGGCTTCGACTTCGTGTCGCATCCGCATGTGCCTTTCCTCTGGCTGAAGCTTCCGGAACCCTGGCTCTCCGGCACATTTAAGAATGCCGCCTATCAGGAAGGCGTACTTGTTGATGACGAGGACGAGTTCAAGGCGGCCCGCTCGGAGCGCGTATTCCATCGTGTCCGCGTCGCCTTCTCATCGCCGGGTGGCAGTGCCGAGCTCGCCAAGGGAATGATGATCCTCCGCCGCCTGCTGGAAAGCGGCGTCTCGTCCTACGACAGCGAAGTCTAACCTGTTGCATTTTCGCGCCATCGCAGTGCCGAACCCTGTCATATTTTAGGGGCCTCTTTACCGGCGTCTCACGCTGAGTTCCAATCGAATAACAGCCGCGGCTGTGATTCGATGGGCGCGAGGAAAAGCCTATGGACGCTTGTATCCGTGAAGTGGCGTTGCGTTTCCTGTCAGCATCTGCAGCCGCCGTTCTCATTGCCGGATCAGCGAGCCTCCCTGCCCATGCGCAGGATCAGATATTCGACGAACTGCGCTTCGGCGCCTCGGCCTCCATACAGGGTGGCAGCGAACATGAGGACGGCGTCTTCCCTGAATTGACGCTGTTCTTCGATCCGTTCGGCCATGATGAAGCCACCGGCCTGCAGAAACTGGCCCGCCCGCGCATCCATTTGGGAACGTCGATCGGCACATCCGGATCGGCAACACAGGTCTTCACCGGCTTTTCCTGGACCGCCGACTTTTCGGAAAAGGTCTTCGCCGAAGCGGGTTTCGGCGGCGTCATCCACACGGGTGAACTGGATGAGAACGACGACGGCCCGGCGCTTGGCTGCCGTGTGCTGTTTCACGAATATATCGGCGCCGGCTACCGTTTCGACAATCACTGGAATGTCATGGCCCAGGTCGCCCACTCCTCGCATGCCAATCTCTGCGATGGCCCGAACAACGGCATGACCCGCGCCGGCCTGCAGATCGGCTACAAATTCTAGGCATCTGCCGCTTCGAAAGGCGCTCGGTCCCGTCTTTGTTGACGGCGGGCATTTTCCTGTCGCGCGCCGCGCCAACTTGGGTTAAAGACACCCCAAAACGCGCAACGGCAGGGACTTTCGAGAGCTCATGACCATATCCAATACCCGCCCGATCACCCCCGAACTCATCGCCAGCCACGGCCTGAAGCCGGACGAATATCAGCGGATTCTGGATCTGATCGGCCGCGAGCCGACCTTCACTGAGCTCGGCATCTTCTCGGCCATGTGGAACGAGCACTGCTCCTACAAGTCTTCGAAGAAGTGGCTGCGCACGCTGCCGACCAAGGGACCGCGTGTCATCCAGGGTCCGGGCGAAAATGCCGGTGTCGTCGATATCGATGACGGCGACTGCGTCGTGTTCAAGATGGAAAGCCACAACCACCCGTCCTACATCGAGCCCTACCAGGGTGCGGCGACGGGCGTTGGCGGCATTCTGCGCGACGTCTTCACTATGGGCGCCCGCCCGATTGCCGCGATGAACGCGCTGCGCTTCGGCGAACCCAGCCACCCCAAGACCCGCCACCTCGTCTCCGGCGTTGTCGCCGGTGTCGGCGGCTACGGGAATTCCTTCGGCGTCCCCACTGTCGGCGGTGAAGTCGAGTTCGATGCCCGCTACAACGGCAACATCCTCGTCAACGCTTTTGCTGCAGGCCTCGCCAAGTCGAACGCCATCTTCCTGTCGGAAGCCAAGGGCGTCGGCCTGCCGGTCGTCTATCTCGGCGCCAAGACCGGCCGCGATGGCGTTGGCGGTGCGACGATGGCATCGGCCGAATTCGACGAGTCGATCGAAGAGAAGCGTCCGACCGTTCAGGTCGGCGACCCCTTCACCGAAAAGTGCCTGCTGGAAGCCTGCCTCGAGCTGATGAAGACCGGCGCCGTCATCGCCATCCAGGACATGGGTGCCGCCGGCCTCACCTGCTCTGCCGTAGAAATGGGCGCCAAGGGCGACCTCGGCATCCTGCTTGACCTCGACACGGTTCCCGTCCGCGAAGAGCAGATGACCGCCTATGAAATGATGCTGTCTGAAAGCCAGGAGCGCATGCTCATGGTTCTCGAACCGTCGAAGGAAGAGGTCGCCAAGGCGATCTTCGTCAAGTGGGGCCTCGATTTCGCCATCGTCGGCAAGACCACCGACGATCTGCGCTTCCGTTGCGTCCACCAGGGCGAGGAAGTCGCGAACCTGCCGATCAAGGATCTCGGCGATCAGGCTCCGGAATACGACCGCCCATGGCGCGAATCCGGCAAGCGCGCGCCGCTCCCGGCCGAACTCGTCGAAGCACCCGCCGATTACAACAAGGCCCTGCTCGACCTCGTCGGCTCCGCCAACCAGTCGAGCCGCCGCTGGGTCTACGAGCAGTATGACACGCTGATCCAGGGCAACTCGCTGCAGCTGCCGGGCGGCGACGCCGGTGTCGTCCGCGTCGAGGGCCATCCGACCAAGGCGCTCGCCTTCTCCTCGGACGTCACGCCGCGCTATGTCGAGGCCGATCCGTTCGAAGGCGGCAAGCAGGCTGTTGCCGAATGCTGGCGCAACATCACGGCCACCGGCGCCGAGCCGCTGGCTGCGACCGACAACCTGAACTTCGGCAATCCGGAAAAGCCCGAAATTATGGGCCAGCTGGTTGAATCCATCAAGGGCATCGGTGAAGCCTGCCGCGCACTCGACTTCCCGATCGTCTCGGGCAACGTCTCGCTCTATAACGAAACTAACGGCGTCGCCATTCTGCCGACCCCGACCATCGCTGGCGTTGGCCTGCTGCCCGACTGGAAGTCGATGGCCCGAATCGGCAGCGCCGCCGAAGGCGACCAGCTGATCCTCATCGGCACCGATGGCAGCCATCTCGGCTCTTCGATCTACCTGCGCGACATCATCGGTAGCACCGATGGTCCGGCGCCGGAGGTCGATCTCTTCGCCGAGCGCCGCAATGGCGACTTCGTCCGCTCCGCGATCCGCAACGCCCAGGTTTCCGCCTGCCATGATATTTCGTCCGGCGGTCTGGCACTGGCGCTTGCCGAAATGGCAATGTCGTCGGGCAAGGGCCTCAATGTCACGCTGTCAGAGGGCAAGGGTGCCGCCCATGCCCTGCTCTTCGGCGAAGACCAGGCCCGATATGTGATCGCGGTCAAGGCCGATGTCGCGAACTTCGTTTGTGCCAATGCCGAAGGTGCCGGCGTACCGTTCCGCCGCCTTGGTTCTGTTTCCGGTGAGAACCTTGTTATCGACGATCTGATCTCGCTGCCCATTCAGCAATTGCGCAATGCCCATGAATCGTGGTTCCCTGAGTTCATGGACGGCGGCAACGCGCTTGCCGCTGCCGAATGATGCGCAAGGAGTAAATCGATCATGCCCATGAAACCCGGCGACATCGAAGACATGATCAAGTCCGGGATCCCCGGTGCCAAGGTGACGATCCGTGATCTGGCGGGTGACGGCGACCACTACGCTGCCGAAGTCGTTGCTGAAGCCTTCCGCGGCAAGAGCCGCGTGCAGCAGCACCAGATGGTCTACGAGGCGCTGAAAGGCAATATGGGTGGCATCTTGCACGCCCTGGCGCTTCAGACCTCGGCGCCGGAATAAGACAGATGGATGCCCGGCCAAGCCGGGCATTTTCTTTTTCGGCCCCTTCCGCGCCCTAGCGCAATTTTAATCGTCTGCCGTCCATAATTCCCCCGCACACGAGAGCGGCGGATATTGGCATGACTTCTGGTTTCCCGGGCATTGCAGCTGAGGCAGAGAGTAGCGACCGTTCTTCTTCCTGGCTGAGAGTATTTGCGATCATCGCGCCGCTCAGCCTGATCATCGCCCTCCTGGATCTGGCCGACGGTCAGGCGTTTCTCGGCGATATCGACGACAAGATGCGGGAACTTCAGATCCGTCATCTTTTCCTCGGTGGCGGACACTGGTTTGATCTCGGTCTGCCGGTTATTGCAACGCCAGAACCCTACACATCGCCCTGGTCGCGGCTGATCGACCTCCCCTTTGTGACGATTGCCTATCTGCTCTCGCCGGCATTTGGACCGGAGCACGCGCTCCAGATCGCATTCCATATCTGGCCGCCAGTGATGCTTATTGGCTTCAGCGCTCTGACGGCCATGTTCTTCTCCCGGCAGATGCGCAGCGGCGTCGTCATCAGCTATCCGATCCTCGTCATCAGTATCGTTTTTATGACCTATGCGATCTGGGAGTTCGTTCCCACGCGCATAGACCATCACAACATGCAGATCCTGGGCTTGCTGATGATCGGTGTCGGCCTGGAGCGCTGGAGCCGAGGCGGTGGAATTCTGATGGGCATCGGGACGATGATCTGCATCATCGTCGGCCTTGAGGGTCTGCCGCTGATCGCCGTCGCCTTTCTGGGCCTGGTGGGCTGCTTCATCTTTCAGATCGCCGGATCCCGCGATGTTCTTCTTGGCGCGGCAGCCACCATCCTGGTGTTGACGTTGCCCGCAGCCTTCGCATTCATCGGACCTGCAGGAATACGATCGACACAATGCGATTCCTTCTCGGCTCCCTATATCGTTCTGGCGCTCGGCTGCTCATCGATCTTGCTGATCGGCGGTTTAGTGCTGCATCGGCAGACAGCACCGATCAAGATTGCTGCCCTTACAGCAATGGGCGGCGCATTCTTGGGCGTGACGGCCTACATCTTCCCGAGATGTCTATCCGGCCCCTACTGGATGATCGATCCGCTGTCGCGTCACGACTGGCTTGACCGCGTTCCGCAGGAATTCAGTTTTATATACTATTTCCAGCATCCGCAGTTCACGATCCTGATGATGCTTGGCGTACTCGTGTGTATCGCCATTGCGGCACTACCGGCCATTCTTCAAGCCGCCCGGCGGGGAAATGCCGGTCTTGCCATCGTTTTTGCGATTGCCCTCGCCAGTCTCGCGATAACACTGCTGCAGACCCGAAACATCAGATTTACCTTCGCCTTCGTACCGCTTTTTCTGCCGTACGCACTGCAAATAGTGACCGCTCCCGAGAGCTTTGGGCCAAACGGCAAGCAGGCTCAGCGCCTCGTCGGCGCCGCTTTGGCATCGGTCATCGCGATCGCGCTGTTGCTCCGTCTGGTTTTCCCGCCCCAGGAACAGAGCTACGACGCGATCGACTACATGGCCTACAGCGAGTGTGAGGGCCAGGATTTCTCGGTTCTGTCATCTGTCGCGCCGGGCAAAATCGCCGTTCCGGCCGGGCTTTCGCTTCCGCTTGCGTTCGCCCTGCCTCCGGGTTTCTCGGTCGCAGCGCTTCCATTTCACCGCGCCTCGCCCGGCATGAAGCGCATGTTCGAACTCTTCACATCAGCAGACAGCGAAATCCGAAGAGAAGCAGCCGCTCCTTTTGATTATGTCGCCGTCTGTGCGTTTCCGCTACCGGTCGACGCCAGCCAAGCGCCGGTCTACGCTGCGCTTGCGCAAGGCGGCACGTGGCCGGGACTGATCCAGATCAACAATCCATCGGCATCGGATTTCAAGCTGTTCCGCATCGACCACCAACTTTTCCGCTAGCTGATCTCTGCGAGCCCCGACTTCAACGCCCCATCAGCTATCTCCGTTCCCGCCAGCGGCCCTGCGGTCAGCAGCGTGAAATCGAAGGACGCCTGCAAATCAGGGCCAAGCACGTATTGCCGGTGCACCCGCAGGAAATCGAGCTTGATCTTCTTGTAATGCTCGGGCGTCAGCATCTGCTTGACGCGGATGAACAGCATCTTTGCCTGTGGCGCATCGGCGTGACCGGCAGCGGCGACAACCGGAACCTTATAGAAATGGATCGCGTCCGTCAGACACTGGACGTCGAGCCAGAAGATCGCGGGATTTCGGGCAATGGCGCCGACGCGCGACCGCAACAGGGTGGCAGATTTCAGCAGCGCACATTGCAGCACGGCAGAGCCAAGCGAGGCGAAAACGACACGCTTGCCATCGAGCAGACCCGGTTCACGCTCAAGCAGCATCCCGAGAACATGCGCAGCCACGCTTGAGCCCATGCTGTGCGATGAGATGACGTATTCGTCCGCCTCTTCCGCAAGAGCCGCACGCGCGGCCAGAGCACAGCGCTCCAGAAAGTCCTGGAATTGCGGCCTGTTAATGCGCCCCAGCCCGACGGCCATCTCCCAATCGGCAAACAGGTGCAGCGTATGGAACCGTTCCGTGAACGGCAGAAGCACGAAGGCAAAGAAGATGCCGGCAAGCGGCAGACTCCAGACCAGATGCCATGCGGCAAAACCGGCGCCAACGGGCAGAAGCGCGATGGCGGCGGTCAGCAGCATGCCGAGCATCATCAGCAGAAAGGGAAAGATGAAGAACAGGCCGAAGCGCCAGGCGTGGCGGAAATAGCCGGTCATTGCGCCACCGGCGATAATCCTCGCTGCTGCGGCAAATCCATCCGCCATCCGCCGCGCCAAAGGCTTATTGCGAAGCGATTGGACGAGTTCGTCGTGGTCGAAGATGTGGATCGTGTTTTCGGTCTGCCAGGCCGGCGCATTGGCATGAACGGTAAAGCGCAGAGGATAATCGGATGTTTCCGCGTCTCCCGTCTCGACCGCGTAATTCCAGGCCGCAGCACTTTGCTTGGCGGAGCGCTCGTAGCGCGCCCGCTGCGCGCGTCCATCCAGAGGCTCGAAGCCTGGGAAATGCAGGACCACCCGCTTCCTGATCAGTTCCATCACTATCTTTCCGGCAAGCCCCCATGGCGCCATCGGCCGCCGCCTTGCACGCCAAATAAGGCGGAAAAAGCACGAACGGACGCGAACTCCGCTTGCTAACCTAAAACATCCGGAATTCAATAGCCGGGGAACCGGTTTGTATCGCAGGGGGCATTGGATGGCAGATCTTATCAAGGAACTTGTCAACGGCGTGGTCGAAAGCGTTCTCAAGGAGATCCTGAAGAAGACCACTGGAAGCAACACGACGAAGCGCACGAAACGTCAGACGCGCTCGGCAACCACGGGCCGGTTCAAAAAGGCTGCCGCCCCGCCCAAGACCGCCAAGAAGCAGGTCAGCAAGCGCCGCACCGCAGCCGTCCGCACCAAGCAGCGCAGCCGCTGAAGACAGCGGCGTAACGAAAGCGCAACAGCATTACCTAGCATGCTTACGATTGGTCTTTTTTTGGCATTGACTGCTGGAATTTGATCGGGCGCATGCTATCTAAAGCAAACGATTGAAACGGTGGGCCTTTAACCCGCCTGTTGAAAGGATTAAGTCCCATGAGCGGCATCAACGAATTCATCGCCAACGAAATCAAGACCAACGACGTCGTCCTTTTCATGAAGGGCACGCCGCAGTTTCCCCAGTGTGGTTTCTCCGGCCAGGTCGTCCAGATTCTCGATTACATCGGCGTCGACTACAAGGGCATCAACGTGCTCGCCGATTCGGAAATCCGCCAGGGCATCAAGGATTACTCCAACTGGCCGACGATCCCTCAGCTTTACGTGAAGGGTGAGTTCATCGGCGGCTGCGACATCGTCCGGGAAATGTTCCAGGCGGGCGAATTGCAGCAGCATCTGCAGGAAAACGGCGTCGCGGTTCGCGCCGCCTCCTGACCGGGCACCGGGCGTCCGTCCGGTTTCCAAACCTGATTTGATTTGAGTCCGAGGCGCTGTGCTGAACAGCGCCTTGGCCTGTTTATGGGAATTTCTAAAGTGACGGACACCTCTCCCACCGTTGCCGCGGGTCGAACACCTATGGGCAAGCGAGAGTTCATCTTTCTGGCTGCCTTCATGATGGCGGTCAATTCTCTCGCCATCGACGTCATGCTTCCCGCCCTCCAGCAGATCGGCGCCAATCTCGGGGTCGAAAGCGAAAACCACCGGCAGTTCGTCGTCTCAGCCTATCTCTTTGGCTTTGGTCTGGCGCAGCTGTTCTTCGGCCCGATATCGGACCGTTTCGGCCGCCGCAAACCGCTCTTCGTGGGCCTTGTCATCTATATCTGTTCCGCCTTCGGCATCGCGCTGATCCCGTCCTTTGGCGGCCTGCTGGTGCTTCGCTTCATCCAGGGCATCGGCGCTGCGGCCACCCGCGTCATCACCATATCGATCGTCCGCGACATCTATGGCGGCCGCCAGATGGCCGAAGTGATGTCGCTGATCTCGATGACTTTCATGATCGTGCCGGTGATCGCACCGGGCACCGGCCAGCTCGTCATGCTGTTTTCCACCTGGCACATGATCTTCGTCTTCATCGGCACGATGGCGACGCTGATCCTGATCTGGGCCTATAACCGGCTGCCGGAAACGCTGGCGCCCGCCAATGTCCGCCCGTTCACGGCGAAGTCCGTTATCGGCGGCTTCAAGCTGGTGCTGACCAATCGCAGCGCGCTTTGCTACACGCTGGCGACCACCGTCGTCTTCGGCGCGCTGTTCGGCTTCATCAATTCGGCGCAGCAGGTCTATGTCGGCATCTATGATCTCGGGGTCTATTTCCCCTTCGCCTTTGCCGGCGTCGCGATCTTCATGTCCTTCTCGTCATTCCTGAATTCGCGTCTCGTCGGCCGCTTCGGGATGCGGCGGCTGTCGCATGCCTCGCTCGTCGGCTTCATCATCGTCAACACCATCTGGCTGCTGGTGCAGCTTTATGGTCCGCAGCCAACGCCCTTCCCGGTCTTCATCTGTCTGTTCGGGCTGGCGATGTTCCAGTTCGGCTGGATCGGCTCGAACTTCAATTCGCTGGCGATGGAGCCGCTCGGCCATGTCGCTGGTACCGCCTCTTCGGTGCTCGGTTTCACCAGCACCATCGGCGGTGCAGCTATCGGTGCAGCCATCGGCCAGGCCTTCAACGGCACGGCGCTTCCGATGGTCATCGGCTATTTCACCGTCGCCTTCATCGGTCTCGGCTTCGTGCTGATCGCTGAAAAGGGACGGCTTTTCCAGCCTCACAATCCGGCCGTCTAGGCGGCCGGACCGCATTTCTTTGGGGGACTTCATCATGGCGGCGGATCACACGACGCATATCGAAAACCAGGGCTCGGCCCGCATCGGCATGGGCTTTGCCGAATTCGTCATCACCATCGCGATCATGACCGCGAGCGTTGCGATGGCGATCGACAGCATGCTGCCGGCGTTGCCGGCCATCGGCCATTCGCTCAACGTCACCAATACCAACGACGCCCAGCTGGTCATCGCCGTGTTCTTCTTCGGCTTCGGTGTGTCGCAGATCCTGTTCGGCAGCCTCTGCGATGCCTTCGGCCGCCGCAACATCCTGCTTGGCGGTCTTGCGGTCTATGTGCTCGCGATGTTCGGCGCAGCCGCGACCTCGAGCTTCGAAATGCTGCTTGTCATGCGCTTCGTTCAGGGCATCGGCGGCGCGGCCGTGCGCATCACCAGCATGGCGATCGTCCGCGACTGCTTCGGCGGCCGCGAAATGGCCCGCGTCATGTCCTTCGTGATGATCGTCTTCATGATCGTGCCGATCGTCGCCCCGTCGGTCGGCCAGCTGATCATCAGCTATGCCAACTGGCACTGGATCTTCATCCTGCTCGGTCTCGTCGGCTCGATCCTATTCATCTGGGCAGCCGCCCGGCTGAAGGAATCGCTACCGCGCGAGGAGCGCATACCACTCTCGTTTGCCGCCGTCGGCAATGGCTTCAAGACCGTTTTGACCAACCGCATTACCTGCGGCTACATGATCGGCTTGACGATGTTCACCGGCGTCATCAGCGCCTATGTCATCTCCGTCCAGCAGGTATTCGGCGAGGTCTATGGCCTCGGCGACTGGCTGCCGATCGCGTTTGCGGCGACCGCCGGTGGCATCGCCGTCGCCAACTTTGCCAACGGCTTTTTTGTCCGCACCTTCGGCATGCGCCGCATTTCCCATGCAGCGGTGCTTCTCTTTACCGTCATCTCTGCTTTCGGCTTCGTCATGGCGCTCGGAGGCACAGTCAATTTCGCGCTCGACTACGCCCTCCTCACGGTGCTGCTAATGCTGTTTGCGGTGATCGCCACCAATTTCACGGCAATCAGCCTTGAGCCGATGGGCAATCTGGCCGGCACGGCAACAGCGATCACGGGCTTCGTGTCGACGACTTTCGGTGCCCTTCTCGGCGGCGGCGTCGGCCAGCTATTCAATGGCACAGTCCAGCCGCTCTTCGCAGGCTTTGCCGTCTTCGGTGCGATCAGCGTTGCCGCAACGCTCTGGGCCGAAAAAGGCAAGCTCTTCACCCATCCCGGCGACAGCCCGCAGCTCGATCCTGGTACTGCGCACTTCTAATAAAAAAAGCCCGCCGGATTGGCGGGCTTTTTTGATTGCGGCACTGATGGCGAAGCTTATCGCTTGCCCATCGGCTTGCGGCTCTTGTCGCCCTTTACCGACGATGTCTTTGCATCGTAGGCCTGACCGAAATTCGTGCCGCCGAGATGGCCGCCACCGCTGGTGTTGGCAACCTGGCGTTCGGCTCTGCGAAGAAGCAAGTCTGCATTTGTCTTTTTCATCATGGCTCTCAATATTGGATCAATGAAAAAAGGCTGGGCGAAAACCCAGCCTCCCGATCGTCTGAAGACCAGTGCCAGTACATCCGTGGTCAAAGGTCGAAGACGGTAGTGTTATGCAGTCGCGAGGTTCTCGGCAGCATTCTTGCCGCTGCGATTATCGCGCACGACGTCGAAAGTGATCTTCTGACCTTCAACGAGGTTGCTCATGCCCGACCGTTCGACGGCCGAGATATGAACGAAGATGTCAGGCGAGCCGTCGCTCGGCTGAATGAAGCCGAAGCCCTTGGCGGAATTGAAAAACTTGACGATTCCATTGTTCATGACGATTTCCTTTCAATCGCGTTGAGATTACCGCCCGGCGCACGCCGTCGGTGTGTGATCGATTTGAGAGGAAAGATTAGCTCGGGCGCTCGAAGCGCAAAAACGAAGCTCAACAGGCAAGTTCGATGCGCCGGTATATAGTCCTCAATTGTGCTCGCATAAAGGCAGAGCGTGATTTGGCGAAAACTATTGCGTGTGGAGCGCCGAAATCACCCAATAAGGTGCGCCTCTGTAGCGGCCACCAGAAATTTCTTCCGGGCCTCGCCGGCATCCGCCAAACCATTGAAGGCGTCGAGACAGGTAACCTCCGCACGATACAGTGCAGGTCCTTCCTTCAAAGGCCACTCCGTCACCATCAGGCGGTAGGCGTCATGAACAGTCTTGACGACGCGGTAACGGCCACCGAGCCTGATACGCACTGGAGAAAATGCAGGGGCGCTCTTCATGACATCAACCTCACGCAAAACATGCGACTCAACGAATCACCTTGCGAGTCGTTCCGGACCAACGCGCGCCCATGCCAATCACGGTTCAAGACCGCTTCGGCATGGGATTGATGACGTTTCGTTCATCTGGCATTCATATTCCTTGCTGCCATCGCTCTTTGGGGCTACTCTCCATGGGCAACGTTGGAGCAAGAGATGATCAAGACCACCGTCGCGGCGTCCGTATTTGCCGCTTATGCCTTTGCGATGTTCGCAATCGCCTCCCTTCCGCAGAACCTGCCGGCAGTGCCGGTCGACCAAATCACCACGAGTTCGACGAACTGACCAAACGAAAAACCCCGCTCGATAAGCGGGGCCGTTTCGTGATCAAAATGCTTGGGAGGAAATATGCTTTCCCTCCTATATATCGAGCATGGATCGAGGCTTTCGGCCTCGCCACCTAAACGGTGAACACTTCTCTCCGCAACAACTCCCAGGACGCCTTGTCCGGCGCGATCAGCAATCCGCCATCGACATGATGCGGCAGATAAGGCGTGCCGTCGAAACGCGCCGCATGGGCTCCGGCTTCCTGAGAGATCAGCGTCCCTGCCAGATGATCCCACGGCATCAGCTTGTTATACGAGAGATAGTGCACGTGCCCGGATGCAAACGCGCGGTATTCATGTGCGGCGCAGCGGTAGTTCGCCAGAAAGCGAACCTTGGCCAGATTCCCGAGGATTTCGGCGCGCTTTTCCTTGGCGAAAAAGCCGGTCGAGGCCATCCCAACCATCTGGCCAAGTTCGACAGGCTCCGCAACCTTCAGCCGCTCCGTCTCACCATCCGGCCTCTTCAGCCAGGCGCCGCCACCCTTCTCCGCCAGAACCCAATCGTCACCCATCGGATCGTAGATAATCCCCGCGACGGTTTCGCCCCTCGACACCACCGATGCCATGACGCCAAAAGCCGGAATGCCGGACGCGAAATTGAACGTACCGTCGACCGGATCGACGATGATCGCGAGATCCGCGCCTTCAATTCGGTCGAGCAGTGCCGGATCGGCTGCCACCGATTCCTCGCCGACGAACAGGGCGTCCGGCCAGAGTTTGGCTGCCTCGGCCTTGATCATCCGCTCGGCCTGCTCATCGGCCTCCGTCACCAGATCGGTCGCCTCACTCTTGGCGCGCACGTCGCTGGCGCCAAGCCTGCGGAAACGCGGCAATATTTCGGCCTTCGCCGCCCGCCGAAGAAGATCGGAAAGCGTCGTGATATCAATTGTCGAGGTCATGATAAGTCCCTGTTTGAGCGTTCCGCCCAGTTACTCGCTCTTCGGTGACGGTTCCGTGACCATCAGGCTCGAAAAATCGAAGAGCTTCGGATCTAGAAGATGCGACGGGTTCACATGCGAGAGTGCGCGCAGCATCGTGTCCTTGCGGCCAGGCATCCGCCGT
Organism: Rhizobium sp. BE258; assembly: GCF_031457345.1. Lineage (NCBI taxonomy): Bacteria > Pseudomonadati > Pseudomonadota > Alphaproteobacteria > Hyphomicrobiales > Rhizobiaceae > Rhizobium > Rhizobium sp. BE258. The sequence continues at coordinate 159,053 of NZ_JAVDWL010000009.1, forward strand.
TCGATATCGGCAAGCATGTCCTTCATCGCATTGCGCTGCAGACCGTCTTGCGAGCCGCAGAGATCGCACGGAATGATCGGGAACTGCATCGCCGCCGCAAACTTCGCCATGTCATCCTCGGCGCAATAGGCAAGCGGCCGGAGAACCATCAGGTTACCTTCGTCGTTGAGCAGCTTCGCCGGCATCGATGCCAGCCGCCCGCCGTGGAAGAAGTTCATGAAGAAGGTCTCGAGAATATCCTCGCGGTGGTGGCCGAGAACCAGCGCGTCACAGCCCTCTTCCTTGGCAATACGGTAGAGATTGCCGCGGCGCAGGCGCGAACAGAGCGAACAGTAGGTGGCCCCCTCCGGCACCTTTTCCTTCACGATCGAATAGGTGTCGCGATATTCGATCCGGTGCTTGACGCCAATACTCTTCAGATATTCCGGCAGAATGTGCTTCGGGAAGTTCGGCTGGCCCTGGTCGAGATTGCAGGCAATCAGTTCGACGGGCAGCAGCCCGCGCCATTGCAGGTCGAGCAGCAGCGCCAATAGGCCGTAGCTGTCCTTGCCGCCGGACACGCCGATCAGCCAGCGCTTCTGGCCCTTCAGCATATCGAAATCGTCGAAGGCCTGGCGCATCTGGCGCAGCAGGCGCTTGCGCAGCTTGTTGAACGAAACCGAACGCGGCGCATCGGCAAACAGCGCATGGCCGATCCCGCCTTCGTCGGCGGTTTCATCAAGTGCATCGGCAATGTTGGCTGCGATATTCATCGTTTCTTCCAGATGGTCAGGACTTTGCCTTTAGCAGAAAGCGGCCGGCAGACACAGCATCAATCGCCGAAAATGGACCAGCCGGTGCGGGCCGCCAGCATCTCCAGCGCCACGGCGCCAAGCTGCGAGTTGCCGACCTTGTTCAGGCCCGGAGACCAGACGGCGATCGAGGCGACACCCGGCGCCACCGCAAAGATCCCGCCGCCGACACCGCTCTTGCCAGGCAGGCCGACATGATAGGCGAAGTCGCCGGATCCATCATAGTGGCCGCACATCAGCATCATGGCGTTGATACGCCGCGCACGCTTCGGCGAGACGACCGAATGGCCGGTCACCGGGTTGCTGCCGCGTGCCGCTAGGAACAGGCCGGCGCGCGCCAGCTGCTCGCAGGTCATCGACAAGGCGCATTGATGGAAATAGACGCCGAGCACGTGCTCGACCGGATGATCGATATTCTTGTAGGCGCGCATGAAATTGGCGAGCGCGAAATTACGGTAGCCGGTCTGCGTTTCCGAACGCGCCACCTTCTCGTCGATCGTCACCGATTCGTCGTCGGCGAGGTAGCGGACGAAGCGCAGCAGCTCGCCGATCGCCTCGCGCGGCGCATGTCCCGCCATGACGACATCGGTGACGGCGATGGCACCGGCATTGATGAAGGGATTGCGCGGGATGCCGCCCTCATGCTCCAGCTGGACGATGGAATTGAAGGCCGAACCTGAGGGTTCGCGGCCGACACGCTTCCACAGGCTCTCGCCCACCTTGCCGAGCGCCAGCGTCAGCATGAAGACCTTGGAAATGCTCTGGATCGAGAAGGGCACGGCGGCATCGCCGACGCTGTAGACCTTGCCGTCGACGGTCGAGATCGTCATCCCGAACTGGTTCGGATCGATCTTGGCCAGCTCCGGAATGTAATCCGCAACCTTGCCCTCGCCGATCCGCGGCGCCAGTTCCTTGTAGATGCTGTCGAGGACTGCCTGCAAATCCACCATGACTTCTCTCCAGAGAACAAAAAAGCCGCCCTGTGAGGCGGCTTTTCCGTATGCGAAAACGCCTCGCGTTGATTAACGCGAATAGAATTCGACCACCAGATGCGGCTCCATGACGACCGCGTACGGCACGTCGGAGAGCGTCGGGACGCGGGCGAAGGTCGCAACCATCTTGTTGTGATCAACTTCGATGTAGTCAGGAACGTCACGCTCAGCGAGAGAGACGGATTCCAGAACCGTTACGAGCTGCTTCGACTTCTGACGAACCTCGATGACGTCGCCGGCCTTGCAACGGTAAGAACCGATGTTGACGCGGACGCCGTTCACAGTCACGTGGCCGTGGTTGACGAACTGACGTGCAGCGAAGACGGTCGGAACGAACTTGGCGCGATAAACGATCGCATCCAGGCGCGATTCCAGCAGACCGATGAGGTTTTCCGAAGTGTCGCCCTTGCGGCGGTCGGCTTCAGCGAAGATTGCGCGGAACTGCTTCTCACGCAGGTCACCGTAGTAACCCTTCAGCTTCTGCTTGGCGCGCAGCTGCACACCGAAGTCCGAAAGCTTGCCCTTGCGGCGCTGACCGTGCTGGCCCGGGCCGTATTCGCGGCGGTTCACCGGGGACTTAGGACGGCCCCAGATGTTTTCGCCCATACGGCGGTCAATTTTGTACTTAGACGATTCGCGCTTGCTCATCGTATTTCCTTTCAGAGTGTTAGAACGGTCTGCTGCCAGATCGCTCGAAGGAAACACGCCCTCCTTTGGCCCCTTTTGGGAGGCCCGACAGGATTTTCCGGTTACGCGAACTGGAAAGATCCACGGGACATGTCAAATGAAACACGGGACATTGCTGCCCCGTGCTGGCGCGGTCTTTAGGGATAAGTCACGGGATTGTCAAACGGAATTTGGCTCCGCCGCGTCTGCGCCAGCCGCCTCGATCGAACCGGCAAGCTTGCGCAGCAGACCGGCAAGAGCCCTCCGCTCACCCTCGTCGAGCACGTCCAGATGACGGAGCTCACGGGCCATGTCTTCGCGAAACGCCGCCTCGGCACGAGCGATACCCGTTTCCGTCAGCGCCACCTCGAAGCTGCGCTTGTCCTGCTCCGACCGCCGCCGCTCGATCAGCCCCGCCTTTTCCAGCCTGTCCAGCCTGTGCGTCAGCCCCCCGGACGAGATCATCAGCAGGCGATAGAGATCGGTAGGGATCATCCGGTAGGGCGGCCCTGCCCTGCGGATCGTCGAAATCACATCGAATTCGCCGCGATCGAGACCGAACTCCGCGAAGGTCGCCTCGATCGACGGCCGCACAAGATTGGAGAGCCGGTAGATCCGCCCGAGAATGCTCATCGGCACCGTATCGAGGTCGGGCAGTTCCTCGGCCCAAAGCGCGCGCAGCCGGTCAACGTGGTCTTCCGTCGTCATCAACAGCTCCAATTTATCTTGACGAGAAGATAAATTGTGTTATCTTCTCACTAAGATACTTAGATAGCGAAGTCCGGCGCACGATCCAAGGAGGAAATCATGTTCCACATCATCCCGCGCGAAGATCAGAACCAGTTCCCCAATCGCACCATCCTCTTTGAAGGCGGAAATTTCGGCGCACCCGTCTCGGTCTTCCTGATCGACAGCGAACCCGGCCAGGGGCCGGCACTCCACACTCACCCCTACACGGAAATGTGGATCGTCCGCTCCGGCAAGGCGCGCTTCACGGTCGGCAACGAAACGCTCGACCCCAATCCCGGCGACATCGTCGTCGTCAACCCCGAGACGCCGCACCGCTTCAAGAACATCGGCACGACGCGGCTCGAGCTCACCTGCATCCATGCAAGCCCTGAGATCATTCAGACTTGGGTTTGAGCGAGATTATTCCGCGGCACTCTTCAGCGCATCATCGTCTGGCGCGTCCGCCGAGCCCGGGGCCGTCTCGGCCTGCAGATCGGGGAATGCGACAATGCGCTTGCCGGTGAAGTCGGTGTGGACGACGATCAGGCCCTGTTCCTCAAAATAACCGAGAAGGCGGCGGGCACGGCGGGCGGAGTGGGTACCGTAGGCGCGGGCGATCCGGGCATCCGACGGGCATTGCTCGCCGCCGATTGCGGCCTTCGCCATCATCAGAAACACGCCCTGCAGGTCGTCGGTGACGCCGTTTGAAAGCGAGAGCGCCGTCGCCCAGGCTTCGCCTGACGCCATCTCGGCATCCACGCCGGAGCGCGACACCGCAACGCGGCGGCGGAATTCCGGCAGCGGCATTGGCGGGCCTGGCACGCGGCGCATGCGCAGACGCACCAGGAACTCCTGGTAGAGCACCGAATCCGTGCGGAAACCCGAGGCCGGATCGTCGAGAATTTCGGCAAGGACCGCCGACAGGCGCTCTTCGCGCTCGTCTGCCGAAAGCTCCGGCTGGCTGCTGCGTGGCTCGGCTGGTGCTGGCGTGGCTGCTGGTGCCGAGCGGGCCAGCTCGGCAAGGATATCGGTGGTCGGCCGCGGTGCTGGCGGAGCGCGGCGAACGAGCGGCCGCTGAAACTCTTCCGGGTCCGGTGTGAAGATCAGGTCTTCGACATCCTGCGGAGCATCCGGCAGCGGCATCAGCTTCGGGCTCGAAGAGCGCGCCGATGTCTCGACATTGCCGATCTGGATCGGCAGCGGCCGGCGCGACAGTGCCGGGCCGAGCGCCACGAAGTTGCCGCGCTTGAGGTCGCGGAACATTTCCGCCTGGCGCCGGTCCATGCCGAGCAGGTCGGCGGCACGCGCCATGTCGATATCGAGGAATGTACGGCCCATCAGGAAGTTTGAGGCTTCGGCCGCAACATTCTTGGCAAGCTTTGCCAGACGCTGCGTAGCGATGACTCCGGCCAGGCCGCGTTTACGGCCACGGCACATCAGGTTGGTCATCGCGCCCAGCGACATCTTGCGCGCATCTTCCGAAACATCGCCACCGACCGATGGCGCGAACATCTGCGCTTCGTCGACAACGACGAGAACCGGATACCAATATTCGCGGTCGGCATCGAACATGCCGTTGAGGAAGGCAGCGGCAGCGCGCATCTGCTGCTCGATATCAAGCCCTTCCAGCGTCAGGACGCAGGAGACACGGTGCTGACGGATGCGGTTGGCGATACCGGCAAGCTCGGCCTCCGTCCGCTCGCCATCGACGACGATATGGCCGAAGCGGTCGCTCAGCGTCACGAAGTCGCCTTCGGGGTCAATGATGACCTGCTGAACCCATTGAGCAGATTGCTCCAGCAGCCGACGCAGCAGATGTGATTTTCCGGAGCCGGAATTGCCCTGCACCAGCAAACGGGTTGCCAGCAGCTCCTCGATATCGAGTGTCGCCGGGCTGCTGCCGGACGCCGTTCCCATATCGATGCCAACCTGCAAGTCGAATTCCTTTTAAGATCTGTCCGCCGTCTCTAGCAGATTCGCCGCTGTCTTTGTTACCCGTCTCTGATCGAAACCCACAGAAAGACTGCAGGCTTCAGACCGCCTCGCGTTCCACAAGACGGCTCTGCGCATCGCCGCTGCGTGGCGTCAGCATCCGGGTGAAGATCAGGCTGACGGAGAGCGGCACGATCAGCACCGCAAGCCCTGCCCTCAGTCCCCAATATTCGCCGATGAAGCCAATGATCGGCGGACCGATCAGGAAGCCGAGAAGTGCGACGAAGGACAGGATCGCAAGACTCGCGGCCGCCGGCCGGTCGGTCAGCGCTGCAGCCGCCGTAACCGCAAGCGGAAAGCCGACCGAGACGCCGACGCCAACAGCCGCAAATCCGATCAGCGCCAGGGGAGCTGCCGGTGCCAGCAGGATGATCGCCATCCCAGCAAGCGAAGCGGTGCCGCAGGCCCGTGCGATCGCCACCGCGCCGAAGCGGCCTTTCAGATAGTCGCCGCTGAACCGCCCGGCGGCCACCATGCATGCGAAGACCGAATAGCCCAGCCCCATCTGCGCTCCATCTGAGCCAAAAACATCACGCAGATAGACCGCCGACCAATCGGCGATCGCGCCCTCTGTCATGGTCACGCCGAAGACGAAGGCGCAGACGCCGAGCAGCGCCAGCCCCGGAAGCTTGAAACCGCTTTTTGCCGCAGTCTCCGCATGGTGACTTTCCGGCAGTTTTGGCAGGCGGGTACTGACGAAGAGCGCGATCGGTAGCACGATCACCGATATTGCCAGGATCGACCAATGCGGCGCAGCACCAATGGCGATCGCGCCAACGCCGAGCAGACTGCCGAACATGATGCCGAGGCTCCAGAAGCCGTGCGACCGGCTCATGATGATCAGCCCGGTGACTTTCTCCGTCAGGTCGGCCTCGACATTCATGCCGAGCTCGACGGTCGACAACGCAACGCCGAGGATCATCAACGAGAAGAACAGCAATGTGACGGTCGGCGCAAAGGCCGGCAGCGAGACAACGGCGAGGAAAAAGACAAAGCCATAGATAATCGCCGCCCGTCCGCCGATGCGAGAGACGACGCGCCCGGCAAAGGAGAGCGTCAGCAGCGTTCCGACAGGCAGGCCAAGCAGGGCGATCGCCAAATCGGCAGTGCCGAGCTGCAGTTTCGCCTGAATGTCGGGAATCCGTGGCAGCCAGGCGCCGAAGGCGATCGGCTGCAGGAAAAAGATCAGCATGACAAGTCGTTGAAGCGGCACGGCGCATTCCTTCATTCTCAGGCACGGAAGGCGCCGCACCTGATTCCCCGGCAGCGAGTCTGCGTCATCATCAGAGCGAAAGAAAGCGTTGAAACGCCTCAGCGGGTGCTGAGACCGAAGCCCTGCATCAGCCGTGTGGTGGCAAAATCCGGGTTGCCCGACGTGAAGACCGCAAAATCGAAATTGTCAGGATGAACCGCATCGGCAACTTCGGGCACGAGGCTGCGGGCACGGCGCGCAATCGCCTCGGCCGGATCCAGCCAGTCCACGGGCCACGGCGCCAGCCGCCGGAAAAGATTGGCCATGAAGGGATAATGCGTACAGGCGAGCACGACGATATCGGTTTTGCGCCCGTCCTTTTCGACAAAACATTGCTCGATCTCGCTCATCACCGCGGCGTCCGATACGGTCTCGCCGCGGATATAGGCCTCGGCCATCCGCGCCAGATTTTCCGATCCGACCAAACGGACATGGCATTGCTGCGCGAAGGACTGGATCAGGTCGCGCGTATAGGCGCGCTTGACGGTGCCAGGCGTTGCCAGCACCGAAACCAGCCCGGAACGCGTCCGTTCGGCCGCCGGTTTGATCGCAGGCACAGTTCCGACGAAGGTCATCTGCGGAAACGCAGCGCGCAGATCGGCGCCGACAAGCGTGAAGGCCGTGTTGCAGGCGATGATGCAGACTTCGGGATCATGCTCTTCGAGCAGTCTGGCAAACAGGCTGACGACACGCTCCTTCAGCGCCTGCTCTTCCCAGCCACCGTAAGGAAAGCCGGCATCGTCGGCGATGTAGATGAAGCCGCGCTCCGGCATCAGCACGCGCGCCTCGCGCAGCACGGTCAGCCCGCCGATACCGGAATCGAAAACCAGGACCGGTTTCAGCTCATTCCCCGCTGCTGTCATCTTTCGGCCGTTCCTTGGTCTTTTCGGGAGCCCGGCTGCCGCGCGGATATTGCCGCGAGAACCGGTCGAGGGAGGAGATTACGCCGCGCAGCACGCTGATTTCCTGCTCGGTGAAGGCGCGGCGCGACAAAACTGCACGCAGATTGTCCACCATTTTGGGCTTTTTCGCGGGCGGGTGGAAATAATTGCGCGCATCGAGCGCCTCTTCCAGCTGGTCGAAGAAGCCGAACAGCTGCTCCTTGGTTGATGGCGTCTGCTCCATGGCCTGGAAGCGCACCTCGCCCAGATCGTCCATCCCGGACTTCATCCACTCGTAGGACATCAAAAGCACCGCCTGGGCGATGTTAAGCGAGGCGAATGCCGGATTGACCGGAAAGGTGACGATCTCGTCCGCCAGCGCCACTTCCTCGTTGCTGAGGCCCCAGCGTTCGCGCCCGAAGAGAATGCCGACGCCCTCCCCGGCGCGAAATCTCGTCCGCAACGTCTCGGCGGCAACCACGGGCGAACGCACCGGCTTGAAACCGTCCCGCTCGCGCGCCGTCGTCGCATAGACGAAGTTGAGGTCGGCGATCGCCTCCTCCAGCGTGTCGTAGACCTTCGTGCCGGCGATGACGTGATCGGCCTTCGACGCCGTCGCCTGCGCCCTCTCGTTCGGCCAGCCGTCGCGCGGGTTGACGAGCCGCAGCTCCGCAAGGCCGAAATTCGCCATGGCGCGCGCCACCATGCCGATATTTTCGCCCATCTGCGGTTCGACCAGAACGATCGCCGGTCCTTCGGTCAGAAGTTCCCGCTCGCTGTTTGTGCCTGCCATGAATGCCGTCCTTGCTTTCGAGCCGGAATAACCTTGCGCGCGGCAAACGGCAAGACTTATGCGGCCGGATAGAGCCGGTCGAGGACGCCGCCGACCATCTCAACGCCGAGCCTCGCGCCGCTCATCGAGATCGGCAGATGCCGTGCGGCGGAAGCTGCCGACTGGCGCTCGACGAAGAAACACTCCGAACCGCGCGGCGCCACCGCCGAGAGCCGCGTCCGCGCAGCCGCCAGCGCCGCCCTCACCTTTTCACGGTCCGCATCGCTCAGACCCTCGCCATAAGAGCTGGCGACGATCCTGGCCCAATAGGTGCCCGACAGAAAGATCGCCAGCGTCTGCCGGATCCGGCCGGGACGTGTCACCACCGACCAGGCCGACCCGAGAGGCCGTGCGGCGACGGTGACATCGCGATAGGCACCATCGAGCGTCTGAGAAAGCGAGATGAGCTCGTAGCGCGGCTTGCCGTCGAGGATCGCCGAGAGCAGCGCATCGAGCGCGTCGAACCATTTCTGAAGTGCGGCATCCAGTGCGCCACGGGTGCGCGCCGGGAAAACCAGGAAGGCGACCGCCGTCCCGGCCAGAGTGCCGATCAATGTCTCTTCTATGCGCAGCGCCAGCAGATCAACAGTCAACGCACCGGTCATCCCGTAAACGAGACAGAGTACGATCGACACGAAGAAGGTCATCGTCGCATAGGAAATCTGCAGGAAGTAGAAGGCCAGGAAGATGCAGACGACCGCGACGGGGATGGCGATCGCGTCATGGCCGGTCAGCAGCGTCGCAAGCCCGAGGCCCACGACGATGCCGAACAGCGTGCCGAGCGACCTCTGCAGCGCCTTCATCGCCGTGTCGCCGCGGGAATTTGTATTGGTGAAGACCAGAAACGAGGCGAGCACCGCCCAGAACCATCGTTCGCGCGACAGCATCAGCCCGAAGCTCATGGCCAGCGCGGCAGCGAGCGTGATCTGCAAGGCGGATTTGATCAAAGGATTGGCAAAGGAAAAGTCGATCGCCGCAGCGGTCGGCTCGTCATCGGCGGGCTCCACACCGGCGAATGCGGTCATCTGCGCCTGCGCGATTGTCTCCACGAGGTGACGTCTGGCGTCACCGAGCCAGAAAAGCGCCCGCCTGGTCTCGGCTGCCGGGTCGGACGATGTGTCATCCTGTTGAGCAAGGCTTCCTTGCTTGCCTTCGATGACGGCGTGAACGAGCGCGAAATCCGGCAGGCTCTGCTGGCTGAGCACGATGGCGCTTTCCGCGGCGAGATGCAGATCGAAAAGACGGATCGCCAGTTCGGCTGCCGGATCGCCACCCTTGTCGAAGACGCCGCCGGCCGGCCGTGGAATGAAGCTCTCCGCCATCAGCACCACTTCCTTCAGCCGATCTTCCAGCTGGCGCAGTTCCTGCCGGTCGTGCTCCCCGACCTGTCCGTCCGAAGCAAGCGCTGCCAGCTTGAAGAGGATCTGGTTGACCCTGCCCCGCACGCTTTCCAGCGATCGCAGTAGATCGCGGCGCCAGTTATCGGGCAGCAGCATCGCGCGGACGACATGGCCGGTCAGCGCCGAAACCACGGGACCGACCGCGATCAGCGACAACTCGCCGATGTCTGGGTGGAAATAGGCCCCCATGAAATAGGAGGTAAAGGCAAACATGCCGATGGCAAACCCGCGCGGACCGAAGACGCGCGCCGAGGCAGCAAGGCAGATCACCACCAGAAAGACCAGATCGGTCAGCACCCGATGATCTTCCAGCGCCGCGGCGATCGCAACGACGGCAAGACTGGCCAGGCATCCGAGCAGCCGCGTGATCAGCTGGCGCGAATTGCCCTTGTCGCGCACGGCGACGCCCCCCTCGATCGACAGCACGATGCCGAGACCATAGGAGGCGGTCGGTAGCGGCACAGCAAAGAGATGGATCAAGAATAGGATCGCGAACGAGATGACGATCGTCAGCGTCACCCGCGATGCCATGCGAAAGCGTGACAGCGCCGGGTCGTTGGCAAGCAGCCAGTCACGAAGATCGAAGCCCGAAAACAACCGATGAACCCTCATCCGGCGCAGTCACGAAACATGCCCTCTCAGGACATACCGCCAAATCGGGCAAATTCAAACGCCGGGCCGGCCCTCACTGGCCCTTGGCGATCTCGTCCATCGTCGCCTTCAGCGAACTGGTGGCCTTGGTCTCGGGATCCTCGAGCATAATGTCGTCGATCACGGCCTTGCCGCCTTCCGTCGCCATCTCGAACCGCACGGTGGAGACCGCCTGGGCCTCTTCACCCTCGCCGCATGCCATCTTGCGGAACGACGCCACGACCTCATCCTGACCATCGACCGTCTTCTGCGGCGTCAGTTTCAGATCTTCCAACGGGCAGGCATCCTGCCCGTTGACGATGACGTCGTAATCGAAGGGTGAAATGCCGTCGTCCACGGCGGGATGCTTGGCCGCCTCGCGGTACTTGGCGGCGAAATCCTTGCTGTAGCGCGTGTCGAGTTTGCCGGGGTCGAAGATGTCGACCCATTCGATGTCGTCGCCCGACCAGTTGTTGACCGTGGCGTCCATGACCTCCTGAACCGGCGCCGGGATTTCGGCAGCTTTTGCAAGGGTTGGAAGACCGGCGAATACGGTAAAAAGCAAGGCAATCGTCTTCATGATGAAATGTCCGTTAACGAAGCAATTGCCGCGGACACTAATCAAATCCGCGGACTTGGCAATGGCCCCAAAATGCTCTTTCCGGGGTGCTTGCGGCTTTGCGTTCCAAGCACACAATGCTATAGCGCTCGGGATTTCAAAAATCACCCGCCACGGGACCTAGTCCCCACCAGCTTACGAGGCAGATACATGAAAAAGATCAAGGTCGCTAACCCCGTCGCCGATCTCGACGGCGATGAAATGACGCGTATCATCTGGCAGCTTATCAAGGACAAGCTGATCCATCCGTATCTCGACCTCGATATCGACTATTTCGACCTTTCGGTCGAAAACCGCGACGCCACCAACGACCAAGTGACCGTAGACGCCGCCAACGCCATCAAGAAGCACGGCGTCGGCATCAAGTGCGCGACGATCACGCCGGACGAAGACCGCGTCAAGGAATTCAACCTCAAGCAGATGTGGAAGAGCCCGAACGGCACGATCCGCAACATCCTCGGCGGCGTGATCTTCCGCGAGCCGATCATCTGCCAGAACGTTCCGCGCCTCGTTCCCGGCTGGACCAAGCCGATCGTCGTCGGTCGTCACGCTTTCGGCGACCAGTACAAGGCAACCGATTTCAAATTCCCGGGCAAGGGCAAGCTCTCGATCAAGTTCGTCGGTGAAGACGGCGCAGTCATCGAGAAGGACGTTTTCGACGCTCCCGGCGCCGGCGTTGCCATGGCGATGTACAACCTCGACGAGTCGATCCGCGAATTCGCCCGCGCCTCGATGAACTACGGCATCATGCGCGGCTGGCCGGTCTACCTGTCGACTAAGAACACCATCCTGAAGGCCTATGACGGCCGCTTCAAGGACATCTTCGAGGAAGTCTACCAGGCCGAATTCAAGGCCAAGTTCGTCGAGCTCGGCATCACCTATGAACACCGCCTGATCGACGACATGGTCGCCTCGGCGCTGAAGTGGTCCGGCGGTTACGTCTGGGCCTGCAAGAACTACGACGGCGACGTCCAGTCCGACACGGTCGCACAGGGCTTCGGCTCGCTCGGCCTCATGACCTCCGTCCTGCTCTCGCCGGACGGCCGCACGGTCGAAGCGGAAGCCGCGCACGGCACGGTGACCCGCCACTACCGCCAGCACCAGAAGGGCCAGGAAACCTCGACGAACTCGATCGCCTCGATCTTCGCCTGGACCCGCGGCCTCGCACACCGCGCCAAGCTCGACGACAATGCGGAACTCGCAAAGTTCGCGGCAACGCTCGAAAAGGTTTGCGTCGACACTGTTGAGGCTGGCTTCATGACCAAGGACCTGGCGCTGCTCATCGGCCCGGATCAGCCGTGGCTGTCGACGACTGCCTTCCTCGACAAGATCGACGAGAACCTCAAGAAGGCCATGGGCGCCTGAGGCGGCCAGAACCAGAGAACAGCAGAACGGCGGGATCTTCCCGCCGTTTTCATTTCAACAACAAGGGAACAGCACATGACGACGATCCGCCTGCTTGAGCCATCCGACCGCTCGCAATGGGAGCCCTTGTGGAAGGGCTATCAAACCTTTTACGAAGTCGTCATTCCGCCTGAGACCACTGAACTGACCTGGGCGCGCTTCCACGCTGCAAACGAGCCGATGCATGCCTTTGGCGCCTTCGATGACGACGGCAAGCTGAAGGGTATCGTCCACACCATCTTCCATCGCTCCACCTGGCTGCCGAAATGGACCTGCTACCTGCAGGATCTCTATGTCGAGGCGGACCAGCGCGGTCTTGGCACCGGTGCGGCGCTGATCGAGCGCGTTGCCGATCTTGCCCGCGAACAGGGTGCCGGCCGGCTCTACTGGATGACGCACGAGAGCAACGAGCGTGCCCGTCGCCTCTACGATCAGATCGCCGAACGCTCCGGCTTCATCCAGTACCGAAAGCAGCTCTGACTGCTGACAGAAATTGGCAGCATCCTCCCCTAGACGTTGCCGCGTCGCTGGCCTGCGCCAGATATCAGCAATCGATGAGGAGACAATGATGACCGAAGAGCTGGTGTTCTACACAAACCCGATGTCGCGCGGCCGGATCGCGCGCTGGATGCTGGAGGAAACAGGCGTTCCCTACCGCACGGAGATCAAGACGTTCGACGGTACGATCAAGGGAACGGACTATCTCTCGGTCAATCCGATGGGCAAGGTCCCGGCGATCTCGCATCGCGGCACCATCGTCACCGAATGCGCCGCGATCTGCGCCTATCTGGCCGATACCTTTCCGGAGAAGGAGCTGGCGCCGCGCCCTAAAGAGCGCGGCTCCTATTACCGCTGGATGTTCTTCGCCGCCGGTCCGCTGGAATCGGTCGTCACCATCCGTATGCTCGGCTTCGTCACCCCTGCCGACAAGGCCCGAAGCGTCGGATATGGCAGCTTCGGCAATGTCATGGACACGCTGGAAAAAGCCGTGACCGACAACCCCTATATCGCCGGCGACCGCTTCACGGCCGCCGATGTCTATGTTGGTTCGCATATCGGCTGGGGCCTGAATTTCGGTTCGCTCGAGCAGCGGCCGGCATTTGCCGATTATCTCGGCCGTGTCGCCAACCGGGATGCCTACCAGCGGGCCAACGCACTGGATGATGAAGCGATGCAGGACATGCAGCTGAAGGCCCACTCACACTAGCGGCATGTAGATATCCGTCAGCAGCCCGGTCGGCGCTGTGTCGCGCGGGTTGTTCAGATATTCCTCGAACATCAGCCCGTCGCGCAGCTGCCGGCCGGAAACCGGCAGCCATTCAGCATAGAGCCACTGATAGGCCTTGTGCATGTCCGCATAGGGACCCTTGTGGCGCAGCACTGCATACTCGCCGCCGCTGAGAGACTGCCGGACGAAAGGCGGCTCGGCGGCGATGGTCTCATCAGCACTGACGCAGGCGACCGACCGCAGTTTTTCAGCCGGAACAATATCGGGATCGTCAAAATAGACACCGATCATCCGCATGCCGGGTGACGCCAGCCCACGGGCATAGAGCGTTCCGAACAGTGTCTCGAACGCCTTGCTGATCTGCATGTAGGAACCGGTATGCGGCACGCCGATCAATTCGATCGGCTCGATGGTTTTCAATGTCACGTCAAACATGGCTGTCGCCTTTCCTGAAATCGAGGGTTCGAAGACTGTGTGGCTTCCCTCTTTCCGGTAGCGTGCCGGCGGCATGCCGTAGACCGATTTGAAGATGCGGTTGAAGGATTGGAGATTGGGATAGCCCGATCGCTTGGCAATCTCGCTGATATCAAGACCGGTGCGGACGATATCGCCCGCCGCGCGATGCAGCCGCAGCCGCTTGACGGTCGCCGCCAGCGTCTCGCCGTAGATCGCCCGGTAGATCCTGTGCCAGTGATAGCTCGACATGCAGGCGATATCGGCCAGCCGCTCCATATCCAGCTCCTCGTCGAGGTGGTCGTGGATATAGGCCGAAACCCGTCTCAGGCGGTTTTCATAGAGAGACCAAGCCGTTTGCCCGTTCATGTCAGACCTCATGCAAATCGATCACCTGCAGACAACCATAGTCCGGTTTGACAAATCCTGCGGAGTTCAGGCGTAAAACAAAAAAAGCGGAGACCGAAGTCTCCGCCTTTCATTATCACCATCCGGTGACGATCAACCGGCGAGCGCTGCCGCAACGGCTTCGATCGCCTCGTCAGCCTTCGATCCATCCGGACCGCCGGCCTGGGCCATATCGGGACGGCCGCCGCCGCCCTTGCCGCCGAGTGCTGCAGAAGCGATGCGCACCAGATCGACGGCGCTGAAGCGGCCGACAAGATCTTCGGTAACGGCAACCACGGCGCTGGCCTTCCCGTCGTCGGAAACGCCGATCAGCGTCACGACGCCGGAGCCGAGGCTGGCCTTGCCGTCGTCGGCAATGCCCTTCAGATCCTTCGGATCGACGCCGGTAATGGCCTTGCCGAGGAACTTGACGCCTCCGATTTCGCGGGCTGCGTCATCCGCCGAACCGCTTTGGCCGCCGCCCATGGCGAGCTTGCGCTTGGCATCGGCCAGTTCGCGTTCCAGCTTGCGGCGCTCGTCCATCAGCGCTTCGACGCGCGAAACCACATCGCCTGCCTGCACCTTGAGGGCCGACGCCAGCGTCTTCACGCGGTCGTCCTGTTCCGCCAGATAGACACGGGCCGCTTCACCGGTGACTGCTTCGAGACGGCGTACGCCGGAGCTGACGGCACTGTCGCCGAGAATGCGCACCAGCCCGATGTCACCGGTCGCAGACACATGCGTGCCGCCGCAGAGCTCGATCGAATAAGGCTTGCCGGTCTTGGCGCCATGCAGGCCTTGGCCCATGGCGACCACACGAACCTCGTCACCGTATTTCTCGCCGAACAGCGCCATTGCGCCCTCGGCACGGGCATCATCGACGCTCATCAGACGCGTCGTGACAGGCGAATTCTGCAAAATGATTTCATTGGCCATATCCTCGACCACCTTCAGCTCTTCTGAAGACATTGGTTTGGGATGCGACACATCGAAGCGCAGACGATCCGGCGTCACCAGCGAGCCCTTCTGGGCAACATGGTGGCCGAGCACTTCGCGCAGCGCCTCATGCAGCAGATGCGTTGCCGAATGGTTGGCGCGGATCTGCGAGCGGCGGGCGTGATCCACGGTCATCGCAACCGCGTCGCCGGTCTTGATCGTGCCTTCGACGACGGTGCCGATATGCACGAACAGCCCCTCGCCGCGCTTCTGCGTATCGGTGATCTCGATCTTGGCGTTGTCGGAAGAGATGATGCCGGCATCACCCACCTGACCACCGGATTCGCCGTAGAACGGCGTCTGGTTGACGACGATCTGCACCTTGTCGCCGCTGACGGCCTGGGGAGCAGAGGCGCCATCCTTGACGATCGCCTGGACAACGCCTTCGGCGCTTTCCGTGGCATAACCGAGGAATTCGGTTGCGCCATGCGCCTCACGCAGCTCGAACCAGATGGTCTCGGTCGCCTTGTCGCCGGAGCCGGCCCAATGCGAGCGTGCCTCCGCCTTCTGGCGCTCCATGGCATCGGTGAAGCCGGCGAGATCGACGTTGATCTCGCGGGCGCGCAGGGCATCCTGCGTCAGGTCGAGCGGGAAGCCGTAGGTATCGTAGAGCTTGAAGGCGGTCTCGCCGTCGAGCATGTCGCCCTTGGCGAGCGTCGTCGTGGCTTCCGACAGCAGCGACAGGCCGCGCTTCAGCGTTGTGCGGAACTTGGTTTCCTCGAGCTTCAGCGTTTCGGTGATCAGCGCTTCGGCGCGCACCAGTTCCGGATAGGCGCGGCCCATCTGCTGGATCAGCGCCGGCAGCAGCTTCCACATCAGCGGTTCGCGGGCGCCAAGCAACTCTGCATGGCGCATGGCGCGGCGCATGATGCGGCGAAGCACGTAGCCGCGGCCTTCTGCGGACGGTAGAACGCCGTCGGCGATCAGGAATGCGGACGAGCGCAGATGGTCGGCGATGACGCGGTGGCTGGCGCGCTGGTCGCCCTCAGCCTTTACGCCGGTCGCCTCCTCGGAGGCCTCGATCAGCGCGCGGAACAGGTCGATATCGTAATTGTCGTGCTTGCCCTGCAGCAGTGCCGCGACGCGCTCGAGGCCCATGCCGGTATCGATCGACGGGCGCGGAAGATCGACGCGCTCTTCCTTGGTGATCTGCTCGTACTGCATGAAGACGAGGTTCCAGATCTCGATGAAGCGGTCGCCGTCTTCCTCCGGCGAGCCGGGAGGGCCGCCCCAGATATGATCGCCGTGATCGTAGAAGATTTCCGAGCACGGACCGCAGGGACCGGTATCGCCCATCGCCCAGAAATTGTCGCTGGTCGGAATGCGGATGATCCGGTCCTCCGACAGACCGGCGATCTTCTTCCAGAGACCGAAGGCTTCGTCGTCGGTGTGATAGACGGTGACCAGCAGGCGCTTGGCGTCGATGCCGAATTCCTTGGTGATCAGGTTCCAGGCAAGCTCGATCGCCCGTTCCTTGAAATAATCGCCGAAGGAGAAGTTGCCGAGCATCTCGAAGAAGGTGTGGTGGCGCGCGGTGTAACCGACATTGTCGAGGTCGTTATGCTTGCCGCCGGCGCGCACGCATTTCTGCGCCGTCGTCGCCGTCGAATAAGGGCGCTTTTCAAGACCGGTGAAGACGTTCTTGAACTGCACCATGCCGGCGTTGGTGAACATCAGCGTCGGGTCGTTGCGCGGCACGAGCGGGCTCGACGGAACGACTTCGTGGCCGTTGGTCTTGAAATAGTCGAGGAAGGTCGACCGGATATCATTCACACCGCTCATGCTATGCCCTTCAATGCTGCCCACGGCAGGTCAAATCTTAAATCCAGTGGCTTTTATCGTCCGCATTAACCACTGTCCAGCAGGCAAACCCGCCTGCAAAACGAAACGGCCGCATTCCTTGCGAAATGCGGCCGTTTCGAACTCATAACTGCGCTGATGATTAGGGTTCGCCGTCACCATCGCCGTCATTGGCATCGGGACCGCCGTTCTGAAGTTTCTCTGCAAGCAGGCCGGCATTCTGGCGGATCGAAGTCTCGATCTCACGCATCGTATCCGGATTGTCGCGCAGGAAAATCTTGGCGTTCTCACGCCCCTGCCCGAGCCGCTGGCTGTTATAGGAGAACCAGGCACCTGACTTCTCGACGATGCCTGCCTTGACGCCGAGATCGACCAGTTCGCCGGTCTTAGATACGCCTTCGCCATACATGATGTCGAATTCAACCTGCTTGAAGGGAGGCGCCATCTTGTTCTTGACGACCTTGACGCGCGTCTGGTTGCCGATCACCTCTTCACGCTCCTTGACCGCGCCTATACGGCGGATGTCGAGGCGAACCGAGGCGTAGAATTTCAACGCGTTGCCGCCCGTCGTGGTTTCAGGTGAGCCGAACATCACGCCGATCTTCATGCGGATCTGGTTGATGAAGATGACCATGGTCTTCGACTTCGAGATCGATGCGGTCAGCTTGCGCAATGCCTGGCTCATCAGACGCGCCTGGAGACCCGGCAGGCTGTCGCCCATCTCGCCTTCGATTTCAGCGCGCGGCGTCAGTGCAGCGACCGAGTCGACGACGAGAACATCGACGGCACCGGAACGAACCAGCGTATCGGTGATTTCAAGCGCCTGCTCCCCGGTATCCGGCTGCGAGATGAGGAGATTGTGCAGATCGACGCCGAGCTTGCGGGCATAGACCGGATCGAGCGCATGTTCCGCATCGACGAAGGCGCAGATGCCACCCTTCTTCTGGGCTTCCGCAATGGTCTGCAGCGCCAATGTCGTCTTGCCGGAGCTTTCCGGTCCGTAAATCTCGATGATGCGGCCCTTGGGAAGACCGCCAATGCCGAGTGCGATATCCAGTCCGAGAGAGCCCGTCGAAACAGTCTCGATCTCGACCACGCTCTCATTCGAGCCGAGCTTCATGATAGAGCCCTTGCCGAACGACCGCTCGATCTGAGAGAGTGCCGCTTCAAGTGCCTTGCTTTTGTCCACCGATTTGTCCTCTACAAGCCGCAATGTATTCTGTGACATTCGATCCACCTTTAGGTTATTGAAGCCGCTCTAGCAATGTCGCCGCCGATGCCGATTTTGTACGTGATTTGTTCTCATTGTGCAAGTGGCGTTCAAATGATTGAAACGAAAAGGTAAATCAGTACGTGTTCTACATTTGTTTTATTGATGCGGCGCAAGGGCTTAGAAGCGTGACACGGCCTGACGGCGAGCTGCAGCAGATGGCTCGATTCGGCGAAATCGCCCCCTCTGGAGCTCGCGCATGAAGCGCAAGATTCTCGTGCTCGGCGGCGCCCATATCGACCGGCGCGGACGCATATCCGGCGACACCGCGCTGGGATCCAGCAATCCGGGCTCCTGGTTCGAGGAAGCCGGCGGCGGCGGCTTCAATGCGGCGCGCAATCTTGCCCGCCTCGGCTTCGACGTGACGATGATTTCACCGCGCGGCGGTGATCCGACCGGCGAGATGGTGACGGAGGCTGCCTGTGCCGCCGGTGTCAACGACCGCCCGTTCGTCTTCCTCGATCGCAAGACGCCGAGCTACACCGCGATCATCGAGCGCGACGGCAATCTCGTCATCGCGCTCGCCGATATGGACCTCTACCGCTATTTCTCGCCCCGCCGCCTCGCCATCCGCGCAGTGCGCGAGGCCTTTGCCGACAACGATCTGATCCTCTTCGACGCCAACCTGCCGGAAGACACGATTGCGGCCATCGTCACCCGGGCAAACAGCCTCGGCAAACCGGTGGCGGCGATTGCCATTTCGCCGGCCAAGGTGGTCAAGCTGAAGGCCTGCGCCGAAGGCATCGACTTCCTGTTCCTCAACGAGGCGGAAGCCACGGCACTCGCCGGAGGACGCCCCGACGATGCCGCAGGCTGGGTGTCGCTGCTCGGTGACACGGGATTGAAGGGCGGCGTCGTCACCCGCGGACAGCGCGAACTGATCGCCTTTGCCGGCAAGCAGTCAATCGCGCTGCAGCCGCCGGCCGTCGATAGCGTGGCCGACGTCACGGGCGCCGGGGATTCGCTTGCCGCCGGAGTACTATCTGCATTCATGCACGGTTTGCCGCTGGAGGAAGCCGTGCGCCACGGCGCTGCGGCAGCAGCCGTCACCGTCCAATCGCCGCTTGCCGTCAGCGAAAAACTGACGCCGGAGCTCCTCCGCGACACGCTGGCCCTTGTTCCGGCCGCCAGAATTCTGCATTGAAGCGCGCTTATCGATGAACTGGAAACGACAATGACGAAACCGATCTCCCCTCTGCTGCCGATCTCCTATTCGAAGGAAGTTGCCGCCGCCAAGCAGCGCGGTGCACCGCTGGTCGCGCTGGAATCGACCATCATTACTCATGGCATGCCCTACCCTGGCAATATCGAGATGGCCCGCAGCGTCGAGGCGATCATTCGCGAACAGGGCGCCATTCCGGCGACCATCGCGGTCATGCACGGTGTCCTGCATATCGGCCTCGAGCCTGAAGAGCTTGAAAGGCTCGCCAAGGAAAAGGACGTCATGAAGGTGTCGCGCGCCGACCTCGCCTTCTCGATCGCCGAGCGCCGCACCGGCGCCACGACCGTGGCTGCGACAATGATTGCGGCGGCGCGTGCCGGCATCAAGGTCTTCGCCACCGGTGGCATCGGCGGCGTGCATCGCGGCGCCGAAGAGAGCTTCGACATTTCGGCCGACCTGCAGGAGCTCGCCCGCACCGGCGTCATCGTCGTCTGCGCCGGCGCCAAGGCGATCCTCGACATTCCGAAAACACTGGAAGTGCTGGAAACCTCCGGCGTTCCCGTCGTCACCTATGAGAACGAAGAATTCCCGGCCTTCTGGTCGCGCAAGTCGGGCCTCAAGAGCCCTCTGACGCTGAACAGCCCGGCGGCGATCGCCAATTTCCAGACGACGCGCGAACAGCTCGGCATCGACGGCGGCTTGCTGATCGCCAATCCGGTTCCGGAAGCCGACGAGATTCCGCGCGAGGAGATGGAAATCTATATCGAGCGGGCACTCGACAGCGCCGAGCGCGACGAAATCACCGGCAAGGCGGTCACGCCCTACCTGCTCAGCACCATCTTCGACCTGACCGACGGCCAGAGCCTGAAGACCAATATTGCGCTGGTTGAAAACAACGCGCGGCTGGCGGCCGAAATCGCCGTGGCGCTGGACGCCTGAATGAATTGAGAATCCGGGAGGCGGAAACGCCTCCCGTCATTTGCTGTCGAGCGTTTCCTTGACGACGACGGCCAGCTGCTTCAGCGAGAACGGCTTCGGCAGGAAGCCGAATTTCGAGCCCTCCGGCAGGTTGCGCGCAAACGCATCTTCGGCATAACCGGAAACGAAGACAAACTTCATATCAGGATATGTCTTGCGCAGCTCGCGCAGCAGGCTCGGTCCGTCCATCTCCGGCATGACGACATCGGAAACGACGATATCCACCTTGCCGTCGAGCTCTTCCAGAATATCAAGCGCCTCGATGCCCGATCCCGCCTCGTGAACGGTATAGCCGCGGGTCTCAAGCATCCGCTTGCCGCCGCGGCGCACCGCTTCCTCGTCCTCGACAAGCAGAATGACCGCATTGCCGGTCAGGTCTTCCGGCTGCTCCGGCTGCGCCGCGACAGGCATCTGCACGACATTGCTGGCAACAGAGCCGTCCGCGCTCCCCTCGGCAGCGATGACCGGCTCGACGATATGGCGCGGCAGGAACACCCGGAAGGTGGTTCCCTTACCGACTTCTGATTCCGGCTGGATATAGCCGCCGGATTGCTTGACGATGCCATAGACCATCGCCAGCCCGAGGCCTGTCCCCTTGCCCACTTCCTTGGTGGTGAAGAACGGCTCGAAGATCTTGTCCATGATCTCGGGCGCGATACCGGTGCCGGTGTCCTTGACTTCGACCAGAACCATCTCTTCGTTCGGCATATAGGAATAGTTGAAGGCCGCGACTTCGTCCGCTGTCACGTTGCGTGTCCGCACCGTCAACTTGCCGCCCTCGGGCATGGCGTCGCGGGCGTTGACGCAGAGGTTGATCAGCACCTGTTCGAACTGAGAGAGGTCGGTTTTGACGGGCCAGAGATCGCGGCCATATTCGACATCAAGCTTGACGTTGGTGCCCGACAGCAACCGGTCGACCAGCATGCGGAGGTCGCCGACGACATCGGTCAGATTGAGCACCGACGGCCGCATCGTCTGCTTGCGCGAGAAGGCCAGCAGCTGGCGCACCAGCACCGCCGCGCGGTTCGCGTTGCGCTTGATTTCCATCAGATCGGCGAAGCTCGCATCGGCCGGCCTCGCCTGCAGCAGCAGGTGGTCGGAGGATAGCAAGATCGCCGTCAGCACGTTGTTGAAGTCATGTGCGATGCCGCCCGCCAGGGTGCCGACCGCGTTCATCTTCTGCGTCTGCGCCATCTGCGCCTCGAGCGCCTTCTGCTCGGTCACCTCGACGGCATAGACGATCGCCGCCTCTTCCGGCGCCTCGTCGCTCTGGTCGATGACGGCATTGATATAGAAGCGGAAATGGCGCGCATCGTCGTCAGGCGTGCGGGAATCGATCGGCGGAATGTCGCCCTGCCGGTCCTTGGCGGCGTCGAGCGCGCTCTGCAGCCGTTCACGGTCGCTTTGCTGGACGATCGCCTCAAGCCGTGCACCATTGTCCACGTCATCGCGCGATACCAAGCCGGAGAACAGCTTCAGGAACGGCGCATTGGTGCGCAGGATCCGGCCTTCGCCATCGACGGACGCGATCGCCATCGGCGTATTGTTGAAGAAACGGGTAAAGCGCATGACCGCGGCGGAGGCGGATTGCTCGCTCTCGGTGCCCGGCTCGCGCCGCAGCACGATCGTCCGGCTTTCGCCCGGCGCACCGTCGCGCATCGACGTGACGCTGTGGACGATCTGCACCGGCAGGCTCTGTCCGTTCGACTTTTTCAGATCGAGATCCAGCGTATCGGTTTTCTTCAGACCCGGCTCGGCCTGGACGGACTGGATCAATGCCAGCCCCTCGCCCGCCACCACGTCGCCGATGGTCATCGAGCCCGGAATGAATTTCGTCAGGTCGAGACCGAGCCATTCGGCCAGCGTCGCGTTGAGATAGAAAATCTCGCCCTTGCGCCCGGCGGAAAAGAAGCCGGCCGGTGCATGGTCGAGATAGTCGATGGCGTTCTGCAATTCCTTGAAGAAGCGCTCCTGATCGTCGCGCTCCGAAGTGATGTCGCTGATCTGCCAGATATGCAGCGGCTTGCTGCCGCTCTCTTCGGTCTTCAGCGTCCGCGCCTTCAGGCGGTACCAGTGCGCCCCGGAACCATTCGGCGATGGTCCGAGCGCCCGCAGCAGCCGGAACTCTTCCTGCCCCTCGCGGCCCTCGCGCAGCCCGTTCGACAGACGGTAGAGCGCCTCATTGGACTCGCGGTGACGGGACAGCAGCGCTTCCAGCGTCTGCACCTCGGTTGCCTTGCGCGCGCCGGTCAGCTTTCCGTAGGCGCCGTTGGCATAGATGATCCGGCCCTTGTCGTCTGTAATCAGCGAACCATCCGGGTGACTGTTGAGAAACGAGCGGGCCAGGCTGTCGGACTGGCGCTGCGGCATCACTTCTATGAAGCCGATCACCGAAGACACCAGAAAGAAGATGCCGACCATGGCCAGCACGCCGAGAACGCCGAGCACCATCTCGTTGTCGAGCGAACTCTTGAACACCACGAAGGCGGCGGCCGCCGCAATCAGCACCAGCGCCAGGAGGATGATGCGGATAGCCGTGCCGGAACGTCCTCCTCGATCCACGATCGGGGAATTGTAGTCGTCAGCCTGACGCGGTGTCGTCATCTAGTCCTCGCATGCGCCGATCCGGCATGGCGCTTTGTCACCGGAAGACAAAGCAGGAATCAGGCGTTCGTTCCTTCTTAGCAATTTGTAGGCCTTGCAAAAACAGTGCCGTACCGCCGGAACGCTTGAATTCACAAGGAACAGCGCCAGTTTCGCAAGCCATCGGGCTTCTGAGGCGATCTTCTCGCACGGGCGTGACTGGACAAGCACACAGCCTATTGCCTAAGGAACTGAAAAGCCTTCATGATGCGGCCTGCGTATAGGGGAGTTTAAGATCATGTTTGACAGCGTAGTGAGCGACTACGGCAGCCGTTTCCTCCTAGCAGCAGGTGGCGTCGGCCTTGGCCTGATCGTCCTGATCGGCGTACTCTGGCTGATGCGCAACCGCGCACCCTCGCCTTTCGTGCGCGGCGGCAAGAACCGCCAGCCGCGTCTGCAGGTTCTGGACGCCGCTGCCGTCGACACCCGCCGCCGCCTCGTGCTGGTGCGCCGCGACGACGTCGAGCACCTGATCATGATCGGCGGCCCCAGCGATATCGTCATCGAAAGCCGCATCCTGCCTGAGGGCGCCGAACAGGCGAAACCGTCGTCGGAGCTCCGCCCGGCGCCGGTTGCACCACCGGCAGCTCCCGTAATCGAACGGCGCCCGGCCGTGGCCGAACGCCCTGCACTCCGCGCCGTCCCCGAACAGCGGCCGGAGCCCCGGGTTGAACCGAAGCCGGAACCGGTGGCCATCTTCGAAGAGGAAGAGGCCGAGCCCTACATCCCTGCCCCTGCGCCCGCTCCGGCACCTTTCATCGAGCCCCGCCGCCCGCAACCCATCGCACCCGCCGCCGCAGCACCCGCCTTCGTTCCTGCTCCCCCTGCACCGGCTCCCACTCCGGCCATCACCGTTCCTCCGGTCATTGCCGCGGCAGAAAACCGTGTCCCGCCGACGATCACCATCCGCCCGATGGAGCAGCCGCAACCGGCACCGTCGCTCGAAACCACCAATGCCGCCGATATCCTGGATGCCGCTCGCGCCCGCGTCCTGCCGCAAAAGGCGCGTATCGAACCCGAAGTGCTGACGCCGCCGGCACAAAGCCTTCCGACGGTTTCGGAGGGCCATCCGGTGGTGACCGCCGACGCGGGAGCGCCGCCACAGCAGCCGAAAGGCGATTTTCAGCGCATTCTCGAAGAAGAGATGAACACCACGCTGGCCGCCGAACGCGTCGTCCAGCCGGTGCAATCCATTCAGAGCGCGCCGATCCGCACCATTGCGCCGCAGCCGGTCAACCTGCAGCGCCGCGACCCGGAAGCACCGCCGGTCACCGGCGCCGATGCCGAACTGCAGAAAGAAGTCGCGCGCATCTTTGGCGAGATGAGCGTCAACCGAGACAAGTAATCGGTCAGCCGGAGCACCAAAACGAAAAAGGCACCGCAATGCGGTGCCTTTTATTTTATGCCTGCTCCCAGGACGCTTATTCGTCGCGGTAAACCTTTTCGCGGCGCTCGTGGCGTTCCTGCGCTTCGATCGACAGTGTGGCGATCGGGCGGGCGTCGAGACGCTTGAGGCCGATCGGCTCGCCGGTTTCTTC
The DNA here is from genome assembly GCF_031457345.1 of Rhizobium sp. BE258. Lineage (NCBI taxonomy): Bacteria > Pseudomonadati > Pseudomonadota > Alphaproteobacteria > Hyphomicrobiales > Rhizobiaceae > Rhizobium > Rhizobium sp. BE258. The sequence goes on from NZ_JAVDWL010000009.1 coordinate 183,696, forward strand.
GCAGTAGCCGTAAGTGCCTTCCTCGATCCGCTGCAGGGCAGCATCGATCTTGGAAATCAGTTTTCTCTGACGGTCGCGCGCCCGAAGTTCGATAGCGCGGTCTGTTTCGGAAGATGCCCGATCCGCGAGGTCGGGATGGTTGGCGCTTTCTTCAGCGAGATGATCCAGTGTCTCGCGCGCTTCTCTAAGGATGTCATTTCGCCATGCGACCAGCTTCGTGCGGAAGTATGCTCGCTGGTTTACGTTCATGAACTCCTCGTCTTCCGAGGGAACGTAGCTGCTAAGATCGATCTTCTCACTCAACGCGATTCTCCTGAAGAACATCTCATGTGGCGGGCTGTATATCTCATGCGCCAATATCGATTCAAGCCAAATACGACATGTAAACAGATTTTTAAATCTGTCATATTTTTAGGCTAACAGTCTATTTTCTCACCACTATTCCAGATTCGCTTTCTCACCCCGCCTTCAACAAGCCGTGTAGGCCCAGCGCTTTTGCACCACCACGGCACGTCACCGGTTGACGCCGGCAATACCCGGCGGCTACTGAAAAGGCTCCTTCGCACGTGGATTTTTCTATGGCCGCAACCTTGCATACGCCTTCACGAATCTACCTGTTGCGGCATGCCGAAGCCGCGTGGGCGCAGTCCGGAGAACGCGATTTCGACCGCGCGCTGAGCGAAAAGGGATACGGCGATGCCGAGATGCTCGCCGACCGCGCAGCGGACAAGGGCTACCGTCCGGACATTATCCTGAGCTCGACGGCGAAGCGCTGCCGCCAGACGGCCGATGCCGTCCATCGCGCCATGGGCCTGTCTCTGGAGCTGCGTTATATCGACGAACTCTATAACGCTGCCCCCAATGTCTATCTCGAGCTCCTCGATACGCAGGAAAGCAATGCGGTGATGCTGGTCGGCCATAATCCGACGATCGAGCAGACGCTGGAGGCGCTGATCGGCCACGAACAGCTGCTGCGCGCCCTGCCCGGCGGCTTTCCCGCAGGCGGCCTCGCGGTTCTGGATTTCGACGCCGCGGCGGCAGCGTGGAAGCTGCGTGAATTTCTGAGCGGCTGACGCCATTGCATGCCGGTTCTTTTTCCGGCGGCCTCGCCATCCTATATGCTTGAGCAATGACAACCGGGACACCGCCTTGCCGCCAAGCTTGACCTCCTTCGCTGACGATGCCCGCATCGCACTCGATAACCTCACCGACCGCGCCACGGGTCTGGTCAATCCGACCGTCCGTCTCGGCGTCACCGGTCTATCCCGTTCCGGCAAGACGGTCTTCATCTCCTCCCTGGTCCATAACCTCCTCCATGGCGGCCGCCTGCCGCTATTCGAACCGGTGCAATCGGGCCGTGTTTCGGCGATACGCCTCGAAGAGCAGCCTGATGACGGCGTTCCGCGCTTTCAGTACGAAGATCACATCCGCGCGCTGGTGAAGGATCGCGTCTGGCCGGATTCCACCCGCGCCATCTCAGAACTGCGGGTCACCATCGACTATCAGAGCGCCAGCGGCTGGAACCGCATGTTTTCGCCAGGGCGCCTGTCGATCGATATCGTCGACTATCCGGGCGAATGGCTGCTCGACCTGCCGCTGCTCGCCAAGGATTTCCGGACTTTCAGCGAGGATACCCTGGCGCTCGCCCGCACCGGCATCCGCGCCGAACTCTCGAAGACCTGGCTCGAGCTGACACAGGCAGCCGATCTTCACGCGGCGGCCGATGAGATGCAGGCCCGAGACCTCGCAACGTCCTTTGCCGCCTATCTGAAGGCCTGCAAGGCCGACGAGCGCTCCCTATCGACGCTGCCGCCCGGCCGTTTCCTGCTGCCGGGCGATCTCGACGGCTCACCGGCACTGACCTTCGCGCCGCTGCTCCTGCCGCCCGAAGGCCGGGCCGAAAAGGGCTCGCTCTGGGCGATGATGGAGCGGCGCTACGAGGCCTACAAATCGGTCGTCGTCAAACCGTTCTTCCGCGAGCACTTTGCCCGTCTCGACCGCCAGATCGTGCTTGTCGATGCGCTGCAGGCAATCAACCGCGGCCCCGAAGCCGTGCAGGATCTCGAACGGGCGTTGACAGACGTGCTGGCCTGCTTCCGCCCGGGAACCAACTCGCTCCTCTCCTCGCTTCTAGGCCGCCGCATAGACCGCGTGCTGGTCGCCGCCACCAAGGCCGACCACCTGCATCACGAAAGCCACGACCGGCTCGACGCCTTGACGCGGCGCCTCGTCGAACGCGCCGTCCACCGCATCGGCATGGCGGGCGCGGGCATCGACGTCATGGCGCTTGCCTCGGTGCGCGCCACCCGCGAGGCGACCGTCAGGCGCGACGGGCACGACCTGCCTGTGATCGTCGGCACGCCGATCGATGGCGAGACGATCGGCGGCGAGCGTTTCGATGGGATACGCAAGACCGCAATCTTTCCAGGAGACCTGCCCGAGAACCCTGAAAGCCTGTTCGCAGCCATTGAATCCAATGCCGGAGATATCCACCTCCCGGATGTCAACGTCGTCCGCTTCAGGCCGCCACAGCTCGAGGAAACCGGTGGCGGCATCAAACTCTCGGTGCCGCATATCCGCCTCGACCGCGCCATGCAGTTCCTGTTTGGAGACCGTCTCGCATGAGCAAGTCCAGTCCAGAAAATGCCGCTGGCAACACGCGCAAACCTGCAGCCTTCGTTTACGAAGACGAGCCTCGCCCGCTGGAAACGGCTGTGCCGGCCCAGCGCCGCAAGCCGTCCAGCTTCGAGGCCGATGTCGTCCTGACACCGGATGAAGATGATCCCTTCATCAACCCCGATAAGGATGCTGCGCCGCTTCCGGTCGCAATGCCGCGTAGACGCCGCACATCCTTCGCAAAGATCGCCGGAGCGGCTTTCGGCGTGCTTTTGTCGCTCGCCTTCGGTCTCTGGACCGACAGCCTGATCCGCGACCTCTTTTCCCGCGCCGACTGGCTGGGTTACGCCGCCCTCACCGCCCTTGCGATCGGCATCCTTGCCGTGATCGGTATCGTCATCCGCGAAACCGCGGGCATGATACGGCTCGCCGCCGTCCAGACGATCAAGGCGGAGGCCGAGGCGGCAATTCTGGAAACCAGGCCGGCCAAGGCGCGCAGTCTCGTCAACCGGCTGACGGCGATGCTCTCGGCCAAACCGGAGACAGCCAAGGGCCGAGCCACGCTGAAGGCCTCCGAAAACGACATCATCGATGCCCCGCATCTGGTGGCGCTTGCCGAACGCGAGCTGCTCGGGCCGCTCGACCGTCAGGCGCGCGCATTGATCGTCAATTCTTCGAAGCGCGTCTCAATCGTCACCGCCGTCAGCCCCCGCGCCATCGTCGATCTGCTCTACGTGCTCTATGAGGCATCGCGGCTGATCCGCGCCATGGCGGAACTCTATGGCGGCCGGCCGGGCACGCTCGGCATGGCCAGACTGATGCGCGACGTCCTTGCCCATCTCGCGGTGACCGGCTCGATCGCCGTCGGCGACAGTCTAGTGCAGCAGGTTCTCGGCCATGGACTGGCGTCGAAGCTGTCAGCGCGCCTTGGCGAAGGCGTCATCAACGGCCTGATGACCGCCCGCATCGGAATCGCCGCCATGGATCTCTGCCGCCCGCTGGCATTTCACGCCCTGAAGCGGCCGGGAATCAGCGATTTCATAGGCGATCTCACGCCTTCGATATCGGGCCGCGACCAGCAGAAGTGATCCCCACGGGTTTTTCTCAGCTTTCTCGCCTGACGCAACGGAAGCAATCAGGAAACGTATATTTTTCATAGGCGTAGCTACCCAGGTTGAAGTCTATCCAGACGCCGAAAATCCCTATTTTCCAGAGCCTTTCGCCAGCCCGGAAACCAACCATTAACCATTATTCGGCAAAACTCTGAGGCAGTAGCGGGTAGGTGTGCCGAGGAAAATCCATGTATTTGCGCAAGCTTCTTTTCGTCTGCGGTCTAGCCGCCGTGGCTCTGTCGCCGATGGCTGACGTCACCCCTGCAGCAACCGCTGCCACACGCGATAAGGCCTTCTTCGAATCGGTGGCCGGATCCTGGCGTGGACCGGGCGAAATCGTTGCCGGCAAGTACAAGGGCACGAAGTTCACCTGCAACCTTGTGGGATCTTCGGTCAGCGACAGCACAGGCATCAAGCTCGATGGCTCCTGCCGCGTCGGCGTCTTCAAACAGCCGATGACCGCGACGATCACCCAGTCGGGCAGCAGCTACAAGGGACAGTTCCTGGATGGCGCCGCCGGCAAGGGTCTGGACGTTGTATCCGGTACCGTTACCCCGGATACCGTCGTCGTTGGTCTCAACCGCTCGAAGCTGAATGGCGCGATGATTGCCCGCATCCGCGACGACAAGACGATGAATGTCACCGTCTCGGTCAAGGTCGAAGACCGCATGATCCCGGTGATCGGCCTCACCCTTACCCGTCAGCTGGACGAGATGACGGTCGGCTCGGTCCAGTAAGACAGATCATCCTCAGGACACACCCAGGCGGCGGATTTTCCGCCGCTTTTCGTTTCAAGGCTTCCGCCACCACTCGAAGCTGGCATCAGCGATTTCGATGCCCTGCACATCGGCAGTAGCGAGCCAATCCCGAACCGTCCGCCCCTTCACCAGAAGATCTCCCGCGAAATCAGCAAGCGGCATCAGCACGAAGCCGCGATCCGTCATGCGTGGATGCGGTAGCTCCAGCCGCGGCGCTTCCTGCTCGACACCTTCGTAGGTCAGGACGTCAATATCCAGCGTGCGCGGCCCCCAGCGCTCGATCCGCTCGCGCTTCATTTCCCGCTCGATCTCAAGACAGACATCGAGCAGTGCCTCCGGCGCCAGCGTCGTCTCGACCCCTGCGCAGGCATTGAAGAAGAAGGATTGATCAGTCTTTCCCCAGGGCGGCGTCCGGTAAAGCCTGGACACCGCAGTCAGCCGGCAATCGTCCCGCGCATCGAGGTGCTGCAGTGCCGAGGCCATCGCGTTGACGGGATCGCCGATATTACCGCCGAGACCGAGCGTGGCCGCCTTGAAACGATCAGTGTGCAAAGTGTTCGACGCTCACCTGAACGAAATCGAGCACGCCCGGAACCGGCGCGCTCGGCTTGCGCACCGTGATCTTCGCCCGCGTGATCTGGTGGAAGCGCTCACATAGCCCCTTGGCGATATCGAGCGCCAGTGCCTCGATCAAATAACGCCGCTTGCCGACGACGATCTCCTCGATGACGGTGAAGGCGATACCGTAATTGACGGTATCCTCGATCGAGTCGCTTTCCAGCGCCTTGCCGGCAGTCACGTCGAGTTCGGCATCGACGAAGAAGCGTTGCCCGAGAAACTCTTCCTCGTCATGCACGCCGTGGCGCGCGAAGAACGCACAGTTCTGCATCAGGATCGTATATTTCATAGTCATTGGCCCCGGCGTCCTTCGTAATTTCGGCGTGCCGCCAGCATAGCATCGGCAACAGCCAGCGCATCCCTGTTGATTGCGACATTGTGGACCCGGAAAACCGCAGCCCCCGCCAATCTGAGCAGCGCGCTGCTGGCTGCCGTCGCCGCGTCGCGATCGGCAGCATCCCGACCCGTCACAGCGCCGATGAAGCGCTTGCGCGAGGTCCCGGCGAGCAGCGGAAAGCCGAAGCGCGACAGCTCCGCAAACCGCGCCATCAACTCGAAATTCTCGTCAGCCGTTTCCTTGGCGAAACCGAAGCCTGGATCGAGAACGATCTGCTCGTTGGCAATCCCCGCCTCGCTTGCCAGTGCCAGCGACCGCTCCAGGAACACTGCCTGGTCGGCGACCATATCGGGCAGCTTCTCGCGCTCGCGGCCAGTATGCATGATGCACACGCCGGCATTCGCCTTCGCAACAACGCCGGGCATCGCCAGATCCTTCTGCAGCCCGAACACGTCGTTGACGATATGGGCGCCGGCTTGGATGGCGAGCTTTGCAGTCTCCGCCCGGTAGGTATCGACAGAAATCAGCGCCTCGGTCTTGCCGCGCAGCGCCTCGATGACGGGTAGCACGCGCCGCTGCTCCTCGGCCGCATCGACCTTGGCGGCACCCGGCCGCGTCGACTCGCCGCCGATGTCGATGATCTCAGCACCTTCGGCCACCGCCGCCAGCGCGTGCGCGACGGCCGCATCGGCGTGATCGTACTTCCCGCCGTCGGAGAACGAGTCCGGCGTCACGTTGACGATCGCCATGATCACGCTCGTTGCGCCGAGCGCCAATTCGCGGTCATGGGCGACTCGCCATCGGCTGACCTGAAGCTCACTCACCGGCGTTTATCCTATTGATAATAAAAAATCCTGCGCCTATTGCGCTCGCGGTGGCTATGCCCCAAGCTCCGCCAAACTTCAACATGGGTCACCGTCTAGAATGCCTTCCGCATCGCCGAATATGCGTCTTCTCCTTGCTTTTTCCATGACGATTGCCCTTTGCACCTCAGCGTCGGCCGAAGTGGTCGCCACGAAGAGCTATTCCTATTTCGACATCCGCGGCAAAACCGCCGACGAACTCGACCAGCAGCTCAGCACCCGCGGCCCGACCGCAAACGGTTCATCGGCCCGCCACCCGGGTGCCACCAAGATCCGCTTCGGCGGCGAAGCCACCTATATCCAGCACGACGGACGCTGCAAGGTCGGCAGCGCCAAGGTCACCGTTCACACGCAGATCATCCTGCCGCGCTGGCGTAACCGCAAGGGCGCGACGAAGGACCTGTCGATGATCTGGGATGCGCTATCGAGCGATATCAAGCGCCACGAGGAGCGCCACGCAGAAATCGCCAGAACACAGGCACGCGCCATGGAGCGCGGCATTCTCGCGCTTCCCGCACAGCGCAACTGCGAGGCAATGCAGGAGTTGGTATCGGAAGAATCCACTCGCGGCATAGACGAGCACGACCGCCTTCAAGCGCGCTTCGACAAGGTCGAGGCGGTCAATTTCCAGAATCGGATGATGCGGCTGCTCAACAACCGACTCAAATCATCCGGCGGCAAAAACTAGCGCATTTGCGGGCAAAATACGATGCAAGATCGTTAGCTGCACAACGAAACCTGTGCGAAACTTGCGTCCTCCCCAGCCTCTCAATGGTGAAAATTAGCGATAGGCGACTCAACTGAGGCGCGCTAATATGAACACATTCGAAAGTTCAGGACTGAACAGCCTGATCTTTCCGTCGCTGGGTTCTCCTGGCGCGTTCCAAGCCGCGGACGGTCCTCCCTCGTCCGATGGTTATGCGCCCGCCTCGCCTCGCTCGTCATCCGGCGCGCGAGGCTTTTTTTGGCTCTTCCCTGTTCAGAAAGCCTTCGGCAAACCGGCTTGCTTCAGTGTCTCATTTGCGGTGTGGCGCGATTTTACGCCATGATCGACAGTGAAGTGCCGCTTAGAAATCGGGCTGTACCAGATCTCGTGGTCGCCTTTACCCGGCCGGACATATTGGCAGCCTGCCTTCTGCAACAACTCCTTGAGCTCGCGAAGATAGCCGCCCATGAGGGTCAGAAATGAGGATTGGGAACGCGAGCAAGCTGCTCGGCCATGATGTGGACGGGAATTTCAGCAAGGTCGGACGAAATTCCGTTTAACTCCAGCAGATCGGCAATAGCCGACAGAACCTTGCTATTGAGGACTTCGAGCGTCTCGGCCTCGACAGCGAGCCCCTCGACATCCGCACTGCTGGCAACCCAAACCGCCGCTTCAGCATCCCAATCGGCGCGAACCAAAATCGACACGTGTTTCATAGGCTGACCTCACTTCGGCCGTTTCCAGCCATAACCGCTCGAACACTGCTATTCAGGCTAATATAAACGCGCCGAAGTGAATTTTCAGTATGTCAGGCCTGGCGTTCCGGCACGTGAACCGTCAGCCCATCCAGCACAGCCTTCATGCGGATCTGACAGGAAAGGCGCGAGGTCGGGCGGACGTCGAAGGCGAAGTCCAGCATGTCTTCTTCCATCGCCTCGGGCGGGCCGACGCGCTCGACCCATTCTTCGTCGATGTAGACGTGACAGGTGGCGCAGGCACAGGCGCCGCCGCATTCGGCTTCGATGCCCGGGACGGAATTGCGCACGGCATTTTCCATGACGGTGGAACCCTGATCGACGTCAAGGTCAAAGCGCGTGCCGTCGAAGGCGACAATGGTCAGTTTGGGCATTGTGATTTCCGGTAACCGTATTGAGGGAGGATCAGAATTTTTCTTCCAACAAATCTGCGAGGCAGTCAACATCGACAGCCCCGGCAGTGTCATCCCATACTTAAAAGCGACAGGCTTGCTTGATTGCGGCATGCCGCTGGTCACAAAAAGACCCGCTGCTCATCGGAAACAGATAGGCCTGTTCCGGAATGATGCAGCGGGTCCAGCTTTGCGACTGATGCCTGGCTCTTAACGGCTCAGCTTCAGGATGAAATTCTCGGCCTCGACGACAGCAGCACCGACGGCTGCCATCGATGCAGCGTCACCGGTATTGAACTCGAGCGTCTCCGCCGTCTCGGACACCCGGAAGGCGCCGACGGCGCTTGCTGCACCCTTCAGCCGGTGCGCGGCGGCAACGACCTTCTGCGCCTCTCCAGAGGCGATCTCTCCGAGACACGCGCGTGCCTGGCGCGCGAACATCTGGAGGACTTCGATTTCGAGGGCCTTGTCGCCCATCGTCTGCTTTGCAAGATGCACCAGGTCGATCGGACGGACCTTGGAGGGGCACGGCCCCTTCGAATTATCCGGCGCCTCGAACGCGATACTGACTGCTGCCATGTGCCAAACTCCCGTCTTTATCCCCGCGGTTGAACTCTACAGTGCGGTTGGAGAGTGGCGATCGCGTTAAATTCCGGCACATTGAGGGCGGGATTCTGGCGCTATGGTTAATATCCGTTAAACATCGCTAAATTATTGGTTTTTCAACAGGCTCTGCCGTTAAATCATGTTAACAACCCATTAACGACAGGTGATTAGCAAGCCTTCGTTAATTGTCTACGAAGCCCGGATGTGTCACTACGATACTGGTACAGTGGGTTTGTGCTACGCGCCTTTGCGGGCCAAGTGGATAATGGTAATGTTTTGATACCGTCCGTTTGAAAAAGCGGCTATCCACTCTGAAATGACATGCTTATCCGTCCGTCGTCTTGGATGGGAAGGTCAGAGGCAAAAGGTTGACGTCCGGACGCGGCGATGTCCGGACCAGCGGCTGAACCGGCTGAGATGTAACGAGGCGTAACGGAATGGCGAACAACAAGTACAACGAGTCGATCGAGGACAAGGCGTTCAAGGCATTGGACGAGGCGCTCCAGATCGATTTCAGCCAGCAGAAAGCGCCGTCTCGCAGCGGCAAAACGCCCGACGCCCCGGAGGCCAATGTGTCTGAGAACCCATCTGCGCGTAATCAGCAGGACCAGGACGACAGCCAGCGCCGCCGCGGCCGCTCAAAGGCTGCAGAGCCGCAGGCACCCCGCGCTCCGGCCTTTGCCCCGGCAAACGATGCCAATCGCAACACGCCCGCTTCGCTTCTGAAGTCGCTCGACGGCAGCTCGACGCGCGTCGCCGTGCGCAACGCCACCCTGTTTTCGCTGATCTGGATTGTCGGCGGCATCGGTCTGATGTCCCTGCTCTATTCGCCTCAGATCTGGCAGATCCGTTCCGTCGCCGATCTGGTCGGCCTGCCTGGCGTGATCGCCGGCATCGTCGGCATCATCGTGCCCGTACTGCTGTTCTACGCTTTCGCGATCATGATTTCGCGTGCCCAGGACATGCGCAATGCCGCCCGCTCCATGGCAGAAGTCGCCCTGCGCCTCTCCGAACCTGAGACGATCGCCTCCGAGCGCATCATGACCGTCGGTCAGGCCGTGCGCCGCGAAGTCTCCGCCATGAACGAAGGCATCGAGCGCACCATTGCGCGCGCCTCTGAGCTGGAAACCCTCGTTCATTCCGAGGTCAACGCGCTTGAGCGCAGCTACGCCGATAACGAACTGCGCGTGCGCGGCCTCGTCCACGAACTCGGCTCCGAACGCGAAGCGATCGTCAATCACGCCGAGCGCATTCGCAGCTCGATCGTCGGTGTTCACGACCAGCTGAAGGAAGACCTGTCGCTGGCGACGGAAGAAATCGCCGTCCGCCTCTCGACTTCAGGCGAAGCCTTCGCCTCGATGATCGACACGCGCGCCGCGACGCTGACCGAAAAGTCGGAAGCCGCCATCCAGTCGCTTGGCTCGCTGCTGGCCGCCAAGACCGATTCCCTGCTGCAGACCCTGACCTCGTCGGGCTTTGCGCTGGCCCATGAATTCGACACCCGCCTGGACACGTTGACATCCAGCCTCAGCGAACGCGGTGAGCACCTGCTCAGCCAGTTCGAGACGCGCGCTTCCACCATGGACAGCAGCGCCGAGAAGCTGAACGCGGCGCTCAACGACCGCGCCCGCCAGCTGAACGAAATCCTGATTGCCCGCACCCGCGAGATCAACGAGACGCTGACGGGCAGCGAACGTGAGATCACCGGCTCGCTGGATGGCGTGCTTGCCAAGCTTAACAGCGCTCTCGACGAGCGTGGCCAGAGCTTCCGCCAGAGCCTGCAGTCCAGCGCCGACGACGCGATCATGGATCTCGACCTGCGTTCGGGCTTCTTCGAAGAGCGCCTGCAGAGCACGGTCGCGCAGATGTCCACCGCTTTCGACGAGCGCGTCGCCGAATTCGCCACCGCCTTCGACAAACGCGCAGGTTCTCTCGACACCAAACTGATGGAAAGCCTTGCCCGCATCAACGAAACGCTGGCTGGCGGTTCGGAATCGCTGGATGGCATCCTGACCTCGAGCATCGAGCGTCTCGGCGCATCGCTGACCGACCAGTCCTTCGCGCTGGCAACGGCATTTGGCACCGGCCAGGAAGTTCTCGAAAGCTCGCTCGGCAGCAAGGTCGATGAGATTTCCGAAGCGCTGGCCGCCCGCACCAAGGAAATCAACCAGACGCTGAAGAGCGCCTCTGGTGAAGTCAACGAAGCGCTGGCAGCAGGCATGGCCGATTTCCACGGCAGCCTCGCAGGCCGCACCGGTGAATTCTCCGCAGCGCTGCAGGGCGCTACCGGCGAGATCACCAACGCGCTGGCCACCGGCACGTCCGAGCTGCATGCCGGCCTTGCCGACCGTACAGCAGCCCTGTCGTCTGCCCTCCACAACGCCACCGGCGAAATCTCGCTGGCACTGGCAGCGGGCACCTCGGAACTGCACAACAACCTTAAGGCCCGCTCGACCGAATTCCGCGACACGCTGCTGTCGACGACATCGGAACTGACGGCAGCGGTCTCCTCGGGCACCGAGCAGATCACCTCGGCCTTCGGCCGCGCCGACGACCTGAACACCGTCATCTCCGAGCGCGCCGCAGCGATCACCACGGCCCTCGATTCCGCCCATGAACGCATCGACAGCGCCATGGCCGAACGCGCCAACGCTCTGGAAAGCACGCTCTCCGGTCACCACGATCGTGTTGCCGACGCTCTCGACGAACGCACAATGGCTCTCGCCATCTCGCTCGACTCCGCTCAGGAGCGCTTTGAGAACACCATGTCCGAACGCAGCAATGCGCTCGTCGATGCCATGGCAGGTCATCATGACCGTCTGTCGGACTCGCTCGACGAGAAGACGATGGCAATGGCGATTTCGTTGGATGACAGCCAGAGCCGTTTCGACAGCGCCCTGGAAGCCCGCGCCAATGCCATGCTGGACACGGTTGCCGGCGCCGAAGCCCGCGTTGCCGGCGCCTTCGCCGACAAGTCGGAAGCCATCCGCAGCGCCTATATCGACAGCCAGGAACGCCTCGAACGCTCGCTGAGCGACCACGCGGCCGCCCTGCACTCTTCGCTGTCGAGCAACAGTGACCGTATCGAGACCGTCACCGGCGATGCAGCCGCGCGCCTGCAGACGCTGACCGGCGAAGCCGCCGATCGTATCGAGGCCGTTACCGGTGATGCCGCTGCCCGCATGCAGTCGCTGACGGGAGAAGCTGCCGATCGCATCGAAGCCGTCACCGGCGATGCTGCGCAGCGCCTGCGGACATTGACCGGCGAGGCCGCCGACCGCATCGAGGGTGGTCTGGCATCGGCGCATGACCGCATCCGCTCGACCCTCGAAGACCGCACTAACGCCATCAGCCTGGCGCTCGGCGAAGCCCATGCGCAGATCAGCGATACGCTGTCGGAGCAGGCAACGACGATCAGCGCCTCTGTCGCCGCCAGCGCCAGCATGCTGGAAATGTCGCTCGAAGATCACGAAGCTTCGCTGCGCCAGACCATCGACAACAGCGCACGCGCCCTCGACGAACGCCTGCGCGATGGCGCGGGCCAGATCGCCGGACGCTTCCAGGGAGCAGCCGACGAGATCTCGCGCTCGGCTGAAACCTTCTCCACCCATCTCGACCAGTCGGTCGGCAGCATGACGGAACGCTTCTCCGAAACCGGCTCGCGCGTCGAAGCCGGCCTCTCGGCGCTCGAAAACCGCATCCGCGATGGCGTCGGTGGTGTTGCCGAACAGGTCGATGCCGCCGGTACGCGCCTCTCGGAGACGCTCTCCGACAGCATCAACCAGCTCCGCGAACTCGGCGACGACGCCGCCCTGCGCGTCACCACCGTTCTCGAAAGCACCAGCGACACGCTGTCTGGCGCAATCGACGAGCGCACCGCCAATCTTGCAGCCACGCTCGATGAGCGCGCACGCAGCCTTTCCGCGTCGATCGATGCACAGGCCGCAGGTCTTACGTCGAGCCTCGACGGCCGCGCATCGCAGCTGACGTCGTCGATCGAAAGCAGCTCGGCCAGTCTGACCGCAGCCTTGGACGAGCGCACCGCGCGTCTTGCCTCCTCGCTTGACGATCGCACCAACCGCCTCGCCACCTCGCTCGATGAGCGCACGGCGACGCTTTCGTCGTCGATCGACGAGCGCACCGCCAATCTCGGCGACACCATGGACCGCGGCGGCGAACGTCTCGGCGAACGCCTGTCCACCATGGACCGGGCGCTGACCATGGGTCTCGAAGCCGTCAACCAGACGATCGAAGGCAAGGCTGCCGGCCTCGCCTCGACGCTGCGCAACGCCGTTGCCGATGCCGCCCAGGGCATGGATGCCGAAGCACAGCGCACCGCCGACCTGATGGGCCGCACTGGCCAGCAGTTCACGGAAACGCTTGACAACAAGACCGGCGAGTTCGCCCGCTCCATGGACGAGCGTTCCGAGCAGATCGTCGGCCGCGTTTCCGAGGCGCAGAACCGCCTCGCAGGCCAGGCCGCTGCGGTCGCCCAGACCTTCTCCGAAGCCGGCAACGCCATCGTCAACAAGGTTGCCGAAGCCGAGACGCTGGTCAGCGGCCAGGTCAACGCCATCTCGCAGGCTCTCTCCGAGGCACAGTCGTCGCTCGAGACCCGCGGCGACGCCATCCGCACGACGATCACCAGCGCCAGCGAAGGCATCGCCAGCACCATGTCGAATGTCGACCGTGCGCTCGAAGCCCGCAGCACAGCGATCCGCACCGGTCTGGAAGATCGTGCCCGCGAAATCGATGCATCGCTGACCGACGTCGAGAGGGCTCTCGAAGCCCGCGGCACCTCGATCCGCGCAACGCTCGACGAACGCACCCGCGAACTGAACTCGATGCTGGCCGGCCGCTCCTCCGAGCTGTCGCGCCTCATCGACGAGACCGCCCGCCCGATGATCGAGCGCTATGCCGAGACCGGCCACGAGGCCGCTGCCCGCATCGCCGCTGCCGCCGAGCAGAGCGCCGATCGCCTGCGTGCCGAAAATGCCGCTCTCGCCAACGCCATTGCCGCTCGCACGGAAAGCGCCTCGACGGCCGTCAACGCCATCGAGACCAGCCTGCTTGCCAACGTCAATTCGCTGATCGAGCGCCTCTCTGATAACAGCGCCTCGATGGCCCTGATGATGAACCGCGCCGCCCAGGATCTGACCGATGTCGACGGCCGCCTCGGCGACACGACTTCGCGCTTCACGGACTCGGCTGCCAAGGCTGCCGAAATGGTCTCCGCCTCCACCCGCCTTCTCGAAGGCAAGGTCGATCGCCTGTCGGATATCTCCGGCCAGACGCTCGCCCAGGTCGGCTCGATCATCGGCCGCTTCGACGAACACTCCAAGGTTCTGACGCAGGCCTCCGGTCTGCTGGGTGCCGCTCAGTCGAACCTCGTTTCGACGCTCGAAGAGCGCGAAGGCGCTCTCCAGAGCCTGTCGATCGGCCTCGTGCAGCGTTCGGAAGAAATCGAAAAGACGATGCGTGCGCTTGGCACCATGGTCGAAGGCGCCTTCGAGCGAGCCGAACAGCGTTCCAATCAGGTCAGCGGCAATCTGCGCCAGAGCGTGCAGTCCTCCTTCGCCGATATCGGCCGCGTGCTCTCCGACACCGAGAAGCGTGCCGAAGAAGCCGCCGAGGCCATGCGCAGCTCGATCGTCAAGGCTGGCGAAGAAGCCAATGCCACGATCGACGGCACCTTCGGCAATGCCGAACGCCGCTCCGCCGAACTGTCGAACCGCCTGCGCGGTGGCCTCACGGCCTCCCTCTCGGATGTCGAGCGCATGCTCGGCGAAGCAGGCCGCGCCTCGGATGGCGCTGCCCAGCAGCTGCGTGAATCGCTGCGCGAAGCCGTCGACGAGGCGGTTGCCCGCTTCTCGGGTGCGACGGAAGAAATCCGCCGCTCGGCTGGCGATATCCGCAAGGAACTCGACATGACCCGCAGCGAGCTGAAGCGCGGTGCCTTCGATCTTCCCGAGGAAGCCAAGGAAAGCGCTGCCGCCATGCGCCGTGCCGTCGCCGAACAGATCAAGGCGCTTCAGGATATCTCGCATATCGTCGGCCGCTCGGTGCAGCAGTTCGAAGTCTCCGAACCGGCTCCGCGTGCCGCACAGCCGGCACCGGCGCCCGCGCCTCGTCAGGCTCCGCCAGCACCTGCTCCGGCTCCTGTTGCGGCACCTGTTGTTGCTGCACAGCCGGCCCCTCAGCCTGTCGCAGCTCCGGCACCCCGTCCCCAGATCGAAGATGGCTTCGCACTTCGCGGCACCATCGCTCCGGCACCGGCGGCAGCGCCGCAGCGCGCTGCTCCCGTTGCGCCCGCACCCGTAGCCGCAACACCAGCGCGCCAGGAATCCGGTGGCTGGATCAGCGATCTGCTGCGTGGCGCCTCGCGTGACGAAGATGCCGAGGAAGCGCCTGCCCGTTCGGCAGCACCGCGCGCCGAAGCAGCCGCTCCGGCACAGCAGCGCGCCGCCGACAGCCGCAATCCGCGCCACGTCGTCGAGTCGCTCAACTCGCTCTCGGTCGATATCGCCCGCGCCATCGATCACGACGCCTCGGTCGATCTCTGGCGCCGTTACCAGCGTGGCGAGCGCGACGTCTTCACCCGCCGCCTCTATACGCTGAAGGGCCAACAGACCTTCGACGAGATCAAGCGCAAGTATGACCGCGAGCCGGAATTCCGCACCGCCGTCGATCGCTACATCGCCGACTTCGAAAAGCTGCTTGCCGACGTTGCCCGCAGCGACCGCGACCGGACGATCACCCAATCCTATCTGACGTCGGATACCGGCAAGGTCTACACCATGCTGGCCCACGCCGCGGGCCGCCTGACCTAACAGAAGAAAACCCGGACTTCGCTACACAAAGGGCCGCTTCACCAGCGGCCCTTTTTCATTCGGCATGAAGCGCCTCACGGCAAAGTGAGACAAACGGCCGCCGCAAATCCGGGCTTATAAGCAAGACACGCTTGTCATAATGCCGTAGATTTGCTCAATCCGGTGGTCAGACAACGTCACTCCGTCACGACCCTATTCAGGTTGCCAACGCGCTGCCGCCGTTTTTGAAGAGACCACATTCGATGCCAAAGACCATGCCGCTGCTTCTCTCCGCAGCGTTCTCCGCTTCCCTGTTCCTCGGCCTCTCCTCCACATCCTCGGCCGGACAGGCGAGTTTCCTGATCGACGCGCAGACGGGCCAGGTGCTGGCAAGCGCCAATCAGGACGAGCTGAACTATCCGGCGTCTCTGACCAAGATGATGACGCTCTACCTGGCATTCGAAGCCATGCATGCCGGCCGCCTCGGCTGGGATCAGAAGCTCACCATGTCCGAGAATGCCGAGAGCAAGGAGCCCTTCAAGCTCGCCGTCGGCGCCGGCCGCAAGGTTACCGTCCGCGAAGCCGTCGAGGGCATCATCGTTCTCTCCGCGAATGATGCGGCTGTGGCGATCGCCGAACAGCTCGGCGGTTCGGAAGATGCCTTCGGCAAGCTGATGACCGCCAAGGCGCACCAGCTCGGCATGACCAACACCACCTTCAAGAACCCGTCCGGCCTGCCCGATCCGGAACAGATGACGACGGCGCGCGACATGGCGACGCTCGGCGCCGCGCTGATCCGCGACTATCCGGAAGAGTTCAAGATGTTCTCCATGCGCGGCTTCCAGTTCCGCGGCATGAAGCTGCGCGGCCACAACAACGTCATGTATCGCTACCAGGGCGCCGATGGCATCAAGACCGGCTACACGGATGCATCCGGCTATAACGTCGTGACCTCGGTCAACAAGGACGGCCGCCACGTCGTCGGCGTTGTCATGGGCGAAAAGACCGCAGCGATCCGCGACGACAAGATGGCCGCCATGCTGGACGCTGCATTGATCGGCGCTCCCGTCGCGGCGACAGCCTCGGCCGATCCGGCGGCAGCCACCGCCGCCGTTCCCGAGAACTGATCGCTACGCCGGCTGCTTCACATCGGCAGCCGCGAAATGTGCGAGCTGGTCCGCATGGGCCTTCGCAAAAGCCGGCCGCGCCGTCGCGCGCTTGACATAGGCGCGGCAGGCCGGAAAGGCCGACAGCCCGTCGAAACGATCGACGAGGCGCAGCACATCCGCCATCAGGATATCGGCGACGGAAAACTGCCCGGCCAGCCATTCGCGCGCGG
The DNA here is from genome assembly GCF_031457345.1 of Rhizobium sp. BE258. Taxonomy (NCBI): domain Bacteria; kingdom Pseudomonadati; phylum Pseudomonadota; class Alphaproteobacteria; order Hyphomicrobiales; family Rhizobiaceae; genus Rhizobium; species Rhizobium sp. BE258. The sequence goes on from NZ_JAVDWL010000009.1 coordinate 200,607, forward strand.
CAAGCACCGGCTCCATATGCTTCAGTCTGGCCTTCAGGAAGGAATCCAGGCTTTTCCAGGCCGGCGTATCGCCGTCCTGCCCGGAGAAGATCATGATCGTCCAGGGCAGGCTTGCCGCCTCGACGGAATTGAGCGCCGCAAACAGCCATTCCAGCGCCTCACTGCGGCCCTTCGCGTCACCTGGCATCAGCGCTTCGCTCTTGCTGTCGAGATGCAGCAGGATCGCGCCGCTTTCGAAGATCGAGAGATCGCCATCGGTCAGCCACGGCACCTGGCCGAATGGCTGATGCGCGAAATGCTGCGCATCGCGCTTTGCAAAGGGTATGCCCGCGACGCGGTAAGGCAATCCCGCCTCCTCCAGCGCCCAGCGTACGCGGATATCGCGCACATAGCCGCGCGGCAGATCGGGAACCCAATCGAAAGTGGTGAGGACGAGGCCGGTCATTCTCTGTCTCCTTGCTATATCCTTAGCAAAGGACGTCCCGGCACTTCATGTTCCGACACCGGCAGGTGATTTTTCTCGCTCGCCCGCCGGTCTCCGGTATCAGATCGACTGCAGCGTCCAGTCGACGATCTCGGTTGTTACTGCCGAGAAGGACCGGTCGAGCGACTTAATCATGCCCTCGGCTGCACCTCCAGCCGGAGCAGCAGCCCGGAACACCTTCTGGGCGCGCACCGTGCCGTTGCGATCGTTGAGGATCTTCGCAGAGATCTCGACCACCGCCTGGCTGCCCTTGCTGCTATCGATCTCGAAGGCGCGGATATCTGTCACGACCTGATAGTCGATCGCCAGTCCCTGGCCGGGCTTGCCGACACCACCGAACTTGCCGGAGTTTTCATAGGCCTCGACCAGCTTCGACTGCACCATGCGGGGCAGCTTGTCGCTCCATTGCGAGCGGGCCAGATACTGGATCTCAGACGGTGATACGCGAACGACGATCTGCTCGCTGTTCAGCGCTGCCAGCGCCGTTGGCTCCGGCACAAGGATCTGGCTGCGCTTGGCGGCCGGACCGGCACCGCTGCCGGCGGCCGCCGACAGATCGTAGGTGTCGTTCTTGGCGCCCGTGCCGCAACCGGCAAGGGTCAGCGCCACCAGCGGCAGCGTCAAGGCTGCTCTCGCCAGCAATGAACGGCGCGCCAACAGATGCGATACGGCCATATTATGCTTCCCCTGCTTTTCTCATATCGAAATCAACGGCGCGAGCGGCCGTCGGTCTGTTTGACCGTATCGCCACCGAAGATCAGGCGCTGCGGGTTTCTGTCGAAATTGCTGATCGCGTCGTTGAGGTTCTGCACCGTGTTGCGCGTATCGTTGACCAGCGACTGCACGTCGCGCAGCCCGCCGCTCGAGAACTTCTGCAGATTGTCGGCGATCGGCCCGATACGGGCGTTCAGATTGTCGGCAACCTTCTTGAAGGATTCCAACGTGTCGCGCGCTTCGGCAAACAGCGACTGCGAATTGTCGGTGCCGAGCAGCGCGTCGAGCTTGATCAGGATGCCGTCGACGCGCGTCGAAGCCGAGTTCAGCTTGTTCGCCATCTGCGAGACGTCCTGGATCGTCTGGTTGATGTCCTTCTGATGCGACGAGACGGTATTGGCCACATCGCGGATTGAGGCGACGGCAACGCGTGCGTCCTTGGTCGCCTGCGAGATATCGTCGACCGAGCCCTTCAGTTTCTGCGGGTCGATTTGCGCCACCAGCGTATCGACCCGATCAAGTGCCGACTGCGCCTTCTTGCCGACATCGTTGAAGGTCGTTGCCGTCTGGTCGAACTTGTCGATCGCGCCCTTCAGACCGCCAGAGGCATCGGCAATGTCCTTGCTGACCTTCTCGGCATTGGCAAGGATCGTATCGATCTTCTTTGCATCGACGGCCTTCACCAGCGCCTCGACGGCAGCCAGTGTCGAATCCACCTTGCCGGAAACGTTGCGAACGGTCTCGGAAAGCTGACCCACACTCTGCAGGAAGCTGTCGATATTGCCGGAATTCTTGGCAAGCGCATCGGAGAAGGTCTCGGCATTCTGCAACGTCTTGGTCAGCGGCCCGCGCGCATCCTGCACGAAGCCCTGAACCTGGCCGACGGCGTCATTGGCGCGGTCGAGGATCTTGTCGGCAGTGGCGAGCAGGTTGGTCACGCTCGACTGGTCGGCGACGATCACCGCCCGCTTGCCTGAATCGATCGACTTCTGGAGAATGTTCTCTTCACCCACCTTGCCGCCCGACATTTCGATATAGGCAGCACCGGTCAGACCCTGGATTTCAAGGATCGCCTTGGTGGACGGGTAGATCGGCGCATCGACGCGCACCTCGGTGAAGGCCAGTGAATATTGCGGATCGTCGGCATCGATCGACAGCGACTTCACCGAGCCGACCTGAATACCGTTGAAGCGCACCGGCGAACCGACGCTGAGACCGTTTGCCGACCCCGGAATACGCACGACAAGCTCGGCCATCGGGCCGCTGCGGCCATATTCCGCCATCCAGTAGACGAAGCCGAACGCCGCTGCGATCACCAGAACGGTGAAGATGCCGACAATCGTATAGTTCGCTTTGGTTTCCATCGTCTCCGGTCACTTCCCGCGGCTGTCGTGACTGCCCGCGCGCGAGGCGCCGGCGGTCTCTTCCTGCGGCACGATCGAGCGTGCGCGCTTGCCCTTGAAATAGGACTGAACCCACGGATCATCGTAGGCCAGCATATCGTCGATCGTCCCTTCCACCATTACCCGCTTCTTTCCAAGCACGGCAATACGGTCGCAGACGGAAAACAGGCTGTCGAGGTCGTGGGTCACCATGTAGACGGTGAGACCCAGCGTATCGCGCAGCCTGGCAATGAGATCGTCGAATTCGGCGGCACCGATCGGATCGAGACCCGATGTCGGCTCGTCGAGAAAAACGAGGTCCGGATCGAGCGCCAAGGCGCGGGCAAGCGCCGCGCGCTTGATCATGCCACCAGAGAGTTCGGACGGATATTTGTCGGCAGCGTCAGCCGCCAGACCCACCAGCTTGATCTTCAGATGCGCCAGCTCGTCCATCAATGACTTCGGCAGATCCAGATATTCGCGCATCGGAACCTGGATGTTTTCCTTGACGGTCAGCGACGAGAACAGCGCGCCCTGCTGGAAGAGAACGCCGAGCCGCATGTCGAGCGAATTGCGCTCGCTCTCGTTCAGCTCGTCGAAATTCTGCCCGAGGATCTCGATCGAGCCGGAACGGCGCGGCAAGAGACGCAGGATCGTGCGCATCAGCACCGACTTGCCGGTACCGGAGGCGCCGACGAAGCCGAGGATCTCGCCGCGGTAGATATCGAGGTTCAGCTTGTCGAGGACGATCTTCGAGCCGAATCCGACCGTGACATCGCGCGCCGAAAGCACGATGTCACGCTCCTTTTCTCCGCCCGTTTCCGTCTGTTGCTCGTTCACGCTCAAACCCTAGAAATTGATGGCCGCATAGAAGATGGCGAAAAGCCCGTCCATGAGGATGACAACGAAAATCGCCTTAACGACCGCAGCCGTCACATGCTGGCCCAGCGATTCGGCACTGCCGCCGACCTTAAGCCCTTCGACAGCGGCGACAATGCCGATAACCAGCGCCATGAACGGCGCCTTGATCATCCCGGCAAGCACGGTGGACAGCGTCACCGCCTCGTGGAGGCGCGACGTGAAGGTCGCGAAGGTGATGCCGGAATAGGCCCAGGCAACGGTCGCGGCACCAAGAAGCGATGCGAAATTGGCGAGCACGGTCAGCAGCGGCAGTGCAACAGTCAGCGCCACCAGACGCGGAAAGATCAGCACGCCGACCGGATTGAGGCCCATGACCTTCAGCGCATCAACCTCTTCGCGCATCTTCATCGAGCCGATTTCAGCAGTGATCGCGCTGCCCGAGCGGCCGGCGATCATGATCGCCGTCAGGAGCACGCCGATTTCACGAAGCTGCAGAATGCCGACGAGATCGACGACGAAGACCTCGGCGCCGAAATAGCGAAGCTGGAAGGCGCCCTGCTGCGCGATGATCGCGCCGATCAGGAACGACATCAGCAGGATGATCGGCACGGCCCGAACGCCCATGTGGTCGATCTGGTTGACGATCGAGGCCGGCGAAACGCCGCTACCGCGGCCGAACTTCATCTGCGCGCCGCGCACCGCGGAACCGAGAATATACATCGCTGCCGCAAAATTATCCCACAGATCGTAGGCCATCTTGCCGATAGGCGCAAAAATCCTCTCAGCGAGCGATCGCTTCTTCGCGGGCTCGGCTTCCTGCTTTTCCGGCCGCTGCGAGAATTCCTCGATCATCTCGTTGATGTGCTGATTGGTGCCCTCGAAATGCACCTGGCGGCCGGCGGCCTCCTCTTCGAGCTTCAGCCGCACCAGCAGCCAGACACCGGCAGTATCGATATCGGTGACATCGGAAAGATCGAGCGTCAGGTCGCCGTTACCGCGAGACAGCGCTTCGAAATCCTTGAGAACGGTGTGGATGTTGCCGCTGCGCCAATTGCCTTCGAGACGCACCAATCGCCCGGAGCCGTTGGCTTGGTCGTCCACGTGGAGTGAGGCGGCTTTGCTGGGCTCGGGCTTCAAAATGCTTGTGTCTTTCAGGGCTTGCAGCGACATTGCCGACTCGCGAACATCTCGCGCGCCCGGCGGGTTAATATACTCAAGCCCCGCAGAATTTCCATGCTTTCAGGATTGCAAATATGCCACGGTCCCTCGAAATCCAAATGAATTCATTCCCGATCGCGGGCACTTTCACGATATCGCGCGGCGCAAAGACCTCCGCGGAGGTGATCAGCGTCACGCTGAGGGAAAATGGCAGAATCGGTTGGGGCGAATGCGTGCCCTATCGGCGCTATGGCGAGACGATGGAAAGTGTCGAGGCACAGATCGAAGCGGCACGGCCGCTGATCGAGGCCGGTATTTCAAGAGATGACCTGCAGTTGGCGATGGCGCCCGGTGCTGCCCGCAACGCCGTCGATTGCGCCCTTTGGGATCTGGAGGCCAAGCTGACCGGTGCCACCGTCGCCGCCACGATAGGCCTTGCGGCGGCAAGGCCGCTGACGACTGCGTATACGATATCGCTCGGCGAGCCCGAGGTGATGGCGGCACAGGCGCGGGAACATGCCGGACGGGCACTGTTGAAAGTGAAAGTCGGCACCGGCGATGACGAAAGCCGTATCCGCGCCGTTCGCGCCGCCGCCCCCAGCTCGGCTATCATTCTCGATGCCAATGAGGGCTGGCCGGAGGCGACACTCGAACATCACCTACGGATCTCCGCCGAAATGAACATCGCACTCGTCGAGCAGCCGCTACCGGCCGGCAAGGACGAAATGCTCGCGGTGATCAGGCGGCCTGTCATCGTCTGCGCCGACGAGAGCGTTCATCACACCGGCGATCTCGCCAGCCTCCGCGACCGCTACGACGCGATCAACATCAAGCTCGACAAGACAGGCGGTCTCACGGAGGCACTGGCGATGAAGCGCGAGGCGCAGCGGCTGGGCTTCCAGATCATGCTCGGCTGCATGGTCGGCACATCGCTCGCCATGGCGCCGGCGGTGCTGCTGGCGCAGGATGCCGAATTCGTCGATCTCGACGGACCTTTGCTGCTCGCCAGGGATCGTGAGCCCGGCCTGCGCTACGAGGCTTCCCTCGTCTTCCCGCCGGACAAAGAGCTCTGGGGCTGAAGGTAATAGCCGACGAACACCAGCGCCATGCCGATGGCCGCGACGAGCGCCATGACGTAGTAGCTGGCGAGGCCGAGCCAGGCATACAGATAGCCTGAAGCGAGCGTCATCAGGCCCAGGAACATGCCGTTGTAGAAGAAATAGGCGCCCTGCGCCGAGGATTCCTGCGTCGCCTGCACCGAAGCCACGATCCGCCGCTGCACGCCCGTATGAACGAAGGCGTAGGTGCAGGAATGGAAACATTGCAGGAAGAAGAAGCCGGCGAAGTCCCAATGCATCGGGAACAGGATCCAGCGGCAGATGCACATGGCGCAGCCGAAGCGGATCAGCGTCCAGGCATTGAAGCGGCGGCTGAGATGCTTCGAGACGAAAAACACCAGCACCTCGGAGGCCACGCCGGCACTCCAGAGAATACCGACCTGCGTGCCGGTAAAGCCGAGCTGATGCCAATAGATCGATGCGAAGGCATAAAGCAGCGCGTGGCTGGACTGCTGGATCGCCACGCCCCAGAGCAGCACCAGCAGATGCGGCTGACGCAGCGAGCTGCCCGTTGCCTGCTGCAGATCGACGGGCGTATTGCGCCGCCGCGTCGGTCCGATACGCGGACAATAGATCGCCATCGCCATGGTCATCGCAAAGCCAAAGATCATGACCGGCAGCACCATATCGCCGCCCCACAGGCCGATCATCTCGCCACCGATCATCGTCGAGACGATGAAGGCGATCGATCCCCAGACGCGCATCGATCCGTAATCCAGCCCCCAGCGCCGGACGCCCGAAATGACGATTGATTCGACGATCGGCACATAGGGCGCAAAGGTGGCGCCCTGGACGCTGTAGACGATCAGCACCGGCCAGAAGCTCGTCGTCCAGTAAAGCGCGATCGCGGTCAACAGCGACAGTCCGCCAGACCATAGGAGCACATCGGCGCGCTCCTTCATCCGGTCGGCATACATCGCCACAACCGGCGCCACGAGGACGCGTACGACCATCGGCACGGCAAGGATGACGCCGATCTCATGATCGGTGAATTTGTGAACCGCAAGCCAGACAGGGAAGAATGGAAGCGCGACGCCGTTGACGATCAGCGGGGCGCAGTAAGACAGGGCGCTGAGCAGCCGGAAACGCGGCGGAGCCCCCTCATCGACAGAGGCATTCTGGGCGGGAATCATGGTGGACCTGCAGGAAACTGTGCGCTGCCTAACACATCAACCTAGGGGCGACTATGGCGAGAAATAGCCCATTTGAAACGTTTTAAAAAATAAATAGGGCCGTTGCCCGGAGGCAACGGCTAAATGTCTTGCAATATGGCCGTTTGAAAATCAGGCAGCCTGCGGCGCGCGCTCGGGCTGGTGCGTCAGCTTCAAAGTCACCGGCTCGCTGCTGGCGATCGCATTCCAGGTGATCAGTTCGAAAGTGCCGTCCTCATGCTCGGCAATCGCCGTGCAGCTTTCGACCCAGTCGCCGGTATTGATATAGCGCACGCCGTCCATCTCCTCGATGACGGCATGGTGGATATGGCCGCAGATGACGCCATCGGCACCGCACTTGCGGGCCTCGTCGGCGACGACGCGCTGGAACTCGCCGATGAAGTTGACGGCATGCTTGACCTGCAGCTTGGCCCAGGCCGAGAACGACCAGTAAGGCATGCCCATGCGGCGGCGGATGGCGGCCAGAACGATATTGATGCGGATCGCCATGTCATAGGCCCAGTCGCCGAGATAGGCGAGCAGGCGGGCATTGCGGACGACGACGTCGAATTCGTCGCCATGCAGCACCAGATATTTCTTGCCGTCGGCGCCCTCGTGCATCATTCGCTCGGCCACTTCGATGCCGCCGAAATGCATGCCGGGGAAGTCGCGGAGGAATTCGTCGTGATTACCGGGAATGTAGACGACGCGCGTACCCTTGCGCGCCTGGCGCAGCAGTTTCTGGATGACGTCGTTGCAGACCTGCGGCCAGTACCAGCTGCGCTTCAGGCGCCAGCCATCGACGATATCGCCGACGAGGACGATCGTGTCTGCCTCGTGGTGGCGCAGAAAGTCGATCAGGAAGTCGGCCTTGGCAGCCTTGGAACCGAGATGCACATCGGAAATGAAGAGCGTACGGAAGTGTCGCGTATCCATGTAATCCATCACAGGCATCCTGCCCGTGCCCCATCGTTCATCTGGCCTTCCAAAATCAGACTCGTGTTTCAGGAAGATGACAGCGCGGTTGTTTGACGCATGCCCCGGGCATGAGAGTTTTCCGCTTTCAACCTCAAATTCCCGCTGTCCCGCCGCACCGATTGTTGTATGGAGAAGGCTTCAAACGACATGACTGCGGTATTGGAGAAGGCAATGGATAATCAGGACAAATCCAAGACGGAGAAGAACCTGACAGGTGGAACTCTTGACGAACAGGCGCTGTTCTTCCACCGCTATCCCCGCCCCGGCAAACTCGAAATTCAGGCGACCAAGCCGCTTGGCAACCAGCGCGATCTGGCGCTCGCCTATTCGCCCGGTGTCGCCGCGCCGTGTCTCGCGATCCGTGACGATCCGGAGACGGCCGCCGACTATACCTCGCGCGCCAATCTGGTCGCCGTCATCTCCAACGGAACCGCCGTTCTCGGCCTCGGCAATATCGGCCCTCTCGCCTCCAAGCCGGTGATGGAAGGCAAGGCCGTTCTCTTCAAGAAATTCGCCAATATCGACGTCTTCGATATCGAGGTCGATGCCTCGACCGTCGAGCAGATGGTCTCGACCGTCGCCTCGCTTGAGCCAACCTTCGGCGGCATCAACCTCGAAGACATCAAGGCGCCGGAATGCTTCGAGATCGAACAGCAGCTGCGCGCAAAGATGCGCATTCCCGTCTTCCATGACGACCAGCACGGCACCGCGATCATCGTCGCCGCCGCCATCCTTAACGGCCTGGAACTGGCCGGCAAGTCGATCAGCAACGTCAAGATCGTCACGTCTGGCGCCGGTGCTGCTGCACTCGCCTGTCTCAATCTGCTCGTCGAACTCGGCGCGAAGCGCGAAAACATCTGGGTCCATGACATCGAAGGCCTCGTCTACGAGGACCGCAACGTGCTGATGGACCAATGGAAAGCCGTCTATGCGCAGAAGAGCGATACCCGCACGCTCGCCGAAAACATCGGCGGCGCCGATGTGTTCCTCGGCCTCTCCGCTGCCGGCGTCCTGAAGCCGGAACTGCTCGAGCAGATGGCCGAAAAGCCGCTGATCATGGCGCTCGCCAACCCGACGCCGGAGATCATGCCGGAACTCGCCCGTGCCGCCCGGCCGGACGCGATGATCTGCACCGGACGCTCGGACTTCCCGAACCAGGTCAACAACGTTCTCTGCTTCCCCTTCATCTTCCGCGGCGCGCTGGATTGCGGCGCCGAGGAGATCAACGAAGCGATGAAGATGGCAGCCGTCCGCGCCATCGCCGGCCTCGCCCGCGAAGAGCCGTCCGATGTCGCCGCCCGCGCCTATTCCGGCGAAACCCCGATCTTCGGACCGAACTACCTCATCCCCTCGCCCTTCGATCCGCGCCTGATCCTGCGCATCGCGCCTGCTGTCGCGAAGGCAGCGGCCGAGAGCGGCGTTGCACGCCGTCCGATCACCGATTTCGACGCCTATCTCGACCAGCTGAACCGCTTCGTCTTCCGCTCCGGCTTCATCATGAAGCCGATCTTTACGGCCGCCAAGGCTGCCGAAAAGAAGCGGGTGATCTTCTCCGAAGGTGAAGACGAACGCGTACTCCGCGCTGCCCAGGTGTTGATCGAAGAAGGCATTGCCGAACCGATCCTGATCGGCCGTCCGCAGGTCATCGAGACCCGCCTGCAACGCTACGGCCTGCGCATCCGCCCGCTCTCCGACTTCGCCGTCATCAATCCGGAAGACGATCCGCGTTTCCGCGAATATGTCGATCTCTATCTGTCGCTCGTCGGCCGCCGGGGCGTCATCCCGGAAGCGGCCCGCACGATCGTGCGTACCAACACCACCGTCATCGGTGCGCTGGCGCTGCGCCGCGGCGAAGCAGACGCGCTGATCTGCGGCCTCGAAGGCCGTTACGAGAAGCACCTGCGCGACGTTCGCCAGATCATCGGCAAGCGCAAGGATGTCCGCGATTTTTCAGCGCTCAGCCTGCTGATCTCGCAGCGTGGCGCCACCTTCTTCACCGACACCTACGTGACATTCAATCCGAGCGCCGAGGAAGTGGCTGAATCCGCCGTTCTGGCTGCCGAGGAAATCAAGCGCTTCGGCATCACGCCGCGCGCCGCCCTCGTCTCGCATTCCAACTTCGGCTCGCGCGAAAGCGAAAGCGCCACGAAGATGCGCGGTGCCCTGCAGCTGATCCGTGACGCCGCGCCCGATCTCGAGGTCGATGGTGAAATGCATGGCGAGAGCGCAATCGCCGACGAAATCCGCAAGCGCGTCATGCCCTCCACCACGCTGCACGGCGAAGCCAACCTGCTGGTCTTCCCGAACCTCGATGCGGCCAACATCACGCTCGGCGTCGTCAAGTCGATGACCGACGGCCTGCATGTCGGCCCGATCCTGCTCGGCACGGCGCTCCCGGCACACATCCTGGCACCGTCGGTGACCTCGCGCGGCGTCGTCAATATGGCGGCTCTCGCCGTGGTCGAGGCCCAGCAGCCGGCGTGATTTGCCGTAGATCGGAAAAATGCGTTAGAATTCCTTCGTTAGCTTGTTAACGGAAGGCAGTTAGACAGAACGGATGCGGCAAATGCTCTGCCGCTTCCGGTTTACTATGCTGCGGGATGATACCGTGAAACGCCGAAGCCTGACCCTTGCTCTCTTTCTCGCTGCTGCCGCGCCCGCCGCGGCGCAGACCAGCGCGATCTGCGAAGATCTGCGCGGACGCCTTGCCGACCTGCCGCAGGTGATCGGTAACGGCCCGGAGATCCGCCAATATGCAAGCGCCATAGCCGAGCAGAACCTCGAGCTCCGCAAGCTTCGCAACGACCTGCGCAGCAACGGCTGCAGTGTCGACAGCATGGTCGTCATCGGCGGCGAGAACGACCGCTACTGCAGCGACCTGCAGGAATCGGAATCGCGGATGATCGACAACATCCACTACCTCCAAGACCGCCGCAATCAACTGCGGGAGGCTGGCGGCAGCGGTGTCAACGAACGCCGCGAACTGATGGCCGCCCTCGACGATAACGGCTGCAACGACGATCCGGGCTATCAGCCGGACGAGCGCGCCTATGTCCCAGCGCCAAGCACCGAAGAACAGGCGATGCGCGGCGATACCTTCATTCCGCTCGGCAACGGCGAGGAAGGCAACACCCAATATGGCGTGCCGCGCGGCGAGATGATGTCGCATGTCAGCACCATGTGCGTGCGCAGCTGCGACGGCGGCTTCTTCCCGATCAGCACCAATGCGACCTCGATCGATTTCAGCCGCGACGCCTCGACCTGCTCGAAAATGTGCCCGGGCATCGAGACCGAGCTTTTCTATCAGGACGTCTCCAACACCGACGCGGACAACATGATCTCGGCCGCGACCGGCGCGCGCTACAGCGCCATGCCAAACGCCTTCGCCTACAAGAACCGGGCGCCCGGCGAGAAATCCTCCTGCAGCTGCAATCTGACCGCCTATTACGAACAGATGCGCAAGAACCAGACGGTCAGCGCGCCGCCGCCGAAGGGCTCGATCACGACAATCACCACCAAGCCGCCGACAACTGCAGCCCCCGCACCGGCTGCGCCGCAGGCACAGGTACCCGACCGCCCCTACGAGCCCGGCAACAGCAAGGTCCGCCAGGTAGGCCCGCAATTTCTCGCAGGCGACCAGGGCAGTATCGACCTGAAGAACCCGGCGACGTCAGGTCCGCAGCCGCAACAGCAGCAGCAGAATTAGCGCTTGCCCCAACCATCGCGGAAGATCAGCTCGTCGAGCGGCAGCCGCTGCCGCCAGCCTTTGACGGCCAGCTCCGGCTCGCCGTAGAGCGCATCGACATAGCCGACGCAAAGCCAGGCGACGATCTCGACATGCTCGGGCACGCCGAGAATGTCCTTGAGTTCGCTCTCATGGAAAATGCTGACCCAACCGACGCCGATGCCTTCGGCCCGTGCCGCGAGCCAGAGGTTCTGCACCGCACAGACGGTTGAATAGCTATCCATCCGCGGATTATGCGTGCGCCCCAGCACGACGTCACCGCTGCGTGACGGATCGCAGGTGATGCAGATGCCGAGCGGCGCCTTGAGGATGCCCTCCAGCTTCAGGGAACGGTATGTCGCCTGCCGCTCACCGTCGAACATCCCGGCCGCGTCGCGGTTCGCCCTGTCGAAGGCGTTCCAGACGCGCTGACGCACACCGGCATCTTCGACAACGATAAAATTCCAGGGCTGCATGAAGCCGACCGAGGGCGCGTGATGCGCGGCTTCGAGCAGCCGCCTCAGCACATCCGGAGGCACAGTATCGGGCAGAAACTGGTCGCGCACATCGCGCCGGGTCATGATCGCCCGGTAGACGGCGTCGCGCTCGTCAGCGGAAAAGGCGGACGCGCCTTCAAGCGCATCCTTGTTCATGGGCCGCATCGTCAAATCCCCAACAACGCAACCGCCCCGCCGTCCGCGCGGGATCAGTCTATGATGCCAGGCCGGTCTTCTGACTTGGCGTCATCCGCCCGCCGCGGCCTTCCCGGTGTCAACCAGTGGCATGATGCGGCAGGCGTCGGCCTTACAGCGTTGGGCACGTTCCGGGCTTGCACCGGATTCCCGATTCTCCCGCGGCAAGCGGGCACCTGACCCATGCCTCTTGCCCGCTTTTCAGAGAAGCTTCAAGTAGCCGGGAAATACCGGACATAGGCAAACTCATCACCATCGGGTGACCAGCAGGGAACATTGATCGTGCCCTGCCCGCCGAACAGCTCGAACAGCGTCGTCAGATTGCCGCCGTCCATATCCATCAACCGCAGCCGCACATGCAGATCGCGCGGATGATCGAAGACGTCAGGGTCGTAGGAAAGCAGCAGCACCTTGTCGTTGGTAGGCGCCGGATGGGCAAACCAGTTGCCGTAATTGTCATGCGTGACCTGCTCCAAACCGGTCCCATCGGGATGAATGCGCCAAATCTGCATCAGCCCGGTACGGCTGGAATTGAAATAGATCCACTGGCCGTCGAAGGAATAGTCAGGCCCGTCATTGCGCCCCTCGCCATGCGTCAGCCGCCGCTCGGCGCCGCCATCGACGGAAATCGTGTAGATATCGAAGAGATCGCCGCGAATGCCGCAATAGGCGAGTTCCTTCCCGTCGGGCGACCAGCCATGCCAGTAGGACGGCAGGTTTTCGGTGATCTGCTTTGGCGCGCCGCCTTCCGACGGTAGCGTATAGATGCAGGATTTGCCATGCTCGGTCTTGTCGGAAATCACATAGTGGCGGCCATCAGGCGAGATGCCATGGTCGTTGTTACAGGCCGTGGCAAAGCCGGTATCGACTTGCTGCAGGCCGCCCTTGCCATCCGGTGACAAGCGATAGAGAAGGCCATCACCGTTCAGCAGCAGGTAGCGGCCATCGGGCGAGAAATTCGGCGCCTCGATCAGCTGCTCCGTCTGGAACACGACCCGGCTCTGACCGGTGCGGATATTGTAGATCTCGACCGAACTGCGCATCCATGCCTCCCGCATTTGCTGCGGCCCGGCGCTTAGCCGTTCCGCTTCATTCTGATTTGCATGCGGTTTGTGCCATGCATCTGCGTTTCGATAAAGGCGCATCGCTTCAAAAGCGAGCTGAGGTTCGGAGCGCCGAAATGCTGCGCCTTGAACTCCGGATAGACCTGCCGCAACAGCGTCCCGAGTTCAGCGATATCGAGCCAGCCTTCGCCCTGCAGCTTGGCCGCCTGCAGCGCCTGGGTGATATAGGGCCGGATATTTGGAGAGGGCTGCAGCGCAATCACCTTCGGCAACGCAAAGGCGGGATTCGCCTCACCGGCATTGAGCTCGAAGAAATCATCGAAGGACTGGCGCAACAGCACCGATGCGTTGGGTGCACCCAGTCCGATCGCCTGCTTGCCGCGCATGCGGATACGCATCGCCAGATGGCCGACATCGCGGTCGCTGCTGGCAATGCAGAAAAGATCGGTCGCCGAACCGGCCAGATATTCCATTGCATCGATGGCAAGCAGGATATCCGCGCCGTTCTTGCCGGAATGCGAGCTGACAGCCGTCTGCAGGCTGAGTGCCTGACGTCCGGCCTCCGCAATCCACGGCTGCGCCGCCTCTTTCGTGAAGTCGCCGTAAGCCCGGCGCTCGATGAGGCGTCCATATCCGCCGGCGATGCTGATGATCTCTCCCGCACAGCGCGCCGGCAGGTTTTCCGTATCGATGAAGACGGCGACCTTGGTTTCCCGCATGCTCAAACCTCCCGCGTTTCCAAAGCATAGAAACGCGAGAAGAGACTGCCGTCAGCAGCTTTCGGTTGATCGGGTTAACGATCGCTAACCACGATCCCTAAAACGGTTGGTGATCGGATAGCGGCGGTCGCGGCCGAAATTCTTCTTGGTGATCTTCACGCCGGGCGCCGACTGGCGGCGCTTGTACTCAGCGAGATAGAGCAGATGCTCGATCCGGTGCACGGTCGCGACATCGTGGCCGCGCGCGACGATCTCGTCGACGCCCATTTCCTTTTCGACGAGGCATTCGAGAATGTCGTCGAGAACGGGATAAGGCGGCAGCGAATCCTGGTCGGTCTGATCGGGGCGCAGTTCGGCAGAGGGCGCCTTGTCGATGATGTTCTGCGGGATAACCACGCCTGAAGGTCCAAGCGCATCCGGCGGCACATGCGCATTGCGCCAGCGCGAGATCGCATAGACCTGCATCTTGTAGAGGTCCTTGATCGGATTGAAGCCGCCGTTCATGTCGCCGTAAAGCGTCGCATAGCCGACCGACATTTCCGACTTGTTGCCCGTGGTCACCACCATCGAGCCGAACTTGTTAGAAATCGCCATCAGGATCGTGCCGCGGGCGCGGCTCTGCAGGTTTTCTTCGGTGATACCGCTATCGGTGCCTTCGAAGAGGTCCGATAGCGCCGAGGTGAAGCCCGTCACCGGCGCCTCGATCGGCACGATGTCGTAGCGGCAGCCGAGCGCCTTGGCGCATTCGGCAGCGTCCTTCAGCGAATCCTCGGACGTGTAGCGGTAGGGCAGCATGACGGTGCGGACCCGCTCCTCGCCCAGCGCATCGACGGCGATTGCCGCACAGATCGCCGAGTCGATGCCGCCGGAGAGGCCAAGCACGACATTCTTGAAGCCGTTCTTGTTGACGTAGTCGCGGAAGCCGAGCAGGCAGGCGCGGTAATCGGCCTCCTCCTTCTCCGGAATATGCGACATCGGCCCTTCGCTGCAACGCCAGCCGTTGTCGCCGCGCTTCCAGGTGGTGACGGCAAGCGCCGGTTCGAACTGGCTCATCTGGAAGGCCAGCGACTTGTCGCCGTTGAAGGCAAAGCTCGCACCGTCGAAGACCAGTTCGTCCTGGCCGCCGAGCTGGTTGGCGAAGATCAGCGGCAGGCCTGTTTCGATCACCTGACGCAACGCCACCTGATGGCGCACATCCACCTTGCCGCGGTAATAGGGTGAACCATTCGGCACCAGCAGGATTTCGGCGCCGCTTTCGGCCAGCGTCTCGCAGACGCCGAGATCGTTCCAGATCTCCTCGCAAATCGGCACGCCGATCCTGACACCGCGGAAATTCACCGGCCCCGGCATCGAGCCTTCGGCAAAGACGCGCTTCTCATCGAACTCGCCGTAATTCGGCAGATCGATCTTGTCCCGGAACACCAGGATCTTGCCGCCATCGAGCACCGCGACGGAATTGTGCCGCCCTGTCTCGCCCTGCCGCGGGAAGCCGACGATCAGGCCCGGTCCGCCATCCGCGGTATCGGCTGCGAGGTCCTCGATAGCCTTGAGGCAAGCCTTCAGGAATGCCGGTTTCAGCACCAGATCCTCGGGCGGATAGCCGGAAATGAACAGCTCGGTCAGAAGCAGCAAATCCGCGCCCTGACGGGCCGCATCGGCGCGTGCCTCGCGGGCTTTGGCAAGATTTCCAGCAACATCGCCAACCGTTGGGTTGAGCTGGCCGACGGCAATCCGGAGCGTGTTCAAGGGAGCGTTTTCCTGTGTCATGTCATCTATTTAGCGCGCGCGCGTCCGCCCCGCAACGTGTCCTGCCATGAAAAGCCGCCGGGTCTGCTCAGACGAAAATTCAAATCTTCGGGAAAAGCAAGGAAACATTAACGGTTCATCTAGCGTTCATGGCGGGCATGTGACAGTTCGGTGAAGGTTTTATGACGCCGGGATGACGGCGGGAATGACATTGGAGTCCGCCCTTGATCGCGTTGGTCATGAAGTCCGCGCAGGCCAGAAGAATGGCGCTGCTTTCTGCTGGTCTCGGCGCGAATGTCCGCTCTCCCGCCGCCCGAGCCGCCCTCAGCATTGCATTCACCTTTTCGATGGCACTTCTCAGCGTCATCGCCGTCGAATGGATCGCCCGCAGCACGCTTGCCGATGTCGGCGATTTCCTGACCTCGACGGCCCGCCCCGGCATGACCACCGTCGTCATGCTGACCATCCTGATGCTGACGCTCGATGCCGCCTTCGGCCGCCGCTATCTCTCCGCACTGATCCTCGTTCCGCTTGTCTTGATCCCGGCGTTCGTCTCCAATCAGAAGCAGCATTACCTGTCCGATCCCTTCTATCCCTCGGACATCCTCTTCGGCCGCCAGATCATGGAACTGCTGCCGGTGATGGTGCGCGACCGGCCGTTCACGGCAATCGCGATCGTTGTCGGCCTGGCACTGCTGGCCGCCGGCATGGTGTTCGGCTGGCGCTATGCCTGGCGCACCTTTCCGAAGCTGTCGAACCAGGCGCGCCTGCGCCGCCTTTGCCTCGGCCTGCCGGTGATCGCCGCCTTCGGTTCGCTGATGGACTATTCGCAATATTCCTATATCCGCGACCGCCTGCAGGTCGTGCCGATGATGTGGGACCAGAAGGAAAACTATCGCAGCAACGGCTTCATCCTGGCCTTCATCTTCAATGTGCCGATGGCCGATGTGGCAGCCCCTGCCGGTCTCAACGCCGAAGCGCTCGATGCGATACCGGCCCGCAATTACGGCTATCTCGCCGGTCCGCGTGAAAAGCCGGATGTCATCATGCTGATGAGCGAATCCTTCTGGGATCCGACGCGGCTGAAGAAGCTGAACTTCAGCGCCGACCCGATGCCGACGATCCGCGCCTCCCAGTCCGGCTATGTCTTCTCGCCCGAATTCGGCGGCATGACCGCCAATGTCGAGTTCGAGGCGCTGACGGGGTTCTCCAATGCCTTCCTGCCCTATGGCAGCATTCCCTATCAGCAATATATCCGCCGCGACGTCCCCTCGCTTGCGACCTTCTTCCGCGGCGAAGGCTATACGGCGCGCGCGCTCCATCCTTTCAGCGGCTGGTTCTGGAACCGCAACGAGGTCTACAAGGATTTCGGCTTCGAGGAGTTCCGCACCGAGGAAACCCTGCCGCCGATGGAAAAGCGCGGCATCTTTGCCTCCGACGACTCGCTGATGAAGGAAATCATGCGCGAGGGCGACGGACTGGATAAGCCGTTCTTCTTCTTCGCTGTCACCCTGCAGGGACATGGCCCCTACGAGGCCAACCGTTACGCCCATAACTCGATCGACATCCAGGGCGACATCCCGGAAGCCGACCGCGCAACGCTCGCGACCTATACGCAGGGCGTTAAGGAAGCCGACGACAGCCTGAAGATGCTGATGGACTGGGCCTCGCACCGCGACCGCGAGACGATCATCGTGCTCTGGGGCGACCACCTGCCGCCGCTCGGCAATGTCTATATGAGCGCCGGCTACATGCCGGACCAGGTCGCCACCCGCAAGGCGCCGCTCGACGTGATGAAGCAGCAGCACGAGACGCCGCTGGTGATCTGGTCGAACAAGAAGGGCGTCAAGCAGGATGTCGGCACCATCAGCCCGTCGCTGATCTCCTACAATCTCCTGAAGTTCGCCGGCTTCGAGCATCCCTATTACACCGGCTTCCTCGGCCGGGTGCAGAAGAAATACGACATCATCGACCGCTACCAGCTGGCAACGCGCAAGAACGAGGTGACGCCGGACTGGGTGCTCGATCCGAAGAAGCTCGATCCCTTGGTGCGCGATTACCGCTACCTGCAGCACGACGTCATGTTCGGCAAGGCGCAGACGCTCAACCGCTTCTTCCCGCAGCATGTGATGGTCAACGAAGCCAGCTACTGAGCAGCTAAGACACTAATTCGCATTGCATTCAGGCCATCAGCGGGAATACTGGCTCCGACGCGATACAGCATCGGAGCCTCGCATGTATAACCTCCCCAATTTCATCCACACGCATTTCGGCAAGAGTGCCGACGAACTCGGCGACATCGAGAAGCGCGTGCTGCAGAAGGCGCATGAACGGAAGATCATCTCCACCAACGTCAACGCCGTCCTTTCGGCCGAGTCGTCCTTCGGCCAGCGCATTGCAGATGGCATCGCCCGCGTCGGCGGCTCCTGGTCCTTCATCCTGACCTTTCTGGCCTTCCTGGTGATCTGGACTGTCATCAACACCATCATCCTGGCGACGGGCGCCTTCGACCCCTACCCCTTCGTCTTCCTCAATCTCATCCTCTCGATGCTCGCCGCCATCCAGGCACCGATCATCATGATGTCGCAGAACCGCCAGGCCGAGCGTGACCGGCTGGAGGCAGCCAAGGATTACGAGGTGAACCTGAAGGCCGAGCTGGAAGTGCTGGCGCTGCACCAGAAGATCGACATGCGCGTGCTGACCGAGCTGACCTCTTTGCGCGAGGACGTCGCAAGGCTCAGTGCCGCGCTCGACGCCAAACGCATCTAGGCACTTTCGGGATATTGCGGCAGGCCGTCGTTGATCTCGTAGAAATCGGCCTTGTCGGCGCAGTAGATATGGTAGCCGATGGACAGCCCGCTCGGCTGATCGAAGGCACCGGCAAGGATCGAGACCGTATCAGCACCGGTGCGCTGCCAGAACAGCCCCGATCCGCAATTGCGGCAGAAGCCGCGCTCTGCCGCATCGCTCGACTGATACCAGTGCAAAGCCTCCCGGCCGTCAATGACAAGCCCCTCAAGCGGGACATCGGTTGAGGTAAAGTACAGCCCCGTCTGCCGCCGGCACTGCGAGCAATGGCAGGCAACGACGGGCCCCGGCTTGCCAGTGCCCCGAAACCGCACGGCGCCACAGGCGCATCCTCCAGCATAGTCTCCGCTCATTGCCGCCGTCTCCATTTGAACTCCTGCGGAAACTGACGGCAGACGGCGAAGGGGTCAAATCCAATCTGTTGATGGAAAAGCTCAGTGTTTTTGATGGTTTGAAAGACCGCCCCGCACTGGTCGAGTCAGGCCCTCTCCGGCCGAAAGCCATCGGGAGTTGCATAGAAAGACAGGAGGGCCTTCCCGAAATAGGTCATCTTGCCGCACCAAAACACACGCATTACTTTTATTAGATAATCCAAAATTAATAGTTTCAGGCCTATACAGAACACAGCTTACAAAGCTCGCATGAGGCGCAGTATGACAGTGTTTCGCCGTTTCCGTTCGAACGACAAGGGAGCCGCCGCGATTGAATTTGCGATCATCGCTCCGCTGTTCCTGCTCGTGATGTTGACGCTGATCGCCTACGCGATCTACCTGACCGCCGCCCATTCCGTCCAGCAGATCACCGCCGACGCCGCTCGGACGGCTGTCGCCGGCATTTCCGCCAAGGAGCGCGAAACGCTGGTCGACAATTTCATCACCGCTTCGACGATCAATCATCCTTTGCTGCAGAAGGACAAGATCCACGTTACCGTGACCACGGATCCCGGCAACGTCAACCAGTTCACGGTGACGACGGAATATGATTCCGCCAATCTACCCATATGGAATTTATACACTTTTCCGCTTCCGGACCATACCATCAAGCGCTTCGCGACGATCCGGATGGGAGGCATCTGAATGACATTGAATGCTTTCAGGCTTTGCCGTGACAAGCGCGGCAACATTGCCATCAGTGCCGCTCTCTGCGCGCCCCTCATCATCTACTCCCTTGGCCTCGGGGTCGACTACGGCATGCTGACGCTGCAGCAGCGCCGGCTGCAGCAGATGAGCGACATAGGCGCCATTGCCGCTGCGTCGGACATCAACCGTGCCGCCGACCAAATTCTTGCCAATTTCACAGAGAACGGGATCAACGTGGCGGTGCTTACCGAGAACGGTTACCTGACCGGCAAGGGATCACTACCGACGGGCTCGGATACGTCACAATTCCAGGCTGTCGTCAGCTATTCGCTGGGCGCCTATCTCGCCGACGAAACCGTTGCCCCCGATCAGCGCTTCGTGTCCGGAAAGCAGCCCTACGATGCCGTAAAAGTTGCAGTATCGCAGAAGGGTGAATTGACCTTCGCCAATATCTTCGCCAGTGCCCCGACACTGAGTGCCACCGGTACCGCGTCGGCCGCAAAAGTCGCAGCCTTTTCCGTCGGCTCGCGTCTGGCAAGCGTCAACGACGGCGTGCTGAACGCCCTGCTCAGCGCCCTCCTCGGCACCACTGTCTCGCTGAAAGCGGTCGATTACGAAGGCCTTGCTTCGACCGACATCAACCTGCTCTCCTATCTCGATCTCCTGGCGACCAATCTCAACGCCAACGCCGCCACCTATGACGAGTTGCTGGCGACCGATATCTCCTATCCGCGCCTGCTGAACACGCTTGGCAAGACGCCCGGCCTGCCGGCGGCAGTCAACAAGACGATCACCGCGCTGGAGAAGGGTCTCGGCTCCACCCAGCTCAAGGTGAAGCTTGAAGACATCCTCAATCTCGGCTCCACCGGCGAACGCGCCATCGGCAGCGGTTCGCATCTGCAGGTCGATGCCACGGCGATGGAGCTGATCTCGGCGACCGCTCTCGCCGCCAACCAGAAGAAGCAGGTAGCGGCCAACGTCAACAGCACCGTTCCCGGTCTGCTGAACGTCAAGCTCAGTGTCGCCGTCGGCGAGCGGCCGGTCGGCTATGCGGCGACAGCTGTGGGCTCTGCAGGTTCCGCCGTACGCACCCCTCAAATCCGTCTGGCGATCGAAACCAGCGTGCCGGGTCTCGGCTTGCTCGGCGGCCTGAAACTTCGCGTGCCGCTCTATGTCGAGGTGGCCTATGCGGAAGCCAGGCTTTCCAATATCACCTGCCTTGGCGGCGGCGCCAAGAATACCAGCGTCGGCGTCGAAGCCGTGCCTGGTGTTGCCGAGATCGCGCTCGGCGATGTCGATACGACGGCATTCGCGAATTTCGGCAGCAAGCCGCGCGTCAATCGCGCCACGCTTCTCGATGTCTTCGGACTTCTGAAAGCAAGCGCTATGGCCGACGTGAATGTCACCAACCTCGACAAGAGCAAGCTGACCTTCCAGCCAGCCGACATCGCGGCAAAGACGGTCAAGAACATTTCGACGAAGGATAGCCTGACCTCAACGGTTCAGAGCCTGCTCGGCAACACCGATATCGAGGTGCAGCTGCTGACCCTGACGCTCGGCACACCCAAAGCGGTGACCGCGGCCGTGGCACAGACCCTGACGGGGCTGACAAAGCCGCTCGACGAGCTGCTTTACAACACGCTGATGATGCTCGGCATCAAGATCGGCGAAGCCGATATCCGCGTCACCGATGCGCGCTGCCAGCAATCGGTTCTCGTCCAATAAAAAAGCCCCGCATCGCGGGGCTTTTCCAATTCAGATCATTTGCACTCAGGCGCTGACGGCCAGCCGCTTCTCGTCGCGGCCGCCCTTCATGCGCTCGGCAAGCAGGAAGGCAAGCTCGAGGGCCTGGTCGGCATTGAGACGCGGGTCGCAATGCGTGTGGTAGCGGTCGGACAGCGAGTCCGCCGTCACGGCGCGGGCGCCACCGGTGCATTCCGTGACGTCCTTGCCGGTCATCTCGATATGGATACCGCCCGGATGCGTGCCTTCGGCGCGATGGATCTGGAAGAAGCTCTCGACCTCCGACAGGATCCGTTCGAACGGACGCGTCTTGTAGTGGTTGAGCGTGATCGTGTTGCCATGCATGGGATCGCAGGACCAAACGACCTTCTTGCCTTCCTTCTCGACGGCGCGGATCAGCTTCGGCAGGCTGTCGGCAACCTTGTCGTGGCCGAAGCGGCAGATCAGCGTCAGGCGGCCGGCTTCGTTGGCCGGGTTCAGCGCATCGATCAGCTCGATCAGGTTGTCCGGCGTCAGCGACGGGCCGCACTTCAGACCGATCGGGTTCTTGATGCCGCGGAAATATTCAACATGCGCATGGTCGAGCTGACGTGTGCGGTCGCCGATCCAGAGCATATGGCCCGACGTCGCATACCAGTCGCCCGAGGTCGAATCGACGCGGGTCAACGCCTCCTCGTAGCCGAGAAGCAGCGCTTCATGGCTGGTGAAGAAATCGGTCTCGCGCAGGCTCGGCTGGTTCTCGGCAGTGATACCGATCGCCTTCATGAAGTCCATGGTTTCGGAAATACGGTCGGCCAGCTTGCGGTAACGATCCGCCTGCGGGCTGTCCTTGATGAAGCCGAGCATCCACTTGTGAACGTTTTCGAGGTTGGCGTAGCCACCCATCGCGAAGGCGCGCAAAAGGTTCAGCGTTGCCGCCGACTGACGGTACGCATCGAGCTGGCGCTCCGGGTTCGGAATGCGGGCTTCTTCCGTGAATTCGATACCGTTGATGACATCACCGCGGTAGCTCGGCAGCGACACGCCGTTCATCGTTTCGATGTTCGACGAACGCGGCTTGGCGAACTGACCGGCGATGCGGCCAACCTTGACGACAGGAAGCTGCGCGCCATAGGTCAGGACCACGGCCATCTGCAGGAAGGCGCGGAAGAAGTCGCGGATATTGTCAGCGCCATGTTCGGCGAAGCTTTCGGCGCAGTCGCCACCCTGAAGCAGGAATGCGTCGCCATTGGCAACGCTGGCGAGCTGCTTCTTGAGGCGGCGTGCCTCACCGGCAAAAACCAGCGGCGGATAGGTGGCAAGCGTGGCTTCCGTTGCCGCCAGAGCGGCCTGGTCCGGATATTCCGGAACCTGCTGGATCGGTTTTTGCCGCCAACTGTTCGGGGTCCAAGTCTGTGCCATCTTACTCACCTTTGCTACACCGGATAACGCCGGGCATCGTCCTTGAAGAATAACGGCGGCTTATAAACCTTTAGGCCCGGCTTGCCTAGCGGCGTTTCGGACACTTTCAAGGGCAAAAGGCGACGTTTTTCCTGCATATAAAGGAACGCCGCGCCCGCACTTCAATCCCCGCCATTAAGACAAACTATACCACGTCGTTTTGCTGACGATTTAGCTTTCGCTGTTACAACACCCTTCAATATTAATGGGCCGCACTGGTGCCTTTCCTGAAAATGCAGGCGAGCGGCCGAGACAGGGATTTCGACGCCGATGACCATGCGCCGTTTGCTCGCCGACCGTTCCGGAAACTTCGGTTTGCTGACTGCCCTACTCGCCGTGCCGCTGATCGGCTCGGCCGGCATGGCGATCGATTTCGGCCATGCGATGAGTCTGCGGACACAGCTTTATGCTGCGGCAGACGCCGCAGCTGTCGGCTCCATCTCGCAGCAGTCCAGCGCGGTCACACAGGCGATGACGAGTGGCGATGGCCCGCTTTCGACCGGACTGGCGGATGCGCGCAGCATCTTCCTTGCCCAGATGCAGGGAGAACTGAAGGCAAGCGACGTCAGCCTCGACGTTCAGGTCAACAAGGTCGCCAATCAGCTGAATTCCCAGGTGTCGTTCAGCGCCAGCATTCCGACGACCTTCATGCAGATCTTCGGCCGGAACAGCATCCAGATCGACGGCACGGCAAATGCCGTCTTCCAGACCGCCGCCTTCATGAATTTCTACATCCTGCTCGATAACACGCCGTCCATGGGCGTCGGCGCGACGCCGACCGATGTCGCGACAATGGAAAAGAAGACGTCGGATACCTGTGCCTTCGCCTGCCACGTCGTTTCTGACGCCGGCGTCGAAGACCCGAACAGCTATTACAATCTCGCCAAGAAGAACAACGTCACCCTGCGCATCGACGTCGTGCGCCAGGCAACACAGCAACTGACGCAGACAGCGAAAGTCCAGCGCGTCACCGATAACCAGTTCGCCATGGGCGTCTATACCTTCGGCAAGCGCGCGCAGGATGCCAACCTGACGACGATTTCCGACCCGATCACCGATCTCGACAAGGTGGCGAACTACACGAATGCCGTCGATCTGATGTCGATCCCTTTTCAGGGATACAACAACGACCAGCAGACCAGCTTCGACAACGCCCTGACACAGATGAAGACGATCATCGGCAATCAGGGTGACGGCAACAGCCAGACCCAGCCGCAGAAGATCCTGTTCTTCGTATCTGATGGTGTCGGCGACAGCTACAAGCCGTCAACCTGCACCAAGGCGACGACAGGCGGACGCTGCCAAGAGCCGATCGACACATCCTTCTGCAAGCCGCTGAAGGACAAGGGCATCAAGATCGCGGTCCTCTATAAGACCTACCTGCCGCTTCCCAACAACAGCTGGTACAATAGCTGGATCAAGCCCTTCCAGAGCCAGATCCCGACCAAGATGGCAGAATGCGCCTCGCCCGGGCTCTATTTCGAAGTGACGCCGACCGACGGTATCGCTCAGGCGATGAACGCCCTGTTCCTCAAGGTCATCCGCATGCCGCGCATCACCAGCTGACGATCAGACCTTCTGGCCGTCGACGATGCGATAGCTCGGCGCATACATGGTGACGAGTTCTTCGGCGGCGGTCGGATGAACAGCCATGGTGCGATCGAAATCGTCCTTGGTGCAACCCGCCTTCAACGTAATGCCGAGGATCTGCGCCATCTCCCCGGCATCATGGCCGAGAATATGCGCACCAATCACCTTGCGGCTGGCGGTATCGACGATCAGCTTCATCAGCATCTTCTCGCCACGGCCTGACAGCGTTGCCTTCAGCGGCCGGAACTGGGCGCGATAGACCTCGATCTCGCGGTATTTCTTCGCAGCCGCTTCTTCCGTCAAACCGACAGTGCCGATCTCCGGCTGCGAGAACACCGCCGTGGCGATCAGATCGTGATCCGGTTTGGTCGGGTTGTTCTTGTACTCGGTCTCGATGAAGCACATCGCTTCGTGGATGGCGACCGGCGTCAGCTGTACCTTGTCGGTGACATCGCCGAGCGCGTAGATGTTATCGACGCTGGTGCGCGAATAATCGTCGACGACGATCGCGCCCCGCTCGTTGGTCTTCACGCCCGCTGCCTGAAGCCCGAGGCCATCGGTATTCGGATCGCGGCCAAGCGCCAGCATGACGACACCGGCGTTCAGCGTGCCGTTGTTCTTGGTCTCGACAACGAGGCCTTCACTGCCCTTGGAGACCTTCTCGATCAGATCGTGGCAAAGAATGCGAATGCCCTTGGCCGTCATCGCTTCGTGCAGGCCGCGGCGCAGATCGTGGTCGAAGCGCGAGAGGATCTCCGCGCCGCGATAGATCAGCGTCGTCTCGACACCGAGGCCATGGAAGACATTGGCGAACTCGACGGCAATATAGCCGCCGCCGGCAATGACGATCGATTTCGGCAGCACTTCAAGATCGAAGGCTTCGTTGGACGAGATGCAGAGCTCGTGGCCGGGAAGCGCTGCATGCGCATTCGGCTTGCCGCCAGTGGCGATCACGATCGTCTTGGCCGTCACCGTCTTGCCGGTGTTGATGAGCCGAATGGTATGATTGTCGACAAGCTCGGCGCGGGTCTCCAGAATCTCCGCGTTGGCGGTGGAAAGTCCCTTCTTGTAGAGCCCTTCCAGCCGTGAAATCTCGGCATCCTTGGCCGCGATCAGCTTCTTCCAGTCGAAGCTGGTTTCACCAACGGTCCAGCCGAAGCCAGCCGCATCCTCGAAATGCTCATGATACTGAGAAGCATAGACAAACAGCTTCTTCGGCACGCAGCCGCGGATGACGCAGGTGCCGCCGTAACGATACTCCTCCGCGATCGCCACCTTCTTGCCGAGCGAAGCCGCCACGCGCGCGCTTCTTACGCCTCCCGAACCGCCGCCAATGACGAAGAGGTCGTAATCATATGCAGACATGAGGAAATGCTCCGGTTGGGAATCGGGAGGGAAGGCTGACAAAGCATATAGTATCGGTGGCCACGAAAACAAAAGCCCGGCGCGAGCCGGGCTTTCGTCATGGTAATCGTGAAACCGCTTATTGCGGGGTCTGCAGGTTGAGGGCCGGAGCAGCCGGAGCCTTGGCAGGTGCCTTTGCCGGAGCCTTGGCGGGCGCCTGCGCCGGAGCGGCGGAAGCATCGGCCGGTGCTGCCGGCGTGTCGAGCTGAACCGGCTCGACCTTAATGATCTTGCCAAGTTCGTCGCTGGCATTCTTCTGCAGGTCGCGGGCAATGCCCTGAGCCCAGATATCGGCCGCACGGTTGGTCTCGCGCGAAGCAATCGGGCCGTCCTTGAGCAGCTTCTTGCCGACGTCGGAGCCGTAGAAATCGGCAATCGCCTTCAGCTCTTCAACGGTGAAAGCCTTGGCATAGTTGGTCGCAGCTTCCTTTTCGAGGTCAGCGCGGCGCGGCGCCAGGGCGAGAGCGGTCGCATCGACCGTCTGCGAAATCTGGTCTTCGTAGTTCGGCGAGTCCTGGATCAGGCCGGCCTTGAGGCGCTCTGCCAGACCCGGCAGGATGTTGTCGAACTGAGCGGTGGCGCCGATCGCAGCGATTGCCGCGCGTGCTGCCTTCAGTTGCGCTTCCGTGACTTCCTGAGCCTTGACGGCAGTACCGAAAGCGAAGCTGGAGAGAATTACGGTCGCAGCGGCGATGCGGCCAAGACCTGCAAATGTCTTCATGAGTTCAATGCTCCTGTTATCTGTTCGCTTGCAGCGTGCGGGCACCGGATGGACCAGCAATGATCGCAAGTGCCGCCATATTGAGAAAAAGCCCGTGTTCAACGACACCGGGTATTGAATTCAGCTCGCTCGAAAGCGCCTCTGCATCAGGAATGCGGCCAAATGATGCATCGATAATGTGGTGGCCGCCATCCGTGGTAAAATCTCCGTCACCCGATCGGCGGATCGCAAGACTGCCGCTGAGGCCAAGCTTCGCGGCGACCTTCTCGATCGTAATCCGGGTCGAAACCAGACCGAACGGATTGACTTCGATCGGCAGCGGAAACTGGCCGAGCGTCTCGACCAGCTTGCTTTCGTCTGCAATGACGATCATCCGTCCGGATGCTGCGGCGACGATCTTTTCACGCAGCAGCGCACCGCCACCACCCTTGATCAGACGCAGCGCGCCATCCACCTCGTCGGCGCCATCGATGGTCAGATCGAGTTCCGGCAATTCATCGAGCGATTTCAGGGGTACGCCGAGTTCGACGCAAAGCCGCGCCGTGCGTTCGGATGTCGGAACGCCCTCGATCTTGAAGCCGCCTGCGACCTTCTCCGCCAGCAGCCGCACGAACTCTTCAGCCGTGCTCCCCGTGCCGATACCGAGGCGCATGCCGCTCTCCACATGGGTCAGCGCAACCGCGGCAGCCTTGATCTTCATCTCGCGGGCATCCATGCGCCGCTTACTCCGATTGTTTCGTTGGATGTGCTGTTAACACGGCTCGCATGCCAAACGAAAGTCAAAATAACCGAAGCAAACTGAAAAGCAAAAGCATCGCGGCGGGCCCGAAACAGGCTAGTCTTGACGTTGCTTTTTCACCGCCCTTCGCCTACTCCGGACCGACCCATTTTCATGAAGAGGCAACAGACCTTGACCCCTGCCCTTGTCGTATTCGATCTCGATGGCACGCTTCTCGATACCCATGCCGATCTCATCGAGAGCCTCAATCACTCGATCGGCTCGATCGGCCTCGGGCCGGTCAGCTATGACAACCTGACCCATCTCGTCGGTCACGGCGCCAAGGTGATGATCGAGCGCGCCTGCAAGCTACGCGGTCACCCGCTGACCGAAAGCGAGGCGCCGGTGCTGCTGGAGCGCTTCATCGCGCATTATACCGAAACGATGCCCGGCCAGACCAAGCCCTATCCGGGCCTAGTTGCCGCGATGGACAACCTGAAGACCAGCGGCTTCAAGCTGGCAGTCTGCACCAACAAGCTGGAATCGCTGGCGCGCACGCTGCTCGAAAAGCTTGAGCTGACCCACTATTTCGACGTGATCACCGGCGGCGATACCTTTCCGGTCCGAAAGCCCGATGCCCGCCATCTCCTCGGTACGATCGAAAAGGCCGGCGGCACGCCTAAGCGGAGCATCATGGTCGGCGATAGTTTTAACGATATCGCCGTTGCCAAGAACGCCTCGGTCGCCTCTATCGGCGTCCCATTCGGCTATTCCGACGTGCCGATCGAGAGCCTGGAACCCACCCGCATCATCCAGCATTTCGATGAACTGACGCCCGATTTCGCCAACGCGCTGATCCGCGATTATGCGGCAGGCAACAAGGCCGTACAGACCGCCTGAGCCCGCCAGCATGGCAAACAAAAAAGGCGGCCACCGGCCGCCTTTTTCATGACTATTAAAACGCTCAAATCTGAGCGCCGCGCGCCTTACTGGTGATGTCGAAGGCCTTCATCGTGTAGGTATCGCGATCATAGACGTCGTTGAAATATTCAACATTGCCGTCCTTGTTCGGCCAGGCCGTGAAGTAGGCGATATAGATCGGGATCCGCTGCGGCACCGAAACAGCCTTGTTCTGGCCACTGGCGATCTGCTTGGCGACATCATCGACCGTCGTGTTCAGCACGGCAGCCGCCATCGCCCGCGGATCGGCAAGACGCACACAGCCATGGCTCAACGCGCGCATATCACGCTTGAAGAAGCTCCGCTGCGGCGTGTCGTGCATGTAGATCGCATGCGAGTTCGGGAACAGAATTTTCAGTTCGCCGAGCGCATTGTCACCGCTCGGTGGCTGGCGCACGGAAACGTTGGCGGTCGAACCGTACCAGTCGACACTCGAAGACGGAACGGCACGGCCGTTGACGGCGACTTCATAGCCCATGCGGTCGAGATAGTTCGGATCGGCGCGCAGCTTCGGCAGCATCTCGTTGATGATGATCGACTGCGGCACGCCCCAGAACGGATTGAACTCGACGGTTTGGATCTCATCTTCGAAGAAATTGGTCTGATGCGTCGGCTGGCCGACGACCACGCGCATCGACAGCTGTTCCTTGTTGTCGTTGTGGTAATAGACCATGAAAGCAGGCTGGTTGATCATCACGTAACGCGAGCCGAGATCTTCCGGCAGCCAGCGGGCCTGCTCCATCGCGACGACGAGCTTGTTGATCTTCGCCGTGTTGCTGTCGCCGCCGGTCATGACGCGGACGGTCGCCTGACCGATGACACCATCAGGCTTCAGGCCATGCTCCTTCTGGAAGTCCTCGACCAGTGACACCACCTCGGGCGAATACTCCGAACCGCCGGTATAGGCAGCGAGCATCGCGGCATGCTGGGTCTTCAGTGCTTCCGAACCATGTTTGCCGACCGCCTTGACGATATTGGCGATCTCCGGCGAGCTGTCGCCCGGACGCAGCAGGCCGTTGAGCGAGATGGTGATCTGCTCCTGGTCGCCGCCTTCGGCCTTCAGCTTGGCAAGCTCCTTCTTCAGGATATCGAATTCACGCCCATCCGGGCTGCGGCTCGCGAGATAAGAGCCGACATCTGGGCTCATGCGCGCAAGCTTCAGCACCGGATCGAGATTGACGACCTTGCGCTTGAAATCGTGGTAACCCGACAGCTTGTTCGGATCGATACGACCGCGCACCGTGTCCTGAACATAGGCCAGAACCTTCGACGACAGCTCAAGTTCGAACTGCGTCAGCGCGTGGTCGCGAACGGTCGAGTCAGGATTGGCGGCATCGGCAGCCGGAAGATCGACGGCGTAGTCTGCCGGATCGAGACCGACGGAACCGGCGCTTGCCAGGAAGCTCATGGCGGCCTTGGCGCGATCGTTCACTTCCGTGCCGCTGACCCAGACGAGCGGGTTCTTGGTGTCGCCGTAATAGGTTTCGAGCGACTTCGCGACATTCCCGTCGGCGCGAACCTTGGCATCGGCGAGATAGCGGCGCTGAACGCCAGACTGGTCGCCCGACGTTGCCGACGCATCGACGACGGCACCGGTTACGACCGGGTCTGCAAACTTCGCCGTGTTCACCAGACGCATCGGGTCCGGCTTATATGTATAATAGGTCGGCGACGTCACCTTCGGCAGCGGCGCGTCGACGGGGGCCTGCATGGCCGGCATCTGCGCGGGATTGGAAGGATCGATGATGGTGCTCTGGGTGCGCGGCCGGTCACCGCGGATCATGTCCATCAGCGTATAGGCATGCGCGGGCGCAGCAAGTGCCGCAAAGCCGCAGGAAAGTGCCAGTGCGGAAACCGCACCCTTGAAAAACGATGTCATGCTTTTTCCAGTCCCAGTGTCATGCTGTCTTGGCGTGGGCCCGAGCCCATTCGAGATTTCTACCGCCTGGCTCACTGCTCCATTGGCAGAATCCAGCCTGCGCCGCCAGCGCCGGACGACTCAACTTTGCGTGACGTGATCCTTCGCGGCGGCGCTCCGCAGTTCACACAAAATTATGAAATTATTGGTTAATTTTTTACCCAATTTCGCGCCGCCGCCAAAGCCCGTTTTTCAGCTGTTCCGCATAAAATTCCGGCCGTGTCCCAAATACCACGCCAACCGGGCCTAAAACATGAAAATCACTCTCATATTTTAAGCCGCGAGACGGTTTTCTTGGCGGCGCTCCGGGCCTATAAGACGCCATCCTGACGACAGCAGAGGAAGGCACTGCGATGAGCACGACCCGTACCGAAACAGACACCTTTGGCCCGATCGAAGTCGCCAGCGACCACTATTGGGGCGCACAGGCCCAGCGCTCGCTCGGCAACTTCAAGATCGGCTGGGAAAAGCAGCCGCTGTCGATCGTCCGCGCACTCGGTATCGTCAAGCAGGCAGCCGCGCGCGTCAATGTCGAACTCGGCCAGCTCGACCCTGAGATCGGCAAGGCGATTTCAGTGGCGGCGCAGGAGGTCATCGACGGCAAGCTCAATGACCACTTCCCGCTCGTTGTCTGGCAGACGGGCTCGGGCACGCAGTCGAACATGAATGCCAACGAAGTGATCTCCAACCGCGCCATAGAAATGCTGGGTGGCGTGATGGGCTCGAAGAAGCCTGTTCATCCGAACGATCACGTCAATATGAGTCAGTCGTCGAACGACACCTATCCGACAGCGATGCATATCGCCTGCGCCGAGCAGCTCGCTCATCACCTGCTGCCCGCCCTCAAGCATCTGCATGCAGCGCTCGACATGAAGGTGGTCGAGTTCAATCACATCATCAAGATCGGCCGCACGCATACGCAGGACGCCACGCCGCTGACGCTGGGACAGGAGTTTTCGGGCTATGCTGCACAGGTGGGTTCAGCGATCAAGCGGATCGAGATGACGCTTCCCGGCCTCTGCGAGCTCGCACAAGGCGGCACGGCCGTGGGCACCGGCCTCAATGCGCCGGTCGGCTTTGCCGAAGCGGTTGCCGAGGAGATCGCCAAGATCACCGATATGCCTTTCGTAACGGCACCCAACAAGTTCGAGGCGCTGGCATCGCATGACAGCATGGTCTTCAGCCATGGCGCTATCAATGCCGCAGCTGCAGCGCTCTTCAAGATTGCCAACGACATCCGCCTCCTCGGCTCCGGCCCGCGCGCCGGTCTCGGCGAACTGGCGCTGCCGGAAAACGAACCCGGCTCGTCAATCATGCCAGGCAAGGTCAACCCGACCCAGTGCGAAGCGCTGACCCAGGTCTGCGCCCAGGTCTTCGGCAACAATGCCGCCCTCACCTTCGCCGGCAGCCAGGGCCATTTCGAACTCAACGTCTACAATCCGATGATGGCCTATAACTTCCTGCAATCGGTTCAGCTCCTTGGCGATGCCGCGATCTCCTTTACCGACAATTGCGTCGTCGGTATCGAAGCCCGCGAAGACAACATCAAGGCAGGCCTCGAGCGATCACTGATGCTGGTCACCGCCCTTGCCCCGACAATCGGCTACGACAACGCCGCCAAGATCGCCAAGACGGCTCACAAGAACGGCACGACCTTGAAGGAAGAAGCGCTCGCCAGCGGGCTGGTAACGTCGGAACAGTATGATTCGGTCGTCCGGCCGGAGCAGATGATCGGACCGAAGTAAGGCCGAGCAAGCAAAGCCTGTTGAACAAGAAAGGCTCGCGGAGGTCACTTCGCGAGCCTTTCGCCGTTTTTCCCGGCATAAACGGGCCTTGGGTTTGCCCGGGCGAACCTCTAGCGCCGCTCCATGACGGACGTATAAAAACGCCGTGACTTCGGAAAATAAGATTAAGATTCGAATATCGAAATGTAATTACAATATATTATAAAATATAAACTCAACATCAGGATTCATTATGATTATGTAATATATTACCTATAGTTCAGTACATTACTGTACGTTGGCGTTTATATATACATACGCGTGACAAATACGCAACATCGATACTTTACCACCCGTTGTGACAAACTTGTAATTTTGACGTTTCGTTCGCCCTGTACCCACCGCCTCGAAGTTGGGGGCATGCCACCTTCTTCTCAAAAACAAGGGCCGGGAAAGGGAATGCCGTTGGCAAAAAATCCCAGCCCAATCGAAACTTTGAATTGGAGGTTATCCATGAACATCAAGAGCCTTCTCCTTGGCTCCGCTGCAGCTCTCGCAGCAGTTTCCGGCGCTCACGCCGCAGACGCCATCGTCGCCGCAGAACCGGAAGCCGTCGAATACGTTCGCGTCTGCGACGCCTACGGCACCGGCTACTTCTACATCCCGGGTACCGAAACCTGCCTGAAGATCAACGGCTACATCCGTTTCGACGTCAACTTCGCGTTTGGCGACGGCACCGACAATCCGGCCACCGGCAAGGGCGGCGAAGACTGGAACGTCCGTACCCGCGGTCAGGTTCAGTTCACTGCCAAGAGCGATACCGAATACGGCCCGCTCACCGGCGTTATCGTTTACCAGGCCAACTATCGTGGCCCGGCAAGCAAGGACGGCGCTCTCAGCCCAAGCGGCGCTCAGAACGCAACCGTTCTCGACACCGCCTACATCGACATCGCTGGCCTGCGCGTCGGTAAGTTCGTCAACTGGTGGGATAACGACTTCTCGGGCGAATTCGACATCACCAACTCCGGCACCACGAGCTTCAACACGGCCCGTTACCAGTACGAAGCCAACGGCTTCTACGCTGGCGTCGCGCTCGAAGAACTCGGCGGTAACGGCTTCGCTTGGGAAACTGGCGGCAACGACCTCGGTATCGACGCTGCAATCGGCGGCAAGGCCGGCAGCTTCACCTACGAAGTTCTCGCTGGCTACGACGTCGATGCTGACAACTTCGCTGTTCGCGGCAAGATCGGCGCCGACATCGGCCCCGGCACGCTCGGCATCGCAGCGATCTGGGCTGACGGTCCTAGCGCCTACTTCACCAAGGGCGAATGGACTGTTGCAGCCCAGTACGCCATCAAGGCGACCGACAAATTCACGATCACCCCTGGCTTCCAGTACACCGGCAATGTCGATGTCACCGGCCTGGCTGGCGAGCAGGAATTTGACGGTGGTAGCGAGTGGCGCGCAGGCGTAACGCTCGACTATCAGGTCGTTCAGAACCTGGCAGCGAAGCTGGCCGTCACCTACGTCGATCACGACTCTGACACCTCTACGGTTGGCGCAAGCTACACCGGCGTTACGGGCTTCTTCCGCCTGCAGCGTGCATTCTAATCTGATCTGACTCCTTCGGATCGAGGCCCGTCCGGCTCTGCCGGGCGGGCTTTTTGCCGCGGCGGAACCAAGACCCTTCTCCAGCGCATTGCATTTCGCCGCGCCCGGATTTAGATCGCTTCCAAACTAGCCCATTCGAAAGGTTTCCAATGGCTGACGATCTCTTCCCGCTCGGCAAAGACACGACGCAATACCGCAAGATCAGCAGCGACTACGTCTCGGTCGACAGCTTCAAGGGTCAGGAGATCCTCGCGGTCGAGCCAGAGGGCATCCGGTTGCTGGCCGAGACCGCCTTTGCAGACATCAACCACCTGCTCCGCCCCGGCCATCTGAAGCAGCTCGCCTCGATCCTCGACGATCCCGAGGCCACCGACAACGACCGTTTCGTAGCCTACGATCTGCTGAAGAACGCCAATATTGCCGCCGGCGGCGTGCTGCCGATGTGCCAGGATACCGGCACCGCCATCATCATGGGCAAGAAGGGCCGCCGCGTCTGGACTGAAGGCGGCGATACCGCGGCGCTCTCCAGGGGCGTGCTTGACGCCTATGAAAAGAAGAACCTGCGCTATTCGCAGCTGGCGCCGATCAAGATGTTCGAGGAAAAGAACACCAAGAACAACCTGCCGGCCCAGATCGATATTTATGAAGAAGGCACCGACAGCTACGACTTCCTCTTCGTCGCCAAGGGCGGCGGCTCCGCCAACAAGACCTTCCTCTACCAGGGCACGCCATCGCTGCTGACGCATGACCGGATGATCGACTTCCTCAAGGAGAAGATCCTGACGCTGGGTACGGCAGCGTGTCCCCCCTACCATCTGGCGATCGTTATCGGCGGCACTTCCGCCGAGATGAACCTGAAGACGGTCAAGCTCGCCTCGACGCGTTATCTCGACGACCTGCCGACCGAGGGCTCGGAAAGCGGCCACGCCTTCCGCGATATCGAGATGGAAAAGGAAATCCACAAGCTGACGCAGCAGATGGGGGTCGGCGCCCAGTTCGGCGGCAAGTATTTCTGTCATGACGTGCGCGTCATCCGCCTGCCCCGCCACGGCGCTTCGCTGCCGATCGGCCTCGGCGTTTCCTGCTCCGCCGACCGTCAGGCCAGGGGCAAGATCACCCGCGACGGTATCTTCGTCGAACAGCTCGAGACCGACCCCTCGAAATACATGCCGGAGATCGACGAAACGAAGCTGTCGGAATCGATGGTCCGTATCGACCTCAACCAGCCGATGGCCGGCATTCTCGCCGAGCTTTCCAAGCATCCGGTCAAGACCCGCCTATCGCTGACTGGCACCATCATTGTTGCCCGCGACCTTGCGCATGCGAAAATCCGCGAACGCCTGGAAAATGGCGAAGGCATGCCTGACTATATGAAGAACCACCCCGTCTATTACGCCGGTCCGGCCAAGACACCGGCAGGCTATGCCTCCGGCTCCTTCGGTCCGACGACTGCGGGCCGCATGGACAGCTATGTCGACCAGTTCCAGTCCTTCGGCGGTTCGATGGTGATGCTCGCCAAGGGCAACCGCTCGCGCGCCGTGCGCGAAGCCTGCAAGAAGCATCAGGGCTTCTATCTCGGCTCGATCGGCGGCCCGGCAGCACGTCTGGCACAGGACTGCATCAAGAAGGTCGAGGTTCTCGAATATCCGGAACTCGGCATGGAAGCCGTCTGGAAGATCGAGGTCGAGGACTTCCCCGCTTTCATCGTCATCGACGACAAGGGCAACGACTTCTTCCAGGAACTCAATCTCGGCTGATGCCGGGACTACACGCATTAGCTTCCGGAGCGTTCAAAATAGCTTCGGAAGCAATGATATTGATATCTCTCTGCCGGCAGGGCAAAGCCACGTTCACAAAAGGGAGACGCCTTTACCGGCACCGTCAATGAAATAAGAACACGCTTATGCAAATTTTTTCAGAGATTTTCCGGGAAACTTTCAACCGGCCACAGCCGGAAGACAGCCTCAGGTGTGAGCATCCCTCAGATTCCTGAGTTTTTTCAATGCTATAGTATTTCTGGAATATGCAACCAGAATAATCACATGTAATCGTTGGTATATATCGTCTTAATTGTTTCCCAACGAATTTAAGCTAACCAATAGAAGATTGCTTTTCTAATTCCTTGAGGAGTATGCCGGATGAATACGGCTGCAGCGCAGAAAGCGCAGATCCCGGATGTCGCAGGCCAGATCACTTTTGCCATGCGTTCTATGGGCGTCGCGCCAATCCCGCGCAACTACGAACTCTTCTACGAAGCCTATATCGGTTCCAATCCGGCCCTGACGCGCGATCTCGCGGCACTGGGCGGACAGGCGACGCAGGAAGAACTCGACGAGCTCGGCTCGCAATACTTTACCCACTCTCCCGCCCGCGTCTTCGACGATGTCCATTCCCGCATCGCCGCCGAACTTGAGGGACTGCTCAGAGTGCTGCGCCAGGAGCAGACCTCTCTCGAGAGCTACAACAAGCTGCTCGGCGAAACCTACCGCCGCATCAACACCAAGAACACCACCAGTGTCGATCTCCTCGAAAACGCCATCACCCTGCTGACCCAGGCAACCGGCGACACCATGGCCCACGGCGAACGCACCGTCGAGAATGTCGCGCAACGCTCGCAGGAAATGGACGAGGTCCGCAAGGAACTCGACGAGTACAAGCGCATCGCCAACACCGACTCGCTGACCCGCCTGTCGAACCGCCGCGCCTTCGATGACCGGCTCGCCGCTGTTTTCGACAACGTCGCCCTGAAGCCGGTGACCGCTCTGGTGCTGGCCGATATCGACAACTTCAAGAAGATCAACGACACCTACGGCCACCCGGTCGGCGACAAGATTCTTGCCACAGTTGCCTCGGTTATCCGCGCCAATGTCCGCCGCGATATCTTCGTGGCACGCACGGGCGGCGAAGAATTTGCCCTGATTATCGACGGCAACACGCAGGAAGAGGTCATGGGCATGGCCGAGCGCATCCGCCGGACCCTCGAAGCGACGCCGTTCAAGAACTCCCGCACCCGGATCAACTATGGCCCGGTGACCGTTTCCATGGGTGTCTGCATGGCATCGCATGCCGACGACGCCGGAGAACTCTATTACAAGACCGATATCGCCCTCTACGGCGCCAAGCACGCCGGCCGCAACTGCAGCGTCCTCTATGAGGATGGCATGCAGAAGGACTTCACCAAGAGCTGGCTGATCTACAAGGCCTGACCATCGCCATCCGGTGACGCGCTACCACATCGTTTTCGCAGCCCGTCCCGCCCATTCGCGGTCATAGGTTTCGTAATCGAAATCGCCGGCCGCCGCCTTCAGCATCATACCCGGTGTCGGCAGCTTTGCCGGATCGGCGAAGGTTTCCGGGTTCCAGATCTGCGAGCGCATCAGCGCCCTGGCGCACTGGAAATAGACTTCATCGACAGTGATCACCACGACAGTGCGCGGATGCTTGCCGTCCATCTCGAAGCTTTCGAGCAGGCTCTCGTCATCAGAGACCACGCCGCGGCCATTGATCCGCATCGTCGTGTTCGATCCGGGCACCAGAAACATCAGCGCCAATCGCGGATCGCGAACGATATTTGAAAGCGAATCGACGCGATTGTTGCCGCGCCAGTCCGGAAGATGGAGGGTCTTCTCGTCGACGATCCTGACGACGCCGCCAATGTCGCCGCGCGGTGAGCAGTCGAGACCCTCAGGTCCAACTGTCGCGAGCGCCACAAACGGCGACGCCTCGATCATCTGCCGGTAGAGCGGCGTCAGCACCTTGGTGACCTTGGCAACCGAAGCCTGCGTCAACCCGCCTGCATAGATCTGGCCGAGCTCTTCCACGGTCCTGATGATTTTCATGATCGCCTGCCATCCTGGTTCACGGCTTTCATTAGCCGCCTAAGATGACGCTACAATGACGCGCGCCGCACCGGAAGCTCGAAAAGCGAAACGATCTCCGCATCGGTCTTGTCTGGCACGGCATCGAGAAACGACCTGATCTCCTGAAGCACCGATTCGGCACTGATAATCCGGCGGTGGCCGAAACCGTTGGCCCAGAAGAGTCTGACATTCGCTCCCGACGCTGCATAGCGCCGCGCATGATAGGCGTTTACTTCCTTGTCGTCTTCGGCATGGACGGCAAGAACCGGCACTGCGAGACGGCCAGCCGAAGTGCCGACATCGAAATCGGCGAGTTTGCGCCCGGTTACGCGCTGAACCTTGCGCTCCAAGGCCGCCTGCGCCTGCTTGCCAAGGCCGATCATCCGGCCGAAATCATGAAACAGCCAGGCCATCTCGCTTGGCGATCCGATGGTGAGGATCTTTTCCGCTTCCAGTTTGTGGATCTGCGGCAAGATGCCGGTCGCCGATACCATCAAAGCTGCACCGCCGAAGGAATGGCCGATGGCGGCATCGAATCGGCCGAAACGATCTTGGGCTGCCGCGATCGCCTCCACCGCCATGCCCATATGCAGCGAGCGTCCGCCGGAGATTCCATGTCCCGGGAAATCGAGCGCGATGACCTCGGCACCGTCCTTGGCCAGCATTGCGATCAGATCGGTCATATAGGCCATGCCCGAGCCCCAGCCGTGGGTTACGAGATAGCGCTTGCGCTGCCCTCTCGGTCCCCCATTGATCCTGTAGGCTCCAGCGCAGCGGCCGTTCGCAAGCCGGATCGCGATGCGTTCCGCGTCTTTCAGCCACGAGACGCCGGCCGCGTGTGCGGTCTTGGCCTTTGTCCCCTTCGGACGCAGCGGAGGCGTGCGGCAGAACAGGCGGAAGGCCGCCTCGCCCGCCAGATCGGGCGAAAGAGCCTGCAGCGCGCGAAATCCGAAGCGGGTGACCGCAAGCGCAAAGTTTGCCATAGTGGGAATCCAATAATGTTCAACACTGAACAATAAAGTACAACGATGAACAAAAATCAATCCCTTCCCTGGGATCATCCGCGTTTTCGCAGCTGGATCGCCGTTGCCCGCGCCTGCCAGCTGATGCAGCAATCGCTCGGCCGCTCGCTGGCCGAGCTCGATATCAAGACACCGCATCTCGATATCCTGATCAATCTCTACCGCTTCGAGGGCCTGACGCAGCAAGATCTGGCCCGCAAGCTGCTGGTCGGCCGCTCCAACATGAGCATGCTGCTGCCGCAGATGGAAAAGCGCGGCCTGATCGAGCGGCGCGGCGACGAGCGCGACAAGCGGGTGCTGCGGCTCTATTTGACGGAAGACGGCCGCGCGTTGACGGAAAAGGCCATGGTGATCCAGACCGACCTGATCGACCGCATGCTTTCGGATGAGCCGTTAGAGCAATGCATG
This sequence comes from Rhizobium sp. BE258, assembly GCF_031457345.1. Classification (NCBI taxonomy): domain Bacteria; kingdom Pseudomonadati; phylum Pseudomonadota; class Alphaproteobacteria; order Hyphomicrobiales; family Rhizobiaceae; genus Rhizobium; species Rhizobium sp. BE258. The sequence goes on from NZ_JAVDWL010000009.1 coordinate 239,404, forward strand.
GCCATGGCTGGCTCCATGGAGCGGATCATCGCGCTGCTGCAGCAGGACCTGAAGGACGACGACTGATCGTTAGTGCAGTGTCGGCGCAGGAGCCGCCGAACCCAGCGACCGGTACTCCCAGACCGCGACGATGACGAGCACCATTGCTGCCAGAATCCCCATCACGTAGATTTCGACGGCTGGCGACAGAAACGCCAGCAGGATCAGAAGGATGATGCCTGCCAGATGCGAGAGCGGCGCCCGCCCGCTGACGGCACCCTTGAACCAGAGATTTCCCGCCAAGAACAGCCCGGCCCCGCCAAGCACGGCAGCGGCAATGCCGATATCGCCAACCTCATGCGGATGCGAGAACATGAATTCCACAGCCACGGCATCAACGATGATGCCGGCCAGAATCGGGATATGCGCATAGGTGAACGCCTGGCGTGCCAGACTTCCTGGCGTCTCCTCGTGTTCGATCCGATGCGCGGCCCGCTCATGGCCGAAACGGAAATAGAGCCACCACATGGCAACGGTCGATGCAAAGCTGGTGACCAGAACGAGGCCGGTCATCGGCGAGAACGGCATTTCGGAGAATGTGCGGCCCGAGACGAGAACGGCCTCGCCGAGGCAGATGATGATGAACAGAGCGCAGCGCTCAGCCATATGCGCACCGGAAACATCCCAGTCGGCGGTGGTCGATTTGCCAAGACCCGGCACGAAGAAACCAGACGCAGGACCGGCATATTCGATGGCGAGCGCAATCACCCAGGCGATCAGTCTTGCCTCATGCTCGAGCAGTCCACCGGCGATCCAGAACACACCCGATACCGCCAGCCAGATGCTGATACGCGTGAAATTCAGATAGTTGGAATGGCTGGAATGCCGCACCGCATAGACGGTGAAAAGCGAGCGCCCCACCTGCATCAGCACATAGGCGCCGGCAAACAACAGCCCCTTGTCGCCGAAGGCTTCGGGGATCGACGAGGATAGAACGAGGCCGAGCAGCATCAGGACGATCAGCATCGCCCGCACCGGCATTTTATCGGGGTCCAGCCAGTTGGTCACCCAAGCCGTGAAGATCCAGACCCACCAGACCGCAAATGTCATCAGCGCCGCTTCGGCGGCACCGAGCGGTGTGTAGTGGGCGGCAAGCGCGTGTGAGAGCTGCGAAATCGAGAAGACGAAGACAAGGTCGAAGAACAATTCCAGAAAGGTGACCTTGCTGCCGCCCGGGCTGCCCTTCGCCCGGAGCCAGTTTCTCATCGCAGTTCCTGCCATCCATGCCCCCTATGGCTGTTGTCAATCAACGCGGCTGTTCCGCCACGTCCCGGCTCATGCCTTTTTCGGCCAGTTCCTTCTCGTAATCTGCAAACAGTTCGACACCCCGTTCGCCGAGTTCCCGCAGATAGGTCCAGGTGAAGATGCCGGTGTCGTGCATATCGTCGAAGCCGATGCGCACGGCGTAGTTCCCGGTCGGCGTCATGGCTATGATCGCCACGTTGCGCTTGCCGGGAACCGTGAGCTTTTGCCCCGGACCATGCCCCTGCACCTCCGCCGAAGGCGATAGAACACGCAGCATTTCGGCCGAGAGATCGAAGCTCTGACCATCGTTGAACGTCACGGCAAGACGCTGCCGGTCTTTCGAAACCCTGAGTTCGGTGGGCCAGATGTCGCTCATTGCTGCACTCCGTTCGCATTCGTTGAGTAGGCATTGAGGCGTTTTCTGGCAAGCTCAATCTACCGTGTGCCTGTACCGTTTACCTTGACGGCACAGTCACATATGACCACATTAACATGATTGCGGAGGTATTGGTGAACAGCAATGTCGGCACGATAGGAAGCGCTGCACCGCTCGTTGCGGATGCAAGCCCGATGATCGACCCGTTCGGACGGGCCGTCAGCTATCTGCGTGTGTCCGTCACCGACCGCTGTGATTTCCGCTGCACCTATTGCATGGCCGAGAACATGACCTTTCTTCCGAAGAAGGATCTGCTTTCGCTGGAAGAGTTGAACCGGCTCTGTTCCGCCTTCATCGCCAAGGGCGTCCGCAAGATCCGCCTGACGGGCGGCGAGCCGCTTGTGCGCAAGAACATCATGTTTTTGATCCGCGAGATCGGAAAGCAGGTCGGCACCGGCCTCGAGGAGCTGACGCTGACCACCAACGGCTCCCAGCTCGCCCGTCATGCCGAGGAGCTCTATGATTGCGGCGTACGGCGCATCAATGTCTCGCTCGATACGCTCGACCCGGACAAATTCCACAAGATCACCCGCTGGGGCGACCTGGAAAAGGTCATGCAGGGCATCGATGCGGCGCAGAAGGCCGGTTTGAAGATCAAGCTCAACGCCGTCGCGCTCAAGGATTTCAACGAGCATGAGATCCCCGGCATGCTGCGCTTCGCCCATGGCCGTGGCATGGACCTGACGGTGATCGAGACGATGCCGATGGGCGAAATCGATGAGGATCGCACCGACCAGTATTTGCCGCTTTCGGAGCTGCGCGCTTCGCTGGAAAAGCAGTTTACGCTAACCGATATCGGCTACCAGACCGGCGGCCCGGCGCGCTATGTGACGGTCGGCGAGACCGGCGGCCGCCTCGGCTTCATCACGCCGATGACCCATAATTTCTGCGAGAGCTGCAATCGCGTGCGGCTGACCTGCACCGGCACGCTCTACATGTGCCTCGGGCAAAACGATGCCGCCGACCTGCGCTCCGCGTTACGCGCCACCGAAGATGACGGTCTGCTCTATGCGGCGATCGACGAAGCCATCACCCGCAAGCCCAAAGGCCACGATTTCATCATCGACCGCACGCATAAAAAACCCGCCGTCGCACGCCACATGAGCGTCACCGGCGGGTGACCTCCTGGAATTTGCGCTAGCCGCCTGCGCTACGCCGCCCCTGCGGGATCGCCGATCGGCAGCAATGCCGGATTGGGCGGCGTCGGGTCGTTGGGGTTCTTGTTGTCGGCCGGATCCTGGGCCGGCGTCAGCGGCGGCTTCTCCTGAACACGATCCGGTATCCCGGGTGTCGGCGTTGGGCCGCGGGGCGTTTCGGCAGGGTTTGGAATTTCGGTCGGCATGATGATCTCCCTGAATTTCGAAAGCCGGCGACGTGCTGCTTTCGCTCATGAGGGAAACGCTACCGCTCCGCTTTTGTTCAAGCGGCCGTCGCGGCGCCGGACTGTTGCCCTATTGTGCACTGCGCCATCGATTTATGCACACTGTGACTTGCAATCGATTTCATTCCCGCTTCTTCCCCTCTAAAAGGGCCTCAGCATTATCGGGAATCTCTTAGCATGCCGCGGTCTCGCAATACCCAGGGCGCCATTTTCATGAGCATGGCCATGGCCGGTTTTTCGGCCAGCGACGCCCTCTCGAAATCGGTGATCGGTGACATGAATGCCGGGCAGATCATGTTCATCCGCGGCCTGTTCACGAGCGTCCTGGTTTATCTGATAGCCCGCAAGATGGGCGCCCTGCGCTCCTGGACGATCATTCTGAAGCCAATCATCATTCTGCGCGTCATCTGCGAGATGCTGGCCGCCGTCACCTACATCACGGCGCTCGGAATGATGCCGATCGCCAATGCCTCGGCGATCCTGCAATCGCTGCCGCTGGTGGTCACTTTCGGCGCCGCGCTGTTCTTCAACGAGCCGGTCGGCTGGCGCCGCTGGTCGGCGATCCTCGTCGGCCTGATCGGGGTGATGATCATCATCCGCCCAGGCCCGGAAGGTTTTACACCGGCAGCCCTGCTCTGCGTTGCCAGCGTTTTGACGACAGCCGGACGCGATCTCGCGACACGCTCGATCGATCCGGAAATTCCGTCGCTGATGGTGACTGTCGTCACCGCCATATCGGTCGCCTTCTTCGGCGCCCTCTTGATGCCGCCGCTTGGCGGCTGGCACCCGACGACATGGACCGCGCTATCCCATCTGCTACTCGCCTCTGTTCTCGTGCTGATCGGCTACCAGTCGGTGATCACGGCCATGCGGACCGGCGAAGTCTCCTTCGTGGCGCCCTTCCGCTACACGAGTCTGATCTTTTCCGGCCTCCTCGGCTTCCTGTTCTTCTCCGAACTGCCGGATGCCTGGACACTAACGGGTGCGGCGATCGTCATCGCCTCCGGCCTCTATACGTTCTATCGTGAGGCCAAGCGCCGCGTTGCACCGCTGGCGCAGGAATCCGAACCGAGAAGCCCAGTCTGAGATCCACCATGGCCGATTTCCCGCCGCAGAAGACCAACATCCCGGGCGTCATCCTCGCCGGTGGACGCTCCTCGCGCATGGGCTCCGACAAGGCCTCTGCCCATCTCGGCGGCCGCACGCTGCTGGACCACGCGATATCGCGGCTCTCGCCTCAAGTCTCGTCGGTTGCCGTCAACGCCGGCAGCGAACCGCAATGCGGCCTTGCCTTCATTCCGGATATCATCCCCGGCAAGGCCGGACCGATGGCAGGCATCCACGCTGCCATGGCCTATGCGGCGAAGCTCGAAGGCGTCAGCCACCTCGTTACCATCTCGATCGACAGCCCGTTCTTCCCGGCCGAACTGGTAGCAGATTTCATCGGTGCGCTCGATCACCCGGAAAAGATCGCGATCGCCGCATCGGAAGGCCGCAGCCACCCGGTCTTCGGCCTGTGGCCGGTCGCGCTCGCGGCAGATCTGGAATCCTGGATCGCAACCGACGAAAAGCGCCGCGTCCGCGACTTCCTGTTACGGCATGACGTTGCGGAAGTTCAATTTCCGCTCCGCCCAACTCGTGCCGCCATGCTCGATCCCTTTTTCAACATCAATACCCCTGACGATCTCATCGAGGCCGAGCGCTGGCTGCAGGCGCTGCCGTCATGAGCGGCCCGCGGGTCTTCGGCATCGCCGGTTGGAAGAACTCCGGCAAAACCGGGCTTGCCGTGCGCCTCGTCGAGGAATTCACCCGGCGCGGCTATCGCATCTCGACGATCAAACACGCCCATCATGACTTCGACATCGACAAGGTTGGCGCCGACAGCTACCGCCACCGGCAGGCCGGCGCGCATGAGGTGACGATCGTCTCCGGCACGCGCTATGCCATCATGCACGAACTGCGCGGCGAACCAGAGCCCGCCTTCGAAGAGATACTGGCTCGCCTCGCCCCTTGCGACCTGGTGCTGATCGAAGGCTACAAGCACGAAAAGATCCCGAAGATCGAGGCCCGGCGCCTGCAGGCCGCCAGGCGCGAACCGCTGGCGCCCACCGATCCCTATATCTGCGCGATCGCCGCCGACCATCCCGTCACGGATACGGCCCTGCCGCGCTTCGACCTCGACGACACGCTGGCGATCGCCGATTTCATCGCCGCAACCCTCGGCCTTCCCGCCTTTCAGCCATAGAAAAAGCCGCCAGTCGCCCGGCGGCTTTCATGTTGCCTAATTGGCCTGCCTCAGTTGTTGGAGGCGACCGGACGCACCAGCGGCGTGACGCGGCGGATGGTAACGCGGCGGTTCTCCTGGTTCGGACCTGCCGTATTGACCTTCAGATAGCGCTCGCCATAGCCCTGCGTCGCCATGTTTTCAGGCGGGATGCCATAGACATCCGACAGCACGTTGGCGACCGATTCCGCACGCTGGTCCGAGAGAACCAGATTGCTCTGGTCGGAGCCGACGGCATCCGTGTGACCTTCGATCAGGAAGGTCTCGCTCGGATCCTTCTGCAGCACCTCGTTCAGCGCATCCGCGACCTTGCGCAGGCTGCGCGCCTGGCTCATCGGGATTTCGGCACTGCCGGTGGCGAAGGTGATGGTATCGAGGTCGATACGGCGCACCTTGTCGCGGATACGGGCCGAATACTTCACTTCGTTCAGCGAGTAGACGCGCTCGACAGGCTCGACCGGCGGCTCACGCAGGAAGTCGTAATAATCGCGATCCGGGTCGCTGCTCGTATCGATGATGTAGTCGCGAACCGGGATCCGCAGACGCATCGGCGGCAGATCGGCACCCGGATCCTCGAAATAGTCCTGATCCGGATTGTCGTAGAGCTCCGGCGAGTAGTAGAGGACATACTCACGGCCGCGGCTATCGACACGCGAACGCTGGATGATGTCGCCATAGCGGTTGCGGATCGTCACGATGCGATAGCCGTCCGGGCGGTCGATCGTTTCGCGATAGCGGTCACGCGGCAGCTGCTCATACATCGGCCGTTCGCCATCGCGGATGAAGCGGCGGTCGTCGTCGCTGCGCACCACGATATTGTTGTTGATCTGCAGCAGAACGCGGTTGTCGTCGCCGACACGTCCTTCGACCTGCGCGCCGTCAGGACGCTGGAACTGCGGACGGCGGTCGAGCCGGCGGCCTTCCTCGGCGGTAACGGCTTCGATCTTGACCGGCGGACGGGCTTCGCCGCCAGCTGCGCGCTGTGCATCAGCATCCGACTTCGGCACGAAGACCGGCTGCTGCTCGTCCGCACGCTGCTTGTCGCGCTGGCGGCGCCCATCGCGGCCACCCGAGCGATCGGCATCCTTGTCGCTATCGAGAACGGCCGCACCATTCTCGACCGGCAGAACCACCGTCTCCGTGCTCTTGCTTGGATCGGCAGCGATCTGCTTGCGGCGCTCAAGCTCCTGTGGCGTCACCTTTTCAGGTGCCGGGATTGCCTGCTCGGCCACCGGCTGCTGACCGTTCACGGCGGGCTGTTCCGCAGTATTGGCACCGGGCTGCTGACCGGGAGCCGGCTGCTGCTCACCCTGCTGCGGCTGGCCTTCGACTGCAGGCTTCTGCGCTTGGCCGGGTTCTGCCGGAACCGGCGGCTTTGCCGGTACCGGCGATTCGGCCGGTACGGGTGCCTGATCGGGGGCTGGCGATTCCGTCGGCACAGGCGTCTTGCCTTCGGCAGGCTGCTCGGCCTGCTGGGCATTCTTCTTGCCGGGCTTTGCGGCAGGCTCTTGCTGCTGCTCGCCTTCGGTCGCCGGCTGCTTCTTGTCGCCCTTGCGCGGACGCTGCTGCTCGGGCTGTGCCTCTTCGGTTACTGCAGGCTTCGCTTCACCGGCCTGCGGCTTGGCCTCTTCTGTCTGCGGCTTGGCTTCTTCGGCCTTTGGCTTTGCCTTTTCTACTTCCGGCTTCGCCTGCTCTACCTGACGCTGGCCTTCGTTCTGTGCCGGAGCGGCCTCCTGCTGTTCAGGTTGCTGGTCGCGCTTGCGGCGCGGCTTCTCTGCTGGCTGTTCGGTAGGTTCTGCCTGCGGAGCTGCCTGCTCCTGCTGCTGAGCTTCGGGAGCCGCCTCGCGCTTCTTGCGGCGTGGCTGTTCTTGGTTTTCAGCTGGCTGTGCCGGCTCGGCCTGAGGGACAGCCTGTTCCGGTTCGGGGGCTGCTTCCCGCTTCTTGCGGCGCGGCTGCTGCTCTTCCGATGGCTGAGCCTGTTCCGCCTGCGGGGCTGCTTCCTCGGCCTGCGGCGCGGCTTCGCGCTGCTTGCGGCTCGGCGCTTCCTGCTGCTGCTGCTCGGCCTGCGGAGCGGCCTCCTGCTGTTGCTGCTGTTCGGCCTCCGGCTGCTTGTGGCGCTTCTTCAGCAATTCCTCTTCCGAAGGCGCATCCTGGGCAACCTCATACGAGCCGCTGATCGCCTGGGGCGACTGCGCCGCGCCGGTACCGCCGAGCGCTGACGCATGCACCGGCGTGACGGCCAATGTCAGCGAAAGCAGCGGAAAGGCAGCGCTGGCGAACAATCTCGATTTCATTCCCATAGGGTTTCCTCGTTCCTTATTGGCTTTTCAGAGTGCTTGTTGCGCGCACCCCGCATGTTGAGTCGGGACCGAAATTTCCGAGGCCCGGATTTGTTCCATGCGTTTTTTAGGAACACCTCCATTAACCCGCTATGAACACCCCGGTCCGCCTCCGTTCATCTTCGCCATAGTTTGCGACGCAACAAAGGCGCGCGGATTCCAGTTGCAATTTGCGGCAAAAAGGTTTGATTATCGCGTCAAGGCGGTGATCATGCCCGCCGCATTCTGGCCGCTGGCGGATAAAAAGAAGACGCAGCGGTCGCCAACAGAGAGGATCTCTATGCGTATCTCCAATCTCCTCGCCGCAGCGTCGCTTGCAGCGTTGTCCCTCTTCGCCGGCTCGGCAATGGCCGATGGCGAGAAGCTCGTGATCGGTACCGATTCCACCTACCCGCCTTTCGAATTCGTCGACGCCAGCGGCGAGATCAAGGGCTTCGACATCGACATCGCCAAGGCTCTCTGCGCTGAAATGAAGGCTGAATGCTCCTTCGTCAGCAACGACTGGGACGGCATCATCCCGGCTCTCCAGGCCAAGAAGTTCGACATGATCGTTTCGTCCATGTCGATCACGCCGGAGCGCTCGAAGCTCGTCGACTTCACCAACAAGTACTACAACACCCCGCCGGCAATCGCCGTGCCGAAGGATTCGACGATCACCGACGTCGCCGGCCTGAAGGGCAAGACGATCGGCGCCCAGACCTCGACCACCCACGCCAACTATGCTGAAAAGCACCTAGCCGATACCGAGCTGAAGCTCTACCCGACCGCCGACGAGTACAAGCTCGACGTTTCGAACGGCCGTATCGACGCCGTTATCGACGACGTCGTCGTTCTCTCGCAGTGGGTCAAGTCTGACGCCGGCGCTTGCTGCAAGATCCTGACCACGCTTCCCGTCGACAAGGAAATCAACGGCATCGGCGCCGGTATCGCAGTCCGCCAGGGTGACCCGCTGAAGGACAAGTTGAACACCGCGATCGCGGCGATCCGCGCCAACGGCAAGTACAAGGAAATTCAGGACAAGTACTTCGATTTCAACGTTTACGGCGATTGAGAAAAACTGTAACTGACCTGTAAAGATGATGGCGGAAGGCTTGCTCTTCCGCCATTTTTGTCTGACAACATGCTAAAGATCAAAACGGCATAAGCCGTGAGGGGAAAAGTGGATGGGCGGATTGTTTTCCGCGCTGGGCTCGCTCTGGGCCTGGATAGGGTATGTTTTCGATCCGCTATGCGGACCTGCCGGTCTTTTCACCTGGTTCGGCCAGTCGACGATCCTCGCCTGCGGCGATACCGGCTGGGGCGATGAAATCGCCGTCGGCCTGAAGACCACGGTCGCCGTCGCGCTGCTGACGCTGCCCGTCGGCCTGGTGATCGGCTTTCTGGTGGCGCTCGGCCAGCAGTCGGAAGAAAAGTCCGTACGGCTCGCCGCCGGCATCTACACCACGATCTTCCGCGGCCTGCCCGAGCTGCTGACGCTCTTCATCATCTATTACGGCATGCAGATCCTGATCCAGTCGGTGCTCGCCTCTTTCGGCTATGACGAGCGGATCGAGATCAACGCCTTCGTCGCCGGCATGATCGCCCTTTCTGTCGTCTTCTCGGCCTATTGCTCAGAAGTGCTCCTCTCGGCCTTCCGCGCCATTCCTAAGGGACAATATGAAGCAGGCGATGCGCTCGGCTTTCACCGCGGCCGCACGCTGCGGCTGATCGTTCTGCCGCAGCTGATCCGCATTGCCCTTCCCGGCATGACCAATCTCTGGATGATCCTGCTGAAGGATACGTCCTACGTCTCGATCATCGGGCTCGCAGATATCCTGCGCCAGACCGCCGTTGCCGTACGCGTCACCAAGCAGGCCTTCTTCTTCTATCTTCTCGCCTGCATCATCTATCTGGTGCTTGCAGTCATCTCCTCCTACGGCCTCAGCTATATCGAACGCTGGGCCAAGCGCTCGGAGGTTCGCCGGTGAGCGTCGCAGAAACCCTCATTCCGCCGCAGCCTGCGCCGAAGCATATCGCCAAGCCGCTCTCGGCGGCGCGCATCACCGGCACGATTCTCGTTCTCGTCTGGCTGGCACTCGCCGCGACCTTGATTTACATGGTCATCGCCGGCTGGGATCCGGACAAGTTCACGCGCTACGGGCCGCGCTACCTGCATGGCCTGATGACGACGATCATCCTGGTGGCGATTTCCGTCGTTTGCGGCGCTGTCCTGTCACTGCCGCTGGCCTTCGCCAGAATGTCGAAGAACAGGATCCTCAGCACCTTTGCCTATTGCTACGTTTACGTCTTTCGGGGCACGCCGCTGCTGGCGCAGCTCTTCCTCGTCTATTACGGCCTCGGCGGCTTCCGTCCGCAGCTCGAGTCCGTCGGCCTCTGGTGGTTCTTCCGCGATGCCTGGTATTGCGGCCTGTTCTCGATGACCATCAACACCGCCGCCTATCAGGCCGAGATCCTGCGCGGCGCCCTCGAAAGTGTGCCGAAGGGCCAGCATGAGGCAGCGGATTCGCTCGGCGTGTCCAAGGCCGTATCCTTCCGCAAGATCATCCTGCCGCAGGCGCTGATCGTCGCACTCCGCCCCTACGGCAACGAAATCATCCTGCTGATCAAGGGCTCAGCGGTCGTCGCTATCATCACCGTCCTGGACCTGATGGGCGAGACCCGTTACGCCTTCTCGCGCACCTTCGATTACCAGACCTATCTCTGGGCTGCGATCTTCTATCTGACGATGGTGGAAGCGCTGCGCCATTTCTGGAACTGGATCGAGCGCCGCCTGACCCGGCATCTAATCCGCTGACAGCTTTGGCAGCACTCGCGATGCGATGCTGCCAAACTATTGAAATCAAAGAAAAATGAATGGTTCTTTTGCCCGTTTGATGTCAATCTTCGGTTAACCACGCCGTGTTTCCATTTTAACTGCCGCTCATAGGCGGGAGTGGGAACGAAAGCGAGACTGACATGACAAAGGACATGGAAAAACAGCTCCAGGGTTACGGTCTGACGACGGCCCAGATCCTCTATCGGATGCCGGATCATCCGGCGATCCTGCAGACCTATCTCTGGCAGGAATACGACCTCGCCCCGGATTTTCCAGAGATGCGCGGCTTCCTGAAGTTCTGGCAGGAAAAGCTCGACGGCCCGCTGCACTCCGTCCGCTACATCCACCGCAAGCTGATCTCGGCGACCGAATGGCGCGCGCTGCGCGGCGAATTCATCATTCACTGAGCGGCCCGCCGCGTTCCATCACCGTCACGCTTGCCATTGCCAAAGCCGCCTCGCCGCCTTAGAGGCATCCATAAAGCGAAAAGGTGGACCGGCAATGGCAAAGAAGATCGACGAAGACGCACTGGCAGAAGCCTATAACCGCGCGCTCGCCCTCGAAAAGGCAGGCGACGTCGATGCGGCCGTCAAGGCCTACGAAGACGTACTTGCAATCGATCCCGACGACCACGGCGGTGCTGCCGTCCGCATCGCCTCGATGGGCCGCGGCGAAACGCCTGCAAAGGCGCCGGACGCCTATGTCGAGACCCTGTTCGACCAGCATGCCGAAGTCTTCGAAGACGTGCTCGTCGAGCAGCTCGGCTACCACGTGCCGATGATGGTGCGCCAGCGCCTGCAGGAGCTCAAGCTCGGCCCCTTCAAGCGCCTGCTCGACCTCGGCTGCGGCACCGGACTGACCGGCGGCACGCTGCGCGATCTCTGCGAAGACATGACCGGCATCGATCTCTCCGAAAACATGGTCGAGATCGCCCATGAAAAGGATCTCTATGAGACGCTGTTCGTCGCCGAGGCCGAGGATTTCCTCGAAGACAACGACGAAGACGCCTTCGACCTGATCACCGCCACCGACGTTCTGCCCTATCTCGGCGCCCTCGAACCGCTGTTCTTCGGCGCCGCCGAAAACCTCACGCCGCGTGGCCTCTTCATCTTCTCCTCCGAAAGCCTGCCCGCCGTCGACACCCGCCCCTACGCCGTCGGCCCGCACCAGCGCTTCCTCCACGCCGATACTTACATCCGCGAACGCCTCACGGCGACCGGCTTCGAATTGGTCGAGATGACCGAGATCAATGTGCGCATGCAGGAAGGCGAGCCAAGCCCGGGGCATTTGGTGATTGCACGGCTGGCTGGGTGAACGCCAAAGACCAGTCACAACTTAGGCGTTTATGACGTTGGTGGACGGCAGGCTTTAAACGACGGAAGCTCCTCCTGGGATGGGGGAATGTCCATGTTCGAAGACTTGTATGCGGTTTGGGAAAAAGCCGGCGTCCTCGGCCTTTTAGATTCGGTATGGCAATCAATTGCGACGATGAGCTGGGCGGCGCTTCTTCTGGCGCTTTTCGTTCCCGTACTTCTGATCTATTGCCGGAATGAAATACGAGTTCGCCGGCTGCGGCTCATAGCCGATTTCGTGCTCTCCTATCCGACGACGCGTGACAAGCGATCGGCCACATCCTCGGCAGGGCTTGAACCAGCAAGCAATCCGTCGCTTGAGCTGGTCACGGCGAAATACCTGGCCGATCTCGGTGACCCCGACTACAAACTCTCTCGCTCGAACTCCATGGAACTCGTCGAAGAGATCGAGCGGCGCATCCGGTCTTCTCGAATTTTCGGGAACCTCGGTGACTATAGACTGCTCGCCGCCTCGGCAGGCTTTGCTGTCCTCTGCTATTTCGGCTTCCTGAACCTGTTCAGCGTCGTAACCAACGGTTTCGAGATCCTGACGGCTTCCGGTGGCCGCGTATGCAGTATCGCCGCCGGTGCAACCACTTGCTGCCCGGAAGGTAGCGTCAACAGCCAGCTTCAAATAGTCGGATCACTCGCCTTTGCTGGGGCCTTCATTGCAGCATCTCGCCAGTTCGTCCGCAGTCTCGCGGTCTTCGACCTTTCTGCCTACACCTTCCTTTGGCAGACGGTCGAAATCTTCGCCTCGGTCATCATCGTGATCTTCCTCTACGAAGCGTTCGAAGACCCTTCAAAAGCGATTGAAGCGATCGTCGCAGGCGGAGACGCAGCGGCACGTCAGTGTGACGAAGTGCCTTGGATTTGGATGGCGCTGGCGCCGCTTCTTGGATTACTGCCGCAGAGCGCAACAAAATTTCTGTTGTTGAAGATGCAGTCACTCGTGGCTTGGGTCAAAACGGACGATGACCGCTTCAACGCGGTAACGCGCCTGACGCCGCTGGATGTAATTGATGGCATCGATTACCCGACGCGTTTCAGGCTTGAAGAGTGCGGCATCTACGATGTTCAGAACCTCGCGACCTATAATCCGATCATGCTGCATGTCGAGTCACCCTACGGGATCTATCAGACGATCGATTGGGTCGGACAAGCGCAGCTTTGTAACATCCTTGGCCTCGACAAATTCCTGCTGTTGAAACAGATGAACATCCGAACCGTTTTTGACCTTGAGAGGTCGCTGGATTTCTGGAGCATCGACGAGCGTCGATGGCGACCGTTCGAAGGACCGGACGAGTTCGATAAGATTTATGCCGGTGTCCTCTTTGCTGCGACAAACGCAATGCTGAAAATCGGCGAGGTGAGCGGCATTCAGCCACTCGTCAGCAGACAACCCAAAGCCGACTTACCTCCAGTGATCGAAGCCGTAGGCATAGATGCCTACTGCATCTGGGCACGCGAAGTTATCACCGCCGATCCGGCAACCACAAAGCGTTGCATCGAACACTTGATGGGCTGGATTGCCGACGATCTCCATGTCAGACGCTTGCGGCGTATTTGGCAGGAAATGTCGGATGACCTCGGAGAGCGTTCCAAGCGCATGGATACCTCATTCGTTCTTCGCCCTCCCGCGCCGGAGCCCGCTCAATAGTTACCCAATCAGCAAACTATCCCTTGCCACATCCATCCCATCCTGATACTTAGCCAATCAGCAAAGTTTTATCCCAGCTGAAAGGCCGCCTCATGTCGCTCGTGCTTTACGGACATCCGCTCGCCTCCTTCTGCCACAAGGTCCTGATCGCGCTTTACGAGAACGGCACGCCCTTCGAAGACCGGCTAGTCGATCTCTCGGACGAAAGTTCGCGGGCCGACCTCTTCCGCTACTGGCCTGTCGGCAAGATGCCGATCCTCAGGGATGAAGCGCGTGACAGCACCATTCCCGAAACCAGCATCATTATCGAATATCTCGACCGGCACTATCCCGGCGAAGCGCATCTGATCCCGGTTGATCCGGACCGCGCCCTGCAGGTCCGTCTGTGGGATCGTTTCTTCGATCTCTATGTCCAGACGCCGATGCAGAAGATCGTCGCAGACACGATGCGCGCCGCCGATTCGAAGGACCCGCAGGGCGTTGCCGACGCCCGCGGCACGCTTGAGATGGCCTATGACATGATCGAGCGGCAGCTGGCGGGCAATCTCTGGATATCAGGCGATGCCTTCACCATGGCCGATTGCGCTGCCGCCCCGGCGCTCTTCTACAGCGAGACATTGGTGCCCTTCGGTACGGAACGGCCGAAACTTGCCGGCTACTACCGCCGGCTCGTCGAGCGCCCCTCTTTTTCCCGGGTGTTGAAAGAGGCGCTGCCCTATTTCAAATTCTATCCCTACAAGCACCAGCTGCCCGAGACGATCCGCAAGGCGATGCCCGCCGAATGATCATCGAAGCCGCCACACTCGACCGGATGTTCCACGCGCTCTCGGATCGCAGCCGCCGTGGCATGATCGATCGCCTCGGCCGCGGCCCGGCATCGGTCACGGAACTTGCCGAACCCCTGACGATGGCATTGCCAACGGTCCTGAAACATCTGAACGTGCTTGAAGACAGCGGCCTTGTTCAATCTGAAAAGACCGGCCGCGTCCGCACCTACCATCTGCGGCAGGAACGGCTGGCAGAACTCGAGCGCTGGATCGGCGAGCGCAAGGCCGAATGGAACGCTGCCTTCGACCGCCTGGACCAGTTTCTTGGGGAAGAGGAACCGACACCGTGACCCAGCCATCCGCAACGCATACGACCTTCACGATCGAGCGTCAGCTGAAGGCGAAGCCCGAGCGCGCCTTTCGCGCCTGGGCCAATCCGGCCTCGAAGCAGACCTGGTTTGCCTGCCATGACGGCTGGGTGACGATCGAATACCGGCTGGATTTTCGCGCCGGCGGCAGCGAGCGCAATCACACCGCTGATGGCGAAGGGTTGCTGCATGCCTATGACGCCCATTATCTCGACGTCGTCGAGAATGCCCGCATCGTCTACGCCTACGAGATGAAGCTCGGCGAGACCCGCATCTCCGCGTCCCTTGCCACCGTCACTTTCGAGCCGTCAGCGGCGGGCACCCGCATGCTGTTTACCGAGCAGGTGGTGTTCCTCGACGGCTATCCCGATGATGGCCTGCGCCGCCAAGGCACCGAAATCGGCCTCGACAATTTCGAGGCCTTCCTGGATCGCGAGGCAAGCGGCACGCATTGACGCCTTCAGCGGCCGGTGCCCAGAATGGCGCCAAGCAGCTTGCCTTCGAGTTCGGCGAGCTCCGGATTGCCATGACGGCGCGGATGCGGATACGGAACCGCAACATCAAGCGCGATCCGTCCCTCTTCCAGCACGATCACCCGGTCGGCCAGATGCACGGCTTCGCTGACGTCATGGGTCACCAGCACGCTGGTAAAGCCGAGTTCGCGCCAGACGCGGTTGATCAGTTCCTGCATGCTGATGCGGGTCAGCGCATCGAGCGCGCCGAGCGGCTCGTCTAGCGCCAGAACGCCGGGCTTGCTCACCAGCGCGCGCGCCAATGCCACGCGCTGACGCTGCCCGCCGGATAACCGCGAAGGCCATTCCTTCGCCTTCTCCGCCAGCTGAACTTCGGACAGCACGGCCGCGGATTCTGCAAGTGCCCGCCGCTTATCGACGCCGTCGCCAAGGCCGACCGCAACATTCTCGACAACGCTCAGCCACGGCAGAAGCCGCGGCTCCTGGAAGACAATGCGAGCGTTCGGCTGGCTTTCCTCGCCATTGCTGCTTTCGAAGCGGATGCTGCCCGCCGTCGGCTGGTCGAGGCCCAGCAGCACGCGCAGCAGCGTACTCTTGCCGCAACCGCTCTTGCCGATGACCGCGATAAATTGACCGGCCGGGATATGCAGGTTGATGCCGCGCAGCACGCGGTTGCCGTCAAAGCTCTTCTCGAGCCCCGTCAGGGTGATCGCGGCAGCAGTCCCCGGTGCGATCCGGGCGGCGTCGATGTCTGCCTCGTATTCGGCCTCGACAGGCTCGCGGAAGCGTTCGTGGGTGATCACGGTCATCGTCTCGCTCCTATTTCTGATAGATCGGGTTCCAGGTGAGCGTGCGCCGCTCCAAAGCCCGCGCCACGACATCGGCGAGCTTGCCGAGCACCGCATAGATCACCAGCGCCAGCACCACGACATCGGTCATCATGAACTCGCGGGCATTGTTGGCCATGTGGCCGATGCCTGCCGAGGCAGCGATCGATTCCGAGACGATCAGGGTCAGCCACATGATGCCGAGCGCATAGCGCAGGCCGACGAAGATCGACGGCAGCGCGCCCGGAAAGATCACCTTGCGGAACAGCGTCCAGTTGCCCATGCCGTAAACCCTGCCCATCTCGATCAGATCGCGATCGACATTGCGCACGCCATGATAGGTGTTGAGGTAGACCGGGAAGAGCACGCCGAGCGACGTGAGAAACAGCTTCGATTCCTCGCCGATCCCGAACCACAGGATAACGAGCGGGATCATTGCCAGATGCGGGATGGTGCGCAGCATCTGCAGCGTCGTGTCGGTCAACTGCTCGGAGAGTTTCGAAACGCCGTTGGCGATGCCAAGCAGGAAACCGATCGAGCCGCCCACCAGCAGGCCGGCAAAGGCGCGGCCGGCGCTGACCAGCACGTCATGCGGCAGCTGGCCCGAGGTCGTGGTCGACCAGAAGGCGACGGCGACATCGGCGGGAGACGGCATGATGCGCGAGGAGATGAGCCCTGCCGACGACGCGATCTGCCAGCAAATCACGATTGTCACCGGCAGAAGATAGGGCAGCAGCGCGGAGCCGTCAGGCAGCCGCGGCAGCGCCCGGCCCTTCCGGCTTGGCTGCGCTGCGGCGACGCGCGCCAGCGGCGTTTCGAATACCGACATGCTCATCTCCTCGCTATCATCCGGATCACGAACCCGAAACGACCTTCAGGTTGCCGCCATGGCTGCCGCCGCCGAAGACCTGCTTCGAGCCGAAATCATTGCGGAGACCGTGACGCTGTTCGCTCTGGCCAAGGCCGAGTTCTGGGAAGAGCAGTTCCGCGACGCGGTAGGCTTCTTCGAGATGCGGGTAACCGGAGCCGATCACCGTCTCGATGCCGAGCTCCTGATATTCGCGAAGCCGCGCAGCAACCGTCTTCGGCGAGCCGACAAGCGCCGTTCCGGCACCGGCGCGCACCAAGCCGACACCGGCCCACAAGTTCGGAGAAACCTCCAGGTTGTCACGGCGGCCGTTATGAAGCGCTGCCATGCGGGCCTGGCCGACGGAGTCGGATTCTTTGGCGAAGCGCGCCTGCGCTTCCTCGATCGTCGCATCGTCGAGCTTGGAGATCAGCCGGGCGGCGGCGGCCCATGCCTCCTCGTCCGTCTCACGGACGATGAAATGCAGGCGGATGCCGAAGCTGACTTCGCGGCCCACTTTCGCGGCAGCCGCACGCACGCGCTCGATCTTCTCGCCGACCTGTGCCGGCGGTTCGCCCCAAGTCAGATATTTATCGACGCGGCCAACGGCAAAATCGATCCCGGCATCGGAGGAGCCGCCGAAATAGAGCGGCGGGCGCGGGTTCTGGTAGGACGGGAAGCCGAGGCGCGCATTGGTCGCCTTGATATGCTTGCCATCGATGCTGGCCACACCCTTTTCGAGAAGCTCTTCCCAGACGTCAAAGAACTCGTTGGCATGGTCGTAGCGCTCGTCATGTGGCAGGAAAATGCCGTCGCCCGCCAATTCTGCGGGGCTGCCGCCGACAACGATATTGAGCAGTACGCGGCCGTTCGAGACCCGGTCAAGCGTCGTCGCCAGACGCGCGTAGTAGGCCGGCGACGCCGTGCCGGGACGGATCGCCACCAGGAATTTCAGCTTCTCGGTATGCTGCGAAAGAGCCGCCGCCGTGACGAAAGATTCCTCGCAGGCAACGCCGGTCGGCAGCAGAACGCCAGAAAAACCAAGACGGTCGGCCGCCTGGGCGATCTGCGTCATGTAGCCGATTTCAGGCGCGCGCGTCTGGTCAGACGAACCGAGATAGGCGCCGTCACCTGAGGTCGGGATGAACCAGAGAAAATCGATTGGTTTGGAAGTCATGAAATTTACCTCTCTTCAAAAAAACGGATCAGCTGGCCTTCGGGCGCCAGACGATATCGCCCGTCGTCAATTTCTTCGGCACGATGCCCAGCGCGTAGAACTCGTCGGCCAATGCCTGCTGATAGGCAGCCGCGCCATCGGTGATCGTCGTCACCGCGCCGAGATCGGCGCCGGGACGGCTGAGCGTCACCCGGGTCACCTCGGCAGGCACTCCGGTGATCTCGGAAAGCTCCTTGGCCGTCTCGTCGAGCTTGCCCTGCGCCGACTTGCCGACCTTGGCGAGTTCGTCGATGACATCGACGATCACCTGGCCGTTGTTGTCGGTGAAATCCTGGTTCGCCAGGAAGAAGCTGTAGGAATCGACGAGGCCTTCAGCCGTCGTCAGGATCCGTGTATCCGGATCGGCCTCGGCGATCGCCAGATAGGGATCCCAGATCGACCAGGCATCGATGCTGCCGGTCTTGAAGGCGGCTGCGGCATCCGGCGGCGACAGATCCAGCGCCTGCACGTCTTCGACCTTGAGGCCGCCCTTGCGCAGCGCCTTGACGGCAACGTTGTGGGCGCTCGATCCGCGCTTGAAGGCCAGCTTCTTGCCCTTCATATCCTCAAGCGTCCGAATCGGTGAATCCTTGTGCACCAGGATCGCGGAACCAGCCGGGCTGCCGCGATAGGTGCCGACATAATAGAGATGGCCACCGGCTGCCTGGGCAAACAGCGGCGGAACGTCACCCGTCGCACCGAAATCCAACGCACCGGCGCCAAGCGCTTCCAGCAGCGGCGGCCCGGAGGTGAATTCCGACCAGCTGACGGTGATCCCCTTGTCCGCAAGCCGCTTTTCCAGCGCCCCGCGGCGTTTGGCCAGCGCCAGCACGCCATTCTTCTGCCATCCGATGCGAAATTCCGTTGCAGCGGCGGCGCGCGCTGGCTTGATGGACGGAAGGGCGCTGGCAGCAACAGCCGCACCAAGGAGACCGAGGGTCTGACGGCGTGAGATCATGGCTTTCCCCTTTTCGGCGGCAGTGCAGACGGCGTGCCTGCGCGTTGTGATGGCTGATAATGAGAAACTCTATAAATTAGATCGACATTTATATTTGTGAGTTTTGTCCCAACGGAAACTTTCCTCACCTCAAACCGGCGATCCCGCAGAATTTTATTCCCCGGCAGCCGGAAGCGGGCCGTACCGCGCTTGCCCGTGACGACTTTTCAGCAACGGCGGTTTCCGCTAAGCATGCCCCCACATCACGAAAAGGATCTGGCATATGGCAAAAGTCGCTTTCATCGGTCTCGGCGTCATGGGTTTCCCGATGGCGGGTCATCTGAAAACGAAAGGCGGCCACGACGTCACGGTCTATAACCGCACTGCCGCCAAGGCCGCCGATTGGGTCGCCAAGTTCGGCGGCACCTCCGCACCGACCCCGGCCGAAGCTGTCGTCAGTGCCGATTTCGTCTTCACCTGCGTCGGCAACGACGACGATCTCCGCTCGGTGACCACGGGCAAGGGCGGCGTTTTCGAAGGCATGAAGAAGGGCGCGATCCTGATCGATAACACGACGGCCAGTGCCGAAGTCGCCCGCGAACTCGATGAAGCCGCCAAGGCCAAGGGTTGCGGCTTCATCGACGCCCCGGTTTCCGGCGGCCAGGCCGGTGCCGAAAACGGCGTGCTCACCGTCATGTGCGGCGGCGACGAAGCCGTTTTCGAAAAGGCCAAGCCCGTTATCGACGCCTATGCGCGCATGGTCGGCCTGATGGGACCAGCCGGTTCCGGCCAGTTGACGAAGATGATCAACCAGATCTGCATCGCCGGCGTCGTTCAGGGTCTCGCCGAAGGCATCCATTTCGGCAAGCGCGCCGGCCTCGACATCGAGAAGGTTGTCGACGTCATCTCCAAGGGTGCTGCAGGCTCCTGGCAGATGGAAAACCGCCACAAGACGATGAACCAGGGAAAATACGATTTCGGCTTCGCCATCGACTGGATGCGCAAGGATCTCGACATCGTGCTGACCGAAGCCCGCCGCAACGGCGCCAAGCTGCCCGTCACCGCGCTGGTCGACCAGTTCTACGGCGACGTTCAGGCGATGGGCGGCAATCGCTGGGATACGTCCTCGCTGCTCGCCCGCCTGGAAAAATGATCGGGCTTTCGTCCAGCGCAGCGGAGTTGATCACGCTGCGCAGGACCTGCCACGCGCAGGCGCTAAAACTGGCTCGCCGCCTTGCGGATGGCTCCGGCAAGACGGCGAGATGGAGCGGCAAGGATGCAATGCGCGAGCTGACGAGCGATGCAATATCGCCCGCCTGAAATAGCTCAGTCCTCGTTGGACTTGGCGCTGTCGAGCAGCATGTAGTCGAGCGGCAGCTGCGTCGAATACTTGATCTGTTCCATGGCGAAGGCCGAGGAGACGTCGCGGATTTCGATCTTGGCGATCATCCGCTTGTAGAAGGCGTCGTAGGCGGCGATGTCAGGCACCACGACTCGCAGCAGATAATCGACATCGCCGCTCATCCGGTAGAACTCGACCACTTCGGGGAATTCCACCACGACCTCGGAAAAGCGCTTGAGCCATTCGATCGAATGGGTCGCCGTGCGGATCGAGACGAAAACCGTGACCTTGGTGTTGACCTTCTCGGGGTCGAGGATAGCAACACGGCGCTTGATGACGCCATCTTCTTCCATCTTCTGGATACGGCGCCAGCAAGGCGTTGTCGAAAGGCCGACCTTCTTGGCGAGATCAGCAACCGCCAGGGTCGAATCTTCTTGCAGCAGGCGCAGTATCTTACGGTCGAGACGGTCCATATGCGAAAGCCCTTTCGAATTATATTCTCTGTATATCGCGATTCCGGCGCGGGAAAAGAATTTTGTTTCAGTTTATAAGCAGTTTAATTCTACTGCGAAGAACTGGAAGCAACTCTTCCTCGAACCATGGATTGCGCTTCAGCCAGCCGCTGTTGCGCCAGCTCGGATGCGGCAGCGGCAAGACCGCGGGTGACCGGTTCGAAAACAGCGTGTCGCGCCACGCCTTGACCGTATCGGTCATATTCCCCTTGGCCGCACCGGCCATATGCCAGTTCTGCGCATATTGCCCGACCGTCAGGATCAGCTCGATCTGAGGCATGACAGCCATGGCCCTCTGGCGCCAAACCGGCGCGCATTCCCGGCGCGGCGGCAGATCGCTTCCTTTCTCGTCATATCCCGGAAAACAGAAGCCCATCGGCACGATCGCAAAACGGCTTGCATCGTAGAAGGCCTCGCGGCCGACCTGCAGCCAGTCGCGCAGGCGATCGCCCGAGGCATCGTTGAACGGAATGCCGCTTTCATGGACGCGAAGGCCAGGCGCCTGCCCCGCAATCAGCACGCGCGCGGTTGGCGACAGGATGACAACAGGACGCGGCTCATGCGGCAAAGGTTTCGACGGATCAAGAGGCGCATCCCGGCAGATGCGGCAGCCGGCAATCTCGCCGTGCAACGTCTCGATCGTCATTCCCATCCGACCGCCTGCCCGATCATCCTGACGATGCCGCCGGAATGCAGTCTCTCGTCATCGCGAAAATCCCGCGGCCTCTCGAATGTCCCGGCCCAGAGACCCGAACGCCTGGCGCGTGCCTCGTCCTCCTGCCGCCGGTAATCGCCATAGGAAACCGCCATGCCGGTTCGAACCATCTCGCCATTGATGTCGAGAGTGCCGCTCCGGCAGATCACCAGCAGCCGTTGATACTGGTCGCGCTCGGTCCCGCCGCATTGCGTGTCAGCGCCGGCGACCAGCCGCTGCAGCGCATCCCGGGCCTCCCGGCCACATGACCACGGCCTGCCGTTCCGCTCACAGCTCTGCACGAGCTCCGGCGCATCGATGCCTTTCAGCCGCATGCGTTCGCCGCCGATCGCCAGACTATCGCCGTCCGCCGCATGAAACGCGCCGCTATGCACCGTTTCCGGCTGATCGTTGAGCTTGGCCGCGATCAGCCAGATCAGCGCCAGCATGGCAAAGGCAGTCACTACGTCGCGTATCGTCCTGAAGCCGCGCGTCACGCTTCCGCCTCCTTCAAAAACAAATCCTTGAGAGAAATGGCAAACACCTTCTTAAGATTTGCCGGTTACGGTGGAAACACCCGCGGATCAAGTATTCAAGTGCAAATGAGTAACGGCGTCAGCACATCGACCGATAAGATTATCGTCGACAAGTCCCGCAGTCACCGCAACAAGCCCGTTTCCAAGGCTGTTCGGCAGACACGCGAGCGCTTGCAGTCCGGCCATTCCTCGACCGCAGCTTTCGACCGCGACGTCCTGCGCATGTATATGACGGCCTTCACGCAGGGTGCCGCCCTGATGCCGCTCTTCGTAATCATCATCGCCGCTCTCGGCATCTATTTCACCGGCGACACACAGATCTTCTTCTGGGCGGTCGCAACGCTGGTCGCCTATGCCGCCAACGTCTATCTCGTCCGCCGCGCCCGCAAACAGGAAATGACGGCAGAATCCGCCCGGAAATGGCGCCGCGCGCTTCTCGCCGGCCAGTTGCCGATCGGACTTGCCTGGGCCTTTTTCGCCTTCCAGAGCTGCCCTGCCTGCGAACCCTCCAGCTTCATTCTCTACAAGGGTGCGACGCTGCTGATCGCCTTGTCGGTGACGGCAATGTCGAATTTCATGCTGGCGCCATCGGTGCTCGTCACCTTTACGCCTGCGATCATAGCGCTCGCCGCCAAGGCCGGGATTTCCCGCGACGTCCTCGAACTCAGCCTCACGGCACTCTTCACCACCACCGTTATCTTCTTCAGCTATATCAGCGACCGTCTGTTCAAGCAGAATCTGCGCATCCTCTCCTTCCAGTCGGAAAAAGACGACCTGATTGCCGAGCTCGAAGTTGCCAAGTCGATGTCGGACGAAGCGCGCCGCCGCGCCGAGGAAGCGAACCTTGCCAAGTCCCGCTTCCTCGCCTCGATGTCGCATGAGCTGCGCACGCCGCTGAACGCCATCCTCGGCTTTTCCGAAGTCATGTCGTCGGAGGTGATGGGTCCGCTCAACAACCCGACCTACAAGGAATATACCGGCGACATCCACCGCTCCGGCCAGCATCTGCTGAACCTGATCAACGAGATCCTCGACCTCTCCCGTATCGAGGCCGGCAAGTACGAGCTCAGCGAAGAGGCGATCTCGCTGCTCGATATCTCCGAGGATTGCATCGGCATGGTGCAGCTGCGCGCCAGCGGCAAGAACATCACCATCAGCCAGCAATTCGAGCCAGAGCTTCCCTCCGTCTGGGCCGACGAGAAATCGATGCGTCAGGTGGTTCTCAACCTTCTTTCCAACGCCGTGAAGTTCACGCCCCAAGGCGGCGAGATCCACGTCAAGGTCGGCTGGACGGCAGGCGGCGGCCAGTACATCTCGATCAAGGATAATGGTCCCGGTATTCCCGAAGAGGAAATCCCGATCGTGCTTTCTGCCTTCGGTCAGGGCTCGATCGCCATCAAGAGCGCAGAACAGGGCACCGGCCTCGGCCTGCCGATCGTCCAGGCGATCCTCGCCAAGCACGACGGTCAGTTCGTGCTGAAGTCCAAGCTCCGCGAAGGCACCGAAGTCATTGCCATCCTGCCCGGCAAACGCGTGCTGCAGAGCCTTCCTGCTGTCGAGGAAGCGCATGCCGTGTCCCGTAAGCGCAAGAGCTTCGCCTAAGGTCAGCCCGCGAGCAACGCCAGGAACGCCGGGTCATCGCGGAAGTCTCCGAGGTCGTTGTCGATACTATCCAACCGCGTCAGATTTCTCAGATTTTCCTTGTAGGATGGGTCGAGCAGGATCGCCTGCTTTGCGGCACTCAGCACCGCCTTCTTCGTCTTCGCCAACTCTTCGGGAGCAGCCTCGCTGACGCGCAGTGCGCGATGCCTCTGCCCGTAGGCCGCAGCCATCAGGAACCAGAACTGGGCGATCTTCGAGGCCGGTGTGCTCGCAAGCTTAGTGCCGATCGCGATCGCCTGTTCATAGCCGCCGGGCTGATAAAGCAGGTCGAAAATGATCTCGATCCCCTGATTGACGGACAGACGGTCACTGCTCGTCAGGTAGGACAGAAAGGCGTCTCGATCCTCGACAGGCACGCTATCGACGATCTGCTTTGTCGTCTGCTCGCCGAGCTTCTGCTCACCCGGATCCTTATCCAGCAGGATTTCCACTTGTTGGAACAGCGGCGACAGATAGATCCTCGTGTAGAGGTAGAAGAATATGAAGCCGGCGATAAGCCCGAAGACAAGGAGGAAAGGCGACGAGACGGTGACCGCATTCAGCAGCGGCGCATTGGCTCCGGCAAAGAGGCCACCGGCCTGCTTGTCGATAAAATCGGCAAATGAATTCAGATGCGAGGGCAGACTCGCCACCTGCGTCAGCCCGACGCCGACCAGCATCGTTGTCAGCCATTCCGAAATTCGCTCAAGGTTGGTATTCGACGCCAGCAGCCTCTCGCGCCGCGGCGACTTCAAGCCTTCCGCGCCGGCCTTCACATCCGCAGTTGGAACGGCAGGCGCCTCTTTCGTCATGATACGCGGCACGGAAAACAGAAATCCCATGACGCCGCCGACGGCGGCCGAGGCCGCAACGATAAGCCCGCCGATACCGATCGCCGACGAGACGCCGCCCTGTTGAGACAGCCATAAGAAGAGAAAAGTCAGGCCAAGCGCCGCCAGCCCCATATAGCCAAGGTCTCTGGCCTTCTCGCCGCCTTCAACCTGCTGAACCGCATTCGCCTGAAGATGTGCCAATGGTCGCCCCCGTATGCATCTGCCGCGCAGAACGGAAACAACCTAAGAGTACAATTATTATTTACACAACCTTAATATTTAAGGGTCAGCCTGAATATCAGCCGAAGACGATGGCGATCAGATGCTTGCCGATCGTGAACAGCAGGAAGAGCCCGCAGGCGCTGAGCGTGCAGAGCACGGCGAAAGACCCGAGGTCTTTGGCATGCTTGCCGACCATCGAGATTTCAGGCGAAATACGGTCGATAACCTCTTCGATCGCCGTGTTGAGTGCCTCGACGGCAAACAGTGCCAGCAGCAGGATCACCGCGATCACCAGCTCGGAAAGCGTGGCGCCGACAGCGATCAGCAGGATCAGCGAAACGGCGCCGAACAGCAGTTCCTGCCGGAAAGCAGATTCCTTGATCAGGCGCTGGAATCCAGCCCAGGAATAGCTCGCGGCAGCAAAGAAATGGCTGACACCGGTCAGCTTTCGAACGGCAGGTTTTTCCAAGGCGTCCTCGTCTTGCGGTCGGGGACGGCGTCTCTCCGCCGTCCATCAGTGAAAATGCGAATACCGTTTCCCGGCCCGCGCCGCAAGCGTCCGTCATCAACCTGTCACAAAGCTGAACGCGAGCCGCCCAATCAATGCTTGTTGGTGACACCTGCCTGCGCGAAGGTCGCCATGCCGGAATGGCAGGCGGCAGCCGCCTTGACGATACCGGCCGCCAAAGCTGCACCGGTGCCCTCGCCGAGCCGCATGCCAAGCGCCAGAAGCGGCGTCTTGCCGAGCATTTCGATGGCCCTGAGATGGCCGGGCTCGCCCGAGACATGGCCGATGAGGCAGTGATCGAGCGCCGAGGGATTGGCGGCCTGCAGGATAGCACCGGCAGCCGTCGCCACATAGCCGTCGATCAGGACGGGGATCTTCTCGACGCGCGCCGCCAGGATCGCACCGGCCATCGCCGCGATCTCGCGGCCGCCGAGGCGGCGCATGATCTCCAGCGGATCGTCGAGATGATCGCGGTGCAGCTCGACGGCGCGCTCGACGGCGGCCACCTTGCGCTCCAGCATCTCGCCTTCCGAACCCGTACCCGGACCGACCCAGTCGCGTGCCGAACCGCCGTAAAGGGCGTAGTTGATCGCTGCCGCAATCGTCGTGTTGCCGATACCCATCTCGCCGATGCAGAGGAGGTCCGTACCGCCGGCAATCGCCTCCATGCCGAAGGCCATGGTGGCGGCGCAGTCGCGCTCGGAAAGTGCGGCTTCCTGGGTGATGTCACCGGTCGGGTAATCGAGCGCCAGATCGAACACCTTGAGGCCGAGATCGTAGGCAACGCAGATCTGGTTGATCGCAGCACCGCCGGCCGCGAAATTCTCGACCATCTGCTGCGTCACCGACGGCGGGAAGGGTGTGATGCCCTGGCGCGCAACACCGTGATTGCCGGCAAAGATCGCTACCAGCGGCCGGTTGACGGCAGGCGCCCTGCCCGTCCATGCCGCCAGCCAGAAGGCGATTTCCTCAAGGCGGCCGAGTGCACCCGGCGGCTTCGTCAGTTGCGCGTCACGCTCGCGCGCCGCAACCAGCGCCCGGGCATCCGGACCCGGCAGCTCGCGCAGCAGCGCGCGGAAATCGTCGAACGGCAGGCCTGAAACGCTCATGAAGGGACTTCCTTGTATTCTGTTTTCTCCCGGCTTCCCGGGGCCAACTTGTCTTTTCGCAGCAAATCGGCTTCTTTCGTCGCGACTCTCTTAAAGCCAGCGGCAGAGGCGAACAACTCCAAAAGCGCCGCAGCTTCCATGCATGAAGTGGGGACATGATCATCAAGGCCTATGCGCTCGATACCGCCCGCGCCGTCGCGTTCCTGAGCCGCGTTCCCATGCCGTCCTTCGTCTTTGCCGGCGATGACGGCAAGCTCGGCCGCACGGCGCGCGCCTTCCCGCTGGCCGGCCTGCTGATCGGCATTATTCCTGCTGCGATTTTCTTGATGATGCTGGGGCTGCGCGCCGACCGGCTGATGTCGGCGCTGGTGGCGATCGCAGCGCTCACCGTCATCACCGGCGCACTGCACGAGGATGGCCTGGCGGATGCCGCCGACGGCGTCGGCGGCGGACGTGACCGCGACCATGCGCTCGTCATCATGAAGGATAGCCGCATCGGCAGCTACGGCGCCATTGCGCTGATCATCTCAATTGCGCTTCGCGCCGCAGCACTCGCCGCCATCGCCCGCGAAGCATCGGCCTTCGAGGCCGCGCTCGCCATCCCGGCCGCCGCCTGCCTCGGCCGCGCCGCGCTCGTCTGGCACTGGCATCGCCTGCCGCCGGCCAAGACCGACGGGGTTGCCGCCTCCGCTGGCAAGCCCGGCGAAGGTGCGATGCACACGGCGCTCGTCTCGGGATGCCTGCTCGCCGCCCTCATCATCTGGCCGGCACTCGGTCTGCTGCCCTTTGTCTGCAGCCTGCTGGCCTCCGGAATCTCCGTCCTCGCCGTCACCCTCTATATCCGCCGAAAACTCGGCGGCCATACCGGCGACACGCTCGGCGCCGCCGAACAGATTTCCGAGATCGCCGCGCTCTGCGCCCTTGCCATGGCCTTGTGAAACAACGATATATCCTTCATGCAAACACCCTGCATCCATGTATGCGCCATCGATCCTGCAACCGGTTTTTGCACGGGTTGCGGCCGTACGATCGACGAAATCGGCGCCTGGATGCGCTATTCCGATGCCGAACGCGCCCGCCTGATGGCGATTCTACCTGCCCGGCTTTTCGAAGGCGAGGCGCACGCGGAGAGTAGCCGGCAAAGCATCACTGCGGAGCAGCTTGCATGAGCCGTCTGACGATCTTTCTGCTGATCCTCGGCATCGGCCTCGCCATCCTCGTCTTCAACAACGGCAACGATCGCATCATGGGCATGGAGACCGACGATTTCGGGCGCATGGTCTATCTTCTGCCGATCGCGCTGATGCTCTCGGCGGGCATCTGGGCGAGCCGCCGCAATATCGGCGAAACGATGCGCAACCTGATGATCTGGCTTGTCATCATACTGGCGCTCGCCACCGTCTATCTCTACCGGCAGGATATGCTGGGCGTCGGCAACCGGCTATTGGCCGGGCTCGTCCCGGGCCGCGCCGTCGTCGTCACCACCAGCGAAGGCGGCAGCGAGATCATCCTGCACAAGCTGCTCAACGGCCATTTCGAGGCCGACGTCTCGGTCAACGGCCAAACAATCCAGATGCTGGTCGACACAGGCGCCAGCATGGTCGCGCTCTCGCGTGCCGACGCCGAACGCATCGGCATCATCCCCGAAAACCTCGACTACTCGATGACCGTCATGACCGCCAACGGCCGTACCCGCGCAGCACCCGTCACGCTCGACCGTGTCGCTATCGGCCCCATCGTCCGCACCGGTGTTGCCGCCAGCGTCGCCGAAGACGGCAAGCTCGACCAAAGCCTGCTCGGGATGAGCTTCCTGGAAACGCTGGGCTCGATGCAGATGCAGACAGACGAACTGCGCCTGCGGGATTGAGAGCGGGTAAGGCAAGGCTTTAGTAGCGGCACCCACGATTTGATTAATCTTTTTCGCCGATTATAGCCCCGTTCCTTTGGTGGTCGGCGCATGATGAGTCACGAATTCAAGACAAACGCCGAATACGGCGCACCCTTTACGGGCGATGAGACCGGCATTGATCGCCCGGCCGAAGACACCAATATCGCGCTCGTCGTGGATCTCGATGGTACGCTGGTGCGTTCGGATCTCTTCCTGGAAAGCATATTCGACTCGATCGCCAGAAATGGCTGGCGTGCCCTTCTCCCATCGAACTCTGCGATAGGCTCCAGAGCCGGATTAAAAGCGCATTTCGCCGGGCTATCGCAGATCGACTACGCCAGGCTTCCATTCAGCGAACAGGTGCTGGCATCGATCGTCGCCGCCAAGGATCAGGGGCGCAAGGTCTATCTCGCAACGGCGGCTAACCGGCAGCATGCAGAAGCCGTGGCCGCACAAATGCCGCTTCTTCTCGATGGGATCTTCGCTTCGGATGAAGCGATCAATCTGAAAGGCCAGCGGAAAGCCGATGCGCTGATCGCCGCGTTTGGCCGCAATGGCTTTGACTACATCGGCAATAGCGGCGATGATTTTCATATCTGGCCGCATGCCCGCACGGCACTCAGCATCGGCTTATCGGCCCGTCAGTCGAACCGGCTTGATGCCGCGCATCCCTCGCATGTGAAACTGGCACCCCGCCATGATGGATACCGCGCGCTCTGGGCGGCAATGCGGCCGCATCAATATGCCAAAAACGCCCTGATCTTCGTTCCGGCCCTGACGTCGCACGAATTTACACCTGCGGCCTTATTGGCCGCAACACTCGCATTCATCGCCTTCTCACTCTGCGCCTCGGGCGTCTATCTGCTGAACGATCTGCTCGATCTGCAGGCCGACCGGGCTCACCCAAGCAAGCATCTGCGGCCGTTTGCTGCCGGCAGGGCATCCCTGGCATCAGGGCTGGCGCTCATACCTGCACTGACAATCGCAGCATTCGCCGTCGCGTCGCTGTTGCCGCCGCTATTTCCGCTCCTTCTGGCAGTCTATTTCGCCGGAACGCTGATCTATTCGCTGTCCCTCAAGAAGAAAATGATCGTCGATGTGGTAACATTGGCGATCCTCTACACGATCCGGATCTTTGCAGGTGCAGCGGCGATCGACGTCGTCGTATCGGAATGGCTGTTCACGTTCTCGCTTATGATTTTCGCCGCGCTGGCGTTGACGAAGCGGCATATCGAACTCGCCGCGCGCCTCGACAACGGCCTCGCTGATCCGGACAATCGCGACTACCGTCTTACCGATCTTCCGGTGATTGCGGCACTTGCAGCCGCAGCCGGAATGAACTCGATCACCGTTCTCGCTCTCTATGTGTCGTCACCAGAGGTGGCCAGCCTTTACAGCCATCCGCATATCCTCTGGGGTCTGTGCCCGCTCTTCCTCTACTGGACCAGCAGGACGCTGATGCTTGCCCATCGCCGCATGTTGCACGACGACCCGATCACTTTCGCGCTGCGTGATCGCAAGAGCTGGCTGGTAGGATTTTCCATCATTGCCGTCATCCTTGCCGCCCGTTGAGACACGCCTGTGGATAGCCAAGTGGTGACCCGATCTCGCAATCCCCTCGCCCGCATCCTGAGCTGGCACCCTTGCTCAGTGGTTTTGCTGGCAACTGTGCTCAGCTTTCTACGCACTGGCTATCTGCCAATCGATAACAACAACGTCTATCATTTGCCGATACTGATGAATTCGTTTGCGCTGCCGCAGTTTGCCAGCGATCCCTTCATCCAGTCACTGCAGCACTTTTCGTCGGGTTTCTGGATCGTCTTCACCGGCGCCGGGCAGATTATCAATCCAAAACTGTTCCTGGCATTTTGGCTTGCCGCAACGCATTTTTCGCTGCTGGCTGCCGCGCTGCATTTGGCACGAAGCTTCGGATTCCACGAAAGACGGGTGCTCAATATCTACGTGTTGCTGCTCGCCATGGCTGCCTGCCTGCAAGGCACGACAGTGGGTGGCGCCGGCGTGATGCTCAACTATTTCACCCATTCCGAGCTTGCGAACGCGCCCTTGATCCTCGGCTTTTCCTATGCCGTGCGCGGCAGATATGCGCAGGCCGCCATTGCCACGGCCCTGACATTCTTTCTCAACGCCTTCATGGCGGTGTGGATGATCCTGCCGCTTTGCTTTCTGGCGGCCTATCAACTCCGCACCGGCGCCATCTCGTGGCGTACATTGATGGTCCGCGGCCTGCTCGGATCACTGATCGGCGGCGTGCTCCTGGTGCCGCCGCTGCTCAACGTCCTGTCGAACCACCAGATCCTTGAAGCTCCAGCCTTCTCCTACAGGCAGTTTCTAAGAGGGTTCTATCCCGCTCACTTCTTCCTCGACGGCAACAGCTGGCTGGAAGTGGTTGCCTTGGCCGCTGCCGCCCTGTCATGCTTTCTTGCCGCCGCGCAGCTCGGCCGTCAGGCGAACGCCTTGCGACATCTGGCGGGAGGCGCGAGTGCGCTGCTTGTCATCGGCGCAGCAGCGCCGCTCGTCACCGATTCAGCCTTGGTCTTGAACCTGCACCTTATTCGCAGCGCCGTGATGATCATGATGCTTTCGACATTCGCTGTCGCACTGCTCGCTGCCGCATGGATGGCGGCGCCAGACCGAGCAGTTGCTTTTCGCGGACTGACCCTTTCCATCGCGCTCGTCGCCGTCTGGTTCAGCGCCGCCTTCGCTTGCGTGCTGCTTGCCTTCTATCGAGCGGCAAACCGTCGTGGAAAGGATGAGGATCGGCAAGGAAAGCATACCGTTGCGATCGTAGCCCTTTGCACGATTGCCGTGATGACCGTGATCTTCTTGTCTTATCCAACATACCTCTACCAGCGTAAAAACCTTGAAGTGAGCCATGAATGGCAGGCGCTGGGCAGTTGGGCCGATCAGCAGCTTCCTCCGGATACAAAGTTCCTGATCTGGCCGAAACGGCTGCCCGAAATCGCGGCGCTCGGTTTCGAGTATACGTCTCGGCGGCAGCAGATATTCGCGACCAAGTTTGGCGCGGCCGTCATGTGGTCGCCTGCCTATTTCGATATATGGGACGGAAGCGAGCAACTGCGCCGCAAGTCTGCGTCCTCCCAGGATATATTAGCCTATGCGAGCACACACGGCGCCGCATATCTGGGTACGGATTGTGATCCCGTCTTCGGCGAAATCGTTCATCAGGAAGGCGATAGCTGCGTTTATCCAGTGAGCAACCGCTAGTCGCGGCATCCTTCCGTTCAACCCTCAGCTCAACTGGAAGCCGAGAGCCAGAGGAAGCCTGAGCTTCCGTTGGTGTGGCTGTCGCTTGTCTTCGAATGATTGTAGCTGACCGCAAATGCCAGCGAACACATCGCAACCATGAACGCGACGGCGAATAAAATGTGAAGTCTGATCATAATCGGCGTCCGTATTCTAATGGCGGTAGAATATCGAAGCCCACCAGGTTGGCGGGCCAGGAACGGAAACGCTAGCGATCCCCTCGCTTCGCAGGGCTTATTAAGCACACTATCGATAAGCTTGTCGCGTGACGAAGGCGTGACATGGTGCGATTTCCACACCTCTATCGCGATTTACGCCACCATAGGTGAAATATTCCCTGCCGGTATCAGATATTGCACAGCCATGCATTGCAAAATGGCTCATGACGGGACAGCAGGGCGGCGGCTGAAAATCAGCGGCAGAAGCCCCAGATAAACGGCAGCACCAAGCACCCAGACAAGCCCCGGAAAGACGTCCCGTGAGGCGAAATAGATGGTGCTGATCGCCAGCGGCCCGGCGATCGAGGCGAGGCTGACCATGCTTGCCAAAAGGCCCTGGACCCTGCCCTGCGCCTCCGCATCTGCATTCGCCGTGACGAGCGATTGCAGCGCCGGCGCGCCAATGCCGCCTAGGCAAAACAACGGCATCAGGAAAAACACCATCCACCCCTCGCTCAGGAAGGCGATCGTCACATAGGCGATACTGTCGGCAATGACGCCAATCAGCACTGCGCGCCGCTCTCCCCAGCGTTCGCTGACCGGTCCGGCCACGAAAGCCTGTACCACCGCATGGAAGAATCCGAAGGCGGCCAGCGAAATGCCGACCATCATCGCCGACCAAGAAAACTTGTCCTGGCCATAGAGAACCCACACGGTGCCGCCGACTTCGCCGATGAAAGCCAGCAGGAAATAAGCCGCCATCAGCGTCATTAGCGGCTTGAAGCTGAACAACCATTTGAAATGCGTGAAGGGCGACAGCGGTTGCCCCTCCTCTCCCTCGCCGCGCTTGCGGGTTTCCGGCAGCAGGAAAATCGCCACGGCAAAGTTCAGAGCGTTCAGCACCGCGGCGGCAATAAACGGCAGCCGAACGGAATATTCGCCAAGGATCCCGCCGATAGCAGGCCCGGCAATGAAACCGACGCCGAAGCAAGCACTCAGCTGTGCGAAGCGGCGCGCGCGCTCATGTTCTTCGGTTACATCCGTGACGCAGGCCGCCGCAACGGCATTGCTCGCGCCGGTAAAGCCGGCAATCGCACGGCCGAGAAACAGCATCCAGAGTGCCGGAGCCAAGGCTATAAACACATAGTCGATGGCAGCACCCGCAAGCGAGACGAGCAGAACAGGCTTGCGTCCGAACCGGTCGGACAGCGACCCCAACACGGGCGAAAACAGAAATTGCATCAGCGCATAGAGCGCCAGGAAGGCGCCGAAACGCCATCCGAGATCGTCCGTATGGCCGACATCGCGCAGAAGACGCGGAAAAATCGGCAAAGTCAGGCCGATCCCCGCCGCGTCCAGAACCACGGTGGCATAGACGACGCTGAGCGCTTTCTTCATATCGTTCACCAAAATTTATCAGTGATAAGTTACTTATCGCTGATAAGGTGAAAACGCAACTAGGATTGCCAACGAGATGAAGATCGACCGCCAGCGTATCGTCGATGAGGCGCTTCTGCTTTTGAACGAAGCGGGATTGGACGCACTCTCCACCCGTGCGCTGGCCGAGCGCCTCGGCATCCGCCAGCCAGCACTTTATTGGCATTTCAAGGGCAAGCGCGCGCTGATCGACGCGATGAATGCCGAGATTCTGAGACGCGGGCATACGCATGCGGCACCAAAACCCGGAGACGTGTGGAGCGCCTATCTGCTCGCCAACTGCCGCAGCTTTCGCAACGCGCTGCTTGCCTATCGTGATGGCGGGCGCGTGCATGCAGGAACGGAGGCCGACCCGCAGGATCTTGCCAAGGTCGAAACTCAGATCGGCCTGCTCGTGGATGCCGGGATGACGCCGGAGACAGCGATGGAGCTTCTCGTCGCCCTCGGGCGCTATACGCTCGGCTGCGTGATCGAAGAGCAGGCGGAGCCGCAGCCCAACGCGAAGCAGCTTGACGAGGCAGCCGCCGATTATCCGCTGACGAGCCGCGCCGTTCTGCACTACCGTGACAGCGGCCCCGAGATTTTCTTCGAGGCCGGTGTCACCCTGATGATCGAGGCCGCGGCGATGCGCCTGGCAAAGCGACAGGCTTGATCCGGCGTCAGTTTCTCAGCCGGTAACCGGTCCTGAACATCCAGCCGAGTGTGCCAAGGCAGATCGCCAGGAACAGCGTGATCATTCCGAGGCTGATCAACGGATTGACGTCGGCGATCCCGTAGAAGCTCCAGCGAAAACCGCTGACGAGATAAAGTACCGGATTGAAGTGGCTGACCGCCTGCCAGAAGGGCGGCAGCATGTTGATCGAATAGAAGCTGCCGCCGAGGAAGGTCAGCGGCGGGACCACCAGCATCGGGATCAGGTTCAGCTGCTCGAAATTGCCGGCCCAGATACCGATCATGAAGCCGAACAGGCTGAAGGTGATCGCCGTCAGCAGGAAGAACAGCATCATCATGAAGGGATGCTCGATGCGGACCTCCACGAAGGCATTGGCCGTCAGCAGGATGATCAACCCGATCAGCAATCCCTTGGTGGCCGCCGCCCCGACATAGCCGAGCAGGATTTCGGTCATCGCAACAGGCGCCGACAGCACCTCGTAGATCGTCCCGGTGAATTTCGGAAAGTAGATGCCGAAGGAACCGTTGCTGATGCACTGGCCGAGCAGCGTCAGCATGATCAGGCCGGGGGTGATGAAAGCGCCGTAGGAGACACCTTCCACCGTCTGGATGCGCGAACCAACGGCGGCGCCGAAGACGATGAAATAGAGCGAGGTCGAGATGACAGGCGACACGACGCTCTGCAGCAGCGTACGGCGCGTACGGGCCATCTCGAAGAAATAGATGGATTTGACGGCTTCGATATTCATTTGGCGCCTCCCACGAGTGCCACGAAGATATCCTCGAGCGAGCTTTGCCGCGTCGAGAGATCCTTGAAATGGATGTTTTCTGCTGAAAGCCGGGTCAGAAGCGCCGCAATGCTTTCCTGCTCGTTATGCGCATCGAAATTGTAGACCAGCCGCGTGCCGCCCTGTTCCAGCGACAGGCCGTTTCCGGCAAAATGCTCCGGCAGCTTTTCAAGCGGCTCGGTGAGTTCGAGGATCAGCTGCTTGCGGCCGAGCTTGGCCATCAGCGCCGCCTTGTCTTCGACGAGCAGCAGCTTGCCACCGTTGATGACGCCGACGCGATCGGCGATCTCTTCGGCCTCTTCGATATAGTGGGTCGTCAGAATGATCGTGACGCCCGAGGCGCGCAGCTGCTCGACGACGCGCCACATGTCCTTGCGCAGCGTCACATCGACACCGGCCGTCGGCTCGTCGAGGAAGAGGATTTCCGGCTCATGGCTCAGCGCCTTGGCGATCAGCACACGCCGCTTCATGCCGCCGGAAAGCTGCCGCAGCGTGTTGTCCTTCTTGTCCCAGAGAGACAGGTCGCGCAGCACCTTCTCGATATGCGCCGGATTCGGCTTCTTGCCGTGCAGACCGCGTGAGAAGCTCACCGTGTTCCAGACGGTCTCGAACTGGTCGGTCGTCAGCTCCTGCGGAACAAGGCCGATCATCGTCCGCGTCGCGCGGAAATCCTTGACCACGTCGTGGCCGCCGACGAGCACCTCGCCGCCGCTCGGATTGACGATGCCGCAGACGATCGAGATCATCGTCGTCTTGCCTGCGCCATTGGGGCCGAGCAGCGCCAGGATTTCGCCCTTCTCGACATCTAGATCGATGCCCTTCAGCGCTTCAAATCCATTGGCATAATGCTTGGTGAGATTGCGGATCGAAATGATGGGTGTCATGCGGCTTTTGGATGTTTCCTCTTATTGGGCCGCTATATAGCCCCTTTGTGACACTTTGACATCCCGTACCCCGTGAACACACTATTCAGCGGGCCAGCCATAGTGGCGCGAAGAAAGGCGGCCAGCGGAAAATCGTCTTTCCACCGCCCTTGTCATCAACCGGTGATCTTCGCGGAGGATAACCGCCACAGAGGCAAGCAACGGTTTCCGCCCCGCCGCCCATCCCTTTGCGGAACCGTCAACGGGCGCTCGTTACGCCCATATTTCCGCTGCCTCTATTTGTAGAGAAATGCCGCCGTAAGCACGAACACTTTTAGAATCCGGTCGATTTCCCCTGAAGACCGGTCAGTCTGAGCCGGCGTTTCGCCGGCTTTCTTTTTGAACGCTCACCACTGTCCGTTGAGGCCGCAGCCATAAGGCGGCAACGTCTTGCCTTCGAAACGGCTCTTCAGCATGCCGCAGCCGATCTCGCGGATGGGTCCCGGCATCATCGTGTTGAGGCTGATCCCGACCTCGTCGAAGGGATCGCTCGCATAGGCGACATAGAAATACCAGCGCCCACCGAAAACGGCGGCTGCGGCAATCACCACCACAAGAAAAAGCATGACGAAATTCGGGCGTCTGCGGTCTGCCATCTCTGCTCTCCTCTTCCAGGAGTGCCCGTCAGATCAGATTCCCCGGCATGCGCCAAGAAGGTACGCTAGCTGCAATAGACCCGGCCGCTCTTGCGGTCTCTCAGATCGAAGTGGAAATGATTCCAGTGTTCGGGGTTGCTGCCGGGGCCAAGCACCGTGTTGAAATACTTGCAGCTGTCGCTGCGCACGGCTTTCAGCAGCCGCCCTTCGCGGAAGGAGAAGAGCCCCTTCTTGCGGATATCGATCTCGTGGCCGTTCTTCAGCACGAACTTGCCGACATCGATCGCATTGCCATGCGCATGCTCCGACATCGGATTGTACTTCTGCCGGCTGTTGTTCATGCGCCGGCAGGAATAACCGCCGAGCGGCTCGATCGTCTTGATGCCCGACCAGTAGCGAAAGCGTGCCGAGGGCGCGAGCTCGTTCTTCACCCACTTGGCGAAGGCGAGCGTCACCTGGCAGTTCAGCGTCACAGCAGGCCGGACGCCGATATTGCCGGAAAGCCCCTGCAAGGAGATTGGGTAAGGCACCTGGCAGGCGGGACCATTGGAGATCGCCGGCTTGTCGGTGAAGACCACGCCCATGCGCTTCAGTTCGCGGCGGCAGGAAAGCTCCGAGGCCGGCATCACGCTGGGATCGGCAGGCATGGCCGGCGTGCTCATCATCGGATCATTCGGCCGCAGCATCGCCACTTCCTGGCTCTCGTCCTCTTCGGGAACGCGCTGCGGGGCCACGACTGCGCTGCCATCATTCCAGACGGCGGCCTGGTTCATCTCGGCCTGCGCGGCCGGGCGCGGCATACGGCGCTGGTTGGTCTGAACAGGCGCATCTGTGCCGATGCCATCGACAACGGGCTCGGCCGTTTCGCCTTCGGCGATCTGCTGCTGTTGCTCCTGGGCAAGACCGACGACCGGTTCGGCGCCGAGTTCGGAATCCATGTTGACGCCGCCCTCAGGAACCGAAAGCTGGCGCGTGCCGCCCCAGTTGCCGGGCTCATTCTGAGAGCGCGGCACCTGTTGCTGGGCAAGCGCCTCGTCACTATCGATCATCGGCAGCTTGCGGCCGGGCGCCGGAACGGCATCGCTGGCGGAACGTCCCTCGCCTGCAAGGTTTGGCGTATCGAGATAATCGACCGATCCGCCGGCGCGTGAGACGGGCGCCGAAGCGGGATAGGACTGCGCCGTTTCCATCGGTGCCATGCGCATGGCGGACTGTCTTGGCGGAGAAATGGAGCTGACTTTGGTTCCGCGATCGACATTGGCAGGCGGCACGAGGCCGTCACTGATGGAACAGGTCGTGAGCGCCGTGGAAACCAGCGTGGTCAGCACGATACGCCGCAGAAGAGAGACAGACACAATACCCTCCATCGCCCCGCAGCCCTGCTTGCAACCTGAAGAATTCAAATCAAATTTAAATAAAACTGGTGAAGGAAAGCTTACCCCTGGTGGAAAAGGCGGTTTCCCGCCTTTCCCGGATGTTATCAGGCCGCCCGGTTATAGGCGCGCGGCGCCGTCGCCTGGCTCTGGCCGAGACGGAAATTGGAAAGCAGGGTGCGCAACTGATTGCTCTCGGCGGCCAGCGTCTGGCTGGCTGCGGTCGTCTCCTCGACCATCGCCGCGTTCTGCTGCGTCATCTGATCCATGTGATTGACAGAGGTGTTGATCTCCTGCAGCCCGGTTGCCTGTTCGCGTGCCGCAGTGGCAATCGAATTCACGTGGTCATTGACCTTGTTGACCAGCGCCTCGATCTCGACAAGCGCGTCGCCGGTCGAGCGAACCAGCGACACGCCGTTGCCGACTTCGGCAGCCGAATTGCTGATCAGGGTCTTTATCTCCTTGGCGGCGTTGGCCGAGCGCTGCGCCAGCTCGCGGACTTCCTGCGCGACGACGGCAAAACCGCGGCCGGCCTCGCCCGCACGCGCCGCCTCGACGCCTGCATTGAGCGCCAGAAGGTTGGTCTGGAAGGCGATCTCGTCGATGACGCCGATGATCTGGCCGATACGGCTGGACGAATCCTCGATCCGGCTCATCGCCGCAACGGCATTGCGGACGATCTCGCCCGACTTGCCGGCGCTGGTCTTGGTCTCGGACACCATCTCGCGCGCTTCCGTCGCCCGCTCGGAGGCCGTGCGGACGGTCGCGGTGATCTCATCGAGCGCAGCCGCCGTTTCTTCCAGAGCGGCCGCTTGCTGCTCGGTACGCTTCGAAAGATTGTTGGTCGCTTCGCTGATATTGGCGGCGCTGTCGTTGACAATATGGCTCGATTCCGAAATCGCCTGGATGACGCTGCTGAGTGCACCGGCAGCCGCATTGAAGTCCGAACGCAGCTTGGCATATTCCTCGCCGAGATCGCCGACCGTAACCGTCAGATCGCCGGCCGCGAGCCGCTCCAGCCCCTGGCCGAGCGCCATCATCGCGTGGTTCTGGCGTTCGGCGGAGCTGCGCATCCGCTGCTCGCTGCTGCGTCGCTCACCATCCAGCTCGCGCTGACGGGAATCCTCGCGTGATCGCATCTCGCTACGCTCGATCATCGAGTCCCGCAGGACAAGCAGAGCCTTGGCCATGTGGCCGATCTCGTCGCGGCGTTCGCTGTCGACGACTGCCGCAGCGGAGTCGTCGGCAGCAATGGCATGCATCGCAGCACCGATACGCGCAACCGGACCGGTGACGCTGCGGACGATCGCATAGGCAATGAGCAGGGTGACGATGGCGCCCGCACCACAGAGCAGCGCGGCCCAGAGTGCGTTCTGGCGGTAGAGCGCGGCAAGGTCGTCGCCATAGACGCCGGTGCCGACAACCCAGCCCCAGGGCTCGAAGCCGGCGACATGCGAGTATTTCAGAACCGGCTGCTCGGCGCCCGGCTTGGGCCAGTAGTAATCGACGAAGCCCTGGCCATGCGCCTTGACCGTATTGACGAACTCGACGAACAGGAACTTGCCGTTCGGATCCTTGTTCTGCGACAGGTCGGTGCCATTAAGCTCCGGCTTGATCGGATGCATCACCATCGTCGGATGCATGTCGTTGATCCAGAAATAGCCGCTGTCGCCGTAGCGCATGGAGGCGATGACGTCCTTGACCGCCGTCTGCGCCTGCTCGCGCGTCAGCGTGCCGTCCTGCTCCATCTTGTAGTATTTCTTCATGATGTTGATGGCCGTCGCATCCATCTGCGCCAGACCGGCTTTCCGCTCGGCCTCAAGCTCCGAGTAGGAATAGTTCAGGAAGAAAGCCATCACGCCGACGAAAATCGCCAGTGTAAGCCCGACAAGCCCGTACAGACGGGTCGAAATCTTTGTATTGCGCACGAAGTCCCCTCGCATTCACGCACTGATGATCGGCGCAAATTCTGCAGGGCATGTCTTACCGGCCAGTGAAGCATTATTAGCTCGGCTTCACATAACGTAACGGAAATAACCTCCCTGAACCGCCACGCAAGAGATAAATATATGAATTCTATTATATTTAAGCTCAGCGAATTTTTTGCGGGCTACCAAGAATAAAAATTGTCCGGTCAGCCGTGGGAGACACGCGGAGCACTGTTCCAGCCGTGGGATCCCAAGATCTTACGATACCGCGCCTCCCCCATTTTGAGTATTTCGCTCGCCATCCTAACGCGTCTTGGCGGACACGAAGGGATTGGGGCTCGCGTCTGGGGTCGCGAGCCCCTTTTAACCACGAGGGGGAGCTCCCATGACGCAACGCGCAATCGGTTTTCTGGTAGCCGCCGAGCTTTCGGCGCTCTTCTGGGCCGCACTCTTCTTCACGCTCGGCCGTCTCTGAGAATCCCTCCCTGCATAACCACCGCATTGCCCTTGCCATCCGGCGGTCAAGCCTGCCATCTTCACTCTCCGTGACATGACAAGGACTTGATGATGAACGACAGCCCGAAGCCGAAAGGTGAACTGACCCTCCGCACGCTCGCCATGCCCGGCGACGCCAATCCGGCGGGGGATATTTTCGGCGGCTGGGTCATGGCGCAGATGGACTTGGCAAGTGGCATCCGCGCCGCCGAGCGCGCCCGCGGCCGCGTCGTCACCGCCGCCGTCAAGGAAATGGCTTTCGAACTGCCGGTCAAGATCGGCGATACTCTCTCCGTCTATACCGACATCGACCGCGTCGGCCGCACCTCGATCACCCTCTGCGTCGAGGCCTGGGCGCACCGATCGCGCTACAACAAGATGGAGAAAGTCACCGCCGGTACCTTCATCATGGTGGCGCTGGACGAGAATGGAGCGCCGAAGCCTGTCCCTGCCGAGTGACTTGGCTCTCATCAGGCTCGCAGGAACTGCGAGCCCTTGTCAAAACTCAACCCAGGAAAGATCTTCGCCGTCAGGTCTTCGGCAGTAACATCGAACTGCCGGTAAAGCATCGCCGCAGCGATTTCCCGGACATCGGCCGTCGGCATCAGATCGCGATCGTCGAGCAATTGGGCATCGCCGATGCCCGGCCATTTACCGAGGATACAGCCGCCGTTGATAGCTCCGCCCGCAAGCAGCGCGCAACCGCCCGTCCCATGATCCGTGCCGCCCGATCCGTTCTGGCGGACGGTGCGGCCGAACTCGGTCATCGCAAGGACGACCGTCTTCGACCAGATATCAGCGCCTAGCGTGGTTTTCAGTGTATTGATCGCTTCCGCCAGATCCTGAACCGGCCGCTTGAACTGCGCGGCTTGCCCGACATGCGTATCCCAGCCGGTTATCGAGAAACTGGCGATCCGGTAGTCGCCCTTTAGCATGTTGCCAGCAAGTGCGGCGACATCGGCGATCTTCTCGCCTCGCTTGCCGTCCGGTTCGGCAATCATCGCCGCGCCATTGGCCCGAGTCGCCTCCTCCATCGCCTTCGCAAAGGCGGGGTCTCCGGCATAGAGCCGCATCAGAAACTGCATTTCGTCCTTGGCGGTGCCGAGATTGGAATCCGATGCCCACACATCGACATTGTTCGGACCTGAAAGGATCAGCTCCGTCGATGTGTTCACATCGATCGCCTTGCGCGCATCCGAGCGCGGGATGACGGCAAGCGCCCTGTTGAGCCAGCCCGTCTTTTCTTCAGCCACATGCTCGCCGCCCGATTCCAGCATATCCTGCCCGTCGAAATGGCTGCGCTGGCCGCGATAGGGCGTCGAGACCGCATGGACGAAGGCCAGCTCCTTCGATTTCCACAATGGCAGAAGATCCGCGCCCGCCGGATTGAGGCCGAAATGACCGTCGAGATCGATGAGCCCGTTGTCCGGCGTCAGCGCCAGCGTTGGCCGGAAAGCCGCAAATCCCGGATCGCCATAGGGCTGCACCAGATCGAGGCCATCCATGGCGCCGCGCAGCACGATGGTGACGAACCTGTTGTCGCCCGGCATAGCGGCGAAGGTGACGGGCGTGAAAACCGGGGCAGCGGCGAGACAGCAGGCGGAGGCCAGAAAACCGCGGCGGGAAAGCAGAAACTCTGTCATGGCCGGTCTCCTTATCGGCGGTTGAATTCGGGGGAGGCAAGAACCAGCGTCAACCCGCTGATCTTGCTCGGCGCCTGCGAAACAACCCGGATCGTCTCGTCGCGCGCCGCATCGCCAAGCGTTGCCCTCAGGAATTCGCGAGGATCCTCATCCTTGCCGAATTGCGCCGAAGCCCGCCGCGCCCAGGCGAGCCGCTCGGCAAGCTGGCTTGCGGTGATCCAGGCGCCGAACGTCTCCTCGAAGCCTGCGGGGCTCGGCGGCAACCAGACCGGTTGGCCCATGCGGCGCAACGCACCCTGCCCCAAAGCTCTGGCGGTTTGAGACGCCTTGCGCCGCTTGATCGCCTCTTTACCGGCGGGATCGGCAGGCGCCACGCTCTTCACCGCATCGCCGCCAGCCATCTCCGCAGGCGGTGCGGCCATCGCAGTATCGGCATCGCCGTCATCATCCTGATTGGCTTCCATGAAGCTCCCGGCATTCAGCGCCCGCAGCCCGGCAACCACGAAATCGAAAGGCTGGCGCGCCTTCGAGCCTTCGTCGCGCCAGGCGGACGGGTGATCGAGCATCGCGCCATAGACAGCCGTCAGATCGCCGTCTGCGCGTTTCCAGACATCCGCCATCGCCGAGATCATCTCGGGCGGCGGCTGATCGGAGATGAAATGGATGCAAAGCTTGCGACAGATGTGCTCCGCCGTCTTCGGATGCGCCGCGAGGTCATCCAGCATCGCGAGGTAGTCCTTGCGCGTTCGCCGTTCACCGCCATAGCCGATGCCAAGCACGCTATGCTGTCCGGGCTCGGAAAGACGCGGACGAAAGACGGTATCCACATCGTCACGATCCACGGTAAGTCCAGTCAGCACCATGGCGGCGCCCCGCACGTCGGCCTGCGTATAGCCGCTGCCTGCGCCGAGTGTGTGGAGTTCCAGCAGTTCGCGCCCGAGATTTTCGTTGAGGCCTTTCCTCTGCCGTATCCCGCCGGGCGAATCCGGCCCCTGAGACTGTGCCTGATCGAGATAGATCAACATCGCCGGATGCTCGGTCGCCGCCCGCAAGAGATCGCGGAACGAGCCGCCGAGATTCGGACGGATCGCCTCGGCCTCGTAGAGCGGCACGATCATCCGCATCGGCAGGCTCTTGTTGGCACTGGTCGAGAAGTGGTTGGTCCAGAACGCCGCCAGCCGCTCGTAGAAGCCGTTGGCCGAAAGCACGGACTGCATCAGCCGCTGATTGGCATCCCGCTGGAACCCGCGCTGCACTTGCCGTTGCAGCTCGCGGCGCCGGTCGCGGCGCTCGCGGCGCTCGCCCTCGTCGCCGCCAGCCTTGGCGTCCTGACGCATCGTCTTCAGTTGATCCTGAAGCGACGTCAGCCGCTGGCGACATGCATCAGTGCCGCCGGCCGGAAAAGACGGCGGGTTTTGCGCCCCGGTCTTCAGCTGGCCGAGAAGCGCCTGGATATCCTGCGGCCCAGACTCGCCGGGCCGGAAGCCGTAACCGAAACGGATAGCCGCCATCGTCTGAAATGACACGCTCATGGCCGATCACCTCATCATCACCTGGTGGTGACAAGGTCTC
Source organism: Rhizobium sp. BE258 (assembly GCF_031457345.1). Lineage (NCBI taxonomy): Bacteria > Pseudomonadati > Pseudomonadota > Alphaproteobacteria > Hyphomicrobiales > Rhizobiaceae > Rhizobium > Rhizobium sp. BE258. Next base: position 282,545 of record NZ_JAVDWL010000009.1, read on the forward strand.
AACCAAATGCGACTGCATTCAGGCAGATTGCAGACATGGACTATTTGTAATTATTAGGTTTTCGGCCCGCTGAACCGACAGACGCAGCAGCATGCTGCTCCAGCTCCTCGATCGGAATATACACATCCGTCTCGCCTGCCTTATGATCGGGATGCGAGACCTTGGCATCGATATCATCGGGCAGAGCCAGCGCCTGCTCCGTGTTCATGATGCCCATCGGCACCTTGCCTTCGGCGGTGGATACGACGACTTCGACGAGTGGTTTGTTCTTCTGCATTATTGATCTCCGGTTCTGGAAACCAACGCAGAACGCCTCCACCCGTTCCCCGACGGCCGGTCACTCGATGTTACCGGCCGTCATGCGGCCACCACCTCGCCGTTGAAAAACACCACGCGTTTTGATGTCGCGGTTGTGTCCGGCGCGATAGGGGCTGCGCGTTTGAAACGTAGATCCAGCCAGCCGACAGTCGATGCCAGATCCCAATCCTCTCAGCGAATATATGCGCGTCGTGCGCACGCTTAACCTCTACAAGCTCCAGCTTCTTGCCATAGAGTCCAAGCTTCGCAAGGGCGGCACGCCGGCGCGCAAGAGCCTGCTGGAGCAACGCCACGGCGACATTTCGGCCGAGATGGAGGCGTTGCGGGCAGAGGGCGATGACTGGCTGGACAAGCTCCGCCGCGTCCGCTGAATCACGCCTCGGCGATCCGCAGCCGCAGGGTGGCAAGCGACCGCTCAGTCTCGCTGATCTCGTTGCGCACGAGCGCTTCCCGTCTGTGATCCATTCCGCCCCCGGCGAGTGCAGCATCGACAAGCTCCAGGATGCCGGTTGCGTCGACAACCACCCGCGTCGCGATGCGCTGGAGGCCGACCGTCTCGGCCGGCTGGCCATCAGGCACTGGACGATCGGCCGCCACGAAACCCGTTTCCTTCAGCAGGCAATTGACGAGCCGCACATCCGGTACCGCCCGCACCAGGGCATTGATTTCGTCGGCCGAAAAGCAGGTCCGGTTAATCAGCCTTGAATGCAAGACGGCATAGGTCATGCCGAGCGCCACGGCCACCGCCTCGATACCCGGCTTCTTTTCGACGACGAGGATGGTATAGGCGATATCTGCAAACTCGCGGCCGCGCTCTGCCATGGTCCACTCCCTCTATGGGTAAGAGTGTCCATGCAGCGGAAGACAATGGCAAGTGGCAACGTGCCGTTGAAAAGACGGCGCCGATTTGATGGAACTCGCATGCGCAGCCGGCTAGGCAACCGGCGCGCTGCGATCACCACCCCGGTCGCGGCGAAGGCCGCCCGTCCGCTTACGCCGCATCGCGGGCGGCCGCATCCTCATCCGCGGAAGATGAAGGACGCGCCGAGCGCGATGAGCGCGAAGCCGATCGCATGGTTCCAGGTCAGGTTTTCGCCGAGCCAGAAGATCGAGAAGCCGGCGAAAACGATCAGCGTGATCACCTCCTGCATCGTCTTCAGCTGCGCCGTCGAATAGACCTCCGAGCCCATCCGGTTGGCGGGAACGGCGAGGCAATATTCGAAGAAGGCAATGCCCCAGCTGGCAAGAATGGCCAGGAAAATGGCGCTGCTCTTGTGCTTCAGATGCCCGTACCAGGCAAAGGTCATGAAGATGTTGGAGGCAAAAAGCATGATGACCGGCCAGACGGCGGCGGGGCTCAGCGAAAACGGCATATGAGAATCCTTGGAAGGCGTGACTGCTGGCGCCAGCATGTATCCCGAAATTCACGCTCTTCAAGCCCCGCGGAACCCATTGGGCGCATTTGAAGAAAATCGAAGCGGCCCTGCCGCAGGCTCGGAACTTTTGATCCGGGCCGCCGTTCATGGCGAGCGCCGGAAGCGGCCCGCAAACCGCGGAGCCACCTTCAGGACACCTCCGTCCTGAAGGAAGAGCAGAGATGCCATCGCCGCAACAATCCGCCCTCAGCCGCCGCTCGCTGGTCGCGCTGGCGACGCTCAATTTCTTTCTCGCCGACGCCCGCGACGGACTGGGGCCATTCCTCGACGGCTTCCTCGCCACGCATGGCTGGTCGCCGATGACGCTCGGCATTGTCGCAACGCTCGGCGGCATCCTCGGACTGATCGCCACGCCGTTGTTCGGCGCCTTGGTCGATGCCTCGCCACACAAACGGCTGCTGATCATCATCCCGGTCGTCCTGGTCACCGCAGCTGCGCTCTGGACGCTGGCCAGCCCCGGAAATGCGTCCGTCTTCGGCGGCCAGTCGGCCACCGCAATCGTTGGCGCCGTGATCGGCCCGGCGCTGATGGGCCTGACGCTCGGTCTCGTTGGCGAGGCAGCCTTTCCGGATCAGGTGGCGCGCAACGAATTCTGGAACCATGCCGGCAATGTTGTCTCGCTGGCCGGTGTCTATCTCGCCACTCTGCTTTTCGGGCTCAACGGCATCATCTGGCTGATGATTGCGACGGCGATCGCCACGATCGGCGCCACGCTGGCGATCGATCCGCGCAGCATCGACAACGCCGTCGCGCGCGGTCTTGCCCACGACGACGGCACGCCCGGCCCGTCGGGCTATTCGATCATTGCCAGCTCGCGCGGCCTCATCCTGCTCGCTGTAACGCTGCTGATCTTCCATTTCGGCAATGCGCCGATGAGCCGCCTGATCGCCCAGGATTTTTCGATCCAGCTCGGCACCCCCTTCCGCACGACGGCAATTGTCACCGGCGTCTCTCAACTGTCGATGATCGCCATGGCGCTGGCCGCACCTTTCCTGATCCGGCGCTTCGGCCTCGCGCTCGTCTTCATCATAGCGCTCTGCGCCCTGCCGCTGCGCGGCGCCATCGCCGGAAGCTTCGGCAACTTCGCAGCGATCTATCCGGTGCAGTTCCTCGACGGCGTCGGCGCCGGACTGATCGGCATCGCCACGCCGCTTGCCGCCGAGCGCATCCTCTCCGGCACCGGGCGCTTCAACGCCGGCCTCGCCGCCGTCATGACCGTCCAGGGTATCGGCGCATCCCTCAGCAATATCGTTGCCGGCTGGCTGACCAAGGAAGGCGGCTATGCGCTCGCCTACTGGATCCACGGCGCCGCAGCCATCGCCGCCATCGGGGTGTTCTGGTATGGGAGGCGGGCGATCGTGCCGGAGCGCCCGAAGGCCCGGACACCCGCGCCAGCCGCGACCACCGCGGCCCTCTAGATCGCCACATCTGATTGTACTCAACTCGTTTAAAATGACCCGTCGACTTCGCAATCGAGAAAGCTCGCCGGCTTCGTCCCGTACGCCGCATTGGAAACAGTGCAGAAACGGCATGCCCGCTGGTCAGCAAGAATTCATCGGGAAAGATAGCGGCGAAATTTATCGCCTTCACGATGCCGGCCATCATGTAAACCGCATCATAAAAAGTCGCAGTGGAACGCAATACCTGACCACCGCAAGGGAAGATTAGAAGACGCTGGTTAAGAAAAGACTACAGTCGGCGAAGATCGGCGGCGGACGACTCGCGTCCGCCGCAGTTACTCAGGCCCGGAATGCACCTTCTGGCGTCTCGGCCTTCGCCGCGCCAAAGCGCACATCCTTTTTCTCGTAGCCGAAGCCCGCAAGCAGCGCGACGACGGCGGCGACAATCGCCGCGACGACGAGAAGCGCCGTCGCATAGTCGCCGTTCCAATGGGCGGCCAGGCCCGCCTGCATCGTTGCATTGCCCGAGGCCAGCAGATTGCCGAGCTGGTAGGCAAAGCCGGGGAATGTGCCGCGCACTTCGTCCGGCGATAGCTCGTTGAGATGCACAGGCACGATACCCCAGGCGCCCTGGACGAAAAACTGCATCAGGAAAGCGCCAATCGCCAGCAGCACCGGCCCGGGCGCGTAGACCCATAGCGGTGCCACGGGGATCGCCAGCAGCGCCGCGATAACGATCGCCTTCTTGCGACCGATCCGCTGCGACAGCGCACCGAAGAACAATCCGCCGCAGATCGCCCCGATATTGTAGACGATGGCGATCGCCCCGGTCGTGTAGCTGTCATAGCCGCGCTGGGTTTCCATGAAGGTCGGATAGATATCCTGTGTGCCATGGCTGAGGAAATTGAACGCAGTCATCAGCAGCACCGACCAGATGAACAGCGGCACGTTTTCACGCAGGATCGTCAGGAACGGCCTGCGCCCTTCCCGCTGCCTTCGCAGAAAGGCCGGGCTCTCCTCGACGCTACGGCGGATATAGAGCACCAGCAGCGCCGGCAGCGCGCCGACGAAGAACATGCCGCGCCAGCCGATAACCGGAAACAGCAGGAAGAAGACGATCGACGCCAGCAGATAGCCGGAAGGATAGCCTGCCTGCAGGATACCCGAAACGATCCCACGGGATTCGTCTGGCACCGTTTCCATGACAAGCGAGGCGCCGACGCCCCATTCCCCGCCCATGGCGATGCCGTACAGCGCCCGAAGGATCAGGAACATCGTCAGCCCGGTCGAAAAGCCGGTCAGGAACTCGAAGATCGAATAGAGCAGCACATCCGCCATCAGGGTGACGCGGCGGCCGAACCGGTCTGCCGCCAGCCCGAAGACCAGAGCACCGACCGCGCGCATCGCCAGCGTGAGGAAGATTGCCGCCGAGACGGCCGGAACGTCGGTGTGAAATTCTTCGGCAATATGTTTGAGAACGAAGACGAGAATGAAGAAATCGAAGGCATCGAGGGTCCAGCCGAGATAGCTGGCGATCAGCGTATTGCGCTGCTGCGGTGTAAGTGCACGCAGACTTGCCAATGCGGACATCTGTTGTCCTCCATCCGAAAACGGCGGCGAGGCGGGGCAATTCCGGATGCCGTCGGAAAGAGTGCCCTGGAAGCGGGCGGGAGCGCTGTTTGAAGACAGCGGATCACAACGTCAGCGCTGCTGACATTGTTCCCCAAGCTGACTGCGGCATTTTGGCTGGCGTCAGCAGGCCTTAGCGGCCGGCTGGCCGGGATGCGACGAGCGCCGGACGGCTCGGCTTTGCGGGCGTGGAATCGATTGCCTGAACCGGCGCCGGGCGTCCGAGATGATAGCCCTGCGCATAATCGATCCTGAGCTGGCGCAGCAGCGACAGCTGATCCGCCGTCTCCACGCCCTCAACGAGGATCTTCGGTCCGCGGTTGCGGATCAGCCCGACGATGTCTTCGAGCATCGCCTTGCCGCGCGGCGTGGCGCTGCCATGCAGGAACGAGCGGTCGATCTTGACGGTGTCGAAATCAATGAGGCGCAGCCAGGAGAGGCCGGCAAAACCGGTGCCGAAATCGTCGAGCCAGATCTTGATGCCCAGCGTCTTCAGATCGCTGATGCACTTCAGAACGTCTGCATGCATTTCCATTTCCTGGCCTTCGGTGATTTCGAAGGCAAGGCGGTTACCGGCAACGCCGGTCTCATAGAGCACGGCGGCAACGCTGGCAGCAAAGCCCGGCATGCGCAGCTGGATCGGCGAAACGTTCACGCTGGCGATTTGTGCCAGGTTCGGAGCCAGAACCTCGCGGCAAGCCGTCTGGATGACCCAGCGGCCAAGCTCGAGGATCATGCCGGTACGCTCGGCAATCGGTATGAACAGGCTCGGCGGGATCGAGCTGCCATCCAGCGTCTTCAAACGCATCAGCGCTTCGACCGCATCGCGGCGGCCGGTGCGGATATCCTCGATCGGCTGATAGACCAGCGACAGCAGATCCTGCGCCACGGCAATCCTGAGCAGGGCCGCGATATTCTCGCTCTCGTCGCTGCTGAACGGATCGTTCGGATCGAACAGGCGGGCGCAGTTTCGACCGGCCGCCTTGGCGCTGTAGAGCGCCCGGTCAGCCTCGTGGATGATCTTTTCAAGCTTGCCGCTCTGGTCACGCGTATAGGCCGCGCCGACGCTGACGGTGACGATCGAGGTGCCGTCGCGGCGCTCCTCGTGGATCAAACCCATCTGTTCGACCGTATCGCGAATGCATTCGGCCAGATCGGTGACACGCGCGACCTCGTCGAACTGCGCCAGCACGATGAATTCCTCGCCGCCGTAACGGCCGATCGACGCGCCATAGGGCTCGATCGCGTCCTTGATGGTGCGCGCAACATGAATGAGGCAGCGGTCGCCTTCCTGATGACCGTAGCCGTCATTGAACTTCTTGAAGAAATCGACATCGACGAGGATGGCGGTGAAGCCGACGCCCTTGCGCTGCCATTCCTTCCAGTAGTCGCGCAGCCGCTGGTCCACGGCCCGGCGGTTTTCGAGACCGGTCAGGTAATCGGTGTTCGACATGCGAAGCAGCGCCTCGCCGCGATCCGTCGCTTCTTTCTGCTGCATCCTGGCTTCAAGCGCATTGAGGAAGACGTGATAGCGCTCGTGGTTCAGCTTCCAGTTCACATAGGAGGTGAAGACGAAGCACGACACGTAGAACATGCCGAAGGCCATGGCGTAGACGCTCGTCGGCCAGAAGAACAGCAGCGAGATCAGGAAGGTCACCAGCACCGCGCTGGAGGCCAGAACCGAAAGGCCGAACCGGAAATTGAAGAACTGGTTGGCGCCCATCATGAAGATGGCGCCGAAGATCATGTAATAGGAAAGGCTGTCGGCATGGACGGTGCGGACGGCCGGAAAGCACCAGATCGCGAAGCCCAGCACCAGCGCCAGCGCACTGGTGCGGTCGAGCCACTGGATGCTTTTCTTCAGATAGACTTCGGCTTCCAGGAACAGCAGCGCGAAGCTGCCGACGCTGACGCGGGCCAGAATCGTGAAGGCGGCAACATCGGGGATCAGCAGCAGGTCGGTGGCGGAAAACAGGATATAGACGATAACAGCGATCCACAGCCCCTGCCGTGTCGCCATCTTTCGTTCAGCTTCCCCCTCGATGCGATAGAGATCCCGCAGTTCGCCCGGCGTCGGCCGCAGCAACTTCGGTTCAAGATCGATCTCTGCCGCATAGGCAATTTCGTGCTTCATGCACTGTTCCACCGCTCCGTACTACGCTTCGCCAGAGCTCTCCGCTGATACTCCGGGCGGAATTGACTGACGCATTCGTGCGGTTCGCTTAGCCCCTTCTGATGAGGAAGCACGGCAACACCGGCAATCTAATACCACCAAAATACAGGGGCTCGATTAAAGCTTGCTAAATGAGCGGCAGACCGGCGCCGTTAATCATGTTTATGGATTTCAATGGTTAATGAAAAGTTTCTCGCTAATATACAATTCAAGGTAACGCCCAAAACGGTACAGGTGTGACCCGGTAATATAACCCCAATTGATTAGAGGACGTATCGCGTGACCCAGCCCAAGATGGATTTCGACGGCCATAGCCTTATTACGCCCAAAGCCATAGCGACCGAGCTCGAAGCGCCGAAGAGCGACCGATTCGAAGAGCATCTGGCCATCAGCAAGGGTGAAGTCGCCCTGCTGCTCGAACTGGCCCGCCAGCAGTTTGCCAAATCCGAAGACCCGACGAAGATTATCGATCGCGTCACGATTTCGCTGCATGAGATGCGCGCCCGCATTCATCCGCGCGTCTGGCAGGAACTGGTGCCGCTGATCCAGAATCACGCCGTCACCAGCTATTTCCTCGAGGATCCGCTGACCAAGTGGTCGTGGGACAAGCCGCGCGGTTATTCCGGCGATGCCACCCTGCTCGACTTCATCTACCGCCACGAAAGCGTGATGGATAAGGTCGCGGCCGCCTCCGATCTTGGCAAGGCGCTGTTCGAATATACCAGCACCGCGCCCTCCTCGCAGGCCAACTGGGACCGCCGCGACATCCTCGCCCGCCAGGTCGATGAAGTTGCCGCCGAACGCGGCCCGGGCACGGAAGTGCTCAGCGTCGCCGCCGGTCACCTGCGCGAAGCCGCCTATTCCGAAGCGATGAAGCAGAAGGCGCTGAAGCGCTGGGTTGCTCTCGACCAGGATCCGATCAGCATCGGCACCATCGCCCGTGATTTCCAGGGCACGGCCGTCGAAGCGATCGATGGTTCGGTGCGCGAACTGCTGATGCGCCGCTCCAACCCCGGCACTTTCGACCTCGTCTATGCCTCCGGCCTCTACGACTATCTGGTCGATCGCGTTGCCATCAAGCTGACGCAGCGTTGCCTGGAGATGGTCAAGCCGGGCGGCACCTTCCTGTTCGCCAACTATTCCTACCCGATCCTCGTCGACGGCTATATCGAGACCTTCATGAACTGGGCGCTGCTGCTCCGTTCGGAAGCCGACATGTGGAAGATCATCCACGAGGCGACGGCGGGCCAGGATTGCGAATCCAAGGTCTTCTTCGGCAAGAACCGCAACATCGTCTACGGCGTCATCAAGAAGCGCGGCTGAGACATTTCAAGAGAATGACAAAGCCGGCCGGGGCGACCCGGCCAGTTTTCTTTTTGGCGCCATTATTCACCGAATCCGAACGATTCATTCGTTTCCCTTTTGTACCCTTTGCCTCTTCACTTTCGCGCTGACTCTCTCCATATTCCGGCCATGGCAAAACCGACGAAGAAATCCCCCGCCCCGAATGGTTTCGAGGAAGCTCCCCAGTCGTCTTTCGAAGGCGCCCCGCTCGAGGGTTCCGTCGCCGATTGGGTGAAGCAGCTGGAGGCCGATGCGGAAGCATCCTCCGTCGAGACCCAGCGCCAGATCGCCTCGAAAGCCGGCAAACACCGCAAGAAGGTGGAGATTGCCGCGTCGAAATCGGCGCGCGGCACGTCGATGGGCGGCTCCACCGACCCGAAGACCCGTGCCGCCGCCGGTCTCAATCCCGTCGCCGGCATGGACACGACGCTGGAAGAGGCCGCCTCGCTGCAGGCAGGCACCGCGGTGACCGCCACCGTCGAGGCGCTGTCAGCGCTGATCGAGTCAGGCAATCCGCTGCACAAGAACGGCAAGATCTGGACGCCGCACCGCCCAGCAAGACCCGACAAGTCGGAAGGCGGCATCACCATCCGCATGGACTCCGAATACAGCCCCGCCGGCGACCAGCCGACGGCGATCCGCGACCTCGTCGAAGGCCTGGAGAATGGCGACCGCAGCCAGGTGCTGCTCGGCGTCACCGGTTCCGGCAAGACCTTCACCATGGCCAAGGTGATCGAGGCGACGCAGCGCCCCGCCGTCATCCTGGCGCCGAACAAGACGCTGGCCGCCCAGCTCTATTCCGAATTCAAGAACTTCTTCCCGGATAACGCCGTCGAATATTTCGTCTCCTACTACGACTATTACCAGCCGGAAGCCTACGTCCCGCGCTCCGACACCTATATCGAGAAGGAATCGTCGATCAACGAGCAGATCGACCGCATGCGCCACTCGGCGACCCGCTCGCTGCTGGAGCGCGACGACTGCATCATCGTCGCCTCGGTCTCCTGCATCTACGGTATCGGCTCGGTCGAGACCTACACCGCCATGACCTTCCAGATGGCGGTCGGCGACCGCCTGGATCAGCGTCAGCTGCTGGCCGACCTCGTCGCCCAGCAATACAAGCGCCGCGACATGGATTTCACCCGCGGCTCGTTTCGCGTCCGCGGCGACACGATCGAAATCTTCCCGGCCCACCTGGAAGACGCGGCCTGGCGCATCTCGATGTTCGGCGACGAGATCGACGCCATCACCGAGTTCGACCCGCTGACCGGCGCCAAGACCGGCGACCTGAAATCGGTGAAGATCTACGCCAACTCGCACTATGTCACGCCGCGCCCGACGCTGAACGGCGCCATCAAGTCGATCAAGGAGGAGCTGAAGCTCCGTCTCGCCGAGCTCGAAAAGGCCGGCCGCCTGCTGGAGGCCCAGCGCCTGGAGCAGCGCACCCGCTACGATATCGAGATGCTGGAGGCCACCGGCTCCTGCCAGGGCATCGAGAACTATTCGCGCTACCTGACCGGCCGCGATCCCGGCGACCCGCCGCCGACGCTATTCGAATACATCCCCGACAACGCCATCGTCTTCATCGACGAGAGCCATGTCACCGTGCCGCAGATCGGCGGCATGTACCGGGGCGACTTCCGGCGCAAGGCGACGCTGGCCGAATACGGCTTCCGCCTGCCCTCCTGCATGGACAACCGCCCGCTCCGCTTCGAGGAATGGGACGCGATGCGCCCCGACACCATCGCCGTCTCGGCGACCCCGGGCGGCTGGGAAATGGAACAGTCCGGCGGCGTCTTCGCCGAACAGGTCATCCGCCCGACCGGCCTGATCGATCCGCCCGTCGAAGTCCGTTCCGCCCGCTCCCAGGTGGACGACGTGCTCGGCGAAATCCGCGAGACCGCCGCCAAGGGCTACCGCACGCTCTGCACCGTGCTGACCAAGCGCATGGCCGAGGACCTGACCGAATATCTGCATGAACAGGGCGTGCGCGTCCGCTACATGCACTCCGACATCGACACGCTCGAACGCATCGAGATCATCCGCGATCTGCGCCTCGGCGCCTTCGACGTGCTGGTCGGCATCAACCTCCTGCGCGAAGGCCTCGACATTCCCGAATGCGGCTTCGTCGCCATCCTCGACGCCGACAAGGAAGGTTTTCTGCGTTCCGAGACCTCGCTGGTGCAGACCATCGGCCGCGCCGCGCGTAACGTCGATGGCAAGGTCATCCTCTATGCCGACAACATCACCGGCTCGATGAAGCGGGCGATGGAGGAAACCACTCGCCGCCGCGAAAAACAAATGGCCTACAATGCCGAACACGGCATCACCCCTGAGTCGGTGAAGGCGAAGATCTCCGACATCCTCGACAGCGTCTACGAACGCGACCACGTCCGCGCCGATATTTCAGGCGTCAACGGCAAGGGCTTCGCCGATGGCGGCAACCTCGTCGGCAACAACCTGCAGGCCCATCTCAACGCGCTGGAAAAGAGCATGCGCGACGCCGCCGCCGACCTCGACTTCGAAAAGGCCGCCCGCCTGCGCGACGAAATCAAACGCCTCAAGGCCGCCGAACTCGCCGTCATGGACGACCCGATGGCCCGCGAGGAAGCCAAGTCGATGGAAGCCGGCAAGCGGGATGCTGCGAGGCTGCGGTCTACGGCGCCAAAGCTGGAAAGCGGGGCGAGCGATCGCGCCCAGCCAATCTCCCCACCCGTGGGGGAGATGGCCGGCAGGCCAGAGGGGGGCGATCTTGCTCCAACCTCCCTCTTCCGCCGCAACGACCTCGACGAAATGACCGTCGGCCGCACCGAAAAACCGGTCAGCGGCAAGCTGCCGGAAAAGCCGGATGCATCAAAGAGCACCAAGCGCTTCTCGCCCCTGCTCGAAGGGCAAGCGGAGCGCACTCCTCATGGTGAGGAGGCCCAAAGGGCCGTCTCGAACCATGACGTCCGCCCGCTGGTGCGCGGCAAGACGGGTGTCGGCAGCTACGAGGATCCGGGCGAGCAGAAGCGGAAGAGCCGGACAAAGGGCAAGACGGGACGGCCGGGGCGGTGACGTCTGGTGGTGACGATCACCTTAGATAGTAACTTCTAGGAAAAGTTCGGAATTCCTTGCAAATACAGGTGTGTCTTGGCGAAGAAAGTTACAAAGCGCGAGTTACGAGCAAACACACTATGTCCCTGCGGATCTGGCGAAACTTACAAAAACTGTCACAAGAAGACAAAGAAGAAATACTTCGAGAATGAGCATGGAGAAATTTCCTTCGAGGTTCCTCTAACTCCAAATTTTTCAGAACAGCTCGAAAATAGCCGAAAAGAATTCAAACGGATATTCGGAAGATCACCTTATAAATCAGATCCGCTAATTTGGAATAGATCTGAAGTTAAGCCAAGCACTCTTTTAAAACATACTAAGAAAGCAATGAGAAAATCCAATATGGAGTGCCCCCCATTTCGCCGGACAGCTCAGCTATTGAGACAATGCTTTGATGAACTCCCTTGGGGAGGCCATTTTCAGCGCTGAGTGTGGATGGATTTCATTATAGTCTTCAATCCATCCGTCGATCTTCCGGAGAGCTGTGTCGGCGTCCGGAGTGGATGAGATGCGTATGTAGTCTCGCTTCAAGGTTTTGACGAAGGCTTCAGACATGCCGTTCGATTGTGGGCTGGCCACGGGCGTGAAGCATGGGATCAGGTTGAGGGCTTGGGCAAA
>NZ_JAVDWL010000010.1:0-211022 GCF_031457345.1 Rhizobium sp. BE258
TAGGCTTCGCGCCGCAGCCGCGGCTGATGAAACGTCCGCCGCTGCTTGCGCGACAGCCAGAGGCCGGCATCCGCCATCCAGTTGCGCACCGTCTCGCGCGACACCCGCAAACCATCGCGTTCAGCCAGCTTCTCCGTCGCCAACGTCGGCCCGAAATCCGCATAGCGTTCGCGAACCAGCGTCATCGCATAATCGCGAACCCCGTCGCTGATCCGGTTGTTCGACGGTCGGCCGATCGCCTTGTGCCGGATCGAAGCCGCGCCGCCAGTCCGCATACGCTCCAGCAGCCGGCGCACCTGGCGCTCGCTCAGATCAAGCACATGCGCCGCTGACACCGTGGTCATCCGCTGGGCAACCACCTTCGACAAAATCTCGATCCGCTGCAGATCGCGTTCGCTCATCGCAATCAATCCCATCTGCAATCTCCCAGACGTCATTCAGACCCGGGGAGTGTGACATTCCAACTTTGCAGAAACAGGACATTCTAACTTTGCGGCTACACACGAAGATCGCATAATCAACATTATGGAACATGCTGCAGCAGGAGCCGGCGGTGGCACTTCGGCAGATGACGGATGGCCAGAACGCCATCTAGGATTACAGCCATACTGGGCTGACCCTGCCGCAGCATCCGATTGCCTTCCTCCGCGAGGATCTTTCGGCGCGCAACATCAACACCTGCGCCGATGCGATGAGCGCGCGCGACGGGCGATGGGTCTATACGACCGGCCTTGTCCTAGTGCGCCAAAAGCCGGGATCCGTAAAAGGCTTCATGTTCATCACCATCGAGGACGAAACCGGCCCCGCCAACCTTGTCGTCTGGCCGACGCTGTTCGAGAAGCGCCGGCAGGTCGTTCATCTCGTTGCCCATCAGCTGTTCGACCTGTCTGGCGATCTCGGCCTCGCCGATCGCGACGAGGCCTTCAGATTGCCGGCCGGCCCCGGCGACGAGTTTGCCCATGGCGGAGGGCCGGATCCGCGGGATACACCGAAGCCGGTCATCGCTCCGCGCGATATGTTCGTTCCGGACCTTCATATCGACACACTGAAGATCAAGGCGCGGAATTTTCACTGATAGCGGTGCGGTTGCGTGAATTAAGGACCCCTGCTGTTTTTCACGATTGCTGAACGTTGAAGTCGATGGTTCTGTTTCTTCGACGACAGCAGCAGCGCTGCCGGAACAGCCGATCAAAAGAATCATGGACGCAGTTCGATCGTCATTGTACGTATGTATGACGTACAATGATCCATCTGCTAACTTGACGTGTACGTCGTTTAGACGTACATGCATAATGACAATATTATCCTGACCAGGAGGCGATGATGGTTGCTTTCAAAGATATGACCGCAGAGATCGATGAGCCAAGCGACGCACGTATGGGCTTTCGTACGAAGGCGCGGATCAAGACAGCAATCCAACGTGCTGCTGCGCTGTCCGGTGTGGACGATTCGGCTTTTACCATCAACGCGGCTTATCAAGCGGCTATGACCACGATTGCCGCTCATGAACGGACCCTTTTGCAGCCGGCCGATCATGCTGCCTTTTTTGCGGCGCTGGACAATCCGCCAGAGCCGACAGATAGCCTTAAGGCGGCTTTCAAGCGCCATAGCGCGACTGTCGTCTCAAAATAATGCCGCAGAGTGAGGCACCAAAGCCGATCATCGAGCCGTTCGATCCTTCGAAGCACGATCGGGCGGCGTTTTCTTGCGGGATTGAGCAGGTCGATAACTTTTTCCAGAAGACGGCAAACAAGCTTCAAAAGAGCGACAATCTTCGTGTTTTCGTGATGACTCGAGACGGAGGCCTAGTGATGGGCTTCTACGCCATCAACAACCATGCCGTGGACTATACCGAGCTTCCGAAGAAGTTTGCCCGTGACCGGCCCGGACACGGCTCAATTCCGGCAGCCTACATCTCGATGATCGGTCGCGACCTGAAATTCGCGGGCAGCGGATACGGCGGCGACTTGCTGATCGACTGTCTCATGAGAATAGCGCGGATCTCCGATGAGATAGGAACGGCTATCGTCATGCTCGATGTCCTTGATTGCGGTGATGCAGCGCGAACCGAGAGGCGGGTGAAGCTTTACAAGCAATACGGCTTTCAGCCCTTGGCCACCAACGCGATGCGGATGTTCATCGCCGTCGCAACGATCAAGAAGATGTTCGACTAACGCCCTGCCGCTCAGACGTCCTTCGACGATTTTCCCGTAAAGATTCAATGCCAGTTTATAATGTGAGGCAGGGCGCCCGAACCGCCGCGTCGTAAACCCGGAGCACCATGCCACGCTAGTGCTACCTGATTTCGTTGCGCTCATTCTCTACGCTGGCAAAAGCTGCTGTCGCCGTAGCGTCGGCTGACCGAAAAGCTGGTTTGCACCGCTATCGATTGCGTGTGAGTGCCTCTACTTCCTGAAGGTATTCCTCAGCCTGTCTGGCCAGATCGGCGAAGAAATCCTTGGCGACGGCGGAAGCTGAATAAACGGCCGGTTCGGTGCCTTGGTATTCCTGCTCCACCGTGAGGGCGGTGCCCCAGGCCGTCATCCCAGCCGGATAGGCGATCTCACGTTCGAACGTGAGGATCGTCTCGTCGCGCAGGTGATGAAGAATGCCGAAGGTCTCGATATCGTTCCAAAGCGTCGAACACCAACAAACGCATCCGACGCTTCATGCCTGGGGACATGGATCTTGCCAATGTCACCCAGCAACGGTTGAGCGACTTGGCGCCAAGCCTTTGCTGCCTATCTGCGAGAAAGTGGCTGATGCCCTACCCTCCAAGGCGGCCATCATGCGCTTGGGTTAGCTTCTCTAGAGAAACGCCTCATCGACCGGAATTTGCATCGCGGTGACAAGATGATTTGTTTGCCCTGCGAGCCCTATCACCGCCAGCAGTTCCGCATGCTGAGCCTCAGTCATGCCACGCGCCTTCGCTGCGGCCGTGTGCGAATGAACGCAATAGGAACAGCCATTTGCGGTGGAGACCGCAATGTAGATCATCTCGCGCGTCAGCGGATCGAGAACGCCTTCGACAGCCATGACGGCCTTGAGGCCTTCCCAGGTGCGCTTCAGCAAGGGCGGATCATTGGCTAGGCCACGCCAGAAGTTGTTGATGAAATCCGACTTCCGGGTCGCCCGGATATCGTCGAAAACGGCCTTCGCAGCCGGGATCACTTCGATTTCGGCATCGGTCAGGAGTTTCACGGTCGCCATTGTCGTTCCTTTCGCTCGTCAGTGGACGGCAGCGTACATGATCTTTGCCTCGGTGGAATCGCCTGGCGAAAATTCCTCGACGATCCGGCCCTGCCTGCAGACAAGGATGCGGTCCGACAGGTTCATGATCTCTGGCAGATAGGATGAAATCACCACGACCGCCAATCCGCGATCGGCGAGCTCATTGATGATCTGATGGATTTCAGCGATGGCGCCGACATCGACGCCGCGGGTCGGCTCGTCAAAGATCACCACCCGCGGCTCCTGAACGAGACCCTTGCCAATCACGACTTTCTGCTGGTTGCCGCCTGACAGTTCAACGACGCGCGCGTTGTCGTTGATCGCGCGGATGTTCAGCTTGCTCGTCCACTCGACGGCAAGCTTGTGCATCTCGCTCATGCTGATGATGCTGCTCTTCTCGCGGTCGGCGGACAGAAGACCGCCGAAGATATTCTCGGCAATCGACATCGTTTCGAAAAAACCCTCGCTCTTTCGATCCTCGGTGACGTAGACGATGCCGTCCTTCACCGCCTCGCGGGGAACGTAATAGCGGACGGGCTTGTCATCGAGCTCGACAGAGCCGCCGCGCTTGAAGTCGCGCTTGTAGATGCCGGAGACGACCTTGAAGGTTTCGGTCCGGCCCGATCCGATAAGCCCGAAGACGCCGGTGATCTGTCCTTCGAAAATCGAGAACGAGTTGTTGCGCACAACATTGCTCATCGACAGGTCCTGAACCGAGAGCACCTTCTTGCCGGGCTTACGGATGGTGGATGAATCGCGCTTGCGATAGAGTTCTCCGGTCAGCGTTCTGCCGACCATCGCCGCGATGATCTTTTCCCGGTCGAACTCCGACGTGTCTCCCGATGCGACGAGTTCACCATCACGAAGGATGGTGATGCGATCGGCGATCGCCAACGCTTCCTCGAGCGCATGGCTGATGAAGACGATCGACACTCCCCTCGCCTTCAACCGCCTCACGAGTGCAAAAAAGTGGCGCTTCTCTTCAGGGGTCAGCGTTGCAGTCGGCTCGTCGAAAATGATGATCTCGGCATTGTGGTGAACGGCGCGGGCAATCTCGACCATCTGCTTCTTGGCGGCACCCAGGGTTTCGACCATAGCCGTCGGATCGACAGGGAAGTTGAGTGACTGCAAAAACTGCTGAGCGGAGATGTAGATGCCGCGCAGGCGGTTCAGAAAGCCTTCCGTCCCCAGATAGAGATTTTGTGCCACCGTCATGGACGGTACGAGACTGGTCTCCTGGAAGACCATTGCGATCCCGGCGTCCAGCGCCTGGTACGGCGAGCCGTAGCTGACCTCCTTGCCATGGTGGGTCATGGTACCGGACGTCCGTTCGACGACACCGGCGATGATCTTCGTCAGCGTCGACTTGCCGGCGCCGTTTTCGCCCAGCAGCGCGTGGACTTCGCCCTTGCGCAAATCGAAGCTGACATTCTTGACCGCGGGAACGCCGCGATACTCCTTGGTGACGTTCTCCAGGTGGACGATGATCTCGTTTGCTGCCGCCATTCTATCTGACCTCCGCCACATCCATGGATACGAGCATGCCGGCGCCCTTGCAGGTGATGAATAGCCTGCCCTCGTGTTCGGCAACGCTGGTGGTGCCGTGCCTGATGCCATCGGCGCGGCTGTGCAGGCTTGATAGCGGTTGCAGCCGGGCATCAAGCTTGACGACCAGACCGTAGGAGCGGCTCGGTGACCAAGGCTTGTGGATTCCCATGGTCTTGATGCTGCCGCACTGCAGCGGCTCGAGAAAACTCGTTCCCGATGAGAGCGATGGCGCGATCCAGAATTCGGGCGGGACGCTTGCCATCATGTCTTCACGATACCGCTGCTCCTGAAGAACAAATTCGATCAGGCGGTTACGCGGAGCAAAGATCGAGAGCCACGCTCCCCCATCGGCGGCCTGAGAAAGCCGCGCTGGGTATCCGGGAAGATTGTCGACCACTGTCTCTATGGGGCCTGATGCCGAGATCCTGACGATCCGGTGATGCCAGGCTTCGCTGACGGCAACGCCATCGGAATTTGCCAGAAGCCCATAGGGGAATGCCAGGCCGCCGGCGACCTTGCGCGGCGCCCGGCTGCCGGGTTCGATCTTCCAGACGCTTCCTGAGCGCCCTTTTGACATGAGATCCTGTGCCCATTGATCCGGCGCGATGCGATCTGCACCATTTGCCAGCCACAATGCCCCATCGGGGGCGAAGGCAAGCGCGGTGATGCACCTGATCTCTTTAGGGAGCGGCAGCGCTTCGCGATCGAGAACGAGTGAGCCGGACACTAGAGCGATCGCCAGCGTCCCCGACGCCGACGCCGCCGTTGCGCAGATTTCCGCATCGAACTCCTGCAACACCTCTTGTTGCCCTGTGGACAAGATAGAAAGCAGTTTTCGTCCGGACGAGACGACGAGCCGGCCATCGTGCACGAGCGCATTGTCGACGTCAGGAAGTGTCGCGATCAGCGGCGCATCGTCGAGCGCCTGGTTCGGACGAAATGCACCGTCGAGCGGCGGGATGGTCACGGCCTTGCCGCGAAACAGATCGAGGATCGGATCGAAAATCATAGGGCGCTCCCCCAATAGGAGGACGGCCCGGTCCATGTCTGACTGGCGCTCGAGAGCTTGTAGCGGCCGACGCGGTTATTCAGGATGCCCCCGACGTAGAGATAGCCCTTGTGCTCGCGCATCGATGTGACCATCGGGTGTGAGACGCCGGAAAGATCGGCCATGGCATCGCGGATGGTTCCGGTCTCATCGAATTTGACGATGCCGCCGGTGTTGATGTTCGGAAACAGCCAGTCGTCCTGAGGGAGGCGCCGGGTCATGCGCTTGCGCATGCCTGGGTGGCGAAGCGACAGGTCGAAGCTTGGTGTTCGCATGCCGAGCCAGGCCATCCAATAGGTGCCGTCCGAGGCGCGATTGATATTGTCGGGATAGCCAGGCATATCGGCGATCACGCATTTGGCTGTGCCGGCCTTCGGTCCTTCCAGCCAGTAGCGGTGAACACGGCAGGCCCAGCTTTCGGCAAAGAAGATTGATTTGCCGTCATGGGCGACGCAAACGCCGTTGGTGTAGCGATACCCATCCAGCAGGGTCTTGGTCTTGCCAGTCTTTGGATCGTAGACCAGCAAGCGGCCCGTCGCGCGGTTTTCGATCGAGTCCAGCGCCCAGTCATGCGCGTCGTATCGCTTCGTCGAATCGGTGAAGTAGATTTGGCCGTCGGGCGCGATGTCGCAGTCGTTCGGGTCGCGCAGCCGCGCGTCATCGACGACGGAAGTCCAGGACCTCGATGTCTCGGCCGTCAGCTTGGTCACCGTACGGTCCGGCGCGATCGAATAGAGACCCATCGCACCGACACAGCTGATCAGGTTGCGGCCCTTGTCGAAGGCGAGGCCCAGCGGGAAGCCGCCGACATGGGCAAAGACTTCCGAGCGCTGGTAATCAGGGGCGAAGAAGCGGACGATCTCGCCGTGACGCGTGCCGCAATAGAGATTGTCGTCATCATCAAGGATGACATCCTCGGGACCTTCGAGCTCGCCAAGGCCGATATATTGCGTCTGCGACAACCGGTCGTCCAGCGCATAGGGCGTGCCCGAACCGGGGACGGCGGATTGCGCTTCCCCCATGCGCAGGTAGACGGGAGCGACATAGACTTCGTTCAAGACCTTGTGACGGTTCTTCAGCCATCTGATATCGATCGTGACGGCGACTGCCAGCATCAGGCCGAGTACCATCTGGTTGGTGCCGGTTCCGTAACCCAGCCGGATAAGACCGTTGGTCATGACGAGGACGATGATTGCGCCCATCAGGCCCTTGATGACCGACCCTCTTCCGCCGCCAAGACTATTGCCGCCGACGACCGCCGCCGTAAGCGCCAGAATCTCGAGGTTGAGGCCCGTGCCGGGCCCTGCCCCGCTCAGCCGGCAGGCAATCAGGAAGCCTGCGATCGAGGAGCAAAGCCCAGAGAATACATAGGTCAGGAACACGGTCCGCTTGACCTTGATGCCGGCATTATGCGCCGAGCGGCGCGAGCCGCCGACGGCGAGAATATGCCAGCCTGGGCGCGACCGCGTCAGGGCAATATGCGTCAGGACGATGAAGACGATCGCCGTCAGGACGGACACCGATATGCCGAGCACCGTGCCATCGCCGACGAAATCCCAGACGTCAGACATGGCCGAGGACATCTGGATCTGGGCGGCGAAATTGACGACGAGGATGTCGTAGACCGCTCTGCCGATGATGAAGGTCACCAGCGTCGTCAGAAATGCCCGGAGCCTGAGAAAACCGACCAGATAGCCGTTGATCGCACCGAAAGCGACACCGGTCGCGATCGAGGCCAGCAGGGCGACCCAGACGGGCTGCTCGAAGATGAAGAAGGTGGAGACGGCCGCAAAGCAGGACAGCGCAAAAATCGAACCGACCGAAAGATCGATCCCGCCCCCCAGCATGACGACGGTCAGCCCGGTGACGACGATCGAGAACTCGCCGAGCTGACGGGTCGAATCCTGGAGCGAATTGATCTTGAAGAAACCCGGGATTGCCGAGCCAAATCCGGCGACGACGATCACCAGGGCAAGGAATGGTATTGCATTGTCGGTCCAGCGCTTGGTCAGGATCTCGCCGGCGAGGTGATCCGGGATCAAATTGTATCGCCACACCTGCAAGCGTTCTCTGAATGTCATGTGTATGGACCGGATGAGATGGGGAAGACGTGCGAAGCCCCTCGGCCGAGGGGCTCCATTTGCAGACAGGTGCTTACTTCGCAGCCGTCTTCAGTGCCTTGAGGTCCCAGCAGCTGTCGGGCTTCAGGTCCGCCTTGGTCGTCGCCTTTTCCAGGGTGTAGATATAAGCCTTGGAGGTGCCGGCAGGCTGGCCGCTCTGCAACAGGAATTTGATGATGGCGTTGATGTCGCGCGACTGGTGATGAAGTTCGGTCATCACGACAGCGCCGTAGGTGCCGTTTTCCAGATTATCGCAGTCGGCAGCCTTTTCACCGCCGCCGGTGGTGACGAGGAACACCTTGTCCTGCAGCTTGGCATCGCGAATGGCTGCAGCTGCACCCGAGGCGTCGCCATCCCAGAAATCGATGATGCCGCAAATATCGGGGTGCTGTTGGAGCATCGTCGTGGTGACGTTGCGGGAGGTCGTCGCATCCCAGTTGGAATCGGGTTTCGCGACCACCTGGAAATCCGGGTTCTTCGCCAGAACCTTGGTGATGCCTGCATATTGGTAGAGGCTGGAGGCATTGACCTGGTCGCCCTGGACGAGGCCGATCTTCTTCGAGGAATTGGGCCCGCAGCCCTTGATCACCGCTTCGGCTTCCAGCTGGCCAAGGCGGTCCCAATCGCTGCCGACGAAAGCGTCAGCGGCGAAGTTTGCAGGATTGTCGATCAGGATGACGTATGTACCGGCGGCTTGCGCCTTCTTGAGCAGACGCGCGTAGGAGTTCAGGTCCGGCGAATGGACGATGAGGACATCCGGCCGGGTGTCCGAGGAGATCGCCTCGGTGATCGCCTGAGCGCCGGCCTCGACGCTCCAGTTGGGGTCGCGGGTCTCGAACACGCCGCCGAAGGCCTCAACTTCGGTCTGGAGATAATGCGCCCAGCCCTGCGCGAGGTCGAAGCCCATGGCCATCGGAACGAGCATCACCCGCTTGCCATTGAGGGCCTGGGAATAAGCTGCCGGACCCGGATCTTCCTGCGCTGGAGCGGCGGTTACGAAAACCGACAGCGACAAAGTCGCTGCGGCAAAGAGTGCCTTCACGTATTTCATGGGGTCCCCCGATGAGTTGACGGATGAATTCGTTCGTCCCGCGCCACGTTCAGATGTCCCCCTGCTGGGCCGTCTGCTCGTCACGCGGATTGAGAAGCCCGTCGATTACGATGGCGACGAGCAGGATCGTGGATTTGATCAGGTTCTGGTAGATCAGCGGGATGTCGATGATGGTCATCGCGTTCAGCATGATGCCGATCAGCGCCGACCCGAACAGCACGTTGCGAACGCTCCCCTTTCCCCCCGAAAGGCCGATCCCGCCAATCACCGCGACCAGCACGATGTCATAGAGGAGCGTCGAGTTGACGACGCGCGTATTGATCGAGTGAAGGCTGGCGGCCGTCAGCAGGCCGGCAAGAAACGCGACGAGCGCGGAGAGGACGTAACGAAAGACCAGCATCGGCCGGACGGGCATGCCCGCGTTGCGGGCGGCGACCGGATTGTCCCCGGCATAATACACGTAGCGTCCCCATTTGGTGTAGCGAAGGAACAGGAAGATAACGAACGCGAGAGCGGCGAAAATGAAGACCTCGATCGGGATGTCGAGAAAGCGCAGGCCGCCCAACAGCTGCAGCCAGTTGTCGGGCGGAACCGGCACGGCATCCTGGGCGATCAGCTGCGAGCGCACGAAGCCGAAGACGAACGAACCGCTGGCAAGGGTGACGAAGATCGCCGGCACATCGGCATAAGCGACCAGAAAGCCGTTGAGCAGGCCGATACCGACGACCCCTGCGAGCACAAGGGCGAGCGCTTGCCAGCCGGAGCTTCCATCGTTGAGCAGCTGGAGATACCACGCGACGGACATCGCCATGACGGCGACGGCCGACAGATCGATGCCACGCCCGATGATGACGACGGCCATTCCAAGCGCCAGGATGCCGAGCACGGATACCGAGCGGATGATCGAGACGACGTTTTCGGCCGTGAAGAAACCAGGCAGAGTAGCCGACGCCACGATAAAGATGATGACGGCGATCGCGGCCACGATCGTCTCCTGGCTCAACGCCGTCAGATGCAGTCCGCTACGTTTCATTCCACGTCCCCAAATCACGCGAAGCCTGCCGGTGCGCGGGAAGATCGTCAAAGTTTGAAGCCCCTAAATACAGCCGGAGTTGGAGAAGGAATTTCGACGCAAAGAGGCTTTCGCGCGAAATCGAATTCTCGGCGCTCCTCCACGCCAATGCGCGGAGCGGTGCATGCTGTACGGTGCTATTCGACTTGTTCCCACGCAGTCTGTTGCTGCGTTGCGAGAACGTTAGGCCCCTGCCCGCCGCGATGTCAATATCATTTCATGATGGGATGAAGCGCAAAGGCTTGAAATGAGATCGACAAGAAACGGGGACGGCGCCGCAGAAGGGACAATCTGAAAAATTCCTTTCACATTTTGCCATTTTATTGTATTTCGCAGATTGAACTTCAGGGGGAGCAGCCGTGACGGACGTCAGGACATTGCTGTTGGATCAAAAGCTGGTGCTGACGCCGTCGGAAGAACGGATCGTGCAGATTCTGCTGGCCGACTATCCGGCATCCGGCCTTGGTACGGCCGGAAATCTCGCCAAAAAGGCAGGCGTCAGCGATGCGACTGTCGTTCGTCTTGCGGTCAAGCTTGGCTTTGAGGGTTTTCCCGATTTGCAGAAGCGGTTGCTGTCGGAGGTCGAGGCCCGTCTCCATTCTCCGTTGCTGATGATGGAGGCAAAAAGGCAGGATGGCGCAGTCCAGGGCATTGCAGAGGCCTATCTTCACGCTGTCTCCGAGACCATCGACAAGACGATCGGCGCGACGCCCAGCAATACCTATGATAAGGTCGCCAAGATCATCATGGCGGCCAAGGGACGCGTCGGCCTGGTCGGCGGCCGCTTTAGCCGCCACATCGCCGGAATGCTCTCCGGATATCTGTCGCAGTTCCGGCCGAACGTGCACGATATCGGCACGCTTTCCGCACAGTCGTTCGACATTCTGGTCGACTATGGCAAGCGAGATGTGCTGATCGCCTTCGACTACAGGCGATATCAGAACGACGTCATCGCCTTTGCCTCACAGGCCGCCGATCGCGGAACATCCGTCATCCTGTTTACCGATCAGTGGCTCTCGCCGATTGCGGAACATGCCGAAGTCACGATCATCTGTCCTCTGGACGTCCCTTCGCCCTACGACACGCTGGCACCGGCCGTGGCCCAGATCGAGGCGCTGGTAGCACAAATTCTCGCCTCGCTCGACGATGCGACGCGCAGGCGCGTTGAAAGCCTCGAAGCTGTGCGTGCCTACAATGCCGTCACGCTCGATGGCGCCGACATTGTCAGCTCCACCCAACCCGGCCCCAAGCGCACGAAAGGTACCACAAGCGATGCCTAGCCCAATTCTGAGGCGGGATGCCCCTTACGTCCCAGGCGAAACGGCGATCTTGCTCGTCGACATGCAGCGCATCTGGCTGGAACCGGGGCTCGATCCCGATCATCCGGAGCGTGGTCCCGATCACTATTTCTACCGCCAAACGGCATCGGTCACCATTCCCAACAACGAGCGCCTGCTTGCAGCGGCAAGAGCGAACGGCATCGAGGTGTTGCACACGATCATCCAGAGCCTGACGGAGGATGGCCGTGACAGATCGCTCGATCACAAGCTGACGCCAATCCATATCCCGCCAAGCAGCCCTGAGGGCTTTCCTCCTGAAAATCTCGGCCCGAGGAATGACGAGATCCTCATCCCGAAGACGTCGTCCGGCGTCTTCAACTCGACCAACATCGACTACGTTCTCAAGAATCTCGGCATCCGCTACCTGATCATCACTGGCATCATGACCGACCAATGCGTCGACATGGCCGTCAGAGACGCGGCAGATCGCGGTTACTACGTGACCTGCGTATCCGACGCCTGCGCCGCCGCGTCCCAGGAACGCCATGACATCGCCTTGAAGGCATTCGGTGGCTATTGCTGGGTCACCGACACCGATACGGTCGTCAACCGCCTGGCTGCGAGGTCGGCTGCATGACCGGCGCCGGGGCTCTGACCGGGATCGTCACGACCGACATTGCTGCGGTGACCCGGGGCCGCTTTGTTGCCAGCAGCGCGTTTGAAAAGATGCTTACGGGCGGCGTCGGCTGGCTGCAGGCGAACCTTTCGCTGACGCCGTTCAACGTCATTGCGCATCCCAATCCGTGGGGCTCTTCGGGCGATCTGCGATTGCTGCCGGACGCGACAGCCCGATTCCGCACCGCAAAGACCGGCGCGGACACGCCATTCGATATGGTGCCGGGCAACCTTGTGGAACTGGACGGCCAGCCCTGGGCATGCTGCACCAGAACCATCCTGGCCAATGCTCTCAATGACCTGAAGGCACAGACCGGACTGACGATCGTTGCCGCTTTCGAACACGAGTTCAAACTGCTGGACGCCGGCCTGCCACGCGAACATGTGATGTCCTTTGCCGGCTTGCGGCGCGTGGATGGCTTCGCCTCGCAGGTGATGGAGGCGCTCGACGAAGCCGGTCTCAAACCTGAAGTCATCATCTCGGAATATGGGGAAGACCAGTTCGAGGTGACGAATGCACCGTCAACAGGACTTGCAGCCGCCGACCGTGCCGTCGCTCTGCGAGAGATCATCCGCGAAATCGCCCGTAACCGCGGCTGGAAGGCGTCATTTGCCCCGAAGACATCGCCGTCATCGGTCGGAAACGGTGTCCATATTCATTTCAGTCTCGTCGGGGCCGATGGACAACCGGCCTCCTATGACGCTTCAGGGCCATCGGGACTGTCGGAAGCGGCTGGCGCCTTCTGCGCCGGCATCCTCAAGCATCTTCCAGCGATCACCGCATTAACGGCGTCGAGCGTCTCCTCCTACTATCGTCTGAAGCCGCACAACTGGAGCTCTTCCTACACTTGGCTCGGCGACAAGGACCGGGAAGCGACCCTCAGGATATGCCCGACGGTGACGATCGGCGGCAACGATCCGGCGAAAAGCTTCAACGTCGAATATCGTGCTGCCGACGCGACGGCAAATCCCTATCTGGCGCTGGCGGCCATTGTTCGCGCCGGTCTGGAAGGCCTGAAGGCGCGGCTGCCCTGTCCGCCCGTTCACTCCGGCGACCCCGACGAACTGACGGAAGCAGACCGCGCAGAGCTGGGTCTTCGACGGCTCCCTGAAACGCTTGAGGACGCCCTCGAGGCACTGCAAGGCGATCCGGTCGTCGCATCATGGTTCCCGAAGGTATTCCTGGACACATTCACCGGAATGAAGGCGTTCGAAATCAAGTCGCTTGAAGGCCTCGACGAGGAGGCGACCTGCGCCAGCTACAGGGCGGTCTATTGAGCAGCCGGACATCAGATTTTCACGCGTGGCCAGATCCGGTCGAGGTGCTCAACGCCGAAGGCCAGTCCGAGATCGTGCTGATTTGCGAGCACGCCTCGAATTACATTCCGGAGGTGTTTGACGGCCTCGGGTTACCGCCCGAAGACCTGGTTCGCCATATCGCCTGGGATATCGGAGCAGAAGCCGTAAGCCGCGCGCTTTCATTGCATCTCGACGCCCCGTGTTTCATCGGCAAGTATTCGCGGCTTCTCATCGACCTCAACAGGCCACCCGAAAGTCCGACAAGCATTCCCGAACGGTCCGAAGCAACCGATATCCCCGGCAATTTCCACCTTGGGGCCGAAGACAGGCAACTCAGAACAGACAGAATATTCACGCCGTTCCAGGCTGCAATCTCGCGGCATCTCGACCTGCGCCAGCAGCAAGGACGGCCAACGAAGATCATTGCGATCCATTCGTTCACCCCAGTGTTCCTGGGAGAGCAGCGTCCCTGGCACGCCGGCATCCTGTTTGGTAAGTCGTTTGGACTGGGACGGCAGATCATCGACCGTCTGACGGAGATCACCAAGTTGAGGATAGGAGCGAATGTCCCCTACGTGATCGAACGGATCAGCGACTACGCCATCCCTGTCCATGGCGAAGACCGGGGGCTGGATGCCGTGCTGGTCGAGATCCGCCAAGACCTGATCGGATCCGCCGATGGTCAATCGCGCTGGGCAACCTATCTCGCCGGGGCTTTGAGCTGAAACCGGCGTGTTGCCGACCCTTGGACAGCCGGGTCATGTGGGTGCCCGGCAGAGCGCTTACTTGAAATGTTCATCTTCGTTGCCGCGATGATTGATCGCATTTTGTGTCAGCAAGTGGTAGATGACAGCCGACGGGGGCATGAGCCGTTGTGTATCATTCTCAAAACTGTGAAACGGTACTGGAGAACTTTTTGGGTTGGAAAACACCGAAGTTTGAATACGTGAACGGTTATAAGATCGTTGAAATTGATGGGCCTGCCTTCAAGGTCTATGACGGTGACCGTCAGCTTGGGGAGGATTTCCCCTATCCCGGCGAGGCTGCAGCTTACGCAACCTCTCTGCCAAAGCCGGATCAGCCACGCCGTTAGGCGATAAACCGCGAAACAGCATTGAGAAACGAATGTGACAACCTTACCCGATGCGGTGCAAGATTGACCAGCTTCCCCCTTTCGTCACCGCTTAAACTGCTTGGGTGGTCTGAGTTCTTCGCGAAACAGGTCCAGCCCGGCGAGGCGGACTTGATCCCCAGACGGATTGCTTCAGTTCACCGCGCACGTCTTGAGGCAATCGACGTCACTGGACCGGCCGGAATTGAACTTCCAGCCCACGCCAACACCGCTGAATATGCGGTGGGCGACTGGATTCTTGCCGATCCCCTGACCGGTATGCTTGTCCGCCGTCTCGATCGGAAAAGTGTCTTTCAACGATGCCCGGAAGCTGGACGTGGCCAGCAACTTGTTGCCGCCAACATCGACACGCTGTTCATCGTCACCTCCTGCAATGCGGATTTCAATCTCGCCCGGCTGGAACGCTACCTGATCATGGCGATCCAAGCCGGCAGTAGCCCGGTGATTGTACTGACAAAGGCCGACGTCACTGAAGACGCCGGCAGGTTCATGGCGGAAGCCGGGGCGCTACAACGGGATGTGCCTGTCGTCGCCCTGAACGGGCGCTCTGCCGATGCAGTGTCGCAGTTGAGACCTTGGTGCGGCGCAGGTCAGACCGTCGCGCTGGTGGGATCCTCCGGTGTCGGAAAATCGACGCTTGTGAACACAATGACGGGGTCGGAATCTGACGCGAAGCAAAAGACGGGCGCGATCCGGGAATATGATTCACAGGGCCGGCACACGACCACGGCTCGATCCCTGCACGCAATTTCAGGCGGCGGCTGGGTCATTGATACGCCAGGAATAAGAACACTTTACGTAAGCGATGTTGCCGACGGCATAGATACACTCTTTGCTGAAATCACCGAGCTGGCGCCGCTTTGCCGTTTTCGCGACTGCACCCATGCCCATGAACCCGGATGCGCCGTCCAGGCAGCTGTTGCAAGTGGCGCCCTGTCCGCCGATCGCTTGGAACGCTGGCGCAGCCTGCTTGCGGAAAACCGTGAGCGAACACCTGTCGTGAGCGGACCACGCGGCAACAAGATCGTTCGCAAGAAGAAATATTGAACGCCTGTGGCGGGCGGCAATCGCGGGCGTCGCGTAAGCGGCGTTGGCAGGACCCGGCCTTGATTCGTATTTCGGCGGCTGCAGGGCAAAAGTTTATCAGCGCATCTTTCCCACCGTCATGCCCCGCCAGCACGGCTTATTTCTCGGCAGGGCCACGCAAGATCGGCAGCAGCAGAAAATCGTTCCGGTTGGGATCGAAGGCAACGATCTCCAGACCGCACGAAAATGCCTCCTACAGACCACCGCGTAGCGAAAGGAGATCGGAATCGTCAAACGTGCTGTTAACGGCAGGTGGCACGCGAACTCGCGTGCATTGGTCCCATGGCCGTCCCGCGGCGCGACCTGCATCGCTGAAATTCCTGGTATTGAAGTCGATGCAGCATTTCCGCGCCGCCTTCGAGCCACTCGCCGGCCAGGTCGTCGTCTGCTACAGCGGCGCTCTGGCCACGCCGCGCGCGGAGTTGCGGCCCTACGTCAATGTAAAGCGGTCGATCTGGCCGCTGGATCGCACCTGAAGCCTCATCGCTCTCGAAGCAATGCGAAGCCATAGCGCGACAATTGCTGCAGTTTACTCTACGTTCCCGCCTAAGATGAAGCGGGCAGAGAGTTGAGATGGGCCGATTTGAAGATACCGAAGCCGCAATAACCGAACGGCTCCGTGCGATGAAAGGAAATCCGGATGTGACGATCAACCTCTTCGAACTCGGGGTTCCCTTGAATGCAGCGGGGTTTACGCAGGATGAGATCACGGCGGTGCTCGAAGCCCTGGAGCAGGACCGTATCGTCGAGTTTGCACCTGGCAACAGGCTTCGGCTGATTAAGCCGCTGCCCTGACATCGTGCTGGTGCGTCCGAACCGGCGACAATCTCGCTCTGGCCCGCTTTCCTCTGCAATCGGTCATTTGGCGTATGTTCTCGCGCAAGCCCGTCGCACAAAGCCCTTTGCCTCCAGCCGCTGAAGCTGTGTTCCCGGTGCAATCGGATGGAGCATTGCTATCGGATGTCACGCGACAAATGCCGCTCTGATCAACTCAATCCGCGAATACTTCCATCATCGCTTTCAAAACCAGAACCGCAGAAGCCGCGCCCGGGTCGACATGGCCGAGGGATCGCTCGCCAAGCCGCGCCGCTCGTCCGCGCACCGCCACCATTGAACGTGTGGCCTCCGCCCCACCCTCGCCTGCCACCACCACGTCACGCCACAGTTCCCTTACCCCGCTTTTGCGCACGAGTGCTGCACGAGCCGCCTCGGCGGCCGGAATCCAGGCGTCAAGCATCGTCTTGTCGCCACGCTGGCCCTTCCCACGTTCCTGTATGCCAAGCGTTATCGCCTCCAACATGGCGACTTGCCCCGCAGCGTTCAGAGACTGCCGGCCTTCCAGTGCCTTTGCGGCACGTAAAAACGCTGTCGCATAAAGAGGGCCTGTCGAGGCGCCGACGGCGTTGAGGAACACCGAAGCTGCGGTTGTCATCACAACCGACGGCGGCATCTCGTCGAGATCGGACCGTGCCAATTCACCAGCGACGGCGCCAAAGCCAAGAGACATCGTTATCCCATGGTCGGCATCACCAATCGCGCCGTCAAGCTCGGTCAGGTAGTCTTTTTCTGCCGCGATCAAGCTGGATATCCGATTGAACATCCGGTTGAGCTTGCGCGCATCATTCTCTGCCATTGCTTCCCCTCCCATATGCACAAGACGCCCGATGATGAGGCCGGTGCATGCCGATCTTACGTTATCTTCAGCACCGCGGTGTCGCAGGGATGGTGCAAGAGTTCCGTCAGTTCCTGATCCAGCACCATGATCGAGATGGACGCCCCGACCATGTCGAGCGACGTACAGTAGTGCCCGACCCAATTGGCTTCGATCGCAATGCCCTTGGCACTCAACCGCTGCTCGACACGTCTGAACAGGATATAGAGCTCCATCATCGGCGTCCCGCCGAACGAGTTGACGAGCACGGCGACACGGCTGCCTTTGGCCGCCCTCATCTCCTGGAATATCCGATCCATCACCCTGTCGACGATCTCATCGGCGCTGATCATCTTTTCGCGAATGACGCCCGGCTCACCATGGATGCCCATGCCGAACTCGATATCTTCGGCGCCGATCTCGAAATTGGGCCGTTGCGTCTGCGGCATGGAGCATGGCTCAAGCGCCACGCCGACCGTATAGGTCTGTAAATTCGCCTTGCGGGTCACGGCTTCGCAGGCATTGAGCGGCAGACCGCGATCGCAGGCCGCACCAGCTATCTTGAAGGTGAAAAAATTGCCCGCCACGCCGCGCCGCCCATCCCGGTCTTCGATCGGCGAAGAGGTGATGTCGTCGGTGGTAAGAACCGTTCGCACGGGAATTCCCGCAGCCTCTGCCATCTCCGCCGCCATTTCGAAATTCATCACATCGCCGGCGTAGTTGCCATAAACGAAAAGAACGCCGGCGCCGCCGGATGCAGCTTTCGCGCAATGCAGGATGGGTATGGGAGGCGGTGACGAGAAGATGTTGCCGATCGCGACGGCATCCGCCAAACCTTTGCCGACATAGCCCAGGAATCCCGGCTCATGTCCGGATCCACCACCGATGACCAGCCCTACCTTGCCCGGTCTTGGTCCGTCGCGCGCAACCAGCGCGCGGTGCGATTTTTCGATCGGCGAAAGATACTTGCGATGGGCGCGCACTACGCCATCCAGCATCTCTTCGACGACATTGTCGGGATCGTTGAGAAATTTCTTCACGCGCGTTCGCGCGGCCGGCGGTAGAGGCGTCTGGCTTTCCGGCCGCAGGCGCTGGGGCGATCGCTGATCGATATCGGTCACGCCATCGGCGTTGAGAATGCCGCGGCCGGTCGCCGCGTCGGTAATCAGCACGTTGACATAGCCGCCGCGCAACGCCGCAAGAATGGACGGCACCTTGTCGAAGCCGCCGGCGGCGGCAATGCGCAGATCGATGTTCTTCAGCATCTCAAGGGAAATGCCGATCGTTCTGTCGTCGAGCGGCCCAGCGATCGCGCGGCCCTGCCCATCGATGAAACGTCCGGCCACCACGCCGACGGCGCCCTTGGCTAGATAGTCCTGCAGTGGAACAGATTCGAAGAAGCCGCTGGTATGAATGGTGGAATTGGGGCGCAGCGACGAAATGCCAAAAAGCGCCTTGTTGGCACCGGCAAGAGCACCGAATTGGCTCTCGATGAGCGGCTCTTGCATAAACGACTCACGCACGGCGTTCGCCGAGACGATGGCGGGTGCGGAGATGTTGATCAGCTTGCCGTTGACGGCGGTGGCCAGCGCCGCGGCGCAGAGTTCAGGCGTATAGGCGAAGCTTGCGCGCGTGCCGCCCGTTGCCTGCACAACGGTGACATCCTGCAATCCTGGAACCTCGGCGCGCTCGCTGATCGCCAGCACCGTGCGGCCCCACGACACTGCGACGGTATCGCCCGATTTGATCAATCGATGTAGCGCTTGGCCGCCGGCAACGCCGATCCTGTCGATCAGCGGCCTGGCGGTGTCCTCGCTCGGAACGACGAGGCAGTCGGCAAGGCCAAAATGCCGCTTGAGCGCTTGCGCAACGGTGAGCGATGCAAGCCGTGCCGGTTCGATAGCAATGTTGACGATGCCGCGATCACGTGCGTCGGCGAGATAGCTGTTCACCGTTGCGCGGGATATGCCCATCACCTCGGCGATATCGCCTTGAGTTAATCCGTCTTCGTAGTAGAGCCAGCATGCCCAGACATAGGGGTCGTCGCCGTAGCGCAACGGCATGGCGTCCGGCGCCTGTGCGAGGTCGTTCTTGCCTGCGCCTGCTTTTCGCGCCTGCTGGGTCTTAACCGCTGCCACTCTGGAATGAACTCCCGCTTAGATCTGCCGGGAAGATGCCGCCAATACCAACGCATTGCAACCGCGCGGCGCGCGGCCCGCCGCCATGGGGCGAGGCCGCGCTGTCTTGGGAGACAAACCGTCTGATCAGCCGCCCTCAAGCCGGCTGGCAACACCGATTGAAATTTCACTGAGAATGAGGGCACAGGAGGTCGCGCCCGCATCCAGAACACCGCGAGAGCGTTCGCCCAGGCGGCTGGCGCGGCCGATCTTGGCGACCAGATCGATCGTCGAATCGCGCCCCTTTTCGGCTGCTTCCGCCAAAGCCGCGAGCGCATCGGCAAAAGACTTTCCGGATGCTGTCGCCTCGTCGAAAGCATTGACCGCCGGGACAAAGGCATCAATCAGCGTTTTGTCCCCGACTTTGGCCGAGCCGATCGACTGAATGCCATCCAGGCCAGCATGCAACATCTGGCTGAACAGCTTGGCATCGACGGCATCCCTGCCCTCGATTGTCTCACCGAATTCGGTGAACATGACGCCATAGAGCGGGCCCATTGAGCCGCCGATCTCGGTCATCAGCAACGTGCCCAGCGTCTCGAACGCGCCGCTGAGCGATGAGTCCTGGCCTTTCAGACGCTCCGCCGCCATGCCGAACCCCTTCGCCATGTTAACCCCATGGTCGCCGTCGCCAATCTTGCCATCGATCTCGCTGAGATAGGCCCGGTTTTCAACGATACGGTCGGCCACCGAAAGAACGATGGCGCCCGCCGAGGCATTCTTGAAACTTTGCATGTAGCGTTCCCTAGAGCAAGATTGTGCAGGACGTTTCGAGGTCGAGCAGCGGCTTCGTCTCGTCATCGAGCGCAAAGACCGTCAGCGTCGCGCCAACCATCTCAAGCGACGTGAAGTAATTGCCGACATAGGTTTTGTAGACAACGAGACCTCGGCCGCTGATCTCGCTCTCGATCGTGTCGTTGAGAATGTAGAGTTCATTGAGCGGCGTGGCGCCCAGGCCAGAGACAAGAACAGCAACCTCGGTGCCTTCCGGAAGATTGTGATCGTCGAGCACGATCTTGCACATGTCCTTGGCCACCTCGACCGCAGTCTTGAGCGGCTCGACGCGCACGCCAGGCTCGCCGTGGTGGCCGATGCCGACTTCCATCGTACCCGGCTCGATCTGGAAATTCGGATGACCGACGGCCGGCAAGGTGCAAGGACCGAGACCGACGCCGATCGAGCGGCAGTTGTCGATCGCCTTCTGCGCCGCGGCGCGAACCTCTTCGAGACTGCCGCCCTTGGTGGCCTTGGCACTGCCGATCTTCCACATGAAGATCTCGCCCGCAACGCCCCGGCGCTTTTCGCGTTCCGACAGCGGTGCCGAGCAGACGTCGTCATTGGCAACGACGGTCGCGACCTCGATGCCGTCCTTGGCGGCAAGTTTGGTCGCCATCTTCACGTTCATATTGTCGCCAGCATAGTTTCCATAGAGGCAGACGACGCCCGCGCCGCCATTGGCTTCGCGAATTGCATCGTGGAAGCTCTTGGCGGTCGGCGACGAGAACAGCTCGCCCACGGCGACGGCGTCCAGCATGTTCTTGCCAGTGTAGCCCATGAAACCGGGCTCGTGGCCAGAACCGCCACCCGTGATCACGCCAACCTTGCCATTCACAGGCGCGTTCTTGGCGACGACAACACGCGGGTTTTCGGCAAGCCGTACGATATCGGAGTGGGCCTTGATGAAGCCCTTGACTGTATCCTCGACGACGAGATCGGGATTGTTGACGAACCGCTGCATGGGATCTCCTTAAAAATGTCCTGGCGCTCCGGCTCAGAGAATGGTGTAGCCGCCGTCGATCAGAAGATCGGCGCCGTTGATCATGTTCGCGCCGTCCGAAACCAGAAAGACAGCAGCGGCAGCGATTTCCTCGGGATAAGCGAAGCGGCCGGTGGGGATCCGCTTCTTGGCGGCCTCCCCCTTTTCGCCCGCCCAGGCCTTCTTGCCGAGTTCGGTCAGGACCACAGTTGGCGAGATAGTGTTGACGGTTATGCCGTACTTGCCCCATTCGGCGGCAAAGGTCTTCGACATACCGATGACGCCGAATTTCGAGGCGCAATAAGCCACGTGCTCTTCAATGGCCACGGTGCCAGCCTGCGACGCAAGATTGATGATCTTGCCGCCTTTACCGGCGGCGATCATGGCGCGGCCGGCAGCCTGCGTGACAAGAAAGCTGCCCTTGAGATTGATGTTGATCGTCTTGTCCCAATAGTCGAGCGACAGGTCTTCTGCAGGCGCCAGGAACACGACGCCGGCGCTGTTGACGGCAATGTCTATCTGGCCGAAAGCGGCGACCACGTCGGATATGGCGCGATTGACGGAATCAGGCTGCGAGACGTCACAGACGAAGAATTTAGCCCCATGACCAAGCGAAGCTGCCTTGGCGCTGGCGATATCGGCATTGATATCCAGGACAGCGACCGTGGCGCCCTTTGCCGTCAATGCATCGGATATCGCCGAGCCGATCCCGGACGCGGCACCCGTGACGACAGCGATCTTGCCGGTCAGGGGGAAATTGAGGTCAATCTGGGGAGAAGTGTCTGTCATCTCTTCAAGCCTTTGCGATGTGGATGCCGGGGCGGCGCGACGCCGCCCCGGCGGTGCATTTTTTACTTGCGGGATTCGAGCAGCTTGTCGGCATTTTCCTTGGTGACCGGCGTCCACGGGACGAGGTAGTCCTTGGATGCGCCCTCTTCCCACTTCATGTCAGGATACTGGGTCCAGATCGCCGATTCCGGCTTGGCGTCCTTGTTCGCAGCCTTGATGGCCACGTCGAGAGCACCCTGTGCCTGTGCGTTGGCGTCCTGCAGGATCGATGCCATCTCGCCACGCTTGACGGCATTGATCGCATCGGTAACGCCATCGACGCCAGCGATCGCGAAGTCTTCGACCTTCAGGTTGGCGGCCTTGATCGCTTCAATAGCGCCGAGCGCCATTTCGTCGTTCTGGCCGATGACGCCGTTGATCTGGCCGGGATGCGATGTCAGCCAGTTCTCCATCAGGGTCTGGGCTTCCGCACGCGACCAATTGGCTGTCTGCTTTTCGAGAACCTTGACGTCAGGGCACGCCTTCAGCGCCTTCTCGTTGCCTTCGAGGCGCTGGATCTGACCGGACTGGCCGATCGGGCCCTCGAGGATGACGAGGTTACCCTTGCAACCCATCTTGTCGAGAACGGCCTTGGCTTCCAGTTCACCGGCCTCGACGTCGTTCGATCCGACGTAGGAGGTCAGGAGATCGGAGTTGACGCGGGCGTTGGACCCGACGACCGGGATGCCGGCATCGTGGGCGGCCTGAACAGCTGCGGCACCCGCCTCGACGTCCATCGGCACAAAGATGATAGCGTCGAACTTCTGGGTGATCATGGTGTTGAACTGTTCCTGCTGGACCAGCGCATCATAGCGGCCGTCGAATACCGTCAGCTCCACCTGGCCGCTCTTGACCGCCGGATGCTGCTTCAGCGCGGCCGACCAGATCTGCATGAATTCGGCATTGAGGCCGTAGGTCGTTGCACCGATCTTCAGCTTCTTGTCCTGCGCCATTGCTGGCGCGGCAAGGATCGCAGCGCTGGCGACGAGGGCGAGCATCAGTTTCTTCATGTTTTTCTCCTCCATAGAGATATCCGGTCGCCGTTATGACGCGCGGTTGGTCGACGGACCGCGGATGCGATCCGAATGATGAGGTCAGAGACCTTGATTTCGCTTCTGATCCAGCATGACGGCGCCGACGATAAGCGCGCCCTTGAGCACCTGCTGGTAGTAGGATTGGATACCGAGCAGATCGAGACCGTTGTTCATGACGCCGATGATCAGCGCCCCGATCAGCGTTCCCGTCACCCGGCCAACACCGCCCGAGAGGCTGGTGCCGCCAATGACGACGGCCGCGATGGCATCGAGCTCGTAGGCGATACCGGCTTGCGGCAGCGCAGATCCCGTGCGGGCCGAGAGCATCATTCCGGCGAGACCGGCGAGCGAGCCCGAGATGCAGTAGACCGTGAAACGGATGCGGGTGACGTTGATCCCGGAGGTAATCGCCGCATGCGGATTGCCGCCGACCGCGTAGATGTAGCGGCCAAAGCGGGTGCGAGTCAGAACCCACCAGGACACGATGAAGACGACGGCCAGGATTACCACCGGCATCGGCACGCCGAGAATGTTTCCGGTACCTATCCAGCGGAACTCGGGGATCAGCGCCGGGACAGGCTTGCCGCCACCATAGATCAGCGTCATGCCGCGCGCTGCCGACAACATGCCGAGCGTGGCGACGAAGGCCGGGACGGCAAAGCGCGAGACGATGAAGCCGACGACAGCGCCACAGGCCAGACCGACCGCGATACCGGCAATCAATGCGACGATGGCAGGGTACGGGGCACCCGCAATGCCGGCCGTTGCCGACGTCGTGACGAAGCTGGCGCTGACGATGCCGGCAAGCGCCACCACCGAACCGACCGACAGATCGATACCACGCGTCAGGATGACGAAGGTCATGCCGATCGCCAGCACGCCGTTGATGGATGTCTGCAGCAGCACGTTCGAGATGTTGCCGGCTGTTAGGAAGTACTCGTTCGACACCGACAGGATCACGGACAAGAGTAGGAAGGCGAAGAAGATGCCATATTCCTGGATGAGCAGCCTGCGGCGATCCGAGTTGAACCAGCCCGTCGTTGGTTTGTTATCTGTAAGGGACACTGTTTCTAACCTCTTCCCATGCCGATCCGTATTGAGAAATTCGCGGCGCACCTGTTACGTCGACAGATGCACCAGCGCTTGCGCGTCGGTTTCCACCCGCGGGTAGACGCCCGCCGAGCGGCCGTTGCGCATCACGAGAATGCGGTCGGACATGCCGAGCACCTCGTCTATCTCCGATGAAATCATCACCACCGTGCCTCCCGTGGCTGCGAACTCGCAGATGATCCGGTAGATTTCGCGCTTGGCGCCGACATCGACGCCGCGCGTCGGTTCGTCGAGCAGAAGCACCTTTGGGTTGCGCAGGAACCACTTGCCCAGCACGACCTTCTGCTGGTTGCCGCCTGATAGTCCCGAGACCGCCATGGTGTCGCGTGCGGTCTTGATGCCGAAACGCTCGATCATCTGCTGGCTGGCCGCCTGCTCGCGGCCGCGGCGCATGACGAAAGCCGGGCTGAACTCCGGCAGGCTGGCAAGCGCGATGTTGCCCCTGACGTTATCGACGAGATTGAGCCCTGTCAGCTTGCGATCCTCGGTGACGAGGGCAAGCCCTTGCTCCATGGCCTCGACAGGCTTGCTGACGGTGATCGCCTTGCCATCGAGCCTGATCTCGCCCCTATCCATCCGGTCGAGACCGAAGAGGCAGTTGAAGATCTCCGATCTGCCGGACCCCATCAGCCCATAGATGCCGAAAATCTCGCCCTTCTTCACGGAGAACGATACGTTCTCGACCTTGCCGCTCGCCGTCAACCCTACGACCTCGAACCCCGTGACATCGGTGGGCGTGTTGGTCTTGATATATTCCTCGCCGAGTTCACGGCCGACGATCATCCGGATCAGTCCCGCGCGATCAATATCGGCAAGGTCACCCGCACCGATATACGAACCGTCACGGAACACGGTGTAGGCGTCGGCGATCTGGAAAATCTCCGACAGACGGTGCGAGACGTAGACCACGCCCTTGCCCGCGGCCTTCAACCGTTCGATCGTCTTGAAGAGTTGCTGTGCTTCCTTTTCGCCGATCGCTGAGGTCGGCTCGTCCATGAAGATCACTTCAGCGTCATGGCTCAACGCCTTGGCGATTTCGACCAGCTGCATCTGCGCAACAGAGAGATTCATCATGAATTGCGTCGGGCGGATGTTGAACTCGAGTTGCTCCAGCAGCCGCTGCGCATTCTG
Organism: Rhizobium sp. BE258; assembly: GCF_031457345.1. Taxonomy (NCBI): domain Bacteria; kingdom Pseudomonadati; phylum Pseudomonadota; class Alphaproteobacteria; order Hyphomicrobiales; family Rhizobiaceae; genus Rhizobium; species Rhizobium sp. BE258. The sequence goes on from NZ_JAVDWL010000010.1 coordinate 25,230, forward strand.
GTTCATGGTCTTGAAGTCGATGCCGCCGAAACGTCCTGACGGCTCACGGCCGAGATAGATGTTTTCGGCGACCGTCATGTGCGGCACCGGACTGAGCTCCTGCTCAATGATCGCGATGCCTGATGCCAAAGCCGCCGCCGGACCGGAGAATTCCACGTCCACACCCCGTCGCCGGATAGATCCCGCGTCGCGCTTGTGGATACCCATCAAAATCTTGAGGAAGGTGGATTTTCCGGCGCCATTGCCACCGCATAGCGCATGCACGGATCCAGCCTTGAGCTGAAACCGGCCGTCGCGAAGCGCCGCGACGCCATTGAAGGACTTTGCCAGCCCTTCGACTTCCAGAAGATGTTCCACCCAAGTTCCTCCCGCGATCGGGCCATCTCACGATGGACCAATCATGCATCACGCTCCATCTCCAATGGAGCGATTTTTACAAGTGTCAAATACATTTCGACAAATGTCAATCAAGCAATTTACCTTGTGCATATCCCTTGAAGACGAGCGGAGGCGGCGTCCTCCCCTTTCAGGTAAGGCCGGCTGAGAGAACCGCATTTGCTGACGAGTTGCCGTAATTTCACGGCTGCGGACTACATGATGAGTGCAATCACATACGCTTGCGGAGAAGCTAGCGTCGTCTGACTGAGATCAAACATCGATCGGTGAATACAAAGATCAGAACAGCCGCCTTCAGCCTTTTCGGGGTCGCCCGCTCTCCAAACTGCGCGCGATAGAACTCTGGGCCGGCGTGGAACGCGCCTGCCGTGGCGACAGGCCGCACAGGGTCTTGAACGCCCGGCTGAAGGCGGCCTCGGAATCGTAGCCGTGGCAGCCGATATTGCCGACGCGCAGGTTCGATTTACGCAACAGGTTGGAAGCGACAGCCAGCCTCCAGCCGTGCACGTATCGCAACGGAGACTCGCCAACAGAAGCGCATTCGACGCGCCTGATCCGTGCATAGGTCAGGGCTGCCGGCGCCGTCCAGCCATCTATTGTCACCCTGACACGGAAGGTAGGCCCATCATAGCGGAAACCGATGTCATCGGCTGGCTTCCATGGTCTCGCGCAGCGCCGCGTTGATGCGGTCCTGCCAGCCGGGGCCATCTTCCTGGAAGAAGGCGAGCACGTCGGTGTCGATCCTGATCGATACCGGTTCCCGGGTGGAGGGGATTGCCTGCCGTTCTGCAGGTGCAGCCGGGGCCTTGGTGGCGGGCTTAAACAGGGCTTCAGCAGCATCGAGCGGATTGGCCGGCCTGCGGGGTGTGCGGTTCATGGATTTCCTTTAAATTTGTTGCGTAGAAGGGCTCGCTCACCGAGACACTCGGTCATGAGCATGAAATATCAGACGATACGTCTAGGCGCAGTCGCGAAGCGCACGATAGGACGGATGTAGCATGGATCGGCTGGGTTCCGCCGTGTTTTCCGTGCGAGCAGGGAAGAAAACCGGTGAGATTGTAGGCGGCCCCTGCAGCAGAAAACGAGACAACTCGTCGAAGAAGACGGGAACAGCCGATCCGTGCATCCTGAGGAGCCGTCTGCTGGCCAAGGACGCCAGTTTCTGCGCGGATTTTGCGCAGGCTTATGGCATGGACGCTCTCGAGTGCGAGATGCGATTGCCGATCAATGATTGTCCTGCGCTTTCGACCGGATAGCGGCGCGCTCGCGTCGGGAGTGGTCACTGAAACAGGCGGCCGCGTGCAGACAATATCGCCGTCGCGAAAGTTCGAACATTCATACTCCTGTTGATTGGAAGTCGGGTAGTTAATAGGATACGAGCGCCGCTCATCCGCCAGTCGCGCGACGAAACATCCCTCTGGAGCAATTGTAAGCTTCGTGGTGAACGCTTCCCCACGCCCAATGTGGTGATCGCCAATGCCGGAATCTCGCGGACCGAAGACATGACGTCCGACACATGGAATGTCTCATCGTCGGTGGACATGATCCAGACTAACATTGTCGGCGTGATTAGCACTGTTGCGGCTTTCCTGCCTGTTCTGAAGGCCCAGCGGAATGCCACCATCATGGCAACCAGCTCTGCTCTCGCCTTCCTGCCGCGGGCAGATTTTGCCACCTACTGCGCCAGCAAGGCCTTGCTGCATTCATGGCTGACGTCGTTGCGTCATCAGCTGCGGAAGTTGCCAATCGAGGTTCTCGAACTTTCCCCGCCCTATGTGCGGACGGAGGTGACCGGCCTTTCTCCAGCAGCCGATCCGCGCGCCATGCCGCTCGCCTCTTACATCTGCGAGGTCATGTCCATGCTTGAAAACGGACAGCACCCGCGTGGCGAGCTGCTCCTGGAGCGGGATCAAGCCCGCCGCTGGGCCGAGCGTGACGGGACGTTCGACAGCATCTTCGCGGCCATGAATCCAGCCTGAGCTTGTCCGGGCGCGGCATATCCAAATGTAACAAGGCGCACAGTCACAACGCGCGTCTTGTGCACGCCATCGCAGGTTGTACGCGGGCAAGTTATAATGTTCCTGCCAAATCATTATAACCCCTCCGTTGGCTTCTCGTATCGGCGCTATAATGTTTTTGTCAGAAAATTATAACTCCGGTTCGGTGCTGAGAAGGCTACAAGCAGGAACGGCCATGTCGAAAATCAAACAAGTCGATATTAGCTACCGGACAATGTTCGCAGAGCTCGTCGAGCGCTCGCTCGATGCCCAATTCCAGGCAGACTTTCCCTTGGAGGGCCGGTTCGTGACCGTACCGGTCAAGGATCGCAATTACTGGTACTTCGACCTGCCCACTCCTGGCGGCAAAGACAAGCGAAGCTATGTCGGCCCGCACCACGATGAAGCGATCACCGCCCGAGTGAATGCCCACATGGAACTAAAGAATTCGATTCGTGACCGGAGGCGAATGGTAAGCACATTGCGCCGCGCTGGTCTTCCAGGCCCCGATCCGTTTGCCGGAGACGTCACGCAGGCGCTTGCAAATGCAGGGTTATTCCGCCTGCGCGCAGTTCTAATAGGGCCCGTCGCTTTCAGCGCCTATGCAGGCATTCTCGGCGTTCGCTTACCATCCTCGGCCATGCAGACCGGCGATGCTGACTTTGCACAGGACTTCGCGATTTCGGCGGAGGTGGGCGACAGCCTGCCTCCCGTCCTGGAAATCCTCCGGTCAATCGATAGCGGCTTTCGCCCGGTTCCCCACCAAGGGGACAAGGCCAAGGTTGTCGCCTTCCAGAATGCGAGGGGATACCGGGTGGAATTTCTCACCGGCAATCGCGGATCAGCCGAACACACGGGCAAGCCCTCGCCGATGCCCGCTCTTGGCGGCGCTTCCGCAGAAAATCTAAGGTTTCTCGACTACCTCATCTACGAACCGGTGCGCACCGTTCTCCTGCATCGAGAGGGTGTGAATGTGCTGGTTCCTGCTCCGGAGCGTTTTGCTGTCCATAAGCTCATCGTCGCTTCGCGGAGGCTCGGAGATGCGCTGGGGCGAGCAAAGGCCGACAAGGACCTTTCTCAGTCGGCCCTGCTGTTTGAGGCACTCGTTGAAACGCGACAGGGCGACGTTGTTTCAGATGGCTGGCAAGAGGCGTGGGATCGCGGCGCAGCCTGGAAAGAAGGCATCTCAAAAGGCTTTCTCAGGCTACCTGAAAACGGCGTCGCCGCTTTAAGAGCCGCGCTCGGCCCGCAGCAGCTCGAAGGCGTCATGAGTGGTGATAGTCCCTCCCCGTGACATACGATCGCATCGAAGGCCCGGTCGAACGCACGCATGTCGCCGTTGGTCGACAATGGCTGCGCGAGCCCAAACTCCGCTGATACCTCTCGCTGGATTGTGGAACCAAGCCCTATCCGGTCCGTTCTCTCACCTAAAGGAGAGGACACAACCATGCCGGAAACCAATCGCCCAATACCGCCGCAACCTGAGCAGCAGCAACCGCCGCCTGGGCTGACAAGATTGATGAAGCCCGCACCCGATCACGGCGAGGAGAGCTACAAAGGCAGCGGCAGGCTCAAGGGAAAGGTAGCGCTGATTACGGGCGCAGATTCCGGCATCGGTCGTGCCGTGGCGATCGCCTTTGCGCGTGAAGGCGCCGATGTCCTGATCTCATATCTCAGCGAAGACGAAGATGCCGTGGAAACGGCGAGATGGGTCGAAGAAGCTGGTAGCCGTGCCTTGGCCGTTGCCGGCGATATCACCTCAGAAAGTCACTGCATTGCTCTCGTCGAACGAACCGTCAGGGAGTTCGGAGGCATCGATATTCTTGTCAACAACGCAGCCTTCCAGCGCACCTACGCTGCAATCGGCGACATCACCGAGGAGGAATGGGACGAGACGTTTCGCACGAACATATATGCCCCTTTCTTCCTCGCCAAGGCTGCCGTGCCTCACATGAAGCCTGGCGCCAGCATTATCAACACCACGTCCATCCAATCGCGCCAACCCTCCTCCCATCTTCTGGCCTATGCCTCCACCAAAGGCGCGGTTTCGAACTTCACCGCGGGCCTTGCCGAAATGTTGGCGGAAAAGGGCATACGCGTGAACGCGGTCGCCCCCGGCCCGATCTGGACGCCTCTTATCCCTTCGACCATGCCGCCAGATAAGACTCAGGATTTCGGCAAAAAGACGCTGATTGGCCGCGCTGGCCAACCGGCCGAACTCGCCGGGGCATATGTGTTGCTGGCCTCGGCTGAGGGTAGCTATATGACCGGCGCCATTATTCCGGTCACGGGCGGCGAGATCATGATTTGAGCGCGGCACCGTCGTCAGAAAAGCTCAGGGGCAAAACCCAGCCGAAATTCGACAGTCTAGAGTTCGCCGCTGGAATAGCGCGCGGTTTTGCAGGCGCACTGCTTTTTGCCCTGCCGATGCTGATGACTATGGAGATGTGGGAACTCGGGTTCTACATGGACCGCACGAGACTGCTGCTTCTCCTCGTCATCAATATCCCGCTGCTCATCTTTCTGTCTGACCGCATTGGCTTCGAGACAACGTCTACCTGGAGCGAAGCGGTCCGAGACGCGAGCATCGCCTACGGCCTTGGCATCGTCTGCAGTGCTCTTATCTTGTCCGCAATGGGCATCCTCCGGAATGACCAGTCTGCGCATGAGGTCATCGGCATGATTGCCATCCAGGCAGTGCCGTCGAGCATCGGAGCAATGCTGGGGCGCAGCCAGCTTGGCGGGCAGTCCGATGAGATTGATGATCACGGTGACGGAGATGACCCGGTGGATAGCCGGGAGACGAGCTATGCAGGCGAACTGTTCTTGATGGCTGTCGGCGCCCTTTTCCTCGCGCTTAATGTGGCGCCGACCGAGGAAATGATCCTCCTCTCCTACAAAATGTCGCCCTGGCACGCATTGGCTATCATCGTGGCGTCTCTGGCGATAATGCATGGCTTCGTCTACACCCTGTCGTTCCACGGAAGCCATGACCTTGCCGAGGGGACGCCTGGGTGGCACGCCTTTGTCCGCTTCACCCTGCCAGGCTATGTCATCGCTCTCGCTATCAGCGGCTTTTGTCTGTGGACGTTTCACCGGATCGACGACACTTCTACGACACAGGCGTTGATGACAACTGTGATCTTGAGTTTCCCGGGCGCTATTGGCGCGGCTGCTGCGCGGCTGATTTTATGAGGCAGGCATGACCAAGATATCGAGATCTTCAAACATCGAAAATGCCGAACCGCATTGGATTGAATGGTTGACCGGCCTCGTCTCGGCAGCCCTCGTGATCGTGCTGATTACCTGGATCGGCAAGGACGCGCTGATGGATAAAGACAGCTCTCCTGACCTTGAGGCGGCTGTCGTCCGGACGGAACAACGCAGCACCGGCTATCAGGTTTTGTTCGAAATGAGCAACAAGGCCAGCGCCACGGCCGCCGACGTGACGGTGCGAGGTGAACTACAGGACGGAAAAGCCATCATCGAGAGTGTCGAAACCGTGCTTGCCTATGTTCCAGGCCGGTCCAAAACGAGGGGCGGTTTGATCTTCGAGAATAACCCTGCCGGAAAGACGGTGGTTGTCAAAGCCTCGGCCTACAACGAGCCGTAAAGCTGATCACGCGGCAAGTTCGATTGCTTTCAGCTCAGTTCCAGGGCTGAACGCGGGATGATCTTTGCGGGGTTCGGGGCATTGGTGCGTGCGATAATCGAGCCGATCGATATCTTTCACGGATGCCGGCATCAGCTGGTCGGGTCGACGCCTTTACGAATCAACGTGTCGGAGGTTGCAAAGACCGTGGTCTTCTTCGCATCTGACGAAGCCTCCTATATCGTCGGCAGCGAGCTCGTTATCGACGGCGGCATGAGCAATCTTTAACCGGTACCCAACTTCACAGGAGCGGAACATGCAAATCGATCTCAAAGGCAAGACCGCTCTGGTGACTGGGTCCACGGAGGGCATAGGCTACGCCATCGCCCGTCAGCTCGCCAGAGCCGGCGCGGACGTCGTTGTCAACGGCAGGTCCGAAGGCAAGACCGAGAAAGCAGCAGGACGGCTGAGAAGCGAAGGCGCCAAAGGCAGTGTCACGGGGGTGGCGGCCGATCTCGCCACCGCCGAAGGGTGCGCAAAACTCGTGGCAAAGGTGCCGCTGGTCGACATCCTCATCAACAATGCCGGTATCTTCCAGCCAAGCGATTTCTTCGACACCACGGACGAGGTATGGGACCGTCACTGGCAGGTGAACGTCATGTCTGCAGTCCGGCTGTCCCGCGCCTATCTCCCAGGCATGCAAGAAGCAAACTGGGGCCGCGTCATCTTCATCGCATCGGAATCCGGCTTCAACATTCCGGTGGAAATGATCCACTACGGCGTCAGCAAGACGGCCGACATCGCTGTCGCGCGCGGGCTTGCCAAACGAATGGCAGGCACTGGAGTTACCGTAAACTCGGTTCTTCCTGGTCCCACCCTTTCAGAAGGCGTCGAAGCAATGCTTGCCGCCGAGCGCGAAAAGACAGGAAAGTCGATTGAGGAGGTCGCTGCCGACTTCGTCAAGCAGCACCGGAGCAGCTCCCTCATTCAGCGCGCGGCCAGCGTCGAGGAGATCGCGAATATCGTCACCTATCTGTCCTCGCCATTGGCATCAGCCACGACTGGGGCTTCGGTGCGCGTGGACGGCGGCCTTATCGACACGCTCTGAAGATCAGACAAGCCCAAGCCAACCAGGGCCTCTGCGAACAGCACAGGCTTCCTCTCGTCATGAAACCGCGACGTCCCTACCGTGGAACTCGTCGCGAAATTCCTGTGCTCGATTTTTGTCAGGCGCGGTGACGATGACGAACCGGCGGCCGGCCTCCGGCGTCTCCTGGTGCGCAAGATCGATCATCCAGATCGTGTTCGCCGACCTTTGGGTCATTTCGATGAGTTTCTCCATGACGGGGTCGTCTTCGTCCTCGATACCGAAGGTTGTCTCATAGGCGAAGGTTTCCTGCGCGGGAGAACCCCTAATCTGCTCCCGCAGCCAGCCCCAAAGGTTTTCGAAGTCAACCGGGAACGGAGAAAACTCCATGTTCACCTGGACAACATCTCGGGCAAAGACGACCTCGCCATCACAGAAGGCATGCATTCCCAGGAAATATTCGGAAAGCTCCATATGGTCTGAAAGGGCCTCGCGCAGCGTCTTTAGGTTAGAGGTTGTCTGGAACATTCAGGTCTCCCTGGCAAAGGTCTGGGATTGGCCGCGGCGAAATGCCGAGTGGCTTGCATAATCTATCGTCGCGTGATGTCGTACGGCCTCGGATAGGAAGCCTCGTGGCGGGAAGGCAGCAAATTGGCGGCAAGGACTGCCAGCATGAGCACGATGATCGAAGTGGCGATCAGAACGACCTTCATCAGGAATCTCCTATACCAATAGAACCGTCGTAAGGCTCGCTGGTTCCAACACCCCGCGCGCCGTGTCGCCTTTGCCTGTCTGATCGAGGAACTTGGTCTTGCTGCCGGAGTTCTCCTTCAGAATTCAGAAGGAGACCTGCAATGATCACGAAATCGATCCCCAATTCCGACGAGCTTCTCCCGAGGACCTTGAACAAAGACAGGCAGGACGAAGCAATTCCTCACTCAAGCATAGACGACCGCCGGGCTCCGCCCGTGAACATGGGCACCAGCCGCGTAGCCGGAGACGGCTTGACCGAGGCCGATTCGAAGACTGGCCGTGCAGATCCCAAGAGTCGTATCCCCGCCCCGCAGACGGCCAACCGGGAGTGAAACAATCACGGACTGAAGCCGTTGCTTGAACATCGACGAGCTGCAGTCCGACGACGAGATTTCGCCGTAGCCGGACGGTGCGAGCGCGGTCGAGACAAGAAGAAAGAGCGGAAGTTCGAAATCGCCAGAGCCACACATCTTCCACTGCGACCGGCGACATCCAAATAGAAGATTTGACGGTATCCCAACACCGGCCGAAAAATTTTCGCTCTCCAGAGCGGCCACGGCCTTCCTGACCGCTCTGCTCCACCTGTAGTGGTGACGGAAGAGCAGGCCCTACGGATCTGCGCGTACTTGGACGGCGACCAGGAACGCAAGGACGACGCCGACTTTCACGAGAGGCAGCTCCGCGCGGCCGAAACACGGTTAAGCCTGATGCCCTGTACGTTCTCCTCGTCAGCGTATTCGCGTTCGAACTCGATCAGCGCGGTTAGCCGTGCAAACGAGGGAAACCATACACGGAGCAGGCAAAAAACAGCTTTCCGAAGCGCAGGGAAGGAGCGCGCTCAGGGCGCCAGCTATGCTGACGAAGCTCGACAAACAGGGCGTACGCGCCGACGAACGATGGCCTCCAACACTGGAGTGGGAAAGATCGGCAGTTTAACCGTTTGGCCGGATGACAACCTTAACGCAGCCGTCTTGCTTATCACGAAAGGTTTTGTAGGCATCCGGCCCCTCTTCAAGACCGATGCGATGCGTAATCAGGAAGGACGGGTCGATTTTTCCGTCGATGATCAGCTTCATTAGCGGTTCGAGATAGCGTTGCACATGGGTCTGGCCGGTCTTCAGTGTCAGGCCCTTAGCAACGAGTGCGCCGAGCGGTGCGGGCACGGCCGGTCCTACGAAAACACCCGGGAGCGACACGGTGCCGCCTGGACGGCACGCGAGGATCGCTTGGCTCAAGGCGTAAGGCCGCTCCGTTGATGTCAGTTTGGTCTGCAGGCTCTCCATCATTCCACCGGCGCCGTGGCTCTCCAGCCCGACTGCCTCGATCACGGCGTCCGGCCCCTGCCCACCCGTCATCTCGACGATTTTTTGCTGAAGGTCGTCGTCTGTGTAATCGAGCGTTTCGGCACCCGCCTGACGCGCCAGCGCCAGACGCTCGGGCACGGTGTCGACCGCAATGACGCGTTCGGCGCCCAGGAGGAACGCCGATTTGATTGCAAAGAGGCCGACGGGACCGCATCCGAAAACGGCGACCGTCTGCCCCGGTTGAATGTCGCAATTTTCCGCCGCCATGTAGCCGGTCGGGAAGATATCGGAGAGGAAGAGAACCTGCTCATCACTTAAACCGTCTGGCACCTTGATAGGGCCGACATCGGCAAAGGGCACGCGCAGATATTGCGCCTGCCCGCCGGGGAACCGGCCGTACATGTCGGAATAGCCGAAAAGCCCTGCAGTCGGATAACCGATCTGCTCGGCCTGTTTAGCGCCGGACGGATTCGACCGCTGGCACAACGAAAACAGGCTGCGTTGGCACATCGAGCACTCGCCGCAGGAAATCGTGAAGGGAACGACGACGCGGTCGCCAACCTTGAGTTTGGAATTGCCGCGACCGACCTCGACGACCTCGCCCATCGTCTCGTGGCCCATAACGTCGCCTGCATGCATGCCTGGAACGAAACCGCCGTACAGGTGCAGGTCGGAGCCGCAGATGGCGCAGCTCGTCACCTTGATGATCGCATCGCGCTCGTTCTGGATAATCGGATCGTCGACTTCTTCACAACGGATGTCTCCGCTACCGTGCCAGGTTAAAGCCTTCATGTCGTTCTCCTCTGCGCGTTTTTCTTGGATCATCGTTTAGGATTTAGGGCTGGCCGCCACCGCCGGCCGCGCCATACACCTGCCCTGTTGCGTAACTGGCCGAGGGATCGGCAAGCTGAACGTAAATCGAGGCGAGTTCGGCCGGCTGGCCTGGACGACCCATCGGCGTCTTGCCACCGAACTGTTCCAGTTTTTCCATCGTCGCGCCGCCGGCCACTTGCAGCGGTGTCCAGATCGGTCCCGGCGCCACGCCGTTGACCCGGATGCCCTTCGGCCCGAGCTGCTTGGCCATCGACTTTGTGAAGTTCATGCCGGCAGCCTTGGTCATCGCGTAGTCGACCAAGTCCTCGGAGGGGTCGTATGCCTGCTCAGACGTCGTGATAATGATGGCCGAACCAGGCTGCAAATGTTTGAGCGCGGCCTTCGTCAGCCAGAACATCGCGTAGATGTTGGTCTTGATCGTCGCGTCGAAGGCATCGGAAGTGATCTCCGACAACATTCCCGCCTGCTGCTGGCGTCCCGCGTTGCTGACGAAGATATCAAAACCGCCCAGCCCCTTCACCGCATCCTCGATAAGCTTCTCGCAGAAAGCCTGATCGCGAAGGTCGCCAGGCAATGCCACGCCCTTTCGTCCTTCTTTTTCAATGAGCGCGATAACTTCCTTGGCGTCGAACTCTTCGTCAGGAAGATAGTTGATGGCAACATCCGCGCCTTCGCGGGCATAAGCAATCGCAGCCGCCCGGCCCATTCCGGAATCGCCGCCGGTGATCAACGCCTTGCGCCCGGCGAGCCTACCCGAGCCTTTATAACTTGTCTCGCCGTTATCCGGTTTTGGGTCCATCTTGCCGGCAAGGCCCGGAAAAGGCTGCGACTGGCGCTGGAAAGGCGGCTTCGGATATTTCGTGGTCGGGTCTTCCATGGATGTTGATTCCTTCGATCGGGCTTACGATTGCGCCGGGAGCGCGGCGGCGGCAAAAGTAGCGGTCGTCGCCGCAAGAACTGACCGACGCGTCAAATGGAGAATGCTCTTCATTGTTTTCCCATGCAGACCACAGACAACGGATTGCCGGCCGCGGTCTGGGAACGTTCAGTGCGCGGCCACGAGCTTCATTACGTGCATCTCGAGCTTAGGCAGCGTCTCTGCCGCAAATTGCTTGACGGCAGCATCGTCCCCGCCCTTCGCGTAGGTCGCGAAGAGTGTCACCGCATCCATGTGCGCGGACGCCTGCATCTCTATGTAAAGCGCCTGGAAATCCTCGCCCGAGGCACCCTTTAGGGTGTCAAGCATGGCCTGGTGTTTCGGCGCGAGCACCGGCGGCTCGTCACCGAGCTTGGCGGCTTTCTTCAGACCTTCGGCCGCTTTTGTATGATCTGCGATCATCTGCTTGGCGAAGTCTTTGACGTCGCCATCCCTCGCCTTTTCCTCGGCGAGCTTGCTGGATTCGATCTCGAAGGCATTGGCACTCGTGACGACCTTCACGAAGGAGCCCTTGTCGACGTTCATCGGAGCAGCGACGGTGTCGGCGCTTTTTGGCATGGCAGCGAAACTCGCGGTGGACATCAGCAGGGAGAACGCAACGAGCGAGGCAGAAATCATCTTTTTCATGTCGGCATTCCTTACTTGGCCTTGTCAAATGCGGCGGTCAGATCGGCAACGGCCATGTCCATGGCCTGCTTTGCCTGAGGCACCACCTTGGCCATGCCGAAGAACTCGTGGGTGACGCCATCGAACGTCTTGATGTCGACCGAGACGCCAGCGTCCTTGAGCTTTGCGGCATAGGTCTCGCCGTCGGACCGCAGCGGATCGATCTGCGCCAGGATCACGGTCGCCGGCGCGACGCCGGCAAGGTCCGAGCGTCCGTTGAGATTGATGCGGGGATCCCTGGCGTCGTCCATCGACGTGACGGTGTTCTTGACGAACCACTCCATGTCGGCCTTGCCGAGCGGCTTGGCGTTGGCGTTTTCCTTGTAGGAGGGCGTGTCCATGTCGTTGCCCGCCACCGGATAGACCAGAAGTTGGTGGACCGGGTTCTTGGTCTTCATCTCCTTCGCCATCAGCGCAACGTTGGCGGCAAGATTGCCGCCAGCGCTTTCGCCAGCGACTGCGATCTTGTCGGCGTTACCATTCAGTTCATGAATGTTCTCGACAACCCATTTGTAGGCGGTCCAAGCGTCTTTATGGGCTGCCGGAAACTTGTATTCCGGTGCATGGCGATATTCGACCGATACGACGATCGCGTGGGCGCCGAGCGAAAGCGCACGCGGCGCGCCGTCATAGACATTGACGTCGGCGACGACCCAGCCGCCCCCGTGATAGTAAACCACAACCGGAAACGGCCCTTCCCCGCCTGGAATATAGACGCGCGCGGCCAAGCCGCCTTGCTCCGACGGTATCGCGATATCCTTGGTGGTCACCTGCGCTTCGGGATTGGATGATACGCGCTTGTCCCACTGGACGGCGCGCGCGGCGTCGGCCGGGCTCGCCTGCATACGAGCTTCCGGCACGGTTAAGGTCGAAAACGGCTTTGAGCCGAGGGCAGCCAGCTTATCGAGCACGGCCTGCATCTCCGGCGCAGGCTTCGGAGCATCCTGCGCAAATACGGGGGCGGCGGTTGCCAGCAGCGTGCCAAAAAGCAGCGCCGTCTTTCGGGCGGTACGAGGGGTCATTGATTGGTTTCCGATTAAAAGACGTCACCCAACCTCGGCGAAAGCCCATTGTTCCCTTCATCCTGAATAAAGGATCGGGTGGTCCTGATGAACCGGGTCCGTCCACCTTTATACGCCCGCGATCTATCCCCAAGACCGGGAGACCATGCCAGCTCGCCGCGGAGTTCAGGAGAAGTCCGCGAGACGCTCGCCGTCCGTCTCCGTCGACCGTCAAAAGCTCTGCTTCTCCAGATTTCTTTCCACCTGCCGAAGGGGACGTATCCGGAAACAGCGCGCCATCGAGCGGACGACGTTTTTCAAAGGATGTCAGGCATTGTGGAACATCTCGCCGTTCCCGAACTTTTAGCACTCTCGCGCCCGCAAGGAGTTCCCATGCCTTTCAACCCGCCAATCCTTTATACGCCAGAGGTCGAAACCTTTCACGGCGACGAGCAGCAAACCGTCTCGGAGCTCAACGAGACGTTCGATATCATTTTGAACAAGACCGCCGCGGATTACGGACATGCCGTGCGGTCTGTGCATGCGAAGGCTCATGGCATCCTTGAAGGCACGATGACGGTCAAGGGGGGCCTGCCGCCGGAGCTAGCGCAGGGCCTGTTTGCGAACCCTGGTGCCTACAAGACCTACATGCGCATCTCAACGAATGCCGGCGACATCCTCCCAGATGACATCTCGCTGCCGCGCGGACTTGCTCTGAAGGTCGTCGAGGTTCCGGGCGCACGACTGCCAGATGCGGAGGGAGCGACCCAGGACTTCGTCATGGTCAACGGGCCGGTCTTCCAGGCAAAGAATGCAAAGAAGTTCCTCAGCAGTCTGAAAATACTCGCCAAGACGACAGACCGCATGGAAGGCACGAAGGAGGTCCTGTCCAACGTATTGCAGGGCGTGAATGCGACTTTGCAGGCCGTGGGCCTGTCGAGCCCGACAGTGCGATCGATGGGTGGGGCGCCCGACGTCGATCCTCTTGGCGAGACCTACTATAGCGTGACACCGTTCCGCTATGGGGACTATATCGCCAAGTTCAGCATTCGCCCGGTCTCGAAGGACCTGACCGAATTGACCGGCAAGGAGATCGACACGAAAGACCAGCCGGATGCTATTCGCGAGACGGTACAAGTAGAGATGCGGCATCTGTCCGGAGAGTGGGAGTTTTGTGTCCAGCTCTGTCGCGATCTTGAAAAACAACCCGTCGAGGATCCGACGGTTCAGTGGGACGAGGACGAAGCCCCATTCGTGGCGGTAGCGACCATACATGCAGTGCCGCAGGACAGCTGGTCTAAAACCAATGTGCAGAAGGTCGACGAAGAAATGAGGTTCAGTGTCTGGACGGGCCTTGCTGCACACGAACCGCTTGGAAACATCAACCGGGCCCGCAAGGCGACCTATGAGCATTCGGCGAAGTTCCGCGCGGGCTTCAACAGGTGCCCAATCCACGAACCTGCCTCCTGATCGTGCATCCCGCCGTCGGCCGGCGCCGCTTTTCAGGCGGTGCCTTTTCGCATTGAGACGCACCAAGGATAAGCTTCATGGCCGACAACATTCCAAACCCCAACTCAGAAGGTCCCTCCGGTGGCTGGGGCTCGCTGAAAGGTATAGCCAGTACCTATGGCGAAAGCTCGCCCACGCCCGCCGCGCTTGAGACCCTTGCACGCCAGAACAAGCCGGGCGGTTTCATGTGCGTCTCCTGCGCCTGGCCGAAGCCCGTCAACTATCATCCCTTCGAGTTTTGCGAAAACGGAGCGAAGGCGACACTATGGGAGCTGACGTCGCATCGCTGCACGCCCGATTTCTGGAACGACCACACGGTTGGCGAGCTTCGGCAGTGGAAAGATCACGATCTGGAGATGACAGGTCGCTTGACGCATCCCCTTCGCTACGAAGCCGGCACCGACCGCTATGTCGAAGTGACATGGGATGAAGCCTTCGTAGGCATCGCGACCATTCTCAACCGGCTGGAGAAGGAGAGTGTCGTATTCTACTCGTCCGGCCATGCCGGGCTGGAGGCTTCTTATCTCTACGCGCTGCTTGCCCGTTCATATGGCAACAACAATCTGCCGCAGAGTTCTAACATGTGCCATGAGACGACATCCGTCGGCCTGAACAAGGTTATCGGATCTCCTGTGGGTACCGTCGTCTGGGAAGATCTCGAGAAGGCCGATGCGTTTTTCTTCTTCGGGCAGAATCCAGGATCAAACAGTCCGCGCTTCCTGCATCCGCTCCAGGACGCAAAGCGGCGAGGCGCCCGAATCGTCACGTTCAATCCGGTTCTGGAACAGGGCCTGATCTCCTTCGTCAACCCGCAGAACCCGATCGACATGCTGACAGGAAACGAGACGCAGATCTCCGATCAGTATCATCAGGTCAAGGCGGGCGGCGACATCGCCGCCATCCTCGGCATTTGCAAGCATATTATCGAAGCCGATGACCTCGCTGTAGCGGACCACAAGCCGCGTATTGTCGACTTCGAATTCATCGAGGAGCACACGACGGGCTTCGATCAGTTCGTCGAAATGGTGCGGGAAACACCGTGGCCAGACATCGAACGCGAGAGCGGGCTTACCGAGGTCGCGCTGCGCGATGCCGGCGACGTCTATATCGGCGCTAAAAGCGTAATTGGCGTCTACGGGATGGGTCTTACCCAGCATGCGCAGGGCGCCTTGAACGTTGCGATGGTCGTGAACCTTCTGCTGCTTCGCGGAAACATAGGCCGTGAAGGCGCCGGCTGTTGTCCGGTGCGCGGCCATTCGAACGTCCAGGGCCAGCGCACTGTCGGCATCGCCGAAAAAACCAAGCTGATCCCGATGGACAAGCTCAAGGAGCTGTTCGATTTCGATCCCCCGATGAAGGACGGAATGACGATCGTCGACGCAGTGAAGGGCCTCATGGATGGCACCGTCAAGGCCTTCGTCAGTCTTGGGGGAAACCTCGTTCGCGCCGTTCCCGACCAGTTGGAAATGGAACGGGTATGGGCCGCTCAGGAACTGACGGTCATGGTTTCCACGAAGCTCAATCGCAGCCATCTCTTCCCGGCGAAGACAGCCTATATTCTCCCCTGCCTGTCTCGTACCGAAATCGACAGGCAAGTATCGGGAAACCAATCTGTCACCACCGAGGACAGCTTTTCCCATATTAGTGGCAGTACGGGCAAGCGCTCACCGGCGTCAAAATGCCTGCGAAGCGAGCTTGCCATTGTCGCCGGCATCGCCAAGGCGACGCTCGAACCCGGTCCAAGGCTGCGCTGGGACGACTGGATAGCGGACTACAGCCTCGTTCGTGACCTTATCGAGAAGACCTATCCAGAAGACTTCAGGGACTATAATGCCCGCATGTTTCAGGCGGGCGGCTTCTATCGTGGAAACGACGCCCATGAACGAGTTTGGAACACACCGGAGCAAAAGGCCGTCTTCACGAAACCGGATCGATTGAACGCGCTGTCATTCGCGCCCGCCGAAGGTCGCTTCCGGCTCGTAACGCTCCGGTCAAACGACCAGTTTAACACGACGATCTACGGTTACTCTGATCGGTTCCGCGGCATTGAGGGCACCCGCGATGTCGTCCTCATGTGCAAGGCAGACATAGCGTCGGCAGGCCTCTTCGAAGGGCAGCGGGTCACGCTGGTGAGCGATTTTTCAGACGGCAAACATCGGGAGTTGGCCGGCCTCGAAGTGCGGGCGCATGCCCTACCGATCGGAACGATCGCCTCATATTACCCCGAGAGCAACGTGCTCAACGCGATCGATCACCATGACGAACTGTCCAAGACCCCGGCATCGAAAGCTATTCCCGTCCGGATCATGTCGGGGCACCGTAACGCTTTCGGGTCTCGGGAAATCGAGACTGCGATGGAGCGGCCAGTATTTGTGTCTGGTGACCGGGAGCTCAAGAGGGAAGCTTTTCAACGAGAGGGAAGCGTTGATTGAATGCTTATGTCGTCACTCTCCTGATTTTCGGCGCCGTCGTGCTGTTGACCGTCTGGCTACCAATGGCCTTGAGCCGGCTGCCGTTGTCACTGCCGATCTGCTGCCTCGCCATCGGCATGCTGCTGGCCTGGTCGCCCTTTACGCCTCTTCCCGCGATTAACCCTCTAGAAAATATAAAATGGGCCGAGCACCTCACGGAATTCGTGCTGATCGTCGCTCTGATGGGTGCCGGCCTCAAGATTGATCGACCGCTGGGCCTGCTTCGGTGGTCGGCGACGTGGCGGCTTCTCGGTATCGCGATGCCGCTCTCGATCGGAGCGATCGCTCTTGTCGGCTGGAGCGTACTTGGCCTGGGTTTGGCTTCCTCCATTCTTCTCGGTGCCGCCCTCGCCCCGACCGATCCCGTTCTCGCCTCCGACGTACAGGTGGGGCCGCCGCAGACCGGCGAGGAGGATTCCATCCGCTTCTCGCTAACATCTGAAGCCGGTCTTAACGACGGCCTCAGCTTTCCTTTCGTCATGGCCGCAATCGCCATCGCCGGTCAGCAGCCGGGCGGCGGGTTCGGGTGGCTCCCGCGTTGGTTTGCCTTTGATGTCGTCTGGAAACTAGCCGCCGGTGTGGCAATGGGATGGGTGGTCGGGAGGCTTCTCGGTTATCTGACCTTCCGGATGCCGGAGGCTGGTCGCATTGCCAGAACGGGGGACGGGCTGGCGGCATTGGGCTTCACCTGTATCGCCTATGGCGCGACCGAAATCGTACATGGTTATGGGTTCGTGGCAGTCTTTGTGGCCGCCCTGACCCTTCGCGGCGTCGAGCGCAAGAGCGAGTATCACGGGCATCTGCACGATTTCGGCGAGCAGATCGAGCGATTGCTGATGATGGTGTTGCTTGTGTGCTTCGGCTCGATACTCGCTGAGGGTTCGCTTCTGTCGCATACCGACTGGCGAATTGTCATGGTCGCAGTTCTCGTGCTCGCCGTCGTCAGACCGGTCGCTGCATGGGTGAGCTTGATCGGCTGCCGGCTGCCATGGGCGGACAAGTTGATCGTTTCCGTCTTCGGCATCCGAGGCCTTGGTTCGATCTATTATCTCGCCTACGCGTCCGGCAAGGCGAAGTTCGAAAACCTGGAGACGGTCTGGGCGACAGTGTTCGTCATCATCCTTCTGTCAGTCGTCATGCATGGCGCGACGGTAACTCCGGTCATGCGCTGGATTGATCGCCGCCGCGGCCTAGATCCTTCGAAATCGACAACGATCTCCAGTTAGCACCAGGAGCGAAGCTATGCCGCACGTTCGAACGCAAGACCTCGATATCACCTTCTTCGAGACGGGAGCACAGCACGGAAAACCTGTACTCCTTCTTCATGGTTGGCCGGACGACCCCACAACATGGAACGGGGTCGCAGAGCGCTTGAAGGATCGAAATCTAAGGTTTGTCATTCCGTATCTGCGCGGCTTCGGCCCCACGACCTTCCGCAGCGACAGCGCGCTCAGGACCGCGAACGGCGGCATCCTCGCCATGGATGCGATTGCACTGATGGACGGGCTCGGCATCGAGCGGTTCTCGGTGGTCGGGCACGACTGGGGATCGCATATCGCCGAATGCCTGGCGATCGGCTGGCCCGACCGTGTCGAGAGGATTGCCCAGCTTTCGTCGACGCCGCGCATGGGCGGTCTGCGGACGCCGCCGTTCCGGCAGTCCCAGCTCTACTGGTATCAATGGTTCATGGCGACGAAGCGAGGGGCCGAAGCTATCGCCAAAGATCCTAAGGGGTTCGCCCGCATCCAGTGGGAAAACTGGGCGCCCCAAGGCTGGTTCGACGAGGCGACTTTCGGGGCAGTCGCGAAATCGTTCGAAAACTTAGACTGGGTGGCGATCACGCTTCACAGCTATCGGGTTCGCTGGGAAGAGGCAGAACCCGATCCGCGCAGCCTGTGGCTCGAGCAGAGAGTGAAGGAGACAGAGTCCCTGTCGCTTCCGGCGATCTTCATTCAGGGCAAAGAAGATGGTGTCACCCCAGCTGTGATGTCGGAAGCCGTCCACCAGAAATTCTCAGGACCTTTCCAACGCATTCTCCTTCAGAACGTCGGACACTTTCCGCAGCGCGAGGATCCAGAAACGGTCGCGCGAGAACTCGTGGTCTTTCTGGAAGGTTAGCGCCGCCTGCTGCGTGGTCGATTGCGGAACTTTGCTTCACGCGCTCATTGGGGCAATTGGAGAAATCATATGTTTGCGCTTCTGACTGCCCTCATCGCATCCATGTTTGTGGGGGCTCGTCGGAATGACTTTGAGAGAGCTAGACACGAAACGGTCGAACTGAAGGCGAGAGCGTTTCGCAGGTCCCGCCAGCAGTCGATGACGAAGAGTTCTATCTTGCTTTACAGCCCTCAGCGCTTCCTGGAACTTCGGTGGACCTGCGCGGTTTCATTCGAAGTAGCCATTCCACCGTCCCGGCCGTTTACAAGATTTGAAGCAGTGTCTGGATATCGCGCTGAAACACCTGAACGAGACGTCGAGAGCATCCGCCACGGAGAAGCGTGCTGAACTCATTGCGTCGGCGGTGGAAGCGGGGTGGGACATGATGAGGTCCGGTCTATAGTCGCGGACGCAGCTGATCTTCGCACCCAAGATGTCGGATTTCTAGCACCCACGCTTGGGGTCGTTCCGCCGTCTTCCGTGTAGCGCATCCGGCTCGCCTCCGGACCGCAAGTTGAAAGCTCTTACGCTCAACACATCATCGTTGGACTGAGCGATGACGGCTACAGACTGCGCAACAAGGCTCCATCAAATTTGGCGACTGCTCACGGCCGCTCCTTCTTTGTCCGATATTGGACAGGGAACAAACCAGCTGCGCGGAGGTTAGCTTCGCGTCTCTCACCTAGGATCAGAACGCAAACGAGATCGGCTGAGAGCGAGTAAAACAACGGAGAATATCATGGCAACGACCAAGACACTCGACGACCTATTTCTCGACACGCTCAAGGATATCTATTTTGCAGAAAAGCAGGTCTTGAAGGCTCTGCCGAAGATGGCCCGCGCCGCGCAATCGGAAGAAGGCAAGGCTGGATTTCTGCAGCATCGTGACGAGACACAGGGCCAGATCGAGCGGCTCGAACAAGTATTCGAAATTCTCGGCAAGCCGGCCCGCGGCAAGACCTGCGAAGCGATCCAAGGCATTCTTGCCGAGGGTGAGGAGATCATGGAGGAGTTCAAGGGCTCTCCTGCTCTCGACGCCGGACTTATCTCGTCGGCGCAGGCGGTCGAGCATTATGAGATCGCGCGTTACGGCACGCTCATTGCCTGGGCGAAACAGCTGGGCTTGACGGACGCCGTTCCACTCCTCGAAGCCACGCTTTCCGAGGAAGAAGCCACCGACCAGAAGCTGACACAGCTAGCCGAAAAGCAGGCCAACGCCGCCGGTAAAACCAAGGCCGCATAAGATCGCGACCTGTCAAGCAAAAGGCCGCCCGGAGGGCGGCCTTTTCGCAGTTATCCGAATTAAGATCAAGTTCAAGGGGACACTAACATGGCCAAACGCCCAGCGAAACCCACATCCCTTCCTTCGTCTGACGAAGTCGTCAAGATCCACGACCAGCAGCTTCATCGAGGCACTGGAGGCGAACTTCACCAGTTTGCCGAGGATGGCCAGGACATCCTAACCACGTCGCAGGGCGCGCCCGTCGACGACGATCAGAATTCACTACGCGTCGGTCCACGCGGGCCGCTTCTCGTTGACGACTTCCATTTCCGCGAGAAGATTTTCCACTTCGACCACGAACGGATCCCCGAGCGTGTTGTACACGCTCGGGGCTACGGCGCCCACGGCTTCTTCGAGACGTACGAATCCTTGGCGGACGTCACACGCGCGGACGTATTCCAGCGTGCTGGCGAAAAGACGCCCGTCTTCGTGCGATTTTCAACAGTCGCCGGCAACAAAGGATCCGCTGATCTTGCGCGCGACGTTCGGGGCTTTGCGGTGAAGATGTATACGAAGGAGGGCAATTGGGACCTAGTCGGCAATAACATCCCGGTCTTCTTCATCCAGGATGCGATCAAGTTCCCAGACCTCATCCATGCCGCCAAGCAGGAGCCGGACCGCGCCTTCCCCCAGGCACAAACCGCGCACGACAACTTTTGGGATTTCATCAGTTTGACGCCCGAAAGTATGAACATGGTCATGTGGATCATGTCGGACCGAACCATCCCACGGTCGCTCCGCTTCATGGAGGGGTTCGGCGTCCATACCTTCAGGTTCGTCAACGCCGAGGACAAATCGACCTTCGTTAAGTTTCATTGGAAGCCGAAGCTCGGCCTGCAGTCCGTTGCGTGGAACGAGGCCGTCAAGATCAACGGCGCTGACCCGGACTTCCATCGACGCGATCTTTGGAATGCAATCCAGTCTGGCAACTTCCCGGAATGGGAACTCGCGGTTCAGCTCTTCGATCAGGACTTCGCGGACAACTTCGATTTCGATGTGCTTGACCCGACGAAGATCATTCCTGAGGAAATCCTGCCGGTTAGGCCGATCGGGCGGATGGTTCTCGACCGGATGCCGGACAACTTTTTCGCCGAGACCGAGCAGGTCGCGTTCATGACGCAGAACGTGCCACCGGGCATCGACTTCAGCAACGACCCGCTGCTGCAAGGCCGGAACTTCTCCTACCTCGACACTCAGTTGAAGCGTCTGGGCGGTCCAAACTTTACACATCTGCCAATTAATGCGCCGAAATGTCCCATGCACAACTTTCAGCAGGACGGCCACATGGCGATGCGCAATCCCGTCGGCAGGGCGAACTACCAACCGAACTCGCATGGGGAAGGCCCCCGTGAATCGCCGTCCCGCGGATATCGGCACTTTCCTGCTGACGAACAGGGTCAGAAGGCGCGGCTACGTCCTGAGAGCTTTGCGGACCACTATAGCCAGGCCCGGCAATTCTTCATCAGCCAGACCGGGGCGGAACAGCGCCATATTGCGTCGGCGTTGACATTCGAACTGAGCAAGGTCGAATCGTTGGCGATCCGTGAGAGAATGGTGTCGCACCTTTTGAACATCGACGAGACGCTGGCGACGACGGTCGCGCAGAAGCTTGGCTTTCAATCGATGCCGAAACCGGCGGATGCCGCCATGCCGACAAGGCAGGATCTTGAAGCTTCCCCTGCGCTGAGCATCGTCGAACGCGGACCGATGCGGTTCGAAGGGCGCAAACTCGGAATTATGATTGCCGACGGCGTCGATGCGAAGCTGCTGAAAGCGTTGACGAAGGCAGTCGCAGCCCAAAAAGCCGTCATCGAGTTGATCGCTCCAAAGGTGGGCGGCGTCACGGCCGACGACGGGAGCTCCATAGAGGCGAACCATATGATCGACGGGGGGCCGTCGGTACTTTTCGATGCAGTCGTGCTTTTAACGTCGCATCAGGCAATCGACGACCTTGTCAAAGAAGCGGCCGCCCGCGACTTCGTCGCAGACGCCTTCCAGCACTGCAAGTACATCGGCTACGACCAATCTGCCATGCCGCTCCTGGAAAAAGCTGGAATTTCCGGTCAGCTTGACGAGGGAACGATTCAGTTATCAGATAGCAAGGACATAGAAGCGTTTGTTGAAGAACTCGGCAAGCTGCGTGTTTGGGGCCGCGAGCCTTCAGTGAAGCTCGGCAAGGCATCGCCGCCAATCGCCTGATTCAGTTCGGGCGCGGAGTGTTCCGCGCCCGTTAATCTTCTCGGATAAAGGGTTTGATGTCACTTCGAGTTCTTGTGGCTCTGTGCGCCGGCTTTGACGTGCTGCTCATGCGAGCCGCCCTGTTTGCCAGACGAGCTTGCGCTTTTCGTCGTCGATGATGCGCTCTTACCCGAGCTCGATTTGGACCCGCTCTTGGAATGCGAAGTGTCGGTGCCAGTGGATGCCATTATCATTTTCCTCCTTAAGAGATCCTCATGATCTCGAAAGCTTAACTCCCACTTTCCGATCGTGTTCCGAATGGTTTTCAAAAAGCGTGATTTCCTTCGTATCAACCAACCCGGACCTTGAGGTCGGGCGGAGCAGGCGGATCGAATAATGGGCCTTTTATTTTCCAAGTAGCGTTGCGACCTGCGCCAGACCGCTGCCGAACAGGTCGGTGATAGGTCGAATATCGGGCGGACGGTGCAGCCTCGCCTTGCGCTGTTTTCAAAGGTATCCTGCCCGGATCATTCAGCAATGATAGGACCTGTCATCGTCGCAGCCGCAGGAGACAACAATGGAGACGAGCTTTCCAAAGTTTCGGTGGCGCTTTGGGTGACCACAGGCGGCCAGTTGGAAAGCGCGCGGCTCTCAGAATGTTGCAGACGGTCGTCAAATGTACGGCATCGCACGCAACGAGCCGCACGAGTGACAAATCGGCGGCTTTCGGGTAGCGATTGAGACTGCCCAAGAGGGAAAATCATGGCTACAATAATGCTGCTCGAGGACCAGCCCTTCATCGCGCTCGACATTGAAATGCTGCTCGGCGAGTATGGCCACGATCACGTGACCTTTTCCACATGTGCAGATGCGAAGGATTGGCTGAACGACAACACTCCATCGACCGCGATCGTTGATCCACGGCTGTCGGACGGGCTGTGCGCAGAGGTTGTCAGAATCCTTGTTGAGAGAGGCACACCGTTCATCGTCTATTCTGGCGAGGCCGAGTCCCTACCGGAGATCGAACCGGCCTTCGCCGAGGGGGAACAACTTTCGAAACCGTGCGAACCCGAGTTCCTTGTGGCTGCGGTTGCCCGCGCCTTGAAAGATCGGCCTGGCCAGGTCTAAACGCCGTCCCACCCGTCAACAGATGTCGTCGCGATACCGGCGGCAAGCCTGTTCAAAAGAGCCGCTCGGATGTTGGTGCGGGTGCATGCGAAGGAGAGAGCAATCGTTAGCTATAGGCTTGGCACTTCGCGATTCCTTTAAAAGAAATGCCCTCGGTTCGAGAGGGAGGGAACCGAGGGCTGAGTCTCGACAGGCTATCGTGAGGGGTTTCGATCGTGGCCCCGATTGGGAACGAGGTTTCCGTGTCGCTATAAAAACCTTGATCAAACAAGTTGGTTCCGCACACGTTGCGCGAAACCGTCTATCGTCGTGAGACGGTACCGGACGAACGAAGTGGTGCGAAGTCTGGAGCTCGCCGGAGGGGACGTGCTCAGCATACAACTGCCCGCTCGAATGCATGATCGCCGACCGTCTCCTCACAACCGCCGACCTGTAATATTGTTAAAAGGGGCCGAACACCGGCTTAACCGTATCAAGGCCACAAGTTGCTGTTATTTTTGGAACGAATGCGGTTTCTCTTGGTTCTAAGCAAATGCGGCACTACTTCCATATCCACGAAGATGCAGTCTATATCGAAGACGTGGAAGGCATCGACTTACCGGGCGGTGGGGAAGCCCGCAATGAAGCCGTCAAGGCTGCAAGGGAGATGGTTGCCGAGCTTGTTTTAAGCGGCGAACCTATCGACGGAAAGACATTTGAGGTCCGCGACGAAGGCGGCACCCTCATCGCGACAGTACCCTTTTTGTCGGTCATAAAGTGAGAACCTGAAACTCAGCTTCGATCGGATGGGCTGATCAAGGTCGGCCCACCGGTCACTGGCTGTGGGGCGGATCCGCTTTATTGATCCTGCGGTTCCGTGCGCATGCCATCTGAAGTCCGTAAAGTGTCGGTCGCGACCACCGAGCCACAGGGTTCACAACGACTGGTCACAGCCTCTTAACCCATGCTCCAAGACTTCCGCAGATCGAAAATCGCTCCGGCGCCGCAGGGGTCGCGCGCCGGCCGCCAAGCACTCGCGAACCCAGTCCCGGCTGCCCCGAGTTTCGTGGCTCCGCCCATATCATGCGTCAGTCATTCAACGGATGACGCGTCGTTGGTGCAGGGTGCCTGCGTAGATGCAATTCCTGATCCGCCGGCGTGCTGTTTCTAAGGCGATCGCGCTGTGCCGACTGTAATTTTCCACGGTGCATGGAGGATTGACCTGGCAGTTCGATCCTTCGCGATGACCCGCGCGACAGAATTGTGGCTTTGGCAGGTTGAGCGACACTCGCCTCGTTGACGAAGAGCGCGCGGCAACCCATTTCATCACCATGCGGAAAGAACAGAAGAATGATGTCGAACTCCTGAAGACATGGCGACTCGTGCCGGCAGCGACGATGGGATCGACGGTTCGTGCGAAAGGCATTCTCATGGAGCTTCGCGCCAGGGTGCCAGCGCCGGCGAAGAAGTCGCTTGACCTTGATGGAGGCGAAATCACTCTGGTGATGCCTGCCAGCCAGAAGGCCGAGTTTCATGCGATATCGGCGATCGTCGCCAATCTACTCGATGGCATTGAGCGATTGCCGGTGATCCCGCGCGAGATCCAGGACATCTTGACGATCACAACCAGCGAACGCCATCGCTGGCTGGCGGACGGCCGCCTGCCGAGCGCAGGTACGCGAACCGTCCGGCTGAATGGCAGGGCACGCCGGATCACCTTCCACGTGTTCGATCCCAAGGTGGTTGAGGACATTCTGGACCGGGGTGTGGTGGACGAATGGCGCGATGAAGACGCGATTACCAAAGCCGAAAACCGGCGGCGCGCCGCATATCAGGCGAAGCTGACGCGATCGCTCAAAAAGAGTAAGCCCGCTAAGGTCCGGACCATGGCAGACGCCGACGCTTCAAAATTGGATGGCTGGGACGAGTTCGGACGCGACGGTTTCTTGAAATAGGTTTGGCTATACGCCAGCTTCTAAGAAAAATAGGCCCGGACAAAAAACAGCGCCGTTGTCGCCACCGCGAGCGCAATCGTGAGGGCACGGACCGCGGAAGCTGGCAATTTCAAGCCAACATGCGCACCTGCCCAGCCGCCGAGAAGCGCGCCCGTCAACATGGGAAGGCATTGGAACCAGGCAATCGCCCCAGCTGCGACGAAAACAATGACAGCCACTGCGTTTGCAGCAGTCACCATCAACATCCGCATCGGGTTTAGTTCCTTGATCTCGCCTCCGCCGAAAATACTCCAGGTGGCCAGCATCATCAGGCCGACCGCTCCACCAAAATAGCCGCCATAGACGCCGAGAAGGAATTGGATTGGGACGATGGTCGCGGTTCGGGCTGAAGCGCGGCTCCGGAAGGCCGCACTGATGCGCCGACCGAAGACAAGCATGCCCGTAGCAATCAGAAGCAGCCAGGGCAGTATGGCGTCGAAGACACGGGAAGGCGTCAATAACAGCAGCATGCTGCCGCAGAGTCCGCCAAGGACGGTTGCAAGCGAAATCGGCAAAACCGGCACGCCGCAGACTTTACCGAAACCATCGCGATACACCCAGGAGCTCGCCAACCTACCCGGGAAAAGAGAAAATGTGCTCGTCGCGTTGGCCGCGACAGACGGCACGCCGACGGAGATCAACGCCGGCAGGGACACGAAGGACCCGCCGCCCGCCAAGGCGTTCATGCTCCCTGCCAGCATCCCTGCGAGCAACAGGAGCAACATATCATTCATTGGCACTGCCGGGGTTCGCATATGACCGCATCACTGACGATCTAACATTGTCAGCGCGTCGAAGCGAGGCCGCGTGGGTGTTATTGGCTGGAGAGCGCTAGCCGACGCCATAACCGCCATCGACGGGCAACGTCACACCCGTGACAAAGGCCGCAGCCGGCGAGCACAAAACAAGATTGGACCCACCAGATCGTCGGCTGTGCCCCAGCGCTTGAGAGTTGAGCGGCTGGCAATCGCGGCATGCGCGTCAACGTGTTGCCTCTGGCTACCACCAAACCGACATGACGAGACCGCTCTGGTCCGTTCCGGACAGCGAGGAGAGGTCCCGGCCCTGTTGCAGTGCTTTCGTGAGCCAGAGACGATGCCGTCCTGGCCGCGTGTGACGACGCCCTCGCGGGCAATATAGCTGCACCGTGTATCACTGCCGGCTGAGCCGAAAATGGTTGAACGCGAGCAAACGGAGGTTTCCCTATTCGGCTACTCTCAATGCTTCGCCGAACTTCGAAGCGAGACGGCGGCAGTCCTTGCAATTGAGTACGATGCCTGCCAGTGCGACCGAAGCCTCGTGCTCGTCGCATTTCAAAGTTTCGAGGCCAGCGAGATGATGGATAGCATTGCCGAGGAGCATATTGCAGGGTGCGCCTTCAACGTTTGATCCGGTGGCCTTATGTGTCAAGACGCCGCTGACAGTAGCGAGCCAGTCACGCCGCGAAAATATGAGTTCATCATCCATTTCAGTCTCCGAAACTAATGAAGCATACCGTGCCCTGTTCGAAAAACGCGGCGGATCGCCCAACAGTTCCAGGGGCTGCATATGTTCCCAGTCAAACCATTGCGTTCGCAATTGGCGCCCAGGAACATGGATGAAGACTGAGCCCTCCGCATCAGTGGACAGATTCTCAGGCAAGAAAACATGTGACGGACAAAAAACTCACTGGGAGCAGGCCTCCGCTGGGGATCAATTTGAAGGTCCTGCCCGCCGAGTGCGACAGGAAGGTTGCGGACTGGCTGGCAGCTGCTTAAGGTCGGCAGCGGTAGTTAAGGCCGCAATTCTCACGAGGATAAACATGGCAACTGGCACAGTGAAATTCTTCAATCAGGAAAAAGGTTTCGGCTTCATCACCCCCGATGCCGGCGGACCTGATGTCTTCGTTCATGTCAGCGCGCTCGGTGGTCAGGGATCACTGCGCGACGGCGACAAGGTCAGCTATGACGTTGGCCAGGATCGCAAGACTGGAAAATCCAAGGCTGAGAATGTCAGACCTGCCTAAGCTTTTGCGCCCCGGCCTCTGTGGCCGGGGTGTTTCGGCTGCTGCGGGCACCGAATCGCAGTAACAAGCGACGATAATCTCCCCTCCAGACTGACCGATCATCCATCGCCCGGTGAAACCGCGCATCAGCACGGAACCGTTAGGACCCCCCGTCGTTACGACTGACACACCAGCACGATGGAGATCATTAATGTCGAATGTATCGAGAGCAGGCGGAGAAAATCCCAACAATGCGACCAGTCAGGTCCGCTTCGGAAGGTCTGTCGAGAGCAAAGCTCAGATTGATGATGCGGCTGCGGCCGGTGCCGACTTTGGTGGCGAAACCCTGAATCTTTACAGGCTGGAGCCAATCGCGGCGCCGACCGATCCCAGATGGGCCAATTCGCCTGGCCATGGGACTGTTGTTGTTGCTGCGCGCAGCTCAGGAGACGCCCGTATCGTTGCGACCAGCCGCGAGCTCGACTTCATGGAGATCGACTCAGCTCCGGCCGAGGGCGTGACCACGACGAATGCCAGCTCATTTCGCGACGACAAGCTTTATTCGGTGACCGAGATCGACCACGGACGCACTGATCTTGAGCGTGGTTTGGTCGATGGCAAGATTTCGGTCGATACGATACGGCCAACGCAGGACGACTAAGGCCGAACGGCTAAAACCGCCGTAGCCGTCTTTACCGGAGAAGTCCCTGATCTCCGTCGATAAATAGCGGCGGGCCGGTTATGTGCCTCGCGCTAGCGGTCAGCAGAAAATGGATAGCGTCAGCTGCATCAGCGCTGTTCCTGGCTGGCCTTTCGTGAGAGCAACGCTACCTTCCGGACACACGACGGGACCTCCACATCCTCGCGATGCCTGATATGCGTCGAGGCTGATATTTCGGTAGCGATCGCGCCCGGACAAAGAACGTTGATCGGATTGAATGACGGCCGAGTTCGAGTGCCAGCTGCTGAGCCATCGCGACCTGGGCGCCTTTTGTCGCGCTGTAAGCAATCGCACCGGGTGAGGTGAAAGTGCGAACGCCAGCGTGAGGTACGTGCCGCGCAGGTTGACGCGAACGATCCTGTCCCACTCGTTCGGCATCAGATCGTCAATTGGGGCCCACACCCCATTAATGCTGGCGTTGTCGACAATGGCATCCAGGCGGCCGACCCTTGCCAAAAGGGCCGCGCGAGCACCTCCAATCTCTTCGTCCGACGACGATATCCGCACAGAAAGTGAGGCAACGGTCACTGGAAAATTTCGAGCGGACCGGTTCCCTAACTATCGGAATCGACCAATGCGAGATCGAAGTCGGTCGCCATCCTGAACGCCGTCGCCAATCCTATTCCAGATGCGGCGCCTGTAACCAAAGCGACAGGCCTGGCAATGATCTTCAGACCCCACCTATAGAGACAGGTGTGCGATGGCGACCTTAGTTTCGACGATATGCCTTTCGTCAGCCTCGTCGAACGACAATGCGCCGCTGACGATCCTTGTTCCCGTACAGCTTGCGACAGTGGTCCGAGATAACATCTTCGATCACTGTGCAAACCTGTAAGGCCCGCCCTTTTCGAGCGCCCGGATATAGGCCGGGCGAGCATGAATGCGTTTGAGCCACTCGGCGATTGCAGGCCGGGAACCGCTCAGGCGGGCATTCTTGGCTGCAGCCTCAAGAGGAAAGCTCATCATGACGTCGGCGGCCGAAATGCTCTCGCCAGCGAACCAGGGCCGCGTCGAGAGCTCAGTTTCGATATAGTCGAGGTGCACGTCGAGCATAGGGCGAAGCCTTTTGAAGGCGACCTTTCCCAGAAGCGGTACACGGGACACTGCAAGGAGCGCAAACAGCACTGGCATGACAGAACCCTCGGCATAGTGGAGAAACATGCGGTAGCGAAGCAGGCCGGAGGGGCCTTCCGGCGGGCCCATCTGGCCGTCAACTTTTGCGACCAGGTATTCGCAGATCGCCGCGGTCTCGGTCAGTATGGGTTGTGTGTCCCCGTGGCCGGCATCTTCAATCACGGGCGACTTTCCGAGCGGATGAACGCGCTTCAGTTCATCCGGAGCACTCATGTCGGCATTGCGCCTGTAGTGACGGACGTCGTATTCGAGGCCGAGCTCCTCCAACAGCCAGATCACACGTTGAGATCGGCTGTTATTGAGATGGTGTAAAATGATCATTGAACCTCCGGCGGGCCGCGTCCATATGCGGTCGCGCGCTGTTACGAACAGTACAGGTGTACGGATCAGTGCAAGACCGATTAGCTTAACAGCATGGCGCCATCGCCGCCCGCGTTGTCGTTAAACGGCAAGCCGCGAATACGCCACGCTTGGCGCAAAATGTCCTGCAGTTCTTCAACGGAAAACTCATCGAAATTTGCCCAGAGCTGAACAGCAAGCGACCTAAGATCTACGGTCGTTTCAGGCTCGGCTTCCGCGGTCACGGCGAGAGCTTCCACCTCGAGCTGGAGGTCGGCATTCTCGGTCATAGTGCAACGCCGGTAACCGGATCAATGCTTGGACGTTCGCTCTCGTCCTTGCTGCCTGCAGGCTGCACCGTGGCAGGCGCCAGTGATTCCTTGTCGGCAATGTGGGGCTTCTTGGGAACCGGCTTTACATCGCGCGGGCGTCGTTGCTCGGGTGTAGCATTGGTGTCATTCGTGGCCATCATATCCTCCTAAAAAGGGCCGTTATGCCCGCTTTACCTGCCAGATTCATTTCTTTTGATTACCTTAAGGGGGGCAGCTTCACCACTTTTCTAAAGCTTTGCCAATCCGATCTCCAGCACCTGATTCATTTCACGTTTGAGGCCGGGTCAATGGTTACCTGACGTTTAACGGTGACGACATCGCGGTAAGGGTGCTGCAGCGGCGTTATGCGCCCATGGCTACACCCGCGATGAAGACAGATGGATCTCGACGTCGTACCGCTGCTTAACCGCGTCCTGATCTCGCATCGTCGAGCTTTGCGAGCCGATGGCCGGCGAGCGTCATGTCCGCAGCTGCGAATTTTGTAGGTAGAGTTGCCATTGATTTCCTTTTACAGGAAACCCTGCCTGCAAGGTGCTAATTCCCGCACCGCATTGGGAACCTTACCGACAGGCGAGGTTCGGGAACCTTCGGCCGCGCTGGGCGCTTCTTTCGCACAATTATAGGCAGAGAAGAAAAATGTCGACCATGACACTTTAGGATCTATCCAATCATCTGAGAAAGATAGACTTTTGCCCGCTATGCACTACTGGGTCGAGGGCGATGGCCCCTCGCCCCATGAGCAAGAATAACGGCGATATTGATGAGACGTCCCTGCGCAGAAGTGACACCGGCCTATCGCTACAACCGCCGCATACAAATCGGAGGAGGCCCTTAAAACCGCCTCTCCTGCGGCCTTTAGCATTTCGCTTGGACCGGCGAGCATCATGAGAGCTCTCTGCCTATCCGCGGCCACCGGATCGTGAGTGCTGTAAAAGCGTGGAAACGATCATAGTGAGCGCAAATACCGAAATCGTTTTCAGCACGCGATGGGAGGCCCTCGGGCCGCTTGCGCTGCTGCTTGTGCTTCGGCCTTGGATGATCGCCAAACGTGAGCGAAGGTTCGTCGCTTCACTTTTCAGCCATGCGAGCTCCTTTTCCGCTGCAGTTTTGGCT
Source organism: Rhizobium sp. BE258 (assembly GCF_031457345.1). Classification (NCBI taxonomy): domain Bacteria; kingdom Pseudomonadati; phylum Pseudomonadota; class Alphaproteobacteria; order Hyphomicrobiales; family Rhizobiaceae; genus Rhizobium; species Rhizobium sp. BE258. The sequence continues at coordinate 56,118 of NZ_JAVDWL010000010.1, forward strand.
TCCGCAATATGCTCCGTGCCCGATATTTCAGATTCTGCGCGAGCTTCCTCCATTTCGAGCGCGTAGCGATCGAGCTCAGACTTGACGACGCGCGCATTCGTCCGTGTATGTGTTCCTGCCATAGGATCCTCCTGTCGTTCCAATAACAACGCACAGGATCTCCAAAAGATGCCTTCTTACGGAGGTCTTCGTCTGCAATGACGCGCCAAGGCATTTCCTGTCATTTTTTCGTCCGCCGATGCGCGCCTCAACGTGTTAACTGCTGGTAACGGCTGAGCGCCGTGGCCTGTAAACGTCGGGGTTGAACGAAGCATGGCCGGCGCGGGAAGCGGCTCGCGGACGTATAATACCAATGCGGTAAGAGCCCGGTCTGCGAGGTCATTCAGACAAGATCTGGAGCGTTCAGGCGCCGGGCTTGTCAAGGTCGCCGACAACAGCAACGATTGCTGCGGCGGCGCGGATGCAGCAATCGCTTCCAGTAGATGGCGCAGTAAATCACCCCGTGATCGAACGGGAGAAGCTCGTCAGCTGCCAACTGATCCAATCTTTACTATCACTCGCTAATTCGTTTCACGCCGCTCGCCGAAACACCAATCTGCAACACAACTGGGTAAAACAAGGGAGCCGTTAGCGGCAGCCTGCCCGATCGGCGATGGGCACTTCGCCGCCTAGGAAACATTCGTTCAGAGGAGCTTGTCTAATGTGATCGGCAGGTCACGGATCCTCTTGCCCGTCGCGTTATAGACAGCATTGGCGATGGCCGCCCCTACCCCAGTTATTCCGATCTCGCCTATACCGCGCGCTCCCATTGGCGCTTGAGGGTCGGCCTCGTCGAGGTAAATGACGTCGATCTGAGGAACGTCCATTTGCACTGGAACATGGTATTCAGCCAGCGAAGCATTCACAATGCGACCTGTACGCTCGTCAAAATTAGTCTCCTCCGTCAGGGCAAGCCCTATTCCCATGATGATGCCGCCCTTGAACTGGCTGGTCGCCATCTTGCCATTGAGTATATGGCCAGCGTCGAACGAGCCCAGAAACCGCCGGACCCTGGTCTCGCCGGTAATCTGATTGACACCGACCTCACAGAACTGCGCCCCATAGGAATGCATGGAAAAGGCTTCCATTTCGGCAGGCGGCGGTGCTTCGGCCTGACAGACAAGCTCTGTGCGTCCCGCCCGGAGCAGGATCGACTGATAGGTTTCAAAGCGGCTCTGATCCTGCACGTGACCAAGGCCGGAATTGCGTGCTTCCACGTCTGCAAACGACAGGCCTGCAAGGGGAGAGTCGTTGCCGGCGAGTTTAAGCAGCTCCTCGATGAACACTTCGGAGGCGGCAATGATCGCGCCTCCTATCGATGCCGTCTGCGTCGAGCCTCCCGCGATGACGCCGCGCGGAAGATGGCTGTCTCCGTATTCGAAGCTCACCTTGTCGAGTGGCACGCCCAGACGCGCCGAGATGTGTTGAGCCTGGGCGGTCGCGGTGCCCATGCCCATGTCGTGAACGGCTGTCGAGACCGCAACGGAACCATCTTCTGTCAGTTTGATGCGCGCTGCCCCCCCTGGAAAGCGGTGATACGGGTAGGTCGCAGTCGCGCATCCCAAGCCGATAAGCCACTCGCCATCGCGCACCTGTCCCGGTTTCCGGTTACGGTGGCGCCAGCCGAACCTCTCCGCGCCCCGCTCGTAAGCTTCGACCAACATGCGCGAGGAGAACGGCTTCCTGCTCGTCGGGTCAGTTTCTGGCTCAATCCTCCGCCGCAACTCGATTGGGTCGATCCCCAATTTGTCGGCGAGCTCATCCAGTGCACATTCGAGGGCGAAGGTTCCAACGGATTCGCCGGGCGCTCGCATGAAGGTATTGGCGAGCATGTCCATATCCGCCACCTCCTGGGCAAGCCGGAAGCTTCCCGCAGCATAAAGGTGGCGTGCCGGAAAGGTGAATTGTTCCGGGCAGGAATTGTGCGGTGTCATGGCGACGATGCCAGTGTGGATGAGAGCGCCAAGCTTCCCCGTTTCGTCGGCCCCGAGGGCGACGCGCTGCTCAGTCACCGTGCGTCCGCCCACGACACGGAAAACACCTTCGCGCGATAGCATAATACGCACCGGGCGGCTGGCGAGCTTTGCAGCCGCGCAGGCGAGGATCTGATGATCCCAAAGGCATTTGCCCCCGAATCCGCCACCGACGAAGGGCGAAGTAAGATGGACGTTTGCCGGATCGATCCCGAAGATCTCTGCAAGCTGGCCGGTCGTGAGGTCGATAAGCTGGCTGGCGTCATGGACACGGAGGTTATCGCCGCTCCAGGCCACTGTTGCCGCATGAAGCTCGATGGCGTTATGATTGTGACGCGGCGTCCGGTAGAGGTTGTCGACCTGGACTGCGGCGGCTCGCAATGCGCTCTCGGCATCGCCGATCTCAAGAACGGGCGGCTGGCCAAGGAGGGTTTCGAGCTGACGCGGATTTGCCTTGGCCTCGGCGAAGGATGTCACGGCCGGTAAGAGATCATAGTCGGCGTCGATCAGCGAAGCGGCATAATCTGCCGCTTCTTGCGTTTCGGCCAGAACTAACGCAATCGGCTGGCCGTTCCAGTGGATCTCGTCAGTCTGCATTACCGGCAGGTCGCTGGCGCCAGCCGCATTGGGTGACGACATCATCAATGACGGCGCTTTCATGCGCGGTGCATTGCGATAGGTCATGACCAGGATGACGCCGGGCGCTTTTTCCGCATCGCCGACATGGAGCTGCGATATGCGTGCGCGGGCCACCGTGCTGAAAGCCAGGGCCGCGTAGCAGATATTGTCATAGGGAAACTCGGCAGCAAAGCGTGCCGCGCCCTGCACCTTCAGCGGTCCATCGATACGCGATACGGGTTGGCCAAGGGCGCCGTGTTTTCGAAGGAGCGGATCGCGGGTAACGGCGGGTTGCCAGTATCCGGGCTTCTGCGGTTTTGTATCCTGACCAGCGCTCATTTTTCCTCTCCCATCAATTCTTCAAGCACGACGGTGATCAGGCGCTTCGCCAGTTCGATCTTGAAACCGTTGTCCCTGAGCCCGACCGCTGCGGCGAGTTCGGCTTCCGCGGCGCGGCGAAAAGCGTCGGATCCGGCCGGATTACCTTTCAGGCTCGCCTCGGCGATGGCGGCGCGCCAGGGCTTGTGAGCAACGCCCCCGAGAGCAAGACGCACATCGCGCACGACACCGGCGTTATCGACATCGAGGGCGGCAGCAACGGAAACCAGCGCGAAGGCGTAACTTGCCCGGTCCCGAACCTTTCTGTAGGTCGAACGTCGACCAAAACCGAGCGGCGGTATTTCGACTGCCGTAATCAATTCGCCCGGAAGCAGTTCGGTTTCCACCTCAGGGTGGTCACCTGGCAGCCGATGCAGCGACTCCAGAGGCAGCATTCGTGTACCGAGAGGTCCGCCGAGATGAACGGTCGCATCCAGTGCAGCAAGCGCGACACACATGTCGGACGGATGGGTCGCCACGCAGGCAGGCGAAGCGCCCAGTATCGCATGATAGCGATTGAAGCCATCGCGCGCATCGCAGCCGGCACCCGGGACGCGCTTGTTGCAGCTTGCCGCGTTGTCGTAGAAATACCGGCAGCGCGTCCGCTGCAGAATGTTGCCCCCGACGGTCGCCATATTGCGGATTTGGGCGCTGGCGCCGGAAAGGATCGAGCGCGCCAAGAACGGATATCTGTCGCGAACGTGCGCGTTGGCCGCGAGCGCCGAGTTTTTGGCCGCCGCCCCGACGAAGAGACTGCCGTCAGCACGCATCTCGATCCGGTCATCAAGCCCGGTCACGTCGATCAGCACATCAGGTTGCTCGACGGTTTCGCGCATGAGATCAATGAGGTTCGTGCCGCCGCCGAGGTACTTTGCCCGACCGTTCGTCTTGGCGAGCGCAATGGCGCTCGCAGTATTGCCAGGCTGCTCGTAGGTGAAGATGTTCATGCGCGGACCCCCTCTCCGATTGTAGGGTGATTGCCGGCGGAAAGGGTCTCGGAAATCGCCTCGACGATCCCGTTGTAGGCGCCGCATCGACAGAGGTTGCCACTCATCCGCTCACGAATTTCCGTCTGATCGAGAGCGATGCGCGGCGACGTCAGATCCTTTGTAACGGCACTCGGCATGCCCCTCTCAATCTCGCTTGCCATGCCGATGGCGGAACAGAGCTGACCGGGAGTGCAATAGCCGCATTGAAACCCGTCATGATCGACGAATGCCTGCTGCAGCGGATTGAGATGTCCGTCTTGAGCCAACCCCTCGACAGTGACGATCTTGCGGCCCTGATACTGCACCGCCAAGGCAAGGCAGGAGTTAATGCGCTCGCCTTCAACAAGCACGGTGCATGCGCCGCAGGCGCCCTGGTCGCATCCCTTTTTCGTGCCTGTTCGTCCGAGGCAGTTTCTGAGCAGATCGAGGAGCGACGTCCGGATGTCTGCCTCGACATCGATCTGTTCTCCGTTGACAATGAAATGCATAGGCTCATCTCCCTTGTGCCGGATTCGGTCGACCCCCGCTGGTACAAGCTAGGGGGAACGCTGCCCGTTTCAAACGCCATCAGCCAATCTTCGTTCAATTTCAGCCGCAGCCTCAAAAAAATCCTAGGTAAAGCAATTCCATCCTCGAGGGAGGAGAACAGACCTCAACAGCCTTGTTTCGATTAGCTCCGCGCTGCTGATCTCACAAACTGTGGAAATCTGAAGCTTGAGCCTGATCGTGCCGCAGCACGTCAATGACAGCAGGAAAGACGGACGGCAGGAATTTGAAGGGGGATCTATGGGGAGAAAATAACAACGATAAGATTACGGCAGATCATGGCCTGACGAAGGCTCAGAGCAAGGCAATAGTCGAGGCCGCCAGGGCATGGTGCGCCGACGGCTTTAGCGTAAGACGAACACGGACCTGCCCGAAAGACAACACGTTCGTCCCAAAATCGAGTGGATTAGCGACTGGGCACGGTTGCACCTAGCGGGCCAAGCCGTCGATGCCAAGACGTTGGAACTCTGCGAGCGTGGCACCTACGAGGTGTGGCCAGCGCGCCAGACCTCGGGGCAAGGAGGACATTGAAGGGCGGAGGCCTGAACACGGGTGAACGGCGGTGTCGCATTTCCTGCACAGCGTTCCCGCCGCCAGAGAATGTTGCGCGCTCACTGTTAAAATTGCTGATCGGCTGATTAAAATCATAAAGTTCGCGTTCACGGTTGCTATGAATCCCGGCATCCGAAATTACGCCGAAGCGGAATGCGTGGCGATCGCGCACGGGCTAAGCGCGGAACTATCCAAGCGACCAGGGATTTAATCAGGCCGATGAAAGGGATTGCGAGATGAATAAGGACACGAAGGCCCAGCAGGCAATAGAGGAGACTGGAAAGAAGCCGGTCAATGGGGTGGATAATCCGCCAGCCGGACCCCATGACAAACCGCATCTTCAGGATGAAACCAAGACGCCTGGAGCAGGTTCGTTACCCGATAAGGGGGATGAGAGCGTGTCACCGGGTAGTGGGTGAACTAGCATACGAACTTATGCCGCTGGTCGTACTCGCCTCGGCCTGTTGACGTGGCCCTTAGATGCCGACCGGCAACTATCTTACGGCTATCCACTACCGATTAATCAACTGTACGGTATAGGACGCTTGCCGACCCGCGGCTTGCCGCTTTCTGACGGCGGCCTAGCTCGATGGCATGTCCAAACAAGATCCAGAACACATCCGACGCCGGAACACCTTAACGGCACAGGAACGCCGCGATCGCTTCGATACCACAAACGATCTGGCGATGGCGACCATCGGGGCGGAAATCGACGCGCGCCGCGAGAAAACCGAACGGCTGAAAGCTCAGCGTGAGGCTGCGGGCCGATCGTCTTCCGGCTGACAGTCTCGACTTCTTCTCGGTAACGGTTGGGGCAGCGAAACATTTCGCGGCTTCGATCAATATTGGAAGATGAGTGCAGGCGACGAGCAAGACACCCCGCAGTCCAGCGTCTCGGACAGCCGATCGATGCCGGCATGATCTTTGCCATGATAGGTGGTCGGTATGCAATTATAGGTCGGAGCAGGAACTGTTGATGCGCACGTGTGTTTCCTTGTGAAGGAGAAAGTTAATGACAAGCACATCACGGAAACTTGCAGAGGAATATGTGCGCTTAGGCGGACGCAGACTTGCGAATATCGACGACAACATCATTAGTGTCCGTTCCTGGGACAAGGACACTCCGGAGGCGGAGGCGTTCTGGAAGGAAAAGATATTAACGCTTAGCGAAATAGATCGGCACCAAGTTGAAGTACACCTGCCGTCCATCAGCGATCGTTGACGCTAGCCGTTCAAATTTGAACTCAAGACAATTTACGTCGACGTATGGCGCACGATGCCGGTCGCGGACTCGCTGGATAGATCAACCTTCGACGGCCGGGCCGACCATCCCCACGGTTTAGATATTCAGGGCGGTCCATAATGTCGCCGGAGGAAATCCCACCGATCTAGCGGAAACCCGTACAGCATTGGTGCGATATCGGGAACCTTCAGGCAACGACTAGCTTAGGACATAGCGCCTTCCGATGTGGTGGCCGCGAAATTCCAGCTCGCTCGAAGGATGTTCAGAATGACGAGAAACGATGGCGACCAAAGAGATGTGACGGAAACCGCCACGCAAGCAAGGCAGGGAAACCGCGGCAGGCCAGTCCTGATCGTGCTGATCAGTGGTCTTGTGCTTGCGCTGATCGCCTGGGCGGGCCTCGGTATATGGGGCGAAAGCATTGACATGGATGCCAAACCAACAGCCTCGACATCGAACGATCCTATCAACGCACAGCCATCCGGAGCAGGCACATTCGATAATAACGCGGCCGATGGCAGTGCACGTCCGCCGGAAAAAACAGACCGATCGCCGTCGCCTAGCGGCAGTGGGGGCGGGCCAACCCAGGTAACATCGCCATCGGGTACAGAGAAGATCCAGTAGGTCAAGGGATAGCGTCAGCGTGGTCCGTCTCATCGAATGGCGAGTGTCGCCTCACGGCATCTAGTTCTACCATCATTCTAGCTCCACCGAACATCGGATGGCTGCTTGACCGGGCTCTTAGTTGTCATGAACGAAGGCAGCGTCAGATCGCGCCGAGCGTCTTCCCACCGCGACAAGCATCACAAGCATCTGGTTCATTGCTTTGAGATCCCCAATGGTGGCAGTGCGAAGGTTGACGCCGTTCACTATCCCTGGCCTGTAAACACAGGTGTGTTTTCTGACGTCTGCGTTGTAATCGCCTCAACACACTCCAATACGCACACCCGCCCCGCCTTAGAGCGGGCCTTTTTCTCGATCTTCAAGGCCGAAGCTAAAAGGGGCGGCTTAACGGGAGCGCTCGGAATTGTTTTCGACGCTGGTCTCTCATTTGGGTCTGATGGGTGGCCCCGAAGCGTATAGTAAGCGCCCCTCGCTCACGAGGCGTGGCGGAAACGTTTCCTTATGGCCTCAGTGAGGCTTCCCGCGCCCGCCTAGTCCCTACCAACCATTGAAAGTTTCATTTCGCGCACTACTTATAGGTGATGAACAAATCAGCGACCAAAGCACAAGCCACCCATACGGAATCCATGTCGATCATCGCCGCACAGGATGCCGCTCGCGATAAGAAGACATCGCAGCTGCGGGAGTTGCGCTTAGCCCGCGACGCGGAGAGAGCCGCTACGGTCCTGCTTGAACCCGTCAAGCCCGTTAAGCCTAGACGAAAGCGAACCGCCTAGTAGGTCGGTTGGTGCACCATCGCGGCAATGTGCTTGACCGGCCCGAGAGCTACCATCTAGCGCCGTAGCACTTCTGTGATTGTGCCGCCCGAAGCTTGGCTTTTTAATCATATTGCCAACCTTCAGTTTACCCGGAGCTCAACTTTTCCTTGCGTTCCCGCATGGTCACGGCATCCTTATGGAATGCCGACACACCGCTCATTTCCGCCCCCACGATACCGAGTGAAGCAGGCGCCACCGCTCTTCTCGATGAAGGCGTTCTATCTGGCTGTCATCGGCGCAGGCGTGATTGGTTACGGTGCCGTCGATGCGGTCAATCTTCTCAGCCCCACATCAGCGCTCAGTGGTGCTTGCAACATCAAGGGCAACATCAGCATCCAAAGCCGTGAACACATTTACCATGTGCCAGGCCAGGAATATTACGAAGAGACCAAGATTTATCCCCAGTATGGAGAACGGTGGTTCTGCTCAGAGGCCGAGGCGCGCGCGGCGGGCTGGAGACGCGCGCGCAGTTAGACGCAAACCTAGGATCCCTTCGCGCAAATCACCGCCATGTCCACTACATAAAGCCTAGTGCGCCGTCCACGCTGCGATGAGGCCGCTATCGTTGCGTCCATATCCTATGACGAAGCTAGGCATCTCCTGATGTGAAAAGCCGCCACCTGAATGAAAGGGCGGCGGGGCGTGGAATTTGCGCTGTGTCTATGAAGGCGCCTACGAGCCGATGTTCCGATCGCTCTGGCGCTTGGCAACAACGGGCACCTCTTCAATGTTTGCGAGCATGCGGTGCTTTATCAGGAACCGACGAAGGTTTTCCCTGAACGCTGGCAAAGGAAAGATACCTTGGGCCGCCATGCGGCAAGCCTTTTCAATAACCTCATAGGTGGCATCTCTTTGCTCTTCCGCCCATTCGTCGAGGAAGTCAAAGACATCTTCGAGGCTAGCGAGTTCCTGAATATAATGCCGCTTCCTCAGGAACAACGGAGCGTCAAACGAGGTGTTCGCCATGGCCATCTCCTTCCTCGTTGCGTGTTTGACGGCGCAAGATTGAGGAGAAGGCGGCGGAAAATCAAGACCTGTTTTAACGCACCTAATGGGTGGTGGGCCGCAGCGTTCTCGCTGGTCACAAGCGAGTTTGGCCATCAGGCTCATCTTCGCAAGACCGTATTTTTGCAACGGAAGGCGGCCCGATCTCTGAAACGAAAAAGACAACCCGAAGGCGGCCTGATTTGGTGGTCGCTTCGTGCAAATCACCACAATATCCACTACGCACTGTAGAATGTTCACCGGGACAACACCCCGGATGAAAGCCCCGATGCACAGCCAAATCCTCTTAGGCGTCTTTCAGGTAATCCGCCAAGGTATGGCGAGCGCGTTTGGATATGCCAATCTCAGCTATCCGGCCCTCGCCTCCACATTGTCACCAGATCCTAGTGTCGGCGGCCGAAAGATCGCGGCAGTTCTTGAGTAAGACATCCCGCGGCGGCCTGCAGTACGATGCCTTCCTTGCCAGCGCTGGAGCGTTCGGCACTTGCTGCAATCAATGGGGAGCACGCGAATGACTGATCGTCTTTCGAAATGCTTGGCTTGTAACGGTTGCGGCTACTTCCGCTGCGACTGCTGGCCGGGTGACTGCATCTGCGATGAAGGCGGTACACAATCGCACGACAGAGTAAAAGGGACATCGTTTTGGCAACAAAACGCTGTCGATCCTGAAGCTGCTGATGGACTGCGCGGAGGAAGCCGGATGGATCTCTGAACACCGGATCAAGGGCATACTTTAACCGCAGCGATGTCCCCCGGCGTGTCGAGGGTATTATCGTGACGCTGGCATAAGGAAATTACGATGATCGAAATTTGCCGATAGTCCACCTTCTTCGCGTTGGGCGGAGATTGCAACGCCGCGAAACTGGAACATTTGTCGCAGCCTGCTGTTTACTCGTTGAATATCTGCTGTGTTCAAGCAGAACAGTGGAAATATTAGGATGTTCGTTGATTGCGAAGCACGTCAGATGCAACCCGTATCGATCGCCGCCGGAAAAGACAGTCGGACTTCGCTGGTTGCGCCGTCGCGCTCTTAAAGGTCAACGGGCCGTTTTCCGGGTCACTGGCGGAAGAAGCGGTGGCTTTTTGAGACAATGCGTCTTGCTAACATTAAGCCGCGTTCGTTCGTCGATAACGCCTTGAGGAGTTTGAATTGACCTTTCGCCAGAACGAAGTCGGCAACCGGATGCTCGCCGCATTGATGCCCGCGGACTTCACGCTTCTGCAACCGTATCTTGAGAAGGTTAAGCTGCCTGCACATTTCGAGATCGCCCGGCCGCGCAGCAGACTTGAGTATCTTTACTTTCCGGAGTCGGGCATCGGCGCGGTGATGACCGTTTCACCGAATGACAGGTCGGCGGAGGCAGGGATGTTCGGATCGGAAGGTTTTGTTCCAACTTCGACGATCATCGGCGATGACATCGTCCCCTACTTGATTGAGATGCATGTTGCTGGCCTGGGTTACCGTGTTCCAATCAAAGTAATGCGGGAGTTGACGGCAAGGAGTTCCTCACTGCAGATCCCGTTCATCAAGTACATGCATGTGTTCGCAACACAGGTCGCCTATACGGCGCTCGCAAATGCCCGCTATAGGATCGAGCAGCGCCTAGCGAGGTGGATCTTGATGTGTCACGACCGTCTCCGCTCAGACGAACTCGATATCACGCACGAATATATCGCTTTCATGCTTGGGACACGTCGCCCAAGTGTGACGACGGCGTTGCACGTGCTTGAGGGCGAGCGGCTGATCCGCTCAAATCGTGGCTTGATCATTGTCCTCGATCGGAAAGGCTTGGAGGAATTCGCTGCTGGATCCTATGGTATCCCTGAACAGGAATTCGAAAGGCTGATCGGCCGCGCGCATATGGAAACCGAATAATACTCGGAACAATCTGAAGCGCACATCATTCGGAAAAGAGATTTTCCAAGAAAAGACACTGACCCGCGGAGCAGAACATGCGCTATTTTTTTAATATTCGAGATGGCGAAACATATATTGCAGATCCGGAAGGTAGTGACCTCGGTTCGCTTGAAGCCGCGATCGATGAGGCAAAAGCAAATGCGCGGGAAATGATTGCCGAGCGCTTGAGGACCGGTGCCGCCCTTCGAGACCAGGTGTTTGAATTGACGAACGAGTCAGGTGACATTGTTGCCCGCATTGACTTCAAAGATGTTCTGCATTGATCGGTAGCCCGCTTAAACACCGGATGGATCAGGTTCTTAAATCGACCTCGCAAGGCCACAGAGCGGCTTCCCGTTCAATGGCAGTGCGTTTGCGCGGTGATGATGCCCCGGCACATTGCTCCGTGGAACCTATCATCGGATAGTAGCAAATTGCGGCCGATCGCCAAGATCTTATTGCACCTTGAAAAATGACTTCTCGCAGCACGCGCTGCGGCCAGTGAACTATAAATTTTGCCTGATAAAGAAATGTCTGGCTTGGTTTGCGTCCTGCGAGATCCAGGCTGTAACATCCCCCACGCGAAACAGCGTGTCTATGTGGCGTAGCTAACTTGCGTGCTGGCTTCTCGGTTCGATGACGGGCGGGAACAATTGCGACCGGTGGTGGTTTGTGAAGAACGCGAAGACGTTCCTCAGGATAGACCCATGATCCCCGTAGAAGCCTCCATCCCCATCTACAAACCATCCCTTCGCTCAATCCCTCTTCATTTTTCAGCGGCCTGCTTCATTGGTGCGTTGTTCACTGACATTGCGTATTGGCAGACGGCAGAAATGACCTGGGCGAATTTCTCTGCATGGCTTCTGGCAGCCGGGCTGGTCACCGGCGGTGTTGCCCTCCTTGCCGGTCTTGTTGATCTCGCGCTTGGTCGGTTTCGCTTCGCCGGGCTCGCCTCAGCGCTCTACGTTCTTGGTGGCATCGCGATTTTCGCTATTTCATTTGTAAACGCGCTGATCCATAGCCGCGATGCCTGGACGTCGGTCGTTCCCTTCGGTCTAGCTTTGTCGATCGTGGCGTTTGTGCTCATCGTGGTGGTTTCGATTTGCGGCTCCATCACCGAGCGGCGGATCGCCAGAGGATATTGATATGATGGCGCGCCAACGTTCCCGCCTTTTTGTTATAGCAACACTTTTCGCCTCGACTGCCCTTTTGGTTTCCGCCTGCAGCGACAATGAGCCCGATCCAAACGCAGAGATCGGGCCAGATCCAAAGCTTCCCAATCAATCCCAATATCTGATTCCGCCAATGCATATAGCCAAGGTCGTAGGATGGAAGGACGGCAAAGTGCCGACTGTCGCGAGCGGTCTTGAAGTAAAGGCGCTTGCCTCCGGATTACAGCATCCGCGCTCAGTGTATACGTTGCCCAACGGTGATATATTGGCGGTGGAGTCAGTGGCGCCTCCCGAGGTGTCAGCGAAGCGTCCAAAAGACTTGATCATGGGTATAGTTCAGTCGTTCGCGACTGGAGGAACCGGAAGCAGCGGCAAAAGCAACCGCATCACGCTGCTGAGAGACGCCGATGGCGATGGGACGGCCGAAATTCAAGACGTTTTCCTCGATCATTTGAACTCGCCCTTCGGCGTAGTTCTTGTCGGAAACGATCTATATGTCGCCAATACCGACGCGGTTGTGCGCTATGCCTATACGCCGGGCGAGACAAAAATTACCGAGCCTGGCACGGTACTAACAGATCTTCCTGGAGGGCCAATCGACCATCACTGGACAAAAAGCATGACGGCGAGCGCGGACGGTTCGCTGCTTTACGTGGGTGTCGGCTCAAACAGTAACATTACGGAAAACGGCATCCAGGCGGAGAAAGACCGGGCAGCGATCTGGGAAATCGATCGGCAGACGGGAATGCACCGCGTTTTCGCAAGCGGTTTGCGCAATCCAAATGGGCTGAGCATCGAACCGCAGACAAAGGCTCTCTGGACGGTGGTCAACGAGCGTGACGAGCTCGGACCAAACTTGGTGCCTGATTACATGACTTCCGTCAGAGAGGGCGGCTTTTATGGCTGGCCCTACAGTTACTACGGCCAGCACGTCGATCCGCGCGTCATGCCGCAACGGCCTGACCTCGTCGCCAAAGCGATTGTCCCCGATTATGCGCTCAGTTCCCACGTCGCCCCACTCGGCATGGCGTTTTCTAACGGCACGAGCTTGCCTGAAGAATATCGAAGCGGCGCCTTTGTCGGCGAGCATGGCAGCTGGAACCGCAATGCGTTCAACGGCTACAAGGTGATATTCGTGCCATTTTCAGAGGGAAGGCCCAGTGGCGCGCCGAAGGATGTGGTGTCCGGGTTCTTGAACGATCAGGAACAGGCGCAAGGCCGGCCGGTCGGCGTGACGCTCGATAAAACCGGCGCTTTACTCATTGCCGACGATGTCGGAAACAAGGTGTGGCGAGTGACGGCCAAGCCTTGAAGCGCGTCACTGGTTTGCGAGGGCGAGAGTTGCCCACATTGGCGTTTCGCTGCGACCAAAGGAGAACCACATAACAATGAGGGCCGCTGGCAACGCTAACCCTGGTCGATGGACATCTCAATGAAGGCGAGAAAATCTGGCCGGGCCTGGCTCCGTGACAAGGACGCGGAAAAGTCGAAAGCAAGCTTCCCAGAGCTGTTTTTCGATCTCGTCTTTGTATTCGGGCTGATCCAGTTGTCCCACACTCTTGCGGAGGATTTCACCTCAGCGACCGCAGGAGAAGCCCTACTGCTCATCTTGGCGATCTGGTGGCTTTGGATCAATACGACCTGGGTCACAAACCTTCTAAATACCGACAGCGAGCCTGTCCGCTTACTTTTGTTCGCGCTCATGTTTGCGGGTATTCTCTTGGCTATCGCCCTTCCTGAAGCTTTCGGTGACCATCCTCTGCCATTTGCCGTCATTTATGTTGGCATGCAGATCGGAAGGTCACTTTTTGCATGGTTCGCATTTCGCCGTCATGATCCCAAGTCGGCTTCCACCTTCCTTCGCATCACCGTTTGGGCATGCGCTGCCGGAACGCTCTGGATCGGAGGCGGGCTGGCTTCATTCGAATGGCGGCTGTCCATCTGGAGCATTGCTCTGGGGCTGGAATATAGTGCGCCATTGTTGCGGTTTCGCTTTCCAGGCCTGGGGGGATCCGAAAAGGAAACGCTGCACCTGAACGGTGAGCACCTTGCTGAGCGCTGCGCTTTGTTCGTCATCATCTGCCTCGGCGAGACCATTTTGACAACCGGGCGTAACGCTGCCGAACACATGGGCACAGATTTAACTTTTTTGGTATTTTGTGGGGCCTTTCTAACCACAGTCGCCATGTGGTGGATTTATTTTCACCAGGGCCAAGAAGAGGCCGCCGAAAAGGCCGAGGTGACATCCAAGCCGGAAGCTGTCGCGCACAATCTTTTCACCTACGGTCATCTGCCGATCGTCGCCGGCATTATCTTGACAGCGGTTGGCGAAGACTTTGCGCTCTCGCACCCTCACGAGCAAGCTGACCTGAGGGCCACTGCAGCAATCGCCGGGGGGCCATTCCTGTTCCTATGTGGAAACATTTGGCTAAAACTGGCCGCGGCGGAGCGGATACCGTTTTCGCATGCCGCAGGCCTCGTTGGACTTCTGGCAATCGCAATCGCTACGCCGCTGCTGCCGCTCTACGGTATGAACATCGCCGCCACGGCGGCACTGCTCGCCACAGGCGCTTGGGAGTATGCTGCGCTTCGCCGGCCATCTGCGCAATCGGCATAATAACCGCCTCGCGCTGCGCAACACCCGTGCGATGAGCAAAGAGATCCGTGGCGTTAGAGCGGAAGCCGCGATCGCTTGTCCGCGGGCTTGGTGACTTCCGGTGGGCAGGCTCCCGAGCGTCGGTAGGGCAATGGCTGCCACAATGGCGCGATGAAATTGCGGCACCTTGCAATGGGGCAGGATCTTGTTCAACCTTGCATTTTAAATCCCGCAAAAGTGGTTCTGCGCTCAGAACGAACTGTATGTCCCGCAAGCTAAGGTCATCTTCTGCAGGCCTTTAAGTCGCCCTTCAGGGCACGAAATAGCGCACATAGTGCGGCTTGTGACAGTTGTTTGATTGCGTTTTTGGCTTTCCAGGTTTGAATTGACACTTTGACCATCAGACGTGGGCAGCAAAATCAACAAATGATGCAACAGCAGCCTAGAGCGACCTTACGCGCTCTCGCAAGACATATCGGGGACCACAGCAAGTCGGGCACTCAAGGACAGCCAGAGCTGAACGCGGAGATCATCGATCAAAACGCGCTGCTGAAAAGACTTGGTTATCGGCCCAGCACGTGCGATGTCCAACCTTCGCACGGGTCGATCGCAGTCAATCGCGTGGACGCCAACTTGCGCCCGCACTTCGTTTGAAGTTCTCCGCGATGGCGATCTCTTTGCTACGAAACGAGCTTCCACGTCACGCGAGGACGTTCAGGCGAAAAAATCCGCATCCTCTTCCATAAGATATTTCTTAGCACGCTCAGCATCTATATCGACGCCCAGGCCCGGAGCCTCTAACACGTCCACCATGCTGTCCTTTACGATCTTCGGCGGCAGGCCAATGACCAGATCCTCCCACCAGGCGTCGGAGGCGCTTGGATATTCGAATGCGACATAATTTGCCGGCAAGGTGGCGCAGACATTGATCAGCGCTCCTAGGCCCAAAAGGCCGTTGGCAGTGCCATGCGGCGCCATCAGGATCGAGTGCATGTACGCATGCTCGGCAACCCATTTGAGTTCGGCAATGCCGCCAATGTCAGCTGGATCCGGCCCGATGACGCGCACTGCCTGCGTCTCGATCAATTCCTTGAAATTGTGCCGCAGGTAAATTTGCTCACCGGTATGGATCGGTGTCGAGGTGGAGGTGGTCAGTTCGCGATAGGCCTGGGGATTGACCCAGGGAACATAGTCCCCGGTCAACATATCCTCGAGCCACATCAAATTGTACTTCTCCACCGCTCGCGCGAACTTAATCGCATCCGGCAGCATCCAGCCCGGCCCGCAGTCGAGCGCTAGACTGACCTTATCGCCCAGCACCTCCTTCATCGCGATCACGCAGTCGAGCATGTGGTTGAAGCCGCGCTCGCTGATTACGCCCTGATCCATTGCGCCGTGATAGCCAGCCTTCTTCTGCGTTACGCCGTAGTGGAAGCCCTCGATGCTGTCTTTCATATTCGAATGGAACGAGATCCCTTGCTTCACCATAAAGAAGTTCTGCGGCTGCTCCATCATCCATTTGACGTCGGCAGCGTAATCCTCCGGCCGATCGCCGGTGCGCTTCTGGCGGATAGAGCCATTGTAGACGCGCACCTTGTCGCGTACCTTGCCACCGAGCAGCTTGTAAACGGGGACGCTCGCCGCCTTGCCGGCAATATCCCACAACGCATGCTCTATTGCGCTGACCGCAGCCCCATATGGCTTGAAAGACCCGCGTTGGCGGATTTTCAGCATCACTCTTTCGACGTCGGTCGGGTCTTCGCCAATCAGCGCATCGCGGAAATGCAGCACAAACGGTTTTAGGTAGGACTTCGTGAATTCGACTTCGCCAAGCCCATAGAGGCCCTCATCCGTCACGACACGGACGATAGGATGTTTGCCGATAACGGCGCAGCGCAGATCGGTGATCTTCATCTTCGTTCCTCCTCGCTTCAGCTCCAGGTACGATCCCAGGAATACTCGTTGTCCCAGCGGTCGGTAGGCTCCCAAATCCCGGCAACGCCCGGCTGCAGATGACGTGAGATGAATTCATCGACGACGTCGTCTATCCCCAGGCCCGGCTTGTCCGGTACGGTGATGAAGCCATCTTTGACGAGAGGCTTTGGGAGGCCGGTGACGATGTCGTCCCACCAGTCGACATCGGCCGAATGATATTCGAGCGCCATGAAATTCTCGGTCGCGGTCGCAACATGGGCAGCCGCCATCGCGGCGATGGGGCTCTCCGCCATGTGGATTGCCATCGCGACACCGTATTCCTGTGCCATGTCGCCGATTTTCTTGGTTTCCAGTATCCCCCCACTGGTCAGCAGATCCGGATGGATAACGGAGACGCCGCCGCCGTCGAGAAGCGGCTTGAACCCCTCCTTCAGGTAGATGTCCTCGCCGGTACAGATCGGGACGGTGGTCGAATCCTGCAGCTGACGATATTGCTGCGCATATTGCCAGGGGATCACGTCTTCGAGCCAGGCCGGGACATATTTCTCGATCCGCCTGGCGAGGCGAATGCCGTTCTGCATCGAAATATGGCCAATATGGTCGATTGCCAGCGGGATATTCATGCCGATGACTTCACGAACTTCGGCGATGTACTTCTCAAGCAGGTCAAGGCCCTTGTCTGTAAAGTGGAGGCCGGTGAACGGGTGCTGAACGTTGTGCAGATCGTAGGCGGCATTGCGCAGACGGCGCTCATCGATGGTTTTCAGCGGCCCACGCACCGGGCTTTTGCGGTATCCCTCGAGCGATCCTGCGGGAAACACGACAGCTCCTGGCACATCAGCAATCTGCATCAGCCCGAGATCCATCTTCAGGAATGTGAAACCGAGTTCCATGCGCTGCTTCAGGCGCTTTCCGGTCTCCGTGCCGCTCGGCACGGTGGCGTCGGTATCGCAATAGACGCGCACCTGCTCGCGAAATCGTCCGCCAAGCATCTGGTAGACCGGAACGCCATAGGCCTTGCCGGCAAGATCCCACAAAGCAATTTCAACCGCCGACACGCCACCGCCCTGGCGCCCGTGTCCACCAAACTGCTTGATACGCCGGAACAGGCGATCGATGTCGCAGGGGTTCTCCCCCAGCAAGCGGCTTTTCAGCATAAGAGCGTAGGTCGCGCTAGCCCCGTCTCTAACCTCGCCGAACCCGACAATTCCCTGGTTCGTATAGATCTTGAGAAGCGCAGAGGTGAACGGGGCACCGTTGATCTCGGCGACCCGCATATCCGTGATGCGAAGTTCGGACGGTTTTGAATTCAAGTTTATCCGATTGAGCGCTTCTTCCGCTCCATCTACCTCTCGCATGATTTGATTCCTCGTTCTAGTCGATAGGGCTTGTCGCCGCACGGCCGACACAGCCGAAAACGTCGGTCAGTCCAATTCAATCTCGTGGTCTTGAAGGTAGTCGCGGTTCATCTCGACGCCGAGGCCCGGCTTTTGGGCAAGCCTGAGATTGCCGTTCGAGACATCCAGCGGCCGGTCGATAAGGTGATCATATTTGCCGAGGTTCCATTCCGACGTCTCAAGCTTGTAGAAGTTCGGGACGGTCATCATCACCTGCGCGCCCGCAACCACGTTGATCGGGCCGGCGGCGTCATGCGGGGAGACCGGGATATAATAGGCCTCGCACAGCGCCGAGATCTTTTTGAGCTCGGTAATGCCGCCGGTCCAGGTGACATCCGGCATGATGTAGTCGGCGAGCTTGTTTTCGAGCACGGGAACGAAGTCCCACTTGGTATGACCACGTTCCCCCCATGAAATTGCAGCATTTACCTTTTCCCGGACCTGTTTGAGCGCGTTTAGACTCTCGGGTGGGCAAGGCTCTTCGAACCAGTCGATCTGGCCTGCTTCTTCAAGGCTGCGGCAAAGACGGATGGCGGTTGGGACATCGAACCGGCCGTGGGCGTCAATGAGAATGTCGACGTCCGGGCCTGCTGTCTTGCGGATCAGTTCCGTCAGCTCGGCGGCTTCGCGTTCGTCCCTGCGGGTCATGCTGCCGTCGAGATAACCGTCCCGCTGTTCACGCGCGATTCCATCGGCACCGCGGCCTTGATGAGGGAACGGATCGAACTTCAGTCCTGTGTGGCCGGAATCGACAATATCCCGAATTTCGCGGATGACAGCCTCTTTGCTGGTGAATTTCGCCTGGTTGGGATGGGTATAGAGGGCGATCTCGTCGCGCACAGGCCCGCCAAGTAACTCGTAGATCGGCTTGCCGAGGACCTTGCCGCGGATATCCCACAGAGCGATGTCGATGGCGCTTACGCATTCGACCGCAGCACCCCTGCTGCCCATGTATGTGAAGCTGCGGAATATTTTGTGCCACAGATATTCGATACGGGCAGGATCTTCGCCTCTGAGAGCCTGACCGATCTGGCGAAGGATTGTGCAGAGCGCGCGATTGGCGAGCTTCGTCGTGGTTGTTATTTCGCCCCAGCCACTCACCCCCTCGTCTGTCGTTACCTCCACGAAAAGGAATTCTCCCCAGTAAGACGCATCGGACTTGATGAGCCACGGCCGTACGCTTGTGATTTTCATCTGGGCTACCTTTTGAACTGAGCAGATGTTTGCCGGCTTGTCCTATCCCGCGCGGGCCGCGCTACGTGCCCTCATATGTTCCAGGAGATGTCGGCCCGAACCCTCGACGTGGCGCGCAATGAGTTCGGCTGCCGCATCAGCATTTCCGGCCTTCACGAGCGCAATAAGTTCACGGTGTTCGCTAAGGATGGCTGCGCGCCGGGCGAGCGTGAAGTTGAAACGCCGGCCGACCGCTCTCAGAACTTCACGATGCTTCCACCAAAGCTCGGCGGCGTGGCGGTTATAGTGTTTCTGATACATCACCGTGTGGAAAGCGGTATCCAGCTCACTATGCTTGAATGGGTCGCTGAAGTTGTTCTGCTCGATCAAATCCTGAATGCGCTCGAGTTCTGCGATGTCTTCCACGGTCGCCATGGTGACGAACCATCGCGTCAGTGCCGGCTCGATCAACACGCCAATCTCGTAGACATCCCGAACGAAGTCCTGATCGATAGGCCGCACACGCGCACCGCGGTTTGGCACGAAGGTAACGAAACCTTCGCCACGCAACAGCTGCAAGGCCTCGCGAACCGGATTGGTCGATGTGCCGTGGCGTCGGGCGAGATCGGTAGCAACCAGCCGCTCGTTTGCTGCAAGCCGACCCTCGATGATGTCATCTCTGATCAGTTTGTAGAGGGTGGCTCCCTCGCTCGATGCGCCATCTGCGTCGATGCCTTCGGGTGGCATGGCTCTGAACTCAGTCGTCTCGGTCAAAATGTTCCCCATGAATACTGTATTTTCCCAATTATCATGCAAATCTCAGCCAAACAATGTACGATTTTGTCGATTGACATACATTCCTTGATCTGAAAACGTATAATCTGCGTCATGGGATACACTGGCTTGAGGAGGTCAGTCCCACGAGCGTGGACCGCCTGCCCTGAGCAGAGCGGCTTGGGAGAACCTGGAGGATACCTATGACGAGGA
Source organism: Rhizobium sp. BE258 (assembly GCF_031457345.1). Taxonomy (NCBI): domain Bacteria; kingdom Pseudomonadati; phylum Pseudomonadota; class Alphaproteobacteria; order Hyphomicrobiales; family Rhizobiaceae; genus Rhizobium; species Rhizobium sp. BE258. The sequence goes on from NZ_JAVDWL010000010.1 coordinate 76,060, forward strand.
TTTCACTCGGAGGTGCCGTCCTGCGCAGCACCGTCTCGACTGCTATGCTGGTGTCTATGCTGTCTACTTCCGCTTTTGGCGCGTCGGTGGACTTGAGCAAGTGGTCACCGGACTACGTTCGTTCTATTGCTGGCACACAGGACTTCGATACCGCGGCCGATTGCAGCAAGGTTACGCCCCTGGACTACAAAGGACGTCTGACGTTCTGGTACCAGGGTATCTTCGAAGGCGATCCAGACTCGCTGCGGCAATATTACAAGGATTTCTTTGCGACCTTCCGCAAGACCTACCCGAATATTCAGCTCGAGGAACAGGGGCTGACTTACAACGACCTGCTCGATAAATTCCGCACCGCACTGCTCGGCAATGCCGCTCCGATGGCGGTTCGCCTGCAGATCCTGGGAGGCGTCGAGTTTGCTGCCAAGGGCTATCTTCAGCCTCTGAAGCCAGAGGATGTTGGTTATTCAACGGATGATTTCTGGCCTGGCGCCATGAAGGCCGTCAGCTGGGACGGTGTGCCCTACGGCATTCCGACCAATAACGAAACGATGGCCTTCATCTGGAATGCCGACATATTCAAAAGAGCTGGCCTCGACCCCGACAAGGCTCCAGCAACCTGGGACGATGTTGTCAAGTATTCCAAGCAGATCCACGACAAGCTTGGAATCTCGGGCTACGGCCTCGTGGCTCGCAAGAACGCCGGCAATACGCCTTACCGCTTTATGCCGCAGCTTTGGGCCTATGGCGGAGGTGTCTTTGACGAGGCATCCAAGGATCCGACCTACAAAGAGGTTGAACTTGCCAGCCCTCAAAGCAAGGCCGCATTGCAGGCTTCCTATGACATGTATGTTCGTGACAAATCCGTACCTGTCTCAGCTCTTACAAACCAGCAGGCAGACAATCAGCCGCTTTTCCTGGCTGGCCAGCTTGGTATGATGGTTTCTCATCCGTCTGACTACGACGTCATGCTGGATCTGCAAAAGAAGGCGACCGCTACGGATAAGGAGAAGGCGCAGACGGTCATCGACAATATGCGTTACGGACTCATTCCGACCGGCCCCGACGGCAAGCGTGCCGTTGTCTTTGGCGGTTCAAACATTCATATCCTCAAACCCGAATACGTGGAAGGAGGCAAGGTGGACGAACCAGCCGCGAAGGCTATCGTCTGCATGTGGTCCAGCCCTGAATGGTCCTTGAAGTTGGCCTATGTCGGCTCGAACCCAGGCAACCTCAACGGCTTCAAGACCAAGTGGATGAAGGACCGTCTGGACAAGATCAAATTCCTTGACGTCACCACATCGATGCTGCCGTTTGGCATTCCGTTCCCCGCACTACCGCAGTCTCCCGAGATCATGAACATCATCGTACCGGAAATGCTGCAGAACGCTTTGACTGGTGCGATGACGGTCGACCAGGCAGCCGACGATGCCGCCAAGAAAGTTAAAGAAATAATGGACGGTGGGCTCTAGCCCAGATCCGACGATCTAACCGGCTGCTGAGAAACCCGCAGCCGGCTTTGTCTCAAAGGATGAGGGCCTAGCGTAGTGGCGATCTTGACTGGAAAGGCAGACGTTTCCCGGCCGCTTGAACAATACAGGCCCGGTTTGTTGCGAAAGATCTGGGACCATCGTGCTGACTACGCATACGTTCTGCCGTCGATCGCAGTGATGCTCATCGTGATAGCATACCCGATCTACTATACGATCGAGCTGTCTTTCTTTAACACGCCGCCCGGCCTACAGCTCAAAGACAAGATTTTCGTCGGCCTCGACAACTACACCGCCATCCTTAAAAGTCCGGTGTTTTGGACTGTGACCAAAAACACCCTCATCTGGACCCTCGGGTCAACTTTCATCTCCTTCGTTCTTGGGTTCGCCTGTGCTTTGGCGCTCCATCGTGACTTCGCCGGCCGTGCAATCCTGCGAGCCATCCTGATCATCCCCTGGGTCATCAGCGCAGTCGCCGCATCCTACATCTGGAAGTGGATCTACCATTCGGACTTTGGCGTGATCGGCGCGGTATTGGTCGGCGTAGGCCTTGCCGACCGGCCACCGAATTTCATCGACAGTGTCGATACGGTGCTGCCCTCGCTTATCGTCGTCAACATCTGGAGAGAGTTCCCGTTTGCCATGATCATGATGATGGCTGGCCTACAAACAGTGCCCGATCAATTGCTGCGTGCGGCGAAAGTTGACGGCGCCAATGCCTGGCAGCGGTTCTGGCACGTCACCTTCCCGCATGTCAGAAATGTCTCCACGGTAACGATCCTGCTCTTGGCGGTGGCCAACTTCAATTCCTTCATCATCCCATGGATCATGACGGGCGGGGGACCATCGAACGCATCGCACATCTGGATCACGCATATCTATGAACTCGCGTTCGGACGCCAGCGGTGGGGTGTGGCATCGGCCTACTCGGTCCTGCTGTTCTTGATCCTGATGTCTTTCGGCTACTTCTATGTTCGCGCGCTAAGCGCCAATGGGCAAAAGGAAGGAAGCGAATGAGCACAATTCCCGGGACCGCGCAGACCAGGCAGGCACGCGGCCGCACAACCATCGACGGATGGCGGTGGGGCGGCCGGGTGTTCCTGCTCTTCATGCTGCTCTACACAGCTTTGCCGATGGTCTGGATGCTGCTGACATCAATCAAATCTGGTTTTGCCGCAATGCAGTTCCCGCCCCAATGGTGGCCGGACCAACCCACTCTTGCCAGCTACCAAAAGCTGCTTGATCCCCAAAACAGCGTCGGCCAAGACTTCCTGCGTTTCTTTTGGAATAGCCTTTTCGTGTCCACGGCGACTACAATAATGTCGGTTGTCGTGGCGGTACCGGCTGCCTACGCGTTTTCCCGCTTCACCTTCCCGGGACGGAACTTCCTGTTTTTCGCTGTCTTGCTTCGCAATATGTTCCCGGCAGTCATCTTCCTCGTGCCGCTGTTTATTCTCATGCGCGCATTAGGGCTGGTGAACACCCATGGGTCCCTCGTCCTGACCTACCTTACATTTGGCTTGCCGCTCGCAATCTGGCTCCTCAAAGGCTTCTACGACAATATTCCGATCCAACTGGAGCAGGCCGCACGCATTGACGGGGCGACCCGTTTCCAGGCCTTCGTGCTGATTGTCGTGCCACTCTCAACGCCTGGGATCATCGCTACAGCGATCTATTCGTTTATCGGCGCATGGAACGAATACATTTATGCCTACACGTTCCTGTCGAAGAATGAACAGTTGACCCTACCCGTTGGCATCCAGCGTTTCTTCTCGGAGAACACCACCGACTTTCCCGGTCTCATGGCGGCCAGCTTCATCATGAGCGTACCGGTCGTCGTCCTTTTTCTGCTTCTGCAACGATACTTCGTACGCGCCCTCACCGAAGGCGCAGTCAAGCATTAGGGAGTTGCTCGTGGCCCATGTGGTCCTCAAAGATCTGATCAAGAATTATGGCAGCTTCAATGCTGTGAAGAGCGTCACGCTGACTGTTAACGACGGCGAGTTCGTGGCACTCGTCGGCCCGTCAGGCTGCGGCAAGACGACAACGCTCAACTTGGTGGCGGGGCTGACGTCTGTGACGTCTGGCGATATTGTCATCGGCGACCGGGTGGTCAATGATCTCGACCCCAAGGACAGGGACATCGCGATGGTGTTCCAGAACTACGCTCTCTATCCTCAGAAGTCGGTCTATAAAAACCTGGCCTTCCCGCTGCAGATGCGCAAACTGCCAAAGGACGAGATCGACAGGAAAGTCAGGGAAGCTGCACGCGTCCTGGACATGACGCAGTTGCTGGAGCGCAAGCCGCGGGAGCTTTCGGGCGGCCAACAGCAGCGCGTGGCGCTCGGCCGCGCCCTCGTACGCGATCCGGCCGTGTTCCTGATGGACGAGCCGCTCTCCAATCTCGACGCCAAGCTCCGCGTGCAGATGCGTTCGGAGATCAAGCGTTTTCACCAAGATCTGAAAGCCACAATCATCTACGTGACGCACGATCAGCTTGAAGCGGTCACGATGGCCGACCGGATGGCGGTGATGAACGGAGGCTATCTGCAGCAATACGATACGCCGGCACAAGTCTTTGCCAATCCCGTGAACATGTTCGTGGCAAGCTTCGTCGGCAGTCCGGCGATGAGCCTCGTTCCGCTGGAAGCATCCACCGCAGGAGGCAATACGGTCTTGACCAGCGCGGAAGGTTGGCGACTGGAACTTTCGCCGGAGAATGCCAGGAAGGTCGCCAAAGCGGCATCCAAGAAGGTCGTGCTCGGTGCGCGTCATTCGACCATCAAACTGCATAAGACTGCGACCCCAGGAACTGTCCCCGCCAAAGCCTACACGGTTGAACCGACAGGAGACGTCACTTTCGTACAGGCCTTCCTGTCCGGCGCTATCGTCAATATCAGCGTGCCGCCAGCCGTTGTCGTCGCTCCAGATGAACCGATCTGGCTGGAGTTCGATCAGGAGCGGATCCACTTGTTCGACGGCGAAACAGAAATGGCTCTCAAGGCAAATTGAGATGACGCGCATGCGCAACACGAGGCGTCGATGACGACGAAACTTAAAATCACGGCGATCAAGCCATATCCGATCTGGGTCGGCATCCGCAATCAGATGCTGGTCAAAGTCGAAACAGATTGCGGGATCTTCGGGTGGGGCGAGAGCGGCTTAAGCGGACGAGAGCAAGCAGTTGCGGGCGCAATCGAACATTATCGCGAATTCCTGATCGGCCGCGATCCGATGCAGATAGGGCGGATATGGCAAGAGCTTTATCGCAGCCAGTATTTCGAAGGCGGGCGCGTTTTGCAGGCAGCGATTTCCGCGATCGATATTGCCCTCCATGACATCAAGGGTAAGGCGCTGGGCGTACCGGTCTACGACCTTCTGGGTGGCAAACAGCGCGAGCGCATACCGACCTTTGCCTCTACCGGCGATGAGGCGGAGGGCGATGCTGCGATTGACCGTGCGAGCGAGCTGCGCGAACAGGGTTGGCAGGCGATCCGCTTCTTTCCGGCCGGACAAAGCAACCGCGAGGTCTTCGAACCACGAGAGTCGATTGGCGCGACTGCGGCGGTGCTGAACAAGGCCCGCGAGGTTCTGGGCGACAACGTCGTCCTCGGCATCGACTATCATCACCGGCTATCGGTTGCGGAAGCTGCAAGCTTCTGCAGCAAGCTCGGGAGTGGCGTACTGGATTTTCTTGAGGAGCCAATCAGGGATGAGACCCCAAGCGCATATGAATCCTTGCGCAAGATGACCAACATTCCATTTGCCATAGGGGAAGAGTTCGCCAGCAAATGGCAGTTTCTACCCTTCATCGAGCAAGATCTTCACCAGTTCAACCGGATCGACGTCTGCAATGTCGGCGGCCTTACCGAAGCTATGAAGGTCGCCGGTTGGAGTGAGGCGCATTATGTCGATCTGATGCCGCACAATCCGCTTGGTCCTGTATGCACGGCCGCGACGATCCATTTTGCGGCTGCTGTAGCCAACTTTGCTTGGTTGGAGACCAGAGCTCCTGAGACGAAACTTGGCTTTGATAACTCTGACTTCTTTCCCGTGCAGCCGAGGCTCGACGGGACCGACTACCCGGTCAACGCCCTGCCTGGGCTCGGCGTTGAGGTAAACGAGGATGCAATTGCGGCACAAAGCTTCCGCTTCTGGGAAGCCCCTCACCTCAGGCGCCGTGATGGTTCCGTCACCAACTGGTAATCCACTCAACATTGGAGCTTGTCATGACGCAGACGCCCGACATTACGCGACCACCCAAGGAATTGATCGATGCATTAAAGGAGATTGGCGCGGCGACGATTTCCGGCACACTCGGGCATATGGGGTTTCGCAATCCGCACATGGTCGGTCCCACTTCACAGAGACGAGGCAAGTCGATCGTCGGACCGGCACTGACGCTCCAGTTCATGCCCCAGCGGCCGGATCTCTTTAGCGAAGGAGAGTATGCTGATCCTGAAACGCAGCTGCATCGCCACGTCCTCTACCACGTCCAGGAAGGCGATGTCGTCGTCGTCGATGCACGTGGCGACATGAGCTCCGGCGTCTTCGGCGACATGATGTCGACCTATTTCAAAGGCCGCGGCGGTGCTGGCATCGTCATCGACGGATGCATGAGAGACAGGCCCAATGTCGAAAAGCTGGATCTTTCCCTGTGGCTTCGCGGCTGGACGCCAAATTATCACGTCCAGACGAGCATCTACCCTAACGCTGTCAATGTTCCGATTGCCTGTGGCGGTGTCACGGTAATTCCAGGTGACATCATCGTGGCTGATGATGACGGCGTGGTGGTGCTTCCCGTCGCGATGGCCCGCAAGGTTATCGAAGAATCGCAAACGCATCACGACTGGGAAGAATTTTCGCGGATGAAACTCATGCAGGGCGGATCTCTGCAACGCTATTATCCACTGCACGACGATGCCCGCAGTGAATACGAGGAATGGAGCAGGACCAATCCGCCTGGAAGAAGGTAGGCGATGGGCGGGACGGGTATCCAATGATCTGTGTGATACCTGTGCGATCTCCAAGAAACGAGATATGGGCTTTTTTTATAACTCGATGTCTAGCCTGGTGAACCGAGACCTCCAAAGGCGCAGATCTCTATTCGCTGGTCTGCGAAACGATCGTATTTTTCGGCTTGTTGACTGATCTGCGGGTGAACAGTACCTTACGAGGCAGGTCGTTAGGCTTGTCCTCATATGACAGATCAATCTCTTCAACGCCGCCTTGCTGCCATTGTCGTTGCTGACGTGGTAGGATATTCGGGCCTTATGGAAGCCGATGAAGCCGCAACCTTGGCGAACGTCAGGGAGCTGCGCTTTGGAATTATCGAGCCTGCTGCGACGCGCCACAAAGGTCGCATCTTCAAGGTTCTGGGCGACGGATTCCTGATCGAGTTCGGTAGCGCAATGGATGCGGTCAAAGCAGCGTTGGAAATTCAACGAGCCACCCTTGCTGTTGAGGATCTCGGAGACCGGCGCCTCCTCTTGCGGATAGGCGTGAACCTGGGGGATGTCATCGACGACGGTTCAGATCTGCTTGGCGACGGGGTAAATGTCGCGGCGCGCCTTCAAACGGCGGCCGCACCGGGCGGCATTTGCATTTCAGCGGACGTTCATGGCGAGATCGCCGGCAGTATCGACGAGCGGTTCTTCGACGCAGGCCAATGCCACCTGAAGAACCTTATCCGCCCGGTCCACGTCTGGCACTGGCCAGATCAGTTGCAAAGCATCTTCCCGCTGCCCGATGGCCCCTCGATCGCGGTGTTGCCTTTCACCAATATAACCGGGGATGAAGCGGACGGCTATTTTGTCGACGGCTTGACAGAGGATCTGATCACCGACCTCTCTCGAAGGCCTGGACTGTTCGTCATCGCGCGCAGCTCGGTGTTCGCGTACAAGGGCAAGCAGATCGACGTGCGGGTGGTGGCCCAGGACCTCGGTGTCCGCTTTGTCCTGGAAGGGAGCGCGAGACGCTCAGCGGGCCGTGTTCGCATCAATACGCAGCTGTTCGATGCCCGTGCCGGCCAGCACCTGTGGGCTGATCGCTTTGACAGGACGATGGAAGATGTCTTCGAGCTACAGGACGAAGTTAATGCCAAGATTGTTGAGGCGCTTGTCGGACGGCTGGCTGTGCCGATACAACGTAATCGGCCGAAGCACTTTGAGGCGTACGATCTTTGTGTCCGCGCTCGGCGCTTGACGGAAGAGTCGCCGCATACCGCGCGCGAGGCCTATATGCTGCTCCAACGTGCTGTTGAGCTTGAGCCATCATATGCCGAGGCGCTTGGGCTGCTCGCCTATAATCGGTGGCTCGCCTGGACTCATTTTGGAGAACCGGAAGATCTCAATCGCCGGACAGCGACGACGTTCGCGCAGAGAGCAGTCAGCCTCGATCCAAACGATGCCGGGTGCCGTTATGTTCTGGGGACCATTTTAGCTTACGAGCGGCGATGGGAGGAATCAGAGGCGGCCTTCGCCAAGGCCCTGGAGCTGGATCCCAACCATGCTGATACCTGGGCGGCGATGTCGGACATGTCAGTTCTCGACGGCAGGGTCGCCGACGGACTGGCACAGATCGAGAAGGCGCTGCGGCTCAATCCGCATCCACCCTGCTGGTATCTTTGTCATCTTGGACAGGCCCAATACGCTACCCGCAATTATGACGGGGCGAAGGCCACTCTCCGCCGGGATGAAACCTACCGAACCAACTCACGTAAATTTCTTGCTGCCTCGCTTGCACAATTGGACGACCTAGAAGAGGCTCGTCGCGAGGCAGAGCTGTTCTTGATCGCCCACCCCCATTTCACGATCAACCATTGGCTCAGTTCCCAACCGCTGCGTGATCCATCTGTTGGAGACCATTTTGTCGACGGTTTCCGCAAGGCAGGCCTTCCGGAGGGATGACAGAAGAGTTGAGCAACTCCACTAACAATGCGATCTTGTCGCCACGGACACCGAGTTAACGTGCCCAGGCGGCATACTTGCGGAGTCCGCGGAGGCCGTCCGCTGTTTCGAATTGAACAAGTCCGGCGAACTTCCTGAGCGCCGGTCCGTTCGCACCCAAGAACGTTGCGGCAACACATCACTGTGACGGCTTGAGCAGGCCAGAGGATGCCGGAAATTCAACGGTCGCTGCCAGTCCCCCACCTTCCCTCTGCTTGAGATGAAGCGGTCCGCCGAAGAGCCCGACAAGCTCCCGTGCTATCGAAAGGCCGAAACCGTGTCCGGGGAAGTCTCATCCAGCCGCACGCCAGGTGAGACCGCCTCGGGGTCAAAGCCAGCGTCGATGCCCGGCCCATCATCCGTCGTCTTCGACCAGCAATATGCGCATCGTGAACCCAGTTTCTCTGATGTCTTCATGAGAACTAGGGCGCGTTTGCTTAACTGAAACTGAACCGCGACGTTCAGCCTGCGTCGATCCGGACACGCCTATCATCCTCCAGTCAAAACGAACTGGAGACAGCATCATGTCCATGGAAAACGACGCTCCCGGCACCTCGCCTGAGCGGCCGGTCCGCAGGGCCGGCTCGCGCCGGCCGGCAACGCATCTGGCGGCTTTTGGAATTGCGGCCTTTGCGGTCCTTGCAATCGGTGCGGCCGGCGGTGCCGCGGCAATGAAATTCACCCGGCCCGGCATCGAGCTTGCACCCTTGACACCCACCTCGATCTCCAGCCTCAAGGACGATTGGGGCGTGGTGACGCTCAAAGGCAAGGTCACGGAGATCTACGGTAACAAGTTCATCGTTCAAGACGAAACCGGCAAGGCCTTGATCGAGACCGGTCCGGCCGGCGATGACGGCAAGCTCGTTGCTGTCGGCGAACCCATCAGTGTCCAGGGCCGCTTCGACGACGGGTTCCTGCATGCGAGCTACGTTGTTCATCAGGATGGCAAGACCGACGCCCTTCGCCCGCCGCCTGGACCTCCCCCGCATGGCGGACCGCTCGGCAATATGTCGCACGAGATGAAGCCCTGAAGCTTCCAAAAACGACGCCTGGCGCGCCGTTGAACCAAAATCAACGGCGCGCGTTATCTGGCGGATTTCCGGGAGTGGCACGCATGATCAAACCTATTGTTCAATTGCTTGCCTCTCCTGGCAAGTCCGTCTTCTTCACGGCATGCGTCGTCACCGCGGCCTTTCAAGGCAGTTCAACAATCGCAGCGGATGCCGCCGCAGTGCCGGTAACCGCAATCGCTGCGCGGACGGGAACGATCGACCGCGTCATCAATGGCATCGGAACCGTTGCACCCCTGCAGTCTGTGACGGTCAGGCCCAGGATCGACGGGCAAGTCGTCGACATCTCCTTTGCTGAAGGGCAGATGGTGCAAAAAGGCAGTGTTCTTCTCAAGCTGGACGATCGCGAATTGATTTCCGCTCTCGCATCTGCAAAGGCGAAAAAGGCCCAGGACGAGGCGCAGCTAAACAGTGCCCGGACAGACGCACAGCGGTATGCGGCACTCGCCGAGAAGGGCGTTGCGTCGGCTTCGACGCTTGAGCAAAAGACCGCGTCGAGTCAACAATATGCGGCGGCCGTCCAATATGACGACGCGCTTATCAAAAGCGCGGAAACCCAGCTCGGGTTTGCCACGATCACCGCCCCCTTTGAAGGACGCACCGGATTCAAGCAGGTCGATGTCGGCAGCGTCGTAAACGCGAGCTCCACGACTGGCATCGTGACGATCACGCAGATGGATCCGATCGGGGTATCGTTCGTGGCGCCGGGCGACAAGTTTGGCGAGATCAGGGACGCTCTGAATCAGGGTATAGCAGAGGTCAAACTGACGAGCACCGACGGCAGCCGCACACTTGCCACCGGGAAACTGACCACTCTCGACAACTCCGTCGATGCCTCGAACGGCTCCATCCATCTCAAGGCGACATTCGACAATGCCAAGGCGGTGCTCTGGCCCGGTCTGCCCGTCGCAACAACGCTGACGGTCGAGAAACGCACTGGTGTCATCGTTCCCGACAAGGCGCTCGCCCGCGGTCGCGACGGGCTCTACGCCTACGTCGTCGGCGCCGGCGGAAAAGCGGTCCGCCGCGCGGTCAAGACCGCCTTCGTCACCGATGCGATGGCGCTGGTTACAGAAGGTATCAGTGACGGCGATCAGGTCGTCATGGACGGTCAGTCACGCATCGGCGATGGCGCTCTGGTTTCGGTCACCCCATGGACCGGCTCCCCGGCAGGTGAGCTCGCAGACAAGGCAACGCCATAATGATCGATCGCGAGCGTAAGCCCGGAGAACCAGCAGGATTTTTCGATTTCTTTATCGTTCATCCGGTCGCGACCGGGCTGATCATGTGCGGCATCTTCCTTCTCGGGGCCATCTGTTATCCGTTTATGCCGGTCTCGGCTTTGCCGCAGATCGACTTCCCGACGATCCAGATCGCAGCAAACCTTCCCGGCGCCTCGCCTGAGACCATGGCTGCCAGCGTCGCCCAGCCGATCGAAGACGCGTTGTCGCGCGTCAGCGGCATATCCGAAATGACCTCGAACAGTTCGCTCGGTACGACCTCGATCACGGTGCAGTTTGGACTCGACCAGGATATCCAGACGGCCGCAAGCGACGTTCAGACGGCAATTAGCGAAGCGGCTGGTCAGCTTCCGAAGGACATGACGTCTCTGCCCACGGTGCATAAGGCGAACCCCGCCGACGCCCCCATCATGCAACTGTCGGCAAGCTCCGATGTTCTAACCTTGCCTGAACTGGATGAGTTTATCGAACGCAATGTGGCATCCAAGATCGGTCAGGTATCGGGTGTCGCTTTCGTAAACATCGGCGGCAAGCAGAAGCCCGCGATCCGGATCGCGGTCGATCCCGGGCGGCTGGCGCAGGCGGATATCACACTCGAGGACGTGCGAACGGCGATCGGCAATCTCAGTCTCAGCGCGCCCAAAGGAAACATCGACGATCCGACCAGGACCTTTCCGATCTACACGAATGACCAGATCGGTAGCAGCGCACAGTGGAACGACGCAGTCATCGCCTATAGCAGCGGCGGTCCAGTTCGTATCCGCGATATCGGTCAGGCGGTCGATGGCGCCGAAGACAACAAGATGGCGCATTGGACCAATGGCGAGCGCGGTATCGCGCTCGACGTCTTCCGTCAGCCGGGCGCAAACGTCATTGCTGTCGTAAACGCCGTGAAGGAACAGCTCCCGGCGCTTCAGGCGTCACTGCCCAAGTCGATCAAGCTCGAGCTCGTCACTGATCGCACGACAACGATCAGGGCATCAGTCAATGATGTTCAATTCACGCTGATGCTGACGATTGGTCTCGTCGTCGTGGTGATATTCCTTTTCCTGCGAAACCTCCGCGCGACGATCATTCCGGTGCTGACGCTGCCGATTGCGCTCGTTGGTGCGTTGGCGCCGATGTGGGTGCTCGGTTTCAGTCTCGACAACCTGTCTCTCATGGCCCTCGTCGTGGCTGTCGGATTTGTCGTCGATGATGCGATCGTCATGCTGGAAAACATCACCCGCCATATCGAAGACGGCGTCGATCCCCGTGATGCCGCCCGCAGAGGGGCGCGTGAGATCGGTTTTACCATCGTCTCGATCAGCCTGTCGCTGATCGCTGTTCTCATCCCGGTCCTATTGATGGGCGGCATCGTTGGACGCCTGTTTCGCGAATTTGCGATCACCTTAACGGTCGCGATCGTCATTTCCGCCATCGTGTCGCTGACGTTGACCCCGATGCTGGCTTCCAAGCTGATCCGCCCGATCGATGAACGCCAACGGGGGCGGTTCTACCGCCTCGGAGAAGCGTTCTTCGATCGCCTCACGTCGCTTTATATCGCGAGCCTGAGTCCGGTGATCCGCCATAGGATATTGACGCTTGGCGTCTTCATCGCGACGATCGCAGGAACAGCCTATCTGTTCATTGTTATCCCCAAGGGCTTCTTTCCGGAGCAAGATACAGGTTTCATTGGCGGGCTATCGCAAGCCTCTCCGGATATTTCCTTCTCGGAGATGTCAAAACTGCAGGAGCGGGTTAGCGCCATCATCCTGAAGGATCCGGCGGTCTACAGCGTGTTCATGGACATCGGCGGCGGCAATGGCGGCAACGCGCTCAATCAGGGCCACGTGAACATTACACTGAAGCCATTGGAGAGCCGGAACGTGAGCGCCAGGCAAGTCATCGAACGGCTCGGCCAGGCTTTGAATGCGCAGCAAGGCATCAAGCTTTTCATGCAGTCCGCCCAGGATATCAATATCGGCGCGCGGCCTGCCAAGACCCAATATCAGTTTACCCTTCAGGACGCCGATATCCAGGAGCTTGGTACCTGGGCATCGAAGGTTACCAGCCGCCTTCAAGGCGTCTCGCAACTGCGGGATGTTGGCAGCGACGAGCAAGCTGAAGCGCCCAATCTGTCGATCAAGATCGATCGCGCCGCAGCGACGCTTTACGGGGTCTTGCCCTCCGCCATCGACGACACGCTCTACGATGCCTTCGGCCAGCGGCAGGTCGCGTCCTACTCGACGCAAACGGATACGTTCCGGGTGATCCTCGAAGTCCTTCCCAACCTTCAGCGCGACATTGCAACGCTGGACCGGCTTTCCATTCGTGCCAGCAACGGCACCTTGGTTCCGCTTTCGGTGGTGGCAAAGTGGTCGACGGACGGCGTCTCACCGGTCTCCATATCGCACCAGGGTCAGTCGCCCGCGGTCACGATCTCGTTCAACCTTGCCCCAAATGTCGCGCTTGGCGAGGCGACGCAGACAATCGAAGCAGCGGTGGCCGACATGCATCCGCCGGCTTCGCTGCAGACGAGTTTCTCCGGAAGCGCCAAGGCGTTCAAGGATTCGCTCGGAACCGTCCCCTTGCTGATCCTGGCGTCGCTCGTCGTTGTCTACATCATTCTCGGCGTCTTGTATGAGAGCCTCGTCCATCCATTGACGATCCTGTCGACGCTGCCATCAGCGGGTCTTGGGGCATTGCTTGCCCTCAAACTGGCAGGTTTCGACTTCGGCCTCGTCGCAATGATAGGGGTCATCCTGCTGATCGGCATCGTCAAGAAGAACGGCATCATGCTGGTGGATTTCGCGATCCAGGCAGAGCGGGAAGAAGGTCTCGGAAGCGAGGACTCGATCGTAAAGGCAGCACAGATGCGGTTTCGCCCGATCCTGATGACCACGATGGCCGCACTGCTTGGAGGGCTGCCTCTTGCCATCGGTCACGGATCGGGCTCCGAATTGCGGCAGCCGCTCGGCTACGCAATTGTCGGGGGTCTCCTTGTGAGCCAGTTGCTCACCCTCTATACGACACCCGTCATCTATCTGCTGCTCGACAAGCTACGCAAAAATCGTACAGAGACGGCGGGCAGTCAGAGCAGCGCCTCAGCCGCATAGCTTCCAAGCACGGGAACAGATATGAACACATCCTTCTACACCTGTGCCATCGCGAGCGTCACAGCCGCCGGTGTCGTTGTCCGGCCGTTTCGTGTGCCTGAGGCAATCTGGGCCGTTGGCGGCGCTTTGCTCATCCTTCTTTCCGGCATCCTCAACCCCATGGAAGTCTGGGCCGGGGTGGCAAAGGGTAACGACGTCTATCTGTTTCTGATCGGCATGATGCTGTTATCCGAGCTTGCCCGGAAGGAAGGGCTGTTTGACTGGCTTGCAGCCATTGCCACGTCCTATGCAAGAGGATCGCCAACGCGGCTCTTCGCTCTTGTCTATGGTGTCGGCATTCTCGTCACTGCATTTCTGTCCAACGACGCCACGGCCGTTGTTCTCACGCCCGCGGTCTACGCCGCATGCCGCGCGGCAAAAGTCAGGGATCCGTTACCTTACCTCCTGATCTGTGCTTTTGTCGCCAATGCCGCAAGTTTCGTCTTGCCGATATCCAATCCCGCAAATCTGGTGATCTTCGCTGGCGGCGACATGCCATCGCTGTCTCGCTGGATGAGTACGTTCATGCTGCCATCCATCGCTTCTATCGTCGTGACTTATCTGACGCTCTATTGGTCGCAACGCCGGACGCTCGTCGCTGACACCGTGGACACCGCGATCGCGCGCCCGCATCTCAGCATCTCTGCACAGCTTGCCGGATTTGGGTTGGTCGTCACAGCGGCCATTCTTCTGTGGGCCTCAGCGATGCATGTCAGCCTGGGGCTGCCTACGTTTCTGGCCGGCACGTTAACGACGCTGGCCGTGCTCGCCGTTATCCGGCAAAACCCAATCAACGTCTTGCGCGATGTCAGTTGGGGCGTCATCCCTTTGGTCGGCGGATTGTTCGTCGTCGTTGAGGCGGTCAATCATACGGGTGTCGCAACCATACTTGCGGACCATCTCAGGACGCTCAGCGCGCATTCCGAAGTGCAAGCAACCGCACTTGCAGGGACCGGGGTCGCCCTGCTTTCGAATCTCATCAACAATCTGCCTGCCGGTCTTTTCGCCGGAAGCGCTGTCCAGGCCGCAGAGGTCTCCGATCGCATAGCCGGCGCCGTGCTGATCGGCGTGGATCTCGGCCCAAACCTTTCGGTGACTGGTTCCCTTGCGACAATCCTTTGGCTGACGTCATTGCGCCGGGAGGGCATCGAAGTCAGCGCGCTATCGTTTCTGAAAATTGGCGGCGTCGTGATGTTCCCCGCACTGTTGTTGTCGCTTGCCGTTCTCTTGGCCTGATCGAGAGGGGTCCCATCAACACCGTGCTGCAGTCGCATCTCTGAAAAAAAGAATTTATTTCAGATACTTAAAGAAAGAATTCTCCGCTGGTCGCCAATCTTCAACCGATGCCGGAACATTTGGTCCCCGATTTGATTATCCCTGCTTCACTAAGGAGGAAATAATCATGGATCATACAAACCACGTACGCCTGACGGCATCCGAGTTGACGCCCGCCGTTCTCGAAGGTGCCACGATCTACGGCGTCGATGATCATAAGGTCGGCAAGATCGATCATATCCATGCTGCTGGCGGCGCCGGCGGATCCGCAGTGATCGATGTTGGCGGGTTCCTCGGCATTGGCGCCAAGCCGGTCGCAGTTCCGATTTCGGATCTCGAGTTTATGCGTGACGAGGACGGCGATGTTCACGCCGTCACCAGTTGGACCAAGGATCAGCTCAAGCAAATGCCTGAGCACCGAGACTGAGATCGTCTCGAACTGTTCTCCAGCACCGCAATTGGCGGTGCTGGAGAGATCGCACCCGATCTAACTGTATCTCGGGCCATGCTAGACAGTTCGACTAGCCTCTGGCTTAGTGAGTTTGTATTTCCTTAACCGGCAAGTGACGGAGGCAGGCGCGAACGATACGTCGACTGGGTCTTATAGGCCGGGCGGGAGCCTGCCCCTATTGACGACGCTATAGCCGAGGAAACGCAAACCACGGACAAGCGCCAGTGGTCCCTCTTTTTCATCCACTCTAGTCTCTCCGATACCGTCCCAGTGTCGGCGCTGCCAGCTTTTGAACAAGGTCTCGAACGCTGCATAGTCAGCATCGGACATGGGAAATGGCTCCGGAAAATGCGCGACATAAATTTCGCCGGCATTCAATGGTTCCCATTCGATGACTATCGCTCTCAACGCGTTAATCTCCCGATTTTCGGTTGGGCGGCTAGCGAAGCTCACGCCGCAGATCTTCCGGAATCGGCCGCTCCCCGCTCAATATCTTGCACTTTGTCCTCTCGAGCGAATCCACCCGGTTAACTTCTGGAAAACTAGCCATCTCCGAGACTTGTGTGGCTAACCAATCTCGCACTCTACACTGTCTATATAGCAAGCTCGAGGGGCCAGTCTGCCTCGATCGTCCACGCCACTGCGCTTGGCGCCTGGTTACAGGTACCCGCCGAGCCAGGCGAAATCGCCCTTGATCGCTTTGCCTTTACGGCCCACCGAAACGGCGTCCTCAAGGGCACCCTCGCCAGCTTCGGCAATGCCTCTGAGGATCGGCCATGCCCTCTGTCGCAACGCGTCCAAAAGGGGCCAGCTGGATTAGCACACCTCAACTGAGGTTCTTGATCTGCGTTGCGATATGAGGGTCCCCCGCGCTCCGTAGCGCCATCGTCGTCACAACTACTTTTGGCAGAGTTTGGACACGTTGCGTTGGAGACCCCGAAGCAGCGCTTGAGCGATTTCATCTTTTAAACCTTGGACGATATCGCCGAACGGGCCACTGGTGCGGATGATCTCGAACGAGCTTTCCGTGGTTTTGCAGGAAGATAGATCGAAATGCAGGCTGACATCAGCTGTTGCCGAAAACCCGCCTTGCACCAAAGTATTGTCTGATGTCTTGCAAGCCAAGGTTCCCCGGGCTTTTGCCTCGGCAAGGTCACCATTCACGGACACGTCGAGCCTCTCGATCTTCACATAATCTAGCTTGTCGACGCCAACTTCAACGCTGATGCCAAAGCTCGATGCGTTTACCTTAAGCGCCCGGCACGGCTGTGCGTCACCGATCGCTCGCTCCAGCACATTCTCTGCTGCGGCAGGACGCTGTGCAACCATCAGCGCTATTGCTGTAAACACTGCAAAGGCGCCCACCCATCCTGGCATCATTCTTTACCTTCCGCGAGGCTCGAGCCGTGAAACCCGACCCGTGAGTTAATGGCTGCTGTAGAGTTCGGAGCGGAAATCCTCATCCGCTCTTTCGGGGAACAAGTGCCGCCGGGTCTGCCGCAGGCCGTCAGCTTGGCGTCGATGCTTCTCGACCACGTGATTTGTCACGTCAATAAGCGGGCCGCCATCTCGCTCAGCAATGCGGACCGTGCCTCCTTGAGAAAGAAAATCGCAAAACGCCTCGACCGATCTGAGGTGGGCCGTGAGCTCGACGTATCGGTGATCGTATTCTTTCATGACATCCTCCAGCGGAAAAGATCACAAGAGACTTCGGCGAGAAAATGGCTGCGCGCTGAGATTTGCGGTTAGGGGTTATCCAGCCGTTCAACCGTCTATGCATCGGCCCTCGAACTTCCACCCGACTGGCTGGCAGCAACTGGAGGAGCTATCCAGCGTGATTGGCAGGTCGCGTACTTGCTTGCAAGCGCCGATTTAGACCATTCCGATTCCGTCGAAGTGATCGTGTGACGCCGGATGCGTTGGGAGCGGGTGCTCCTTGTGTATTCATCAGTTCTCTCTAGGCAGATGCTGGAGATTGGGCATGCGAGTCTCCATCCCAGCCGGGCTCTACGGTGATTGCCGCCGCCTCTCACAAATCTTTATGGCGGTTCCTTAGGCTCGTCACGAACCGACAAATACCGTTCCCTGATCCTGAATGTTACGCGCCACAACTGCTAATCCGTGAGCGAGCGCGGTGGCGACGGCGATCGCATCAGCTTCGTTGCGGCGATCAGGAATATGTAAGTGGGCCTACCGCTTAGGGATAGCGCCATCGATCGTTATAACTCGCTCTGAAAACTCCGGCCGAACGCGGCTATCCATCCATGCTCGCAAGTGCGGTCCCAGTGCGCAGTCTCGGGGTGGCATGCAGAGTATTCCACGCTCAAGTTATAACATAATTTAATAGATTATTAATTCCCACCGGTTTGCTCAATGCCAATGCTCATACTCTGACGCGCTTCAGAAAGCCCGTTTTCGCATTCCGCCTACCCTGCAATCAAGGATTGCCGTCATGTCGCCAACCATCGAGACAATGGTTTCCAGCCGATAGGGTTTTGCGATGAAGGTTGCTCCGCCAGGCAACTCGTCAGGGCGCAGGCAATGACCTCCTGAAGCGATGATCACTGGAACGGGCATGCTGGTCAACGAGATCATCCTGGCCAGATCGAGCCCGCTCAGTCCACCGGGCATATCAATGTCCGTAACGACGGCGTCGATCTTGCGCCGAGCGAGAGCCGCGATTGCCTCAAGGACATTTTCGGCTTCGACAACGTCGTAACCCTCATCCCTAAGGGTGTCTGCCAACATCATCCTGATGAGAAATTCGTCTTCAACGATGAGAACTGTGCGCTGATACATGTCAGTTTCGCTCCGTGGTCACGAGATGAACTCGCAGCGACCCGAATAGATCGTCTTTCAGACAGGAGTATTCGCAGACATATTTAATAAAATACGAATGAACCACGGCTCTATGCCGCGAACCAGATGCCGGAACGTTTATTGTCTGGTTGGTCAGCCTCGGTTGCTTCCAGAAACCTCATCGGCTGTTCAATATGCGGTCTAGTTCCTTCAACCGGGATAAAAGCAGCCCGGCTTCGGAGGCGAAGGCAGGCCAACGGCCCACGGTTGCTCGAAGCTCGTTGATGATCTCGTTCGCAATTCGTGCTGGTATCGAAGCTGCCTTGGCGATCAGCAGCGGCATGGCTAGAATGTCGGGCGCATATTCGAAATTGCTTCGCCTCTCGGTGCCGCTTCACGCCAAGGTACCGAGCTTGCGCGACCGCCCCTCCAGATCAATCATCACAGCCATTTGTTGACAGGTTCGAATTTGACGATTGCGCACCCTTTTCCTCAGTGGCCGGTCGATGACGTCATCAATGGTTCTGGGCGCCTGCGGGGGGGACAACTGGCCGAATTCGACTTCGGCACGAAGCACGAAAGCAATCTTGACCAGGGCTTCGATCGAGATCTTGCCAGCTTCCTCGAAAAGGCGCAGCGAACTATAGGATAAGCCTGCTTTGGCAGCGAGATCGCGCTGCGTCGAACCTAGGACGAGAGCGGCCTCAACGATCATAGCGTGATGGAGCGGTATGGTCCTTCGATAGCGACGGCCATGGCCGATTTTTGGCCTACCATTGAACGGATGGTACGGGACCACTTCAGGAGACGCAGGTCACATTCGGCTTTAAGCAGTACGCTGGGGGACCGTCATACGCAGACATATCAGGCCGCGATAAGCAACATCACATAGGCGACTACAGTCACCATCAGTCCGCGGAAGGCGAGCGTCACGCAGCGGTACTTGCCGCGAGCGATCGCCGAGAGAATATCAGCGTTGTCGAGATACTCGGCAAAGAGGTAACGCTGGTCGTGGCGCGCAGCCGCTTCCCAGAAAAGCTGCCGGTGCTTGCCCCAGCTTCCCCAGAACATCGAAGTCGACTTGTTCACGTGACGAGGCAACACGACGAGTATCGCCGATAGAATCGAGAAGACCGATGCCGCAGCCAGAAGCCCGGAGAACAGCAGTGTCTTTGGATCGCCACCGACATAGCGCGTCCATGTAAAGACGGCCCTGACATCCCCCGAGCTAACGAGGAACGCAAGCATGAAGGTGAAGATGTAAGCCGCCTTTTGATCAGATATCTTGATCTGGTCGTAGAAGATATCGTTTATCTTCTTGATATGATCGAAATATTCCGATCCTATGACATTCGTCGAAGGAAAACTTTCCATCAACTCAGTAGCACCTTCAAGATCGCTCACCCAAACATCCCCACCGTCAAGTGTCTCCCTGATATTACACTTAGCCGCCAAAGCAAGATGAGCGGTACAACTTCTATTGACTTTTCGCGACGGCGAGGACAAACGCTTTGCTATGAGGGGTAGCTTTACACATTCCATGTCCGCCATGATGGTGTTGACGGTGGCCGCATCCGTTGCTGCGCTGCCGGCCGGTGCCGAGCCGCTGTCTCGTGCTGAGCCGGCTGCCGGATCGGTGATCGACCGGAAGATGGGCGAGGAAGTCCGCTTCGTCGATCTTTCCAACTGGCAGGATGTCGATCTTCACCAGGATCTGCTTGGCGGCGACGTGCTGCGCACCAATGCGACCGGCCAGCTTGCTATACTGTTCGCAGATCGCACCCAGGTGCGCCTAGGCCGCAACTCGGCGCTCCAGGTAAAGCAGATGGCCCGGCAGGGCGACACCGTTCTCAACCTGCAATCCGGAACCATGTGGGCCCGCGCCCAGCGCGGCGGCACGGGGTTGACGGTGGAAACGCCGGCGGCGGCCGCCGCCATCCGCGGCACCGACTGGACATTGACGGTCAAGGGCGACCAGACTTCGCTGATCGTGCTCGAGGGCCAGGTCGAGCTGAAGAACGACTATGGCAGCGTGCAGGTAGCCGAAGGCGAAGGCGCGGTGGCGACGATTGGCCAAGCGCCACGCAAGCTCGTCATCGTCACGCCTGACGATCGCGAGCAGATGCTGTTCTACCTGACGCTGCGCAGCGGCTTCACCTTCATGCCGGCCTCCCCCCTGCCAGTGCAAACGATGCGCCGCGAACGCAGCCGTATCGAGGACAAGGCCGAGGAGGCGCGAAACGCCGAAGACTGGCTGACGCTGGCGGAAATACAGATATCGCTCGACGGCCGGCAGAAGGCGCTGAACTCGCTTGCGAGAGCGCGTGCCTTACGCTTGTCCGCAACACAACGCGCCCGTGCCGATCTCATTGAGGCGCTGATTGCAGGCGCCGAAAAGCGCTACAGCGAGGCGGCGAAACTGTTCGTGAGAGCCGAACGCGGCCTCGATCCGCTCCGCCGCAGCATCGCCGCCTATGGCGGCTACTACGCCCGCTCGCTGCAGGATCCATCCCGCAACGAACATCCACCGGCCAATGTCACCGGCCCCTACGCCGCCGTGATGAAAGCCTATACGGCAGGCTTCCTGGAAGATATTCCGGCTGCGATCGCAACGATGAAGGCGGCCGAAGCGCGCTATCCCGATGACTCGACGCTCCCTGCCCTGCGCGCGCAGCTGGCGCTGCTGATCAACGATCGCGTCCAGATGCAGGAGGCGATCGACAGGTCGCTTTCGATCGACCCGGACGATCCGAATGCGCTGCAGGCCCGCGCCCGCATGCGCGCCGATTATCAGGGCGATCTCGAGGGAGCACTGAGCGATCTGAATGCCGCGCTCAAGGTGGCCCCCGGCTCCTCCATGGCCTGGAACGACCTCGGCCTGCTGCAGAATGCCCGTGGTGCAGCGCGCGAAGCCGAAGCGGCGCTGAAACATGCCATCGAACTCGACCGCGACGATCCGATCGGCCACGCCAATCTAGCGATCCTTTATCTCGACCAGTCGCGGATGAAGGAAGCAAAGCGCGAAATCGATCTGGCGCTCGCCGCCGACCCGGCCTTCGACATCGCCCTTCTGGCCCGCGGCCGCTACTATCTGCAGATGGGCGCGATGGACAAGGCGATCGACGACCTGCTGGCCTCCTCGACCGCCAATCCGGCGCATTCCCAGGCGCAGCTCATGCTCGCTGCCGGTCACTACGAAAAGGGCGACCGTGTTCTATCCGAACAAGCGCTCGACAATGCCGACAGACTGGACAGGAACGACCCGGTCATTTCCTCCTTCCGCACAGCCGTTGCCATCGACGACTACGACCCCGATGGCGCGCTGGACTACGCCCAGGAGTTCCTGCGGCGGTCGAAGGCGCGCGGCGGCCATTACGGCTCGCTCGGCGCCAATCAGGATGCCGGCTCAACGCTCAATAACGCCTTCCGCCTGCGCGGATTGAATGCTTGGGGCCGATATTACGGCGACGCGGTCTTCGATCCCTTCGCCGGCAGCGGCTACGTTGACCAGTCTATCCGCGGCAATATTCGCCCCTTCGCCACTACCGAGATCTTCGACGACGAGATCGATCTCTACAAGCTGAACTCCAACAGCTTTTCGGCGCTCTTGCAGGGCCTGCTTCTTGACCCGCACATGCTGTCCGGCCGCTCTCGCTCGGCCAATCTACTACGCCGACCGTTCCTCGAAGGCTCGATCGGCGGCGGCGTGATCAACTCCTCCGGTGAAACCAAGCCGATTGGCGAGGCTGAACTGCAGGGCTTTGCCAACGAGCCGTTCCCGGTCAGCGGCTATCTGAACCTGAAATGGGAACAGACACCTTACGGCGGTGACTATGGTTCATTCCTGACAACCCCTTTCGCTAGCCCCGGCAGCCTTGATGGGGATATCCGCAGCCTTTCCGGCAACGGCTATCTTACGGCAACGCCAAATCCGGACGACCGGTTCGTGCTTTACGCCAACCACTCCGACAGCAAGCTTGACCAGGCAATCGACTTTCCGGCTGCGGGCTATAACGAGAGCGGTGATATCGATACGAAATCCACAGCCGCGGGTATCGGCTGGAGCCATACGTTCGGCTATCGCAACGTCGTCAATGCCGCATTCTTCTACACCAGCACCGAGCAAAACGTAGAGCAGGAAGTCATCGCCCCACCGCCGCGCATCGCAGACAGTCTGCAGCGCAATTACGTCGCGGCAATCAACCATCTTTACGGCGTCGATGATCTGACCTGGCGCTACGGCATAGAGGGCGGTTTCGTCGATATTAGAGCCGACGATTCGCTGCTTGGGACATCGGTCGACGAGCGGATAGGAATCGGCAGAGCCTACGTCGATCTGCTTCACGACATCACACCAAACCTAAAGGCGGAATACGCACTCTTCGGAACGGCCATAGACGGCGGCTCGACGGATGTGAAGCGGCTTGAGCCACGCCTGGGCATTGCCTGGGCGCCGCTCGACGGCCAATGGCTGCGCGCTGCTTTCATGCGGCAAAGCTATGATATGGGCTCCCCGACCTTGTCGCCGATCGGCGTCGTTGGCATTCAACCCAATCAACCTTATTCGGGCATCGACGGATACACCGATACGATCGCGCTTCAGTGGGACGCGCAATGGACTGAGCGCTTGTTCACTAGCATCGAATACCAGCATCAGGAAATTCGTGACCTCGATTTGGCCTACCCGGTCGGCGGTCCATTTCTCCCCTATCTTCCGGGTGGCTTGACCATCAGCAATGCAAATGTCGATCGCGTTAGCGCAACCGCAAACGTCGCCCTCCTTTATGGATTCGGTGTCTCAGCAACCGTGGCCTATTCTCATTCGAAGAACGAGGATGCTGGCAGCATCGGGTTTGACGAGGCGCTGCCTTACATTCCGGAGAGAAGCGGGCAACTCGCTCTGACCTGGGTCAATGAGGCCAACGTCAAGGCAACGCTTGCAGCGAACTATACCGGAGAGCGTCAAGGTGATGGCGGCATCCTCGGCCCCGAGGTGCTCGACGACTACTGGACCCTTGATGCCAACATGATTTGGGAGCCGATCGACAAGCGCTTTGCCCTCGAAGCTTCGGCCTTCAATCTTCTTGACGAAGATTTCGAGGTGGCGCCTGGTGTTCCAGGCTGGGGCCGCGCGGTCAAGGGCAGCCTGAAGATCCGCTTCTGATGCCGGGCAGAAAGACACAATCCACCCGCCCAACCGGCTGGCCCGTCTCCAGCCGTCCGGTCAGACTAGCCGTCCTCGTACTGGTGACACTGGTGGCGATTTCGCTGCTCTCGCGTCTGCCGGCATGGTCGCTGCTGGAGCTCAGGAGCTTCGACTATCTCTCGACCGTCGATGATCCGCTGCCACCCGAGGAAGCGCCTGTTATCGTCGCGATCGACGAGCCGGCACTGGCGCAGATCAACGAACAATGGCCGTGGCCACGCAGTCTGCACGCCCGCCTGATCACCGCCCTGCGGGCTGCGGGCGCAAAGGCTGTCGGGCTTGATATCATCATGGCTGAACCCTCGTCGCCTGATAACGACGGCGCGGTGACCGCAGCTGTCGGCCCCGATGTCGTGTTGGCCGGCGACGAGACGCTGATCCAGGCGCCGCAGGCAGACCAGCTCATTCGCACCACGCCACTGCCTCAATTTACCGCTGCCGGCGCAAGAACCGGGATCGCCTCGATTGATCTCGGCGGCGACGGCATCTTCCGCACCATTCCGTCCTATAAGGACGGATTTGCCGTAACGCTGGCTGCTGCAGCTGGCAGGACGCCAATGAAGACGTCAAAAAATGCGATGATCCAGTCCTTCGGACCGTCTCGCAGCTATCCCACCGTGTCCTATTATCAGGCGCTTGACCCGCAGAATTTTCTGCCACCGGATTTTTTCAAGGATCGCATCGTCCTGGTCGGCCTCAGCCTACAAAATGCGCCTGAGATCGACAAAGGCGGCGCCGATACATTCGCGACGCCCTATACAGTGCACACCGGCAAGCTGGTCGCCGGAGTCGAAATCCAGGCGACGATCTACGACAACATCGTCCACGGTTTCTTCATCGAAAAAGCCGGACTACCACTCGTCGCCCTAGTGATCCTTGTGGCCGCCGTGCTTGCAGCTGCAAGCGTCCTTCGCTCGACCAGCTGGCTAGCGATGGCGGCGGCCGTTACTGCCGTCTGCCTTTTCTCGGCCGCAAGTTTCGTAGGCATCCGCTTCGGCCATATCTTCGTTTCGCCGCTCGGCCCGTCAATCGCCTATATCGCCGTCGTCTTCGGCCAGGCGGCATTCGACTTCGCCGAGGAGCGGCGCAACAAGCTGCAGATCACCCGCGCCTTCTCGCAATATCTCTCGCCCGACCTCGTCAAGCGCCTCTCTGAAGACCCCTCGCAGCTTAAGCTCGGCGGCGAGCGGCGAACCCTTTCGATCCTGTTCTCCGATGTGCGCGGGTTCACGACCATCGCCGAGACCCTGAAGGACGATCCCGAACAGCTGACCGCGCTGATCAATCGGCTACTGACGCCACTATCTGAAGTGGTGATGAACCATGGCGGCACGATCGACAAATATATGGGCGACTGCATCATGGCCTTTTGGAACGCGCCGCTCGACGATCCCGATCACGCGATGCATGCCGTCGTCGCGTCGCTGGCCATGCAGGAGGAAATTGCCAAGCTGAATCTGGAGCTGGAGGCCGAATCCGAAGCCAGCGGCATGCAGCTGCATGTCCTCAAGATGGGCGTTGGCATCAACACTGGCGAATGCGTCGTCGGCAACATGGGCTCCACCCGCCGCTTCGACTATTCCTGCCTCGGCGACAGCGTCAATCTTGCCTCGCGCCTCGAAGGCGCCTCGAAGAATTATGGCGTTGCATTGCTGCTTGGCGAGACCACCGCATCCCTGGTGAGCGGCCGGTATACGATCGCAGAGCTCGACCGTGTCATCGTCAAGGGCAAGACGGTTCCCGCTCCCGTTTTCACCATCCTGCACCGTGCCGAGGAAGACGCACTGGCGGCGCACGCCCAGTTTCTCCGGGCGAAATATGCGGGCGAATTGCGGGAAGACGATCCGCGCTTCGATGCAATGGCCGGGATGATACCGGAGCTATCGGGCTATTACACGATCATGCGCCATCATGAACGCACTGCGCGCGACCGGTAGTCCCGCGCGCGCGTTTGATTTATCGGCTAACGTGCCGCAGCGCCCGCATGGTACTCCCGACAACCTAAACGATGCTGTAACGCTAGCAGCCCCGGCCCGTTTGGGCGGGCGACTCAAAGGAAAAACCCTTACGGCTGCAACCGCAAGGGTTCTGCTGCGGTTGAGGTCACAGCGCGCGGACGCGTCAGGAGGGCATTCTAACGACGTCCACTGCTTACAACCACGATTGCATTCGATGGTTCCAACAAAAAAGCGCCACCTTTTACGGTGACGCTATAGTTGAGGATACAGGAAATCACTCGACAAAGACCGAGAGGTCATCACGACTGAGTACACTTGTGTGTCGAGTGATCAGGGTGAGAACAGTCTCACCCTCTGTATGTTCCTAGGGCTTTGAAAATAAATGGAGTTCGCGCCATCACGTTTTGCTAAGCCGACGAACACCTCCCCAGCTTTCAACATTCCCATATGATGAGGTCGGCGGGTATTGATGACGGCCAGATCACTTCTTAGCTTTGGGCGGTGGGACTTAGTCGAAGATAAGGATCCAGGCAAAGCTCCACGCTTCGATCGTACCGGAGCCGTGGAGAAAATGTGCCGCACCGTTCGCATCTTCGTTTTTCTGGAGGTGGTCGATCAGCGCCTTGGGCGAGGAAAGTCCTGGCAGGGTCATCAGAGAAAGGGAATGCTCGATTTCATCAACATCACCAAGCCCGACGACTGGCGGCGAACCCGGCGTCATTAATGTCCAACTGTACTGTTTCATTCCCCGCTCCCCAAGACCGAATAAGGCCCGCCCCTGTCACAGTGGTGAGCCTATAGCCTACAGCCGACCACGTCCCTTATGAAACTATTTACCCACCTCGAACCGTTTGCATGATTTGGCGTTTCCAAAGCAAATTACCCACTTCAATCTTGGGTGCGATCTCGGCATGGCCACTGACGCAAATCTTGTGTCGGTTAGTGAGGACGAGTTCCTAATCCGCATGAACCTTATGGAAGAGCTTGGAAACGGCGACCGCGGATGAAGCACCGGCGGTTCTGAATGACTGCCCAGATATCGAAGCGATCTTAGCTGGCATCGACATGCCTGGCTCTTCAAACGGCTTGGGGCTGGCCAAGGTCGTGCATGGCTCCCTTCCGGAATGGCGATCATGGTGACGTCGGGCTTCCTCAAGGTTCCCAGCAATGGCCTTCCGGCCAGAATTCCATTTCTGCCAAATCTTGTGACGTCAGTCACGTCATAAACCATATCCGCGAGCTGGTCCGTTAGCAGGGCAGGAGAGATTGCTTTACCAGGCCCTTTAAGCCATAAAAATCAAGTGAGTTAGCTGCCTTGTGCTTGCTCGGCGCCTTCCGTCGTGGGCGCGCATCCGAGGCCCAAAGACAACGGAAATCCTATGGCACTGGTCAAGACCTCCCAACTGGGCGCAAAGCCGGCCTCCAGCAAACTGGTAACATCCGCTCCGGCGGCAACCGCCGTTGGCGACAAATCGGCGGCCTCCCGCCGTTCTCAAGATCGCACCCGCGTTCGCCAGCAGAAGGCGGCCGAGCGCATTGGTGCTGCAACGGAAGAATTGTCGACCGGAGTCGCCGAGGCGGCAGCGGCAGCCGAGCAACTTCATCGCGCACTCGAGCAGATTGCTGCCGGCGCCGAAGAAGCAGCAGGGGCCGCCCATGAATCCCTCTCCGCAACTACGCAACTTTCATCAAGGTTCGGTGATGCCCGGTCCGAAGCCCAGACTGCACGGGCGCGGACCGAAAGGCTGCAGGCTTCAGTGCTGGAAGCCGCCGCACAGATCGACACATCGGTCACCGCCATCGACACGAACGCGTCGCGGCAGATCGCATCCGTTGCCATCATCGAAAGGCTTCAATCTCAGGCTGAGAAGATTGCCGCGACCACGGTCGCTGTTACCGATATCTCGGATCGCACTAACCTCTTGGCCTTGAATGCCGCGATCGAGGCCGCCCGCGCCGGTGGAGAAGGTCGGGGATTTGCAGTCGTTGCCGACGAAGTCCGTTTGCTGGCGGAAGTCGCCGAACGCAGTTCGCGTAACGTCAACCAGCATGCCGAGACCATTGTCGACGGGGTCCGTCGTATTACCGAGCGCATGAACGCTGCGGCGGCTAAGGCGCGGGAACAAACGGTATCGGGACGGGCGGTCGCCGAAGAACTGCACGCCGTCCGCTCGGGGCTGACCTCCTTGTCGCAGAGCAGCCAGACTATCCTCATCGCCGCTGTCGAGGCGGAGATGGCCACCCGCGAGGCGCAGAAAGGTGCCGAAACGGTGGCGGCAGCCGCAGAGCAACAGTCCGCGGCGGCCAGTGAGGCGCAACGCTCCGTCCTGCAGCAGAGTTCGGCGCTTGAGGAAAGCCAAAAGACCGCCCAATCGCTAGCCATCCTTGCCGACGAGCTCATGAATGAAGGGGGCCGGGCCTCACGGGCGGAAGAACTGAGTTTGGCCGCCGAGGAACTGTCCGCGACCGTCCAAGAGCTTTCCGGCGCCGCCAGCGAGATCCTGATCGCCGTCGAGCAGATAAGCCGCGGCGCTGAGGCCCAAGCGGCCGCCACGCAGCAGGCCAACGCCGCGATGGTCCAGATCGAAAAAAGCGCCTCACAGGCCCAGGTTAGTGCGGAAAACGCAAGCGAGCGAGCTCAGGAAATCAAGGCGTTGCTGGCAAGAAACAAAACGGGCCTGACGGGTCTTGCATCCGGCATCTCCGATGCCCTGACAGAAACCCGCAATGCACTGTCAGACCTTAATTTGCTCGGCGAAATCGGCTTCCAGATCGAACGCACCGTCGACCGGATGGTGCTTGTCGCCGTCCAGACCAACATGCTGGCCGTCAGCGGCTCGGTGGAAGCGGCGAGAGCCGGCGACGCGGGCCGCGGTTTTGCCGTGGTCTCTACCGATATCCGCAAGCTCGCCCAGGACGCAGCAGAAAATATCGATGGCGTGAAGGACATTGTCCGGTCGATCCAGATCCAGATCCTCGCGGTCCAGCGCGAGCTGGAAGCGATTATGGTGGCTTCCGAGGCGGAGATCGCCAAGAGCAAGCTGACCGTCGATCTTCTGTCCGTAGCAGAAGCCGATATCGAGACGACGGTGCGCGGCAATGCCACAATCCTGGAAGCCGCGCAGGCAATTTTCATTGCGGCCAAGCAGGTTCAGGTCGGCACGCAGCAGATCGCCTCCGTCGCCCAGGAGGCAAGCGCTGCCTCGGAACAGGCCGCCACCGCGGCACGGCAGCAGTCCCGCGGGGCAGAAGACCTGGCAGCGGCCGTCGAGGAGATCGCATCGCTGGCCGACGAACTCCAGATGTCTGGAAGCTGACACGATGGAAAGCTCCCCCCCGCAGGCGGACCTGCGACGCCGGCTTGCGTTCAGGGTCGGACAGAGACGCCACGAGATTGACGCGGATCGGGTTCTGGAAGTGGTCAGGGCCGGCCACATCACCCGGGTGCCGAACGGTCCAGCGGCCCTGAGTGGCATTGCCAGTCTGCGCGGCCGCCCGATACCTATCCTGTCGATGCGGCGGATCCTGAGCGGCGACGATAGCGCTCCCCCTCATGACGGCAAGATCATCGTCTATGATTACGGTGGAGCGGTTGGCCTGCTCGTCGATGACGTGCTCACGCTCTCAGAAGAAACCACCGCAGCACCACTCAAGGGCTTAAGCGGTCTTCTCGATGCCGCGTTCAAGACCACGCGGCGTGCGCAGGCGGGGCGAACGGGCTCTATCGCACGCGACGCAGGTAGCCAGGCGAGCGTGACTTTGACGCCGATCTTGTCGTTTCACGTCGCCGGCCAGCTTTACGGACTGGCGCTCAAGCACGTGAGAGAAGTGGCTATCATGCCGAACGACGTCGCGGTCCTTGCCAACGGACAGGGAGCGGTGATGGGGCTTATGTCCCTGCGCAATAGCCTCCTGCCTCTGGTCTCGCTCGCCTCGCTGATGGGCCTGGAAATCACCCGATCGACAGCGGAAAATGCACGAGTCGTGGTTGTCCAGCATGAGGGTGATCTGTTCGGTCTTGTCGTCAACGCGATGGACGTCATCTATCGCCTGCCCGAGCAGGCCATCGATCCCGTGCCGGAAGTCCTGCAGCGTGGGCGCGGCGATGGCCAGATTGCGGCGATCGGCCGGATTGCGGATGGCAGACGACTGATCTCGATCCTGTCACCGGAAAAGCTTTTCGCTCACGACGAGGTCGCGAGGGTCATCGGCCAGAAAACAGGAGCCGCACCAATGGACACAGCGCCTGAAGCGGACGATGCAGTGGAACAAGTCCTGATCTTTCAGCTGGGCGAGGAAAACTTCGGCATTCCGATCGCCTCGGTGGACGAAGTCATCAGGGTGCCACTCGATGTCACTCGCATACCAGGAGCGCCTGCCTTCGTTATCGGGGTCATCAACCTGCGCGGCAGGGCCGTTCCCCTGATCGATCAGCGAAGTCGCTTCGACAGCCCGGCCTCGATGCAGACAGCCGCCGCGCGCGCCATCGTGGTGACGATCGGCAAGCTACAGGCCGGCTTCGTCGTCGATACCGTGTCGGAGGTCAAGGCCCTGCCGGCGGCGGCCGTTTCCGTAGCTCCCGAGTTTGCTTCTCAACAGACGGATGTCTTCGACCGCATCGCCCATATCGAAGCCGATGGCCGGATGGTACTGCTGGTCGATCCCCAGGAGCTTCTGACGAAGGCAGAGCGGGACGTGGTTGCCGCCATCACCGAAGGCAAGGCCGGCACCAGGGAAAAGACGGGCGGCACCTGACTATGATCCGTCTCCTCATCGTCGAAGATTCCGCCCTTATGCGGAAGCTGCTCGGCCAGATTTTCGGCACTGAGCCTGATTTCCAAATCGGGTTCGCCCGCGATGGCGATGAGGCGCTGAAGATCATCTCGGACTTTCGCCCTGACGTCGTAACGCTCGACATCCACATGCCACGGATGAACGGCCTGGAATGTCTCGACCGCATCATGCTTGAGCACCCCTGCCCGGTGGTGATGGTCTCCTCTCTCACCGAAGAAGGAGCGGAAGAGACTTTGGCGGCACTCGAGATCGGTGCTGTCGATTTCATCGCAAAACCGAGCGGCGCCATTTCCCTTGGCATCGAGGAACTGGCGCCTCGCCTGGTCGAAAAGGTCCGCATCGCCGCTTCGGTGCGCATCCGGCGCAGCCGCCGGCTCGCAGAGCGCGTCCGTTTCGCCCGGTCCGTGCCGTCTGCACCGGTATCCTCGTCCAAGCTTCGCGACACCACCTCTAGTCCCGTGACCCAAGACGCGGCGGCCCACGGGCTGGTGCTGGTCGGCACGTCGACAGGTGGCCCGCCGGCGCTGGACGCGGTGCTTACCCGTTTGCCGTCCGACTTTAAATGGCCGGTCGTGGTCGCGCAGCACATGCCCGCCTCCTTCACCGGAGCCCTTGCCAAGCGTCTCGACAGGATATGTGCGATGACCGTCACAGAAGTCACCCGGCCGATACGTCTGGATCCGGGCAATATCTACATCGCCAGGGGTGACGCCGATATCCTCATCTCTTCCCGCGCCGGAAATCTGGTCGCCATGGCGGCACCGAACAATCCCGAGTTCCGTTGGCATCCGAGCGTCGATCGCATGGTGCGCTCGGCCATGAAGCATGTTCCGGCAAGATCCTTGATCGGCGTCCTTATGACCGGCATGGGCAATGACGGCGCGGCGGCTATGGCCGATCTCAGATCAGCCGGCGGTTATACGATTGCCGAGGCCGAAGAGACCGCCGTCGTCTGGGGAATGCCGGGCGAGCTGGTGCAGCGCGGCGGAGCGAGCGAGGTGAAGCGGCTCGACCAGATCGGGCAACATCTGATGGATCAGGTCTGCTGATGGCCATGCCACCGATCACCTCGAAAGAATACGGGCTGGAGCCTCTGTCTGCGGCTGACCTCGAGGAAATCTGCGCCCTCATCTACAAGCGCAGCGGCATGGTGTTTGGTGAGACGAAGCGCTATTATATCGAGCGCCGCATTACGGACCTGTTGCGCCAGCGGCGGGCGCGATCCGTCAGGGACTACATTTCGATACTGCGCAGCGATTTCGGTGAATCCGAACTGCTGATCAACAGCTTCACAATTAACGAGACGTATTTCTATCGCGAATTGCACCAGCTTTCGTGCCTGAGCAATTCGATCCTTCCCGACCTCATCCGCGCAAAGGGTCCGGGCGACCGGATCCGCATCTGGTCCATGCCCTGCTCCAGCGGCGAGGAACCGTATTCCATCGCGATCTGGCTGCTCGAAAACTGGCCGCTCGTGGATGCCTATAATATCGAGATCGTCGGGTCAGATATAGATACAGAGATCCTGCGCCGCGCGGTCGATGGCTATTTCGGCCAGCGGGCGCTCTCAAAGCTGTCCCCGGATCTTCTCGACCGCTATTTCGAACCAGAGCGGGATCAGCAGCGCCGGCTGATCGGCGATCTGAGGGAGTCCGTCACCTTTGCGAAGGGCAATATCATCGATCGCCAGAGCCTTGCCGCGCTCGGTCATTTTGACGTGATATTCTGCCGCAACCTGCTCATCTATTTTGACGAAGCGGCCCGCGAGACCGCAGCACGAAACATTCGCGAAATGTTGAATCCCCGCGGCTATGTTTGCCTTGGCCATACGGAGTCTATGTCGAGAATGTCGAAGTCCTTCGACACGGTGCGCTTTCCCGATGCCATCGTTTATCGCGAGACGAGAGATATGTAGATGGATGAATTGATCGAACAGTTCGCCATCGAGGCGCGCGAGCTCGTCCAGCAGGCCTCAGACGACCTGATGGCGCTGGAGGCCGACGCCGGCAACCGAGAACATCTGGAAAGCGCTTTCCGGGCAATCCATACGCTCAAGGGTTCCGTGGGCCTTTTCGACCTCGGCCCGATGAAGGACGTGCTGCATCACGCCGAAAACCTCCTGTCCCACGCGCGCGCCGGCATGATCGCGGTGGATGCGACCCTTGTCGATCCACTTCTGTCGGTGGTCGAATGGGTGGAAGACAGCATCGACGCGATCGTTGAAACCGGCCATCTGTCCGACGCCCAGGACAAACAAGCCTCCCGGCTTTTCGGTCTTTTGAAAGGCGAGATGACCGGGCGCGAAACCGTTGAGGCAATCCGTTCCTCGACGACAATACCGGAATGGGCGCTCGCACTTGCCGAACGCCTACCGTCCTCTGGCACCCCAGGCACCGTGATCGCCATTCGCTACGAACCGCACCCTGAATGCTTTTTCAACGGCGACGATCCTCTGGCGACCATCTCGCGCCTGCCGGACCTTCAACATCTGTCACTCTCGCTTACAGAGCCGCCTCCGTCGCCGAAAAACTACGATCCCTTCCGCTGTAGCCTGGTGATCGAGGCCGTTTGCGGTGGGCCTCTGTCGAAGCTGGAACCAGAGTTCCGCCTGATCCCCGATCAGGTGAAGCTGGTAGAACTGCCCCGGCCGGGCGATCAGCGGACATCCGCCGCAATTGATAGATCGCCGCAACGCCTCACTGATCGCCAGGCGACTATGCGGGTGGATTCGGCGCGAATCGACAGGCTCATCGAGATTGCCGGCGAGCTGGTCACTGCCAAGAACGGCCTCGTGCCACTCGCCGAGGAGGCGCAAAACCATGGTGAAGGCGCGCTTGCTAGACGCATCGGCTCCAGCCACGAGGAGATCGAACGGCTTGTGGCCTCGCTTTACAGCGCCGTCACTCAGGCCAGGATGATCCCCCTGGAGCAGACGTTCCGCCGTTTTCCGCGGCTGGTCCGCGAGACATCCACGAAGCTCGGCAAAGCACTCGATCTGGTGATCGAAGGCGAAACCGTCGAAGCCGACCGGGAAATCGTCGAAAACCTGTTCGAACCGCTGCTCCACCTCATTCGAAACGGGCTTGACCACGGTATTGAACACGACGGCGAACGCTTGCAATCGCGGAAGTCGGCGAGAGGGCGCATCCTCCTGCGCGCACGCCAGCGCGGCGACCAGGTCGAGATCGAAGTGACCGACGATGGCCGGGGTATGGACCCGGAGCGCATCCGCAAGACCGCCGTGGACAGGGGCCTGTTGACCGCAACCAGGGCGGGCGTCCCTGCCCGACAGGGATGCGCTGCAGCTTGTCTTCGCGCCAGGTTTCTCGACCGCGTCGGCAGTATCCGACCTTTCGGGCCGCGGCGTCGGCCTCGACGTTGTGCAACGTTCCATCCACCAGCTCGGCGGTACACTTGACATGCAAACTGCGCTTGGATCGGGAACATCCTTTACGCTCAGGCTCCCGATCAGCTTCTCGATGACCCAACTGATGGTCGTCGAAGTGGGAGGCGAACGTTACGGCATCCCCATTTCCGACATCGTTGAGACCCAGAGACTGCCGCTGCGGGCCGTTCAGCCGATCAGGGCCGGCCGCGCATTCATCCTGCGCGATCGCACCATCCCCTTGCTCGATCTCGCCGACCTGCTTCAAATCCCGCGCACCGGCGCAGTGTCCGCCGACCTGAAGGTTCTCGTGGTCCGGGCCGGAGAAGACCAAATCGGCGTGGTGGTCGATGCAATTGCAGAACGGGCCGAAACCCTGACGCGGCCGCTGTCCGGTTTCTTGCAGGGAGTGACGGGGATAGCTGGTACCACCCTACTCGGCGACGGCAGGGTCCTGCTCGTCCTCGATCTGGAGGAGCTGATCCAATGACTATAAGCGTCGATGAGAAGGCAATTCGATTGAAAGGTCCATGTGGCGTCGAGGAAGTCGAGACACTGGTGGACTACATGGATCGCCATCCCGACCTACATATAGACCTGAGCGCCGCGACAACGATCCATACTTCCCTTTTGCAAGCATTGATGGTTTTCCGGCCAACTCTTATGAGCCCCCCTGTATCATCCTTGATATCGGATAGTGTACTACGAGAAATTTACGCTTGTTGCAGGCAATCCGGCCAGTGATAGGCTATCCAACGAGCGAATGCTCCTGCACAAACATACGTGTTACAGGTCATGAGTATGCATAGGTTCGCAATGATATGTCGGGGAATGAAATGACTGTTACAGTCCTGGTCGTGGATGATAGCAAACTGGCTCGCATTGTCGCGGGCAAGGCGATTGCCGCCTTGCAGCCCGATTGGACGCGTGTCGAAGCCGGCAGTGCTGCGGATGCCTTGGAGCTCGTGGGCTCCCAGCATATCGACGTGGCGATACTGGATTTCAATATGCCGGATAAAGATGGCCTTGAGCTGGCATCGGAGCTGCGGTCCGCCCACCCTCACATGCCGATCGCGGTGATTACCGCGAACGTCCAGGACGAAATTGTCGCTCGCGTGCGTGCCCTTAACGCCACATTCGTCGCCAAGCCGGTAACACAGGACGCGCTCAGCCCTTTTATTGCAGGGGCCGCTCTTCGGCTCAAGAAAGCCGGCACATGACGGACGATACGATCGACCTCAACGAACTCGAGCGCGACGCGCTGACCGAACTCGTGAATATCGGCGTCAGCCGCGCGGCCGCAAGCCTGCGCAAGATGGTCGAAAAAGAAGTCATCCTTTCGGTGCCATCGGTCGAGATCGTTACCAGGAAATCCGCTGCGTCCCTGATCGGCCAACGGGAAAGCGAAGCTCTCATAGCCGTGCAGCAGCAGTTCGAAGGCCCGTTCTCTGGCCGGGCGCTGCTGATCTTCCCGCAAAGCAACGGCCTGTCGCTCGTGCGCGCCATCGTTGGTGATGAAATGGAAGAGGCAGAGCTTCTCGAGATGGAAGACGAGGCGCTCGCCGAGACCGGCAACGTCATACTCAACGGCTGTCTCGGCTCCATGGCGAACATGCTGCAGCATAGCTTGAAAATGTCGCTCCCAGATGTGCTGCGCGGCGACAGCAGCCTGCTCTTCGAGGTTTACAACCGAAGCGGCGAAGGAAGTTTCGTGCTATTCCTGTACATTAACTTTTCTGTCCGGGAACGTGATATCCGCGGCTACATCGCGATGATCATGGACTTGCCGTCCATGGAGAAGCTGAAGCAGCTCATTGGCGACTTTATCGACCGTGTAATGACGGATACCGAGTAGCACAAACCCGAATTAGCATTGGCGAACTTCATGACAAATAGTGCCGATAACCCGGTGATCGACCGTGAACGTTCGCAGATGGACGCGGCACAACGACGTCTGCAGTTGGTTCTGGAAGCAGCTGGCGCGACTTGCAGCTGGGAATGGGATATTGCCGAAAAGCGCCTTGTGGCAGACGCGCGTTTTGCCTCCATAACCGACCAAGACCCAGTCGCGCTGGCCGAAGGCGTCGCGACCGACCGGTTCTTCGCCTCCATCCATCCCGACGACCTGACGCGGGTGAAAATTGCTGTTGCGGGGATTCTGGCCGGCTCGGAGGTCTTTTCCAAGGAATATAGGCTGCTGCGCAACGATGGTGGTTATCGCTGGGTCCGTGCCAGCGGACGGGCGATCCGCAACGCAGACGACGAGCCGGTAAAGTTCGTCGGCACTCTTGTCGACATCACCGAACAGAAGCGCAGCGACGAGCAACTTCGCATCGCCCAGTCTGCAGGCGGCATCGGTACTTTCGAATATATCGTCGGCTACGGCACGATCCGCGTCTCGGAACAGTTCTGTCGACTGTTCGGCCTACATCCGACAAAAATATTACCGGTCAAGACCCTCAACGACCTCATTTATCCCGGCGACAAACCTATTATTGATCTCAGCGCTCCCAATAGTCTTCAGAGCGAACATAACATCGAGTTTCGGGTCGCGCGCGCCGACGACGGAGAAGAGCGCTGGCTCGCACGCCGCGGCGAATATGTGGAGAACATCGAGACCAGCGGCCGGCGCTACGTCGGCGTCATCTTTGATATAACCGATGCCAGGAAAACGCAGGAAAGTCTGCGGCATGCCAACGAGAAGCTTGCCGAGATAGCGCGTGACAGCATTCGTGAGCGGGACCGCGTCTGGAAAAACTCGCGAGACCTTCTCGTCGTAATCGATACGAATGGGGTGTTCAGGGATGTCAGCCCGTCCTGGCGTGACATTCTCGGTCACATACCGGGTGAGGTCATCGGCAAAAGAGTACTCGACTTCGTCTGGGCGGAGGACCGTGACCAGACGCAGCCCGACCTAAAGAGGGCCTCAGAGAACACCCATACAGCGCTTGAAGTGCGACTCACCCATCACGATGGTTCGCCTCGGGTGATTTCTTGGATGACCTCCCGCGAAGACGACCGCATCTACGCATATGGTCGCGATGTCACGCTCGACAAGCAACAGAAAGCGGTCCTTGAGGAAACGGAAGCCCAATTGCGGCAAGCTCAAAAAATGGAAGCTGTTGGTCAGCTCACTGGTGGTATCGCGCACGATTTCAATAACATGCTCACGGGGGTGATCGGCGCTCTATCCATCATCAAGAGACGGATTGCTGCCAAAAAAACCGATGATCTCGACAAGTTTATCGATGCAGCGACATCGTCCGCGCATCGCGCTGCATCACTCACTCATCGCCTACTTGCCTTTTCCCGCCGCCAGTCCCTTGATCGGCAACCTGTCGACGTAACGAAACTCGTTGTTTCCATGGAGGAGTTGTTTCGTCGGACCCTTGGGGAGCAGGTAAAACTGCAGATTATTCCGGCACCCGAGACCTGGAACGCGATCACCGATGCCAACCAGCTCGAGAGCGCTATCCTCAATCTGGTCATCAATGCCCGCGATGCGATGCCGGATGGTGGTCAGTTGACCATTGAGACTGCAAATGTTGGTTTCACCAAGGCCGACCTCGCCCACGGCGAGACCTTGGAACCCGGGAATTACGTCGTGATCGCCGTGAGTGACACCGGCACGGGCATGTCGCAAGCGACGATTGATAAGGCATTTGATCCCTTTTTCACGACAAAGCCGATCGGACAGGGTACGGGTCTCGGTTTGTCGATGATCTATGGCTTTGCGCAGCAATCGGGGGGCCATGCCCGCATTTATAGCGAAATCGGCATCGGCACGACGATCAAGCTGTACCTTCCGGGAGGAACGGCAACCGAAGCAGGGGCGCCCACCCAACAGAAACCCGCAATTTCCCTGCCGCGCGGCGACGGGGAAACCGTCCTTGTTATCGAGGATGATGACTCCGTTCGCATGCTCGTCGTCGACGTACTCAAGGAGCTCGGGTACCGCGTGATTGAAACAGTTGACGGCAACCAAGCCCTGCCCGTGATCGAAGGGTCTGAACGTATCGATTTAATGGTTTCGGACGTTGGCCTTCCGGGATTGAACGGGCGCCAAATCGCGGAAATCGCCGTCGCCGCCCGTCCCGGTCTGAAAGTTCTATTCATCACCGGCTACGCCGCAGCCGCCGCCGCCAGAGCTGAATTTCTCGGCCCTGGTATGGAGATGATCACAAAACCCTTTGCGATTGATGATCTTGCCCAGAAAGTGAGAATGATGCTGACGGTTATCGGCTGAGATGCCTACCTGACGTCCACACTCGCTTCCATCGTAATGGCTGGCAGAGTCGGATCGACGAAGTGATTCCGTGGAGGGAAAGCGTTCGCAAACCTTTCCGCCGACCAGACTGCGCCTCCGTCTGCAACAGCTCGCTCTTCGTCGGTCCCGACAGCAGGTGTCAAGGTTTGGATCTGAGACTGGCGCCGACACGGTTCAGCGACGGCAGCTCGACCCTGACGTGAAGGTCTTGGTCGCGCCACTCCCGGCTTATTTTGCCACCAAGTTGCTTCTCCAGCACGGCGCCAAGCAAAACAGTGCCGAAGCCCTTCCGGGGCGTAGCGCCGTTCTTGATGCCCTGCTCGCGCCACTCAATCGTCAGCCCGTTGTCCGCCTGTCGCCAGGTGACAGTCAGGCTTCCCTCAGGATGCGAGAGCGCTCCATGCACCGCAGCGTTTGCGGCAAGCTCATGAATTGCCAGTCCGAGTGGCTGAACCGAAGGCGCGGGGATCATGACCGACGGACCGCTGATCTCGACAGCTTTAGCCCCGTAGGCACTGATCTGCAGCGATATGATGTCGTGGAGCGAGGCCTCCTGCCAGCCATTCTCGGCGAGCAG
Source organism: Rhizobium sp. BE258 (assembly GCF_031457345.1). Lineage (NCBI taxonomy): Bacteria > Pseudomonadati > Pseudomonadota > Alphaproteobacteria > Hyphomicrobiales > Rhizobiaceae > Rhizobium > Rhizobium sp. BE258. The sequence goes on from NZ_JAVDWL010000010.1 coordinate 114,654, forward strand.
CATGTGGGTTCTGGCAAGCGCCTGAACCCGCTGCTGAACGGACGCGGCATAGGCAGCGGCGTTGTCGGATCGTGTCAGGCGCACGATGCTATCGACGATGGCCAGCACGTTCTTCGTTCTGTGGTCCACCTCCAGCAGCAAACGGTGCTCAGCCTCTTCGAGCGTCTGGACCTTCCGATATTCGGTGACGTCGATCTGGGACGCAAAATAATAGGCAAGACGACCGTCGTCGTCCCTGATGGGGCTGAGATGAAGCTGGTTCCAAAAGGCACTTCCGTCCTTCCTATAGTTTAGGATTTCGACTGTGCCCTCGCGCTCAGCGCCGATGATGGCCCGTATCTGGGCGACAGACTCTCTCGATGTGTTCTCTCCCTGCAGAAGCCGACAGTTCCGTCCCACGAGATCTTGCGCGTCATAGCCGGTGAGGTGAAGGAAAGCTTCGTTTGCAAGAACAAGTGGGTAGTCGGGCTGACGGGCATCCGCGACCACAATAGGCATCCGCGTTCGCTGAAACGCGAATGCAGCGAGCTCCTTGTGATCGACCATCCCTTGTGTGGAGGCCGCGGCCGGCTTGTCCCCATGAATGTCTGACGGCTTGGCTTCGATCACGGCTCACCCTGTGTGCTCACTGGATTGACACAACGTCGAAGCCAGACAAAAGTTTCGCCGAACACGACATCGGGCAGCGTCTTGAGGTCCGAGACCGTTTGGAACATGCAAGTCTTCGGTTAAACGCTATAAGCAGGCTCTGCGGCACCGCAGGTCAGATCACTCGATCTATTTTCCGTGATGTCGTACGGCTTCGGATAGGAAGCTTCGTAACGGGGATGGCAGCAGGTTGCGGCAATGACGGCCATCATGAGCACGACGATCGAGATGGTGACCAAGACGATCCTCATCGGATTCTTCTGTTTCGTATGAACTACTGCGACGCTCGCGGGTTCCGCCATCGCGCCTTATCCGCCCATTTACGGAAAGCTTGCGTTGTCAGTGGAGCTCGAGCTTTTGAAGAAAAATTCGATCACAACGAATTCGATCAGCTCTTTAGTGTCACACACGTCCGCAGCAGCGACGTCTCGGAACTGGATCCTTCTCTGGAAGTTAAGTGGTAGTGCCGCCTCACAGACTACCGTGTCGACATCAATTAGGTATGTTTATGAAGCTGCGCCGTATCGTCATCATTAGCGACTATCAGGACGGAGCGTTGGGTGATGACGACATTCCGTCCGTAAACGCATATCGCCACCAATGGCTGAGTGGGTCGAGAGGCTGCTTCCCCAAGCCGGTTTCGGACCTTGGAGCCGTGACGGTCGATGGAGGATATCTCGAACGGTTACCGTTGGCCGCACTCAAGGACGGTCTTGTAGATTGCTGTGAAATCTGGACGCACTGGCGTGGCAATGCGCCGCCTCCAGACTGGACGACAGGTAGTCGATTTCTTACGCGCCGTGCTTTTCGCATGAACGGACCGGAAGCCCCATTCGCATCGAACGATATGCTCGGGCATATTGCGGCATTTGGGCCACCGGACATTCTCTGCGTGTGGGGCCTTGGTGTCTGCGAAGACATCATTCTTGCCTGCCAAGACAGCTTCAAGATCTACAATTCTATCGATGCACCGGCGCTTCGGGTGCCCTCGGAGGTGAGCCGTCATTTCGATCTCGTGTTGACCGGCGCCGAATGGCAGTCGGACGTGGTGAGGGCCCGTCATCCGACCATGCGAACGGAGGTTATGCCGGTCGGTCCTGAATTCGCCTCCGAGGTGACATTCCGCCCATTAAACATCCCGAAGACGCACGACATAATCTACGTGGCAGCCGCGCAGCACTACAAACGACACGATATCCTGTTCGACGCGCTCGCGCGGCTTCCAAGGTCGCTGCGCGCATTGTGCGTATCCGGCTATGGCGAACTCGTCCCGGAATTGCGCAACCACGCACAACGGCTGGGCATCGACGTCGAGTTCGTCGGGCCGCCCGGAGTTCCCTTCGACGAGGTCAATCGCCTGATGAACAGGGCACGGATTGGCGTTGTCTGTGGTATCGACGACGGAGCGCCTGCAATCCTGACGGAATACATGCTGGCGGGCATTCCGGTTCTGGCCAACAGCGAGCTCTGCTGCGGGCTCCAGTACCTGACCCCGGAAACTGGTCGCACGGCGTCCGCGATGGACTTTCACGAGGGTATTCTCGACCTGCTTGAATGTGCAGACACGTTGCGTCCTCGCGTCGTTGTGCTCGCTCGCTGGACCTGGCCGCATAGCGCACGCAAACTCAGGCAATTGATCACAGGCACCGAAAACTGACGCCCATTTCGCCCGACGGAACTTTCGCAAGGAACCGAAGTTGGGGTTATGAAGTAACGAGGTGTTTGATGGACGTGTTGAATTCCACATTGCAGACGCCTGAACCCTGCGCTTCCCGTAACCCTCCCCTCGTTTGTTTTTCGCACCTTCGATGGGATTTCGTGCTGCAGAGACCGCAGCATCTGATGCAGAGATTTTCTCGCGACCGGGAGGTCTTCTTCTTCGAAGAATTCATCCCGACCGACCACCATCTCGCCTATCTGGAAATCCACCCTTTCGTGGATACCAACGTCAAGGCTGTCCGGCCGCGGATACCGCATTGGTGGAGCGAGGCTGAGCGGGAAAAGGCGCTCGGTGAACTTCTTGACGAGTTGATTGCGCTAGGCGGGGGACGCCGCCCGGTCCTTTGGTTTTACACGCCTATGATGTTCAGCTTCGCTGGACATGTGGATGCCGAAGCAGTGATCTACGATTGCATGGACGAACTGGCCAATTTCAAGTTCGCGCCGCCCCGGTTGAAGGAAACGGAAGATGCGCTGATCGCGCGCGCTGATGCCGTCTTCACTGGCGGCGCCAGTCTCTACGAGGCGAAGAAGCACCGGCACGACAACATCCATGCCTTCCCGTCCAGCGTCGACGCGCATCATTTCCGCAGAGCCCGCGAGGTACAGGGGGACCCGGCAGATCAGGCCGCGATCCCGCATCCCCGGCTCGGCTATTATGGCGTGATCGACGAGCGGCTCGACCTCGATCTGATCCGCGAGACGGCAAATGCCCGGCCGGATCACTCGTTCGTTTTCATCGGTCCGGTAGTCAAGATTTCGCCCGAAGATCTGCCAAAGGCAGCGAACATTTATTATCTCGGGCAGAAATCCTATAAGGATCTCCCGGCCTACCTATCCGGTTGGCAGGCGGCCATAATGCCTTTTGCGCTGAACGAGGCAACCCGCTTCATTAGTCCCACCAAGACACCCGAATATCTTGCGGCTGGACGGCCGGTGGTGAGCACCCGCATTACAGACGTAGAACGCAGCTACGGCGATGTCGAGGGCGTTTTCCTAGCCGATGGCGCTGTCGCGTTTGCGCGAGCCTGCGACGCCGCGCTGACGCTTTCGCGTTCAGGTGACGCATGGAGGAAGGCAGCGGATGTCACACTTGCCAGTTCGTCCTGGGATGCCACCTTTCGCTCGATGTCACATTTCGTCGAGCAGGCGGTTGCTGACAGAAACCCGCCTGCCGTTTCGAGAGACGCATCGTTCGCGTTTCACCGCAGTTCGGTTCGTCGGGGCTACGACTACCTGGTAGTTGGCGCCGGCTTTGCCGGATCGGTGATGGCCGAACGTCTCGCCAGCGACGGCCGTTCGGTCCTTGTCTGCGATCGGCGGCCGCATATCGCCGGAAATGCCTATGATCATCGCGATGAGGCGGGCATACTCGTGCACAAATACGGGCCGCATATTTTCCATACCAATAGCGAGGACGTGTTCGCCTATCTTTCCCGGTTCACCGCCTGGCGGGGCTATGAGCATAGAGTGCTGGCGCAGGTTGGCGATCTGAGGCTGCCCATTCCCATCAACCGCACGACGCTGAACGGGCTGTTCGGCCTCAACCTCTCGAACGAGACAGAGGCTGCGCAGTTTCTGGCAAGCCGCGCCGAACCCTGCGACCCGATCCGCACATCGCGAGACGTCGTTGTGTCGCAGGTTGGCGGCGAGCTATACAGGACCTTCTTCGAGGGCTATACGCGCAAGCAATGGGGTCTTGACCCTTCCGAACTCGACCGTTCCGTCACGGCACGGATTTCGACCCGCACCAGCGACGACGACCGTTACTTCCTTGACATGTTTCAAGCGATGCCGCGCGACGGATATACGCGGATGTTCGAGCGCATGCTTGACCACCAGAACATCACGGTCTTGCTCGATACGGACTACGCCGACTTGCGTAACGACGCCTTGGCGAAACACACGATCTTTACCGGTCCGATCGACGAATACTACGATTTCTGCTTCGGGCACCTGCCCTATCGCAGCCTCGAATTTCGGCACGAAACGCATGACGCACGACGACTTTTGCCCGTCGGCGTAGTCAACTATCCTTCTGAAGACGTGCCTTACACACGCATAACCGAGTACAAGCATCTGACCGGTCAGGTTCATCCCAAAACGAGCATCAGCTACGAGTTCGCATGCGCCGAAGGCGACCCCTACTATCCGATCCCCAGATTTGAGAACCAGGCACTTTACCGGCAGTACGAAGCCCTTGCGCGGGTGCAGAGCGACGTCACGTTCGTGGGCAGGCTTGGCACCTATAAATACTACAACATGGACCAGGTTGTTGGACAGGCCCTTGCGACGCACCGGCGCTTACAGAAGCGGCTGGGACATAGCGTCATGGCGGATTCGCAGCTTGACTAAAAAAGCACATATCGTTCTGGCGACGGATAGTCTCGACCCGTCGGGAATGGGCGAGCACATGCTCGCGCTTGCGCGCGGCTGCGCTCACGAGTGGGATGTGACGATTGCGCTGATCGGGGAGGATCGCAATGGTCTACTGCCCCGCGCCGCGCGTTTCGGCGTTAGGATACGGCTTGCCCGCGATGAAGAGGATTTCGCAGACTGGCTCTCTCAGGCCGGTAGCGATCTCCTTCATGTTCATGCTGGAATAGGCTGGGAAGGACTTAATCTCAGCGCAGTCGGCGTGGCAAAGGGCATTCCGGTCATCCGCACCGAACACCTGCCCTATCTTCTGACCAACCATCGGCAACAAGAGGACTATCGCCTTGCGTCGCGGAACATCTCCCATCACATCGTCGTCTCCGACGCTTCGCTAGCCAGTTACGAGGCACACATCGCAACGGACCGACTGACGGTGATCCGCAATGGCATCTATGCGCGTGAGCCAATCGCAGCAGCGATGGAACGGACACAAAACCTCGCATCCGACAATGCGCCTGTTCTGCTGACCGTAGCACGACTGACCGCGCAAAAGGATCATGCGACATTGCTGCGCGCCTTGCCGCAAGTCTTGAGGCGGCATCCCTCCACCATGCTTCTGCTGGCAGGATCGGGCGAGGAACAGGAGACCCTCAAGGCGCTTGCCCAAAGTCTCGGCGTAGCCGCCCATATCCGTTTTCTGGGCCAGCGTGCAGATGTCGCTGAGCTCGTTGCAGGCAGCGATCTCTTCGTCCTGCCGTCACTGTTCGAAGGGCTGCCGCTCGTCGTGCTGGAAGCGATGTCGCTTGGTACGCCTGTGGTCGCGACGCGTATTGGCGGTACCCTGGAAGCGCTCGGCGAAGAACACCCGTTTTTTGCAGTGCCAGGCGATGTCCAGTCGCTAGCCGATACAATCATTTTGGCGCTTGCCGATCCGATTCGGCTGGCTGGCGTCGGCGCCGCCGCGGGAGAACGCTTCCGACAGCTCTTTTCTGCCGATCGGATGGCGGCAGAAACCGGCGCGATTTACGGCCGCTTTGCAGGAAAATCAGGCCCAACGCAAAAGGATCTCTCAATGCAAAAGACACGTCTGGCCTTTATCGGCGTCGGCGGGATCGCACAACGACACCTCGACATCATCGCCGGCTTTGACGACGTCGAACTGGTCGGCTTTGCGGATCCCGATCTTGGCCGGGCAGATGCGGCCGCGATGCGTTTTGGCGCCAAAGCCTTCTCCCATCATAAGGAGATGCTCGACGCGGTCAGTCCGGACGCCGTGTATGTCTGCGTCCCGCCCTTTGCCCATGGCGAACCGGAACGCGCGCTCGTCGAGCGGGGAATTCCGTTCTTCGTCGAAAAACCGGTGGCGCTCGATTTGGCAATCGCGGAGGAGATTTCGGCGGCGGTGAGCGCTCGGGGTCTGATTACCGGCGTCGGCTATCATTGGCGCTATCTGGACATCGTCGACGAAGCGCGCGGCTTGTTGAAGGACAATCCGGCGCAACTTTTGTCCGGCTACTGGCTGGATTCCACTCCGCCGCCGAAATGGTGGTGGAAGGAAGATAAGTCGGGCGGACAGATGGTGGAGCAGACGACCCATCTTCTCGATCTTGCGCGATTTCTGGTGGGCGAAGTCACCGAAGTTTACGGGCGTGCCGGGCATCTCGACCGGACCGACTTTCCAGATCTCGACGTGCCAACGGTGACGACTGCCAACCTAACGTTCGAAACCGGTGTCGTTGCAAACATTGCCTCCACCTGCCTGCTCGGATGGAACCATCGCGTTGGTCTGCACATCTTCGCAAACCAGTTGGCGATCGAGTTGACCGACCGTGAGATCATGGTGGATGTCGGCCGAGGACGTCCGGTGCGCGGGGCCGATGGCGACCCGGTGTGGCGCGAGGACCGAGATTTCATCGACGCAGTGCGCGGCGGCGAAAACCGAATACGTTGTCCCTATGCGGAAGCGCTGACGACGCATCGGCTGGCACTTGCCGTGGTGTCCTCGGCAAAATCAGGTCAGGTCGTCAGGCTCCATCCGCCGAGCACGCAAAGACCGAACCCGGCTCCCCTGCAGTTCCAGCGACGCCCAGAACCGCCGCCGCTCGAACTGGCGCCGGGGCACAGGACAATCTGCTCGCTTGGCGTCGAGGCACCGGGCCGCCCGTATTTCTTCGAATATGATGAAGGGCCGCCAGCGAATGGCGAGGTTCGCCTCGACACTCTCTACACCGGCCTCTCAGCAGGGACCGAACTGACCTTTCTCAAAAACACCAATCCCTATTTTCGATCGCGTTTCGATGGGGAGCGCGGCGCTTTCATCGAGAACGAGGCGGACCTTCACTTCCCGGTGCCGTTTCTCGGCTATATGGAAGTTGCGCGCGTATCGGAATCGCGCGCACACGGCTTCTCAGACGGGGATGTGGTTGCCACGACCTATGCCCACAAGTCCGGGCACACCGCCAACCCGTTCAATGACCTTCTGGTGCCGATGCCGACGGACATAGATCCACTGCTCGGCGTGCTTGTCGCGCAGATGGGTCCAATCTGCGCCAACGGCATATTGCATGCCGACGCTGAGGCTTTCGGAGGCCAAGTGCCCTTCCTCGGCGCCGGCGTGAAGGATCGCCCGGTCATCGTCATCGGCGGCGGTACGGTGGGGCTGATGACGGCGCTGTTTGCCCGCGCGCTCGGTGCCTCGGACGTGCTCGTGACGGACCCTTCCGAGTTCCGCCGCGGCAAGGCGGAGGCGATGGGACTGATGGCTATGACGGAGGATCAGGCCTGGCAGCATGCCAAGGCGCGTTGGCATGACGGTGCGATGGGCCGGGGCGCCGACTTGGTATTCCAGACCCGGGCGCAGTCCGCGAGCCTGCATACCGCGCTAAAGGCCCTGCGACCGCAGGGCACGGTGATCGACCTCGCCTTCTACCAACGCGGCGCCGAGGCGCTCCGACTTGGGGAGGAGTTTCACCACAATGGCCTCACCATACGCTGTGCCCAGATCAACCGCGTGCCTCGTGGACTAGCACCGCTGTGGAACCGCCGACGGCTTGCGCTGGCAACTGTCGATCTTATCCGACGTGAGGGTAGCGCGATCCGCGAGCACATGATCACCCATGTCATTCCGATGACCGACGCGCCGGCCTTTTTAACCGACCTCATCGAAAACCGGCCGGATTTCCTGCAGGTCGTCTTCCAGGTAGGCGAATGACAGAGGAAACCGCGCCGATCCGCATCCTGTTCGTATTTGCCTGGTTGGTGGTCGGCGGCGAGGAAACTGAGGTGCGGCTGCTGGCCGGAAATCTCGACCCGCGGCGCTTTCGCATCGACGTGGTCGCCTGCTTCCGCAAGCCGGGCATGCCGGAGCAGACGCATGAACAACTGGCCGCGCTTGGCGTCGATGTCGATACGACACCCTACAAACTGTCGTTCGAAGCTACCGTCGACTATCTGGCTGCCAAACTCCCTTGCTACGATATCGTGGTGTCATGCCAGAACGTCGCCGATATCTATCCGGCCCTGGAACGGCTGCACCTGCGCCCCCCGCTTGTCGAGCATGGCGGGCTCGTCTCGGAGGCCTTGGCCGGACCAAAACACCTGACGAACCGATATATCGGCGTCTGCCGTTCGATTCGCGACGCTGCGGCATCGCATATGCCGGGGCGTGAGCATCATGCGCTCGAGATCCCGTCCATGGTCGATCTGGCGAGTTTCGACCCGTCGTTCCGTGGGGCGACCCGGCGGGCGCTTGAGATAACCGACAACCAGATGCTGATCGGCTGGGTCGGCCGGCTCGACCCCAAGAAGAATGTCGAGGATTTTATCGAGGCTGCCGCCCTTGTCGGCCTGCGCGACAGCCGGGCCCGCTTTGTGATCGTCGGCGGCCCGGACGCCTTCATGCCGGAGTATGCTGACCGCCTTAAGGCGCTGGCACAGCAGCGTGGACTGGCAGCGAAATTGCAGTTTCTCGGCGACCGGAAGGATGTTCCCGAGCTACTGTCTGCCTTCGACATCTTCGTCTGGCTTTCTCGCGGCGAAGGTATGCCGCATGTGATCGCCGAGGCCGGGGCCGCCTCTCTTCCAGTCATCGCAACGCCCGACAACGGCGCGCTGCAGCAGATCGAAGACGAGATTTCCGGTCTTTTTGTTTCTTACAGCGACCCTGAGGCCGTGGCGAAAAACATCGCCCGGCTGATCGATGACCCTGCACTTCGGCGGTCGCTCGGCGCTGCACTGCGGGATAGCGTCAAGGAGCGCTATGCCACGGAAGCTGTGGTCCCCCACTGGAGAAAACTGTTTTCCGACGTGCTAGCAGAAAGGGTGCCGTCGGGGCCAACCGGCCTTTTTCAATCCTTCCTGCAGGGCGGATTCGAATGCTCGAGCCACCGGCTTCGTCCCCATAAGGACGAGAAGGTCGGCCGCCGGCTCGACATGCTTGCCGCGATCGGCCACGACCGCCATGCCGCGAAGGATTATCGTCAACTGGCGGAGTTCGGCATTCGTACGGTGCGCGACGGCTTTCGCTGGCACCTGATCGACCGGGCCGGTCACTACGACTGGTCAAGCATTAGGCCCATGTTGCAAGCGGCGCAAACGACCGGTACGCAGGTGATCTGGGACCTGCTCCATTATGGCTGGCCCGACGATCTGGACGTCTGGTCACCGGGCTTCGCTGACCGTTTCGCACGCTTTGCGGGCGAATGTGCCAAAATTGTTCGGGAAGAATGCGACACGGTTCCGTTTTATTGTCCCGTCAACGAGATTTCTTTCTTCTCATGGGGGGGTGGCGACGCCGGGTACCTCAATCCCTTTGCTAACGGGCGTGGGTTCGAGCTGAAGGTGCAACTGGCACGCGCTGCGATCGCTGCCATGGAAGCGATCCTTGCCGCAGACGGCCGAGCGCGTTTCGTCCATTGCGATCCGGTGATAAACGTCATCACTGACCCATCTCGCCCATGGGAACGGGGCGTTGCCGAAAGTCATCGGCAATCACAATTTCAGGGGTGGGACCTGATCTCAGGCCGCCTCTGGCCGCAGATCGGCGGCCAGGAGCGCTATCTCGATGTCATCGGCGTTAATTACTACTTCAATAATCAGTGGATCCATGGCGGTCCGCCGATCGACATCGGTCATCCTCTTTATAAGCCGTTTAGCAATATCCTGATCGAGACCTATGCCCGCTATGGTAGGCCTTTGATAATCGCAGAAACGGGCATCGAGGGTGAACGTCGCGCTGCGTGGTACAGCTATGTTTCTTCACAGGCGCGCTTGGCGATGAGAGCAGGCGTGCCATTGGAAGGGCTATGTCTTTATCCAATCGCCGATCATCCGGGATGGGACGACAATCGTATGTGTGAAAACGGGCTCCTGTCTGCAGAGGTGTCGATCGGAGGGCGGCAAGCCGATGCGGCGTTGTCTTCGGCTATCCGGCGAGTCGGGCCGATTTCGAACGCGATAGTAACGCAGGCGGCGAGGATAACAGGCCCGCCAGCAATCACTCACTGACCAATGGCTGGGTATAAAATTTGGTCACTGGCGCGGGAATTTTGGCAGGATATCCATGCTCGATGCCAAATCAGTCAGTCTGGGACGCAGGAGACCTTCGCCTTAGGAATCAATCCTCTAATTTCGACTGCGCGATAGTGACTTCCAAGGCGGGGCTTTGAACCGAGACGCTTTCAGAAACCGAAAGTTTAGGCCTTGTGTCTCGATCTGTTTAGTCGAGCCGCCTCACGAAACTGGAAGCGTGCCGCGCGCGGCTAGACACCTAGACAACATCAAACGGCCGCATTAACGCGATACGTGGTGAGCGAACTGCGATGCCGCGCCGAGGCGGCGATGCCGATGACAAAGTAGCCCGCACTTAGCGGTCGAAGTTTCCCGAAATCATTACGTTTATGGAGCAAGCCTTGTAACGGCTTGAATTATTTTTTTGAAATCACCAAGCCGAAATTCCCCTTCGTCGGCCAGCCGACCGGCACGCGCCAGCATGGATGCCACCGCAACAACCAATTCGCAGAGCCTGATGAGGCGATACGAGCAGTATATGCTTCTGGCGCGAGAGGCCGCCCAGACCGGTGACCGGATCGAGGCCGAGAACCTCTCTCAGCACGCGGAACACTTTTATCGCACGGCCGCCCTGCAGAGAGCTGGCCAGCCACAATGAACACGAAGCCAATGTACACCGCTCCTGAGAGCAGGGATGAAAAGGCGTGGCTTAAAATCCTTGCAAAATATCGCACGCCGCATGCGGGCCGGAGCGTATTTGAGCTGGCGGTCACAGCCATCCCGTTCGCCGCCTTCTGGACGCTGACCTGGTTGGCGGTCCACTACGGCTTCTGGTGGGGTTTGGTCCTGATCATGCCTGCAGCGGGATTTCTGCTACGGCTATTCATGATCCAGCACGATTGCGGCCACGGCTCCTTTTTCGCCCGGCGGCACTTCGATGACTGGACAGGCCGTGTTTTAGGCGTCCTTACCCTGACCCCGTATGATTACTGGCGCAGGGCGCACGCTGCGCATCACGCGTCAGCCGGCAATCTCGATGAGCGGGGCGTCGGAGACATCACCACTCTTACTGTGACGGAATATTATGAACGGTCTCGGTGGGGACGGGTCGGCTATCGCCTCTACCGGCATCCACTGGTGATGTTTGGCATAGGCCCGGCTTGGCTCTTCCTGTTTCAGCAGCGCCTGCCGATGGGCATGATGCGCAATGGCATGCTGCCATGGGTGTCGACGATGGCCACCAATGTCGCAGTTGTCGCGATTGCCGCGCTCCTGATCTGGGTGATCGGCCCTGTCTCCTTTCTAATCGTCCACCTACCGATTGTCCTTTTTGCCGGTTCGATTGGCGTCTGGCTATTCTACGTGCAGCATCAATTCGAGGAGACACACTGGTCGAAAGAGCCGGAATGGCAGTTTCCAAAAGCCGCCCTGCACGGTGCTTCGTACTATGATCTGCCGCAACCTCTGCGCTGGCTGACTGGCAACATCGGCATCCACCACGTGCACCATCTCTCAAGCAAGGTCCCCTACTATCGCCTGCCGGAGGTCGTACAAAACCACCCGGAACTCGGCGAAATCGGCAGGATCACGCTGGGGCAAAGCCTCAGATGCGTAAAGCTAGTCCTGTGGGACGAAAGTAGTCGGCGGTTGATCTCCTTTCGTGAGGCAGCCGGTATCGCACGGGTCGCCGAGGAAACTCATTGAGATCTGCCCACAGGATACCTTTGCAGAAAAAATTGTGCGGCGCAGCATTCGCGCCCATATACGAACGAGTGTCCTATGATGGACAGAGGAGACGGACGTGATCCAGCAAAAAAATTCTCGCCAGCTGACCGAGCTGAAGAACTTCGGTTCGAACCCCGGCTTGCTCAAATGCTGGCTTTATCTGCCGACCATCCTTGCTCCCAAAACGCCGCTCGTTGTCGTCCTGCACGGATGCACGCAGAATGCGGCGACCTATGACCACGGTTCCGGCTGGTCAAAGCTGGCGGAAGAAAAAGGGTTTGCGGTCCTGTTTCCCGAGCAGCAGCGGGCGAACAACGCCAACCTGTGTTTCAACTGGTTTGAGCCGGGCGATATTCGGCGCGATGCGGGCGAGGCTCTGTCAATCCGTGAGATGATCGGCCACGTCGTTGTGTCGCACGGAATGGATCCTGACAAGGTCTCCATCACCGGACTGTCGGCCGGAGGCGCAATGGCGAACGTCATGCTGGCAGCCTATCCCGAATTGTTTGCGGCCGGCGCGATCATCGGCGGGCTCCCTTATGGGATCGCTTCAGGTGTGGGGCAGGCATTCGAGCGGATGCGAGGCCATAAAGCCCCGAGCGTCAGCCAGTTGCAATTGGCCTTGACGACCGCGGCAATCAAGCTGGGGGACTACCCACGTATCTCTGTGTGGCACGGAACACATGACCAGACGGTGAAGCCCGTCAACGCAGAGCAGATCGTCCAACAGTGGGCCGGCGTGCACCACGTCTCCGGCACACCTGATGTGATCGAAACGATCAATGGCCATAGTCGTAAGGTCTGGCTCGATGAACGCGGCAGGCAGGTCATCGAGGTCAATCTCATCACGGGCATGGCTCATGGTGTTCCTTTGTCATTTGCGGCTGAAGCTCCACTGGGAAATTCCGGGCCGTTTATGCTGGAGGCAGGTGTTTCGTCGACCGCACGTATTGCCAGGTCTTGGGGTCTTGCCGATGATGCTGATGTCGCCATCGCCGAAGGCGCATATCAGCGTGGCCCGGAGTTCACAGCCGCGCCCTCAGGCATTGAAGCTGTGATCGCCAAGGCAATGGCCTATGCAAAACCCGGCCCGGCTCGCGATGCCGCAGGTCGCGACGAACAAGGTGTTGGCAAGGTGATCAACGATGCGCTTCGTGCAGCCGGGCTGATGCGTTGATTGAACTGGCGCGGCGTGCAGAAGACAAGCTGTTGCCCCAGGTCAAGGGCGGGGGTTTTGCCGTCAACTTTCAGGGGTTCGCTCTTCATGCCGATGCTTGGTATTCGTCACCGTACTACCTACAATTTTCGACAGACCGTATCGTTGTCGACGCACCGCCTTATGCTCAGGCCGCGCGAGGGCCGCGAGCTCAGGCTGCTGAGCCATGAAATTTCCACTTCCCCCGAGGCTGAGCTAAGCTGGTCGCAAGACGTATTCGGCAATATAATCGCTTTAGCGACATTTCAGACGCCCAGCGACAGCCTTGTTGTGAACAGCTCGGCGACCGTGGATTTGAAGGCACCGGCGTGGCCCGTGTTCGACATCGCGGCTTCGGCGATCAACTATCCCTTCCTCTACCCAGAGAGCGATTGGACAGACCTTGGAGCGCTAACCGTTCAGCGCTATGACGATGCCGAGCACCGCCTCGCGACATGGGCGCGCGGCTTCGTCGCCGGCAGGCCTACGGATACACTGTCGCTCCTCAAGGATATCAGTCTGGGTATCGCATCGGCCATTGCCTACCAGAGCCGGGAAGAGGAAGGCACGCAAGCGCCGCTGATCACCCTTGATCGGCGTTGGGGCTCCTGCAGGGACCTTGCCGTGTTATTCGTGGAAACTGTCCGCACCCTGGGCTTTGGCGCCCGGATCGTCTCAGGCTATCTGTTCGATCCGGACAGCTCCCTCACCGGTTCCACGGACTGTGGATCGACGCACGCCTGGGCAGAGGTCTTCCTTCCAGGCGCTGGCTGGATCACATTCGATCCGACGAACCGCAGTATGGGCAGCGCCAACCTGATCCCGGTCGCCGTGAGCCGCGACATCGCCCAGGCCGTTCCGGTTTCAGGGAGCTTCGCGGGCGCGGCGGACGCGTTCCGGTCGATGGACGTGACCATAGAAGTAAAAGCAATCGTCTCGGCATAGGCCAGGCGGCACGAGAACGATCGTATTGGCTTGGCTGATTTCGAGCCTCGCCCACCCTTCGCTCATGATGGAGACCGAAACCCTGGCCCATCTATTTGCTGACTGTCATGAACTGAGAGGCGGGGGATCGGTGCCTTCGTTTAGAGGAAGCAGCTCCTTTCGCGGCAGCAGCATTGTGATACCATCCAAGCGATCTAACGCGCGCTCTCCAAGCTCAGACGCTCTAATAGTGAAAGCACAATCACCGGCTCGGACGGCAATGGCGCGAAAGCCCGTACTTTATTTAAGCAAGGCGCATTTCATTTTTTTAAGCTGACGAACTTAAGTATGCGCGTTTAATCACCCTGGGGACATTGAAAGGTGACCAGCTGCTGGCGGCGTGAAGCATTCGGCCCACACGCTCCATCGGCAGATAGGCTTTCTCAGGCGCGATCATAGGTGAACGACGTCAGCAGGGTCGTGACGAAGTTACTTGCCCGTTCCTTGACCAAGACTTCCGTCCATTCATCAGTGCCGCGCAGCCTGAGGTCAGAGTGGATGCTATCCACCGCTGCCTCCTCGATCCGTTTGATATGTGTTTTGAACGCTGCCTCGCCGCCAGAGTGATACATGTCACGGATGACCATCCGCAAAATTTCCTGGATCGCGATCTGCCAGGACGTGTTGATCGCCTGGAGCTCATTTTTATCCGGTACCATGGATGCTCCTATGGTGGTAGTGGTCTCACCTCGCCATCGAGATGAGCAAGGCGAAGGGCCAATCGATCGATGGCGGCGAAATTACGCTCGTCTTGCCTTCCGATTGGCGTAGCGCCGATCGCGTTCGGCCTTTCGCTCCGCTTCGTCATTGACGACCTTCGCTATGCGGTCGGCATCAGCAAGTGCAGCCGCATCCGCCGCAGTCTGCCGGTCTACTTCCTCGGTTGCGAGCCGGTGACGTTCTTCCACCTTCAAGCGCTCACGTTGGAGACGGCGCATTTCCCGGGCAGAAGCAATCGCTGCTCGTTCTTCCCGTTTGGCGACCCTGGCGGGCATATCTGCGACCTGTGCGGCACGGTAGGCGTTGACAAGGTCTTTTCTAGCATCCGCTGCTGCGGTGCGCCGGTCAACAAGGTCAGTGGTTTTAGGCTTCTTCAAATTTCATCCTCATAAGGTTGTTGCCCGTTGATCATTTAGATCTGGCGCGCTTCGCTAGAACACCGGAGGTCGCGCGCGGCGCGATCGTCCATTTCCTTCGCCAAGCGCGCTTCGCGAAGCCTCAATGTCTTCGCATCACGGGCCTTATCAGTGGACTGAACTTCTTCCACGGCCTTGTGCTTCGCAAGAAATTGCGTCTGGACGTTGCCAAAGGCGATTTCCGCCTGCTGGCGGGATTTGCTAAATCTCTCTGTCACATGGTTCCGATCACGTGCCCGATGGACGGGCGAAAAAGAAAAAGGCCAGGCAGAACGCCTGGCCTTGAATTGATAACGTGCCTCCGGCAATGCCAGTACATCCGTGGTCAAAGGGACAGCAGCTACCGAATTATGCGTTCTGCAGATTGCAGGCCGACATTTTGCCGGACTTGTTGTCACGCTCGAGCTCGAAGCCGATTTTCTGGCCTTCGACGAGTTCGCGCATTCCGGCGCGTTCGACGGCAGAGATGTGGACAAAAGCGTCAGCGCCGCCGTTGTCAGGCTGAATGAAGCCGAAGCCCTTGGTGGAATTGAACCATTTTACTGTGCCTGTGGTCATGATGAACCCTTTCAAAGCATAGAGTAGGGACCGCTAAAGCAACGCTTCGCGGACGGTGATAACGACTATTTTTGAGAGGAAGTTCGCTTAGAACGCGGTGCCAATCGCGCAGTAGACAAAGTTCGGCAAGCAAAAGATCGATGAACACATCAATAGATTATTTTCCTACATGGGTCAACTAATCTTTTTCCGCTTAAAAATTATTTGCGTCCATACCAATCAAAAGAAAATGATTTTCTTGGAATTGTGCGCTTGATTGATCTGCATGATCTTTCCGAGTTGGCCTGATGGTTTCGATCATAGGGTCGAAGAGGAGGAGTTGCGCCGGGAACTAGCAGGGAGTTGGTCTCGCGAAATTCCGACGATGGGATCGTGTCCCAAGGAGTGGTGTAGCTGGATTTCATAGCCATCGGTGATTTCCGGTAGGGTCGGGTTGCTTATGACCACCCTTAGGGACACTATCGATGACCGATGACATGATGAACCTGCGCTCACTCGTTGAGAAGAGCGCTGATGCCGATTTGCTGCGCGAGATGATCGGCTTTGCTGCTTTCGATGGCGCGTTCGGACGTAGCCAAACATGGTGCGTCCTTTCACGTTGGGTCGGAAGCGGGGTCACTTCCAGTCGGAGCCTCCCGTGAAAGGTTGGCCTCGATGGGGTGTTATGCGCCGGTTAAAGTACAAGCGCAACGTTCCATTCGTGATCACTTAAGTCTAGCTAATAGTGATCTCTGCTGTGTCTACAAATGTCCGATATCGGACATTTATTTTGCTAGAGCGGGAACATCGTCTCGCACAGACAGTTCGTACCCGTCTGGCCCTCAATATTCCTGTATCGCGGGGTCTTTCACCAGGGGCCTGCCTGAACCCTGAGCAGGCTCCTCTTTATCTCCGCGAGGTTGGCCTGTGCGCTACCATTTCCACATCCTGCACCTCGACCACACAATTGAAGACGAAGACGGCAGAGAATTCACCACATTTCTTGAAGCGCGCAATGCCGCCGAGAATAGTCTCCATGGGCTCTTGGTCGATGCGCTTGGCACTGCGCGTCGCTGGACGATCAGCGGTATCCAGATATGCGCGGACCGCAGCGAGGTGGGCGTTGTACGGGTCGATGCTGTGATTGCAAAACTGTTTCGCGATAGATGATCAAGCACAACGGCCAAGTGGATCTCACCTTGATCGCCGATTCAAATGAGTTGTTGCGTTCGCAGTGCACAAGCCTAGGGTAGTTCGGTCGGCAGCCACGTAATCGGGCACTGCCGCTTGAGAGCGCAGTGCTCCCGCCCCAACTTGGGGAGAAGGACAATGCTCCTTACTGATCGGCTAGATCACAACGGCAGATTTTCCTCCTATGATCTCGATCGCTTGAAACTCGAGTTCGAAAATTGGGAGATCCGGGCCTCTGAGTCAGCTCGGCAACAGCTCAGCGCAGACGGCTGGATGTTGATGTTTTGCGCGCTTGACACGTTTTCTCACCTCGACACCGGCACCTCGCCGGCGCACACATTCATGCAGACTTCAGCTAAGCGGGTACCGGCGGTGTCTCTTGTTTGGTCGCGCGGGGCGCAACGACGTTGCGAACGACCGAATTGGTTTGAATGAACATGAAGTGCGTTCGGTACAAACTAAGAAATCTGAGATTTGCGGAGGGCAAAGCCGCGAAAGTGGATGAGTGGCTAACCAAACAGAAAGTGATTGTTGCCAAGTCGCGCGGCAACGGCAAACCCGTTGACCTGGACAAAGAGTTGCTGCTGCGGCTCTACGACCTCAAGCGCCGCACCATCGATCGCTTGAAGCGAATCGAAGCGGCGCTAGACGCCAAGTCATAACGCCAGGGCAACACTGAGGCGCAACCTAACCAAGAGCGGGAGGTTATTATGGACCTGCGACGAATGACCGAAGACGCGTGTATATCATTTCTCGAAAGGCACACCTTTGGACATCTCGGATGTCTGGGGGAAGACTACCCATATGTGATCCCCGTTCACTACGCATATGATGCCAACAAGGTTTTTATGTTCTCGATGGCGGGGAGGAAAATCGAATACCTGCGGCGCAGACCGCTTGCGAGCCTGCAAGTTGAAGAATTGGCGAATGACAGAAATTGGACAAGCGTGCTTGTTCAAGGCCACTTCGATGAACTGCCGGACACGCCCGAGCGGCGCAATGAACGTATTCATGCGTGGGCCTTATTGCAGAAACGCCCATTCTGGTGGGAGCCCGGGACCTTCGAACTAAGCGCGGGAAGAGAAACGGCTAGCGGCGGTCCGATCTTCTTTAGCTTGTCGCTCGACGTGGTGTCCGGACGCCAGTCGAACGCGGCACCTGGGAGTGGGCGATAGCAGCGTTTTCAACCCTGCGTAAGCCGCGCGAAGCCTCCATTAATTTGAACGCTGGACAGGGTAGTCCTTCAAACATGGCCGCGGTTGGAAACGTGCCATCGGAAGTCTGGCTTCCATGGCTTGTCTTATGCTGGTTCAATCTCGGGCGTTTACTCCCGGCACTTCAGGCCAGTGCGCGCAACCGTACCGACGCCAATGAAAATTCCCCGCCTTGATCTTGAGCCTGTCGATATGACCGTGGAAAGGAACATATCGCGTGGAGCGAAAACCGGCTTCATAGTATCTTGCGGATCCGGACCGTCACCATGGACGAACTGGTCACCGCGGCCGGCCGGCAATCTGAACGCCTCATTGCGATCCGCCAGGACGACCAGATCATTCTTTAAAAGGCGTACAGAAGCAGGAAACGTAAGTTCAAACCGAAAAGCCGCCGTGTCAAACGGCGGCTCTCTTTCGACGGCGGATTCGCATCTGCAGTCCTTTCGTTTCAAGTTGCGATGGACGCTTGTCCGTGCCGCGACCGGGTGCCGGTTACCAGTGGGATTGACCAGCAACCGCTACGACAGCAACAAGACCAGCCAACGGCGAGGGTTCTTGCGAGAGGACGTCATAAGCGCAGGGTGCAGCAAAGATGATAGCCGCCAATGTGCCCAACAGGATATGTTTCATCAAGATCTCCTGGGTGTGCTCAAACGACTGTCAGAGCAACGTTGATGTTGCCGCGTGTTGCCTTGGAATAGGGGCAGGTCTGATGAGCTTCGTCGACGATCAACCGAGCGAGCTCCGGGTCCAGACCCGGCAGGCTGATATTGAGGCGGGCCTGCAGAAAATAAGCATCGCCCGTCATGCCGAGATCGACTTCCGCATCGACGACTGTATCGGCGGGAAGATGGAGCTTGCGCTTGCCGGCGGCAAGGCCCATCGCGCCGATGAAGCAGGCCGACCATCCAGCTGCAAAGAGCTGTTCGGGATTGGTTCCCGCATGGACGCTGCCCGGAGGCGATAGCTTCACGACGAGCTGCTCATCGCTGCTGCGGGCTGAGCCATCGCGGCCGCCGGTGGTGCGGGTCTTGCCGGTATAGAGAACATTTTCAATCGTGATCATGGGAGCACTCCTTGGTTTGATGCCGCGACCTGCGACATCTGGTGACGGAGTGGTTTTGACCCTTTGACGTATCCCCTATGTTTCTAAAATCGGCCGAACTGTATCAAAGCGTACCGTCGGCAGATCTCGATACTTCGCATACAAAGCAGGAAGAAAATCAGTTTGCCCGAATGTTGACTTCGGCTGCCAAGCCTCCGCCGTCACGATTGTATATCCGGACGGAACCGCCGATTGCGGCCGCCAGCTGCTGGGCGATGGCCAAGCCGAGCCCTGTGCCGCCAGTCTCGCGATTGCGGGACTGCTCCAGCCGGAAAAACGGCTGCATGGCAGCTTCCAGCATGGCATCCGGGATACCGGGACCACGATCCATCACCGTGATGGCAATCTCACCCTCGTTCTTCCGCTCGACGCTGATTTCGGCGCTACCTGCAAATTTCAACGCATTGTCGATAAAGTTCGTGAGAATGCGGCGAAGGGCATGCGGTTTGGTCGATGCAATGCCCTGCACGAGACCGGCAACGCTGACGGCCTTGTCCATGTCCTGATAATCGTAGGCGATGCTGTCGATAAAGGACGAGAGATCGATGCGCGAAAATTTCTCGCCATTGCCATGCGCACTGCGGGCGTAGGCGATCCCATCCTGCACGAGCCGCTCGATTTCACCCAGATCACGGATCAGTTTGTCCCTCTCGGGGGAATCGTCGACCATGTCGGCGCGCAATCGCATACGCGTGATCGGCGTCTGCAGGTCGTGTGATATCGCCGCAAGGATCTGCACCCGCTCTTCGAGGTAGTGGGAAATCCTTTCACGCATGGCGTTGAACGCGCGTGCCGCATGCGCCACTTCGCTCGGACCCCGCTCGCTGAGCGGCGGCCCCTTCTTGTTGGGATCAAGCGCGTCGGCGGCGGCCGCGAGCGCAGCCAACGGGCGGATCGCCTGACGCACGGCGACCCATGTGCAGAGCACCAAGAGCACCATCTGAATGGCAAAGACATAGGGCAGCCATGCCGCGAGCGGCATCGGCGGCCGCGGCGTAACATCGATCGTCAAAGGACTTCCGTCGCTCAGTGTCAGATGCGCCTGCAGGCGGCTGATATCGCCGGGGATCGATTCCATGCGGATCGGATAGGTGCCGCCGATCGCCTCCTGGATTCGACCGCCGATTTCCTTACCCTTGCTAGAATTGTCCGGCACGCCCTGTAGTCCCGGCCCAAGCTCAAAACGATAGTTGCCGCGGCTTAGTCGGTCGAGCAGGTCGGCGCGCTGATCCGCCGGCAGGCGGTCGAGAACAGCAATTGAGGTTGCGACGTCGCTTTCCAGTGTGCCAAGCATGACGGCCTTGGCCGACATGGAACGCTCGACGAACAGGACCGTGAACGACAGGCCATAGGCAACAGCCAGGCCCAGCAACAAAATAACGAAAAGCCGAGCCCGCAGGGTGCTCGGCCAAAATCCGGAGCGAATAGCAACAGCTGCGCTCATGATCTGGCCTCTTCTATCGCCACCGGAACAGCAAAGACATAACCTTCGCTGCGCACCGTCTTGATATAGGTCGGCTCACGCGCATCATCCCCCAGCCGCTGGCGAACGCGGCTAACAAGCAGATCGATCGAGCGGTCGAAGAGTTCGGCATCGCGGCCTTGGGTCAGGTTTAACAGCTGATCGCGGTTAAGCACCCGTTGCGGATGATCGATGAAGACGCGCAGTAGCCGGTATTCGGCGCCGCTCAATGCAATCTCGGTCCCGTCCTTGTCGAGAAGGTGCCTTCCGACCGTGTCGAGGCGCCAGTCGCCGAAACGGAGCCACTGTCCGGCCTCCGAAATCTGCAGGTTCGGCGGCAGCGCACGCGTGCGGCGCAGCACAGCTTTGATGCGCGCCAGGAGTTCGCGCGCCGCAAACGGTTTCGGCAGATAGTCGTCGGCGCCCATTTCGAGACCGATAATCCTGTCCATTTCGTCGCTGCGAGCCGTCAGCATCAAGATAGGCGTCGCCTTGTGCTTGCCGGCGCGCAACTCGCGGCAAAGCACGAGCCCGTCATCGCCTGGCATCATGACATCGAGCACTATCAGATCGACCGTGTTGCCTTCCAGAAAGCTGCGCATCTGGCGTCCATCGGCCGCGACGGACGTACGAAGTCCGCTCTTCGTCAGATAGCTCGAAACCAACTCGCGGATTTCACGATCGTCATCAACGATCAGGATGTGGTCGATATGCTCCATGTTCGAACTTCCGGGTCCTTCTATCGGTCAGGCGAAAGGCAGACTCGCCGCTTTCTCTTTTGACTCTGAATCGGCAGCCGCGAAACAGACAATTCTGTTCGCGGCTGTCAGGACAGGTTTTAGAAGCGATCGACGTCCAGAACGGCCTGGGCAAAGGCCTGTGGTGCTTCTTGCGGCAGATTGTGGCCGATGCCGCCCGATATGGTGCGATGCTCGTATCTACCGGTGAACTTTTTGGCGTATGCTGAAGGATTTGGGTGCGGCGCGCCGTTGGCGTCGCCCTCCATGGTGATCGTCGGTACGGTGATGACCGGGAAAGCAGCAAGCCTCTTTTCGAGTTCATCATACTTCCGCTCGCCGTCGACGAGGCCAAGCCGCCAGCGGTAATTGTGGATGGTGATGGCAACATGGTCGGGATTTTCGAAGGCCTTGGCCGAGCGATCGAAGGTCGCGTCGTCGAAATCCCACTGCGGCGAGGCGAGCTTCCAGATCAGCTTGGCAAAATCGTGCGTATTCGCGGCATAACCTTCGCGGCCACGCTCGGTGGCGAAATAGAACTGATACCACCAGGAAAGCTCGGCCTCTGGTGACAGTGGCTTCTTGTTGGCCTCCTGGCTGCCGATCAGATAGCCGCTGACAGAAACCAGCGCCTTGCAGCGTTCCGGCCAGATCGCAGCCAGGATATCGGCGGTGCGGCCGCCCCAATCGTAACCGCCGATGACGGCGCGCTCGACCTTCAGCGCATCCATAAAGGCAATGATATCGGTGGCTATTGCGGCCTGCTGGCCGTTGCGCGGTGTATCGGCAGAGATGAATTCGGTCGTGCCATGACCACGCAAATAGGGGATCAGCACCCGGTAGCCGGCATCGGCGAGCACGGGAGCCACATCAACGAAACTGTAGATATCGTAGGGCCAGCCATGCAGCAGCAGCACGACCGCGCCATTGGCGGGACCGACCTCGGCGTAACCGACATTGAGCTCACCGGCCTTGATTCGCTTCACCGCCGCGAAAGATGCATGCGAACCGGCCTTGACGGCCGGTGCGGCTGCCTTGGCGGCAGCAGCGCTGCTCAGGCCGAATTCGACCGCTGCCATTGTCATTGCGGCAAGACCAAAGAAGTGACGGCGCTGAAGATTGATTTCGCTGGACATTGTCTCTCTCCGTTTCGAGTTAGTGACATGGAGAAAACAACCGGCATGTATCCCGAGTGTTTCGGATATCCGCTATTATTGCGTACGGATGTAGCCTCCGGCCTGCGAGATACATTCTGATACAGTTGGCTGCTTCCTCAAACGGAATCTGCTCCATCTGCTTCAGCAGGGCTGCATTCAGGCGCTCTTCCTACACTTCGGTACATGTTGCCTCCAAACCGGACACATCCGAGATACATCGCCTCGATCAGATTGGCGCAGTTGCTGGTCGGGCCACATCGCCGTCCAGAGCCCGATCACCCGGTTTCAAAGGAAGCGACGATGACACTCCTTATCATTGCCTATCTCGGAGGGGTGCTGACCATATTCAGCCCCTGTATCCTCCCCATCCTGCCTTTCGTCTTTGCCCGCGCGGGGCAGCCTTTCGTGCGCGGTACGCTGCCGATGCTGATCGGTATGGCCACCACCTTTGCATTTGTGGCGACCCTTGCAGCCATCGGCGGAAGCTGGGCAATCAATGCCAATGAATATGGTCGCCTCGCCGCGCTCATCCTGCTTGCGATCTTAGGCTTAAGCCTGATTTCGCCACGTATCGCCAGCTTGATGACCCAACCGGTCGTCGGTTTTGGTAACCGCCTGCTAAACGCTTCCGGCAAGCCCGGTGCTGCGCCGACCGCCGCAAGCGCGCTGATCCTCGGCGTCGCGACCGGGCTTCTCTGGGCGCCTTGCGCTGGCCCGATTCTCGGTCTCGTGCTGACTGGTGCTGCCCTCCAAGGCGCCAATCTGCAGACAAGCCTCCTGCTGCTCGCCTACGCAACCGGCGCCGCCACTTCGCTGGCAATCGCGCTTTCCGTCGGTGGAAAAATCTTTGCCGGATTGAAGAAATCGCTCGTCGTCAGCGAACGTATTCGCCAAGGCTTGGGCGCCGCCGTCATCGCCGGTGTCGCCGTCATCGCACTTGGCCTCGACACGGGGCTGCTTTCGCGGCTCTCCTATGCCAGCAGCGCGTCTTTCGAACAAGCGGTCCTGGACAGGCTGAATGTTGAGCCAACCGATGGCATTCCGCCGGAGGTTGCGAGCAACGACAAGTCGATCGGTCTTGCCGATGCGACCAAACCCTTCCGCAGTGATTTGCCTGTTGCGGGCCCCGCACCTTCACTGGATGGCGCCGTCGAATGGCTGAACTCGCCGCCGCTAACGACGGAGCAGCTTCGCGGCAAGGTCGTGCTCGTCGATTTCTGGACCTATTCCTGCATCAACTGCATCCGTACCACGCCCTACGTTCGGGCCTGGGCCAACAAGTACAGGGACCAGGGTCTGGTTGTCATAGGCGTACATGCCCCGGAATTCGCCTTCGAGAAGAAAATCGACAATGTTAAAAAGGCCGTCGGCGATTTCCGGATCAACTATCCGGTCGCAATCGACAACGACTACAGAATCTGGCGCGCATTCGCCAACAGCTATTGGCCGGCTCACTACCTGATCGATGCCAAGGGCCAGATCCGGTACCATCACTTCGGCGAAGGCAATTACGGCCCGACCGAACAGGCAATCCAGGGCCTGCTGCACGAGGCTGGCAGTGAAATGGCCGAAAGCGCGCCGGTTGCACCTGACGCAAAAGGTGTGGAGGCCAGTGCGGACCTGAAACATGTCCGCTCGGGTGAAACCTACATCGGCTATCAACAGGCCACCAGTTTTGCCTCGAACGAGAGAATGCGTGCGGATGCGAGCAGGGACTATTCGGTCACCGAACCGCGTCTCAACCAGTGGGGCCTTTCCGGTAAATGGACCGTCGGCGCCGAAGAGGCGACCCTCGATCGGGCGGGCGGCAGTATCGCCTATCATTTCAGCGCCCGCGACCTGCACCTCGTGCTCGGCCCAGGGGCAGATGGAAAGCCGGTCCGATTTCGAGTGACGGTCGACGGCAAGGCGCCCGAAGCCAACCGCGGCAGCGATATCGATGCGGATGGAAATGGCACGGTAACCACGACGAAGCTCTACCAACTGGTGCGCCAGACCGGCGAAGTGGACGCGCGCACCTTCGAGATCCGCTTCCTCGACCCCGGCGTCCAAGCCTACGCCTTCACCTTCGGCTGAATCCTCCACCTAACCTAAAAAGACAGGAGCACCACCATGAAACGCAACTATCTCTCCACCCTCGCCCTTGCTTTCGTCACCAGCGCCATTGCCTTCGTGGCCCAAGCGGCCGAAGTGAAGAACATCGTCATCGTCCACGGCGCTCTCGCCGATGGTTCTGGCTGGCGCCAAGCAACCGAAATCCTCGAAAGGCGCGGCTTCAATGTCACGATCGTGCAGGAGCCGATCACTTCGCTCGCCGACGATGTCGCCGCAACCAACCGGGTCCTCGACCTCCAAGACGGCGCGACACTGCTCGTCGGCCACAGCTATGGCGGTATGGTCATCACCGAAGCCGGCAACAGCCCTCATGTCGCGGGTCTCGTCTATATCGCGGCCTTCCAGCCGGACAGGGGCGAAAGCCTTATCAGTCTCGCGAGCTCCAAGCCGGCCGGCGGTATGAATATCCGCGAGACGAAGGACGGCAAATATCTCTTTCTCGATCCAGCCGCCTTCGCCAACGACTTCGCTGCCGACCTGCCGAAGGACGAGGCCGCCTTCCTGGCAAAATCACAGGTCTTCGCATCCAGGGACGCCTTCTCCGCAAAGGTCGGCGATCCCGCATGGAAGACCAAGAAAAGCTGGACGGTTGTCGCCACCCAAGACCGCTCGATCAATCCTGATCTCGAACGGGACATGGCAAAGCGCGCCGGAAGCCATGTGACGGAGATCCAGGCAAGCCATGCCGTGTTCGCATCGCAGCCTGAAAAGGTTGCCGAGGTTATCGAAGCCGCGGCGCGGCAGATTGGCGGCCAATGAGCAACAGCACTCGCGACATCCTCAACCTTCAACATAATTAAAAAGGAGATAGCCATGAAAAAATCACCTGCAACGGTCGCCGTCCTATTGTTCGCAATCATTGGAGCGGCATCATCGCCTGCGTTCGCCGTAGAGCCCTTGCGACGCACCGATCTTATTAAAAACGACATCGATGTGCCTGGCCACGAGGTCGTGCAGGTTCGTGTCGATTTCTCGCCCGGGGTGTTGGCCGCCAGGCATTCCCATCCCGGTGAAGAAATTGCTTTTGTGATTGAAGGAACTCTCGAATACACATTAGACGGGCGCGCGCCGGTCATCCTCTCTGCCGGTCAGTCGCTATTCATCCCGACCGGCGTTGTACATTCAGCTCGAAACGTCGGCACCGGCAAAGCATCAGAGCTCGCAACCTATATTGTGGAAGACGGAAAGACCCTTGTGGTTCAGTCAAAGTGAGAAGCTGCGCCGAATGCGCGGGAGCTTTGGCTTCCCGCGCATTCGACGAGATGCGTTGGCTATGTCCGGCAGTTTCAGGAAGCGAACAGTCGTTCACCCACTTGCAGTACCTGTTTCTGCGACAAAAGCGAATATCGGGTATGCCGACATTCACTCGTACGCGTAATCGCACCAATCTCCACGACTTGCTGAAGGTCACTTGTCGCTAAGCGCGGCCTGGTCTAACGGTCAGACGGGGCGCGGGCTTTTCGGCATTTCGTTGGGAATACGCCCCATGGCGACTCCTCTGATGGCCTGAAGAGATCGCGAAGTCTTTGGATCAATTAGATCCGGGCGCCACCCGTGGCATCAATGATCTGCCCGGTCGTCCAGCGGGCATCGTTCGATGCAAGGAAAGCGATCACATCTGCAATGTCGTCAGGACGGCCGACACGCGAGAAGACCGACAGTGCCTCGGCGCCGGCGCGGGCATCCGGCGACGCCAGCCATTCGGCATTCATGTCCGTTTCGGTAACCCCTGGCATGACCGCATTGACGGTGATCCCGCGGACCGCGAAGTCGGGCGCCAGTGCGAGCGTCAGGGTCTCCAGCGCGCCTTTGGAAGCAGCATAGGCCGGGTGGGTGGGTGCTGCGATCCGGGTGAACCCTGTGGAGACGTTGATGATGCGGCCATTGTTGCGAATATGATCGGCTACCGCCTGGATCAGGAAGAATGGCGCCTTGTAGTTGATAGTCATCACCTCGTCGAAGACAACCTCGCTAGTCTGTTTCAACGGGACCGCAGGCGCAATGCCCGCATTGTTGACTAGAATATCGAGCCCGACCGATCCCGTTTGCGCACGCGCCGCGTCGCTGAACTGTGTCCAGAGGCTGTCGGCCGCCTCCTTGCCCTGGAGCAGATCAGCCTTTACCGCGACGGCCTTGACGCCCAGTTCCTCGATTTCCCGCACGGTGGCTTTGGCCGCATCCGGATTGGCGGTGTAGTGCACACCGATCAGCGCGGCACCTTCCTTTGCAAAAGCGAGCGCGACCGCCCGTCCGATCCCCCGTGAGCTTCCGGTGATAAGCGCAATCTTGTCTGCGAGTTTCCTGGACATGATCTACTCCGTTGCCAATTAAAATAGTGATCGCTATATTAAGGGTGGAAACATATCTGTCAACAATTAAATAGGGACCACTATTTTAATGGAGCCGGTTCGTAAACGAGGAAGGCCCCGCGTGCTCGATCGCGACACCGGGCTCGACATCGCGGCACGCCTGTTCTGGGAACGAGGCTACGAAGGGACGTCGACCGCCGACCTGACCAAAGCAATGGGGATCAACCCGCCGACGCTCTATTCAACCTTCGGTTCGAAAGAGGAATTGTATCGACAGGCGCTGGATTTCAGCATCGCCCGCGAAAGCGGTTGCCGAGGGGAAATCCTGGCATCCGCCCTGCCCGCTTATGAGGCACTCGGTCGCTACCTTTACAATATTGCCGATGGCGATACCCAGCCGGACAAGCCCGCGGGCTGCATGGTCTCCACCGCAGTTCTGCAGCATGCGGAAGAAAATGCCTCGGTCGCTCGAATGACGGCAGCCCTTCGAGAGGCATCGATGCAGGTTCTAAAAGCCCGCTTCGATCGCGCCGTCAGCGAGGGCGAACTGCCAGCCGGGACTGATACCGACACGCTGGCACGCTTCTATGGAGCGATCATTCAGGGCATGTCGGCCCAAGCCTGCGATGGTGCTTGCAACGCGCTTCTGAAACGGCTGATCGACGTCGCCCTGACAGCCTGGCCCGGGAAACGCACGACCGTCACCGGAAGCTTGGATTGAAGACCCGTCAGCCACTTATTGTCACCGCGAGGATAGCCGAGAGGGATATCGAGCCGTTCGATCGCCTTCGGCAGAGGCATTTTCCCCCGGACCGCAATGTTCTCGGCGCGCATCTGACAGTGTTTCACAGGCTGCCAGGCGAGTATCGTGACAGGATCTGTAAAACGCTTACTAACGTTGCGGCACAGGCGAGAGTAACGACAGCGACGGTCAGCAGCCTCCGACACCTCGGCGCAGGCGTCGCCTTCATCGTCACATGCCCAGAGTTGGAGGACATCCGAGCAGGACTGAAGGCCGAGTTCGTCGCGTGGCTGGGCTCGCAGGACGTTCAGACCTGGCGGCCGCATATCACAATCCAGAATAAGGCGCCGAGAGCAACCGCCGACGCGCTCTATCGCGACCTGACCACGAGCTTAGAACCCCACACCATTGAAATCCTCGGCCTCGATCTGTGGAACTATCTTGGGGGGCCGTGGGAGCATTTGAAATTTTTGCCTTTCGACACGCGGCCTTTGGGATGAGGGCAAAACGGAATATTGCCAATCATGCCCGGAACCGGGCGAAAAACTCTTAAATGTCAGGTGGGCGAATGGCTCTCCGGCTTCAGTCAACGCGACCGGAATCACTGGTCCCTCGGGCATGTGGGCATCACGGAAGCGATCGCGTCAACCGAGTGGCTCAAGTGTTCTAAGCTCCTCTTGAAGGATGTGAACCTTCAACCCGTGCTTCCTTGACAAAACTTGGGTGGGGGTTAGGTTCGAAACGCTCGAAATCCCGAGTTATTTGAGACACGCTAGACAGGGTAACCAGAGGGAACCATGTCAGTCGTTGTCCGCAACAACGTACATATCCAAGGTAACGGCACGCGGACGATTGTCTTCGCCCACGGGTTCGGATGCGATCAGAACATGTGGAGGTTCGTTGCCCCCGCGTTCGAGTCTGGCTTCAAGACCCTACTTTTCGATCATGTCGGGGCGGGTCACTCAGATCTCTCCGCCTACGATCCGGCAAAGTATTCGAGTTTGTCCGGTTACGCTGATGACGTCGTCGAGATCGGCCGGGAGATAGGACTTTCCAACGCGGTATTCGTCGGCCATTCCGTGAGCGCGATGATCGGCGTGCTTGCGTCGCTGAAAGCGCCTGACCTTTTCGAGAGCCTCATCCTTGTGGGCCCATCCCCGCGGTACATCGACGACGCCGAATACGTTGGTGGCTTTGGACCTGCGGAGATCGAAGAGCTATTGGAATTTCTGGATGACAATCACATGGGATGGTCCGAGGCAATGGCGCCTGCGATCATGGGCAACCCAGACCGACCAGAGTTGGGCGAGGAACTGACGAACAGCTTCTGTCGAACCGATCCGGAGATCGCCAAGGCGTTTGCCCGCGTCACCTTCACTTCCGACAATCGCGCCGACCTTCCGAATGTAACGGCCCGGACAATCGTACTTCAAAGCCGCGATGACATCATCGCTTCCGAAGGCGTCGGTCGTTATGTGTATGAACACGTACCGGGCAGCCAGATTGTTCTTTTGGACGCAACTGGACACTGCCCAAACCTGAGCGCGCCTCGCGAAGTGATCGCCGCGATCCGTGACTTCATTTGAGAACCTTGATGGATTCTGGCCGCGACACGCAGACGGAAGATCTGGAAGACCTCTACGAAAACGCGCCCTGCGGGTATCTCTCGCTCGGGCCGGATGGCCTTATCATCAAGTCCAACAAGACGTTATCGAGGTGGTTGGGTATTCCGGCGCAAGATCTCCTCGGAAAACGCATGCGCGACCTGCTGAACACAGCCGGCCGCATATTCTACGAAACCCACTTTGCGCCACTTCTTCGACTGCAGGGTCATTTCGACGAGGTCGCGCTCGATCTCAAACTGCAGGATGGGAGCAGGTTTCCCGTCATCGCAAACGCAACGGAAAAGCGCAACGCCGACAACGAGCTTCTCTTTACCCGTGTGATGCTCTTTCGGGCAACCGAGCGGAGGCGCTACGAACGCCAGCTCGTCGATGCCCGTGCGGCGGCCGATGCCGCGGGCGCAGAAATGCAGATAGAACTCGATATTGAGCACAGGAATGCCGAACTCAGAGAACAGTTTATTGCCGTTCTAGGCCACGACCTTCGAAATCCGCTCGCATCGATCAGCGCCGCAAGTCGCCTTCTTCGAAGGGAAACGGCGACGGCAAAGGCAACCACACTACTCGACCTCATGCAGGGTAGCGTCCAGAGGATGTCCGATCTCATCGACAACGTGCTTGATTTCGCGCGGGGTCGCCTCGGAGGCGGAATAGGTCTGCAGATCAGGCCGGAAGAGCTTGCCCCGATCATTCTCCACGTTGTCGACGAACTCCGTTCCAGCGATCCTGATCGCATCATTGAGGCCGACATCAATCTCGATCAGCCTGTCGCTTGCGATGGAGGACGAATAGGCCAAATGGTATCCAACCTGGTCGGGAACTCAATCACCTATGGACAGGTTGACGCACCAATCAGGATATTCGCTGGCGTGAGCGGTGAGAACTTTCAGATCTGGGTAGCAAACCAGGGCACGCCGATTCCCAAGGACGTGCAGGCAAGCCTTTTTGAGCCATTCATCCGCGGGGAGGCTAGCGGCAATCGTCAGGGGCTGGGCCTCGGCCTTCATATCGCATCGGAAATCGCTCGCGCCCACGGTGGGAGGCTGGACGTTGCGTCTGATGCCATCGAGACCCGCTTCACCTTCACGATGCCGCTTGCGCAGATCGCCGACGACAATGTCGGCGTCCGATAGGAACTAAGACTGCTACCCGTCTGCACGGGGTTGTGGCTCGGCCGCCCGCAAACGGCCGAGTGTTGGTCAGGCTGCCTTTTCGGCGTTCTGGTTGACCACAGAGGTGGCGATCGATGTGAGCGCAAGGTCGGTGGCCTGTTCTTCGTCGAGCGTCGTCTGCAGCAGCTTGGCTGCCTCCTTCATCCCAAGCTCTAGCGCCCATGTGCGCAACGTGCCGTAGCGCGACATTTCGTAATGCTCGACTGCCTGTGCAGCGGCGAGAAGGCCGGCGTCAAGAGCTGGTGTGCCGGCATACTCCTCCATGACCTCAGAACCTTCCTTGACGATGCCCATCATGGCATCGCAGGTCTTCTGTTCCGGCTTCTTTCCGATGATCTTGAAGACCTCCTCGAGACGTTCGATATGAACCTTGGTCTCTCCCAGGTGCTTGACGAAGGCGCCCTTAAGCTGCTTGCTCTGGGCTGCCTCCTCCATCTTGGGAAGCGTGGCGACGATCTTGTGTTCGGCGAAATAGACGTCTTTCAGGGTGTCGTGAAAGATGACGTCAAGCGTTTTGGATTCCTTGGCCATGATAGCTCCTTGGGGTTCTGTATCTCTATTGGGAATGCACCGCTTCGTCAGGGTGGCGGTCGATAAGGCTGTGATCGCGCATCGAAGGCGCCGAGCGAACATCATGCGATGGGTCGGAGAGACTTTTTTCGATCGCGACTATCACGACCGTGACGTATGAACCGACCCCGAGAGGTTAAGTTCCACGCATGACCGCACTTATCGACCTCACCCAGATTAGACTCCGTCCTTCCCGCGCCATCCAGGAGCACGCGCAGACCTTTGGCCTTCGTACATCGGAAGCCAGACGGATCCTTGCCTTTTGACATAGCCGGCCAGATTGAGGCGCCTGCAGGAGTTAAGGCGTCAAGGCGATCACAATCGCGGATGGGATGGTGGAAAAGGTCCCATGGGCTGGCTCGCAATGCAGCAGCGCCGCCAAGGACAGGAGCGGCGCACGGCTCGACGCCGGGAAATCATATCCGTTGCTCGTCCCGGCGAATGCTCCAGTGAAAGATTTCGGGCCACCACGGTCGACAACGCGACAACTCGCTGCTTGAGCATACCCTGATTGGAGGGGATAGATTGATGAGCCTCAATCGATCCGGCGCGGTCGTCATTGACGAGCGCGCAAACAGGGCTCGCTTCCCTTCATGGAGGAATCGTCGCAACGTATGTCACCTATCGTGCGGACGTGGATGCGTGAACACTGTATAGAATTATACCGTGCCAATCAAAAAAGATCATTGGATTCTTTGACTTACCTAACGTAGGTTCCGTCCATATCCATGATACGTTCATGGTAATCCCCCCTTAGATGCATTAGCAACTGCACACTTTGCAGTGCAGCTACTCTCAACGATAGGGTTTCTGTCCTATAGCGTGCGAACCACTGAAAACGCGGAACTATTCTGTTTGGGTTTGCATTCCAACGCGATGAGGTATTATTTTGATATTCGGGAGGGTGATAACCTCGAAGAAGACGTTGAGGGCATAGACTTGCCTTCATCTGATGCCGCCCACAGTGAAGCGCTTGCTGCAGCTCGTGACATGGTGGCTGAGTACGTTCGCCATGCAGTGCCGATTGACGGCATGACATTTGTGATCCGCGACGAGCGCGGTGAGGTCGTCGGTGAAGTGCCATTAATGGCAGTGGTGAAATGACTACGGTTTACCGAAAAGGCGGCTTTTGTTTCGCGGCGCTAGGTAAGGCTTGCCACTCCCCTACCCTACGTCGCGAAACCTCCTGCTGCCTACCACTTCATCCGGAACAGTCGAAACATTGCACGGCACTACTGGTTCGCGGAAATTGAGGTTTACTCTCTCAGAGATGAAGAAGCCCATCTATGATCTTATGAGTCCGCCAGATCGGCGGCGCGTTCTCCGTGGCCGGCAGCAGAGCGATATGCGGCGAAGGCTTCGCGGCACTTCCCTTTCGTTACAGACATCACGATGGGGGTCAAGACGCGCGGTAGAAACCTCTACAAGTTTCTCCTTGCCGGCTGGAAAAAACAACACAGCGCTGACACGGCATGACGGACTAGCCTCTCACGCGTCGCTGGCCAGAAGAAAGTCTCAGGATTTCCCGTCTGCCTGGGGACCATCTTCCTGGGGAGTGCGCCGGGACCCTTGATCAAGAGATGGAGCAGCTTGGCCGGCCATCTCTTTTATCGCAAGAGCCCAGTGCTCCAGAGCTTTTCCGGTGGGGCACCCCTCGCGCTCCCATATGGCATAGGCGCGAGCTCGAAGCTGATCGTCATGGGACCGCTGCATGGCGTGTTCCTTATGTTGAACTTGATGAAGTCGTCTTGCGGCGTGCGGCGCGTTCGAGGGCTCATGACAAAAGCTTTCTCGAGCCTCAGTTTCGGCGAAGCTCAATTCGGCTGGTTATGACCGGTTTGCCTGTCTTCGAATCCGTATCAATGGTGGTAAGACGCATTCCGGATGAGCCGATTTTTTCGATAGTCATCTGCGCTTTCCTGTCGCCGTTAACCTCCTTCGCCCAGGTGATGCCGAGGTTGATGGTGTCGCCAGAACGTTGCCCACCGAGACCGGCCGTTCCCGTGCCCGCGCCGACATAAGAGCCGGAGTAACGGCCACCGTTCGCCTTGAGGTTTGCGGATATGACCCGCGAGAAGATGGCAAGGCTGGTGCACTTGCCACCGAGGGCTAA
The DNA here is from genome assembly GCF_031457345.1 of Rhizobium sp. BE258. NCBI lineage: Bacteria > Pseudomonadati > Pseudomonadota > Alphaproteobacteria > Hyphomicrobiales > Rhizobiaceae > Rhizobium > Rhizobium sp. BE258. The sequence goes on from NZ_JAVDWL010000010.1 coordinate 147,991, forward strand.
TGAATTGGTGCTGGTGTCGGACCTGAAGCGGCAGGTGACATTTATGGTCGGGGCGTTGACACGCACCTTGACGGTTCCTTTGCCGCTCCAGTTTCCAGAAAGAGATTTCAAAAAGGGCGCCTCATCGGCATGGGCAACACTGCCTGACAAAAGGACGAGCAGTGTGATCGCAGTCGCTAAGGACTGGGTGAGGTGTCGATGCATGGAAATTCTCTTTCGTACCGCGTCCGATGCTAGGTCGGCATGTGCTGGTAACAGAGGAAGGTATGAACGCAAACCTTCTCACCACGTCTTTGTTCCCTGCAGAAGACTCCACCTGCGAATTTCTACAGGAGCGGGTCTGCATTTCCTTGGGCATCGCACGCGTTCAACTCGTCGGCTAGCTCCTTCGCATCGACCTTGCTCAGTTGAACGAAATCTCTGCCGTTCCAAAGTTGAGGGTTCCGGTTCCATGCCGACCATACGCTCATGATTCAGTGCGTAACGATTTCATCGCTTCGTACATAGGACGTAGTGACCGCAGTCTTGCTTCAAACCAACGCGAGCGACACCTACGCAGCCTTGTCAACGCCGTGCCAGAATAGGCGATGAAACTGAGGGAACTATACCGCCCCTTGGTTGTTCGCTGTGCAACGAGGATGAAGCTATGACCTATAAGAACCCCGACCCGACCAGCGACGCGGCACGAACCGACCTAACACGGCGGATGAAGCCCGTGAGAAATTGAAGGACCAGGCAGAAAAAGGCTTGCGAGACGCCAGAGAAAAACCTTCGAAAGACGGGCCGAAAACGTAAAATGTCTAGGTTCAAAGACGTCTCAGCACGCCATGCTCCAATAGATGGCCGCATTTTAAGAGCGAAGACGAATCCACGGGTTATAGCTGTCCTGTGGAGCATCTACGTTGGTATAGCGGGTCTGATATTGATCGGTACGGTGGTCTCGGAAGTCCGGTGATGGACTGGATGGAGAGGGCGATTTGTTCGGCTATCGGTCAGGTGCCAGTCATCCCGCTGCTCCAGGAAATCGCTCCTAAATCAGCCCTATAGAGCGGGGATCTGGCAAGTCAGTTTTATACCAATCCGCAAAATTTCCTGGACCGTGACATCAGTTGACACAGTCAGTTCGCAATGGCACGTACAGCCATGATCAATCGTCAATCCCGCAACGTTTCACTTACGCCCGAACTTGAGGGTTTCATCAACCAATGTCTCGCATCCGGCAACTTTGCCAATGCCAGCGAGGTCGTGCGCGCGGGCCTTCGCGCCCTTAGGGACGTGGATGGAAAGCCGAAGCCAACCCCTGCTACCGGCTGGCCCATTGGCGGCGGGGAATGTGGCAACCTCATCCGATCCAAGAACTGGGCCAATCATATCCTTGGTGCGGTTGAGGAATGGTCTGCGGAATTACGGGCGACAGTCGCCAATATTGTAAATTCACCGGTCGCCAAGGTGCTCATGTGGGGCGCTGATCACATCATGCTTTACAACGATGCCTACCGGGAGATCGCAGGGGAGCGTCATCCGATGGCATTGGGCACGCCCGTTGCAACCGCCTTTCCCGAGGTCTGGGACTGGAACCAGGCGATTCTGCAAGTCGGCCTGAACGGCAAAACCGTGGTTCATCGTGATCAACCGATCGTTTTTCAACGACCGGATGGTCCTCAGACAATGATGCTCGACCTGTTCTACACGCCTGTCTACGACGCAAACGGTTCGGTGGGCGGGGTTATGTGCACGATCGTCGATAACAGTGCGAAGGTTACCGCGGAGACCAAGCTTGCTGCACGCGAGGCCGAGCTGCGTCGGGTCACAGACGCCGTTCCAATGCTGATCTCCTACGTGGATCGCGACCACATCTATCGCTTTGCAAACGCCGCTTACCGAGACTGGTTTGATATCGATCCGCAGTCGATGGTCGGACAGCACGTAGAAAGTATGATAGGCAAGCAGGCTTACGCCGACCGAAAAGCCTCGATCGATCGTGGATTATCGGGCGAGACATTTTCAGCTGAAACGACTATGCCGCGTGCCGACGGTACAGTGCGGCGCCTGGAAGTGCGGTATGTACCGCATGTCGAGCCCGATGGTTCGATACCGGGCGTCCATATTCTCGGCATCGATGTGGAGGAGCGTGCGACCCGCGAGGCCGCCATCGCATTCAGCAATGGGCGCTTCCGCACCGCCATGGACGCGGTCCACGGGATCCTATGGACCAATAGCGCCGATGGCCGCATGGTCGGGGAACAACCCGGATGGGCCGCCCTCACCGGGCAGACGCAGGATGAGTATCAGGGATACGGCTGGTCGAGGGCGGTCCACCCGGACGATTCTGCTGGAAGTGTGGAGGCCTGGCAGCGGGCGGTCGCGACGAAGACCATGTTTTTATACGAGCACCGGGTGCGCAGGCATGATGGCGCTTGGCGCCAGTTTGCGGTACGCGCCCTGCCTATTCTCGACAAGACCGGCGAGATCGTCGAATGGGTCGGCGTGCACACCGACATCACGCATCAAAGGGCAGCCGAAGCTGCGCTGCGGGAGCAGGCAGATACATTGGCGCAGCAGGTCCGGCATCGCGAACGAGCTGAGGATCAACTACGGCAGCTGAACGAAACGCTTGAGGCCCGCGTTATCGCGGAAATCGCCGAGCGCCGGCAGGCGGAAGTCAAGCTTGCGCAATCTCAGAAGATGGAGACCGTTGGCAAATTGACGGGCGGCGTGGCTCACGACTTCAACAATTTGCTGCAGGTGGTATCGGGAAATCTTGCACTGCTTGCGAAAGACATCGCCGGCAATGAGCGTGCCGAGAAACGCGTGTCGAACGCAATGGCGGGTGTCAGCCGCGGCGCCAAGCTCGCAAGCCAGCTCCTTGCCTTTGGTCGGCGTCAGGCACTTGAGCCCAAGGTCGTGAACATCAGCCGCTTCGTACAAGGCATGGACGACATGCTGCGCCGGGCGATTGGCGAGGCTGTCGAGGTCGAAACCGTCGTGGCGGGTGGGCTGTGGAACACGTTTATCGATCCTGCCCAGATCGAGAATGCGCTCCTCAACCTCGCCATCAATGCGCGTGATGCGATGGACGGCCAGGGCAAGCTCACCATCGAACTGTCAAACGCGCATCTCGACGAGCTTTATGCGCGAACGCACGATGAAGTAACGCCCGGTCAATACGTGCTGCTGGCCGTCACAGATACGGGAACCGGCATGTCGCCGGAGATCATTGACAAGGTTTTCGAACCGTTCTTTTCGACGAAAGCCGAGGGCAAGGGTTCCGGCCTCGGGCTTTCGATGGTCTACGGCTTCGTCAAGCAATCAGGCGGTCATGTTAAGATCTATTCCGAAGTCGGTCACGGCACGACGATCAAGCTTTATCTTCCCAGAGCCCTCCAGGCCGAAGACATGGAAGTGAACGTCGACAACGGCCCGATAGCAGGTGGCACTGAAACCGTCCTCGTCGTCGAGGATGACGAAGAGGTGCGGGAGACCGTTGTCGCCCTCCTTGCAGACCTCGGCTATCGTGTGCTGAAGGCGGTCGATGCGGCCAGCGCGCTCAACGTGATCGATAGCGGCATACCCATCGACATCCTGTTCACGGATGTTGTCATGCCCGGCAATTTGAAAAGCCCTGAGCTGGCGCGCAAGGCCAAAGAGCGCCTCCCCGAGATCGCCGTGCTGTTCACATCGGGATATACCGAGAATTCCATCGTCCACGGCGGCAAGCTCGACGCCGGCGTCGAGCTTCTTTCGAAGCCGTACACCCGGGATGCCCTGGCAAAAAAGTTCAGGCACGTCATCAACAATCAGCGACAAAAGTCGGGTGCTGCGCCCTCCCCGGCTCCAAAAGCCCCTGAGACTTCGTTGCCCGAACCATCTGCACAGCTAACGATCATCCTGGTCGAAGACGATCCGCTGATCCGGATGAACACGTCCGATATCCTCAAGGAAGCAGGCCACATCGTGGTCGACGCGGGAAGCGCCGAGGAAGCTATGGCCGCGCTAGAAACGGTTCCCTTCGACGTCCTGGTCACGGACATCAGCCTTCCAGGCGCCTCGGGCAAGGTCCTTGCGGAGCGGGCGCGCACCTTGCGGCCTTGGTCGAGGATCATATTCGCGACCGGTGACGCCTCGGCCGTGCGGGCTTCCGACGGGGTCGTTCTCAGCAAGCCCTACGATGCCGAGCAACTCAACCGGGCGATCCTGCCAAGAGACGCAATCTCCAAGTCGCTTGACCAGGAAGACGAAGTGGACGCGACGAAATAGGTTTCACGGCGCGCGGCGTGACGTCCAAGGATCCTTTAATGAACGACAGACTCGAGCCTCCACGCATCAACCGGGGCAGCCTGCAGGAACTAATAGGCGGCCTCAGCGATGGCATCATACTCATTGATCAGGCGGGCGCGATTGCCTGGGCGAATGATGCGGCGATCGTCATGCATCGTGCAAAGGCAATTGACGACCTCGGAAGGGATGCAGCGGGCTACCGACGTCGATTCACTTTGCGATATCGCAACAACCATCCGCTGGAAGAAGGACAGTACCCGCTCGAACGGCTGCTGGCCGGCGAGACGATCGACGATATGACGGTCGAAGTCTCGCCCAGCGATAACCTCGATCTGGTCTGGGTGCACACCGTTCGGAGCATGGTCATCTCCGACGCCGGGGGTAAAGCGGATGTGCTCGCGCTGATCTTGCGAGATGAAACGCCGCGCTTTGAAGCCGAGGAACGATTCGAACGGTCCTTCAACGCCAATCCCGCTCCAGGCCTTATCTGCCGCCTGGAGGACAATCGGTTCATTCGCGTCAATCAGGGCTTTCTTGAAATGACGGGTTTCAGCAAGGAGGACGTGATCGGCAAGACTGTCGACGCTGTCGGGTTGTTCTCAAACTGTGAAACTGGGGATGACGCGCTTCTGAAGCTCAGCGAAGGGCGGGTAATCCGCCACCGCGAGTCGCTAATTCCTCTGCCGGACGGTGGTGACCGGCTTGTGATTGTCGCCGGCGAGCCTATTTCCGTGGTCGAAGAGCTGTGTATGCTTTTTACCTTTGCGGACCTCGATGCCCGCAGGAAAGCCCAGAACGCCCTGCGTCAAAGCGAGGAGCGATTTTCGAAATCCTTCCGTCTATCGCCTGCGCCGGCCGCCATATCGCGCCTCGCCGATTTCGTTTTCACAGAGGCGAACGATGCCTTCCTGCAGATTTCGGGATATGGCCTCACAGAGGTCGTCGGCCGAACAGCCGCTGAACTTCACCTCTGGGAAGACGTGGCAGCCCGGCGGGCGCTGGAGCAAAAGCTGCGTGACAACATCTTCGTGCGTAACGAGCCGACACGCTTGAAGCAAAAAGACGGTGCAATGGCGGACTGTCTTGTGTCTGCGGAAAGGGTCGAGATCAACGACGAGCAATGCGTGATCTGGGCTCTTCAGGATGTGACCGAGCGCCGGCGTAGCGAGACGCAATTGGTCGAAGCGATCGAGAGCGTCATGGCGGACACTTCATGGTTCAGCCGCTCCATCGTCGAGCGGCTTGCGACACTCAAACAAGCGTCAACAGCGGTGCCCACGGCGACACTGATGGAGTTGAGTGACAGGGAGCGCGAGATTTTAGGTCTTATCTGCGTCGGACAAAGTGACGCCGATATGGCTCAAACCCTGCACCTGTCGAGGAACACGATCCGCAATCACGTCACCTCTCTTTATGGAAAGATCCGCGTCAATCGCCGCGCGGCAGCAGTGATATGGGCGCGAGAACGTGGCTTCACAGGCGCTGCCACTGGCAAGGCCTTAGATCACAAGAAGAAGAAAAAGTAATTTTACGACGTGTACCTGCTAAAAAGGTCGTTTGATACTAGGCGATCTAGTATTTTTCGCTCTGAAAATTCTCATGCTCCAGCGCTAGTTTCAAAGTCATGCCACCGGCTTTGCCGGGGTCGGATGATCGACGCACCATAGGTGAAAAGGGCTGCATGATGGATAAGTCGTCGGCAAAAATTCGGGCCGTAGGAAGACGCAGCGAGGCCCTCGGGCCGCGGCGCTGCACCGAATGGCTAACCGCCGTTTGGCAAGCTTCGGTTACTGATCCTTCCAGGAGGTTATTGAGATGCTTTTCCCATTTTATTCAGGTACGGCGACCCTCTCCGCAGATTACTGTGGTGCGGGTGCAGCACTCAGCGCCCTGCTAGCTTACGCGCTTGGCCTCGAAGACTGCCAGATTAAAGTCGAAATTGCAGGCGGCGACATATTGCTCCACGGCGTGGCATCGTCAGAGAGGGCCGCGCGTGAAGCAGTGGCGATCGCTACCGATTTCGCGACGGGCAGGGTCATCTGCAACCTGCAAGTGCGCCCGCCGAAACCGTCGATTTGATACTGGCCGATCGATACGCTGCCAGTTCAATGCAAAAGATAAACGCCTCCAAACCTACGTTGGAACAAAACGTTCCATCGCGAATTTAAGCAAACGGAAAAACGTAAGCGAAAGGAATACGTTATGAGCAGCACAGGTGATAAAGCATCAGGTCTTGCAAATGAAGCTATCGGCAACATCAAGCAGGGCGTCGGCAAGCTCGTCGGAAGCGAAAAGCTGCAAGCCGAAGGTAAGGTTCAGGAAATCAAGGGTGAGGCCCAGCAGGCTATGGGCGACGCCAAGGACGCAACCAAGAAGGGTGCCAATTCAGCTTCCGATTACATCAACAAGAAGCTCTAGCATCCCAACGAGGACACAGCCGTGACGGCTGTGTCCGTCCCACTTCCCGCACAGGAAAATCGTTACTGCTCGGCGCAGCGGCCGCCTGGATCGGCGGGTCCGCAGGAACTCAGAAAACAACTTTGCGTGCGGCAATCGAGCACCGGTAAACTCAGATCAGTAAGCTATGAGAATGGCGCCAGCTTGAAATCGATCGGCGCCATTCAGCATTTTACCAAGCTGTCCGACTTCGTTTCCAGCCTTTTGACTTGCTTCCGACGTGAGGGGTGTCTAGTTGGCTACAGGAACTGAAGAACCTGTCTTCAATACGGTGACCATCGGTTTCGACGATGCAAGGATGCGACTTGACCCTAACTCACGACACCCTGTCAAACCACGATACCGTCCCAACCTCGTTGGACATCGGACCAGACCGACTTAACGCGCTCTATCAGACCGAATTGATGGACAGTGGGCCAGAGGAACGCTTCGATCGCTTGACACGGCTCGTTGCTGCGACCTTGTCGGTCCCGGTGGCGCTCGTTTCATTGGTCGACACAAAGAGGCAGTTCTTCAAGAGTTCGTTTGGTCTTCCTGAACCCTGGAAGACCGATCGAGAAACACCTCTGACACATTCGTTTTGCCAGCATGTCGTTGCAAGAGCTGCTCCCCTCGTTATCGAAGATTCAACACTCGACCCTCTTGTTTGCGACAATCTTGCTATTCCGGATCTGAACGTGCGCGCGTACCTTGGCATCCCGCTTCTGGACCAAGATGGTCATGTCCTGGGTTCGCTTTGCGCCATTGATGCCGAGCCGCACAAATGGACGGCTCGTGAGCAAGAGATACTCGCTGATTTTGCCAAACTGGTGGAAGAGCAAATTTCCCTGCGAGAACGCGTCGCAAGACTGGCGCAGTTCGATGAGCAGCGTCTTCTGATCCAGGGCGAGTTGGCGCATCGTATCAAGAATATCTTCTCGGTCATATCCAGCCTGCTCCTCGTCTCGTCGAGGACCGAGAGCAATCTAGATGGATTTGTGCGCAGCGTCACTGGACGGATACAGGCGCTGAGCAGAGCCAACGATTTCATCATCGATTCGAGGCCTGAGGGGAACGGTGTTGCATGCGGTCTCGCGGGCTTGATGGAAGCCTTGCTAGCGCCTTTCAAACGGGATGAAAAGCAGGCTATCGTCTCTTGCCAGAGCATCACCGTCGGCGAGAAGACCGCGGCTGCCCTCGCATTGGTAATCCACGAACTTGCAACTAATGCAGCCAAGTATGGCGCACTATCGACTGGCGATGGCTACATCCATTTGGAATGTAACAGCTTAGGTGACACGTTAAAGATCACTTGGCGGGAAATCGGCGGGCCACCGATCACGCAAAACCCGTCGAGGAAAGGTTTCGGGACCAGAATGGTGGCCCGGACCGTGGAAGCGCAGCTCATGGGAACGATCACGCGAGATTTCGCGAGCGATGGTTTGTTGGTCGCCCTCGAAATTCCGCTATCGGCCATCGGCAGGTAGTTTCTGGGCAGGCGAACTCACCCGGCAAGTCGGCTTGCCTTGAGGCGCAACGTCACCACCAAACCGTGTTCAACCCATTCGTAGTCGATCGCACCGCCCAGCTGTCCAGAGATGGTGCGCTGTAAAAGCTTGCTGCCATATCCTTCTGTGGTCGAACCAGTGTTGACCCCACTCTCCCGATGCTCGCTCCAGACGATCTCGAGATCTTCCTCACTCAGCGTCCCGGAGATATCGAGCAACCCCGTGTCATTCGACAATGCGCCGTACTTCAGCGAATTTGTCGCCAGTTCATGGATGACGAGGGCGAGGCTTGTCGCCGCCCTTTCCCCCAACCCCATACGCGGCACCGCCACGCGGATGCGACCGGCAAAGGCACCTACGTCGTCATAAGGCGCGAGCAGCACAGTGAACAGATCGCCCAGCAAGGCGGCGCTCCCCTGCCCGTCCGCTAGCGGGCGCACGAGTTCATGGGCCCGGCCGAGTGCCGTCAGGCGCTGCATCAACTGCAGAACCATTTCCTCCTTCGTTTCCGTCGAGCGGGAGGTGATGTTTGTAAGACCTGCCGCCAGCGCCAACAGGTTTTTGACGCGATGGCTCATCTCTCCAGCGAGCAGTTCGTGACCTTCCTCCGCCTGTTTGCGGCCTGTCACGTCGAGGAAAATTCCGGTCATCTTGTTGGTCGCTGCATCCCCTTCATTGCCCTGGCCTCGCGCGGAAATCCACCTGACATCCGATCCACCGGTCAGGATACGGAAATCGATCTCGAAGGCACCATCAATGGCTCGGGTCGCGACGAACGCCGCCCTTACCCGGTCCCGATCCGCAGGATGCACCTTAGCGGATAGATGCTCGAAGGTCAGGTCTTCCTCGACAGGGATATCCCACAGCTCGTATGCCTTCGCGTCCATGAAGAATGCGTCGTCATCGACAATCCAGGTCCACAGCGCCACGCCGGCAGACTTGACAGCGCGCCTAAGCTCGTCGGCGCTCCAATCTGGCTGTGATTTCGCTTGGCTCATCGTAAATTTTCCACCAGATGCAAAAACTCGCCCCGATCCAGAACTAGCGGGCTGGACAAGTGTTATCAATAGCCTAAGTGGCGTCTGCGACCCTGCGATGGAAATGCTATGAACGTACAAGCCTCCAATCAATTGCACGATATTTTCGTTGGCAACGGCGAGATGGCGCAGATGATGCGTCGTCACGACTGGGCGAGCAGCTCACTCGGCCTGCCGGACAAATGGCCGGAAGCGCTCAAGGTCGCCATACGGCTCCTGCTGACATCCAAGTTTGAAATGTGGCTCGGATGGGGGCCAGACATCGCATTCTTCTACAACGATGCCTACCGGCCGACACTTGGGAACAAGCATCCGAATGCACTCGCCGTCCCGACAAAGATCCTCTGGTCGGAAATCTGGAACGATATCGAAGGACGCCTCGACACAGTTTACAAGGACGGCCAGTCAACATGGGACAAGGCGCTTCCTCTCCTGCTGGAGCGCAACGGCTACACCGAGGAGACCTACCACACATTCTCCTACAGTCCGCTCATTGGCGATAGCGGCAAGGTGGAGGGCGTCTTTTGCGCTGTTACGGAAGAGACCGAGAGGGTTATCAGCGAACGTCGTATGTCGACAATGCGTGCACTCGCTTCCGGGCTTGCGGCTGCGAACACGCAAGATGAGGTCTTCACGGCCTCGCATTGCACCCTATCGGAGAACCTGCGTGACCTCCCTTTCAGCGCGCTTTATATTTTCGACGCAGATGGAAATGCGATACGGCAATGGGTTTGTGGCACGACCGACGGCGACGGTCTTTTGCCCGCGTGTATAAATCGCGGCAGTGACATCTGGAACCCTGAGCAAGCCTGGACGAAACAGGTCGCCGAGATGGTGGACCTTTCGGCGATCAGCAATGTCCCCTCTGGACCATGGCACAAGCCGCCGTCTCAGGCCATGGTCCTGCCGCTGATCGGACAGGGCAACAACGGTCCAAAGGGGATCCTGATCAGCGGACTTAATCCGCATCGAATTGCAACCGACGAATATCTCGACTTCTTGAAATTGATCGCCGGCCAGATAACGTCTCGCTTGGCGAGTGCGGAAGCTTTCGAAACAGAGCGGCGGCGGGCGGCGGCTTTGGCCGAAGCGGCAGAAATGCGGGAAAGGGCGGCCGCTGCCCTTGAACAGCTGAACCGCCAGCTTGCCTCGGAAGTCGAACTTCGCACCACTGAACGGGATCGCATGCGCGGTTTGTTTCAGCAAGCCCCGAGCTTCATGTGTATTTTGAGCGGCCCTGATCACGTATTCGAGCTCGCCAACGATGCCTACCTACAACTCGTAGGAAACAGACCGCTCGTGGGCTTAAAGGTGAGAGACGCCTTGCCGGAAGTTGCCGGTCAAGGCTTTTTCGAATTACTAGACGGTGTTTACAAGACAGGGAGGCCGTACATCGGCCGTTATCTCCCGGTCATGCTACAGCGTGAGGGCGAGAAACCGGACCAGCGGTTCATGAACCTGATCTACCAGCCAATATTCGATCACGACGGGCTGGTCACCGGAATTTTTGTCGATGGCTTCGATGTCACGCACCAGAAACGCGCCGAGGAGCAGCTCCACAGCCTCAATAACACCCTTGAGCAAAGGGTTGAGCAGCGCACCCAGGAGCTGAGGACCGCTCTTCTCGATCTCGAAAAAGAAACGGTCGAACGCGAGAATGCACAGGTCGCGTTGAGACAGGCACAGAAAATGGAGGCGCTGGGCAATCTCACAGGCGGCGTCGCACATGATTTCAACAATCTTCTCCAAGTCGTGAGTGGCAATCTCCAGCTGCTGTCGAAGGATGTAGACGGCAATCCTCGTGCTTTACAGCGGCTCGAAAATGCGCTGGCCGGTGTCGAGCGAGGCGCAAAACTTGCGTCGCAGCTTCTCGCATTTGGCCGGCGACAGCCGCTGGAGCCGAAGGTTATCAATGTTCGCAGATTGGTTCAGAACATGGACGACATGCTGCGGAGGGCGCTGGGTGAAGAAATCGAACTCGAAACAATTGTCTCAGGCGGCCTTTGGAACAGTCTGATCGATCCCAGCCAGCTGGAGAATGCAATACTAAACCTGGCGATCAACGCACGAGACGCAATGGGTGGCCGAGGGCGTTTGACGATCGAGACGGCAAACTCCGTCCTCGATGAGGACTACGCGCGCGCACACGATGACGTGCGGCCAGGACAGTACGTCCTGGTTGCGGTAACCGATACCGGATCCGGCATTTCGCCCGAGATAATAGATCATGTGCTCGAACCATTTTTCAGCACGAAGTCGGACGGCAAGGGGACCGGTCTGGGACTTTCAATGGTCTATGGCTTTTTGAAGCAGTCCGGGGGGCATTTGAAAATCTACAGCGAAGTGGGCCATGGGACCACTATGAAGCTCTATATGCCACGCACGATGCAAGTCGAGGACACGCTGACAGATGCGAGCGCAATCCCGCCTACCGGAGGCACGGAGACCGTTCTTGTCGTCGAAGATGACGACGGTGTTCGTGATACTTCGGTGGCGCTGCTTAGCGACCTGGGGTACCGCGTCCTCAAGGCCCATGACGCACAGTCGGCGTTCGCTATTGTGAACAGCGGCATGAAAATCGACCTTTTGTTTACCGATGTAGTGATGCCAGGACCCATGCGCAGCGTAGAGCTCGCCCGAAAGGCAAAGGCGCTTCTTCCGGGTATGGCAGTCCTCTACACCTCGGGCTATACAGAGAATTCGATCGTCCACGGCGGCAGGCTGGACGCCGGAGTCGAGCTCCTGTCCAAGCCGTACACGCGCGAGGCACTGGCGCGCAAAGTGCGGCATGTCCTCGCCAATGCACAGCAACACCGGATCGCGTTGGAGCGTCTTAACCGTCAAGATCAGGCTAGCGAACCGATAGCTAGCGAAACCGGGACGGTCCTCGTGGTTGAGGATGAGCCGCTCATCCTGATGTCGACGGTCGATATGGTCGAAGAACTGGGCTACACGGTCCTTGAGGCAAGTTCGGCGGAAGTTGCGCTTTCGATATTTGAAACAGAAACGATCGATGTCCTATTTACCGATGTCGGATTGCCGGGTATGTCGGGTACCGACTTGGCCCGAACGATACGGGAGCGTCGGCCGGAAGTGCAGATCGTTTTTGCCAGCGGCGATAGCAATGCGAAGTCCATTTCGGGCTTGGAGGACGCGCTTCAGCTGCCCAAACCGTTCGCACTGGAGCAACTGAAGGCTATTCTCGCCCAGGCGCGCTCTCGGAAATGACAACCTTATACTGCTTGGTGGCATACGAGTTTGCACCTATGCAGGATCAAATCAAAATCGCGTAGTCGGCCCGACACGAAGGCGGTGTCCGTGCGACGGTATGGTGCCATCATTTCTTACTTCAGTCAGATTGGCTAGAGCTTCCGCTGAGCTGTAAGGTTTCATGAGAAATCGGCCATCAGTTGGCAAGTCACTTTGCGAAACTCGCCGATCGCCTGACGTGACTAGGATTGCGACCGGTGGCCACCCGCTCGCATATGTCTGGCTAGATCAAGGCTGTCTTCACAGCCCGGCATATCGGCATCCGTGAACACTTCCCTGATGTACGGCGTCACACCGAGGGTACGAACCGCCTCCAGTACATATCCAGCCTTGATCACGTTGAAACCTGCGTCGATCAGCGCGATCGTCCTTGAAACACGCCAAGGCTGTAGCGTCTAAAGCCTCCCAGCAAAGGGCGGACCGGAATCTCGCTCAGTCACAGCGATAAAAGGTTGCGAGGGCGCCTTCCAATGCGCCCTCGCGCTCTGCTCAGCTTTTGGGGAGCAGTACCTTGTCCACGACGTGGATGACACCGTTCGACTGCTTTACGTCAGCAATCGTGACGTCAGCAACGCCTCCCGACTCGTCTGTGAGCGTGATCTTGCCCATTGAAGCCTTTGCTTTAAGAACGCATCCTCCTACTGTCTTGATATCGTGCTCGCCGCCGTCCTTCTTGATCATTTCAGACAGCGCCTTCGACATAACGTCGGCGGCGACGACGTGACAGGTCAAGATCTTCGCAAGCTTGTCCTTGTTTTCGGGCTTCAGCAGAGTGTCAACTGTACCTTTCGGAAGTGCGTCAAACGCTTCATTGGTGGGAGCGAAAACCGTGAACGGCCCCTTGCCTTCCAACGTCTTTACCAGCCCAGCCGCTTTGACAGCAGCCACCAAGGTCGTATGGTCCTTGGAGTTAGCCGCGTTTTCAACGATGTTCTTGTTTTCGTACATGGCCGCCCCGCCGACCTCGGGGTTCTTAGCCTGTGCTACGCCAGCGGCAAGGATCAGTGACGCGCCGACGAACAGTGCTTTGGTCGTGCTCTTCATGGGTTTCTCCTCTGATAATGATGCCGTTACAGGCATCAACGTTTACGAGGCGGAATCCGGCTGGATCGAAAATAGTTGCCACACAAGCGGAATAAAAACCGTTGCGTGATGGCCGCCCGTAACTGTTCCGCGCCGTCAGATTTTCAACAAAGGCTGGAGAAACCGCATAAGCTTGCTGGAAAATCTCAGCGGCGCATCTGTGACAGCGAGACAAATACAATTCTCATCATCCCCGGCGCGGGGTGTGTGAAGAATTTCCGTGTCCGCCATCTCGACGTCTCCACGGCGGAATGTGGAAATCTCGTCGGAGAACGAACCAGCAAGCACTAGCGTAAGCTCCACACCCGTGTGTGTGTGCTCTGGCACAGGTTGTCCCTTCGGAATTCGCAACAGCCGCATGGTCGTCGTCTCGTCTCCCGTAGCAACGATCATCTGGGCTGCACCACCAGCTCCAAGCCGACGCCACACTAGTCCACCCGCGTGATCGACATACGATCTGAGTGGTTCCGGTAACAGGGTATCTCCAGCACCAGCAGACTGCCTGAACGGGATGACCTTATCGCTTTCTCCGGCATCAATCCGCGCTTTCAGCTGGTCCCAACTCCGCGCCACCTCGACATCGCTGTCCGGCTTCTCGCTTTCCAGAAAATGGCCGCCTATCGCTTCATAGACGCCCAGACTGTTACGGCATGAAGGGCACAAAGCGAGATGGGTCGCGACGGCGACGCTCCACCCTTCGCTAAGCTTGCCAGCTGCATATCGCATCAGCATCTCATCGTCGATATGATGTCGGATCATCGGGTTGTATGCTGCAATACCCATCTTAATTTCTCACAGGCCATTCGAATTCTTGACTTAACTGTCCCCAACGGGATCGCTAGTGCAGAGGCTATCGCCGAATGTGGCATTTCCTCGAAATATGACAGACGCAAGACTTCGAGATGCTCTTCCTTCAACTCACCAAGAGCGCGTGTCAGTGCCGCTGCGTCCTGCGCATTGACCAGCAGACGATCTGCAGGGAGGTCCGCTTCCCGAACAAATGCCGGATCATTTTCGTCAAACTCTGGCATGCGTCGGCGCAGTGAGTCGATGTAAAGATTTCGAGCAATCCTGAAAATCCATGTTGAGACCTGCGCCCGACTGGGATCGTACTGGTAGGCCTTACGCCAGACCAACAGCATCACCTCCTGCGACAGTTCGTCAGCCATCGTTGTATCTCTCGTCATTTTCCTCATGTGCGATCTGAGCCGCGGGAAAATGTAAGCGTAAATTTCCTCGAAGGCGTCCGCGTCGCGCAACTCTGCGACGGCGGCCATTAGCCTTGTCATCCTAATCTGAACTGTTTCAGGCCTCGCCTTTTCCATCATCTGATTCCCCGCATGCACGCGAGGCAATTGCTTCCTAACCGCTACTGCAAGCATGGTCGCCACTCTCTGGACGTTCTTCGCGGTTGTTACGGCGCAAATCTCCTTTGGATCAATAAAATCTCGGACTCTCCGGTCGATCCAACTGGCAGTTCTTCGCGTAGCAGCGGGCGTAAGGAGATATGAAAATGGATCAGATTGAGATGGCACCCGGGCAGGACGCACATCTTCCGACTATGGAAGACGCTCAAAATGCGGTCCGAATCCTTCTCGCCTGGGCAGGCGACGACCACAAAAGGGAAGGCCTTCAAGACACCCCTGCGCGTGTTGCACGAGCGTACCGGGAACTCTTCGCCGGGTACCGGGAACAGCCAGGCAATGTCCTCAGTACGACATTCGACGAGGTCGGCGGTTACAGCGATGCCGTGCGTGATATTCCGTTCTACTCGCTTTGCGAGCATCACATGCTGCCATTCCGCGGCGTCGCGCATGTGGCATATGTGCCAAGCAACTGTGTCGTCGGTCTTTCCAAAATTGCCCGCCTTGTCGAGCTGTATGCCCGGCGCCTTCAGATCCAGGAACGCATGACCAGTCAGATCGTGGACGCGCTGCAAGAGCGGCTGCAGCCGCAGGGTGTCGCCGTCCTTGTCGAGGCTGAGCACATGTGCATGTCGATGCGCGGCATCGCAAAAAGCGGATCCAAGACTCTTACAACAACGTTCAGGGGAGTTTTGCGAACGGACGCTTCACTCCAGGCGCGCTTTTTCAGTGACCTGAGGGGCTAGCGCCATGGGAGAAGCTCCCTCTGTCGGCACGATGGTCTTCATTCTCGGCGACCAGCTGTCTCACTCGATCTCCAGCCTGGAAGTGTTTGATCCGGACACTGATGTGATCCTCATGTGCGAGGTGATGGACGAGGCAACATACGTACGCCATCACAAGAAGAAGGTAGCATTCATTTTTAGTGCGATGCGCCACTTCGCTCAGGAACTGCAAGACAAGGGTTTCCGCGTTCGATACGTCACGATCGACGACCCGCGCAACACGGGGTCATTTGACGGCGAGCTCCGACGCGCGATAGCAGACCTTTCTCCGACAAGAATTCGACTGACGGAGCCTGGCGAATGGCGCGTGCTGGAAATCATTGACCGATGCCAGTCCTCCCTTGGAACGCCAATCGAGGTCATCGACGATAGCAGGTTTATCTGCAGTCGATCGGAATTCGCCGACTGGGCTGCAGGGCGCAAGGACCTCGTGATGGAGTTCTTCTACCGCGAGATGCGGCGCAAGACGGGGCTGTTGATGCAGGGAGACCAGCCTGTCGGAGGACGCTGGAACTTCGATGCAGAAAACAGAAAGCCCGCGCGCCCGGACATGTTTCGCGCAGAACGCTGTGCGATTGAAAATGACGCAATAACTCGCGAGGTCATCGAGCTCGTCGGCAAGCTCTTTCCCGATAATTTTGGCGAACTGCACGACTTCCGCTTTGCGGTCAGCTCTAAAGACGCGTCACTCATTGCGGACGATTTCGTAGACGTCCACCTTGCAGAATTTGGCGCGACCCAGGACGCGATGCTGTCAGGAGATCCGATTCTCAATCACTCGCTCCTGTCTTTCTACATCAATGTGGGGCTGGTCGACCCGCTTGACGTTTGCCGACGCGCGGAAAGGGCATACTTTGAGGGCAACGCGCCGCTGAACGCGGTGGAGGGTTTCATCAGACAGATCATCGGTTGGCGCGAATATATGCGCGGAATCTATTGGTTGAAGATGCCCGAATACGGCGATGCCAACTTCTTTGGCAATACACGACCGCTTCCCGACTTCTACTGGACGGGGATGACAGATATGAATTGCGTCGCGACGGTCGTCGGGGAAACCCGATCGAACGCTTACGCGCATCACATCCAGCGTCTGATGGTCACTGGCAACTTCGCGCTGATCGCCGGTGTCGATCCGAAGCAGGTGCATCAATGGTATCTCGAGGTCTATGCCGACGCCTATGAATGGGTCGAGATGCCCAACGTCATAGGTATGAGCCAGTTTGCCGACGGCGGCATTGTCGGCACGAAGCCGTACGCCGCCTCCGGAAATTACATTTCAAGAATGTCGGACTACTGCGACGGCTGCGGCTTCAATGTCAAGGAGCGAACGGGCCCTGCCGCCTGTCCATTCAATCACCTCTACTGGGACTTTCTCTCGCGCAACCGTAGCTTGCTGGCAGGCAATAGGCGTCTCGCGAGACAGTATGCGACCTGGGACCGGATGGACGGCGCCGTGCGCCGCGACATCGTCAAAACCGCCGCCCGGTTTTTAGCGGCTCTCCACGGTTACTAAGGGAGGATGGTCGTGACATCTATGGAATCCCTTCCTACTGGATATCGAGGCCTCGTCATCGGTGCATCGGGCGGCATTGGCGAAAGTCTGGTTGAGGCTCTGAGACATGATACGAGAGCTGGCGAGGTGGTTGGCCTATCTCGATCGGTTGACGGACTGGAGCTGGAAAAGGAATGGACGCTGCACGCGCACGCGACAAGACTGACAGACAAGTCCTTTAACATGATCGTGTGCGCTACTGGGGCATTGACAATCGACACCCGGGGACCGGAAAAAACCATCAGGCAAATCGATCGCGACGCCATGCTGAAACAGTTCTCTACCAACGCGGTCGGACCCGCGCTGATACTCAAGCACTTCGTTCCGCTGCTTGATAGGAAAGACCGCTCGCTTTTCGTCATTTTATCTGCAAGGGTCGGGTCGATCGGCGACAACCGCCTGGGCGGATGGATCTCCTACCGCAGTTCTAAAGCAGCGTTGAATCAGATCGTGAAGACCACGTCGATCGAGCTTGCTCGGACACATCCGAAGTGTGTGATCGTCGCGGTTCACCCGGGCACAGTGGCGACAGCGCTTTCAGCTCCCTTCCGTAACGGACACCAGCCGTTCGAGCCATGGGAAGCATCGCGCCTCATCCTCAGGACCGTAGATAACCTTTCAGCCGAAAAGAGTGGATCTTTCATCGCCTACGACGGCAGCGAGATCGTCTGGTAGCAGCACTTGGCATGGGGAAGGATGCAGGCGCGCTACGTATCGACCAAAATCAGCGAGGTCTTCCATGGATATTAAGCACGACACGTCAGCTCGCTTTCTCATCGTCGACGATGACGAAATCTTTGCTCGAAGGCTTGCACTCGCATTGTCGACACGAGGTTTCCAAACAGAAACTGCAACCAGCGTAAAGACTGCGTACGCCGCGCTAGCAACCGAAAGATTTGACGTGCTGGTAACCGACTTGCGCATCGCCGACGACAGTGGTCTTGAACTCGTCAAGGCCATGCAGCGTAAATTCCCGCAGTCAAAGATCCTAGTGCTTACCGGGTACGGCAGTGTTCCAGTCGCGGTAAGCGCCGTGAAACTCGGCGCAACTGAGTTTTTGAGCAAACCAGCGGACACTGACGAAATACTCGAGGTACTAGGCCTTCTTGAACGCAAACACGACGAAGGAGATGCGACATTCTCTTCTCCGGATATGATGCGCTGGCACCACATCGTGAGCGTATATGAATCGACGGGGAAGAACGTCTCGAAAACAGCACGGCAGCTCAATATGCATCGACGCACTCTGCAGCGTCTCCTTATTCGGGGAAAGCCGAAAACATGAAGCGAAGTTGAGATAATGGGAGTGCTGTGAGATGAGGCTGATCCGATTGCCAGGTTAATCGTAGCGATAGCCTGCCGAGCCGCGGCGGGCTCGCACTGAAACGACGTGGAGCTTTATGTCAAGGCATAGCCGGCCGCATCTCTTTTTGGAGCGGCCGGCGTCTGATGTTCAGACTATATGTCTCAACGTATCCACGGCCCGAATTTTCGAGTTATCAGTTATGGTGGCCGTCAGGCGTGCACACAAACTCGACATTTTTCGATTGTTTCGGCATGTCATGAGCCGAGATCAAGCAGCCTCACGATGCCGGGCGGACCATCATTCTGGATATGACCTGGCAACCGGATGCGATTGAGCGGGCAAGGTCCAGCACGACGCCCTCGTCGGCGCGAGTCGACACGCATCCTTCTAGGACGACATAAGGTCCGAGAATAGACGCTGTGATCCGGGCGCCGGCAATTCGCCGATCCGCCGAGATCGCAGCCTCTACAGACGCTTTGGTACTGAGGCTAGAGAGACCAGCACCGTGGGAACCGGAATACCGACTGTCGAATGCGTCGAAGTGCATGATCATTTGAAAGCGCCTTTAGGGTCAGGAAGGTTATGTCAGCCTCGGGTGTGGCTCGTATCCTTGCGCAGCTTCAACTGCGAAATTCCCGCTGCGACGTTCAGTCCGGTGCCAGCTTCGGCGCTCAGCGGCTGAAGCGCAAAGTTTTTGGCATTGCCACCGACGAGCGCATTTGCGCCAAGACCCAATCCTACAGATGCGCTGGCAGAGGCGCCGACGTAAGTTCCGGCAAGGGCGCCATCGCCGATGCGGGTCGGGGCCGTATTAACAACCAGCCAACTCATGTAGCGCTTGCCGGTGATACCAACATCGATTCCGAGCCGGCCAATCGATCCAGTGTAGCGCTCGACCTTTCCGGTACGTTGCTTGAACGAGCACTCAAGCGTACGGCTTGATCCGATGACGAGGCCGACCCCGCCGGCGACTTCGCAGGACAGTGTCCCCAACCGCTCTTTGGGCTCCTGCGCGACGAGCTGCTTTGAGTGTTTCGGCGCATGATGCCTGGTGACCGCTCCCGCGGATCCTGCGAAAGCCAATGTAAATGCGGCGAACGTTGCGAGAGTACGTTTCATCTAGAGCTCCTGTGGATTGATCTATCGGCGCCCTAACGCACCGAACGCGCAATAGTTCAATGTTTTGGCGCGCACCCAAAGATATATTCAGGATGAGCCAGCTGGGACAGCTGTGATCTCCCGCAGCCCTGGCGTTCAGCTTCCGACTTGAGCGCACGTTCCGAGCTCATCTTTCGCCGCGGTGTGCAGGTGCGAAAGGTCCTTCCCCATGGCTTCTTTGTGGGTTGCATTTCGACGCTACTTCCATCCCCAACCTGGAACCTGAGACCGCGGGCGCGGCAGCACCTCAGCCCTCCTGACGTAAGCTTACACATTGGCTTCGTCGTTTCCATCTTCGCACTCGATTAGACCGATGTCGCAGGCAATGATCGCCGTCTTGAGTGTTGACCGTGAGTTGAGGCAGTCATGCACTGGGCGACGGTGTTCCCTGACCGAATTCCGACATCCTGCTGGAACCAAGATCTTGGACGTTGGTTATTCAGTTTCCAACGCATCCATCAAGTGTTGCATTTACTGTCCCTCTCGTTCTTCCTCACACCGGGGCGCCCCTATTCGGATGATCCTCATGAAGTTGAATTTGGTCTGCTTCCTAATCGCGGTGGCACTCGCAGGCTGTACAAACCGAAGTCACTTAGGCACCATGAGTGACACCGAGCTCTCTCTTCGAAACACGCCTCAATACGGGCGCGCCATAGGGCCTCAGCTTGACGCCCAACACGTGAGATGAGACATTCGAGTCGTCTATCGCTATCCAGGCGAAATGCCATTCGTCAGGCATGCCAAGTGCATAATTGTACCTCGCTGTTCCGGTGATGTCCTGCCTCGCCCTCAGTTCGTCGATCAACCAAGCTGCTGACGGGATTCCTGGAAGCTGACATCGATGAATGGCGCCCTCGACCTCCTCGAGCGAGCCGATCCCGACATTGGGAATTTTGCCCGGTCTCATCAACGTCTAACTGTATTGCCGCATATGCTCTCCTTCGATGAAACGAAGGGGCCTTCGACCTCGACGTCTGCGAGCCTCCAGCCTCTCGGGCACCGCGTCACATTTAGGCGAGCAACGCGACCGCGCACATAATGCCGGTGGAAAGCGGAAGTTCCGCGCGGGGACAATTGATTATCTTTGAAGGCTATTTGCCTTCGGGCAGGCAGATGAGGCATAGCTAGTTCATGTGGTTTTTGACGAACCTTTCATAGGAGTGGCAACTTCCATGGGTGCATACTGTACCTGGTCCAGCGTTTGCCCATAGACGGCCGAATGCGCCAAATCGTTCAGATCATCGTTATCATTGTCGGCATCATAAAGCTCCTGAAGTACCTCGCGGTCTGGTAGCGCTGGGAATCGTTGCCAGCATGATGTATATGGTTATCTCTATCTAACGGTCTCGTAGCCATACACCGCTGGCCCATCAGGCATCAGCTCGTCGATCTCGCGTCGGCGGGCTTTTGATTTCTCAAACCCATTTCGGGCGAACTAAATGGTAAGCTAAGCCGACGAAGCTAGGCAACTCTTGGAACAATCGTCGTCACTCTGGGTGTTGGAAACCAATCATGCCGGCATCGCAGACGCATACGCTGAAGCAAGAGAACTAGCAGCCTCAATTCCTTGGGAAGACGGGTCGGCGCGCGCCCGCGTGGCGGCATGCATAGGCCAATTTCGAGTCTGCAGGGATGCAGAGGTGGTTGAATCGGCCGGTTAGATGCTTAGCGCTATCCAGGGGCGACTTGGCATAAGAGACCTCCCGACTGGCAATCATTGAAGGTCATTGCCGATAAAGTGGGCTCGCTCCTGCCGCCACCGTAAAGAATGCGCCACTGAGAGTGCCTGAGGCGCAGCGGTAACCTTTATTGTGAAGTCACATCAGGATACAACATACTTTCCCCATGGAATTCACTCTTGGCTTGGCCGCGTTCCCATTGAACGTGGCCTTCTTTTGCCGCCGTCGAGCGATGGCCTTGAAAAGAGACATTCCAAAAAAGCGACTGTCCTTGAGTTGCAACGCATGCGTGGAGGCGCGGAGCCCTACGCACACCCACTAGCGGTGTTGTCCGTTGTCCTCGCCGTCTATCGGGTTGGAACGCAATAATCAGTCCAGCTGACGGCGAGGTGGTAAGCGCCCGCTTTCGGGACCCGGGGGAGCTTGAGACAAAGCGCCGAAACCTCCTATATATTTCTCCCCGAGCACATTGTTCACTAGTGGTGTCGGCTGGAACCAGGGCCTGGCAACGCTCTCTGCACGGTGTAAACTTTATTGCTCCTTAAGCAAAGCGGACTAGCCGTCAGTCGAGGGACCGCGATGTCATCGTGAGCTGCATTTGCTCTACACGACGTATATCTTTCACGCTTCGATCGTCCATCGACCCGCGCATCATCAACGATCTTGTCGCTGTGTTGGATGCCGCCCACACCAAATGTAACACTCGTGCAGTGGCCTGAGCGGGAGTTTTCTCCGGTACAGGCGGGTACTTGGATGGTTTAAAAGCTCTTCCGGAAACCGAACGTAACAGCATCGCTTCGGAAATCGGCACTGGAAGACGTTCCATCTCGAGCTGTGAAGTCGAAGTTGTCTGCCGCCGTGAACCTGTACCCGATATCGAGCGTCGTGTTGTCGAATAGCGAGACGTTCGAGAACAAGCCAAGTGCCTGCAAATTGATACCAACCCCGGCATCGAGGTGATATGCAAACGCCGTGTCGCTGTCATCCATCAATGTTCCTACACCCCCGACGCCTTGCTTGCGCAGATCCAGGTTTATGAAGCCGACGCCGCCGCCGACATATGGGGTGATAGCGCTCAAAGCCCCGTCGATAGCGAGCGGAACATCGATGTACCCGTTGACATAACCCTGAAATGTCCTTGCATCGCCGTACGAGTTAATGCCACCCAACCCGACGCCGCCGACGCTATGTTCGTCGACGCTGGCAGTGCCATAACCTAGTTCAAGCTCGAGTCGGGGAGATACAAAACCATAAGATCCGAAGTCATAGCCTGCACGAAGTGCGCTGTAATAGCCAACATCGTAGTCCGTTCTGACCGCCCCGCCAGCGAAATCGAAACTTGTGTCGTTCAGAAAATTCACGGAACTCAGCGAACCGATGTAAAATCCAGAGGTCGACTGAACCGGAACGGCCTGCTCAACGGGCGCAACCAAATCCGCAGCGAAAACTGAAGACGTTGAAGAAACCATAACGGCGAAAAGTGCGGCTGAAATTTTCATGGTAGACCTGCGCTCCATGCCATCACAAAATCGATGGCTCCTGACGCAACAACTAGGTGAGACGCGGTCCCCGACCAGATCACCGAGGTTAAGTGTTCGTCCTTCGGAAGTGGCCGTGACAAAAAGGCAACGCCGAATACGCCGGGACGCGACGTTGTCTGCCGCACTGTTGTGCAGGAAGACCACTGCAACGATACTCAAAACGATCCCGCCAGCTGAATTTCGGTGGCATGGTCGGCGAAGCGATATTCGCGCTGAGGATGACAAAGGAAGACATTGCTGTCGGCCGCTGGCTACAGAGGCTGCGACAGCGCCCTCCTCAAAGTTGAAGCAGTAGCGCTAGCTAATGGGATGACCCTTGCGATCTGAGCGCTTTTTAAGGGAGGCAACAACCGTCGCCCCGTGGTGATAGCCTACCGCGCCACGCCGATTTGTTCCGACTGGCTTGACATTTTCGCCGCCTGCTCTGCTCTTGCAGATGTCGGTTTGAACGTGCCGGCTCTGGGTAACCGTGGTCGATGCTCTGGTAGAACAGAAAAATGGCGGGCTTTGGCCCGCCATATGCGCTTACATCTCCACTTTGTTGTGGTCACCCAGGTCAGGTCTGGTACTGCTAACGGCTGCAGCCGCCATCTTGATATAGCTAATCAAAGTCCCTGGACTATCCCAGTACTCAGCCGAGCTAGGCGTGACCTTCAGGATGCGGATCGACGGATCGTCAGCACTATCCCACCATGCCTTCGCGGGCGTCGACCACAGGTCATGGATCTTTTCGCGATCGTTCAGCACCCGGGCGACCCCGGAGATAGACACATATTTCTGCCCCTTTGCGTCAGCAAATGCCAGGCAGACATTAGGGTGCTGCTCGACTTCCTCGTCCTTGTGGCTCTCGACATCGGTTAGGAAGTAGAAGGCGTTTTCAACTCGCTCGCCATGGGCTGACATCGGTCTCGCCTTCAATTCCGCGCCGGATTGTGTCGTCAGCATGCAGAAGCCGATTTTTTCGGCGAGGTCCCATACCTTCTCATTGTCGTGTTCGATATTCGCCATGCGTGTTTCTCCTAAATGGTCTTAGAAAACGACCGATACCGGGTGAAGTTCCACACTGTGCGCTTTTGCGTTCATCCGATCGATGCACGGTGATGGGCAAGCGATTGAAATGAACGCAGGCCGCCACGGCCGGCGAGCGTGAGGCTGTGGCAACTCTCATTACCAACGACGCCGGGCCTCAACATTTGGCCGCCGAACAGACGGTTTGTCGGGATTTGGAAGATAAGGTCGGGGATTGAGCATGGGCAGTGCCGTTGACTGTTCCAGCTTGTCAAGCTGGCTTAGATCCAACTCAATACAAAGCGAAAGTAACAGACCGCCGATCCTTTAAAGAGCGATTCGGTCGGCTTCGTGAACTACTGAGCACGCCGGGGAAAATGGCCTTCCATCCGGGTTAGACCTTGGCTTCGGATGATTCAATTTGCGTTGCCATAGGCGTCTCCCGACCGTGGCCCCGGATCTGGGAATTCCCTCAGGAATGGGGCGAGATTGGCGCGACGCGTGACAGACCAGTCGCTTGACACTCACGCCGCAAAGACATTATCACAGAGTTGCGGCAGTTAATGGAACAACCGAATGACCAAAGAAGGTCAATGGGTTAAGATAAGTGCAATTTTTCTGTTGGTGGCTTCACTCTCCAACGGAAGGGCATTTGGCGACGATGACTTGACGCGTAGCGGATCCGGCAATTGGATCGTAACCCTTGGTGCCAATGTCGAATATGGCCCAAAATATCCGGGCGCCAAGCACAGTGGCTTCACCGCTATGCCGTCCTTCGATTTCAGGCGCTTCGACGAACCAGATGAGCCAAGCGCACCGGACGACAATATCGATTATAGCCTTGTCGATATCGGCAGGTTCGAGGCTGGTCCGGTGCTTGGCTTTCGCGATAACCGTTCCCCATCCGACGATGACCGGCTGCAGGGCATCCACGCCGTGCACTGGGGCATCGACGCCGGCGTCTTTGCGCAATATTGGGCGATCCCGAACCAACTGCGTTTCCGCACGGAAATCCGCCAGGCGGTATCGAACGGCAGCGGTCTGGTCGCCGATCTCGGCGCGGACTGGTTCCAGCCGCTCGGTGACAAATGGCAGTTTTCGGCCGGCTCGCGCGCATCTTTCGGTAACGGCGCCTATATGCGCAAATACTTTGGCATCTCCGCAACCGAAGCGGTGCAGAACGGTGCTCTTCCTGCCTTCGATACCGGCAGCGGTCTCAAATCGGTCGGCGTTACCGTATCGGCTTCGTACGACGTTACGCCGACTTGGACGCTGCAGTTATACGACCGCTTCGACAGATTAGTCGGCGATGCTGCCGACAGCCCGATCACCTCGAAGCTCGGCAACAAAAACCAGAACGTCGTCGGCATTTCGCTAAGCAAAGCGTTCAGCGTCAACTTTTGATCCTCGAACGAGGCAGCATGTCAGTCGGCCGGTGCGGCCGTTGCGATGCACCAGATGCCGATCAGGATCAGGCCGCTTCCGGCAAGCTGAAGCAACGGCAGCGGCTCACCGAAAACGAACCAAGCGATCGACATGATGAAAACATAGCTGATGGCAGAGAGCGGGAAGGCCTTGCTGACGTCGAGCTCCGACAAAACGGTCATCCAGATCACAAAACAGGCGACCTCAGCCACGATGGCCGCCAGAAACCAGTGCGAGGAGAGGATCTGGACCAGCCACTCCCCGTGGCCACCGCCAGCTTCCTCGGCACTGCGCTTCAAGAGAATTTGCTGAGCTGTGTTCAAAAGTGGTACGGCAAGCCAGACCGGCCGTATCGCGCTCATGCCTCCGTCTCGGCGCCATCATCTGCGGTAAGCAGCGGCGAGATCGTCTTCAGGATGAATTGCAGGACGGGATTGCGGTGGCGGAAATACATCGCATTCGGCGTCAGGCTGCTTCCAAGCCGCACCTTGTTACTGTAATAGGCTTGGCCACTCTGATAGCGCCTGATGCCGTGACGCAGGCAATATTCGAGGTTGGTGAACCAGCTAAGATAGTAGAGATTATAGGGCCTGCCCTTTTCCGCATCCATGCAGAAGAACTTGTCGATCAGCCTGTCATCGTCATGGACGATCAGGTTGGCCGCCAGCAATTCATCATCGACAAAATACATGCTGCAGAAAGAACGTCCCGGCATGGATTTCAGAATGCCGTCGAAATAGGCCGGCGTCAGCTCCTCGAATTGCCATTCGCTGCGCCCGCGCGTCTCAAGATAGAGCTGCATGACGCTCGGCAGCCATTCGCCGAAATCGATAAGGTATTCGACCCGGACTTGTTCGCGGCCCCGCAGCTTGCGGCGCATATCCTTGCGTGTTCCCGACGAGAGCGTCGTAAGATATCCGTCGATCGTGTCGAAGTTGATGTCCAGCCACGCGGTCGGCATTCCGCTGATCTCAGCATAACCGCTGCCCGTCAAAACCGGCGCGATGCGCGACGGGATCGACTGCGGCAAGTCTTTCAGCGCCATCAGCGAGCAACCTTCCGCCTTGGCAAGCGCTTCGAAAGTGTCGAGCAACTGGGCAAAAAGCACCGGCCGCCGAACCTCGGAAATTCTGGGGTGAAAGCCGATTGCGCCGTTTTCGGTACAAGGCGAACCGAGGCACGCGAGACGGAGCGTCAGGATGTTGCTGAAGAGGCCACGGATCCTTTCCACAGCCCACTTCATGCGACCGGCCTCCAGTGTCGTTTCGAGTGCGTAGCGGCAGAGGAATGCAGGCATCGCGGCAACGACCTCATCGCCTTCGCGCAACACGACATAGCGGAAATCGAAACCCGCGATGCCTGCTTGCTCCACCACGAGCAGATAATCGTAGGTCTCGACCTCTTCGGGAAAGCAGGCGTTCCAGGCTTGCCTGTCCAGCATGCGGATGCTGGGCACCAGCTCCGCGACCGTTGCCAGGTCGCCTGCATAGGCCAACTTTGGTGTCCGCGCCTTAAGCGATTGATGCTGCATGTTCCGCCTCGAAGAATTCAGCAGTCATGTCGGCTACATGCCTATGCTGCCGGTCGACATGGATCATGTGATAACTGTCGTCGAGCCAGCGAAGCTCGCGACGTCCGCCGATATGGGCTGCGATGTACTGAGCATGCGACGGACCGCTTAGATCGTCTTCACGCGAATGGAGGATCAGCGTCGGCGTGCGCATTTCGGGAAGCCTTGCTTTCAGCGCCCTTCCAAGCTCGTGCATCTCAATGAGGCCTCGCCCGGGAAATGTTTCCAGCATCCCCTCACCGCTCATACCTGCCACCATGCGGCGCATGCGGTCATCCTTGATGCCGAGAGAAGGGGTTTCTCGAAAGTTCAGACGATCGATGAAGGGAATAAGCGATATCCAGCGGATATACGGTGAAAACAGCGAATAGTAGCGCGGCACGTCCCAGCCGTCATAATGAAAGCAGGGCGAATAGACGGCAACGGCGCGGATCGACAGTGGGTTGCGATCAGCCGCCAACATCGCCAGTTTGCCACCGACGCAAATGCCTGCAGCAAAGACCGTATCGCTACGCTCACAGAGCCAGTCGCCGGCAGCTTCGACGCTTTCGAGCCAGTTCTCCCAGCGCGAACTCCGCAGCACCGTCTCGCTTTCGCCGTGTCCGGCCAGAAGCGGTGCATAGACACTGAAACCCCGGCGGTGAAACTGACGGGCCACAAGACGCATTTCGGCCGGCGCGCCCGTCAGCCCGTGAATGAGGACGACGCCCTTGCCATTGGTGCCCTCGAGAAAGAAGGAAAGCCTGTCAGCCAGCATGCGGAAACTCTCCCTGCTGCTGGTTTTCCTTCGCCATGAAACCGAGTGCGTGGCAGGTGCTGATCACATGCGTGCCGGCGGCTTCCTGCTCCTGTTTGATCTGCTCGTGGAAGGTCTTGAGCTTGGTCCAATGAGTCTTCGGCCGATAGTGATGTTCTGCGTGATAACCGTTGCCGAACCAGAGCCTGTTGTAGAAGCTGTTATGGCTGCTGACGCCCCAAGCAATCGGCTCGTCGGGGTCGCCGTTCAGATGCTCGTAATAGCCGTTCAGCGACGACAGGCAGTTGCCGAGGTAATAGAAGGGCAGGAAGAAGAAAGCCGCTTTCCAGTCATAGTGCAGCGCCAGGAACACGAAGGCGACGAAAGAGATCAGCTCGATGCGGCCCCATTTCGCCTCGAACGGCCTCTTGCTGGCAATCGACTGATGGATGTCGCCAATATCGTCGCGGAAGAAGCTGAGGAACGTGTAGGCGAACACATTTTCCGGCTCGCCGTTCTTCCCGTGCTTGTAGATCGACAGCATGTCGATCGTCTCGCCATTCTCGTTGGGGCGGTCGCTGTTGCCGGAGTGATGGCGCATATGCACCCAATGATAATAGACCTGCGAAAAACCGATCGTGACCGATTCCAGCAGGCTAAAGGCATAGTTCATCCATCGCGGCTTGAAATAAGGCGTGTGGATGAAGTTGTGGGAAATGCTATTGATGTTCCAGGATATCGACACGGCATAGATTGCACCCATAACCGCCGATAACCACAGCGGCCGGCTCTCAAAGCCCGTGATCAGGTAAATATTGAAGGCAAGATGCGCTGTTGCCGCGAGCGCCGGCACGATATCCCATTTTGAATGTGCGAAGATTTTCATAGTCCCGTCGCTCCGACAAAGACCACACCAAAGGTCACCAGGATGATGCCGAGGGCGTGGCGAAAATTGATGGTTTCCTTGAAGATGACGGCGCCCGTAAAGGCGATCGTCGCATAACTCAGCGCCATCAGCGGAAAAGCCACCGACAGCGCCACGCCTTCCAAGACGCGCGTCCACATGATGAGCTCGACCGCCCAGAAGGCGATCCCGAGCCAGATCACCGGCTTGCGCAGGGTTTTGAAAAGAGTACTCGTGGCGCCATGCTTGAAGCAGAGCTCGCGACCGGTTTCCGCCAGAATGCAGAAGAGGATGACACCGAGCGTCCATCCCGTCAGGCCCGACGTCATGGCATGAGCTCCGACAGCACCTCGAGCAGCGCGTGGTTGGCGGCGCTGTTGATGTTGCGTGTCACCATCGTGTCGCGGCGCCGGAAGGGCTGGTCGATCAGCACCTCGGCCTTCTTCATCGTGCGGGTGTAGAGATCGCCGCCGTAATGCGGCGTCGAATAGTCACCCGTCACGTCGGCGCCGATGACGCGGTGCCTTTCGCCGATTTCGCTGAGAAGCCAGAGTACATAGGGCAGCCGCATATGGCCCTGGTCCCAATTGGTCACGGCATCGGCATCCGTCAACACGTCCTTATCGATGGTAATGTAGACTGCCTCGGTCTGGATGCGGCCGAGCAACCGGTCGAGGAAATTGCTCTCGCCGAGTTCGGCGATCGACTGCCAGTGCAATGCACCATCGATCTGGCTGAAGCTTGGGCCGGAGCCATAGCTCGATTTCACCTTGCTCGGCGGATGTACATAAGGATATAGCTCTAGCCGTCCGTCGGTCAGGGGCAAAAGATTGGCGCCCTTGCGCTCCGGCGAGTTTAGGTCGTGGCCGCAGACGCCAAGCGTGATCACCTTCTTGACGAGCGGCTGTTCCAACGCCTTGTTGACCCAGGAACCACAATGCATGCCGTCGTCGAAATGCACCCAGTCGGGGTGATTGTCGATGTGGATCACCGTTACCGGCTGGCGGCTGCGCTCCAGCGCCAGCGATAGCAACAGCGCCGTCACGTGATGGAAATCCCCCGAGCCCATGAAACAGAGTCGCGACCCCTCGCCTGATAGCGGCGCTTCCCTTGCGAGGTTGCGCCAGACCGTATCGAGCGCGTGGCGCCGGGCCCAGAGTCTGATGGCTCGACCGCTTTGCTTGTCGCTGACCTCATGCGCCCCTGCCATCATGCAGGAATGCACGAAGTCGGGTTGCAACTCCAACGCATCATCGAGATGAAGAAGAAGGAGTTGCACGGGCTTATCTCCGTTCCGCGCGAGAAAGCAGTTGACCGAGCAGCAGGATCGCCAGCTCGATCTCATCATGGCTGATCAGCAGGTTCGGCGCGAAGGTGATGACATTCTTGTGGTAGCCCCCAACATCGAGCACGAGGCCATATTTCCGGCCGGCGACATCGAGGTCGCCCTTCATGCCTTCGTCGCACATCCAGTCGAGCGTCGCCTTGTCAGGTGTGAATCCGTCTTCCCTGCAAATCTCCATCCGCAGCGCGAGGCCAAGGCCATCCACTTCGCCGACGATTGAATGCTGCGACTGCAGGTCCTTGAGACCTTCGAGGAAATGCGCGCCCTTTTGCATGACACTGGCACCAAAGTCATTTTCCGACACCATTTTCAGCGTCTCCAGCGCGACCGATGTGCCCATCGGGTTGCTGGCGAAGGTCGAGTGGGTGGAGCCGGGCGGGAAGATCGTCGGATTGATCATCTCTTCCTTGGCCCAGATGCCAGAGAGCGGATTGAGACCGTTGGTGATAGCTTTGCCGAAGACGAGCACATCAGGCGACACGCCGAAATGTTCGATCGACCAGAGTTTACCCGTGCGGTAGACGCCCATCTGGATTTCGTCAACAACAAGGAGGATGTTGTGATCGTCGAGAACCTTCTTCAGCTCGGTGAAGAAATTCATCGGTGGAATGACATAGCCGCCGGTACCCTGGATCGGCTCGACATAGAAAGCGGCAAATTCCGACTTTCCCGCCTTCGGATCCCAGACGCCGTTATATTCGCTCTCGAACAGCCGGGCGAATTTCTGCACACAGTAATGCCCATATTCTTCCTTCGACATGCCCCTCGGGCCGCGGAAGTGGTATGGAAACTCCGTGAATTGCGCGCGCTCGCCGAAATGGCCGTAGCGCCGGCGGTAGCGATAGCTCGAAGTAATCGAGGTGGCGCCCAGCGTGCGGCCATGATAGCCGCCCTCGAAGGCGAACATCAGGCTCTTACCGCCGCTGAAATTTCGCACGATCTTCAGCGAGTCCTCCACAGCCTGCGAGCCGCCGACATTGAAATGCACGCGGCCCTTGGCGCCGAATTTCTGCTCGGCATCCCTGGCGATCATCGCCGCCAGTTCGACCTTCTCGCGATGCAGATATTGCGAGGCGACCTGCGGCAGGCGATCGAGCTGGCGGTGAGCGACATTGTTCAGGCGCTCGTTGCGATAGCCGAAATTGACGGCCGAATACCACATCTGCAGATCGAGAAACGGCGTTTCGGCCGCGTCATAGACGAAGGAACCTTCGCAGGATTCGAAGAATTTAGGCTTTTCCGAATAGTGGACCGTATCGCCGTGCGAGCAATAGGTTTCTTCGAGCAGACGCAGCTCGTCTTCCAAGACGACAGAATCCGTGGTGTCGGCAAGTTTGAGTTTGGAACGCATGAAGTCCTCTTCTTACGCAGATTGTGCAACGGACAGCGCAAACCGCTGCGGTGACGGGCTGGAAATGATGGCTGCGACAGACCGCTGGATGTCTGCGAAACTGTCATATGGAAAGAAAGCGATACGCTGCGAGCGGCAATAGTCGGCGAGTTTTGCCTTGGCGAACACGACCATCGCCTCGTTCGAGACACAGAAGTCGCTGCGGCCATCGCCGATATATATGTGCTCGTTGGGGGGCCTAACGACTGCGCATTTGCAGACACCGGAACCCGCGGCGCAAGCGCCGCTCATGAGGGGGAACTTCAGATCGAAGGCACACTCGCTGGTATCAGAGGCAGTGACCAACCTGTTTGCGATCACAGGGATATCGGAAAGCCCGTGGCGCCTAAGAACGCGCCGAATAAAATACTCAACGCCGTCGCTGACGACGCTCAGGGCAAGCTCATTCATGTCGCAGAACTGCATGAAGCCGACAAAATCACTGTCGATCTCGACCGTATCAAGAAAAGCGTCGAGCTCGTCGCATGTCGCGTCGATCAGTCGTACCTGGCGCTGCATGCATTGGGCCGAGGTGATCTTGCCGTTGGCCCACTGATCCTCGATCTCGTGCCATTGCGGGCGCGCGAAACGCTCCAGAATAAGGTCGGTCACGTCCTCTTTCGATATCGTCCCGTCGAAATCGCAAAACACCTGCATCGCATGCTCCGTCAAGAATCTGACGAAACGTCTAGCGCCGCGAACTGAACGCAAGATGAGGCGAAGATGAAACGAAACTGAATTCGGTGCTCAGGCGCCGGGAATATCCAGATCGACCCGCAGACCGCGCCCCCAGGGAGGAGTACCAAGGGTGATGCCGATCTCCAGCCGATTGCCTATATCAGCGACAATAGGTAACCCGAGTCCGGCCCCTTCGCCGGCGCTCGCATCGAGGCGGTTGAAGCGCTGGAACGCCGTGTCGCGGTGCTCGGGTGAAATTCCGAGGCCGCTATCCATGATAGAGAACCGCCAGCCGAGTGGGCTCGGCTCGATGCGCAGTTCAATCTTTCCGGCATCCGGGGAGTATTTGATCGCGTTGTCGAGGAGATTGTCGATCATCACTCGCAGCAGAGCCCGGTCGGTCAGAACGGAAGCGTCCGCCGCTCCCGTAAGCTCGACATCGAAACCGCGGCTGTTCAGCAGCACACCGAAATCGGCGAGCGAAATCGCAGCAACCTCGCGCAGTGGCAAGCGCTCCAACTGAAGCGGCTGGTGGCTAACGCGCGCGAGCCGCAACAATTGCTCGATCAGATGCATGGCGCGCTCGTTGCTGACCACCAGATCCTGCAGGAGCACACGGCGCTCATCCTCGGAATCGGCCCGGTCGAAAAGCTGCAGCAGCAGTTTGATCCCGGCCTGCGGCGTGCGCAGCTGATGGGCCGCGAGATCGGAGAAGCGCCGTTCCATCGTCAGCGAACGGCCAAGTTTGCGAAGGAGATTATTGAGGGAATGCACAAGGGGCGCAAGATCCCTTGGCAATCCAGTCGTCGCGATGATGGACAGATCGTCTGGCGTTCGCATCCGGATCTGGGATACCAGCTCTCTTATATTGATCAGCCCGTTATTGATCGCAAACCAGATGATGACGGCGATCACTGGGATAAGGACGACGAGCGGGAAAGCCAGATTGAGAAGAATGTTCTCGACGAGTCCTTCACGCAGGTTGATTTCTTCTGCGACCTCGATGGAAATGTTCGTATCCGGGATGGGCAGAGAATAGATCCGCCAGCGTGCTCCGTTATAGACCGTGTCTGAAAATCCGGCGCTGAAGCGGTCAAGACCAGCGGGAAAGGCATTGCTGCTTGCAAAGGCGAGCATGTCTCCCTTCCAGGCACGAAAAGAATGTGCGTCCGCATAGTCGTCGGCATCCTCATTTAGAGCAAGCTGGTTGTCCATGTTGAAGTCGAGATCCGGCACCTGGATCGTTGGCTTCGTATCTGGCCGGGTCAGCGGATGTTGCATCAACGACCAAAGAACGTTGGCGTCGTTGATCAGCTGGGCGTCATAGATGTTGTCTATTTCGCGTGTCGCGCTTCGGTAGGCAAAAAAACCGACAACAGCGATCGCGATGATCAAGGTCGGCAGGATACGTAGAAAGAGCCGTTGGGTAAGTGTCACCGCCGCCGCTCGACCATGTAACCGACGCCACGGATCGACTTTATGAAATCGGTGCCGAGCTTTTTGCGCAAATTGTAGACGGTCACTTCGATCGTGTTGCTCTCGACGGAGACTTCGGTGTCATAAAGGGCGTATTCGATGTCGCTCTTCGTGACGTAGCGGCCGCCACGCTCCATAAGGAGGCGCAGAAGGCGAAATTCCTTCGCGGGCATGTGAAGCTGAACCCCATCACGGCGCGCCACCATTGCGGCGGGGTCTATTTCGACGTTGGAGCAGCGGATGACTGTCTCGTTTCGCCCCTGACGGCGGCGCAGCAGAGCTCGGATTCGGGCCAGCAATTCATCGAGATCAAACGGTTTGGTCAAATAGTCGTCGGCGCCCTCGTCGAGACCGGCCACCCGGTCGCGGACGCTATCAAGGGCGGTCAGCATGAGAACCGGGATGTTATTGCCGCTCCGGCGCAGCACCCGCAAAACGTCGAAGCCACTGGCTTTCGGCAGATTTACATCCAGCACAAGCGCGTCGTATTCATCTTTCAAGGCCACCAGGGCGACATCGCCATCGCGAAACCAGTCAGCGCCATAGGCATGCTTCTCAAGCGCTTTTTTCAAAGCTGATCCGAGAATATCGTCGTCTTCGACCACCATTATCCGCAATGGAACATCCTTGCAGGCTCAACTCCAGCGAACCATGTTCTCTCAAAATGCGGCTGAAATTCGGCCCGCAATTTATCCTGGGCCGAAGGTTGATACACTCGTAGTCGTCGGCGGGTCATCGCCAGATGACGCACCTCGATCGGCATCGAAGCATGCCTACACATGCCCCACCGTGGGTATTATGACAGCCCGTGCAATCATCGCTCTCCAGTCCGCAAGGCGTGTCCGCTCGGCAACGATCGAGCCGGCAGAACTCAGCCGATGGTCATGCGCTTGAGCACATCGGTTTTCCAATAAAAGTGGTGAGCCAAAGCGCCAGCAATATGGCCCGCAATGATGATCCAGAGAACAACCTTCAGGATGTCGGCGTGGATTCCGCCCACGACCTCATACCCGAAATAGTATGCCGCTATCCCCGTCAGCGGCATCGCGATCATTAGGCCATACAATGCCCAGTGCGCAACCGTCGCTGCATATCGAAAGAAGGATGGCTCTCTCGACGGAGAAGCCGGCACGCCTTGGAGAACACGCAAGAGAAGCCGAAGCGCGACCAATGCAAGAACGGCGATGCCCGGATACGCATGGATGTTTGCGCTGGAGACCTGGTCGGCCGTTGCTGACCCTGTCTGTCGCATGCTGTGGTTCCATTCGTTAATGCCATCGGGAAACAGCAGATTGAAAAACACCAGCGCCGCGGTTAACCAATGAAGGGCACGCTGCGGCAGCGTGTATGCCAAGGGACCTGATTGTGCCACTGGCGCACTCCTTGCGTTCGTTAATCACTGATCGCGACCACCGTGTCCGCGATCACCATGGCGTGCGACTGCTACTTCGTGACCGTCAAGACAGCATGCATGCCAGCCTCGTAGTGGCCCTTGATGTTGCACAGTAACAGGTAGGAGCTGGGATGAGATTGGCCTTCAAGCGCCCGTCAGTCCCTGGCTTCAATTCCGAGACTTCGCCCAGGCTCTTGAGTTTGGACTCATCCACTCTGTGCTTAGCCGTGACGACCGGGATAATCGTATCGGCTGACTTCAGCTCGACAAGAACCATCTCGTGCTCCTCAGTCGTGGCGTCATTGTGGACCACAAACGTCGTTTGTCCCGACTTGATCGAAGTTTGATCAATGACCAGCGTTATCGCACCGCCGCCCTCTCCGCCTTCGGTGACCTTCACAGTTGTCGCGGCAAACGATGAGACGGATGAACATAAGATAGCGAGAACAGTTAAAGCGTAGGTTTTGCTAGGCATTCCAGATTGACCTCATAGGTAACAGCTTGCTCACGCCTATAGCGGCATACTGACAGTTTCCTGAACATGTTGAGCGACAGAGAAAACAGTCACCATCTTGGGCTGAGCAACGCCTATCGCTCGCGCTTTAGCTGTAAGTATTTGATTTTGCTTTACCAAGCTAGTTAGCTAGAGCTTAAAAGGCGACTGCTAAAACTCGCACATGTTCATCTTGGTACCATTCAGCATGATAACGACAATCAAGCGTATTGTTTCATGCCGCTCCGGCAATTTCGGGTTGCTTACGGCAGTCCTTTTCATGCCCCTGGTCGGCGCGGCGGGGATGGCTATCGACTTCTCGCATGCGTTGGAAATCCGCACGCAACTCTTTGACGCGGCCGACGCGGCTGCCGTCGGAGCGGTAGCGGAGAAATCCCTGGCGGTCACCCAAGCCATGGCGATGCCGGCTGACGGCTCCATATCGGTTGGCGAAAGCGAAGCACGCAAACTTTTCGCCGGCCAGATGTCTGGGGAGGCTGCTACGCTTCCAATGGATCTGTCTGTGACGGTGACGCGCAATCTGAATAAGGTGACCTCAAACATAGCCTTCAAGACGTCGATACCCACGTCCTTCATGGCCATGTTCGGTAAAACGAGCATCGACATCTCGGGGACCGCTAGCGCGGAATATCAGACGGCATCATTTATGGATTTCTATATCCTTATCGACAACACTCCGTCGATGGGTGTCGGCGCCACCGCGGCTGATGTTGCCAAGATGCAAGCCAACACGACCGACAGCTGCGCATTCGCATGTCACGATATCGCGAGCGGCAACAAGAGCTATTACAATCTCGCGAAGACACTCGGGGTAACGATGCGCATAGACACTGTTCGCCAGGCGACCCAGCAGTTGACAACAACCGCAAAGAGCACACGCGTTGCCAGTAACCAATTCCGAATGGGTGTCTACACTTTTGGTACTAAGGCCGAGGATGCCAAACTTACCACCATATCAAACCCGACCTACGATCTGGATCAAGTTCGATCCTACACCGATGCCGTTGACCTCATGACTATCCCAAGCCAGGGATACAATAACGACCAAACTACGAGCTTCGACAGTGCCCTGACGCAGATGAACACAATCATCACGGTCCCGGGGAGCGGGAACACTTCTGCAGCCCCCCAGAAGATCCTGTTCTTCGTAGCCGATGGCGTCGGTGACAGCTACAAGCCATCCTCTTGCACGAAGAAAACGACCGGTGGTCGCTGCCAGGAACCTATCGATACGAGTTTCTGCACTCCGTTGAAGGCACGCGGTGTGAAGATCGCCGTCCTCTACACGACCTACTTGCCGCTTCCAAAGAACAGCTGGTACAATACTTGGATTTCCCCCTTCCAAACCCAGATCTCCACCAAGATGGCGGAATGCGCCTCGCCCGGACTTTACTTCGAAGTGACGCCGACTGACGGTATCGCGGATGCGATGAAGGCTTTGTTCCTAAGGGTCGTTAAGCAACCACGTCTGACGTCTTAGAAACGACAAAACTTCATCGACAAGCCGATGTTGATCTGCCACCGCGCTGTCAGTAAGTAGGAGTAGAAGCGTCAGGCTACGCGCCACATTCCGATGTCCTGCGCTTCAACGGCAAACGCGAACGCTCTCGGTGTGGTACCCGTCGTCATAGCTGTCCTGGACAGACTGGCGCTGATACCAGCACTGTGGCGGCGGCGGTGAATAATAGCGTGGCCCGTCATTATCGATTTCTCTGCCGATGAGGCCACCGACAAGCCCTGCAGCAATACCGCCCGCAATCAGTCCGCCGTAGTCGGGATGGTGATGATGGCGTTGCCGCTCCGGCGGTGGACCTCCCCAATCTCGATCGTCATGCCAGCCCCGCCCGTAGTACTCCTGTGCCCCGGCTGTCCCAGCAGCCAGCGACACGGGAGCGGTTATCGCGGCGAGGAGAAGTGTCGAGACGATGAATTTCCTGAACATTGATCTGCTCTCCATAGACCGGGTCGGACCCAAGCTCAGTGCGATGGTCATTCCGGAATGAATGGAATTATGGCATTATGCGCTGAATGTCGGCTGAACGCCCTGTTAAGGGATCTGTCAGAATGACATCACGACCGCTTCCGAACATCCTAAAATCACGACAGATGGACTCGGCTCACCTGCCTAGGGCCAAGGGTTGTTCGGTCACGCGAAGGCACAGGTGAAGGTCGAATACTGCCGTGGCCCGGCATGTGTGAACCGTAATTTTCCGACAGGTGTCACGCTGTCATCAAGTGCGACATCGGCAAAAAAGGCAGCCATCAGAAAAGCTGCCGCAGCGAGGCTCTCAAGTCTCGCCTTCATTTTCAATCGGCTTCAACATCTGCTGAAGCGGCCCTTCAAGTGAAATTCGTGAATCAATTTCACTGGAACTAGAGACTCCAGCAATGATACAATCATAGCCTCTCTATCGTTCGTCAAAGCAGCTCGGGCAGGCCCGCATCATTCATCGAGCGAAGACGAAATCCTCGCGCGCGGCTATGAGTCGTCTTGCCAAGCCGGCGACAATGAGGCAAAGCCTCGCGCCAACCGCATTCACCTGTCTTGAGGAACATCCGTGCAAATACTTGTCCGCGACAACAATGTCGATCAGGCGCTTCGCCTTCTCAAAAAGAAGCTGCAGCGGGAAGGTATCCTTCGCGAAATGCGCCAACGGGAACATTATGAGAAGCCATCGGTCAAGCGCGCCCGTGAAAAGGCGGAAGGTGTCCGTCACTCGCGCAAGCTCGCCAAGAAAAAGCTGGATCGAGAAATGGGCGTTGTCTCAGTGAAGAAGCGGCCTGCTAAATAGTCGCAAGTGCGCTATGTGGAGCGGACTCTACAGGCGCTAATCAGCAGATATCAACCTTCTGCCACTGACTTCCAGTAAACCGCGAAGCAGCGCTAGTTTCTACTCGTATATCTCCCGCCTCACTAGATTCTGCCTGGACACATGGTTTAGTTGACGGGCGGTGAAATGATGCGATGACCACCCGCAAAACCGCTCGGTCGCTACAGCGCGTCGGAAGGCGCGCTCGCCAGCGATTTTGTACCGTCAAGCTGACCATTCGCTGCCTTCAGAGCAAGTAGCGGCTTCGCCGCCAAGGCGGGCTTTGTACTAACCGCGGAAACGGGCACGTATCCGCAAGGGCCTTCCGGCTGCCGTGATCAAGGGCCTGTTTCCGCACGGTCCGTCCGCACAATGTCCGAGATTGTCGCGGTGCATATCCGCCGACAGGCCGGCTCATAGAACCGGCCCTGAAGTTCAGACTTCTGTCGGAAGCATCGCTTTGGGCCTATGCGGCTTAACGGCACCGCGCTTCGTATTTGCGGCCGTACTGATCACGATAGATGCAGTAGCCGCGGCGCTCCGTCGACCGTCCTATAAGCGCGCCGGCGACGCCGCCAGCTACAGCACCCACTGCCGCGCCTCCCCAACTGTTGCTGACTGCACCGCCGATGATTGCTCCGGTTCCCGCGCCGATTGCCGTGCCTCTTTCGGTTGGCGTGCAGGCTGCGAGCATAGATGCCGATGAAATGGCAATAACAGCCATTGAGATCGCTCTGGACATTCTGAACTCCCCTGTTGCTTCGCCTTTGAAGGAAATCGACAAGGTCGAAGTTCCTCGAAAAGATTCTCGCTCGGCATTTGTTCCAATTTCATGAGAAATAAAGCGTCATTACCGGCACTTGCGGGTCTACGAGCGGCCTGCGGCAGCCATGACGGCTGTGGCCTGCAAGCCGTCAGATTGGCGACCGGAACATAGGAGCGCCTCACTGCTATCCTTCTATAAGTCTCACTTTCTTATGGAGCGTTTCTGCAGCAGCTCGCGCGGCTTCTTCCTCCAAGCGGAACAACTTGACGGCCGAACGGTTTGTCAGCTGCAGCGCCTCATCATGCACGCTGCGATCTAGGGCTCCGGTGCGCCTCCCCCAGTTGGCTGCCGGGGCCTTTCGGATCAAGCTCTCCGTCAGCTATGCGACTACTGTCCAATCGCCCGCCCTCAGGACCATTTGCTCTACCACGCCTATGTCACAATCTATATAACGTAAACCCCATAGGGCGGTATGTGATGACGTGTCACACTTGGCCATTCAGGACTGACATGGATCCGCAAGGATAACACCGGTTCCTTGAAAATTCAGAATCTCGCTCGCCACAACTGCGAATCCGTGAACCAGCGCCGTGGTGGCAGTGATCGCATCAGCCTCATTGCGATCAGGATTATGTAGGTGGGCACAACGCGTAGTGATAGCACCATCGATCGGTATAAACCGCTCTGAAAATTCCGGGCGAACGCGGCTATCCATCCATGCTCGCAGGCGCGATCCTCGTGCGCCGTTTCGTGGGTGGACGGACAACGGCAACTTTAGCCATGTAACCTATGAAGGCTTGAGAGATCAGGACAACGCCGTCGTATTCGACATGGCTGAGCAGCCTCCATGACAGAAACGGCCAATTATTCGGTGCAAGTTTTTGCGACCGCGGTAGGTGCGTCCGCCATAGCGAGATAGGCACCGCTGAGCATCACCATGATACCAATGATATCTAGCAGTGTAACCTCCTCGGCGAACAATATCGCTGAAAGCGCCGCGGCGATAACAGGCGAGACAAACGCATAGCTTCCTGCCCTTGAAGCTCCGACATCCCTTAACAGCCGCATGTAGGTGGTGTAACCAATAAGCGAACCAAAGACGACTAGGAAAAGCCAGCTCATCCAGGCGACCGAGCCCCAATCTCCTGAAAGTGCTGCCAACGCACCAGTTTCAAAGATCAGCGCCATGACGACGAGGCTCAGCCCCCCAACAAATGTCGTGATCCCTGCGATCAACAACGCTGGATAGGCGCGCAGTAGCGGGCGGGCCAGGACCGATCCATAGCCGTAGGTGAACGCCGCCGACGCCACCGCAATGCCACCTAACAGATTTGCGCCCGAAAAGGCCTCCGGCCCAGGCAATGCAGCAACTGTCGTGGATGGCCAGAACAGCACGACCAGGCCGGCAACTCCCAGCCCTAGGGC
Organism: Rhizobium sp. BE258; assembly: GCF_031457345.1. Classification (NCBI taxonomy): domain Bacteria; kingdom Pseudomonadati; phylum Pseudomonadota; class Alphaproteobacteria; order Hyphomicrobiales; family Rhizobiaceae; genus Rhizobium; species Rhizobium sp. BE258. The sequence continues at coordinate 188,428 of NZ_JAVDWL010000010.1, forward strand.
GATGATGCGCCGTACACTCAAAGCCTCTTCACGAAGCAACAGGGCAAAGCACAGAAGGGCAATTGGCGTAAGTGACATTTCCAAGACTGCTGCAGTGCCTGTATCTATATACTGCATGCCCCAGAACAGTGGCCCGTAGCATAGGGTAATCATGAAGATGCTCACCGCGAAAAGCCGAATAAAGTCCTTGCTCCGGACAAGGGCGCCTTCGCCTTTTGCCAGAGCATAAATGAGGAGCAAACCACCAGCCGCGGTAAAGCGTGTCCCCGCAAACACCAGCGGCGGCACGACCTCGATACCAGCTTTCATACCAATCCAAGTACTCCCCCAAATGAGGCAGAGCATAAGGAATCGGACCTTGTTCGTGTCTAGACCGGCGACCATCGCGCGTCCTCACCTGTAACGGTTAAAAGCTTTTTATACCGTTACAACACGCCCTTGCCCAAATCGTTCCCCGATACGATATTAGCGCTATGGAGACATTGAAAACCATTGACGACATCAGTCTGCTCGGCGGCCACGCAGCGCTCGACTTCGTCAATACGATAGACAGTCGCGGCGAGAGGTGGGGCCCAGATTTTCTCACGTCGTTCGGGGATCTGGTCGGTTGGGCTCTTCGCGCCGGTCTGGTGGATCGATCTGAACATAATGTCTTGCTAGACAAGGCGGCAAACAACCCTGGTGTGGCGGACGCAGAACTTGAGAAAGCCAAAGTCCTAAGGGAATCCCTTCACCGTATATTCAGCGCGGAGGCCCAGGAGACGCCTTGTGATCAACACGATCTCGACCACCTGAGCTCCGCTTGTCGACTCGCAGCCGGGCAACGAAGCCTGCGAAAAGGGAAGGACGGCGTTATCTGGAGCAACGCACCTGCCATGTCGATGACTGCCATCGCAGAGCGGATCGCGCCTTTGGCAGCGGATCTCCTGATATCGCGGCAGCAGCGCCGCGCGGTACGGATATGTCAGGGAAGAAACTGCGGTTGGCTATTTCTAGATCAGTCTCGCGGCGGTCACCGGCGGTGGTGTTCGGACAAGACTTGTGGCTCGGCTGCCAGAGTGCGGAAATTCCGGGCAGAGCGCGTCGATTAACGAGCCACGCCATTAACTGGCAGCTGAAGCTGTTGGCCGTTGACCGATTATATTCGTTCGACCACGACGGAATCTGCGCTGCGCAAACTTGGGGCATCACAGACGGCTTCAATGTTGTTCCCATCTGGATCGAGCACGAAAGCTGCATAGTATCTGTCGTGGTATGGCCGCAGACCGGGCCCTCCATTGGAACGCCCGCCGGCTTCGAGCGCCAGCCGGTGAAACGCTTCGACGTCTTCTCGCGAGCGAGCCTGAAACGCCAGGTGGATTCGCGACACGTAATCGTCGGCAGCATCCACATAGATTTCATCGATCACAAAGTGGTCTGCCCCCTCCCCGAAAACGCCCTCAAGATGAAGCGCATCACAGATCGCGCGATAGAACCTCCGGCTGGCCTGTAGATCTGAGACCCGAAGATGAATATGATCGATTACCCGACCCAAATGATACATCGCAATTTTCCCGCGACCGCAAATCAAATACTAAGTGGTAAGCCTTAAATCCTTTGACGGTTCCCCAGAGCTGGCGGATGCCTTGGCGGCTGAGTGGCTCTGGTAAGGCATGGCGATGCTGCCACCTGGCTGCATCGCCCCCATCGTAGGTGTCGCGCTAGAGCACCCAGCCGCCATCTATCGTCAAGCTGGAACCGGTCATGTAGGAGGAGCCAGGGCCGGCGAGATAGGCTACGAGCTCCGCGATTTCGGACGGATGAGCAACGCGCTTCATGGGGCTACGCTCGGACAGGTACTCCAAAGCGCCAGCATTCATGTCAGTGTCGGTCGGGCCGGGCTGCACGTTGTTCACGGTGATGCGTCGCGGTGCGAGATCAAGCGCCAATCCTTTGACCATTGCCGCGACAGCCGCCTTTGTGAACTGGTACACGCTTGTTCCCTGCATACCGGTCCGCTCGGCGGTATTGGAGCCGATCGTAATAATCCGGCCACCATCCTTCATTCTCGCCGCCGCGGCCTGGATGGCGAGAAACACCCCGCGGATATTGACATCGATCATGAGATCAAGCTCCTCAAGCGAAACTTTGTGGACCGTGTTAGTGCGAAGAATGCCAGCGTTCACAACGACGGCGTCAATAGCGCCCAGCCTTTCCACGGTAGTACGTACCGCTGCTTCAATGGCCTGTGGGTTCGCACTGTCCGCCTGGATCGCGATGGCACGGTGTCCGTCGGCTTCGATCTCCGAAACGAGTTCTGAGGCGGTGTCTGGCCGCGACACATAGGTAAAGGCAACGTCAAAGCCATCCTTGGCAAGTTTGCGGACCGAAGCAGCACCTATTCCGCGCGCGCCTCCGAAGACGAGAGCGGATCTGGGTTCGTTGACCGTCATAGGTTCTCCATTTTTGATAGATCAGTCCATAATTATCCGGAAAAGTACCCGCTCCGATTACAAAGCGGGTCTTATGGCATCAGTCGGTAGGTTGCGAACCGCGCCATCGCTTTTAACTCCTTTGCCGATGCACCGCCACGCGCGGCAATCTGCAATCCCGTCATTGTCATAACAACGAAAGCGGACGTCTCGGCGGGATCGAGCTTGCGAGCAATCTCCCCGCGCTCTTGGCCTTCGACAATCCTCTGCGCGACATGTCTCATGAGCATTTCGCCCGATGCCTTCCGACGAAGGTTGAGGTCTGGATCCGTTGTTCCAAATTCACCCACTGATCCTACGCCCATGCAGCCCAGCGCCCGTTCCCGATCGTCTTCTGGCGCAAGACCTGCCAAGAGATTTTCTATTCCTTCAATCGGACTGCCGTAGGAAAGCCTGATCAAATGAGCCGACCCTATCCGCTCCAGGTAGGAATCGAACGCTTCAAGGTAAAGTGTCCGCTTATCACCAAACGCGCCATATAGGCTCTGCCTGCCAATGCCCATCGCTTCACGTAGATCGTCGGTGGACGTTGAAGCGAACCCCTTCGCCCAAAACACCTGCATTGCTTTTTCTAATGCCGCGTCGCGGTCAAATTCTCTAGGTCTCGCCATGGCGTGATAATTAGCTATTATGGACTACCCTGTCAATAACACTACTGCAGGATCGCCGCTTGTCTTCAGTCTCCAGCAATGCCATCCGACCAGGATTGCAAACGGCTGGCCTGTCAGCGCGCACAAGTAGCGCCCGCTTGCCATGAGGCGAACCCGCCCGAATCCATTTCGCTGGAAGGGGAATTCGCGAAAGCCGACGTCGGCCCGGCAGTGAATGCCAATCGCGCTCAACATGGACGTTAAAGCTTCGAACCGCACAACCGTAACCTGATATAGACCATTAGCGCTGGCTGGTGTGCGGGGCAGCCCTATTGGTCATGGAACTTGCCGCTTATCCGGTCGTTTTCCGACACGTACCGTCAAAACCCTTCCAAAAAAGATGCCTTTGAACTGCGGCTCGCACGCTTGCAGGGACAGGCACGCAAGAGGAATGATCATGTCAGACATCACTGACCAGTCCCGCAAAACCGTCCCCGCACCCAAAGATCAGCATTTGCGCGATATGGCCGATTGCATCCGCTTTCTGTCGATGGATGCGGTTCAGGCGGCCAAGAGCGGTCACCCCGGCATGCCGATGGGCATGGCGGATATCGCAACGGTGCTGTTTTCCGATTTCTTGAAGTTTGACGCCGCCGATCCGCATTGGTTCGACCGGGATCGCTTTCTCATCTCCAACGGCCATGGGTCGATGCTGCTTTACAGTCTGCTCTACCTGACAGGCTATGAAGATATGAAGATCGAGGAGATCAGGCGCTTCCGTCAGATCGATAGTCGGACCGCTGGCCACCCGGAGTATCATCATGCGACCGGTATCGAGACCACGACCGGACCGCTTGGCCAAGGGCTAGCCAATTCGGTTGGACTGGCGCTTGGCGAGCGGCTCCTGAACGCTACTTTCGGCGACGATCTTGTTGACCACAACACTTATGTTTTTGTGGGTGATGGCTGCCTGATGGAAGGGATCAGCCATGAGGCGATATCGCTGGCCGGTCATCTGAAGCTCGGTAAGCTCATCGCTTTCTGGGACGACAACTCCATATCGATCGATGGTGCGACAAGCCTTGCCGAATCCGAAAACCAGCCAGCACGCTTTCGGGCAGCCAACTGGCATGTCCAGGAGATCGACGGTCATGATACCGATGCCATTCGCGCCGCGATCATTGAGGCACAGAAAGTGAAAGACCGCCCGTCGCTGATTGCCTGCAAGACCGTCATCGGGTTCGGGTTTCCCACCAAGGCAGGCACCCAGAAGGCCCATAGCGACGCACCCGGTGAAGAGGAGATCGCCGGCGCCCGCGACATTCTCGGCTGGAAAGCGCCGCCTTTCCAGATCCCTAACGGTTTGCTCGCCGCCTGGCGCAAGATCGGTGCGAAGGGTCGCACGGAGCGGGCGGCCTGGGCAAAGCGGGTTGAGGAAAGTGCAAACCGCGATTTTGAGCGGCGGATGAAGGGCGAACTATCGCAGAATTGGCGCTCGGCCATCTCCGCCGCCAAGGATGAGCTCGTCGCATCCGAGAAAGATCTGGCAACCCGCCAGGCAAGCGGGATTGTGTTGAACCACCTGTTCGATGCGATTCCTGAACTGCTTGGCGGTTCGGCGGATCTTACCCCATCCAACAACACCAGGGCAAAAAACCAGGCGGAAATCACGCCCGGCAATTTCGATGGTTCATATATTCATTACGGCGTACGCGAGCACGGCATGGCGGCCGCAATGAATGGTTTGGCGCTCCATGGCGGTCTCATCCCGTATGGCGGGACGTTTCTGACATTTTCCGACTATTGCCGTCCTTCGATCCGCTTGGCTGCGATGATGGAAATCCGTTCGATCTTCGTCATGACCCACGATTCTATCGGGCTTGGCGAGGACGGGCCGACCCATCAGCCGATCGAGCATCTCAGCGCGCTCAGGGCGATCCCGCGGCTTGCCGTCTATCGACCAGGAGATCCGATCGAAACGGCAGAATGCTGGGAGGCAATCCTCGATACGCCGCGCGAAACGGCGCTGATCGCACTCTCGCGCCAGCCTATGCCCCTCCTGCGGGGGGACCCGTCCTCAGAAAACCATGCGGCGAAGGGCGGTTACGTCCTGCTTGAGGCTGAAGGTGGACAAAGGCAGCTGACAATTTTCGCAACAGGGTCCGAGCTTCACTTGGCGGTCGAGGCAAGGGTTGTCCTGCAAAAAGACGGGATAAGGACAGCTGTCGTTTCGATGCCCTGCCGTCTCGTGTTCGAGCGACAAGATGCGAGTTATCAGCATCAAGTCCTTGGCGTGACGCGAGCGCGTGTCGCGGTCGAAGCGGCTGTCCGCGATTCCTGGGACCGCTATCTTGGCCTCGATGGCGAATTTGTCGGCATGCATGAGTTTGGCGCATCGGGCAAAATCGGCGACGTCTACAAGAAGTTCGATATCACCACAGATGCCGTCATACGCGCCGCCAGGAAAACATTGGCCCGCGTCTGACTGTCCAGGCCACAACGCCGAGGTTGAATGGCAGGCAAGACCTACTGAGACCTGCCTGCCGCCGGCCAATCGTTCGAGGGCTCGTCGATCTGACGATCGGACCTGTCGTCCACAGGATCACGAAGCTGGGTGGATTCCTTTTCGATCATGTAGATCACCGCGGATCGCTCGGCGCCCTTGGCGACGAGCTCCTCGACCAGAGCAAGAAGCTTTGGCTTGACCTCTTTTAAAATGTTTTGATTTTGGCTCATTGTTTCCTCCCACGTGCTATCGGCATTTAGCAGATACTTCTCAGCATTTTAGCCAAAGCTCTTTCCGGCATTCGCATCCTCCGCCAGGACCAGGCTCGCTGGCGGTGCACCGCTGTCGTCCCCTTGGATGATTGCCGAGACATAGACCAGCGCATTCTTCATGCCGTTCATCGTGTAAGGCTTTTCGATTGCTCCAAGGGCACCGGCAAAGTCTGGTGGGATTCGCTTGATGTTGCCGCTGACGAAGACATAGGGGATGCCGGCCGCCGCCAGCTCGCGCCCAACATCAATCCCGGTTGGCCCATCCATCAGGTGAATGTCGACGAAAGCGAAATCTGGCTTCGCCTTGCCGAGCTGATCTCGGGCCTGGGCGCTGCTCATGGCGAGCCCCGTGACCTGGTGACCCGCCATCTCCACTTCGCTTTCGAGCTCCATGGCGAGCAACATCTCATCTTCCACGATCATGACTTTCAATGCGCACTCTCCTGATGGTCGCCGACAAGCAGCACCACATCGACGACCGTTTTGCGGCCGTCCTGTTTCCGTTGGATCTCAGCGCCCAGCTGCAAGGCTGATGCTTCCAGCAACAGTTTTCCGAGCTGAGCGCTCTCACGATCCGGCTCGACCGGTTCCGACGTGTCTTCGACGCGGATCAGGAAATGACCGTTTAGGCGCCGGACGACAACATGAATATCTCCGCCACCGTCGCTCAAACCACGGCGAACGGCGTCCCCGACCAGCTCGTTGACGATCAGGGACAGCGGCGTCGCCTTCACAGCCGGCACGAGGAGCGGGGAGAGATCCAGAGATAGACGAATGTCCTTTCGACCGGTTGCATCGACCAGATCGGTCACCAGCTCACGGGTGAACTCCGACATGTCGAATTTCGAGACGTCGTCGAGCGTGAATAGCTTGCGTTGGACCGTGCTGAGAGCCTCGATGCGGTTAAGGACCGACATAAGCGTTTTCCTCTGCCGATCGTCCGTCGCTATACGCGCCTGCATCTTGACGATCGAGGCCATGGTCAAGAGGTTGTTCTTCACCCGGTGGTCGACCTCGTGAACGAGCAGGGTACGGGCCTCCAAGGCTGCGCGAAGATTGGCCGTGTGTTTTGCAACCTCCGCCTCGGCCTCGTGACGAGCCGCCGCCAAGTCCGCCTCGCGGCTCTTGACCGTTGTGAAATCCAGCTGGGAGGCGAAGAAATAGATGATTGTCCCAGCCTCATCCCGCACAGGGCTGATGAAGACGGCGTTCCAGAACGTGCTGCCATCCTTTCGATAGTTCAGAATGTCGACAGCCACATCCCGACCCGCCACGATGCTGTCGCGGATTTTGGCGACTGTCTCCCGGTCCGTTTCCGACCCTTGCAGAAAGCGACAATTCCTGCCGATGATTTCGTCGTCGCTGTAACCGGTCAGCTTCCTGAATGCATCGTTGCAGAAGATGATCGGATTATCAGGCTGGCTGGGATCCGTGACGATCATCGGCATGCGCGTAGCCTTGAACGCCGCCGCAAACGGGTCTTCGCTGACGTGCCCGGCGACCAGGCGGTCTCCGGCGCTGCGCGCATCCCGCCGATTTTGATCCTTTTCCTGCATTGTGATCCTGATTGTGTTAACCGACAACAGAAGTCGCGGCGGATGAATTCGTTCCTGCCAGTCATTTTATAGGGTGCGGTAGCAACACCGCCCCGATCTCACACACGACACCGGCAGCGTCACAAATGATTGCCGACGTTCCGTTGAGCTCCGCCGCCAGCAAGCGCTCGACCAGGCGAGATCCAAAGCCCTTCTTGTTCGGTTGAGCGACCGTCGGCCCGCCCTTTTCCTGCCAGCGGAGGCTGAGAGCCGAGGTTTCGGGGTCATAGCTCCAAATGATCGACACCCGTCCGGTTGGAGTAGATAGGGCTCCAAATTTGGCGGCATTCGTTCCGAGCTCGTGCAAGGCGAGCGACAATGTCGCAACCGCCTTTTGAGGCAGGAGAACGGATGGACCGGAAACGGTGAATCGCTCCGGCGGGTAAGGCTCAGTGGCCTGCTCGACCACCGCGACGAGGTCCGCGCTCTGCCAGTCACCTTCGGCAAGCAGATCATGAGCGTGGGCCATTGCCGAGAGGCGCGCTTCGAACGCAGCGATCGCAGCTTGTATGTCAGTCGCCTGCGCGACGGTCTGACGCGCAATGGCAATCACCTTTGCAAAAACATTCTTCACGCGGTGATGCAACTCACCGATCAGAACCGCCTGAAGCCGGGCGGCTTCTATTTTTGCGGAGATATCATGGGCAATTTTCGAGGCACCAATGATCTTGCCAGCCGGGTCATAGACCGGTGAGACACTGAGCAAAATGTCAACCAGATGGCCGTCCTTGCGGCGACGCTGTGTTTCGTAGGCCTCTATCACGAAACCGGCTTTGATCTGCTGGAGCAAGCCCGGCTCTTCGTCACGCCTGTCTTTTGGTACAAGCACCAGGACAGACTGACCCACAATCTCCTCAGCAGTGTAGCCGTAAAGCTGCTCGGCACCACGGTTCGAGGCCGTAATCGTCATGTCCAAGTCGATCGCAAGGATCGCGTCGTTAGAGGATGCAATGATAGAGGCCAGGCGCCGCTCGGCTTCCTGAGCCTGCTTGCGTTCAGTGATATCAACCGAGACAACGGCAACCTGATGGATCTTCCCCTCGTCATCCCGCAAAGCGGAAACCGTATTGTTCACCCAGACGAGGCTACCGTCCTTACGAACATAGCGCTTCTCCATGTCGAAGCTTTGGCGGGTCTCGGCAAGCCGGTTGAACAAACGGGTTTGCTCGGGCATGTCGGCGGCAAAGGTGATGTTGGCAATGTCCTTCCCGACGAGTTCCTCCTCTTCATATCCGACGATCTCACAAAACCGGCGGTTGACGTGCAGGATCTTGCCTTCCAGGCTGCCCTGACCAATACCGGCTGCAGATTGGGAGACAACCGCCCGGAGCCATTCCTCGCTTGCCTGCAACGCCTGGTCAGCGCGGACGCGATCAGTTGTTTCGTTGACGATGCAGAAGACCCCGCAAACTGTGCCGTGTTCATCGCGAATGGCCGAATAGGAGATGTCGAAATAGACCGTTTCCGGGTAGCCGTGCCGCTCGATGTAGAAGGGACGATCCTTTGCAGCCACCGTTTCTCCGGTCTCCAAGACCCGGCGCAAAAGTGGCTCAAGATCATCCCAAAGTTCGGCCCAGTTCTCTCGTGCGGGCCGGCCAAACGCCTTGGGGTGCCGTTGGCCAATCGTCGGAGCGTAGGGTTCGTTGTAAAGCGCGACAAGGCCGGGTCCCCAGAACATCACGATCTGAGCCATCGCTGGCAGCATGATGTCGACGGTGGATTTGAGGCAGACAGACCATTTTGACGGCGGCCCCAGGATGGAATCGTCCCAGTTTCCGCTGTCGATAAGGCGAGAGATCTCGTCGGTCAGTTCGAAAATCTTCCCCGCTTCGCTCCTCATTGGTATCCGCTCTACATTCCCATTGCGCCACCGCACCTTGTTTCCGATCTTCCAGCTGGCAGATTTATGGCGCAACCAATTCCCTGCAAGGCCTTTCCTCAATGAAATCAGCGTGAGATGCCAGCTTAGGCGTAAGGTTTCTCGTCCGTTTATCAACTCTGATTGGTCTTGACCCCGCACGCCCCATTTCCCATATGGGCGCCGCAAAGAAGGGGGAAGGCTATGCGCGCGTTTCTGGAAACAGCATTCGGACCAATGGAGCTCGAGACAATTGATGAGGCTTTCCAAAATTGGCTGGACGCGCACCAAGTCCTAAAAGGCAGCCCGGAAGCCGAGCTCGCCGCAGCGATCATAATCACCCTTTATCGGGAGGGCCACGATACCCAGTCGGCTCTGGAGATGGCCATGTCTAAGCATCGCGGGCTGAGTGATCTTGCCGGTTAGCGCCAATGCTCTTGTGCAACTTTAGGTTTGAGAACATTGAACGTTTCAAACGGCTTGGTGACGGCGCGTCTTTCGTCATCGCTGTTTCAGGTCCATTGTTCAGCAAGACAACAGAAGCCTGCATTTTGCGAACAAAATTCAACTGCTTGCCGCATTTGGGCAAGGCGAAGCTCAACTACAGTTCTATCGATCGATGGGGGCAGCTTGGCAAGATCATCGGCAATTATGTCGATCTCTTGCAGGAAGAATAATGGGTCAAAGCGCCGCCGCGTTTGACTGCTCAAGTCAGCGACATTGCGTGAAGCGTTCAGTGGTGAAGCATAGTCCACTTACATGATCTCGCAGATGTAGCATGGTTTATTAAACGCGAAGGGTCCGGCTGCGAGCGCAGCCACAGGAACTGTGAAAGGCATAATCATTCCTTCTTCATTGAGATGAAAAACGGCTCTAATTGCTCCAGGTTCCGAGGTCGGACTTCAGTCCGACATTGCTCAGACCTTAGTCTGACATAGTGTCGAACACGACGCCGAGGGCTAGCCCCCATCGGTGTTGTACCCGTTATTGTCACTTAGAGCGAATGGGCGGACGCACTTCGATTCCAGCACATATTGGACCAAGGTCCGGGGTATCCTTCCAGGAACCTTCCGGGCTAATCCAACGCAGTACTTAGAAGAGGTTAAATCGTGTTGGATCCGTCGCTAATCGAGCCAGAACAGCACTACTGGGCAATTAAGACAACCCCTGATGCCATTGTCGAAGTCGTTTACGTCTCCACAGTATTCGGCAAGGAGCGGGAATATTGGACCGTCGCTCGTTTCGGCAACGAAGCACATTCCATGCTTGAAGAATTCGACTTTCTAGAGATGGTCTCGCGACCAACAGCGAGTGGATAATTCGTCCTGGACCCAAAAAGTCACTCGCCAAGCGGTTGCCGGAACACCAGACCTGCTGGCGAATATCGCGTTCCTCGCGCTTTTGACCTCATCGAGTAGGATGGACCGCAATAGCCTGCGGAATTTGGTCCCGCACTCCCACAAAAGTGGGCGCACTTGGCGGAATGTGCGGCTTGAGCCAAAAGGAATAAAATTCACGATGGTCAGGCGTGACGTCAAAATCGAGTGTTTTATTCGAACGCCGATTAATACGAGGCCGTAACGAGGACATCCCGCGACGGTGCTTCACACTGCCTGCGTGGTCCTTCGAAAGGCTGATAGCTGTTGTCTTGCGCACGGTAGGACTGGTAGTGTTCGACACACCAACCTGATGCGGTTTCATTTCCTCCTGCACGACCAGCACCGGCCATTGCATTTTGTGTGGCATCCTCTTCGCGGCTGCTGCCAGCCTGCTCTGCAAAGGGTGAGGTGCAACTGCGCATCTCGCCGCTGAAGGCGCGGTAGTTATTGGTGGAGGGATTGTAGGAGCGGTAGCGATGCGAGCACCAAGCGAGGTGCTCTGCCGGAATGGCCGGTTCTGCCGCAGAATCCGCGACAGGTTCTGGATCCTGCGTGCGCGCGGCCACGATGACCTTCGGCGCACCGGTCACGTAACTCGAATAAGCTGGCGCGATTCGCTGATAATTCTGTTTACCCGGATCGACGCGAACCAGACCTGTCGTCCAAAGATCGGGCGCGGAAAGATCGGCGAGCTGACGCGTTTCCGATTTCGCCATGACGATGGAGGCCAGAGATGCCGCCACGACACAGACGGCGACGGACGTCACGATACCGAATGTCAGTGATGCGACCGCGTTCATTTGCCAGGCTCCCGCTGCTCGATTGGAACGAATACCCTGCCCTGCTTTTCGTCACCGCGATCGACATTTGAAAGCAGAACGAGGATGCAGCCGGCCATTGCCATTAGTATGGCGACGATCGGAAGAACGACGCTTGCCGATTTCGTTTCCCCGTAGTTCATCTGTCTCTCCATAAGAAAAAAACGGTGGAGCGAACGCCACCAGCTTAGGTTACGGTACCGGCTTCAGGCTGCGCCACTTGGGCGCCACTGGCGTGCGGCTGTTGCTGCGCAGAACCACCGGACTGATCGGTCTGGGCTGCACCCTTCTTTTTGATGATCGCGGCATCCTTGGCAGTGGCGGACATGAGGCCGATAGACGAAACACCGATCGACAGCGCCGCCACCAGCATGGCAAGGGACTTCTTTTTCATGACCATCTCTCTGGGTTCAGGCCGCACGCGGCCATACCTCACAAGTGCGGCTGGATTTCGTTTCGTATTGACCAAGAAAGGACGCGGCATCAGCCGCGTCCGGGATCAGGTCAGTTGATGACCTGGATCACCTTGCGGGACGTCGGCTCTACGATGACGCGCTCATCATTCACGACCGCATAGGCATATTTCGGATTTTCGGGGACCGGCGTTACAACGACGGTCTCGGGAAGCGGCTGGCCGACAACCACCCTTTCCTTAACGACGACTGTAGCTGAAGGTGCCGGTGCTTCCCGCACATAGGTTACGACCTTCTGCGGCGGCGGATCGATAACCGTTCCAACGACGGCACCGGCCACACCACCGACTGCAGCGCCGACAGGTCCGCCGACGATCGCGCCGGTTACGGCTCCGCCTGCAGCGCCATTGACGGTGGACGACTGAGCGAGTGCGACGCCCGACATGAGGGTCGCGGCCGTAGCCACGCCTACCATAACCTTAGAGAGCATTTTTATTTCTCCTTGTCGCTGAGCGGCCCTTATGACCGCGGCCCCACAATCCGCCAAAGGTATCGCTTGTTCCCGATATCGGACCTCAGTCCGGGGCAACACGGACCATAGTCGGGGGTCGGGAACCGCGACCATTTTGCCTCGTTGCTACAGCGATGAAGGAGTGCAATTATGAGCATCATCCATAAACCCTCCGCCGGCCCGGTCGCGATCAATGCGTCAGTCGTCGCCTTTGTTGCATTCCTGTGCGGCGCACTCTACTTCTTCGGCGCGGCCATGTCGGGCGATACGCAGATCACCAGGAGTGTTGTCGGCGCGGACATCACCGATACACGCGATGTTCCGAACTAAAGGCACCCGAGATGTCACGCAGCTATCTGGAATTCTTCTAGGGTAGTACCATGTCTGTCGGACACGCAGTCGACAGGTCGCAGATGCATTGGCTCAGCCGTTGGAATGCCCGCTCGTTAGCCTCCCAGTTTTTCATAACCGGGGGCGTTGTGTCGATCATGGCGATGCTGCTGATTGGCATTCTGCTGACACGGCTGATCGAGGATGCGGTGATCCACAATTCCGGGGCAGCGACCGCGCTTTATGTCGATAGCGTCGTTGCTCCACTTCTTCCAGACATGCAAACAGAAACGCTTCTCGACGAAGGAAGCGCCCAGGCACTAAACGAGACGCTGTCGCAAGGCGCGCTCGGAAAGCGCCTCGTCTCGTTCAAGCTCTGGAGCAGCGACGGCACTATCCTCTATTCCAACGAACCGGAGCTGATCGGCCACAAATTCCCGGTCAGCGACAAGCTTCGCCAGGCATTTTCAGGTTTGCTCGTCGCCCGATACGAGGTCGCGAGCGATCCGGAGAGCGAAAAGGAGCGGCAGCTCGGCAAGCCGCTGATGGAAATCTACAATCCGGTGCTGCAGCCATGGTCCGGTCAGCCCGTCGCAGTCGTCGAGTTCTATGAAACGGCTCAGGGACTTGCGGACAGCATCGCTCGCGCAAGACGATGGAGCTGGGCATCGGTCGCTGGGCTGACGGCAATCTTCTTTTTAACGCTTTCGGCGCTCGTTTTCCGTGGTAGCCGGCTGATTGAGGCACAGCGGACCGATCTCCGGAACAAGGTAAAGGAGCTCTCCGCGTTGCTCTCCGAGAAGCTCGCGCTACAGCGTCGCTTGCAGCGATCTTCCTTGCGGGCGGCAACCCTCAACGAAACCTACCTCCGAAGCGTCGGCGCCGACCTTCATGATGGACCCGCTCAGCATATAGCCTATGCCTCCTTGCGGCTCGACAGCGAAATGCTGGTCGACGCCACAACAGACCCTGCTATGCGAGAAAAGGAACTGGCCTGGATCCGTTCGAGCCTCGCCGAGGCCATGAGGGAGATCCGCACGATCTGTCGCGGTCTCGTCCTGCCGGAGATCGAAGGTGTCTCGTTCGAAGAAATCATCGAGCGGGTTGTCTCTGCCCACGAAACAAGAACAGCCAGCGCGGTTGCGCGCAACGTCGAGGATGATCATTCAGACTTATCGGCCGCCGTGAAGATCTGTGTCTATCGCTTCGTACAAGAAGCCCTCAACAATGCCTATCGTCACGGCGGCGGCATCGAACAATCGGTAACCGCACAAGCGCGTGGCAGCGAGGTCCGGATCGAAGTCCGCGATCAAGGGGATGGCTTCGATCCGAATGAGGTGCGGCCGACAAGTCTCGGGCTTGCGGGACTTCGCGAACGCGTCGACAGTCTGGGGGGCGATTTCGATATCAAGACGGGCAGCGCAGGCACTGTCGTGTCGATGACGCTTCGGTTGATGGAATTGGAGGCGGTAAGATGACGGCTATCACAATCGGGATCGTGGACGATCACCCGCTGTTCCGCGAGGGCGTCAGCCGTAGCCTTTCGGAGGTCGCTGATTTTGTGGTGATCGGCGAAGGCGCGAGCAGCGATGACGCGATCAGGCTGGCGGCCTCGGATCGCCCCTGCGTGCTCCTACTCGACGTTTCGATGCCCGGTGGTGGCCTGCAGACAATCAGTTCGGTTTTGTCACGAAGTCCGGAGACGCGGGTGCTGATGCTAACAGCATCCGAGGAAGTCGAGACGCTTTCTGCAGCCTTGCAGCGCGGCGCGGCCGGATATGTACTGAAGGGAATTGGATCGCGCGGACTTGCCGAAGCGATCCGGGTGGTGATGCGCGGGTCGAAGTTCGTCTCACCCGTAATGTCTGCCAAAGTGATAGAGCGCTCCCTTGGAGCGCATTCCTCGCCCAAGGCCTCGCTGACGCCGCGTGAGCGCGAAGTAATGGGACTCGTCGCTGAAGGTCTTTCCAACAAGCATATTGGATTGCGGCTCGATCTGCAGGAAAAAACCGTTAAGCATCACATGACGCAAATCCTGCTGAAGCTCGGTGTCACAAATCGAACAGAGGCCGCCATTAAATGGCGGGATCTAGCCTAGTGAAGAAAACGCGAGAGGCGCGTAACATCTGCCTGCGTCGCGATCCTGTTGCTGATCGTCCGACCCTTCGGATCTTTCATGACATAACGGTTCGACACAATGGTCTCGATAATTCCGTTTCGGTGTCGAATCCGGATTGAGCCATCCGCGCTGCGTGTTGCCTGCACACCATTAGCCGCACTGGTCATCCCCCCGTCAGCGGGCTCAGCTGAAGTTGCCGGACCGCCATTACCCTTGCCATTCCCGCTATTGCCATTGCCATTCCCGCTGCCCGCGCTGGAATTTCCATTTCCGCCGCTGTTCCCACCGCCCTTGCCGTTACCGCCGCCATTTCCATTGTTGCCGCTCTTTGCGAAGGCATCGAGCGTGAGTAAGGGCGCGCCTTCAAGCGGAAAAAAAGCGCTGGCCAATCCCGCACCAGCAACGATTTTCAACATGTTTCGTCTCGAGCAACTCATAATTTGCGCCTCCTTCTCAGGATACTACGCAGGACAGGACTTATGAGATTTCTGCCTCCTCCGAAAAAATCCAAGCCGGCTAGACAATTTCGGCGCCAAACACGGACCAGGATTGCGACGGACATCGAAAGGTCTCGACGCCGTTGACCCATCTTCGGTTTCCTCAAGCGCTAATGTTAGCCCCGGCTGACGCGTAACGAAACCGGTCATGACACACTATGATCGCCGAGACACATGCACGCTCTCTTCATTCAATTGATTGCGTAAGGCTCTTGATCACGCATTGAGCAACGCGCCATTGGAATTGATGGCCTCCGATCTTGGATCTCGCCCCAAGTGAGAAAAGAAGATCGCACGCGACGTATGACGACGACGCTGCTGTTCCCGGGTCGACCGGCAGATGATCCAGGATCGACACTAATAGGGCACCACCAACAACCGCCACTGTTTTAAGCGCCGAACTTATACCGAGCGTTTCGTACGAGACCTCGCAGCCAACCGCAACGCCTCAGCAATACCCTCGGCACCGTCCTTCTTATCGACGATATGAATATCAGGGAGCCCATCGACCAGCTCCGGGTTGCCAGTGAGAAACACGACTGCAACGTCGAACCCTGTCGCAAGGGAACGGGCAATTTTCGGGCCTGATAGACCATCCGCAAGTCGGACATCAACGATTGCCAAATCCGCCTCACGGGCCAGCTCCATAGCCTCGGTCGCTCTTGTCGCGATACCGACGACTTCAAATCCTTCAGCCAGAGCAATGTCTTCGATGACAAGAGCCACATCCGGCTCATCCTCGACAATAAGTACGCGCATACGAGACTCCAGACTGTGACCAGACTTTGGATCCTAACACCAGCAAGCAGCGTCGCACCACGGCACAAGGTCTTATGACTGAAGGATTTTCATTGCTATGCAACGAATATTGATGCCTCATTCCCTGCAAGGCTTGCCAGCATTTCGGCACCGTGCTGTGGTCTACCGAATAGATATCCCTGTCCCGTCTCGCACTGTAGTTTGCGAAGGAGTACGTGTTCGGCAGGACCCTCGACCCCCTCTGCGACGATCTCAAGATTCAGGCCATGGGCAAGCAAGACGATCGCTTTTACGATCTCGAAAACGTTCTGATCCTCGGTCATCCTTCGAACGAAGGATTGATCAATTTTGAGTTTGTTGAGCGGCAGGTCGGCCAGGTAGCTCATCGAGGAATAGCCAGTGCCGAAATCGTCTAGCGCAAGTGATACGCCGGTCGCGCTAACGGCAGCCATCGTCGATATCGACCGGCCACCATCGCTTAGGAATACAGATTCCGTAAGCTCGACGCAGAGTCGGGACGGGGGCAACCCGCTTGCAAAAAGCGCTCGACGTACGTCCGCCTCGACATCCGCTCTTTCGAACTGAATCGGCGACACATTGACCGACACGATCCCTTCCGGCCACAGCATGGCCTCCGCGCAGGCCTCCATCATAACCCATCGTCCGATATCGCAGATCATTCCCGAAGATTCTGCAATGGGAATAAATTCCGTTGGTGCGATGAGCCCAAGCTCCGAATGGCGCCAGCGCAGCAGCGCTTCTGCACCCACGAAGCGGCCAGTCACGAGATCGACCTGCGGCTGGTAAAGAAGAAAAAACTGTCCGTCTCGCAGCGCATTGCTCATGTCGGCTTCGAGACGTCTGGAGCGCACCTGCTGCAGTGCCACCGCCGGATCGTACATCGACCATCGCTCCGACGTTTTTTTCGCACCGTCGAGCGCGGACTCGGCAGCCCGTAATGAACTCTCGGCACTTTCCAGACCAACCCTTGCGACACCGACGCGAACAGCCACCGACGCTGATATCTCGTCGAATACAACAGGCGATTCGAAGGCGGCGAGGAGCAAGCCCGCATGAAGAGCCGGGTTGGCATCTTCCCCGGCACTGAGGACAGCGAACAGGTCACCATCTATGCGCGCAAGCAATTCACAGGGAAAAGTGGCGGAGAGCCGTGTAGCGACAGCCTTTAGAAAGGTGTCGCCGACATCGCGACCCAGTGTCGCGCAGATGTCCGAGAAGCGCTCAATGTTCAGGACGGCCACTACGCCGTTGCGCCCTTCGAAACGTGCAAGGAATTCACGCCGGTTCAGAAGCCCCGTAAGTTCATCGCGCTCTGCCATCCGCTTGAGCTTTGCCTCGTACGCCCTGCGAGACGTAACGTCGCGGATAATCATGCAGCCACCGAATGAGCCTCTACCTAGCCTCCCCTGTTCCTCGACTGGTGAAAGGGTGATGGCCACTTCGTAGGTTATCGAATTGCAGTCATCTTTATGCCTGACGAACTCGATGACGGTGCTGTGGATCCTGCCTGGCTCGCAATTGTATAGAGCTGTAAGACCACGAACTGCGGCAGCAACGGAATGCTCTGAACTTGCCAGCAGATGTGCTCCGGCGCCCACGCGCAGAATCGATTTGGCAGATTCACTGATTTCAGCGATGACCATGTCGCTGGTGAAGGCAACAATCCCATCCGAGCTGTCGGCGATAATCCGCCGCATCAGGCGGCGGGTATTGCGTGCTTCAATATTAGCAAGGGCGGCCAGCATCTGGCCGAGATCGATCCGCTCGGTCAGCGCCAGACCGCCTGCCAGAATAAGCTGCAGCCACGGCACTACCGTCCCGGTGATGATTGAAAAATCCTTCTGGAGAATGAAAGCAGCGACTTCGCCGGCCATTCCCGCGGCAACGGCGAGAAGGCAAAGATTCGCCAGGCCTACCGAACGCGATAACAAGATGGCGACGATGAGCGCGGCCGCAAGGAGTAGCTCCAGCGGCGTCTGATTAAACGCTGTCAGAAGCCGGTCTTGGATCAGTGTCTCCGCTGCAAGCACATGAATGAGCGGACCAGCCAGTGCTGCATTCACCGGTACCGGGAAGATATCTTTAAGCTCGGTCGCAGACGCACCGACCACGACCGAACGCCCTGAAAGTTGGCCGGCCGCAACCTTCCCGGAAATTACATCCGCCATAGAATAGGTCGGCACGCTGGTGGGTTTGATGGAAAAATCAATCAGCCGTCGTCCTGAAGTCTCAGCGCTTCTGGCAAGGGCGGAAGCGGCAGACGGCGTTGCTGCGCCATTGAATTCGCTGCCGAAGTCGAACTTGCGCACAACGCCATCGGCATCCGTGGTGACGTTGGCAAAGACTGGCCAGGCATTGGATAGCAGACTGGGAATCGGCTTGGTGACGCTGGTGTTAATCGATGCCGCAGCGATTTGCTGGCGAAAGACCGGCAGCAAGACCCCGCTGCCGGCTTGTTCGAGGGCAGATGAGAGCGCGCCATCTTCGGCCGCGTTTGATGGCGTTGAGAAATCGATATCCAAAAAGATATCTGCTGCATCCGCCGCGATAAGCTTTGCTAGAAGCTTTGCATAGATGCCGCGTGGCCAAGGCCAGACGCCGACCTCGTCAAGCGTTTTCTTGTCGATGGCAATGAAGACGATTTTTCCCGAGGCTTCTCGTGGCGCCCACTCGAAGCGTTGGGCAATCAGGCCGTCATTAAGAGCGGTGATTGCGTTGAGCGCAGGCGCGACGACCGGAAGCGCGAGCATCGCGGCTATGAGCCCCCCACGCAAGGCGATCGGCCCGGCAATTGCGGAGCACATTCTCCGCAGGGAAGAGCCAAAGCTCGTCACTTGTTGTTGCCCTTGCCGCTATTGCCCTTGCCGCCGCCATTGCCACCCCCGTTACCGTTGTTGCCTTTGCCGTTGCCCCCAGCGTTTCCGCTGTTTCCGCCACCGTTTCCGCTGTTCCCATTGCCGTTATTGCCGCTGCTTCCGGCACCGGAACTGCCTCCATTCCCGTTGCTTCCAGAGTTGCCGTTGCTGCTGCCGTTGCCACCCCCGTTACCGTTGTTGCCGTTGCCGCTCTTTCCACTGTCGTTGCTTCCGGAGCTGCCCTTGCCGGACTTCCCGTTGCTTTGCGCGGCGTCCTTCGCGCTTGCATCATTGCTCGCCTTGGACGACTTGCCCTTGTCATCTGTCGTGACTTCAGCCTGACCTGCGAGCGCTGTCGTCCCCACGGCAGGCACAACTGCAACAGACGGCGCAACCGGGCTAATTGTGGGCCGCGAGTTCGCGCCAGATACCTTCATTCCCGACTTCCGGTCGACGGTGGCACGCTGACGGGGGCCGACATTGGCCAGCTGGCCGCTCGCGAATGAGGTTACCTGTACCAGCCCACGATCAACGGACACTGAAGCGTTTGTCTTGCCGACGCTGACATGGAAAATTGTGCCCTTCACAACAGCAGCCAGATAAGGTGTCTGCACGGTTGTATGAGGCTGGCTGCGCTTTTCGATCTCAAGATCGAGTTCGCCGATCTGCTGGAGGATGTTGGTCTTGCGCGCGCTGAACAGTCCGCCCGACTTCGTTGTTATTGCAGCCAGGGTGCTTGGCTGGAAGCCGATACTTTCAACACCGCGCACAAGCTGTACCCTTCCGCGAGGGCCCGTCGAGATCCAGGCGCTGTTTGGAACGACGTCGCCTGTCTGCAAGTCCTTCCACATTGACTGGTCGGTCGTATAGCGTACCTGGCTGCTCGCCTTGGCAACATGCCAATCATCGTCACCAGAGGCATAGGCGGTCAAAGGAAGAAGAAGTGTGACGAGAGCGAAAAGATGAAGAAGAACGCGCATTGATGCCCCATTTGGTTTGGGGTCATTAATGCATTTCTCACTTAAGAATGGTTTTAAAAAACCGGCTAAATTCTCGCGACGGTCAATTATCGAGGAATTCGTCAATGCCATGTTGGCATGCTCTTGCCAATTCAGTCCAACATCGGGTTACGCCGATCGAGTGGACAGCTCTCCCAATACAACGACGTTGTCCAATTGAGGCTTTGGCCTGGCGACTAGGTTTTCAATGCTGCGGACACCCCGGACCAAGATCTGATCCCGGAACTCACGATGGATGAAGCGATCATCCTGGATTGTGGGTCGTCCACGGCAGTATCGGACGCTTCCCGGACGCTGCCGCGTTGTGGGGCCAGCGCATTCAGTTCTTTCATGAACTTGCCAGGTCGGCCAGATCGACGTGGATGTTGCCCCGTTATGATCAACATAGGATATTCCCGAATCAGCGCTTCAACCGCCTGTTCGCGGCGGCCTGAGCTTTGACTGGTCACGTTGTAATCAGGCGACGTCCAGCACGATTTTACCCTGGATGCTCCCTTCGGAAGCCCGACGATGAGCGGCCGACGCCTGGGCCAGCGGATAGGTACTGTCGATCACTACCCGAACGGAGCCATTATCGAGCAGACGGCCAGCCTCCGCCAGTTGCGCTCCGTTCGAACGCACCTGCGTCGTCGAGACGGTGATCTTTCGTCGGGCAGCTTCATGATGGCCTGAAAAGCCCAGCGGGTTTACAAGAAACAGGGCGCCATGCTGCCTGATGCAGGGGAGAAATCGTTCCATGCCCGCGCCACCGACGGCATCGAGCACCAGATCAACATCCTTCGCCACGGTTTCGGCAGCCGCCTTCGTGTAGTCGAGGATAATATCGGCACCGAGATCATTGAGAAGCGCCTCATGCTTGCTGGAAGCAACGGCAATCACCTTTGCGCCTTGCCATTTCGCGATCTGGACTGCGAGATGGCCAACCCCACCGCCCGCGCCGTTCACCAGCACCGTCTTGCCGTCGAGCGGTTCCGGCGCATGCGCGAAGATCTGGAACGGGTTCGGCTCATCATGTCCCAGATCGACCAAGAATTGCCAGGCGGTCAGAAGCGACATCGGCGCGCCGGCCGCTTGGATATGATCGACCCCCGAAGGTTTCAGTGCCAAATCCGATGTGGGAACGCGAACGTATTCTGCATAGGCGTTGCTTCCCGTCATCAAGTCATGCGGGAACCGGACCATCGCATAGACCTCGTCGCCGACCTTGAACTGCGTCACGTTTTCACCGACAGCCGAGATCTCGCCGGAAACGTCGGTGCCAAGGATCAGCGGAAAGCGTGGACTGGGGTGCCACTCTGGCGGCAGAACCCGATAGCCGTCGCGCAGATAGAGATCCGGCGGGTTGAGGCTCGCGGCATGGACGCGAACGAGCACGTCGTCCGCCGAGATTTCCGGTCGGGGTGCATCCTCATAGCGAAGGACATCTGGTCCTCCGAATTCGTGCAAACGCACGGCTTTCATCATGTCAGTCATCGCTACCTCTTTGGATGTCGTTTCCATGACTGAAGATATGACTAGTTGGCTGCATTGATAATGGTGAGATTATTCGCTTTAATAGTGCCATGAAGGAACAAATAGGAATTGATCGGCTGACAGGGCTGATCGCGTTCGCCCGCGCCGGATCGCTCGGAAGCTACACCGCTGCCGCACGTTCCTTGTCCATCTCACCATCGGCGGTCAGTAAAAGCATTCAGCGGCTGGAGAAGCAGCTTGGCGTCTCGCTCTTTGCGCGCACGACGCGTTCCCTGACGCTGACGGCAGAAGGGCACGATCTGCATGAGCGTGCGCTAAGGCTGCTGCACGACGCCGAAGACATCGAACAGGCGGCAAAAGCAGTGCGCACCGAGCCCGCCGGCACATTGCGGATTGCTGCCTCACTGCCGATCGGTCTGCATATCATCGCGCCCCTGCTTCCTCGTTTTCGCAGTCTCTATCCCAAGGTGAACATCGATCTGCGTTTGAGCGATCACATAGTGGATCTCATCGAAGGCGGCTTCGATCTGGCGGTGCGCATCGGCGATCTGTCAGACTCGCGCCTGCTCTCGCGCCGCCTCCTACCGCATCGTTTGTGCTGCTATGCCTCACCCGAATATGTGGCGCGGCGCAGCCCGCCGACCCATCCGGACCAATTGGAAGAGCACCAGACGGTCAACCTGCGCTACCAGAGCAGCGGCCAGCTGTTCCGCTGGCCTTTCCGCGTCGGGGACAGGGAGGTGGAGATTGTGCCTTCCTGCGCCATCATCGTGGACGCAAGTGAAGCCGTGATTGCCGCGATTGCGGCGGGTGCCGGCATAGGAATGGCAACCAGTTTTATGGCCAGCGCCTGGGTGAGCCGTGGGGCGCTTGTTCCGGTTCTGGCCAACTATGCAGTGAACCGGCACGATATCACGGCGCTGTGGCCAGAAAGCCGAAGGTCGAACCCGGCCGTGCGCGCTTTCGTCGATACCTTAGTGGAGTTGTCGTGACACTGGCAGTGAATGCCCGCTACTGGCGGATATCGTTGAAAAACTCGCCGCATTAGCTGCTCATCCGCCCATTTTGATTTTCCGGGCGGAGTACCAACGCGTTTCTGCCCCGCGCCT
>NZ_JAVDWL010000011.1:0-187151 GCF_031457345.1 Rhizobium sp. BE258
GTTGTCCAGCGTCGCCGCCGGACGTCACCGATCATCAGATCAACCTGTCGAAACTCGTTAGACATAAGCTTATCCTCAAGCCTGTGCTTGAGCCTCCCTGCTTATGCTGAGTGTCCGGTCGAAAGTGGGGGCAGTTCAATTGGAGAGTCGATCGATGACCAGGTTAAGAAAGATGATGCTACACAGCGCCTGATGACTATTCCAGGTGTGGGAAAAATCACGGCTGCCACTGTCCGAGCAGTCGTCCCGGACGCAACGCTCTTTAAAACGGCACGGCACTTTGCCTCGTGGCTTGGCATTACACCGAGGTCGTTTTCATCCGGTGGCAAGCTGAGTTACGGCCGGATTTCGAAGATAGGAAATGGGGAACTTCGCAAGCTCCTGGTTATCGGAGCCTTTCCAATAGTCGCCCGCGCAAGGGGGCGCCAGAGTACAAATGAGTGGCTTTATTCCCTCGTAAAACGAAAGCCCTACAAGGTGGCAGCCGTCGCGATTGCCAACAGAACCGCGCGTATTGTATGGGCACTTGTGACCAATGGCGGGGTCTGCAGTTCCACCAAGGGCTTTCCGCAACCCGAGCTAGCATGACCCACTCGACTATCAACGGTTGACGATTGATCGAAACGCAGATCCAAACCGTGGAAGAGGTCGCAGATTGAATTGACCCTCAAAATCGCAGATTTTTCTGAACGTCAGGCGATTTGGCACATCAAGTGATGCCGTTATGGGCCCGCTTAGTCCCAGACCGCTGCTCTCAGCCCTTAAGGTGTATTCAGAACCTAAGGCTGAGACAAGATAAGATTATGAATGGGCACTGGGGGGATCCGGCCCAAATGATACGCCCTTGCTGTAAGCGCCTTCACTGTGCAATCCAGGCAAAGCGCCATTCGTCGGGTTGTCCTAGCGCGTAATTATATCTGGCGGTACCGGTCGAATCCTGCTTGGCTTTCATCTCGTCAATCAGCCAGGATGCAGTTGGTATTCCCGGCAGATGACAACGATGGATCGCCCCTTCTACTTCATCAAGGGTTCCAAGCCCGACATTGGGAACGGCTCCGGGCCTCATCAGGGTCCAACTGTACTGTCGCATACAATCTCCACCACGTAGGGTCACTGCCACAAACACACGACCGGAGGCAGAAATGTATACAGCCCCTTCTGGTTCCTTCCAGCGCTAGCCGCTGATGATGGGGCGGTGGTGATGTCCGCCGGACTAAGGTCCGATAGCTGGAACCCGATAGAGCTTCGAGAGTTAGTCGCCTCGTAAATCAAATGAGGGGTGGGACTATGCTCTGGTGGCTACTGCTCGGTTATTCTTCGTTCGTCTTCACGGTCACCGCGGTTCTTCTGGCGATCGTGCTTCGGCAATTGCGCGCACTTGCGCGCAACAACACCGTCAGTGCAGCCAGATAGTGGTCCAATCGAGAGTGCTCCACCATCGAGAATCTCAGCTTAGATTATTCCGATCCGAGAGGAAGATCCTCCGCCGAGGCCGTTTGACAACCACCGACTTTAGCCCGTATTGCCGGGGCCGCTCGTAGAGCGTTTAATGCTCTCGATATTGCGAGTTCAGCGCGAGTTAGTCGCGACGAAAGATCTAGGAATGCTCACTCTACCCGTCCACACCAAAACGATCGCGACCTTAGAATACGATCCACATAAGCGCTTATTGGTGGCTCGGCTCCGCAGCGGTCAATTGCGGTCGGTAAAGAATTTCCCGGTCTGCGCTGTTCTACGTATGATTAGCGGCTTACCCGCCGAAGCATCCACTTTTTTGCGTCCTATTGGCTGATGGTACGTCCATGAGAGAGGACCAAGAGGCTGCAGCGCAAGATGGAAGAAACAGCGCCCAAAAAGAGCTTCTATCCATCGCAAATCCTATTTTGATGACATGGCGCAAGGGTTACGACGAGGAATGGTCAATAATGATGGGCATCGAAAGGAAGCTACGCGAGGATTAACCCGCGAAGAGGCGCGTTATTGATAGAATTGTCGTCGAGGTGCAGGCAGATGCCGAAACTAAGACGCACGAGAAGGGCTCGCCTATGTATTGAGTGGCGAGCCCTTTTTTATTGGAACCCACCCTGGTTCGGCAAGTTTTACACGTGCCGCAGCGATGCGGCGACACTCCCCCTAGCTTCGCTCGTCATTTGGCGGGGTTTACTTTTGCCGCTACCCCAGCCCTTGTGAGCCTGTAGCGCGGGGTCATTATAGTTGTTGTTCCACATGATAAGCCGCATTTCTCGGGCGCGACCACATCAAAGATCCCGAGCAGCGCATGGCTGTAATGCTCGCCATCCCCCTCGATCATGTCAGCGTAGTTGAAATCGTCCCCGGTAAAGCACAGAACACCATCCGGAAGGCAGCGCCGGAGGATGACTTCCTTCTCTTTAACGAGAAGCGAGATCTTGATGCCTTCCACCTTGTCTTTGCTGGCTTCGATAATGCGGATGACGATTTCGAGCGCCGAGCCGAAATCCGACGCCCCCCAATACCCTGTGAGGTTCAGATCGAACATATCGCCCAGGCCGTGAAGGACCACCTTGTCTTTGGCCTGCGAAAGTAGGTGCCCATAGACCTCTTCGTAGTCATCCGCAGCGAGAAATGGGTGCCGATGTGGTACAGCATCGGCACCCGTGCACGATACGCTCACCCTTTGATGTAGTGGCTCGTGGAGTATCCTCGAGCTCACTCAATTCATTTTGCGGTCTTAATCTTGGTGACCTCTTCGGCGCTCAACTCACCGACCGTCGTCACCTCGCCGCCGCTGATCTTCCACAAGCGGAACGGACCTGTGATGTCGCCATACTTGTCGAAGCTGACAGGGCCGATAACACCTTCGTACTTGACCGGCTTGCCATTCTTGATGAGCTGCAGCGCCTTGGCGAACTCTTCCTTGCCAGCATGGATGGGCGTGCCACCCTCGGCGACGACCTCGTGCATGGCTGCCTTAATGGCGGCCGCATCTGCCTTGCCGGCCTTGGCGATCGCCAGCGCCACGATTGCACCCGCGTCATAAGAGCGGTCGGCGGCCGGAGCCGAAGGCGAGATGCCGCCGGAGAAGGCTTCGTAGTTGCCATTGAAATATTCGGTCGACGCCGTAGGGCTGGTGCCGGAGGAGGTGCCATAGGCATTCTCGAGATACTGCGCGCCGACGCTCTCGATAAAGTCCTTGGAGTTCATGCCGTCGTTCAACAGGAAGGTCTGCTTGCCACCACCGGAAACCCAAGCGCGAGCAATGGTCGCGCCATCGACAGGCGTGCTGACGAGATAAAGCGCATCGGGGTCACCGGCCATCGCGGCGCTGGCTTCCGAGGCGTAGCTTGATTGCTTCTCGTTATAGGGCGTGGTCGAGGTGATCGTGCCGCCGAGCTTCTGATAGGCGGTCGAAAATTCCTTGACCATGTTCACGCCGAAGTCGTTGTTGACGTTGATGATCGCAATCTTCTTCAGGCCCTGGTCCATCGCGAACTTCGCGGCCGCGGTGCCCTGCAGCGCATCCGAGGTGATGGTGCGGAAGAAGACGCCGTTGGTCTTGCCGCTGCGGCCAAGCTCGGTCAGCGTTGGAGACGAGGATGCTGGCGAGACCTGCACCACGCCGGCCGGTGCCGTTACAGATGTCAGGATCGGGATCGATACCGACGAGATGATGCCACCGATGATGACGGGCACCTTCTTGATGTTGACGAGCTGGGTCGCCTGATCGACGGCGACGTTGCCCTGGCTCTGGCTGTCGCGAGTGTCGGCGACGACCTTGCAGCCATTGACGCCCCCGGCGTCGTTAATGTCCCGGAAGGCCATCTCGACGGACTTAGCGCCGGCCTGGCCATATTCACCGGCCGGACCGGTGAGCTCCATAACGAGGCCCACGGTAATGTCGCAATCGGCGGCCAGCGTCGGTGCCGTGGATGCCGCAAGGGCAGCTACCATGGCAGAAAGCAGGAATGTCGTTCTCATTTTTGTTCCCCTTTGTTGAGATTGTACTTCATGATGCTGCCGTGGCGGCCTTCCCTGTCCCGCTCCAGCGTATAGACGTCGCCGTCGAGCGGCTTTGATTGCGCAAGGATCGCATCGATCTCAACCCTGTCCTTCTCGCTTAGCGCGATATCGGCGATTGCAACATTGGACTTCAGGTGATCCCGATTGCGGGCGCCGACGATGACGGCGGCGACGCCTGGCTTGGTCAGCATCGCTGCACTTGCGATCGTGGCAATATCGGTATCGTGCCGGTCGGCGATCTCGCGCAGCGTCGACAGCAGCGCCTGGAATAGATCCCAACCGCCAAAATCGTCGATGATCAGCTTGTACTTCGTCAGTGAACGGTTCTCGAGCGGATGTTCCGGTTCCGGCTGGCCGAGCCAGCGATCGCCGAGGAAGCCGCCGGCGACGGTACCGTAGCAGAACAGCGCGAAGTTCTTTTCGCCGGCAAGCGCCGCCATGCGCTTTTCCGGGCGCCGGTCGAGCAGCGAATATTGCAACTGCAGCGAGGTGAAGGGCACGTCGGAACCGATGATCGCTTTGATATGATCCGTGTCGAAATTGGTGCCGCTGATCTTGCCGATCTTGCCGGCCTCATGCAGCTCCTTCAGCCAGCCCGCCGTTTCCAGCCAGCCCTCGATATCATAGGCCCACCAGTGGAATTGCACGAGATCGAGGCAGTCGAGGTTGAGCCGCTTGCGCGAGGTATCGATGACGCCTTCAACATAAGCCTTGCTGATGTTTGGTAGGACGGTCAGATCGGGCACGAATTTGGTGTGGACGCGGATGCGCGACAGCGCCTGAGTGCCACGCAGGTTCTTGTAGGCGACGCGAAAACGGCCGATCAGCTCCTCGACGCCTGTATAGATGTCAGCGCAGTCGAAAGTGGTGATCCCGGCGTCGGCAAAGGCGATCATGTCCTCGACAGCGCTGCCGCCATCGATCGCGCCGTGGCCGCCCGCCAGCTGCCAGCCGCCGCGAATGACGCGGGAGATTTCGTAACCGGGGGCGATGGTGATGCGCTGCATGTCTTTCAGCCTATTGGTCATTCAAGGGAACCGCCGTGGTGGCGGCATGGCTGAAACGGCGGATACCCGTGCGGGTGATCCTGAGCCGTGTCGAGCAATTGGGGTCCGGGCAAGCGATGTCGGCGTCCGTCGTCATCCAGTCGTTGCGATCCGTCGGGCGTTGCTTTGCCGCGAGCAGCGGCAGCACGGAGGAGAGCGAGTAGATCGAGATCCCCTGTCCCTCCGGCAGATGCAGCATCTCGCCCTTGAGCTCGAAATGATCGCCAGGCTTGGCGCCGCAGTAAACCGCGCCGCCTTCGGGAATGATCACGTCGACCCTCAGATCGAACAGGTCGAAGCCGTCGTCGATGGGTTCAGGCATGGTGACCTCCCGATGCATTGCCGTTGGGTTCGGCATCCAGCCGCCCGCGGATGAGATCGAAGGAGCGGCTGATGTCGTTGGAAAGCGATTGCATCGCGGCCTCGACATCGCGATTTTCCAGCGCACCGATCAGCGCCCAATGATGATTGGTGGCGCCAAGTCCGCCCTCTTCGTCATGAATATGCGCGGCCTTGCGAATGATCGCGCCCGACTGAAGCCACAGGCTCTCGACGATCGGGATGAGCACCTGCGAGCGCGCCGCATGATAGATGTGGAAATGGAACTGCTGGTTCAGCGCCGAGGTGACATGGCCGATATCCTTGCCGTGCTGCTCGAAAGCGAGATCGCAATCGACATTGATCTGCTTCAGCACGGCAAAATCGTCATCCGTCAGATTGGGCAGCGCCAGCGCAACCATCTGGCCTTCGATCAGGATGCGGGCGCGGGCCAGATCGTCCAGCCGCTCGCGGGTGATCAGCGGCACGCGCACCGAGCGATTGGGCAGCGATTCCAGCGCCTGCTCGGACACGAGGCGGCCAAGCGCCTCGCGCACCGGCATGGTGCTCGTCTGCAGCCGCTCGGCGAGATCGACGATGCGCAACACGTCGCCGGCGTCGAACATGCCGTTGATCAGAGAGTTGCGCAGCTGCGCGTAGACGCGGTCTTGCAGCGTTTCGCGCCCGACCGGCGACAGCGCGTCGTCACGGTCGTGACCACCATCGGCCGGTTTCCTCGCATGGGCTCCTCCCGATGGGACTACCATCGAGCCTGCTCCGTGAGACACCGCTTTTTTCGGTTGCTTTTCACCATGGGGTAAAGTTTGATCAAACATCACCAATCAAATCAAGAGACTTCTTTTCTCCATGCCTTTGCCAGTGCCAGACGCCCCACCGAAAGCGGCAGAACCCGCCAGAGCCGTTATCGACGCGCGCGACCTGGTGAAGTCGTTTCAGGGCAATGTGGCCGTCGGCGGCATGTCGCTCAGGCTTGGCGAAGGTGAGATGGTTGGCCTCATCGGCCCGAATGGCGCCGGCAAAACCACGTTGTTCAACCTGATTGCCGGAAGCCTGAAGCCGACATCGGGCGAAATCTGGATCGGCGGCCGCGAAGTGTCGCAGGAGAGCCCAGAGCAGAGAATCGGTCGTGGCGTCGGCCGGACTTTCCAGATTCCGAAGCCCTTTCTCGAAATGACGGTGCTCGAAAATGTACTCGTGGGCGCGCAGGCCCAGGACGGCGAGCGGCTGTTCGCGAACTTCCTGCGCTTTGGTCATGTCAGGCAACAGGAGCGGTTAGCGATCGAAAAGGCGCGTGCGCTGTTGGAGTTCGTCACCTTGTCGGGCCTAGAGGGACAGCCGGCGAAGGTTCTCTCGGGCGGACAGCGCAAGCTGCTGGAACTCGCACGCATCCTGATGGCCGATCCGCAGGCGATTCTGCTCGACGAACCGGCGGCCGGCGTCAACCCCGCGCTCCTGGAGACGATCATGGAACGCGTGCTGGATCTCAACGCGCGGGGCAAGTCCATCCTGCTGATCGAACACAATATGGATATGGTGGCGCGGCTTTGCAGCCGCGTCGTCGCCATGGCACTCGGCAAGCCGCTGGCCGAGGGCACGCCCGCCGACGTCGCCGCCAATCCCGAGGTCATCGAAGCCTATCTCGGAGCGGCGGCATGACCACGCCGGCGCTTCAAACCCGCGCGCTGGTCGCCGGCTACGAACCCGACCTGCCGATCGTGCGCGGCATCGATCTCTCGGTTGCGCAGGGAGAATTGCTGGTGCTGCTCGGACCGAACGGAGCCGGAAAGTCGACATTCGTCAAGGCGATCGCCGGCGTGGTGCCGATCCACTCGGGAAGCGTGATGCTGGGCCAGCGGGAGATCACCCACGTCGCATCCCACCGCAAGATCGGCGAAGGCCTCGCCTTCGTTCCGCAGACGGAAAACATCTTCGCGACGCTCACCATCCACGAAAACCTGCAGCTCGCCGTAGCCGTCCTGCCGAAGCCGCAGCGGTCAGACAGGATCGCTGCGCTCTATCGTCGTTTTCCCGATCTCGCCAGCAAGCCCTCGCGCATGGCCGGCGCGTTGTCGGGCGGGCAGCGGCAGATGCTGGCGGTCGCCCGCGCACTGATCGTCGATCCCTCCGTTCTCATCCTCGACGAACCCTCGGCCGGCCTGTCGCCGAAGATCATCGGCGAAGTGTTTTCGATGCTGAAGGAGATCAACGCCGGTGGCGTCACGGTCATTCTTGTCGAGCAGAACGTCAAGGCGGCGCTCGCGATCGCCAGCCGCGCCGTCATCCTGGTCGAGGGCAGGATCAGGCACGAGGGCGAGGCCTCCTCGCTGCTCGCCGACCCGCTGATCGCCAAGCTCTATCTCGGCACCACCACGCAGGCGGCGGAGGCACCATGAACCCGCAATTTCTCATGGATGGCCTGATTGCCGGCGCGATGATCGGCCTTGGCGCCATCGGTGTGACGCTTACCTATTCGATCCTGCGCTTTGCCAATTTCGCGCATGGCGAGATGCTCTCCTGGGGCGCCTATCTGGCGCTCGCCGTCAGCGGCGGCCTCGGGCTCCTGTCGACCACGTTGACGAAGCCGATCGGCCCATTCTCATTCGGCTGGTCGCTACCGCTTGCAGCTATCATCGCGATCCTGCTCACGGGCTTGCTTGCACTTGCCGTGGATGCGGTGCTGTTCGGGCGTCTGCGGGCGCGCGGCGGCGCGATCATCATTCTCGTCATGGCGAGCTTCGGCGCCTCGCTTGCGCTGCGCAGCCTGCTCGAATTCATCTTCACCTCGAAGCCCGCCTATTACACCAAGGCGCTGCAAATCGCCGTGAAGATCGGTGGCGGCCTGCGTGCCACGCCCGACCAGCTCCTGTCGCTCGGCCTTTCCCTGGTCGCGGTCGTCGCCATCCACCTGCTGATGACCCGCACCGACATCGGCCGCTCGATGCGCGCCGTCAGCGAAAATCCGGCTTTGGCGGGTATCGCCGGCGTGGATGTGCGCCGCGTGATCCGCGTCGTCTGGTTTACAGGTGCAGCCCTAGCCTGCATTGCCGGCATCATGACCGGGCTCCTGGTGCAGATTCGCCCCTATCTCGGCCATGACCTGCTGCTACCGCTGTTTGCCGCCGCGATCCTCGGCGGGATCGGCAGCGTCCCGGGCGCGATGATCGCGGGGCTGATCGTCGGCCTGTCGGAGGCCTTGGCCGTGCAGGTCGTCGGCGCTGAGTGGCGGGCGGCTGTCTCTTTCGTCATCCTGGTGGCAGTGCTGCTTCTTCGCCCGCGCGGCCTGTTCGGGAGGGCGGCATGAGCCTTGATCTGATCGCCTACGCAGCCTTCTTCCTGACGATGGCACTGACCTATGCCATCATGTGCCTCGGCCTCAATGTGCAGTGGGGCCAGACCGGCCTCTTCAACGTCGGCATCGCCGCCTTCGTCGCGATCGGCGCCTATGTGTCGGCGCTTTTGACGACGCCGGATGCGCCCGGCCGCTTTGGCGGTTTCGACCTGCCGATCGCCATTGGTTGGCTCGGCGGCGTGCTGGTCGCCGGGCTTGCCGCCTGGCTGGTCGGTGCGCTCACCATAAGGCTGCGATCCGATTATCTCGCCATCGCCACCTTCGGCGTCGCGGTCACGGTGCAGCTCTGTGTGCTGAACCTGCAACCGCTAACCGGCGGCGCCTTCGGCATCGGCTTCATTCCGCGCCCGTTCGGCAGCCTTGCCGCTGATCCGCTGGCATTTTCCCTTTCCAATCTCGCGCTGATGGCGGGCGTTGTGCTGGCGCTCTATCTGGCGCTCCAGCATCTCGCCAAGAGCCCCTGGGGCCGCGTGCTGCGCGCGATCCGCGAGGATGAAAGCGCTGCACAGGCGCTCGGCAAGCGGCCTATCCGCTTTCGTCTGCAGGCCTTCACCATCGGCGGCGCCATCATGGGGCTGGCAGGGGCCGCGCAAGGACATTTCATCGGCTTCATCGCTCCCGACAACTATCTGCCAATCCTGACCTTCCAGGTCTGGGCGATGCTGATCGTCGGCGGCTCCGGCAACAATCGCGGCGCCATACTCGGCGCGGTGCTGGTCTGGGGACTGTGGGCGCTGTCGGCGGCCGCCGTCTCCGCGTTCGTGCCGCCCGAGCAGCAGGCCCGCGCGGCGTCGCTGCAGATCGTCATGATCGGCGTCGGGCTCTGCCTCATCTTGCTCCTGCGCCCTCGCGGCATTCTCGGCGCCTCAAATGCGCTGGCATCGCTGACGAGCAAGCGCAAACAGACATCCAGGGAATAACGACATGTCCACCACGCCCCCACGCATAGCCCTCACCAAGGATCTCTCCATCAGCCGCATCGTCTGCGGTCTCTGGCAGGTGGCCGACATCGAGAAGAACGGCACCGTGATCAATCCCGACAAGGGCGCCGATGTGCTGCAGGCCTATGCGCTGGATGGTTTCGATACGTTCGACATGGCCGATCACTATGGTTCGGCGGAGCTGATCACCGGTCGCCTGCTGTCGCGCTATCAGAACGGCCAGCGGCCAGTCGCCTTCACCAAATGGTGCCCGGAGCCGGGACCGATGACGGCTGATGTCGTGCGTCGTGGCGTCGAGGAGCGGTTGACGAGACTTGGTGTCGACAAGGTGGATCTACTGCAATTCCACTGGTGGAGCTTCGAGCATCCAGCGTGGCTCGACGCACTGCACGAGATGCAGCGCCTGCGCGGGGAAGGCCTGATCGGCGCGCTCGGCCTCACCAATTTTGATGCCGGACATCTGGCGCTGGCACTCGCCGACGGCATCGAGATCGCCAGCAATCAGGTCTCGTTCTCCCTCGTCGACCGCCGCGCGGCCGGTGCGCTCTCGAAGCTCTGCGCCGATAGCGGCGTCAAGCTTCTCGCCTATGGGACGCTCTGCGGCGGATTTCTGTCCAAGAAGTGGCTGGGCCAACTGGAACCGACTGGTATCGCCGATTGGAGCCGCTCGAAGTACAAGCGCTTCATCGACGCCGCCGGCGGCTGGCAGGCCTTCCAGGGCATTCTCAGCACAGCCCAAACCATCGCGACCAAGCACGGCGTGTCGATCTCCAACGTCGCGAGCCGCTGGGTTCTGGAGCACGATGCGGTGGCCGCCACCATCGTCGGCGCGCGCATCGGCGAAAACGAGCATCGCGGCGACAATCTGAACGTCTTCTCTTTCGCGCTCGACGAAGAGGATCACGCCGCGTTGAACGCTGCCTTTGATAAGACGCAGCCCATTCCCGGCGACTGCGGCGACGAATACCGCAAGCCGCCATTCCTCACGGCATCCGGCGACCTCAGCCACCATCTCGATGCCATTCCATCCGTCTACATGGCTGAGCCTGTACCCGGTCGTCCCGGCCGTTCGCGTGTCTCATCCGGCAGCATGTGGGAACCGATCGCGGGCTATAGCAGGGCCGTCAGGGTGGGGGATCGCATTATGGTCTCCGGCACGACCGCGACTCATGGCACCAACCGCTGCGTAGCGCCCGGCGATGCCGGCGCGCAGGCGACCTACATTCTCGACAAGATCGCCGCCTCCATTTCGGCGCTTGGCGGCAAGATGGAAGACGTCGCCAGGACCCGCATCTATCTGCGTGATGCCAATCAGTGGGAGCCGGTGTCGCGCGCGCACGGACGCGCCTTCGCCTCGGTTCTTCCTGCCAACACGCTGATCGAGGCCGGCAATCTGATCGGCGATTACGAGGTCGAGATCGAGGCGGAAGCGATCTGCGACTGAGTACATGCAACATAAAGTAGGGTTAGACGCTTTCCCTATCAACATCATTCGTGTTGATCGAGGTGGCGGTACCGGTGCTTGGCTGCACTTCTGTATCTGTCCGAGGAAGAAATTGCCCCCAGCGAAGTCACTGTAAAGTTCATTGGCACGCTACCTACTAGAAGGTAGCGAAAATGCGTGATTCCAATGATCTGATGACGTGTGGCGACAATCGAGGGATTAAGCCTAACTGAGGAAGAGGATGCCGATGCATCTGCCTGATGGCAGTTGCCGCAGGCACGATTGGCGCCTTGATGGCAACCCTCGACATCTCGATCGTGAATTCTTCGCTCCCAACAATCGCTGGCAATATCCGTGCTAGCGGAACGGAAGGAACATGGATATCGACAGATGCCTAGTGGCCGAGATCATCATCATTCCCCTCGCAGGTCAGCTCGCCAGGTCAGCTCGCCAGGGTGCTCGATCTGCGCACCTTCCTGCTAATAGCCGCAAGCCTATTCACTCTCTTTTCAAGTGTTTGCGGCCTATCGCAAAACCTCACAATGATGATCATCGGGCGCGTTGGCCAAGGCTTCACGGGAGGCGCCATGATCCCGACGGCCCAAACAATTACTGCCATGCGGCTACCACGTCACCGGCCCTTTGTCGTGTCGAGATGGAAGCCAGGGCAAGCTCCGGCGCGCCCGCTAGGCTATCGCGCTATGACAGGATGCCTGGGAGTGGCGAAAACGATGCTCGCGGTGCTTACCAGCTCCACGTGGTGGAACGCATGCTCGCCAGCGGCTTTCGCGTCTGCGCGAAGGATGGCTTCGACGATAAGGTCGTGCTCTTGATAGGACTTCGCCAACCGGTCAGGCAACCGAAACTGGGCGCTGCGGAACGGCGCCAGCCGCGCCCGGGTAGCGGTGACCTGTTCGAAAATATGATCGTTGTGGGCACCCCGATAAAGCCTGGTGTGGAATGCGGTGTTGTGGGCGGCGTATTCCTCATAGCTGGCCGTTTGAACATGGCGCACTGACTTGTGGTGTTCCATTTCCAATGACCGCCGCTCCTCCACCGTCATGCGCTCGGCCGACAACCGTGCGCATACTCGCTCCAACTCCGCCATAGCCTCGAACATGGAATGCAAATAATGCTCACTCACATTGGCGACTACCGCGCTCTTGTTGGGTTCGCGGGCCACCAGCCCCATTGCGCATAGTTCCCGGAGCGCTTCGCGCACCGGCGTGCGGGAAACCGAAAAACGCTCAGCCAGAGAGCCTTCGTCGAGTTTCTCGCCTGGCAACAACGCACCGGTCACGATCAGATCCGCCACCGCGCGGACCATCTGCTCCACTGTGGTTCCTGATCTGACAACGTCCTTTTTCTTGATCTCGTACACGCAGTCTCTCGAATCTCTATCTTACATACAGTTGCCGAGCCTCGGAGATTTGTCAAATATTCAATAAAAACAATTTCTTAAATCGCATGATAACCGCTCTCCTCCTGATCTGCCCTACATAATGAATAAATAATCAGCAATGGGTACTTTTTAGACATTCTTACGGTCAAACTGTATGCAGTTTCACGATCGTCAGTCGCTATAGGTGCTTTTGTCGTTTGCAATCAACGACGTAAATTCTGGCACGGTCATTGCATACACTTTCAGTCGTATTCGTCCCATCGGCTTTGCCATCAAGGAGCATCCAATGACCAATCTCCTTTCCCTGAACCGCCGCAAATTCCTTTCGCTCACAGCCGCCGGCGCGGCTGCGACAGCGCTTCCCGGTTTTCTACCCAAAACGGCTTCCGCCCAGACAGCGATAACAGTGGGCTTCATTTACGTCGGACCGAAAGACGACTACGGCTACAATCAGGCCCACGCCGAAGGTGCCGCTGTCATCAAGTCCCTACCCGGAGTGACTGTCGTCGAGGAAGAAAACGTCCCCGAGACGGTCGACGTGCAGAAAACGATGGAATCCATGATCAACCTCGACGGGGCGACACTCGTTTTCCCGACGTCGTTTGGCTATTTCGACCCCCATATGCTGGCGATGGCCGCTAAGTATCCGGATATCCAATTTCGCCATTGCGGTGGCCTTTGGCAGGAGGGAAAAAATCCGCCGAACACCGGGTCCTATTTCGGATACATTTTCCAAGGCCAGTATCTTAACGGCGTTGCCGCCGGTCACGCCACGAAGAGCAAGAAAATCGGTTTTGTCGCCGCAAAACCGATCCCGCAGGTTCTCCAGAACATCAATGCCTTCCTGCTAGGCGCACGCAGCGTTGATCCCACCATCACTTGCCAGGTCATTTTCACCGGCGAGTGGTCTTTGGCTGTCAAGGAAGCCGAGGCAACCAACGCGCTGATTGACCAGGGCGCGGACGTCGTAACCTGCCACGTCGACAGCCCTAAAGTGATCGTGGAGACGGCGGCCGGCCGCAATGCTTTCGTCTGCGGGTATCATGCCAATCAGAGCCCGCTGGCACCTGAGAAGTACCTCACCGGAGCCGAATGGGCCTGGGGCAACATCTACACTGACTTCGTCAAGAAGGCCCAGGCCGGCGAGAAGCTCGGGAACTTCGTTCGCGGCGGCCTGAAAGAAGGCTTTGTGAAAATGAGTCCGCTCGGTCCGGGGGTGCCAGAGGCGGGACGGAAGGCATTCGAGGCCACACATGCCGAGATGCTCAAGGGCGGATTCTCGGTCTTCAAGGGGCCCCTCAAAGACAACAAAGGCAACGAGGTTGTCGCCAGCGGCAAGAGCTATGCCGAACAGGATATAGAGCTGGAGAGCATGAGCTATCTCATCGAGGGCGTCGTCGGTTCGACCGCGTAAACAGGCCAGGGGGAGAAGTGCCATGACGGTCGAGACCCATGATCGCGAAGTCACGATAGCCCAATCCGCGTCGCCTGCCTTTTGGCCTGCAGTCGAATGGACTGCACGCCGGGCGGAGCCGATCGCCATCAGTCTCGCGGCCATTCTCGCCGGCCTCGGGCTCTTCTCCCTTTTTATTCTCCTTGTCGGCAAATCGCCGGCAATGCTTTTCCAACTGATGTATACGGGCGGCTTCGGCAGCTGGTTCTCCATTCAAAACAGTCTCAGCCGCTCGTCGCCGTTACTGTTGACGGCACTCTGCGTCGCCTTGCCTGCACGCCTGGGACTCGTGATTATCGGAGGTGAAGGCGCTGTGGTTCTCGGCGGCGTCGCTGCGGCCGCGATCGCGATGCCGCTCGCCGGGCCGGCACCCGTCTGGATTACGCTCATTCTCATGGCGATCGCGGCGATGTCGGCCGGCGGCCTGTGGATTGGCCTGGCGGGCTTCCTGCGCCACTATCGCGGTGTGAACGAAACGATTTCGTCGCTGCTTCTGGCCTATATCGCGATCGCGCTCATGAACCAGTTGGTTGAAGGGCCGCTCAGGGATCCGGCCAGCCTCAACAAGCCCTCCACGACGCCGCTGCCCGCTGAATACATGCTCGGCAAAATCCCGGGTATGGATGTGCACTGGGGCCTTGTCGTTGGGATAGCCGCCTGCGCCGTTTCCTGGGTTTTGATCGACGCGACCCGATACGGGTTTGCAGCGCGTATCGCCGGCGGCAATGTTCGCGCCGCGCAAATCCAAGGACTGCCAGTTGGACGGCTGATAACCGGTTTCACGGCAATCGCCGGAAGCTTCGCCGGCCTTGCCGGCATGATCGAGGTGACCGCGGTCCAAGGCAGCGCCAACGCGTCACTCGCCGCCGGCTACGGCTATACGGGTATCCTCGTCGCCTTTCTTGCCCGCCACAATCCTCTGGCGATCATTCCGGTTGCGATACTGCTCGGCGGCATCGACGCGTCCGGAGGTCTCATCCAACGTCGTATGGGGCTTCCTGACGCCACAGTGCTCGTCCTTCAGGGCACGCTCTTCATCGTGATCCTCTTCTGCGAGACCTTTTACGGCCGCTTTAAGATCTTCAATCCGGACCTATGGAAAAGGAGCCAATGATGGAAAGCTCGGGCATCGGCATCTGGGGTGTTCCGCTTGCGATCCTCGCCGGCGCGATCCGCGTCTCGACGCCATTCATCTTTGTCAGTCTGGGCGAGTCGATCACCGAACGCTCCGGCCGTATCAACCTCGGCCTTGAAGGCACGCTCGTCTTCGGCGCTATGACGGCATACGCGGTTGCGGTTCTTACCGGCTCGCCTTGGCTGGGCGTACTCGCGGCCATGGGCACAGGCGCTGTTTTTGGACTTGTGCACGGTTGGATCTGCAAGTGGCCTAAGGTCAACGACATAGCTATCGGAATTGCGATGATGCAGTTCGGACTTGGTCTGGCATTCTTCCTCGGAAAGCCGTTCATCAAGCCGGCGGCCCCCCATCTGCCGTCCATTCCGCTCGGTCTTTGGTCAGGTGTTCCTCAAATCCAAGCCGCGCTCAACATCAACGTCCTTTTCATGATCGGGGCGGTACTGGCCTTCGCACTCCTTTGGGCATTCAGAAACACGCGCCTGGGCTTGATCCTGCGCGTCGTCGGAGACAGCACCGACGCGGCGAGAGCCATGGGGATCGACCCCGATAGGGTCCGGCTGATCGCCACGGCGGCCGGTGGCGCACTGGCAGCCATCGGCGGCGCATACCTATCGCTTTACTATCCGGGATCCTGGAACGAAGGAATTTCCTCCGGCCAAGGATTGATGGCCGTGGCGCTTGTGATCTTCGCTCGCTGGAACCCGGTTGGCTGCTTCTTTGCGGCACTCCTTTTCGGCGGAGCCGGAGCGCTTGGACCAGCTCTTCAGTCGGTTGGCGTCACACAAGGCTATTACCTCTTCTACGCAGCCCCGTATGTGCTGACGTTGGCGATATTGATCGCCACCTCGTCGCCGACACGTTCGCTCGCCGGTGCGCCCGGCGCGCTATCCCTGACAAAATAAGCACAGAAGGAGCCATATCCATGAACGGGTTAGGCGGCTTGAACAAATCCGAGCACGGCGTGGGCATTGGCCTGGTGCAGTTGCAACTACCGGTGACTACGACCAAACTAGATCTGGCGCGGCAAACCAAAGTCATTGTCGATCTTGTCGCAAAAGCGCGACGGAACCAGCCGGGAATGGATTTGGTCGTCTTTCCCGAGTACGCCCTCCACGGCTTGTCCATGGATATCAATCCCGAGATCATGTGCACGCTCGACGGGCCGGAAGTCGCCGCCCTCAAACAAGCCTGCAGGGACAATTCCATCTGGGGATGCTTCTCGATAATGGAGCTTAACCCTAACGGCATGCCTTACAATTCCGGGATTGTCATCGACGATACCGGCGAGATCAAGCTCTACTATCGCAAGATGCATCCATGGGTTCCTGTCGAGCCGTGGGAACCGGGTGATCTGGGCATCCCGGTGATCGAAGGCCCCAAAGGGGCCAAGCTCGCCTTGATCATTTGCCACGACGGCATGTTCCCTGAGATGGCACGGGAATGCGCTTACAAGGGCGCGGAAATCATGATCCGGACAGCCGGATACACCGCGCCGATCCGCGAAAGCTGGAAATTTACCAATCAGTCCAACGCTTTCTGCAATCTGATGATTACCGCCAGTGTCTGCATGTGCGGCTCCGATGGCACCTTCGACAGCATGGGCGAAGGCATGGTCTGCAACTTCGATGGCACAGTCATCGCCCACGGCACATCAGGCAGGGTGAACGAGATCATCACCGCTGAGCTTCGGCCCGATCTGGTTCGCGAAGCTCGACTGGGTTGGGGTGTGGAGAACAACATCTACCAGTTCGGCCACCGCGGTTACGTCGCGGTCTCCGGCGGCGCTGGCGACGCGCCTTACACCTACATGCACGATCTCATCGCAGGGAGGTACCGCGTGCCTTGGGAGGATCAGGTGAACGTTACCGACGGCACATCATGCGGCTTCGAAAAGCCGATCCGCCGTTACGGCGAAACTTTCAAACTTGCTGGCGAATAGGAGAAGCCCGATGGATGCAATGGTCGAGACCAAGGGACAATTCATAGATGCCGATCCGTATCCCTGGCCATACAACGGAGACCTGCGGCCGCAGAACACCGCATTGATTATCATCGACATGCAGACCGACTTTTGCGGAAAAGGGGGTTATGTCGATCACATGGGCTACGACCTCTCGCTGGTCCAGGCACCGATCGAACCGATCAAAAGGGTTCTGACCGCCATGCGGGACAAGGGCTACCACATCATTCACACCCGCGAAGGCCACAGGCCCGACCTCGCCGACCTTCCTGCCAACAAGCGCTGGCGCTCACAACGTATCGGCGCGGGGATCGGTGATCCAGGCCCCTGCGGTCGAATCCTGACCCGTGGAGAGCCCGGCTGGGACATTATTCCCGAATTATATCCGATCGAAGGCGAGACAATCATCGACAAGCCGGGAAAAGGATCGTTCTGCGCCACGGATCTCGAGCTGATCCTGAATCAGAAGCGCATCGAGAACATCATCCTGACTGGCATAACGACCGATGTCTGTGTGTCGACGACGATGCGCGAAGCCAACGACCGCGGGTTCGAATGCCTGCTTCTCGAAGATTGCTGCGGAGCCACCGATTACGGCAACCACTTGGCGGCCATCAAGATGGTCAAGATGCAGGGAGGCGTCTTCGGTTCCGTTTCCAATTCGCAGGCACTGGTGAGCCAACTGCCATGAGCACAATCCGCGACACCGCGCTTCCCAAGGCCGGCAAAGCAGTTGGCATCGACACCATCGGCATGACAATGCGTTTCGGCAGCTTCACGGCGTTGGACAACGTATCGATCAATATCCCAGCAGGCAGCTTTCACGCTTTGCTCGGGGAAAACGGGGCCGGAAAATCGACCTTGGTCAAATGCATCATGGGCTTCTACCACGCCACCTCGGGGTCATTGTCCCTCGATGGCCGAGAAGTCGCAGTAAATTCGCCCAAGGAAGCCGCAGCGTTCGGGCTCGGCATGGTCTACCAGCATTTCACCCTGGTGCCATCGCTGACGGGTGCGGAAAATCTGGTCATAAGCCGTACCCAGGTTCCCGCCGTCATAAACTGGTCGAAGGAGCGCCGGGATCTCGCTGCCCTCATGGAGCGCATGCCGTTCAAAATTCCGCTCGACCGTCCTGTCAGCGAATTGTCCGCCGGCGAGAAGCAGAAGTTGGAGATCGTCAAGCAGCTGTATCTCGGCCGTTCCTTCCTCATTTTGGACGAGCCGACATCTGTGCTAACGCCAGCAGAAGCGGACGAAATGCTGGCGCTTGTGCGTGGGATGACGGAGCGCGGCGAACTAACCGTTCTCATGATCAGCCATAAATTCCATGAGGTCACGAAGTTCGCCGACGGTGTCTCCATCCTGAGGCGCGGCAAGCTTGTCGGAGGCGGCAAGGTCGGCCAACTGTCGACCCAAGAAATGGCGGCGATGATGATCGGCGACGTAAAGCTCGCTGAACTCGACGAACGCGCTGCGATTGAGCCGTTGGCTCCAATCATCCTAAGCATAGAGGGTGCCAAAGCGCCCGACCGGTCGGGTTTGAAAACGATCGAAATAGACAGGTTGAGAGTACGCTCCGGCGAAATCGTCGGCATTGCCGGCATTTCCGGCAACGGCCAGAAAGAGCTGACGGAAATGCTTGCCGGGCAACGGCCACTGGCAAGCGGGACGATCTCCGTGAAAGGTCGCCGCTACGGCGCAACCAGGGCCGAAACTCGCGCCAACAATGTTCGCTTCATTCCGGAGGAGCCCCTCCAGAACGCGTGTGCTCCCAAGATGACCGTCGGCGAAAACCTCGCGTTCCGAACATTCGACCTCAAGGCGGACGGTGGGGACAGTCTTTGGCTTCACAAGAAGGATATGAAAAAGCGCGCAGCCGATCTGATCGCCGGCTTCAAGGTGAAGACGACGTCGTCCTCGTCCCCAATAGCCGCGTTATCGGGCGGCAACGTCCAACGCGCTGTCCTTGCACGAGAACTGACGGGTGACGTCGACTTGCTCGTCGTTTCCAACCCGTGTTTTGGCTTGGACTTTTCGGCTGTCGCGGAAATCCGGTCGCGCATAATGAAAGCGCGCAATGCCGGCACCGCCGTGCTGTTGCTGTCCGAAGATCTCGACGAGCTTCTCGAAATGTCGGACCGTCTTCTGGTGATCTCCGAGGGCAAGCTGGTCTACGAAACTCCAACGCTGGGCGCTGACATCGGCGTCGTAGGCGCTAATATGGCAGGACATCACTAATGGTCGAAATACCCGCGCAGCCGTTTTCATTCAACGCGAACAAAAGTCAGCTCGCGCTGATCGTCATCGACATGCAGCGCGACTTCGCGGAGCCGGGAGGGTTCGGGGCAAGTCTGGGCAACGATGTCAGCCGCATTACGAAAATCGTGCCCGATGTCAAAAGACTTATCTCTGGGTTCCGCTCTGCCGGATTGCCCGTAATCCATACAATGGAATGCCACAGGCCCGACCTCTCGGATCTTCCGCCCGCCAAACGTGACCGCGGAAGTCCCGCCATACGTATCGGTGAATTGGGCCCGATGGGACGAGTGCTCGTCGCAGGAGAGCCAGGGACGGCGATCCTGCCCGAACTCGCACCAGTCGACGGTGAAATAGTCATCGAAAAGCCGGGCAAGGGAGCTTTCTATGCAACGCCGCTTGGCGACATCCTCCAGGCGAAGGGCATCACTCAGCTAATTTTCGCGGGCGTCACGACCGAAGTCTGTGTCCAGACGACGATGCGAGAGGCCAATGACCGCGGATATGAGTGTTTGCTGGCGGAAGAAGCGACCGAGAGTTATTTCCCGGAGTTCAAGAAGGCGGCCATCGACATGATCCGCGCGCAGGGCGCTATCGTCGGATGGAGCGCACACGTGGATGACATTCTGAAGGGATTGACCGATGCCTGAAACCACCCGCGAGATGTTGACCTTAGGCGGTTGGAACGACCTCGCATTCGAACCGTTCCGGGAGGGTGTTACGATTCACTGGGTCCGGCAGTTCGCGGCAGAGCAGCCGGGTGTCGCACTTCTGAAATACGAGGCAGGGGCTGCGGTCCCCCGTCACCGCCACGAGGGGCTCGAGACGATCCTCGTTTTGGAGGGTACACAGTCCGACGAGGCCGGCGACTATGGGCGCGGTAGTCTGGTCGTCAACCCGGAGGGGACCGAGCATTCGGTTTGGAGCGACACCGGTTGCGTCGTGCTCATTCATTGGAACCGCCCGGTCCGCATCTTGGAGGAGGAAGAGGTATGACCGCGGGACCAGCTTTCGACATAGAATCCCTCCGCGGCTTCTACCGCGCCGGCGGCACCCCCCGGGAAATAATCGAGTTGGTGTTCGCCCGCCTCGCTGCCGCCGCCGATCCCGGAATATTCATATCCATTGTCGCTAAGGAAACCCTTTTTGCCCAAGCCGCGGCATTGGGGGCCTTCGACGCAAGCATGCCGCTCTGGGGGATCCCTTTTGCGGTCAAAGACAATATCGACGTGGCCGCCATGCCCACGACGGCCGCGTGCCCCGACTACGCCTATGTTCCCGAAAAAGACGCGACAACGGTCGCGCGGCTGAAAGCAGCGGGCGCTCTGGTCATCGGCAAGACCAACCTTGACCAGTTTGCCACCGGCCTTGTTGGCGTAAGATCACCCTATCCGGTTCCCCGCAATGCGATCGATCCCGCGTTGGTACCGGGCGGCTCTTCCTCAGGCTCTGCTGTCGCGACGGCACACGGGATAGTCAGCTTCGCCCTGGGCACCGATACCGCAGGCTCGGGCCGTATTCCGGCGGGCCTCAACAACATCGTAGGCCTCAAGCCAAGCTTGGGTGCTCTCTCGACAACGGGTGTCATTCCGGCGTGCCGCACGCTCGACTGCGTTTCCGTTTTCGCGCTTACCGTCGATGACGCATGGAGTGTGTACGCGGTCGCGGCCGGCCCAGATGAAACCGACGCTTATTCGAGACCTCCCGGCGACCTGGCCATCAATGTGTTGCCGCCGGTTTTGAAGGTCGGCGTACCTTCCCGAGCCGACCTCCGTTTCTTTGGAGACGAAGCGATGGCGCAGGCCTATGACCGCGCTCTTGATCAGCTGGCCCACATGGGACACAAGCTGGTCGAAATGCCGTTTGCTGACTTCTACAATGTCGCCGACCTTCTCTACGAAGGGGCTTGGGTCGCGGAGCGCTATGCAGCCGTCAAAGACTTCTTCGACACCAGGGAAGAGAGTTTCCACCCGGTGACCAGAAAGATATACGGCGCAGCGAGAACGCTTTCGGCAGTTGATGCTTTCCGTGGGCTGTACGAGCTTGCGTCATACAAAAAGAAACTGGCTCCCGCGATTGAATCGGTCGATCTCATATGCGTACCGACGGCACCGCGGCACTACACGACGGCTGAGCTGGAATCGGAACCGATCCGCGAGAACTCCCGCCTCGGGACCTACACCAATTTCGTCAACTTGCTCGATATGTGTGCGATAGCGGTCCCGTGCGGAACCCGCCGCGACGGCTTGCCTGCAAGCGTCACTCTGTTGGCCACCGCCGGAAAGGACGGGCTCACGGCGGCACTCGCACGGAAACTGCATGTAGAAAGTCGATTGTCTCTCGGCGCGACGCAGTGGCCGATACCCCGCATGGCGGCAAAGACAGAGCGGGTACGAAAGCATCTGATCGAGATTGTCGTGGTTGGTGCACACCTGTCCGGAATGCCATTGAACCATCAATTGACGGATCGGGGTGGTGAATTCCTGAGACTTGCCAGGACATCCAATGCCTACAGGCTCTATGAGCTAGGCGGGCAGTCGCCGTCAAAGCCCGGCCTTCTCAGAATTGGCAACAAGACCGGTGGCGAGATTGACGTGGAGATCTGGCAGCTCGATGCCGAAGCGTTCGGTTCTTTCACGTCGGAG
Organism: Rhizobium sp. BE258; assembly: GCF_031457345.1. Taxonomy (NCBI): domain Bacteria; kingdom Pseudomonadati; phylum Pseudomonadota; class Alphaproteobacteria; order Hyphomicrobiales; family Rhizobiaceae; genus Rhizobium; species Rhizobium sp. BE258. The sequence continues at coordinate 21,973 of NZ_JAVDWL010000011.1, forward strand.
ATACCGCCACCGCTCGGTATCGGCACAGTCGTGCTATCGGATGGCACTCTCGTGAAGGGCTTTCTTGTGGAGGCGGCCGCAACGGAAACCGCAAGGGATATCACGGCGTTCGGTGGCTGGCGGAATTTCGTCGAACGCGGCGAGCGAGAAGCCACAGCACCGTAGTGACGCGCCATTGCCAGGGACAAGCGTAGATGCTGCGTCGATGGCCGGTCTGCCCCTTTATTTAGACCCTGTTGGCATATACATCCTGCATATACAAAGAGGATTTTACTATGCCCCCACCTGTACCATCTGATCGGGCAAGAGAAGCAAAGCTATTCCGAAACAATCGCAGCCAAGCTGTTCGGATTCCAGCGGAGTTCGAATTGCCGGGAGATCGCGTGCTGATTCATCGAGAAGGAAGCAAGTTGATTATTGAGCCTGTGTTAAAGCCAGCCAATATTCGTGAGTTGCTTGCGGAGTGGAGGAATGAGGAGCCTCTAGCCGCCGATGACCAGCTCCCTGACGTCGAGGATATGCCCGCGAGACCGGAGAGTATTTTTTGAGCGGCTTTTTACTCGATACGAACATTACAAGCGACATAATACGCAATCCATTTGGATCTGCTGCACGTCGTGTCGAGGCAATTGATCCGAAAAGAGTTTGTACCAGCATCATCGTAGCGGCCGAGCTTCGTTATGGATGCGCGAGAAAGGGCTCGACGAGACTGACGGCTAAGGTTGAGGGGATCCTTGAAACGATGGCTGTCATGCCGCTGGATATGCCCGCTGACGCCATCTACGGGCTTATCAGAGCGCAATTGGAAGCCGCCGGGCAACCTCTTGGGCTAAATGATCTGCTGATTGCAGCGCAAGCCCGCGCGCTCAATCTGACACTTGTGACGGGCAACACAAAGGAGCGTGCCGGAGCTACTTCTGGAAAATTGGCTTGATCGGTAGTGCGAAATCTATACGAGAGACGCGCGAGGCTCAGGTTTGGCGGATGCTTGACCTAAATTCCTCCCCTCCAGTTTAGCCCCCGAGCCATGGCGAACGAACGCTGAGTGCTCTCTACCGAAAATTCTGGCCGCCTGGTCGAATTGTCACACGCGTGGCAACCGCATAATCCAGATGTCTACAATGATCATCATCATCACGGCCTCGCCCCGCATGTAGAACCTGGGACAATTGACACTCCGCGGCTGCAGAACGCGTGAGCGAAACATGGTCAGCCGCTGCAAGGGGAATTATTGTGGAGCAAGACGCGCATCCCGTCGCTTCGTATGAGGCCGCCACAATCACTATCTTCTCGGCGCCCTCAGGCGTAAGCACAGAGGGATTTTTGTCCGATCGCGTCTCACCATGCGTGACTATGCCGAAACGTCGGTAGCAGCGCGGCTTTCACCGATCTCGTGACCAGTGAGGCCGCGCAGCTGCGGCACTCACCCTTGGGCGACCGCCGGTCGCCGCAACGAGACGAAGACGACCACCGCCGTGATGAGTGTGACGGCGGCGAGGCATAGTGTAAGCGCGCCAAACGCGTCACCGTAACTTGCGAGAAGTGTCGGTGGCGGAACCTCAGGAGCTAGCGCTGATGCACCTCCAAAATTACCCGTCGCAAGTCGCTCCGCAATTAGAGATGACGTCGCTGGTTGCGAAACAATTTTCGAGACTTGGGACTGCGCTAAGCCGCTCAGCAGTGCCGTGACCAGTGCCAACGCGATGCCTTCGCCAGCGACGCGAACGGTACCGAAGATCCCTGCGGCCATGCCTGCTCGCTCTTTCGGCACAACACTAACCGCAAGTCCATCCATCAGGCCCCACGGAAAGCTGATGCCGACGCCGATCACAAGGAGAGCCGGAACGAAGTCGGCCGTTCGAGCGCCGATCGGAACGAGGCCGAGCCAGAACACGCCTAGGCTGGTGACGACGAGGCCGAGGCCACAAAGCGTCGCCGGTGACAGCCAACGGGTCAGCGATCCCGCAAGCAGCGGCAATACTAGCAAAGGTGCCGACATGGCGAACATGGTTTGGCCAACCTCTGGAGCGGACATACCGTCAATTCCTACGAGTCGAATAGGAAGCAGGATGAGAAGCACGACGAAGCCATAGGCAGGGGCGGCGGCAAGAAGTTGGACACCTGCAAACTGCCGGTAGCGAAACAAATCCAGATCCAACATGGGGCGGGCAACGCGCCGCTCGATGAAAACAAATGCGACTAGAAACGTTACGGCTACCGCAAAAAAGGCGACGACCATCGGGTCGGACCAACCACGGCCCGGGCCTTCAAGTATCGCCGTTGTCAGGGCCGCGAGTGCAACCGTGAAGCTTACACACCCCGGCCAGTCGACCGTGGTGGCGGCTGGATCACGCGTCTCTACCATATAGAAAGTGCCGAGGACGAAAGCGGCTACATCGAACGCAACGACCAGGCCGAAGATGCTTCGCCAGCCGAACATCTCGTACAGATAAGCTGATGCTATCGGCGCGAGCGAGAGGCCGACCCCGAAGCTCACACCGACGAAACTGAACGCCCGCAACCGTCCAGAACCTTCGAACTCCTGCGCCAAAGCAGCCATCCCAGCCGACATCGCGGCAGCTGCCATGACGCCTTCAGCCGCTCGGATTAGATTAAAGCTCGTCATGTCAGGCACAAAGGCGAGCATCGCCGAAAGAATGGCGAACCCGGCCGTTGCGATAGCAAAGACACGCTTCCGACCATATCGGTCTGCCAGTGCTCCGGCCGCGAGAAGCATACTTCCGAAGGTCAGGAGATAGGCGTTTGTTGCCCAATTGACAGAGACTGGAGATCCGCCGAGCGCCATGCCAATACTCGGCAAGGCTATGGTTGGTCCCGTAAATGCGAGCGGCATTGACGCGGAGGCTAAGCACACAGCTATGAGAACGGCCACGGGATGCCGTGATGGGAGTTCATCTGCCATTTTGGTTTCCTGAATTGTTGCGAAGAAACATATCCTTCGGCTCGATGTATTGGGGTTGAGAATAATCCTCAGCCCAGCCTTGGACTCCAGACGCACAGCGTCGCGAAATCAGGTAGGATTTCTTCGACCGTTTCTGCGTGAATGGGAACGCTCTAGGCGTTCCGATCAAGGCTGCGACGGTTCGGTGCGTAGCAACATGCCCCTGCGCGAGGCCATGACGGATGCGCCGAGCAGGGTTGCGACCGCAACGAAAACGAACACCATAACCGGCCCCTGAAGATCAATCAGCAAGCCGCCGAGAAGGGCTCCGCCGGAAATAGCGATCTGGATCGTGGTCAGCATCAGCGCTCCAGCACTTTCCGCCTCATCCGGTGCCGATTTGGTGATGAAGCTTTGAACGCTGACAGGCGCCGCGCCGAAGCCGAAGCCCCAGGCGGCGATGGCAGGACCTGCGACGAAAGGTGAAGAGCCGGCCAGTGCCAGGACCGAAGCCGACACCGCAATCAGCATGGCTGCGATGATGACCGACCAAATGGTGCTGCGCTCCGACATGAAGCCACCGAAGAGATTGCCGAAAAACCCACTGACACCATAGACCAGCAGCACCAGCGAGATGGTTTCGACGCCCATATGCGGCACATCCTCCAGGAAGGGACGCACATAGGTGTAGCCTGCGAAATGGCCTGACATGACGAAGACGATCGCAAGCAGGCCCACGCGGATACGCGGACGTTGCAGCAGCTTCACCATTGTGCCGAAACTTGGTGCACCGGCAGGCGGCAAAGACGGAATGGTGAGCATTTGCGTGACAATCGCCACAACGCCAACAATGGCAGCGATGACGAAGGCAGCCCGCCAACCAAGCGTGGCGCCGATCCACGCCCCGGCAGGTGCGGCACAGACGGTCGCAAGCGAAACGCCGGTAAGGATGATGGCCATGGCCCGTGGCAGAAGATGCAACGGCACCAAACGCAACGCCAGCGCCCCCGCCATGGCCCAGAAGCCGCCGAGACCAATGCCCAGAAGCACGCGTGAGGCGAACAGTGTGACCAGACCTGTGGCAAAAGCAGCCAGCATGCTGGAAATAATAAGCGTGATAGTCAGAGCGAACAGCGTCCAGCGCCGGTTGATATTGCGTGTGCCGATGACGACGCCTGGCGCCGCGATCGCCGCTACCAGAGCTGTGACGGTAATGGATTGTCCGGCAATGCCGGAGCTGATGCCCAGATCTTCCGACAGCGGCGTCAAGAGACTGATCGGCAGAAACTCTGCCGTCACTAGACCAAAGACGCCAAGGGCCAACGAGACGACGGCACCCCATGCCGCATGTTCACGCTTTTCCGGTGGATAGTTGAGTTCACTGATTTTCCGGCTTTTCATGAGACGTATCCTTGATAATAGCCGTAGATGAGGCAGGGCAGATCGGCGTTACATGCGTTTCGCCTAATATTGACGAGCCGATAATCGCGTTGCGAATTTCTTTAGTGAGCACTATATAAATACGAAACAGAAAAGCCGCAAGGAGTTTTTTAGTGCGCGATAAAGAATCTGTCCGACCCGGAAGGCCTCGATCGTTCGACGTGGAAACGGCGCTGATAGTTGGGGAGAGGCTTTTCCATGAGCGCGGCTTCGACGGCGTCTCGCTGTCGGACCTCACTTGCGCGCTCAACATCGCTGCTCCAAGCTTCTACGCCGCATTTGGCAGCAAAGCAGACTTCTTCCAACAGATTCTGTACCGTTACAACGCCTCTGCTCTTTCGATCGACGAGTTAATTGTCGAGCAAGACCCCATCGCGGCAATTGAGAAGTTCCTCATAGCACGCGCCGTGTCGTACAGCGTCGATGACGCGGCAAAGGGTTGTCTTGTACTGGACGCAACGCGGAACTGCAGTGATGCCGACGCAGCGAACACGGCCAGAAAGCTCGCCGAGGGTGGCCGCGTTCGTGTGCAAGAACTCGTTGCCATCTGGCGACCGGATATGGCGGAGCCAGTCAGCGACTTGGTCGCGTCCGTCATGCATGGATTGTCCGCCTACGCTCGACAGGGCTGGGCGACAGAGCGTCTTGTCGCGGTCGCGAAGAGTGCGGCTCTCACAGTTAGAGTCATCGCGGAGAGATCTAAACCCGTCGAGGAATAAGCTACGATCCGGAACTCGGCTTAAGGACCAAATCACAGTTTCATCAATCCATTCTGGCAACCCAGCGGGAAACCCGCCTGGCGTACTCATTCCGCTCAGGCGTTGGCGCCTCCATCCACCGTCAGCGTTGTGCCGGTGACGTATCGAGCCTTTTCGCTGGCCAGATAGGCGACAGCGTGCCCGATCTCAACACCTTCACCAAAGCGGCCCGAAGCGGTCAGCTGGCGCATCGGATCGCTAAAGGGTCCATGGACTGGATTCATATCCGTGTCGATCGAGCCAGGTTGGACGATGTTTGCAGTGATGCCTTTAGACCCAAGTTCGCGTGCAAGTCCCTGATTGAAGGCGGTAAGAGCCGACTTCGTAGCGGCGTAGACGCCGAGGCCGCCATACGGTACACGATCCGCGAAGAAGCTGCCGATTGTAATAATGCTTCCGCCCTCCTTCAGGTGGGCCAACGCAAACTTGCTTGTGATGATCGGTCCGCGCACGTTGACATCCAGCAGAGCCTGAACGTCCTCGATTGCAATATCTGCGAGATCGTTCATCCGAATGATCCCTGCGTTGTTGACGAGGATGTTGAGACCACCGAGTTCTGCGGCCGCCCTGTAGACCGAGGCCTGGATCGCCCCGACGTCCGCGCTGTCAGCCTGGATCGCGACGGCGAAGCGGCCGAGCAGCTTGATATCGGCCACAACCGCATCGGCTTGATCCTTTGACTTTTCGTACGTGATCGCGACATCAGCGCCTTCAGCTGCAAGCGTCTTTGCGATCGCCGCGCCGATGCCACGGCTGCCGCCGGTTACGAGCGCCTTCTTCCCTGCAAGGGTCATCGAAACTTCCTTCGTTTAACATAAGGTCGAGCGTCTCGCGGCTTACCTTGTTATATCTGGCTTGGCTCTCACCGCCTCGCCGGTATCACCCGTCCGATAAGACGCTAGTGCATTCGGGCGCCGCGTTGAGAAGGGACGACAAAGGCTCCGCATTCGCTACGGCATCCGATAGTGATGGCAAGAGAAGTACGGTGAAGAAACGGGTGATCATCACAAACCTGCCCTCACCGTCCATGACTTGTATTCAGTCGATCTGCTGCGAACGCCAAATTTCAAGCGTGTCGATCAGCTGGTGAAAGCTTACGATCTTGCCATTCGCAACGCGCACGACATGCATATACTGCGCATCAAACGGCTTTCCGGTCGATGCCATGATGCCTTTCGATCGGCCCACGGCCACAACAACATTGCCACCGTCGATTAACTCGGTAGGCCCAGCTTGATAATCCTGAAACTCCTTGGCGATCCGGCCGAAAACACCTTCTACGACAGCGGCGGGAGACAGGTAAGGATTGCGATCGCCCAACAAGAAATTTTCTGATTCTCGCCAATCAAGATCTTCGCTTAAGGTCGCTATGACGGCATCAATATCGCCACGCACGAAACTGTCATAAAATTCTTTAACAACTGCAAAATCAGTTCCATCTGACATTTAGTTCTCCACCTAGTGTTCGATAGCTGCGGGATAAGTGGCGGGAAAACACCGGCGCGCAGTCATAAGGCCCGGCGGCTGGGAAAATCAAATAGCAACTATTAGACCGGTCGTCTAGTCGTCGCGCGTATTTTATTTGCGCAAAGATTTTATGCGGTGTGGCTTAAGGATTGTGGACGCCGAGAGAGCCGGACGCTATCTAAATATGATGCAACCAAGAACTCCAGAAACAGATACGCGCGCGACAATCCTGAAAGCGGGACGCAAAATCATGGCCCAAAAAGGCTTTTCGGCCGTCGGTCTGAATGAGATCCTCACCGACGCCGGAGTTCCTAAGGGTTCATTTTATTATTATTTCGCGTCCAAGGATGCGTTTGGTGAGGCAGTCCTGAGCTCTTACTTCGACCGCTATCATATAGAGATGGATGCTGCATGCTCTATGCCAGATCGAAACATGGCTGAGCGCTTGACCCATTGGTGGCGGAATTGGAGCCCCTACAATGGCGAAGATGACTTTCAAGAGCGCGCATTGGCAGTGAAGCTCGGCGCTGAGGTCGCAGACCTTTCAGAAGCAATGCGCCTAGCCCTCAAAGCTGGCACCGAGCGTGTCATCGCACGGTTAGCGGACGCGATCGTGTCCGGCGAGAAGGAAGGCTCACTCACCATTGATGATAGCCCACAACATGTTGCTGCCTCACTCTACAGCCTCTGGATTGGCGCCAGCGTGATGGCGCGGATCGTCCGCACGGGTGAACCCTTCGAGCAGGCCATGCGGACTACCCGGCGTACACTTGGGCTCTCCAAACAATGACAGATACCCCGCCGCCTTCTTAACGGTTGATGCAATGAGCTACTCCTTGGGACCAGCAACGACAGTGCGACCTCGCGAGATGCCCGAGGCAAGTTGGCTCGGTACACATGTGCGGTGCGCGCTGGGCCGTTGGTCCGCAACAAACATCTCCAAATCTTCCACGATCGCCTGATCCCTAGTCAAAGGTATGCTCAGCTGGATAACTTTGCGATGATCCGAGAATTGACGCCTCGTTGGATTGGCAGCGAGGCGTCAAACACCGCCTTCAATGCAAATCTAGACCTTCTTGAAGGACTGACTTCTGCACCGCATCGCGACTTTTGACACGCTTGTACCAACCTTGCAGGTTTTCAAGATCGTCAAAGTGAATGGGGGTGTTGTAGTAAGACTTTAGCCACTGTGCCTGCCCCCACCCTGTCAAGGCGAACAGGTAAGCGTCGGCAACCGTGAAGTGATCCCCCATAAGGAAAAGCTTGTCGGCTAGATGCTCGTTGATCCACGCATATCGTTTCTCCAGTTTCGGCCTTGCGGTCTCGACATAATCACCTGCCAGATGAGCATAGATAAGCGGAATGAAGCCTTTGTGGATTTCCGTCGACAAGAAGCTGAGCATATCTTGAAGCTGATAGCGCTTAAACGTTCCATTTGCCGGAGCTAAACCCACCTCGGGCTTTAAATCCGCGAGATACTGAACGATAGCAGGACCTTCGCAAAGGACATTTCCATCGTCCAGTTCGAGTGCGGGAATGTAGCCGTGGGGGTTCACCTTGTAGAAATTCTGCCCCTGTTCGGTCGTGTGATCCTTGTTATTGACGCTAATGAACTCGACATCGAGACCGAGTTCGTTTGCAACGATATGAGGGGCGAGTGAGCACGCAGCAGGCATGTAATAGAGCTTCATTATCCACATCTCCGTCGATTTTGGTGTCTGTTCGCTTAAGAGGCGTGACACGCATATAATCGGGGCGGGATAAAAGCGTAAGAACGCAAAAATTTGTCATCTAGGTGCATATTTTATACCGAGTGTGGCGAGAGGATTCCTGATGAAAAATACGGTCTCGGGCTGCTCGGTTGAGGAAGCCATGCAATTGCTTGGTGGACGCTGGCGTCTGCTTATCGTCTACTTTCTCGTAGACGGACCGCGGCGTTTCAACGAACTTCGACGTCTAATGCCGGGCATCTCGCAGCGGATGCTCACACTCGATCTCCGAGCACTGGAAGAAGCAAGCCTTGTTCAACGAACTGTCTATCCAACAGTACCTGTGAAGGTGGAGTATGCTCTCACAGACGATGGAAAGCGCCTTAACAAAGTGGTGTCCGTTGTCCAGGAATTTGGTTTGTGGTTGAAAGCTCGGGATGCCGCCTGAATTGTTATGACTGCGTCGGGCCGTGACGGGCGTTTTGCTTATAACGACCATCGAATAAGGTAATTTCGTAGCTCGTCGATTTGGCCCGACGTGGATCCGTCCGATGGCAGTGAGTATATGCGTTAACAGGCCCGCAGATTAACAGCATTCAGTGCGCAGGTTCCGACGGCAAAGCGACCATCGCCCTATCCAGCCCTGTGGCTTGACGAGGGTTAGTCTTCCGGGTTCGGTTAATCCATCGGACAGTCCGCGCAACGGTATGTTGGCGGATGGCGATGCGCTTGTTCGACAATAGCATATACCGATGGAGGCGGAGGCTTGCCGAGTGGAGGTCCTGCTGAGGCGCAGAGCCGTCTATGACTGAGCCAAATCTACATTTCGGCGACAAGCGGTCCGCACCGGTCCGCTTCAGCAAGACGAGACTTCTGACCTAAAACCACATCATTCAGTTTCGATAATGCAGGCGGCAATCCGCTTGAGGCCTATTCCGGCAATATGTGCTGCTGCGTTGCGGGTGGCCTCGGGATCGTTCCAGCCAACACGAGACGGCGCGATGGCTGCGCCATGGCCTCGGCTCCGAACAAAAGGCCGTTGCCGCGCTAAAATATGATAGATTTGATATTTTTGTTGTAATTGAAACTAATCATGGGTATTGGCCTGTTTGTCAACAACGGGAGTATCCAGTGATGGACCAGATTAAATCCTCCGATCGAGATGGCGCTATTCCACATGGAAGCCGCAACGAACTGTCGCCAGCCGACCAGAGTTATTTCGATTTTATCGTTTGCGGCGCCGGCACCAGCGGCTCGGTGGTCGCTGCTCGTTTGGCGGAAGATGGACAAGCGCGTGTCCTGCTGATCGAAGCGGGAGGTAACGACGAAGCCGAAAGCGTCTCGAACCCGGCGCATTGGCCACTCAACCTTGGCACTGAACGGGATTGGGGCTTCGTGGGCGAACCGACACCCGGACTTGGTGGCCGACGCCTGCCGCTCAGTATGGGCAAGGGACTTGGTGGCGGGTCGAGCATCAATGTGATGGTTTGGGCACGAGGGCACAAAGAGGACTGGGACCACTTCGCATCTGAAGCAGGCGACGAGCGTTGGGGGTACCAATCGGTGCTCAACTACTATCGTCGGATCGAAGACTGGACAGGTGCAGCCGACCCGCTCCGCCGGGGCAAAGGGGGCCCAGTCCACGTGGCACAGCCGGACGCCCCCCAGCCGATCGCTCAAGCGCTGATGGAGGCGGCCGGCACAGTGGGTATTCCGGTCTTCGATAGCCCCAACGGTGAAATGATGGAGAGCGCGGGCGGTGCCTCCATTGCAGAATTGCGGATCAAGGGTGGTAAACGTCAATCGGTCTTCAGATCGTACGTTGGTCCTATAATGAATCTGCCCAACCTGACGGTTCTCACAGATGCACTTGTGACGCGGCTCATATTTCAAGGACGAAAAGTCGTCGGCGTTGAAGCTGTGGTCGGTGGGAAGCGCCGCCAGTTCCGTGCCAGGCACGAAACGATTTTGTCCCTGGGGGCAATCCATACGCCAAAAGTCTTGATGCAATCTGGCATTGGTCATGAAGACGATCTGCGGCCGCACGGTATTTCCGTTGTCCAGCATCTTCCAGGCGTTGGTCGCAACCATCAGGACCACGTCGCGTTTGGTTGCACCTGGGCATATCGCGAGCCGCAGGGTGTCGGCGGTAGTGGATGCGAGGCCACGCTATATTGGAAGAGCGACGCCAGCCTCAGCCACCCCGATATCCTGCAGTGCCAGCTCGAGTTTCCAGTGCCCGCCCCTGCTGAGGCGGGGATTGCAACTCCTCAGCATGGCTGGACGATGTTTGCCGGTCTCGCGCAGCCCAAAAGCCGCGGACGACTGCGCCTATGCGGTCCTCAGGCAAACGACCCGATCCATATCGAGCCAAACTCCTTGAGCGAGCCAGAAGACATGGTTGCCGCCATAGCTGCGGTCGAACTATGCCGAGACGTTGGTAACAGCGCAGCTTTCACCCAACTTGTGACCGGTGAGGCCGCACCGGGCGCCCGAGATCGAGCCGGAATGGTCGATTTCATTCGCAAGTCAGCGGTGACGTACTGGCATCAGGCCTGCACGGCTAAAATGGGTCGCGACAGCATGTCGGTCGTCGATAACGAGCTCCGGGTATACGGAATAGAAGGACTCCGTATCGCAGATGCGTCCGTCCTGCCCCGTATCACGACCGGAAACACGATGGCTCCCTGCGTGGTCATCGGAGAGCGGGCCGCCGACCTGATCCGCGCGCAGCACGGGCTGACGGAAGTGCAGCAGGTCGCAATGGGCTGAGGACTATAAGCCCTGCCGGACGGGGTGTATCTGCGTGCGGGTTTTGGGAGCCATGGATGCGTGGCTTCCAACCTCAGCGGATGCGAGCCTGGCCACAAGCGGTGGCAATGCTATTGACGGATCGCTTTGCTTTGACAAGCCGCGTTTCCTCTAACCCCACTGAATAACAAGTCTAGCAAGCCTCCCATGGACGGGTGGCGCCTGCAATCAGAAAGGAACCTCAACGTGGAAAAGTTGACCCGTGTTGTGCCGACGATCTCGACGGTAGAGATAGAGGAAAATGCACACGATGCATTTAAGCGCTACCGCGCTTCCTACCCGATCGCAATCCTCGAAACAGGCGGCTACGTCGTCCTGCGGCATGCCGATGTCAGTCGCTTATCCGAGGATCCGAGGCTCTGTGCGACCGGGACGGCGATACCAACACATGGCGGAATTACCCAAGGAGCGCTATTCGACATTTTCCAACATGGGATGCTCACAGCAAACGGGCATGATCATCAGCGTCGGCGTTCCGCCATATCGAGAGCGGTTGCAGGCGAGGTCATCGGCGAATTTCGGACTTCGGTGCGCAAGGCAGCGAACAAGCTGATCGATGGCTACCATCAAGCTGGCGAAGTGGAATTGGGAAGCGACTATGCTGGCAAATTGCCGATCCTCGCACTTGCCGGCATGCTGGGGCTCCCCGATTTCGAAGTCTCGGCCTTTATGCGGGACATTGATCAGATGAACGAGTTTTTCAGGCCAGACGCTTCGCCCGCAGCGATCGCAGAAGCCGAATTGGCGGCCAAACGAGTTCAGGGATTTCTTAAGGCCTTGTTGGCCAGCAAACGGAAAGGCCAATCGGGCGACTTTCTCTCACGATATCTTGCGATGGTGGATGCCGATCAAGACGTGTCGGACACGGAAGTAATCATCCAACTCGTACAGCTCATCATCGGCGGAACGGAATCTGTGCGAGCCGCAATGGTGGCCCAGACCGCCAATCTTCTTTCCAGCAGAGCGCAGTGGCAGGCGGTTTGTGAAAACCCGGCCCTCGCGTCCTCCGCCGTTTCCGAATCGCTTCGCTTTGAGCCAGGCATCGCAGGCGTGGTAAGACTCTCGACCGACGATATCGACATCGATGGCTGGATCATCCCGGCCGGACAGTTGGTGATCCTCTCATCGATGTCTGCCTTGCGTGATGAGCGCATGTTCGAACAACCGGATTGCTTCAATATTTTTCGGTCGGATCTCGTGCCTTCGCACCTCGCATTCGGGGGCGGGGCGCACAAATGTGTTGCTGAAGCGCTGGGACGAGCAGAACTCGAGGAAGGCCTGAATGTACTTGCCGAGCGACTACCCGACATGATGCTCAAGACGCGTCCGACCTTCATCGGCCACGTATTTGTCCGCCGGACAACGGAATGCCGGCTGACCTGGTGATCAGGATGCTGACGGTCGAGAAAATCGACTGCTGCGCAATTGCTGAATGCCCTCGCGGGGCGATTCCATCTGACTTACCAATCCTCAAAGGATGACTGTAATGCAAATCCTGAAAGTGGGTGCGGGCATCGCCGGACTGGCCATGCACCGCGCGCTCTCCCTGCGTGGCGTAAAGGCGACGATCGTAGAGCGGAGTAATTTTGCCCGTGTGGCCGGCGCTGCTTTGTTTCTGCCAGGCAACGCCATGCGGGCGTCAGAGAACTGGGGTTGGCTCAACCCGTACTAGATCGGTCACACCCCATCCTTCATCAGCGGTTCTGTGATCAGCGCGGGCGCCATATAATGTGGTCGACACAGAGGATTTCTGGCGTGAGGTGGGTCCGTGCAGATCGATCAAGCGGTCGATGCTCTGGGATCTACTGAGGACTTCCGTACCCCAGGAGGACATCCAATATCGGCAAGTCGTGGACGTAAGCTCGAACCCCGAGGGTTGCAGAGTAAGCTACGCCGACGGTGAATTCGGCAGCTATGATCTGGTAGTCGGCGCGGACGGTGTAAGCTCGACAGTGCGTGACATCGCATTCCCTGAAGTCCCGCCTCCGGCTTACGTTGGAAACGTTTGTTGGCGCTATCTCGTGCCCAACAGCTGTGGGCTTAAGGATTGGACGGTCATGCTGGCGGTGAATAGAAGCCTTCTCGGCATCCAGTCTCGAACTCCGAGCTATACGTTTACGCGGACTTGACGGTTGATCGGGCCAATATCGAACACTATTCGACGGCAACCTCTTTAGAGGCATTGTTTAAGAAGGTTGGTGGTCCCCTGCTGCCTGCGCTGACGTTGTCCGCTGACGCCAATGTCCATTACAGCGAGGTGGTCCGAATGCAGATGACCACGTCCTACCGAAATCGTATCGTTCTGATCGGAGATGCTGCCCATGCTTCACCGCCAACCATGGCACAAGGTGCGGCAATGGCACTCGAGGACGCCATCGTCCTTGCGCAAGAAATGACGGTCGATGGTGACATTCCCAAGGCACTCGCACGCTTTCGAAAAGAGGCGGAAACTCCGGTAGAGTGGGTTCATCGCCAAGGTTCTGCACGCGACAAGATGCGCAGGCTGCCCGGTCCGGTTAGAAGCGCCTTGCTTCGGTTCGCCGGACAGAGACTTTATGAAAAAGCATATCGTCCGCTCAAGGCACCTATCTAAGTTGCGGGAAGCTCAATCGGTGAGGTTTGTTGCAAATCTAGCATTTTTTACTATATCACCGTGTTCAGAAGTGGACCGTGATGTGAAAGATGTTTTGACCACAGCGAAGGCCGCGCAGCTGCTCGGAGTATCAACCAGGACCGCGCAGATATGGGTTGAAAGTGGGCAGCTGCCGTCGTGGAAGACGCCTGGCGGACATCGGCGGATTCCGCGCGAGGCGGTCCTGGATCTCATCGAAAACCCCGTTCAAAGCCAACCGGTTGTACGGGCACATGCGATTGTTTTCGCCGGTGAGGGGCGAGCAGAACGATGGCGGGAGTGTGGTTTACCTGCACTGGGCTTGCTTGTTGATGTGGCCGAAGACCTGGAAACCATCAAAAGCTGGCTTGCAACCATCCCGCCCATGCTCATCGTCATAGAGAACGCCGATCACGCCGAGCGCGGCGCGGTGTTGTCGACGATTGAAAAAGATCCCCGATTTGCCAATACGACCATCGTCAAGGCGGCCGAACGCTATGCGGCTCAACCGATTTTATCGGGCGGCAATCGTGTCCGGATGAAAATGACTGATAGTGTGCAGTCAGAGGCAGCATCGCTCGTCGAATTGTTACGTGCGATGGGACATAAACCTCCTCAGCCACCCGCCTTTCGCATACCCTGGAGTGAAGAGGCGCGACTGACGGCGGTACGCCAATCCGGCCTCGTCGGTACAGAACCGGAACTTGCCTTTGATCGTCTGGTTCGCTTGGCTGCGCACGCAACCAATGCTCCCATCGCCATGTTCACGTTGATCACCGAGGGTGAGCAATGGTTCAAGTCGCGCGTCGGATTTGAGGGCATCTCGACACCGCGGGATTGGGCGTTTTGCAATGAAACATTGATAGCCAATGAGTTCACGGTGCTTGAGGACCTTTCGAAGCGTGAAGGTCTTGCAGAGAACCCAACGCTGTCAGAACCGTTCGGCTTTCGTTTCTATGCCGGCGCTCCGGTTCGCGATCCGCACGGTTTCATGCTCGGCTCTATCTGTGTCATAGACGTGAAGCCGCGACGATTGAACGATGCAGAGCGCGAGGCGATGATGACCATCGCCGACGCCACATCAAATCTGGTCCGCATCAGAAGCTTGGAACGACACCAAACTTGATTGACAAGATAAAAGACCTCGGCAGGACTGGTTGTTTCCTGCCGAGGCTTTGTCTGGTCACTTCGTTTTGGCAGAGACAGCCTTCGCGGCCTGATCGATGGTATCTGCGATGACGACCGGCTGAGTCATGAACAGCGCATGGCTTGCCGAAACCTTGGTGATCTTAGCGTTGATGCGCTCAGCCATATGGATCAGCATGGCCTGATCGAAGGCCTTGTCTTCGGTTGCGATAACAGCCCAGCTGGGCTTTGTGCGCCAGGCCGCATGTTCGAGCTTCGTGGCGAACGCCGACATGTTGATCGGCACCTGCGAAGCGCTCATGAACGCCGCCTCGTCATCGCTGACGTCATGCGCGAAACCGGCCTTGAACTTTGCCGGACTGACATAGCCGAAACCGTCCTTGGTGGTCTCAAGAACAAATTCAGATGCGGGTGCAAACCCTTCATACTGCTGCGCCGTCGTCTCCCCGGCG
Organism: Rhizobium sp. BE258; assembly: GCF_031457345.1. Lineage (NCBI taxonomy): Bacteria > Pseudomonadati > Pseudomonadota > Alphaproteobacteria > Hyphomicrobiales > Rhizobiaceae > Rhizobium > Rhizobium sp. BE258. Next base: position 37,269 of record NZ_JAVDWL010000011.1, read on the forward strand.
TCGGGTGAGAGGGCGGAAACATAAACAAGGCCGGAAACCTTCTCATCGCTCCCGGCTTCCGTGATGACCGTGCCACCCCAGGAATGACCGACGAGAATAACCGGACCATTCTGGCGCTCGAGCGCACGCTTGGTAGCGGCAACATCGTCTGCCAGTGATGTCAGAGGGTTCTGCACGATCGTGACGCGATATCCGCGCTTTGTAAGGTTGTCGTAAACACCCTTCCAGCCTGAACCATCGGCAAATGCGCCGTGGACCAGGACGACGTTCTTGACCTTCTGGTCTTGCGGTAATGTATCAGCGGCTGCCGGCAACGAGGCCGAAATGGAGGCTGCAGCTGCGATTGCGGCAACGGTGGTGATTGTCTTGCTTTTCATGGCTTTCTCCTTATCTTGTAGCGATAACCATTATCGCGATAACTATAAGCTTTCATATCTGATGATGCCCGTCAACATCTTTCTTATCGCGATATTGGTTTTTGCGATAAGTTAGGTTATAAGGGTGTCATAGGAGTTCGAAATGTCTCAACGCCACAATGATCCCCCGCCCCTGCGCGACCAGCTGTGCTATGCGATTTACACAGCGGGTATCGCGATCCAGCGCGCCTACAAACCGCTCCTCGACGAGCTTGGGTTGACATACCCCCAATATCTCGTTCTGAACGTCCTGTGGGCCCAAGACGAGCAGACGGTCGTGTCGATCGCTGATCAGCTTGCTTTGGATTCCAGTACCTTGACGCCACTTTTGAAGCGTCTCGAGATCGCCGGACTGGTGCGACGGACACGCAATCTCAGCAACGAAAGGCAGGTCCTGATTAATCTGACCGATCAGGGTCACGCCTTGCAACACAAGGCAGGCTGCCTGAGCGACGCTTTGCTTGCAGCCTCGACCCAAACACCCGCCCAACTCGCCGCTCTGAACCGCGACGTGCGACATCTGCGCGACGCTATTTATCTGCAAATTGGCGGATGGGATGCGCCCGCCTGACGCCAGCGGTCTACTTTAGCAAGACTGCCGTCCAGAAACCTTCATCCGCCTACGTTGTGAGACAGCACCGCCGTCATCCATGCGCGGTTCCTGTAATCGACGTCGCCCGGCCCAAGGTGATCAAGTCGGCGGCTTTTCCCATGGGCCACAAGTCAAAGTGGCAAAGTAGAATGGGTGGGCCACGCACGACGGGTCGAAAACGGAAGTACTTCACATCATCGGGCGTATCCGCAGGCACCGATATGTCTCTCGCGGTCGTCGAGAAGGTCTACGGGCGTGAGGCCGCCGAGCGTCGCGCCAAAGGTGCTGACTATATCTGGAGTGGCGATCCGAACAATGACCCCCTCGCAGTTGAGATCTCTAAAACGGAACTGAACGACTGACGTAGGCCGTGTTTTTGAGCCCAATGTACTGCTAACTAATCAGCCTCGCCCCGACTGGTCGGGGTCCGCTTTCACGATCTGATCGGCACTGTTCAACACGCCGTAAGCGCGGCGTCGCTGACGCCAAGCAGCCCCTTAGGGTGGTGAAAGCCGTCCGGCTGCGAAGTCGCGCGCAACCGCGATAAAGGCCTGGAAGGCCGCTGAGGAATTGCGCCGATTGTAGTAATAGAGGCACAACGGCGCAAGCGGTGGAGTCCAGTCGTCGAGAATGCGCACAAGCCGTCCTGCAGCGAAGTCATCGCGCACATCGGCTTCCATGAAATAGCCGATCCCCACGCCGTTCGTCACCGCGATCCGCGCCAGGGATGCTTCGTCAAGAGTGATTGGCCCCTCGACGTCGAGCTGCAGTTCTTCGCCGTCCTTCTCGAACCGCCACCGGAGCAATGTGCCGTCTGGAAGCCGTCCGCGAACGCAAGGATAGGAGAGCAGTTCCTGCGGCACTCGCGGGACAGCCCTGTCTTCGAAAAAGGCGGGCGATGCGGCAATCGCCATGCGCCTCATCTTGCCAAGCGGAATGGCGATCGCGTCGCTTGGCACAAAATCCGCGCTGCGCACTCCCAGATCAAAGCCCGCCGCCACGACGTCGACAAGTCGCCCTTCCGTGACGATATCGATATGAACCTGCGGATAGCGCTGCAAATAGCTCAAAACCAGCGGCGCCATAATTTCACGCGCCGCCGTGGCGAATGCATTGATCCGCAGTACGCCAGAAGGCGTCTCCTGCTGGGAGCGCGCCGTATTCATGGCTTTCTGGATACCCTCAAGCGATGGTTTAACCTGTGCAACGAATATCCGCCCTGCATAGGTGAGTGAGACGCTCCGCGTCGTACGATTGAATAATCGCACGTCAAGCTGACGCTCTAGCTTGCCCACCGCATTGCTGATGGCCGTGGTCGACATGCCAAGATCGGTTGCCGCCGCGCGAAAAGAGCCGCATCGGACGATAGCGAGAACTGCCTCAAGTTCGATCAATGAGTGGCGCGTCATTGTCCCGCTTTTCGTGATGCCCCATGGCGATTTATCTTGCTTATCAGGCGAAAAGTCCAACGCTAAATTGGCGTCATCACCACTCAGGAGATGAACATGTCACTGAACCTACCCAAGCCGATCGCCGCCTATATCGAGGCGAATGCCCACCTCGATCTTGAGGGCATGATGAGGCACTTCACGAATGATGCCGTCTTTATCGACAACGGCAAGCGGTACGAGGGGCCAGCTGAAATCCGCAAGCTACTCAGGGACGAAGCGATCGCGGTAAAGGCGATCTTCGAGCCCGATACGTCTCGGGAAGAAGACGGCATGGTGGTGCTTGAAGGCCCCGCTCATGGTGAGTTCCCCGGCAGCCCTCTGCGCTTCACCTATCGTTTCACGCTGGCAAATGACGCCATCAAAGTTCTGGAGACCACCGTATGAGCATTCAGGCAGATCCCAACGAGTTCGCCGGCAAGCGCGTACTCATCAGCGGCGGCACCAAAGGTCTGGGGCGCGCAACGGTTCAGCGGTTCCTCGCCGGCGGAGCTCGTGTCGTCACGGCTGCCCGCACGATCAAGGATCCTATCGAGGGCGTTGAATATGTCCAGGCGGACCTGACCTCTGCGGAGGGAAGCGAAGCGCTAGCAAAGGTAGCACTTGAGCGGCTGGGCGGCATCGACATCCTTGCCCATGTGATTGGCGGCTCGGCTTCGCCGGCGGGTGGCTTCGCCGCGCTGACAGACGACCACTGGCTCGCCGAGCTGAACCTGAACCTGCTGGCGACTGTCCGTCTCGATCGCCTGATGATCCCGCAGATGCTGGAGCGGGGCAAAGGTATCGTGATCCATGTCACCTCAATTCAGTCCGTTCTACCGCTGCCCGAGTCCACGACCGGCTATGCATCTGCGAAGGCCGCATTGCGGACCTACAGCAAGTCGATTTCGAAAGAACTCGGTCCCAAGGGTGTGCGGGTCAACTCCGTATCTCCAGGCTGGATCATGACTGATGCCACGGGAGACTTTCTCGAAATGCTGCGGAAGGCCAATGGCGGCACGATAGAGGACGCGCGGCAGTCCGTGCTCGATGTCTTGGGCGGGATTTCGATCGGGCGCGGAGCTGAGCCAGAAGAGGTGGCCGACCTTATCGCCTACCTCGCGTCCGACCGGGCTGCTGCGATCCACGGCGCCGAGTTTGTTATCGATGGCGGGACTATCCGAACTGTCTAAGGGTGAGACCCGGCATTCGCGCAAGAGCGGATGCCGGGAACTCGCTGTTCCTCGAGCATGGGAAAGCCGTCACGGATTGCTGCTTGGAGCAGTTGGCAACGATCGGCGGCGATCAATAGGAAGCTTTAACAATGCTTGACACTTCATCCTGCGAGCGCTGCAGCTGGGCTCAAGATGACCCGATGATGCGGGGATATCATGATGCCGAATGGGGCGTACCACAGCGAGATCCGCGGATGTTGTGGGAAATGCTCATGCTAGAGGGGTTCCAGGCCGGACTTGCCTGGATCATCATCCTTCGTAAGCGAGATGCTTTTCGGGCCGCCTTCGCAGATTTTGATCCAGCCAAGGTCTCTGCTTTTGACGAACGAGATATTCAGCGCTTGATGGCGGACCCTGGCATCGTACGCGCACGGGCCAAAATCGAAGCCACAATCAAGGGCGCACAGATCTACTGCGAGATGCAGGATCGCGGCGAGGACTTCTCGGAATTCTGCTGGTCTTTCACCAAAGGCATTCCTGTTCTTGGTGACGGGAAAAGCTGGGTCGCGACCACGCCCCTCTCCGAGACGATCTCTAAGGAATTGAAGCGGCGCGGTTTCAAGTTTGTCGGCCCGACGATCACCTACGCATGGATGCAGGCGGTCGGCATCGTCAACGATCATTCTATTAGCTGCTTTCGACGTCACTTAGAGCCTGAATGTAGGCGCTAGGACGATCGTCATGCATCAACCGCCATCGTGCGAGGCAATCTCCATCGGAGGGGGACAACAACCTCGCGCCAAAAAGCGCTCGAGCTGCCCTTCTCCTGCGCGCATGTGGGCGATGGCGCTTGGCGTGCCAGCGCTGCGCCGTGCTTTTCAATTCTTGCTGAAGGGAAGAACGATGTTTGCCGTCTATGGAAAAGACGCCAATTTCAACGACCCACTCGCCTCAGTGGTTGTCGGAGAATGTCCGCAGCCTCTCGTGAAAGAGGGATGGGTGCGCGTGAAGGTAACCCACGCCAGCCTGAACCGGCACGACGTTTTCACCCGTCACTACGTGACCTATAATTCCGGAGGATCAACGTCGATCTCCGCCGACCAATAGTGTTTGGCAATGTTCTGACTGTTGCGAATGACGTGGTAAGCCATTTCAGGATCCCCTCCGGCCAACGTGCGGGATCAGCGCCGCACACAACGCAATACATGCGCTGATGGACGAGCGCAGCGAAGTATTCAGGGGCCGGCGTCGCGTCCTCTTGTCCGATAGCCGCCATGTCTTCTGCGGCCTGATTTCTCGCATCCTGCAGAGCGGCGAAGATCGCTGTGGCCAACCATTTGTCGGCACGCTCAATGACGTCGGCGATTTCCCTATCGGCGGAACTGCCAGCAGGATTGTCTCTCGTCATGCCTCTTTCCTTCGGCGATAAGGACGGTCGTCAGCCGGTTGATTTGGTGAAGAGCGCTAGGTAGTTTCGCGCGGTTTCGATGAAAGCTCGCTCTGCTTCGGAGCCGTCGGCGAGTTCGGCCGCACGGGCATCCACCGTCGCTTGTAGCCGAGCGTCGATCTGCGGATCGGTGGCACGCGCTTTCTCCATCAAGGTACGAAGGACGGTTCTCAAGGCAAAGCATTCCGCCGATCTAACCAACTGTTGACGTTCGCTTTGATTCTTCGCGATATCGTCTGCGCGTTTATTCTTCTGTCGCATCGACACTGGCCTGCCTTGCTGCCTTTCCCACCTCCGAGCGACGTTGCGCCCGGCATAGAGAATCTTCCAGGCGACGTCGGGATCGCCATTCTCGAATGTTTGGGCATCGGCGCCGCAAAGGCGCATGAAGAGGTCGCGAAGCGCTCCATCGCTGAAGTAGTCGTGTGGCGCAGCGGAAACGCCGAGGGACTGGAGCGCGGCGCCGACGGCTCGAACGGCTTGATCGATCGCTTCATCAACCGCTCGGAACAAACTCTCGTCTGCCTGATGCACCTCGTCTATTGTCATCGACATGAGCCTCTCCCACGAATTAGCTCTCTTCGTTGAATGACATCGGGTCAGCCCTCGCGTCCAGGCTTACATGAAGCATCAATCGGGCAAGGGTATGAACTCACCCCGGTCGTCAGCAGGAAGGTCGAAACGACCCTCGCCCCACTTTCCGGCTCGCCATTCGGCCTTGGCTTCCTCGATACGTTCCATCGACGAGGCGACGAAGTTCCACCAGATGTATCTTGGCCCGGAGAACGTTGCGCCACCGAGTATCATAATCCGGGCGCCGCGTTCGCCGGCCGCGACGGTTATCCTGTCTCCGGGACGGAACACCATCATCTGCATTGTGCCGAATGCCTGTCCAGCGAGCGAGATCGAACCTTCAACGACGTAGATGGCGCGGTCTTCGTGTTCATCTGGCATTGGAAGTCGGGCGAGCGGATCCAGCTTGACGTCGGCGTAGAAGGTCTCTGAAAACATCTTAGCGGGAGCGCGCTCGCCATAGGCGTTTCCGAGGATCAGCCGCGCCGAGACGCCTTTGTCTTCGATCATCGGAAGCGCACTCCGGCCGTGGTGCTCGAAGGACGGCGCCACGTCCTCCTGGCCGTCAGGCAGGGCGAGCCACGTCTGTATTCCGAACAGGCTGTTCGGTCCGCTCCTTGCCGCCGCGCTCGTGCGCTCCGAGTGCGATACGCCTTTGCCCGCGACCATCCAGTTCAACTCGCCCGGCCTGATGATCTGGTCGGCACCGGTGCTGTCCCGGTGATGAAAGTCTCCTTGGTACAGATAGGTGACGGTGCCGAGACCGATATGCGGATGTGGCCGGACGTCGACGCCCTGCCCCGTCAGGAGTTCGGCGGGACCAGCCTGGTCGAAGAATATGAACGGGCCGACCATCTGTCGGTTCGGTGCGGGCAGCGCGCGTCGGACTTCGAAACCGCCAAGATCGCGAGTGCGAGGAACGATTAAGGTCTCGATCGCCTCCACGCCTGTCTCATCGGGGCATCCTGGTTCGATCGCAGGGTTCCAGCTCATGTGTTTCGTCCTCTTCTTCGGCCGATGATCATCCATTCATAGCGAGAGGCGGTGACGCGTGACGCACCCGCTCCTCTTTTTAAGCGTACTTACCCTCCAGCACCAGCGTTGGGCGCGGCAGTGTTGAGCAACTGCTGCTCCCACAGATATGCGATTCCGCTCCCGCCAGAATGCTGGACGATGACGTCGGTGATCTTTGCAGCCTGTTCGGCACGGGCCCAGTCGCGCTGCCATTCGGCTGCGAGCGCGAGCCAGGTCATCATGTTGACGCCGGCTGCGATCATACGCTGGATTGCGACCTGATGCGCCTCGGGCGAGACTGCGCCAGAGGCGTCCGTGATGACCGTGACATCCCAGCCCTCGCCCGCGGCCTGAATAGCCGGCATAGCAACGCACACCTCTGTCCACAGACCCGCAATTACCAGTTGCTTGCGACCGGTCGCCTTCACCACGTCGACAACCTTCGCATCCTGCCAAGTGTTGATAAGCGTCCGGTCGATGATTTCCTGGCCCGGGAAGACGTCGGCGATCTGTGGGAAGAGTTTGCCGCCGCGCTCCGCGATTACCGTTGTGAGGATGGTCGGAACGTCGAAGGCCTTGGCCGCCTTTGCAAGGCCTACCGTGTTGTTGACCACCATCGTCGGTTCGTGGCTGTTCACGTTCGCGAGCTGATACGGCTGATGGTCGATGAGGACGAGAACCGAATCTTCAGGGCGGAGAAGCGAGGCGAGGCCGTTACGAAAGGTCATGAAACATCCTTGTTTGTTGGTTCGTCGAAGATGCGAACGCGCCCGTTGGACGTCGATCCACGAAAACCTTGTCAGTGCCAGCCCTGATGCGGTAGGCCTCGAAAACGCGAGCTGTGTTGCAGAAAGGGGAACGCAAGATGGAAATCGACGATCTCAGGACCTTTGTGGAAGTCGCCGACGCAGGAGGGGTGACACCCGCCGCTCAGCGACTTGGCGTCTCCAAGTCGATGGTCAGCCGGCGTATCGCTCGTCTTGAGGCGGAGTTGGGCGTTCAGCTCGTCGCGCGAACGACCCGCGGCATCGCTCTGACTGAGGAAGGCGCAACGTTCCGAGATTATGCGGCGAGGGTTTCGACGGAGATCGATGCGGCCCGCGAGACGATATTGCCGGCGGGCGAGCTTCGCGGGCGCATCAGGGTCGCCGCCCCTCTGTCCTTCGGCCCGACCCACCTCGCTCCCGTCCTGTCTCAGATGGCGCGCCGACACCCGCATCTTCAGGTCACCTCGTGCTACACCGACCGCTTCGTCGATCTCATTACGGAAGGTTTCGACTGTGCGATTCGGATCGGATATCTGCCGGATTCCAATCTCGTTGCCAGGCGCGTTGGACCACTCTACGCGAAATTCGTTGCTAGCCCCGACTACATCACCCGGAATGGCTCGCCCGAGACGCCGGACGAACTTCTCAAGCATGAGGCGCTCATGCAGGGAACTGAGAGTTGGCAAGTCACAGATGGCGACCAGGTACTCAACACCCGGCCGCAAGGACGGTTCAAGGCCGACAACGGAGTAGCATTGCTCGCCGCCGCGCTGGAAGGGCTAGGCATCGCCAGACTTCCGAACGGTCTTACGGACCAACACATCGCCTCCGGTGCCCTCGTCGAAGTGATGCCGAAGTATCCGCCTCCCACCGCCGGCATTTTCGTGGTCAGGCCTCCTGGACAGCATCCTGCCAAGAAGGTGCGTGTGCTGACAGAGATGCTGATCGAGTGCTACGACTCCGGCTCGTCCTAGCAGCCCGCCGAATCCTACGGCGCAAGATGTTCTGAAAAGAACTCGGCCAGCCGTGCGGTCGCCGGGCCGACATATTCCGGCTTGTAGTACATGTCGTAGTGTCCCGCGCCTTCGACTTCCAAGAAGTGCTTCGCCCTCGACGGAGAAAGGTCGAACAGACGCCTCCCCGCCTCGTATTGTCCGGTCGGACCCCGGCGCCCGCCGACGATCACCTGCAGCGGCTGGGTCAGTAGCTCGGGCACGAGGCTGAACGCGTCGAAACCCAGCAGGGCGCCATAGCTGACGAACAGCAGGCGGTTCGTCGAATTCGGATGCCGATACTCCGACTCTCGATAAAACGTGACCGCCTCCAGCAGCTCGGGATCAGTGATGCCTGCAGCCTCGGCTTCCACGAGGCTATCAGGAATCCATGGATCTCTCCGTGCCGCGGCACCGCGCGCTTGCGCAGTGCGCTCCGCCGCAACATCCAGGAGCGTCTGCCGGGCGTCGGGAAGCAGGCGGCGCATCGCTTCGCCGATGTCATTGGCGACGACCGTGCCCACCGCCTTGAAGCGCCGTTCGGTCAGTGCTGCCTTGATCGCGTAGCCGCCACCTGCGCAGATCCCAAGGAGTCCGATCCGCGCATCGTTGACATAGGATAGCGTCGCCAGATGATCGACAGCGCAATGAATGTCTTCGACACGAACGACTGGATCTTCGAGATCACGCGGTTCGCCGCCGCTCTCGCCCTGATATGACGGGTCGAACGTAAGCGCTATGAAGCCCTTTGCGGAGAGTCGCTCGGCGTAGATCGCGCCGATCTGTTCCTTCACGCTGCTGCCCGGCGTCGCAAGGACAACCGCGGGATATGCGCCACCCTCGTCGCAGTCCGTCGGCAAGTGGATATTGCCGACGACTTCGATCCCTCTGTTACTGAACGAAACCCGCTTGATCATAAGGTGGTCCTCTTTCCATCGTTCATGGGGTCATCACGATCCGCCCGAGAGGCTTTGCGGCCTCGGCATAGTCGTGCGCGTGCGCAGCGTCTTCAAGCGCGAAAGATCGGTCGATCACGACGTCGATCTTTCCGGCTGCGGCGGTGGCAAGGAGATCGTCGACGGTGCCGTGCACCGAAGGCCGTTCGAAGATGGATCCCATGAATACCCCGTGGAGCGTCTGATTGTTCTGCATCGGCTGCCATAGATCGACATCGAGCTTTCCGCCGCCGGCATTGCCAAGGAAGACGAGACGCCCTTCCTGTGCGAGTGCGGAGAGCGAAGCTTGCAATGTGGAGCCGACGGGGTCGATCACCAGGTCGACGCCCTTCCCATTGGTCAGTCGGCGCGCTTCTTCCACGACGTCGTGCTGGAGTCGGTCGATGACGAAGGTGGCGCCGAGTTCGATTAGACGGGCCTGCCTTTCGCTCCCGCTTGCGACGGCAATCACGGTCGCCCCTGCCCGCTTGGCAAGCTGTACCGCCGCGAGCCCTACGCCACCGGCCGCAGCGTGAATTAGGATCGTTTCGCCTATCCCGACAGCGCCTCGGGTGACCACGCTGTGATAGGCGGAGCCGAAGGAGATGGGCAGCGCGGCGGCCCTTGCCATGTCCAGTCCCGCGGGAACCGGCCACGTTCGCGAAGCAGCGACAGCCCAGAGTTCAGCATGCGATCCCTGCATGCTGAAGGCAGCGACCTTGTCGCCAGCGGCACGGGTGGTCACGTCCTCGCCCACGCTCACGACCGTGCCGGCCGCTGCATATCCGACCACCCACAATGGTACCTGTGACGTCGATCTGCGATTGATCAGATCTCCGCCTTCGATGGAGATCGCTTCCACCCTTATGAGGACTTCGTCCGCCCCGCAGACGGGATCAGGCACGTCGACGTATTTAAGCACAGACGGAGGTCCCGGATTGTCGTAGACGGCGGCCTTCATCATCACTCCATTCTTCAACTTGTAGAGACATTTAGGTTGTCTGTGCTCCCGAGAAAGGGTTCGCCATCGGGAACGTCGTGTTGCGCGAGCTGCAACGAGCGGGATCGGACGCGGTCGCCGTTCCCCACCGTGCAACAAGCTGTCGCAATCATCGTCACTTCAAGCGCTGCCCCACGGCCACAAAATAGGAGGCATACCCTGTCGGGCGCATCCGCATAGCTGCGGTTCTCCCGACTTCCCGACTGACAATGAAGAAAGGAATCGAGGCAAATGATCGATTTGAGTGGAAAGCGCGCTTTGGTCACGGGCGGCTCGCGCGGCATCGGCGCGGCCATCGTTGAAGCGCTTGCGGAGAACGGTGCGGATGTGGCGTTCACCTATCAAAGTTCGAGCGAGAAGGCTTCGGCGGTTGCCCGCTCCGTTGAAAGCCGCGGCCGCCGCGCCGTCGCCATCCAGGCCGACAGCGCCGATCCGCAGGCGATCGCGCGGGCTGTCGAAGACGCCGTGGCCGCCCTCGGCGGGCTGGACATCCTCGTGAACAGCGCAGCGATCGGGCATTCGGGAAACATCGCTGATCTGAACCTGGATGAATATCAAACCCTCATGGACGTCAACGTTCGGGCGCCGGTGCTGTTTGCAAAGGCGGTCATCCCGCATTTGGGAAACGGCGGCCGCATCATCACGATCGGCTCGGCGCTCGGCGAGCGGGTGCCCTTCCCTGGTATAACGCCTTACGCCATGTCGAAGGCGGCGCTCACGTCCTTCACGCGCGGCCTTTCGCGTGAGCTTGGGCCGTCCGGCATCACTGTGAACCTGGTGCAGCCTGGGGCGACGGATACGGATGCCAATCCGGCCGACGGCACGGCAGCAGACTTCCAGCGAAGCCTGACGTCGTTGGGGCGCTACGGCGAGCCGAAGGAGATCGCAAACGCCGTTGTATTCCTGGCAAGCTCCGCCGCGAGCGTCATTACGGGCGCGACTGTCACCGCGGATGGCGGCGCGATCGCCTGAGCCATCTTAATCAACGGACGGCCTGACGGACGGGCCGTCCCCCTTCGCTGTGCTCGGGAGGACCTAGGGAGCGCGTCCGACCTGGAGGTTGCAGACGCGCCATGGGGCGTTCATGCCGCATCAAGCGACCGAGCAAGCATATCACTGTTTACTGCTGACCCTGACGCTTTAAAGTCCCAAGTCGCATCGCATCAAGAATCTGAAATCAAAAGCCGAGGATATCGACACGCGATTGGTCGAGGCCTGGCCTCGCGACAACCGCATCGCCCGGCGGCGTTTCGAGCTGTTGTCACGCGCCTATGTCGAAGCCCGATATTCCGCAAGCTACGAGATCACCAAAGACGAGCTTCACTGGCTGACAGAGAGGGTGAAGGTTTTACAGGACCTCGTGGAGAGAATTTGCCGGGATCAGATGGATCAAACGAAGGACGGTTGGCGTCGTTCAATGTGGCGAAGCTCAAGCGCTCCATGGATCCACGAGGACAACGCCGGTGCTCTGAAAATCTTGAATATTGCGCGTCACAACTGCGAAACCGTGAACAAGCGCCGTCGCGGCAATGATCGCATCTGCCTCATTGCGGCGGTCCGGAATATGTAAGTGAGCACACCGCGTCGCAATGGCATCATCGACAGATATGACCCGCTCTGCAAACTCCGGGCGAACCCGACTGTCCATCCAATTCCGCAAGCGTGAACCCTGTACCCCATCTCGCCGCTGAATGCTGAGTATTCCCCGCTCAAGTTCTAGAATTGTTATCGCGGACAAAAACAGGTCACGAGAGTCCTGCGCACCGATCCAGGCCGCCACATTCGGATCAGCTTTACCGTCGCCGACTTTGCGCAGTTCTGAAATGACATTAGTGTCGAGCAGATACTTCAAGAAAAATCGATCTCTCGAGTGGTGATGACCGCCCGTGGTAGATCAAACTCAATATTTGACAAGCCAGGCATCGAGAGCGCATCGACCAGGTTATGGCTCTTGCCGGTCAGGCGCTCGTAGTCGCCGAACGTCATTAAGACATGCGATGGTCTGCCTCGATCTGTAATGACAACCGGGCCGGCCTCAGCAGCCTTTTTCGCGCGGCTGACATCGTGATTCAATTCACGACTAGTTAGACTGATAGTGCCCAATGCAACCTCCATGTAGGAACGTACCTACATATAAGGTCTCGCGGTCCAAGATGCAAGTCGTTTGAAGCCGCTCAAACGGTCACGGACGGTTGCTGCCACAAATGCTGGCAGCAAAGATCCTAACCGCGTATGGGAAGTGGCTTAGAGGCCCGCCGCTAACGTTCTATCGACAATCTTCAGCAGGTGCGCGGCGCGCGAGTGGCAATTACTTCGTACACTGAATTGAGAATTGGATACCTGGTTCAAATCAAAGGCGCTAGTCTCCCGGATGCAGTGCAGGCGTTCTCCGATGTTGAGGCGCCGAGCAAATCCTAGCACCGCAACAGGTCAGCGCGCGCCCAAACGGCAGCGGGCTGACCACGTTGAAACTCAGAAGGATCAGCTCGCCGATTGAGCAGAGTCGGACCACGGCCGGTTTTAGGCTATGGTGATCGTGAGCGTGGTATTCCCATCGTGGATCCGGGTTCCGCAATCGGATCCCTAGTTGGATCCGCCGGATGGATACCGAACGTAGGCGAACGACTTCGAGTCCGGCGACCAGAATGCCACGTTGATGCTGCCCTGCCCGCCGTTGAAGCTGTTGATGTCGGCGATGTTATCGCCTTCGGGCCCCATGGTCCTGATGATGACGTCCTTGTCGGCAGGATGACCCAGTGTGCCCTGGGGAAATGCAATGTAGGCGATGATTTCACCGTCTGGCGACAGATGGGGGAACCAGTTGACGCGTTCGTCATGGGTGAGCTGCTGTACCTAAAGCCCTCCCGCCCTTTTCAGAGAGCTTGCGCGATTGATGGCGAGCTTCAAAGGTCTTACCGGCACCAGGCTCTGCCAGAATGAGGACGCGATTAAGGTTCTCCAAAGCTCGCCAATGTTGGAGAGTTCCGCCGGCTAACGGGTTGAGAAACACCCAATCCTCGCGCTGTGGTGCCGCGGAAAGAAACGGCTGACGGGGATGACTGTCTGATCTTTCATTTGCCATCGTCGAACGCATCGAAGATTGCAAACGAGCTCGGGCCTTCCTGTATCGCATACGAGGAAATCGTGCCCGGCTCCGCGTTGACGAGAGGTATGGCTGATCTCAGGAAATCAGCGACTTCCTGTTCCTTACCGGGTTTTGCTTCAAGCGGAACGTAAAGTGCGAATTTGGTCACGGGCATCTCCATGGGCACCTGATCGTGCCGCAAACTACTATACCACGTTCAGCCGCCGGATGTTTCGCGATCGGGCAAATAAAGAAATCCATAGGAAAGCTCGGGGTTGATCTAGGATGGCGAACCCCTCGGAAATAATTTGAAAATAAAGCTCGCGGGATCGCGCTCTTGATGATGATTCGGTCCGACAACCCGGTGGTTAAATGCTTACTGCAATCCGCGAGATCCGGCTATGTGATTGATGATTTGAAACTAAGTTGTCCAATCTTCCACTCGTAAGCCGGGCACGCGATCAAATTCCCGTCGATTATTGGTAACCATAATCAGTCCCCGCGAGCGCGCGTGTCCCGCAATCAATTGATCATATGGACCAATCGGAGTTCCGCTACGCGCCAGTTCAGCTCGCAGTTGACCGCTATGGCATGCTGCCATTTCGTCGTACGGCAATACCTCGAGGCGCCCTACGAAGCCCTCCACAACGGAAAGGTTCTTTTCAGGACTGGCTGACTTTTCCGCTCCGTAAATCAATTCCATTAGGCAAACCGAGCTGATGCACAGCTGATCATGGGAACGATTAAATGCGTCTCGCACCTGCTGCGGTCGATTTTTGATCGTAAAGATGCAGATATTGGTATCGAGCATGTACTTCAGCATCAAAATGCCTCACGCTCCTGCAAAGCAGGTTGATCACGCTCGCTCATGAAGTCGGATGTCGCCTCCGCTCCTTCAAACCAGCTGTCCCAGATCTCACCAGCTGGTGCAATGATACGAGTGCGTCCCACCGCAACGATATCGACACGCTTTACATCATCAGGCAAGGCAACCGCCTTTGGCAAACGGATCGCTTGGCTACGATTGCTCTGGAATACTGCACCCTGCTCCATCTGCACGTCTCCGAATTGCATGATAACGACGTAACGTAAATAGCCTTCCTTCTGGGATATGTCAATGGGATATACAATTTAGGTTTGCCACACACATGCGATCCATGCCGCACTAGTCGCCTTCACCTTGAAGTGATGTGAACCGCGGACCCGTCGTTCCGCGAGATTATTGGTATCATTTTTTTTAATCTAGGCAGATACTTACGTGCTGGGGACCGAAGGCCGCTTCTGCGTTTTCCACTTTGACAGATAGGCATTCTGGCCGGGAACGGTTGTTGTCCATCCTTAACCTCGCGCCTGTGCTTCAGCGATGGTTATGGAATGACGAAGCTCAAGTCGCGGCATATGACCGTCGGTGATACACCTCCCGTCTGTACACCCGGGCAACTGGCCCAAGCTGCCTCGCCCGAAACGACCCGTTCAATGCAGCTGTGCTATGTCCGGACATGCGTCAGCATCTTTGCCGGGATCTAGGAAAGTCAATTTTCAATTGACATGACCGATATCTCGTAAAGTTTGCTATGCTTTGATCTCTTGGTATAGTGTCAAACATGAATGGACAAAAAGAGAGCAAGCTAAAGCACCTTCTCCAGCAAGTCCCCCCCGGACGTTATCTTGGCCGCCCGCTGTTCGAACGGACTGCGACCGGGTGACCTAACTCTGGATGGCAATGATTTCCTTCCCACGGTGCAGGTGTCATTGGGAGCGATCGAAAGCAAGGCACAGGCGATGTTCGGTCGACAGCGCGTTGAAAAGGTCACTCTTCTTGCAAGCCAGTTGATGTCGATGAGCTGGCTGCCAAAGGTCCTTGCGACTTTCGAGGCCGACAACCCGTCAATCCAGGTCAGCCTCATCATGGAGGGGTCGCAACGAAGCGCCGAGCCGGATTTGATGATCCGTTTCGGGGAGGAGCCCCACCTCGTGCGTCATCGATGTGGCTAATGAGATTGTCGCATGTCGTCATGGGCAGGCGCGACGAACTCGATGCGATCCGGAGTCTATACGATTTGCTCTCGTTCAAGCTGTTCGATGTCGCCTCGCACGCCATGGGGTGGACCGCGCTCCTAAACCATAATTTCGGAGTAATGCAGGGCCGCAATCTTCGACTGGATGTCGTTGATACTACCCCGCTTGCCCTAATGATGGTCAGCCAAGGACTTGGACTTGCAATTGGGCACCTCCCAGTCTGCGGACCGCTTGCGGAATCTCTTGGACTTGAAGTTTGTCCTCTCGTCGCAACGACCCCTGGTCCAGGCAACTATTATCTGGAGCAGCCTGTAGGCCGCCCCCTCGCCCGGCAGTTCTTCGACTGGAACGCGCCCTTCAAGAGGCTGCACAAGCATCGATGAGAGCCATATAACTACTCAACGAGTTCACCTCCCGTAACACATGTGACTTGTCGTGGCACAGCGTGCGCCTTTGCCAAGCTCTGTCCACCACCTCCTGGATCTATTATTCCTCCAGGCTGTCTGTGGTCTAAGAACGGCTTTTAAACGCAACGGGGATTACGCGTCGTTTCCACCGCTGTAGCTATATTCGATGTATATTTTGAGCTTCGTGAAGGCCTCAGTGACGGTCTTTGAATCCAACACCTGGAGGGCAGCATCGACGTTTCCATAAACCTCAGCAGTCGAAATGCACTCAGGTAAGGCGATCTGCGTGATAGTCCTTCCGTTCCTCAACATAGCGGTCGCGGCTCCTCTTCAAACGGCAACGACGACAGCCGCCCAATGAGCGCCTCTCGCCATGTCGCGATCGTTCAAAGAACCGAATGGTGTACTTTATTCCTGCCCTTACCTTAATCGCCCCAGAGACAAGATAACGGTATCGCCGCAAGATTATCGCCAAATGGCAGGATCTTGTCGCCGTCGTACAGCACCCAGCCTGCCTTGAAGGCGCGCCCCGTGGCCACGGCTACTTTGCGTAAGCCTTTGAAATCTGCTGCGGTCACCGTTGCCGCGGCCTTGACTTCAAGTCCAACCATATTGCCAGCTTCGTCTTCAAGAAGGATATCTACTTCGTCCTGATCCTTATCCCGATAGTGATGGCAGGTTGATTGGACTTCGCTCCAGGTCGCAAGCCGGAGGATTTCGCCTGCGACAAACGTCTCCAGCAATGAACCAAATAGTCCTCGGTCACTTGAAATTCGATCGATCGTCATTCCGACAAATGCAGCTAAGAGACCGCTATCAAGAAACAGGAGCTTTGGTGTCTTAATAAGACGCTTCAAAGGGTTTCGAAACCAAGGCGCGATGCGACGAACTAGGAACAGCTGTTCAAAGAGTCCGATATATCGCCGGGCGGTCTTGTCATCGATGCCGACCTGGCCGGCCAATTGGGTGAAATTGAGCAACTGTCCCGAATGGTGCGCGAGCGCCCGAAGAAGCTGCGGCATTTGGTCCAGGCGTTCGACATCGGCAATTTCGCGCACATCTCGTTCAACAATGGCTCGTATGTATCCTCTAGCCCATGCGGATCGACGGCGAGGATCGCCACGACTCACCATCTCAGGATATCCGCCGATGAGCACTCGCTCCATCAGGTCGCTTCCGACCGTTGGGTTGCGAGGGGCTATGACCGTTCCGGCAAAAGCAGAATCGAGAAAGTTCGACTGGTTGCGTCGAATTTCGGACTGAGCCAAGGGTAACAAGGTGACGACTTCCATCCGCCCGGCCAAACTATCGGAAATCGTCGGGAGTGCGAGAATGTTTGCTGAGCCGGTTAACAAAAATCGCCCAGGCCGCCGATCGTTGTCTACAGCCTGTTTTATGGCACGCAGCAACTCCGGTGCACGCTGCACCTCATCTATGATGGCAGTATCAATCTGACGAACGAAGCCGACTGGATCGGTCTTTGCAGATAGTAAGGTCGTTTCGTCATCTAACGTGAAATACGGACGATCTGTCTGGAGCAGGGTTCGAGCCAACGTCGTCTTGCCACACTGACGCGGTCCGTTCACAAGTACAACTGGCGTATCTTCGAGCGCGACCCTAATTCGCTCGGCTGTGCCTCTCGGATAAAGGAGGTCAGAAGGACTTTCCCCTTTCAATCTATTTTTCCTCCTGACCGCTTCCAAATTCTACGATTGCCGCTGCGTTCAGGTCGGAGTTTACATCCGTCCAATTCGGTTTGCAACTTCGTCCAATCCGGAACTTACAGCCGTCCATTTCGGAAACTCGGAGGGATGCGCCAGCTATCGAGAAGAGTGAGCGGAGGCGTGTCGGAGCGGGCGTTCAATTCGTACGTCTTGAACAGATTCGAACCTTCGGCCACTTCAGCGGCTGAGCGATTTATTTGAAACGCATTTGCGGCCGATGCAAGTGCTTCGCCGTCGTTCAAAATCGTAAACGGCTTGATTGGCGTTGCCTGGTCTGAATTCTTGAACGCCCAAACCTCTGGACGGCCGGTGGTAGGAAAACGATAGAGGTCGAAGACCCGTCGCTGATCGCGCTTCCTCTCGCTCCCTTTCGGCTGATTGCATGTGCGTCTCCGGACCATCTTATCCGGCGCGGCACCCCTCGAATTCCACTGGATCTGGAGCAGCATGATTGCCTTGCCTATGGCGACGGGCCGTCCTCGACTCCCTGCCGCTGGGAGTTCACTCGCAGCGGCAAAAGCGAGGAGGTGCGCATCAGCGGTAGAATCCGTAGCAACGACTGGAGGGCCTTGTTGCATGCCTCGATCGCAGGCTATGGCATCACGTGGGGGCCGGAAAGTGTGCTGAACTCAGAAATCACTGCCGGGCGACTTGTCCAGGTGCTGCCCGACCACAAGGGTCCGTCTCGTCCAATGCACGTGATTTACCCCGTCGGGCACCGGCCTCCCGCCAAGCTACGAAGGTTCGTCGAAGCGCTATTGGACGAATTCGGGAAGGTTGATGCCGGCTAGACAAGGCAGGAGTTCTGGCAGCTGGTGAGTTCCGCAGATGGCGAGCGAACAAACTACTCATTACCGAGGCAGAGAGTCGATATGGTTCGAAACCTAAATCTGGCTGGAATTGTTTGCGAACACTCCGTCTTCCGGCGAGTGAACAGCAACGTGATTGAAGGACAGACGATGGCCGACTTTTTTGAAGGTTTCACTGAACAGTATGTAACCACATCGCATGGCGAGATTCGTGTGCGGCATGGCGGGTCTGGCTTCCCAATCCTCCTTCTTCACGGGCACCCGAGAACGCATACGACCTGGTTCAGGGTGGCTCCCCAACTTGCGCGTCATTTCTCCGTTGTTTGTGCAGACATGCCCGGGTTCGGGCGGAGCTATCAGCCGAAAACACTCGCGGATAGTTCGGGAAAAGCGAAGGCCGCGGCATTACATGAGTGTATGGCAATTCTCGGTCACCGCAGATTCGGGATCGCGGGCCACGATCGTGGATCGTATCGCGCATTTCGGCTGGCAATGGACTTTCCTGAAAGTGTGTCAGGCCTTGTCGTCATGGACGGCATTCCGATTTACGAGGTCTTGAGCCGCGCAGATTGGCGCTTTGCAAAGAGCTGGTGGCACTGGTTCTTTTTTGCGCAAAGTGAAAAGGCTGAAGCTGCAATCCGCAGCAATCCCGAACTTTGGTATCCCGCAGAAGCAGCCATTGGGTCAGGAAATAATCGGGATTACCTCACCGCCACCCGAGACCCTGAGGTGGTGCGTGGCATGCTTGCTGATTATCGCGCAGGACTGGAGTTTGATTACGACGATGACAAACGCGACAAGGAGGCTGAGCGACACCTCCAATGCCCCCTGGGAGTTCTCTGGTCACGGCAGGACGACATGGAAAGGCTGTACGGAGACCCAGCAGACCCCTGGTCGGACTGGAGCGACCGGATCGTGCTGCGGCATGGTATCGAAAGTGGACATCACTTGGCAGAAGAGTCCCCTGATGAGGTTGCAAACCAGATAGAGGTATTCTTCGCACGAATACGATGAGCGTTCGCTGAGAAAAGACCCGACCAACGCAGGCGGTGGCTTGGCCGCATCAGCATTAGCCGTGTAGTGCAGGCCTATCCCCTCCGATGGCGTGCACGGCAGGCTTTTGGTAGTGTAGGACGTTCCAGTATCGTTAGGAGCAGCCATGTCTTTGCTTGCGTTGCATCATGTATCGATTATCACCGCCGACCTTGGTAAATCATTGCCGTTTTATCGCGACGCGTTCGGCCTCACCGAGATCGCGCGGCCGAGTTTTTCCGTTAGCGGTGCCTGGCTGGCGTGTGGCGACCTACAAGTGCATCTTGTCGAATATCCGGAAGGCACGTTCCGACAGAACCCTGCTGTCGATCGTAACGACTGGCATTTCGCTTTCCGCACGGACAATTTCGACGACGCCGTCGATCGACTGATGCGACTTGGTTTCCGCGAAGACCTGCCTCAGGGCGATCCACATTGTCTGCTGATCTTTCGTAACGGCCTTGCCGGCTTTCCACAGCTCTACCTCCGTGACCCCGACTTCAATGTCGTCGAGATCAACGGAGCGCCGTAGTTATGAAGGATGCACCAATTCTAGTCTTGGACGAGGCAACCTCGGCGCTCGACAGCGAATCCGAAGCCGCCATCCAGGAGCGGCTTAATGTCGTGATGCAGGGAAAGACGGTGATCGCAATCGCCCATCGTCTGTCGACCATATCAAGTATGGACCGGATCGTCGTCCTCGACAACGGCCGCATCATCGAGGAAGGCCGCCCGGAGGAATTGATCAAGTGCGACGGGTTGTTCGCACGCCTCTGGCAGCGCCAGACGGGTGGCTTTATTCCAGAAGAAATTGCTTGACCGATACCTCCGATTAGAAGGGAGCACCCATGACTGAAATTCCGATCCGATGCTCCGCGGTATCAGTTGTCGTTCTACGGATCGTGCCCGCCGGATACGAGGTTTTGCTTCTGCGCCGGAATAATACGCTGGTTGGTGAATGGTGCCAGATCGCCGGCGCGATCGAGGAGGGCGAAAAAGCATGGGAAGCAGCGCTGCGCGAAGTTCACGAGGAGACAAATCTCACCTGCGAGCGTCTGTATTCCGCCGACATTCGTGAGCAGTTCTACGAGGCTGATCGTGATGCCATCAGCCTTTTACCGGTCTTTGTCGGCTTCGTCGATGCTGATGCGACCGTCGTCATCAATCACGAGCACAGCGAGTTTCGATGGGTGTCGTTCGAGACCGCCTTGGGAATGGTGCCATTTGCTGGGCAACGTCATGTACTGAGGCATGTGGAGGCGGAATTTGTAAGGCGTAAGCCGGTTCGGCATCTGCTAATCCAAGCAGCTTCTCCAGCGGCCTGAACGGCAAGGAGACGTTGCAATGCCTCGATACGTGGCTTTATCCGCAAAGCCTAATGCCACGCTGACGAGTTCAGATGCGTTACCATGGCATGGGATTGATCATCCTCGGGACACTTGACGTGCAACTCAGATGGCGTCTTCCCGTGCGAAGACATCGGACCCTTCCTGTACCTTGAGAACGGTCGGATGGCTGTGACCGACGGCGAATCCGTCTGGCTTGTGATCATCACGTGCGAAGCCATCAAGGCCACGGCATCCCCGCCGGAAATGTCGCTTCGACGGCTCGTTCGTTTTGCCGAGTATTATCGCGACCTGGCCGCAGCTGCGATCCGCCGGGGTGAAGACATCGACGGCAAGGTCTGGGTGACGGAGGCGACGGTTCTCTCAAGGATGAAGCAGACGCCGAGAGGCTCGGTGGCGGCCTTGTCGCTGCAAGGCTCGCCGACATACTCGTGGTGGAGGCCATCAGGGCTTATGTCGCCACTCATCCCGAAGACAATGTGGGCTGGGTCTGGCGCTCGCTGATCCTCGCCTCGCCAAGGTTATTCGGCTCATGCACGAGGATGTGGCGCGTCGCTGGACGATCGAGGCCCTGGCGCGGGAAGTCGGGATGTCGCGCTCGGCACTCACGTTGCGCTTCTCTCGGCGCGTGGGCCGGCCACCGCTCGACTACCTGACGCGGTGGCGCATGATCCTGGCTGAGCGGGAACTGGCTCGGGGACGCGGTGTTCCGGAAGTCGCCGCAGCTGTTGGCTATGCCTCCCAAAGCGCATTTGCCCACGCATTCAAGCGAACCATGGGGCATACACCACGGGGGAAGTGATCTCGTCTCTCATGCTGGCTGTTCGATCTATCACCAGAACGCTTCCATCATGGCTGGCCGGGCTGCCTTGCCAGGAGGTGCGACTGAGGAATCCAGATCGCCGAGGTCTCGTCGCCGAAGGGCACGGCGGTTCCCCCGAATGCGCATATCCCGACCCAGGCGCAGACCACGGCGTCGAGCATGTCCTCGAATGACTTCAACTGCCATGTCGGCGCATCGAGTGGAGGAAGCGGCAAGACGTCGGCGGCGCCCGGCATCCTTGCGTCAAGGCTGGCAACGATCACTCGCCAGGTTTCAAAAAGCCTGGTCCGCCGGCCGACGGCTGTGTCGTTCGGCCAGTAATCTCGGATCTTCCCGACCTTGTAGGGCAGTCGCCTTGCAGCGCCGGTCAGTTCGACCAGAGCCGGATGGGGATAAACCTCCAGAAGACCCGGCACAGCAAGATTTTTCGTCAGCAGTTTGTATCCGCACTCTTCGAAGCCGGCCCTCATATCGTCGCTGATCCTGCCAGGCCTGATCGAACTCGGTGTGTGGGTGCTGCAATGGCGCGCGCCATAGGCCTTCGAAACCAGGTTGTCCGAGACCCGGCGTTCCGCCATGGTCTGAATAGACAGGGGCATATCCACGGCGACAAGGTCGATCGGTGCTCTGGCGATCTGCTCCGCGGCTGCAAGAACACCCGCTGCCTCGGCGACCGAGCCGGACGGTCGGAGGCTCGGAATACGCTCTGCCGCGTGGTCGATCAGGTGACCGTAGGATGACCCGGCAAAGGTCACGCGCCACCCACTCGCCTCGGATGAAACGAGCGCGATACCGCTCGGCTGTGTTGCGGTCCAGGCTGCGTCGATACCGAGGATGGTTGTCATTGCTTCTCGTCTCACGCGCGCCGGAACCGATCGAATGCCGTGAGATGCCTGACCAGCGGGTCGGCATCCCATCGATAGATCTCCGTCCTCAGAAATTTGAGCTCGTCCTCCAGCCTTTCTTCCGGAAGTTCGATCCACCAGGATTTCGGGAGCGCGTCGGTGCCGTCGGACCAGCGGTAGCCGCGCGCCTTCAGATGATCCTTCATCTCGAACGGGGAATTTTCGCATGGATGCGGACCCGTGACCTCTGGCTGGCTTCGTAGAGCTCTGCAAACGGCGCCACGCTCACACCGGCTCGCGTCTGCCCGAGCACTTCGAGGAGCGCGAAACAATCATCGACCGCTCGATGCCCGTCGTGAAAATATCCCGACTGCCCGATCAGGTAACCGAGCTTGCTTCCTTCGAAGCCGCGTGCGGCCCAGTCGATTTCGGAGACCGAACAGGCCCAGGCCCTGTGCGTGAATATGGGCGAGAATGCCTCGCAGAAGGGCCGATCGAAACCCGCATTGTGGGCAACCACGAGGTCAGCCGGCTCGATAAGGGACCGGAGACAGGTGATGTCGATCATCTGTCCCGCGACCATGTCGTCAGTAATCCCGGTCAGGCGGGTGATATCGGCCGGGATTGGAACACTCGGCTGTTGAAGCCCGCCGTACACGCCGGTGACATCGCCGATCTCACCGGCATCGTTGAAGGTGAATGCGACAGCGCCGATTTCGATGATTTCGTCGCGGCGGTGATCGAGGCCGGTGGTTTCGGTATCGAGGATGACGCCCTTCCGAAAGAATCCTGGCCTTGAGTGCTCGACGACCGGCCGACGGGGAAGCCGTCGCAGTATGCGATAGTCGCCGGTCGCTTCCAGATCACGGGCCATCGCTTCGTGGTCAGGACCGTCCACGCTTTGTCCCCTTTCCGACATAGGTCGAAGTTTCGTGGGCTTGATGTTCACCGCCAAGCCAGGAGCTGCAAAGAAGTCCAACTGCGAAGTCATGGTATTCCGGTGTCAATCGCTACACGCCCACGCACAATCTGCAGCGGTTCGGGCGCGAGCAACGACCGGCGCGTCGGTTTGGATCGTGAAGCTTCAGAGGTCCGGTTGCCGCTTCCGGGATCTTTCGGTTCTGTGACACGCAGCGTTCACCAATTGAGGATTGACGGCCACTTTAATCATGGATATGTTTCATCCACGATTACGAGGTGCAACATGAAACTGAGCGAAGGCGTAGAGCAGGCCATCCATTGCACGGCATTCCTGGCGGGGCTGTCGGAAGACGGCGTCCTGTCGGCGGCCGCGCTCGCCGAACTGCACGGCATATCGACGAGCTACCTGCTGAAGCATCTGCAGGCGCTGTCCGGCGCGGGGATCGTCGCGACGACGCCAGGGCCGAAAGGCGGCTATCGGCTGGCCAGGGCGCCGAAGGACATCAGTCTCCTCGACATCGTTCTCGCAGTCGAAGGACCGGCGCCTGCTTTTCGCTGCGCCGAGATCCGCCAGCGTGGGCCGAACCCTTTGCCGCAGCGCTACTTCACCAAGCCCTGCCAGATCAACGCCGCAATGCTGAAAGCCGAGAAGGCTTATCGCGCAGAACTCGCCAAGGTGTCCGTCGCGGAGCTTCTGGCGGACCTCGGTGCAGACGACGACGGCGGTATCGCCGCCCGGGGATGCGCCTTCCTGGAACTCCACGAACGGAAGACTGGCAATCGCGCCTCGTCATAGGAGAAAGCAACATGAGCAAGTTGAAGAAAGTCGTCGTCATCGGCGGCACGGGCCTGATCGGCTCAAAGGCAGTGAAACTGCTGCGGGACGCCGGCCACGAAGCCGTCGCCGCAAGCTCCCGCAACGGCATCAACGCCTATACTGGAGAAGGACTGGCCGAGGCCCTTGCGGGCGCCGACGCCGTCATCGACGTGTCGAACATGATGTCCTTCGACAAAGCAGTCATCACCGACTTCTTCGACAAGTCGAGCCGCAATCTGACGAGCGCCGAACGGGCCGCGGACGTGCGCCATCACGTCGTCCTTTCCATTGTCAACGCCGATCAGCTCGCGGCCAATCCCTACATGGCCGGCAAGCTGGCGCAGGAGGAGACCGTCGCCGCATCCAGCCAGGCCTACACCATCGTCCGCGCGACGCAGTTCCATGAGTTCATCGAGACCCTTGCCGGCGCTTATGCGGCGGACGGCGCGGTGGAAGTGCCGGATATCGACTTCCAGCCGATCGCGGCCAACGACGTCGCCGCGGCCCTGGTTGAAGCAGCACTCGGCGAGGCGAAGAACGGATCCGTCGATCTTGCCGGGCCTGAACGGGGACCGTTCGAATCCTTCATCCGGACCTATCTCGATGCCAAGGGCGACGCTCGTCCGGTCAAAGCCGACGCGGCCGTCGACTACTTCGGCGCTCCCGTTGTCGCCGGCTCACTGGTTCCCAGCGGAGACTACATCAAGGGCGCGATCACGATCGCCGAGTGGCTCAGAACATAGGAGGGAAAGAATCATGAAGACCATCCTCTATGCCGCTACGGCACTTGCGGTCTCTCTGGCCACAGCTTCCGCTCACGACGTCGTCAAGCCTGGACTTGCGTTCGACACGAAGGACGCAAAGGTGACGCTGGTTTACGAGCATCCCCTCCCGGACGTTCCAGGCAAGAGCGTCAAGGGCGTGCTCGTCGAGTACGGCCCCGGCGGCTACAGTTCCGCTCATACGCATGCAAAATCCGCCTTGATCTATGCGACGGTTCTCGAAGGCGCCATCCTAAGCGCCGTGAACGGTGGCGAGACGAAGACCTTCTTCGCCGGTCAGAACTTCACCGAGCTGCCGGGCGACCGCCACGACGTCAGCGCTAACGCCAGCAAGACCGAGCCAGCGAAGCTGCTCGCTGTCTTCGTCGTCGACACCGATGACGACGCCCTGACGACGCCGCGCAAGCCGTAGCGCTAGCTACCAGACCTACCTCCTCAACTACTGCACAAGCAACGACGGCTTACCCGGCGAACGGAGAACCGTGTCCACGAGAAAGGAAAACGATATGACCCGCATGAACTGGTCCGAAGTCGCCCCCGAGGGTGCCAAGGCGCTCTTCGGCGTCCATCACTACGTCACCAAGAAAACGAACCTGCCTGAAGAGCTGATTCATCTCGTCTTCCTGCGCGTGTCGCAGATCAACGGCTGCGCCCATTGCATCGACATGCATAGTCGCGATCTGCGCAAGACGATGTCCGTCGATAAGATCACGCTTGTTCCGGTCTGGGACGAGGTGCCTCACCTGTTCAGCGAGCAGGAACGAGCAGCACTGGTTTGGGCTGAAGAAGTCACGAATGTCAGCCAGACCCACGCCTCGGACGAGGCCTATGCAGCAGCCGCGTCAGCCTTCGAACCGAAGGATCTCGTCGATCTGACGATCACGATCGCCGCGATGAACGCCTTCAACCGCTTGGGCGCGCCATTCCGGCTTCCGGTGGCGGCCAAGGCCTGATCAGCGTCCGGTCATCGCTCGACGAACACCCTGCCGGTCCGTCCAGGTCGACAGGGTGTTCCGCTCACAGAGGCAATCCCAGCATCCGTGTCGCCATCTCCCAGAGCCGGTCCGCGTTGTCCTCATCAACGGCGTATCTCGCCACGCCTTTGAAGGGTCCAGGTCCGCGCTCGTCAACGACCGAGGCCTCCTGGCAATCGTCGAAATATCTACCGGAAATGCCTTTGACGAACGGCGAACCCGCCAGCAGCACCGACGTGGCTGCCCCCTGCTCTGTTGTCTTGCGCAAATTCTCGGGGGTTCGCAGGCCTCCGGTGTGCTTCTGAAGCCCCGTGGCAATCGCTCCGGGATTGAGCGCGTTGGACGTTATCCCGTCGCTAACCCAGTTCTTGGTGATCCCAACGGACAGCAGGATGCAGGCTGTCTTCGACTGCCCATAAGCAAGCAGCGGATCGTATGGAATGAAGCGGAAGTCCGGATCGTCCCAGAACACGGGCGCGAACAGGTTGCCAGTCGAGGCGACGGAAACGACACGGGCACCATTTGCCTTGGCTAGATGCGGCCGCAGCGCTAGCGTCAGTGCGAAATGCCCCAGATAGTTTGTGGCGAACTGCATCTCCCGTCCTTCCGCAGTCCGCTGGATTTCCGGAATGGCCATGACGCCCGCATTGTTGACGAGGACGTGCAGAGGGTCGTTCCAGTTCTCAGCAAATTCCTGGACGGAAGAAAGATCGGAGAGGTCGAGCCGGCGAACACGCAGCCGAGCCTCGGGCATACTCTTTTTCAGCTCAGCGAGTGCCTTCTCGGCCTCGTCCGGACGCCGAGCTGCAATGGTTACGGCCGCGCCTGCGGCGGCAAGAGCTCGGCTCGTCTCCAGCCCGATGCCAGCTGCTCCTCCGGTTACGATGACGTTCCGGCCGGCAAGCTCGACGCCTTCCAGAACGTTGGCGGCCGTAGATGAAAATCCGAACGGTATAGGTAAAGTCATGGTCGTACTCCTTCAGTAATCGACTTGTCCCGAAGATAAGCACGTGGCATTCGTGAACTAGATGATTGAGACTACACGCAATGATGAGTTAATTCGTACAGTCGGCTTGCTCCCCCCTGGCGAGCTAGCGGCCTTCCTTGCCGTGGCTGAGCACAAAGGGTTTCGCGCCGCGTCCCGAGTTCTCGGCCAGACGCCGTCGGCACTAAGTCACGCAGTCGCCGGACTGGAGAGGCGTCTCAAGGTAAAGCTCTTCCACCGTTCGACGCGGAACGTATCGCTGACAGAGCCTGGGCGGAGACTTGCGGAGCGGCTCATGCCGGCGCTCAGCGAAATCGGACTCGCGGTCGAGGAACTGCACGAACAGGCCGCCTCGCCGTCCGGGCTTGTACGGATCAACTGTGATGCCAACGCCGCCGATCAGGTGCTGATGCCGCTGTTGACGCGCTTCATGAAGCTCAATCCTGCGGTGCGCTTCGAGATCAAATCCGAGGGCCGACTGGTCGACATCGCCGAGGGAGGCTTCGACTGCGGAGTCCGCGCGGCGGAACTCGTTCCCGGCGAGATGGTCGCAATCCCGATCGGCCCGGACCAGCAGCATATCGTCGTGGCGTCGCCTGCCTATCTCGACGGAGGGCCAACGGTAGAGAGTCCGTCGGATCTCAGCATGCACCAGTGCATCCAGCTTCGCATGGCGAGCGGGACGATCTATCGGTGGGAGTTTCAGCGTCGCGGCGAACATGTGGTCGTGGCGACGACCGGCAACCTCGTCGTCGACCAGTCCCGACTTCTTCTGGCCGCGGCTCTGGACGGCTGCGGTCTCGCCTACGTGACGCGGTGGATGGCGGCGGATGCACTCGCCGACGGGAGACTCCGGCAGGTGCTATCCGAGTGGACCCCGCCCTATCCTGGCCTTTGCCTGTACTACCCGAGACATCGCCACCTCGGTACGGGTGTGCGTGCGTTTCTCGACTTTCTGAGATCGCAGCCGTCGAATTCGAACTCTTGATGAGAATCGAACCGTCACACGAAAAGGCTCCACTTCAACCCCACCGCGGCGGTGTGCCGATATGGGCCTTGAGCGCTTCCGTAAACGCCCTGACCTTGGCAGACGGCACCTGGAGGGCACGTAGGAGATAGATGCCTGACGATCGCTCGTTCCATCGCTCGCC
This sequence comes from Rhizobium sp. BE258, assembly GCF_031457345.1. Classification (NCBI taxonomy): domain Bacteria; kingdom Pseudomonadati; phylum Pseudomonadota; class Alphaproteobacteria; order Hyphomicrobiales; family Rhizobiaceae; genus Rhizobium; species Rhizobium sp. BE258. Next base: position 65,327 of record NZ_JAVDWL010000011.1, read on the forward strand.
ACGGAGTTTCAGCCGGATGAGATCACCTGCCTGCGTGGAGGGGCCCGAAACCCAGCTTGGCAAAAAGGCCACTCCCATTCCGGCGATCGCGGCGCTGTTTAGCGCTTCAAAATCATCGGACCGGAAAGCCACCTGCTTGCAGGCTTCGCCGGCGGGGCTTCCGAGAATGTCAGACCATCCGAGCAGATCATTGCCATGGAGCTTGTCGAGAAGGCGATGATGGCGGAGCGCAGTCTCGTCTTCCGGCTCGCCATGCTGTTGGACATAGCCACGGCTTGCAACGAGGATGCGGTCAAGCGGAGCAAGCTTCGTGGCAATCAGGGAGCTATCCGCAAGCTCCCCCATCCTCACCACCAGGTCGAGCCGTTCGGCCACGGGATCAGCCAGCCGCTCGGTAAGATCCAGCTCGACATGCAGGCCCGGGTGTTGATGGGATAGCGATGCGAGAACAGGAATAACATAGCGTTTTCCGAAAGTCGGGAAACAAGCGATCCGCAGCGTGCCGCTGACCGCACTATCGAAGGCGGCAACCTCGGCATGGGTATCGGCCAAATCATCGAGCAGGCGCTGGGCGCGTTCAAACAGGTGACGGCCCGCGTCCGTCAATGACAACGCCCGTGTCGAGCGAACAAGGAGAGTAACGCCCAGGTCCTGTTCGAGCGCATCGATCTGTCGAACGACAGCCGAAGGCGTGACAGCCCTCCGCCGAGAGGCAGCTGAGAAGCTCCCTGTGCGGACAACGTCAACGTAAACAGCAAGATGTTCAGCGAACCGTGGGTCTCTCATCTTTGCCTACAGCGCAAAACCGTTTCGACCATTCAGTTCGTTATCATCTGCGGGCATCCGGAGCATCTTCCTTCTCATCAACGGGCGGTCGCCCAACAAACAGAAGGAACACTCCAATGGTCAAGGTCCTAGACACAATTCTCTCCCAGTCCGCCTATTCCGCAGAGATCGACGTCCCGTTCGAAAAGATCGACATTGCCGACTGGCTCTTCACCCTGCCGGAAGTCGAATACCTGCGCTGCTGCCCGCCTGATCACATTGCAGCCGGCGTCACATGGACCGACGACGGTCGTCGCATGTCGATCAATGTTGAGCAGATCGGCTCGGGCCTCGTCGTGCAGCATTATGTGGCCGAGGTCGCCGAGCCTGCCTACTGCCGCATGAACTCGATCTCCGATGTGTTCACAGCCAATGGCCGGACTCAGGTCAATGTCGTTTGGGAACTGATTGCCGAGAAGATCGACGATGGCAGGACCCGCTATACCAACAAGGTTACCGCCCACCCGACGGATGTGTTCATGGCTTTCCTCAGCGAGCACAGCATCAAGTTCGAAGATGCTGCAGCAGCCCGTCAGGCCGCAGGCGGCGACCACAACAGTCGTGAAACCCCTCTCTTTGCTGCAAGCATCGCCCGCCGGGCCCTTTCCAAGTAAGGAGATATCCAAATGAAGGCGATCATCTTCGATGACTTCGGAGGCGCGGATGTTCTGCGCCTCGACGATGCACCCATGCCCGAATTGCGCCCAGACGATCTTCTGATCAAGGTCATGGCGGCTGGCGTCAACCGCGCCGACCTTCTTCAACGCGAAGGCGTCTATGGCTCGCAAAGCTACGGGGACAGCGCTATTCTCGGGCTGGAGGTCGCTGGCGAAGTCGTGGCCATTGGAGACACCGTTAGCGGTTTTGCTGTCGGAGACCGTGTCATGGGCATTGTTGGTGGGGGCGCATATGCCCAGTATGCGCGCGTCGATAGTGGAATGGCAGTTGTCATTCCGGCCGGCTTGTCCTTCATGGAGGCTGCCGCAGTCATGGAAAGCTTCGTCACAGGCTGGGAGGCTCTTGCCCATCTCGGACACGTCGCAAAAGGTAACACCGTCCTCGTTCATGCTGCAGCAGGCGGCATCGGATCGGCTGCCGTCCAGCTTGCAAGGACTGCCGGAGCCACTGTCCTGGCCACTGCTTCGGCAAGCAATATCGACAACGTGCTGTCACTTGGCGCCGATGCTGTTTTTGATTACAAGCGGGTGGATTTCGAGGCGGAAGTTGTCGATGCGACGGCGTCTCGCGGGGTCGATCTCATCATCGACTTTGTCGGCGGGTCCTACCTCGCTCGCAACATTCGTAGTCTTGCTCCCGGTGGTCGGCTTGTCCAAGTGGGCCTGTTGGGGCGGGATGACAACGCCATCATTCCGCTCGGGGCTTTTCTTCACAATCACTTGCAATTGCTTGGCACGGTCATGAAATCAAGATCGCGCTCAGAGAAGAGAGCAATGATCCGCCGGTTCAGGGACGATGTGTTGCCAATGATGGGCAAAGAACTTCAGCCCGTTGTCGGGGCACTGTATCCGCTCTCAGCGACATCGGATGCCCATCGCCGGATGGAAGCCGGCGGAGTGTTCGGCAAGATCGTTCTTGGCGATTTTCATGGGTGATGCCGGATACGTGAGCTCTTGGACTGAGTGGAACTCGCGAACTGTACCGCGATAAGCCAAAAGATTGACCGGCGGTGAGTTTTGCCCAGCAGACTTTTGCAGGATGAAAGATGCCGGCGTGGTGGACAGGGCCGCTGTCAACGGCCCTACCCCTGGAGCGCTGAATTTATAGCGTCCAGCCTCCGTCGATTGTCAGGCTCGATCCAGTCATGAAGGACGTGTCTGCACCCGTGAGATAGGACACCATTCCCGCAATTTCCCTGGGGTCGGCAACGCGCTTCAAAGGGCTGCGGTCAAACAACATCTCAATGGCGCCGGCGTTCATGTCAGTGTCCGTTGGACCAGGTTGGATGTTGTTGACGGTGATGCGCCGCGGAGCCAGATCAAGGGCCAAAGCGCTCGTGTGCCGATATGCGCTCAGCCTCAACGATTACCTACTGACAAGCCGGTCAACTGCTCCGAAAGCAGCAAGAGCCGTCCAGCAGCCTGTGGATCCATGGCCCATGGCGCCACGCCTTTGGTGCCATCCGTCTCCGCCTGCGGCAGGGCTACCTCGCAATCTTCGCAATACACACCGCCGATACCGTCGAGTTCGGGCCGCGTTGCTGCCCAGACGCTTGTTGCTGCCCCTTGTTCCGGCGTCTTGAGATCGCGCGATGGATCCACCCGGCGATTGCCATTCTCGTCATAGACATCGAAAGAATTGATCTCGTCTTCGCTCAGATGGCGGGCGAGATCAGTCAGGATGACGCCGGGGTGCAGCGAAAATGCCCGCACGCCAAGCGCGGCTCCGCGGCGATCAAGTTCCAGCGCGAACAGAGCATTTGCCGTCTTCGCCTGGCCATAGGCCCGCCACTTGTCATAGGGGCGCGTCTTGAAATCGATATCGTCGAAATCGACCTGGCCGATTTGATGCCCGCGCGACGACACCGAAATCACCCGCGCGCCGTCCGCCTTGACAAGAGCCGGCCACAGACCTGCAACCAGTCGGAAATGGCCGAGATGATTGGTGGCAAACTGGCTCTCGTGCCCAGCCTGATCCCTGGCAAGCGGCGTCGCCATGATGCCGGCGCTGTTGACCAGGATTGAGATCGGCATGCCCGCCACAACGATCCTGCCAGCAAAGGCGGCAACCGATGCGGGATCCGCAAGATCCATCGCTTCGATAACAACATTGTCGATACCGGCAAGTGTGCGTTCGGCCTTTTCGCGATTGCGGGCTGGTACGATGACACGAGCGCCGGCACCTGCGAGTGCCCGCGTCGTCTCAACGCCGAGACCGGAATAGCCGCCGGTGACAATCGCCGTCTTACCGGAAAGATCGACACCTACGGTGACCTCGCGTGCCGTGCTGGATGCGTTGAAACGAGATCCAATGGGTTTCTGTTCGGACATGTCGTTACTCCTTCATTTATGGCTCTGGTGCCCGCTCCCTATATCGGATAGACTTTCGGAGCCCCCAGCCTGTAGGATCCAGATTTCTGTCGTGATCGTCCAAAACATCCAGGATCCCCTGTCCGACGTGCTCAGCGCCATCGATGCGCGGGCGCTATTCTCTGTGCGATTTGCCGCCGGAGGCTCGTGGTCTGTTGCTTTTCCACCACCGGGCTACCTCAAATTCAACGCGATCCGCGAAGGTGGTGCCTGGCTCGTCTCGGAGGGAGAGGCGCCGTTGCGCATTGAAGCGGGCGATTGTCTTGTGGTCAGCGGCAAGGCGTTTACGCTTTGCAGCGATACCAATGTGAAGGCGGTTGCGGCGGCAGAGGTGTTCGCCGGGGGCAATCTCGATGTCTCTGTGGGCGATGGCCGGGATTTCGTGCTGCTCGGCGGCAGCGTCAACCTCGACACCGTCGACGGATCACTCCTCACCGACGCACTGCCGCCGGTCGTAGTTGTCGACCGCGAGGAGGCCGGACCGATTGGCTGGCTGCTCGAATATTTGGACCTGGAGTGGAACAGCGCAGCACCGGGCGCTCGCATCGCATGCAACGACCTGCTGCGGCTGGTGTTTATCCACGTTCTGCGTGCCTACATGGCGCGCCAGACATCGCAGCATCCCGGCTGGATCGCCGGCCTTGCGGATGCCCGCCTGGCGCCGGCACTGCGGGCAATACACGCCGATCCGTCGCACCGCTGGACGGTTGAGGCACTCGCGTCTCTTGCTGGCCAGTCCCGCTCCGGATTTGCCGAGAAATTTCGCACCACCGTCGGAGCATCCCCGATAGACTATCTCGTGGGCTGGCGGATGCGGCTTGCGGCGGCCCGGCTGCGGCGTGGCAACGAGCCACTGCCACGGATTGCACAGTCGCTCGGCTACTCTTCTGACAGCGCTTTTGCTGCCAGCTTCCGCCGCGCGCTTGGCCAATCACCCGCGCGTTACCGTAGTCTGTATCGCGACGCAATGCATGTTGGGACGGTCAACTCTTGACTGCCGCTTTGCCACTTGGCTGAACGAGTGCGCCGGGAGATGCAGAATTTCAGCAAGTCATCATTGTTTGCGACCGCTTTCAAATTGAACCCACTCCGCATCGTGCGCCTCGAACAGACTCGAACTATCGCCCCTCACATTCTAAGCTACTGAATTTACATTCGTAGATGCCAAGAACGAACTCTTCGATCTCGTCTTTCGCCACGCTCGTGCGTCGAACTTGGCAATGGCGTCGACTGCCGGCTTTCCTGAATATCCCCCAACCACAGTACGGAAGCCCAGTCCAGGGGAACGCCGTGGCGGCTGGTCAATTCCATCGCGATTTTCGCGGCGCTCTCTGATGACGAAAAGGAAAAGGTGGCGGAGACTTTGGTGAGGCGAGTGTTCGACAAGGATACCATGGTCGTATCGGAGGGCGAGATTTGCCACGGCCTGTTCATCGTGCGGACTGGCGTTGTCGTCGTCGAAAGGCAGCTTGCCGAGAAGGTGGTCGAACTCACCCGTCTTGCTCCGCATGACTGCTTTGGCGAACGAAGCATATTGTCGAGTTTGCCGGGAAACGGCGTCGAAGCGGACCCTGACACCAGTGGTCGCTTACGAGATACCCTCGGAACTCCTACGCCCGATCCTTGGCGATAAGCCGTGGTTACGGGATCAGTTGCGGGCCCTCTCCCATCGTCACACCGAGCATGATCACCACGTCATGGCCGAGTTGGTAAAGACTCCGAAGCAGCAGACATACTCCTTCGCTGACCGGATCAGGCACTTGTTCGATGCCTCGGAAGATTTGTGAGTGTAACATCTGAAGTCTGCCGGGGCTCGCCGCCATCCTGCTTCCGATTGGTTTGGTCGGGATGGGTTAGCCGGCGCGGTTCTCCTGGAAGAGAACGATGAAATTCTCTCAAAGTGGTGATGTCCGCCTTCCGCCCATCAACAGTACGCTAGCATTCACCCCAACGAACCTGAACGGCGGACGAGAGATTCAAGGGAAGAGCCGCCCTCACCTTTCGTGGTAGGCAAAGGCGAGGCTCGCAGTGTGTCCTAGACCGCGGTCTCGCAATGGAAGGTCATTATGCGGCATATCCTATCAACGATTGTCGGTCTCGTGATGATGTTAGCCGGAGCCTACACTTCGGTTTGCCTAATCCGTGAGAACAGCTTCTTTACAGCCTTAGCTTTCGGAATCCCGCCGCTGCTAATCACCTTTGCGGGCATCGTCTTAACCTGGGAAAACTTTAGCAGCTGGATGGGCTGGAGGCGGTCAGAAAGGCGCTGAACGTTTCCGCGAAGCTGCCAACTCGATGTGACGCGGGGTGCAACCTCACCCGAGCGGCCTTCGATATTCGCCAGACTCAAAGCGTCTGGCGCAGTCGACCTGGTTCGAAACACGAACACTGCTAGAATGCCGAACGGTTGTTGCACATGTTTGCTTCATGACGTTTACGCCCCTCAAGGCTGCCTATCGATCAACAAGTAACTCGTCAGTGGTGATGTTTTGATTATACTGCACGGCCGGGGTGACCGAAAACTTGTCGTTTACAAAAGCGTACTGAGCAATGAAGCCCCACTCTCCGAGATTGTCGTAAGCGTTACCGCCGTTCGCCCCTCGACCCAGTCCACTGGACCAAAGGATCGCGAAGTCGAATTTGCCTTGTCCGATATCGGTGCCGACCCGCGCGGTCACCGCACCTTCATCGTTGCCGCTATCATATCCTCCATACACGGCCCATGTGTACCCGCCGACCTTGCCACCGACGGAAGTGTCATATCCGAGACTGGTGCTGTAGTCGTCTGCGCCGGTGGTAAAAGGTCCCCCGAAGGACGTTCCAGTCCTAGCCGCGATTGCCAACACTCCACCAATCACAGCGAACGTGTCGCTAAATCCCATGATGAGTGCCTGACGCCGTACGACCCTTCCGATGGCGACGACGGCCTGAGCGGTTGCCTTCGCGTGGTCCGCGGCGATGTGGCGCGCCGGAACGACATTCATCCGGGCCAGATCCGTTTGTGGCGGCAATCATTCAGCTATGCCGATCGGCCAACGGGTTCCTCCCGGTGGAAATCACCGAGGACGTTGGCGTAAGCCAGCCGTCTACCGCAGCAACGAGGCCGGCGATCGTCGAGATCGTGCTTCGAAACGGTCGGAGCTTGAAGGTCCCGGTTGACGTTGAGTTGAAGCTGCTTGGCCCGCTCGTCGCTTGCGTGGAGGTGGCATGATCGGGCCATCGGGGAATGTGCGGGTCTACCTGGCCTGCGGAGTGACGGATATGCGGCGTGGCATCGATGGCCTATCGGCGCTGGTCGAAACGGCCGTGAAGGAGGCGCCGGGCTCGGGCGCGATCTTCGGCTTCCGCGGAAAGCGCGCTGACCGGATCAAGCTTCTCTGGTGGGACGGCCAGGGGTTCTGCCTATTCTACAAGATTTGGAGCGCGGGTACTTTCCCTGGCCGACAGCGAAAGAGGGTGTAGCGCACCTGACGCAGGCGCAACTTTCCATGCTCGTTGAGGGGATTGATTGGCGACGCCCGGCGTGGACGTCCGCTCCCGGCTGAACGGGATAAAAGCCATATTTTGCGGGGGCATCCAAGGCTTAACGCTGGCACGTCAGATGCAAATCGGCTAGCTTCGCGGGTATGGAAACAGCGCCGCTGGACAGTCAGGACGAGCTCACTGCTTTGCGCGCACTCGTCGCGGAACAGGCGGCGAAACTTGAAAGCCAGGAAGCCGAGGTCATCAAGCGAGACTCCATAATCGGGCTTCTTCGCGCGCAACTGAAACTTCTTCGACATCGGCAACATGGCGCGTCTTCGGAAAAGATCGACCGGAAGATCGAGCAGTTCGAGCTGATGCTGGAGGAGATCGAGGCCTCTCGTGCCGAAGCTGAACTACGCTCCGGGAAACCTCCTCTGCCGGAGTTGGACGACGCATCCGAGAAGCCGAAGCGCAAGCCTCTACCCGATGATCTCACCACCGGAGAACTGGTCTATCCGGCTCCGTGCAATTGCCCGACCTGCGGTGGCATTTCGTTCCTGAAGGCTGCCGACAGAGTGGTCCAGGTGCTGGAGCACGTGCCGGCGTCAGTTAAGATTGTCCGGCATGTCGAAAAGAGCATGATCTGCAGGGAATGCAATACGATAGTGGCTGGCGAGATGCCAACCTTGGCGATCGAGCGCGGCAAACCCGGACCGGGGCTGCTCGCCCATATCATGATCACAAAATTCGACGATCATATCCCCCTCTACCGCCTGTCCGAGATGTACGATCGATTGGGGATAGACATCTCCCGATCCGTTATGGCCAACTTGGTCGGCCGCGTATCCGCTTTGCTGGCGCCTCTCGTCATGGCTATCAGGGCCCATATCGCCGCGCTTGACCGAATACATACGGACGATACCCCCGTCGATGTTCTCGACCCTGGGCGGGGCAAGACAAAACCGGCAGAGTCTGGGTTTACGTCTTCGACGGCAGTGGCTATCGAGCCACCACTCCCGCAGCCATTGCCTACTACTATAGCCCGGACCGCAAGGGCGCGCATCCGGCTGACCACCTCGCCACCTTCAGCGGCGTCATGCATGCCGACGGCTATGGCGGGTACAAGAAACTCTACGGCAACCAGATCATTGAAGCCGCCTGCATGGCGCATGTGCGCCGCAAGTTCCATGATGTGATCAAGCTGAAGCCTTCTCCGATCGCTGAGGAGGCACTGTCGCGCATCGGCGCTCTCTACGATATTGAGAACCGTATCCGAGGCATGTCGGCTGACGAGCGGCGCACCTTGCGCCAACACCATGCCCGGCCCATTCTGCACGAGCTCAAGGCCTGAATCGAGGCGACACTCTCAACTTTGCCACAGAAGCAGAGGCTGGCCGAGGCGATGCGATACGCCCTGTCTCGATGGGCGGTTTTGAGCGTCTATTTCGATGATGGTCGGGTCGAGATCGATAACAACATTGCTGAACGAGCAATGAGACCGCTTGGAATCGGCAGGAAGAACTGGCTGTTTGCCGGCTCGGACAAGGGCGGTGAGCGCATCGCCAACATCCTGACCATCATCGAAACGGTCAAACTGCACGGCCATAATCCGGAGGGGTATTTGACAGATGTCCTCACCCGGATCCAGGATCATCCAAAGGATCGAATTGAAGACCTGCTGCCCTGGAATTGGACGCCAGCAACCGCTCCATACAAGGCCGCCTGATGGCACGCTCGGTTCATCTACACACTCAGCCAAGTCGCCGGCATGATCGGCGAGAACCTCGAACTGATCGAAGAATTGACCGCAAACTCGGACAACATCTCCGAGGGCGAACTGGTTTACGTTAGCGGCGGCACTGAAGATGGCACGAAGGGCCTGACCGAGAATGGCATCGAAGAACTGCAAAGCCTACTCGCTGACATCAGGACGTGGGATGGCGGTATCCGCGAGTTCCTCATCGACACACAGTGCGATCCTGAAATAATCGACCGCATCATGGCCGATGAGATGAAACGCGGCCTATAGCTTCCATCTCTCGACACCCGAAAATGCGCTCGCCGGACGCTCACCCTGGGCCCATCTTTTCGGTGAATATCGGGCTACGCCGGGTCAGTTCTCATGTTTAGATGCCCCTTTCGATGTAGGGACTCTTCTACCGCCGGAGCGAGTGATCGGGTGCGTAAATGTTTTAGACTTCCTGTTGCGGCCATGACATGCCGCAGGTCGGTATGGCGATACTCGGATTGGATTCCGTATCAAAAGAACGAGCTCGGAGCTCCCTGAGAACTACTGGTTTGTCCAATCCCGATCTGTTCGATTACTTGCCGATACGGATCATGTCCTCCTCACATCCCCGGCCCTCCAATTAGAACTTCTACTCTCACGAGACCGCTCCGTTTGGATCTCGGTATTCTTGATTGCGCGCGAGCATTGCCCAGACGATCCGCGATAGCTTGTTTGCCATCGCGACCGCCACCAGCATGCGCGGCTTTCGGACCAGCATATTCGAGAGCCAGGAACCCGGTCTTCCACCGCCTGGTCTCTTCCAATGCACAACAGACATCGCGCCTATAATCAAAAGCCTTCTTATATCTCGTTGGCCCATCTTCGAGGTGCGGCCAAGCTTATGCTTGCATCCGCTCGAGACTGTCGCGGGACAAGGCTAAGCCAGACTGCAAAATCGCGACCACTTCGGAATGCTTCCATAGGCGGCGCGAACGCCATGATTGCCATCGCGCAGATCGGCCCGATCTCAGGCACTTTCTGCAGCCGTCGAACGATGTCGCTTTGTTTCGCCTCCGCCGCACGACGATCGATCTGATCAATCTCTTCGTGCAAATGCGTGATCTGACCGAAATAGAGACGTCCCATGGTCCTTATCAACCCTCTTCTTCAACGACCTATCGAAAGGATGAAGAGCTGGGGACACGCGAAAGCGGACTTCAAATTTCGACCCATTGCGCCACCCCGCTTTCGCGCGCCATCGCCAAGACGGCATTAGCAACGGCAATATCTTGGGTGCCGACGCCTGTACCGTCAAATATTGTCAACTCCGAGCGAGGTCTTTGTTGATCGCTGACGATAAGGTCGCCGAGTCGTCGTATCGACGCGCGCTTGGCGCTATCGTCAACATCAAGATGCTGGAACTCACCAATGGTCAGAGACTGCGCGACACTATCGCTAAACAGATCTGCTCTGCTGAGCAGCCCCGGGTCAAGTTCTTGCTTTCCCCTCGTGTCGGTCCCCATAGCAGCGATGTGCGTCGGCCCCTTCACGTGCTGATCGAGAAGCAATGGCTCGAAAGCTGAGGCAATCGTGATAATGACATCCGCCTCCCTGCCGAGCCCATCAAGTTCCAGGCTTTCAAAGCGGACTCCCAGTTCCTCAGTAGCGACTCTCAGATTTTCCAGTCGTCCGGGGGTCCTGTTCCATCCTACTACTCGCTCAAATCCGCCGAGCGCCAACGCCGCTCGTATTTGAAACACCGCCTGGTGTCCTGCTCCGATAATTCCCAAGGTACTTGATCCCTTAGGGCGCAAGTGCTTGATGGACACTGCCGATGCGGCTGCTGTACGCAGCGCCGTGAGCAGGTTAGCACCAATCGCCGCCTCGACGCGCCCGGTCTGGGGATCAAAAAGGAAGGTGGTCGATTGATGGTTGGAAAGGCCCTTCTTTGTGTTTTCTGGCCAGTAACCGCCTGCCTTTAAACCCAGAACCATGGCGGATTTGTCGAAGGCGCCCTTAAACCCAAATAGCGCGCTTGCAACGCCAAGCGACTCCCGTACGACAGGAAAGCTATCTGCTGCACCTTTTCCCATTGAAGCGAAAACCCCCTCGACGGCGCGGAGCGCCGCCTGAGAGTCTAGTAGCTTAGGAATGTCTTTTTCAGCAACGATCCACATTACTGTGATTGCCTCACACGACCGACGTCCAACGCAATGGCATCGATCTCAATCTTAAAGCCATGATGGAGCTCAGGTACAGGCGCAACACTTCGCGCGGGGCGATGAGTGCCAAACAGTTCGGCAAACTGCCTGTTGAATGTCGGCCAATTCTCGACATCTACGATGTAAGCATTGACCTTCACCACGTCAGTAATTTCGGCCCCGGCCTCCTGAAGAATGGCTTCCAAGCTTGAGAGGACCCGCCTAGCTTGCTCATCGAAATCGATCGTTGGATCGATTTCGCCATTCTTCGCAACTGGCAGAAGCCCAGAAATGTGAACCAGCCCGGCTGCCATGACAGCCTGGGAATAATGTCCAAGCGGGGCCGGCGCTCCTTCAGTTTTGATAGGTATGATTCCAGTCATCGCGGTCTCCTCACAAAACCATGCCGCGGGCGGTCACCGGCCAAATTGCTTCAACGCGCCCGTTGCGGACGCCGATATACCAATCGTAGACATTGACCGTCGGATCGCAGTGGCTCGGGATTAGCTTCAGTTTGTCGTTGAGACGAAGAACGTTCCCTGGGTCGCTTATCACCCCATGTTCATCCGAGCATTTGACATATTCGATATCAGTTCTGCCAAAGATCACAGGCATACCACTGTCGACGCTCTGAGCTTTCAGGCCAGCGTCGCAGATCGCTTTGTCCGTCTTTGTCTTGCTCATCACGCTTGTGTAGATGAACAGGCTATTTTCGAAAGAGCTCAAGAACTCGCCTTTTTCGTCACGGACGCGCTGATAGTCAGCGTCCATGAAAATGTAGGAGCCGCATTGCAATTCATTGTAAACGCCGCTGGTGCCTTCCATTTCAAAGGTTCCGGTTCCAGCGCCGGCAACGATATCGCATTTCAGGCGGGCGTCCTTAAGAAGCGCGATCGTATCAGCTGTCATCTTGACGGCCCCTTCGATCAAGGCCTTGCGTTCCGCGTGGTCGTAGACGTGTTGAGCACGGCCCTGGTACGCTTGGAGACCGGCAAACTTAAGACCGGGAGCCGCGTCGATCTTTTTTGCAATTTCAACCGCGGCAGTACCTGGCGTAACTCCACAGCGACCGGCGCCAACGTCAATTTCGACTAAGCACTCAATCTGAGAGCCGTAGTCTACCGCTCCTGCTGACAGGTCATCCACATTGGAGAGATCGTCCACGCATACAAGCACCCGTGCACGCTTTGCCATTGCGGCAAGGCGTGCAATCTTATTGCGAGCTACGACCTGGTTCGATACCAACACGTCGCGAACACCTGCGTTTACGAGCGCTTCGGCTTCACTTACTTTCTGGCAGCAAACGCCACATGCCCCCCCCACCTCGATCTGGTAGGCAGCGATGTCAGAGGACTTATGGGTCTTGGCATGGGCACGATGCCGAAGGCCATTGTCCTTCATGAATTGACCCATCTTTTTTACATTGCGCTCGAACGCGTCGAGGTCAACGATCAGGCTCGGCGTGTCGATGTCCTCGATACGCGTACCGATCAGTGCTGGCAAAGTGTGTGTCATTTTTAACTCCTTTATTTACTGCTTGAGCCAAGGCAACTTGTCGAGATCCACGTTGCCACCAGTCAGAATCACGCCAACTTTTTTCCCAGCGAAGAGATCTCGGTTCCGTATCAGGGCGGCGACGGCGACTGCGGAAGATGGTTCGATGACGATTTTCATGCGCTGCCAGACTAGACGCATTGCCTCAACGATCTCGCTCTCGCTCACCAACAGAATGTCATCGACAAACCGGGAAACGAAATGCCAGGTCCGACCCCGGAGGCTAACTTTCAGGCCATCTGCTACCGTTTGGGGCGCGTCGTCCTCGATAATCCGCCCGGCTTTTAGGGAGCGATACGCGTCGTCTGCATTCGATGGTTCGGCGGCATAGATCTTTGCCCCCGGCAACTTCTCGGCCAACGTCAGACATGTGCCCGAGATCATCCCCCCGCCTCCAATTGGCGCAATGACCGCATCAATGAGGCCGATTTCCTCTATCAATTCCAATGAGCAAGTAGCCTGGCCAGCAATCACGCGTGGATCATTGTAAGGGTGGACAAAGTCAGAACCGGTCTCCTCAACCAGCTTTTTCAGCATTGCTTCACGCGCCGCGGTACTTGGTTCGCATTCAAGTACTTTCCCGCCATAATCCTTTACCGCATCTTTCTTCGCCTGGGGGGCGGTTCTAGGCATGACGACGGTAGACGAGATGCCACGACGCATTGCGGCGTAAGTGAGCGAAAGTGCATGGTTTCCCGATGAGTGCGTTGCGACACCGTTTGCTGCTGCTTGATCATTGAGCGAGAATACTGCGTTGCACGCACCTCTCACCTTGAAGGCACCGGCGCGCTGAAAGTTCTCGCACTTAAAGAACACTTCTCCACCGACGAGACCATCTATGTAGCGGCTGGTCAGTACCGGCGTCCGGTGTATGTGCGGCTGGATCCGCTCGCGAGCTCGAGACACGTCCGCGAATGTTGGCACGTTCATCTCCTGCCCCCTTAGGCTGTTAGGAAGTCGTAAGCAGCGAGCGTGAGCAGTTCGCCCAGCCCAGTGAGTTCGTCGACATCGACATACTCGTCGGCGGACCCCATGTTGTTGGGCGTTAGACCGCAAACCACAGTTGCCATGCCGGCGGCCCGGTGCAGTCTCGAATCCGATGCGCCTACTCGCATGTTGACGACAGGGTCAATTCGAAGAACTTCGCAAGCGGCGCGAGTGAGCGTCTTGACCAGTGGATGCTGCGGATCGGTCCAGCTCGCTTCATAGCGTCTTACCACCTCGATCTTCACGCCCTGCAGATCGGCGACCGCGGCGTTCAGTGCGGTAAGGACCTCATCCGTCGAAATACCAAGCGGAATTCTGATGTCTGCAGTGGCCTCAGCGTGATCGGCGATGAGATTCGACAATCGGCCACCCGAGATGGTTCCGATAGTTGCTGTAAGCGAAAGGAGGACGTCGGACTCACCAGCACCCGAGAATGCTTCCGAGATGTGAGCAGCTTTGCGAACAATCTTCTCGACGTCATCCCGACCTTTCGGGCGCATTGCCGTCAGGGCTTTTACGTGAGACAGCATGACCAATAGCTTTTCGATCGCGCTGTCACCACGGTGCACATGAGCGGCGTGGGCAGTTTTGCCGGTGGCTGATATCTTCAGCCATAGCAGGCCCTTTTCTCCGATCCGCAAGACAGCGGGGGATCCAACGTCGGCGCAAATGACCGCATCGCCGCGGGCATGCGGCACGTTCTCAATGAGAAATTTCGACCCAAGCACCCCCATTGTTTCTTCGTCGCCGGCAAAGGTTAAAACCACCTCTCCCGCCCAATCGTCTCGGCTTGCAGCCATGTTTTCGAAAGCGAAGAGACATGCCGCGAGGCCACCCTTCATGTCCGAGACACCGAGACCGAATATCTTGCCATCGAAGACTTCACCCTTAGGATTTCGGGTCCATGCGGACCTGTCACCCATCGGAAATGTATCGAGGTGTCCGTTGAAAATGAGGCGCTTGCCCGGCCCGCGGCCACTGACGTGTGCCACAACATTCTGGATCAACGGAGCGGTCTCGTGACGTTCGACGGTAACGCCAGGAATTTGCTCCAGAACGTTCACGAGATAGTCGGCGACTGATCGTGTATCGCCCGGAGGATTGTCACTCGGCCGGGCCAAGAGTTCCAATGTATGATCAATTACCGATTGCCGGTTTTGTCGAGCGAGACGCGACAACGCGTCCCGGTTCACCTTGTCAGTGTTAAACGTGTCCATTTCAAAGTTCCTCTTTCTCGTTTGAGATGATATTCAACATGGCCGTACGTGGCAGGCAAATAAAGGGAACGCCATCGCTCATAGCTTTGGCCAATAACGATGCAGATCAGACAGTTAGAGTGCTTCCGTTCGCTCATGGTGCATGGCACCATGACCAAAGCCGCCGAACTGCTGGGGATCACCCAGCCATCGGTGAGCAATACGATAGCGGGCCTGGAGTCAGACCTCGGCTTCACGCTTTTCATACGAAAAGCCGGACGTCTCTATCCGACGCCCGAAGCGCATCTGTTCTTCGAAGAAGTTAGCCGGTCACTGGCGGCAATGGAGAGCACTGAACGTGCCGCAAAGGAGATACGGACTGGAAAGTATGGTCGCTTATCGATCGCAGCCTATCCGAGCATATCGACAGCGCTTCTTCCCCGACTGATATCTTTGTTCATTGAGGATCGGCCGGACGTCCACGTACGACTTGTGTCTGGAAGCTCCAAGCGGGTCAGCGATCTCGCTGCGATGAAGCAGTGCGACATTGCTATTGCAGAACTTCCCACCGCCCATCCCGCAGACCGTCTAGACCGGTTTGCTTATCGATGCGACTGCATACTCCCAACCGACCATCCCCTGACTTCACTCGAGAGAATAACCGCAAAAGATCTCGACAGCGTGCCATTCATCTCGCTCTTCCCTGACCATTCCACACACCATCAACTGGCGTCGGCGTTCTCCCGGGCAGGTTCGGTATGGAATGTTGTCGCTGAGGTGGACTACTTTGCGTCAGTATGTGAACTGGTCTCAGCGGGATGTGGGGTGGGGATCGTCGATTCAATCATCAGCACGCCCTTTACCGAGAATGTTGTAAGGCGGCCGTTTGATCCGGACATCGTTTACGAGATCGGCTTGCTCTATCCTGAAGCATCAAGCTCGCTTATAGCCGGTCAATTCATAGGATTGCTTAAAACGCATTTAGGGGTTGGTGAGTTGAATCGATAAGGGCTGCCGATGGCAGCCCTTATTTTAACTTATCGTTTTGTCGACGAGATCAGGTGGACTTGACTGGCTGCCCGAAATTCTGAGGGGAATGCTTCCCGACTTTCGAGCGAAAGTAGATCAGACTGACAAGTGCAAGTGCCACCGTCGTCAAGACATAATAGGCTGGGACGAATTTGCTCCCGGTCTCCTGGATGAGTAGGGTGCAGATGAATGGAGCCATCCCGCCAAACAATGTGAAGTTCAGGTTGTGGACAAGTGCGAGGCCGGTTGTCCGAGTTTGCCCGGAGAACAGTTCCGCGAGAAATGCAGGCATTGCACCCTGGAAAACAATTACGCTCACGGCCAGCGTCGAGATGGCGATCATGTAAACGGCAGGTTCTGGTCGGCTGATCATCCACGCAAACATCGGATAGGTGAGGACAGCTACCATGATAACGCCAGCCGTGATGAACTTGAGCCGTCCGAAATGGTCCGATAGGCTACCAATGACAGGAGGCAGTAAGATCTGAATGATTGCGAAGGCAAAAGCTCCCCAGAATGACACATCAGCGCTCAGGCCCAATTCGCGCATTGCATAGGTCGGGATATAGACTGCCAAGAGATAGTTCGTCGAGGCTGCCAGCGAGTAGACGCCGATTGCAAACGCAATCTTGGCCTTCGCACTTGCCATGGTTGCCACGATAGGAAGTTCGTCGGTCTTTGAAGATGCCAGGAATTCCGGCGTCTCGTCTACACCCTTGCGAATAAAGTAACCGAACGGAACGATCATCAGACCAAAGATGAAGGGCAGTCTCCATCCCCATTCAACAATCGCCTCTGACGGAAGTGAGCTGTTGAGAGCCACGCCAGCGCCAGCAGCGAGCGCGGTAGCGAGGCCTATGCCAACGACCTGAAAGCTCGCATAGAAGCCCTTGCTGTTCTTGGGTGCGTGTTCCGTCACGAACGATACAGACGTCCCGAACTCGCCGCCTGCGGAGAAACCTTGGAGCAGTTTCCCGAGGATAACGAGCATCGGTGCAATCAAGCCGATCGCCGCGTATGAAGGGGCGAACGCAATTAGCGCAGTCCCCAGCCCCATGCTCCAGATCGTGAGCATCATCCCCGCCTTGCGGCCGCGGCGGTCGGCGTAGCCGCCAAGTACGACGGCGCCGAGCGGACGCATGATATAGGAAGCCCCGAAAGTGCCTACCGTGATGAGCAGCGAGACGAATTCAGACTCGGCGGGGAAGAAGACTTTGGCGATTATGATTGCCAGAAATCCGTAGATGAAGAGGTCATAGAATTCTAGCGCGTTGCCGATCATCGCGGCAGCTATGACCCTCGCGCCGTTCGACTTTTTGGGTGTTTGATTGATTTGCGACATGACGGTTCCTCCCATGATTGTCGCCTGACGGACCGGAAGTTCGACATCCGGGCTAGTTGAGCACGGGAAGAGCCTAATCGCTGTCCATGTATAGAAGCCAATAAACGAACTATGGGCAGCTATAGCCTCGCACTATTGGAGGATTTTTCTTTCCGGGAGTAAAGGCCGTTAATCTTAGAAGCGTCCCTAAACAGCGAAGACGCAGTGAGATTTTGAGATAAGCGCGATCTTCATGTTATTTTTTGCCGCGTTCCTTGCTGGAATGCTGAATGCTCTCGCGGGAGGTGGAAGCTTCTTGACTTTTCCCGCGCTAGTGCATTTCGGCGTCTTGCCAGTAACTGCAAACGCAACGAGCGCAGTTGTTTTGTTGCCAGGCTATGTCACTGCGACTGGCGCGCTGCTACCCCAGTTGAGGAAGTTGAGCCGTTCGATGCTTCTGGGCCTGTGCCTCGTCGCACTTGCGGGAGGGCTCATGGGTGCACTCCTCCTACTTGTCACATCGAACAAAACGTTCCAGCAGATTGTTCCCTACCTCCTACTTGCTAGCACAGCAATGTTTGCTGCTGGGCCTGCAATCTCGAGATATCTACAACGACGGGGAGATGGCAGCGCTTCGTCATGGCTAATTCCCGGCGTGTTTTGTGTCGCTGTGCTAGGTGGCTATTTTAATGGCGGTCTTGGCGTGGTGCTTTTGGCAGCTCTGAGCATGGCCGGCATGACTGATATGCCGTTGATGAATTCCATCAAGAATGTCGTTTCCTTGACGCTGTCAGTCATAGCAGTAGTGACCTTTGCGCTGGCGGGGATCGTGGAGTGGCAATGGGCTTTGCCTATGATGGTTGCGGCCGCGTTCGGCGGATTCTTCGGCGGGAAACTTGCAAGTCGATTGCCCAATCACATAGTACGCATTTTCGTCATCGTGACAGGATTAATAATGTCGGTCTTGTTCTTTCGCGCGGCGGGTTGAGTCTATAGCTCTGGCCTATTGGACCAAAGGCATCACCAATTGGCGCTAACTCCAATCGGCACTTAGAAGATCGGGTGTTCGCACGTGCGATCTGGGAGAGAGTAGACTTTACTGAGACTACCGCCGAAGGAGCAACCGCCCCGGAAACTTTCAGGCAAAAGGACCAGACTAGCAGCGAATATCTGGAGAATGGCGATATCAATCATTGCCTACCGACGGAGAAAACCTAGCACCAGATAACGGTTGGCTGGGTGAAGCTCTCAGGTTTCAAGACAGATGGGGCTCGGTGCACCGATGGGATGCATCACATGCGCAAACAAGGAGCTCTGTTTTGACGAAGATTGCAATCATCGGAGCCGGCATTGCCGGTGTGACTACAGCGTACGATCTCATTCTACGTGGTTACGACGTTACCCTTTTTGACAGAAATCGCTATCCGGCCATGGAAACGTCCTTCGCGAATGGAGGGCAGTTGTCTGCGTCAAACGCGGAAGTCTGGAACAATTGGTCCACAATATTTAAGGGGCTTAAATGGCTGCTTCGTAAAGATGCCCCCCTACTCGTCAACCCGAAACCGTCATTACACAAATATTCGTGGATGGCAGAGTTTATTTCGAACATCCATAACTACGAAAAGAACACGATCTATACAACGAAATTGGCGATTGAAGCGCGCAAACGCCTTTTCCAGATTGCCAAGGATGAGAGCATTGATTTCGACCACGAACGCCGTGGAATCCTTCACATTTATCGTTCCCGTTCAGGCTTCGAGCATGCCAAAAAGGTCAACAGTATGTTGCTGGCGGGCGGCCTCGAACGGACGGAGCTTACAAACGAGGAGATTCATCTTCTCGAACCAGCCCTCACAGGTGAGTTTTACGGAGGGTTCCATACGCCTTCAGATTCTACAGGCGACATCCACAAATTTACGCGCGGCCTCGCCGCCGCCGCAGTGCGTCGCGGGGTTCGCCTCGTGCAAGATGCGGATGTGAATTCACTTGAGCATAATGGAAAGTCGATACGAGTGCGTTGGAAGACCGATGACGGGTGCGCCGAATTCGATGCGGTTGTCATTTGTGCAGGCGTGGCAAGCCGTCGCTTTGCCTCGCAGGTGGGTGACCGTGTAAATGTTTACCCCGTGAAGGGATATTCGATAACTGTGAACCTCAATGACACGGAGAGCCAGTCGGCAGCGCCATGGGTGAGTTTGCTTGATGACGATGCTAAAATTGTGACGAGCAGGCTTGGCGTGGGTCGGATGCGCATTGCCGGCACAGCAGAGTTCAACGGTGACAACCGCGATATCAGAAATGATAGAATTATGCCGCTGCTCTCCTGGAGCAGAGAATTGTTTCCGAATATGAGTACGGCAAATGTTGTACCCTGGGCCGGTCTGAGACCGATGATGCCCGATATGTTGCCTCGTGTTGGACCTGGCAAAAGGCGTGGAGTTTTCTATAACACCGGCCACGGCCATCTAGGATGGACGCTCTCAGCTGCGACAGCAGAACTCGTTGGATCGGAAATCAGTCAGGCGTTTCCTCCGGACGTTTCTTCAGTGCATGAGACGCGGCTCTCTGACAGACGTGCCGGTCGCTGAAGAGCGGTAAAATCAAATGGCTGTCACAACCGCGCTCACAAAACACTTGCAATTTTCCCGGCGCCTTTTGCGGAGCGCCGGCTTCGTTAACGGCGAATGGACGAAGGGCGACGCGACGTCAACCTTCGACGTGTTCAACCCGGCAAGCGGCGAAGTACTGGCTTCGCTACCCGACATGGGCGCTGCAGACGCCCGTAAAGCGATCGACGCAGCCTATGCGGCGTATCCGTCCTGGGCGGCAATGGCTGCCAAGGAGCGTGGCACTATTCTGCGCAAATGGTTTAGCTTAATTGTTTCCCACGTGGACGATCTCGCGAGAATCCTCACGGCTGAAGTGGGCAAGCCGTTAGCTGAAGCGCACCGGGAAGTCCTGTCTGCCGCCTCGTACATCGAGTGGTTTGCTGAAGAAGCAAAGCGCATTTACGGCGAAACCATTCAGGCACCGTCTGCCGACAAACGCATGCTCGTCATTAAGCAACCCATTGGCGTTGTGGGCACGATCACACCTTGGAATTTTCCCGCTGCAACGATGATGCGGAAGATTGCACCGGCACTTGCCGTTGGTTGCACCGTCGTTTCGAAGCCGACCGAGCAAGCACCGCTTTCGGCGATCGCCCTTGCCGTACTTGCTCAACATGCGGGAGTTCCGGCAGGCGTGTTAAACGTCATCGTCGGCGAAAACGGCCCTGCTATCGGCAAAGAACTCTGCGGAAACGAAAAGGTTCGCAAGATCAGCTTTACCGGCTCCACCGAAGTCGGCCGTATCCTGATGCGCCAGTGCTCGGATCAGATCAAGAAGGTCA
The DNA here is from genome assembly GCF_031457345.1 of Rhizobium sp. BE258. NCBI lineage: Bacteria > Pseudomonadati > Pseudomonadota > Alphaproteobacteria > Hyphomicrobiales > Rhizobiaceae > Rhizobium > Rhizobium sp. BE258. The sequence goes on from NZ_JAVDWL010000011.1 coordinate 86,072, forward strand.
GCCTCGAGCTCGGCGGCAATGCACCGTTCATTGTCTTCGATGATGCCGACCTCGATGCTGCCGTCGAAGGCGCAATCGCTTCTAAATATCGCAATGCTGGCCAGACCTGCGTCTGCGCCAACCGTCTCTATGTCCAGTCAGGCATCTATGACGCCTTTGCTGCCAAGCTCGCCGCCAAGGTCGAAGCGATGTCCGTCGGCGACGGCTTTACCTCGGGCGTCACCATTGGGCCGCTGATCGATGAGCAGGGTCTCGCCAAGGTAGAGGACCATGTCGGCGATGCCGTTGCCAAGGGCGCCAAGGTTCTGACCGGTGGCAAGCGCATCGAAGGTGCCGGCACTTTTTTCACGCCGACGGTTCTGACGGGCGTTGCCAAGGGCATGAAGGTGGCCAAGGAAGAAACCTTCGGCCCGGTTGCGCCCCTCTTCCGCTTCGAGACGGTCGAGGAGGTGATCCAGCAGGCCAATGATACCGAATTCGGCCTTGCCGCCTACTTCTACGCCGGCGATCTCAAGAAGGTCTGGAAGGTCGCGGAAGCACTGGAATACGGCATGGTCGGGATCAATACCGGCCTGATGTCGAGTGAGGCTGCCCCGCTCGGAGGCATCAAGCAGTCTGGCCTCGGCCGCGAAGGCTCGCGCCATGGCGCCGATGATTACCTCGAGATGAAATATATCTGCTTTGGCAATCTTTAAGAGGCTGACTCGAAAAGAACTCAATAGACATGGTACCTAGCGAGCCTCCGGGTGAGAATCCGGATGTGGGCAACGAGCATCCAGGCTTCGGCGGAAGCGATTGATTTCTCTCGGTCTTTGGCCAGCCGCCGGCATCTACCAAGCCGGGCGAACGTGCGTTCCACGACCCACCGACGCGGCAGAACTTCAAAGCCCTTTGTCTTGTCTGTTTGCTTGACGTTCTGCACCGTAAACTTCGCGAACTTGCCCAATTCGGCCCGAAGTTTCGGGCCGGCATAACCGCCGTCAGCAAAGATATGCCTGAGCCACGGCCAGGGTCCGAGGATGGTTTTGAGAGCCGCCGCTGTACCATCGCGGTCCTGTATATCTGCGCTGTGGACGATAAGACCCACCATCAAGCCAAGCGTGTCGACAACGATATGGCGCTAGCTCCCTTTGATCTTTTTGCCTGCGTCATATCCCGTAATCCCGCCGCTTTCAGTCGTTTTCACACTCTGAATGTCAATCACTCCTGCCGTTGGTGAGGCTTCCTTTCCCTCCAGCTCTCGCGTCTCCATAACGAGATGGTGGTTGATCTGCAGCCACAAGCCACTTGCCCGCCACTCGTAGAAGTAAGCCTGCACCGTGGAATAGGGTGGAAAGTCCTTCGGCAGCATCCGCCATTGGCATCCGGTCGATGCGATTTAAAGCAGTGCGTTCACAACCTCGCGTAATTCCGTTTTGCGTGGGCGGCCGAGCCTGCGTGGCTTCGGCATAAACGGAACGATCAGCAACCACTCTCTGTCAGTTACAACACTTGCGTAACGCCCTGTCTGTCGGCCATATTGGCGACGGGCGAAATCAGTCCAGCCCATTGCGGCCTCAATCGAATCCTAAGCGGATCCGAAGGAATCACAACTGGCTGATTTCACTCAACTCTTTTTCGGTGAGGCTTGAAGATCGAAAAGCGCCATTAGAAAGATTGAGATTAACACCATAAGGAGCAGTGTGCATGTTCCAAATACTTATTTCGCCTCTGTCAAGGTACCACCCTACGACAACCATGGACCCGGCCGATGACGCCGGTTGCTATTAGCTAGTTGGCAACGGTTATCTAGGGCGATGGCAAATCGCAACCCGGATAAAATGCCGCTTAAGCGTTTCAGTCAGCAGGGACCGCGCCCTACCCGACGTTGAACGCTCAAACTACAAGGATCGCTCGAAAATCATTGACGTTAGTGCCGGTTGGACCAGTCACAAAAAGATCATCGATTGCGCAAAAGCCACTGAAGCTGTTGTTCTCTTCAAGCAACCTCTGAGCGTCTAAGCCACAGGCCGCCAAACGGCGAACGGTCGATCCGTCGCAGTAAGCCCCTGCATTGTTCTCTGAACCGTCGATCCCGTCGGTATCTGCTGCTAGTACGACCACGTCCAGACCTTCCAGCGCGAGAGCGGCCGAGAGAGCAAACTCGGAGTTTCTGCCGCCTTTCCCACCTTTCCCTCGCAAAGTCACTGTCGTTTCGCCCCCACTTAGTAGGACGACAGGTTTTTTGACTGGGCGATTTCGAGTTGCAATTTCGCGAGCGATCGCAGCATGCACAAGCGCAACGTCGCGAGACTCACCCTCGATGGAATCCGAAAGGATTGCAACTTCTATCCCGGCTTTGCGCGCTACTGAAGCAGCAGCATCCAACGAAATCGCGGCCGACGCAATAATGTGCGCCGAATTCCTAGCGAAGACTGGATTTTGAGGGGAAGGTGCATCAGCAAGGGGCGAAGCTATGTGTCTCAACACCCGATCTGGGAGACGAAGGCCCAGTCGGCGGACAGTCTCCAGCGCGTCAGACCTTGTCCCATCATCTGCCAACGTAGGGCCGGACGCCACGAAAGCCGGGTTGTCGCCTGGAATATCCGAAACGATAAGGCTGATGACTTTTGCCTTGGTCGCGGCAGCCAGCCGCCCGCCTTTGATCGTTGAGAAATGCTTCCTCACGACATTCATCGCCGAAATCGAGGCGCCGGAAGAGAGCAAGATTTCATTGAGCTGCTTTTCATCTTCAAGCGAGAAGCCCGGAGGTGGAGCGGGCAGAAGCGCCGAGCCACCCCCGCAAATTAGGGCGATCACAAGGTCGTCCGCGCTGAGGTCTTTGATCGCGTCCAACAGTTTTTCCGTCGCAACCATTCCCGCCGCATCTGGAACGGGATGGGAGGCCTCGACGACCTCAATTCTGCTAGTTGCACAGGCATACCCATATCTGGTCACCACCACCCCGGAGAGTGGACCGTCCCAGAGCGCTTCAAGGGCGCGCGCCATCTGCGCCGCACCTTTCCCTGCGCCGACGACAACAGTACGGCCCTTTGGCTTGGCTGGGAGGTGATGACGAATTCCCGCAACGGGGTCCGCCGCCGCGACGGCCGCCTCGAAGAGGCTCTTGAGAAACAGCCTCGGACCGAAGTTGCTATGCGACGTTTGAAGATCACACGGGGATTTCATCCTACTTTACTCCGTAGAGACCGACGAAATGGCGCATTCTGGCCACGGCGAGTTCCGGTTGGTCGAGCACGTTGGCCTGGTCAGCAAGTCGAAACACTTCCGAGTAATGCAGAATGCCGCGCGCCGACTGCATCCCGGCAGGCATGCTGAAATGATTCTGATGACCGTTGAGCCACGCGAGGAATACGACACCCGCCTTGTAGAATTGTGTCGGGGTTTCGAAGATCTTGCGGGAGAGCGCGACCGTCGGATGGAGCACCTCGCGGAACGTCGAGAGATCGTTGCGCGCCAGAGCTGCCAGTCCCTTCGAGGCCGAAGGTGCAACCGCATCGAAGATCCCGAGCAGCGCATGGCTGTAATGTTCGCCATCCCCTTCAATCATGTCAGCGTAGTTGAAATCGTCTCCGGTGAAGCACAGGACGCCATCTGGAAGGCGGCGCCGAAGGATGACTTCCTTCTCGTTATCGAGAAGCGAAATCTTGATGCCCTCGACCTTGTCCTTGTTGGCTTCGATAATGCGGATGACGCTTTCGAGCGCCGGGCCGAAATCCGACGACCCCCAATACCCTGCGAGATTCGGATCGAACATATCGCCCAGCCAGTGAAGGACCACCTTGTCTTTGGCTTGCGAAAGTACGTGCCCATAGACCTTTTCGTAGTCACCCGCCGACGCCGCGACACTGGCGAGTGCCCGGCTCGCCATCATCACCGCGCGGCCGCCGTGCTTTTCGACAAACTCGAACTGTTCTTCATAGGCCTTGACCACATCGTCGAGAGAGCGGGCTTCGGCGGCGGCGAGCTGGTCAGTACCTGCACCGCAAGCCAAGTCCGCTCCTGCCACCGTTCGCGATTCCGCAAGCGAGCGGCTTATCAGCTCCTGCGCGCCTTTCCAGTTCAAGCCCATTCCGCGCTGCGAGGTGTCCATCGCTTCAGCGATCTTGAAGCCGAGGCTCCAGAGGTGGCGGCGGAATGCGATGGTCGCGTCCCAGTCGATTGCCGGGTCCTGCCAGGGATTGTGATCACGCGCCGGATCAGACACGACGTGAGCGGCTGCGTACGCGATGCGGCTGAATTCCGGAACTTCGTTCGGACGTTCGATGGGCGTACCAACGAGCGAGTATTCGATCTTCGAGGCCGCAGTGTCGGGCAGTGCTAGCTTCAGTGTCATTCAGTGTCTCCTCTCTGACTTGACCCTGCGCCGAAGATCTACCTTCGGCTCAGGGTATCGGGGCTCCTGTCGTCTCGCGGACGACTAGCTTGGTTGGCAGCAAGACGGTCCTGGTGGGCGCGTCAAAATCCTCAATTCGCTGGAGCAGCATCTCGACAGCGGTCTTGGCGACCTGCTGCCTAGCAACTGCAACCGTTGTCAGTGATGGGCGCCATAGCGTCGCCTCCGCGATGTCGTCGAACCCCACAACGGAAATATCCCTGCCGACTACCAGTCCGCTGGCACGCAGACCCAGCATCACACCAAAAGCTGCGACGTCGTTGAAACAGACGACCGCGGTCGGCGGCTCTGGAAGATCGAGAAGTTCCAGCATGTGCTGCATGCCGACATCACGCGTGGGAGCGCCCGCCTTGACGAGTCTTGGTTCCAGCGAAATGCCTGCCTGCAAAAGCGCCATGCGGTAGCCTTCGAACCGTTGGCGACCTGTCGAGATCTGCTCGTTCGTCGATATGATACCGATACGTCGATGGCCAAGCTCGATCAGATGAGCCATGGCGCTCATCATTCCTGTGCGATGGTCTGCCTGGACAAGATCGACGTCCGCGCCGGGAATCGAACGCGAGACGCAGACGAGCGGCATGCGCCACGAGCGCAGGGTTTCGACAAAAGATATGTCCGTCCCGACCGCCGGGACGACCAGCATGCCGTCGACGTTGTACTCGCGCACCACTGTTGCGAATGCCTCCTGTCGCGCAACCGATTCGCCCGTGTTGGACATGATGACGACGCGATTCTGCTCTGTGAGCGAGTCCTCCATCGCTGCAACGATTTCGGCGAAGTACGGGTTCGTGAGATCGTTGACCGCCATGGCGATAAGCTTCGAACCTGTGGCCCGAAGGTTTGCCGCTCCCCTGTTGTAGACGTAGCCGAGCTCCTTGGCCGCTTGCAGGACGCGCTCGCGCGTCCTCTCAGGAATCGAGGGGTTGTTTCGCAGCACCAGCGACACCGTGGCCTTCGAAACGCCCGAGGCGTTTGCGATGTCCACAAGTGTCGGTCTCTGTCGTGTTGCCTTCGAATCCATGCCCTGTCTCTCCTCGCTCGAGTCCAAATCGGTTGCTGGCGAGGATCTTATTATCAATTGATGCCCTGCACTGGTACGGTGTTGCGCATGTCTTCGTCCCTCTTGCGAACGATCAGTGTCGTCGAGCCCTTTTGTGCGATCTCGTTTCGCTGGTTCGAGACCTCGATTTGCAGTGTGACAATGCCCTTTCCCTGTGATGAAAGCCTCTTCTCACGCATGGAGATTACCGCCGCGATACGGTCGCCGGCTACGATCGGCCCGACGAAGCGCCAATCCCACCCCAGCGACGCCACAGCCATCAGCTTGACCGACGCGCGGTTCTTGAGGCCGTCCGTTAGCGCAAGGCCAAGAAGACCATGGGCCAGCCGGGCTGTGAAACCCTGGCTGCGCGCGAAATCGTCGTCCATGTGAACATCGAAAAAGTCCCCGGAAAGGCCTGCGAATCCGACGATGTGGCTTTCTGTGATGACCAGCCCACCAGTTCTCCAAACTGCACCGACGGGCAGATCCTCGAACCAGTACTCGCCGGGGGCGAGCTCGGCTGGATGCGCGCCCATCACAGCTTCCTCACTGCAAGCCCGCCATCAACGCGGTAAACCTCGCCGGTGCTGTAGCCGAAGGCGCCCGACGCCAGCGATGCAACGACCCTGCCGACGTCTTCCGGTTCGCCCCAGCGGCTGATCGGGGCGAAACCTTCGGCGAACGACCTGTCGTACTTTTCCCTTGCCACGGCGGTCATGCTCGTGCGGATGACGCCCGGACGGACTTCGTACGAATTGATGCCGTCGCCCGCGAGACGCAGGGCATAGAGAGAAGACATCATCGCGAGGCCAGTCTTCGAAATGCAGTACTCGGCCCGGTCTGTCGAAGCGAACTCTGCATTCGATGACGATATGGTGATAATGCACCGGAACGCTTCGCCCGGCACCTCACACATCCGTGTCGCGACGGCCTGGGTTAGGAAGAAGGGCCCGCGAAGGTTGATGTTCATCAGCCTATCGAAGCTTTCCGGAGTGGTCTTGAGCATGTCACCACGCTGAGCGACCGATACCCCTGCATTGTTGACCAAGCACTCGATGCCTCCGAAAGCGTCCCAGGCCTCGGAAACAACTCTTTCGTGGTCGTCGAGATCGCTGATGTCGGCTGTGACCAGATGCGCGGAACGCCCAGTTTTGCGCACGAGCCTTCCAGTCTCCTCAAGATCGGCTGAACCAACCATATCGTTGATGACGACGTCGAACCCGCTCTTGGCGAGATCGAGAGCGATCGCCCTGCCGATACCCCGTCCGGCCCCGGTTACCAGAGCCCGCTTCGTTTCGCCTCTTGTCATGCTCGCTCCCAAAAAAATCTTGCATGTCGTATCGTGACGATGTACTAGACCGATCTAGTAGAACGATCAAGTAGATTTTTCTACAAGAGATTTTTGGGAGAGAGATTATGCCTATCATCTTGAATAGACGTGCATTTGTGATCGGCGCGGGCATCGCGGGCCTGTCGCCCCTCCTTGCCATGGCTAAGGACACGCCAGGACTGCCTCCGTCGCCAGTAAGCTTGAATGTGATTGACGTTGGCGGTGCGCTCGCGCTTCTGCAGCCATCCCTCGAATCCTTCCGCGACACCAAAAAGGAACTCGTTTCCCGAGTAACTTTTTCGAAGGCGCCGGCGCCCGAACTTCCGGGCAAGCTCAAGGCGCAGCAAAGCGCCGGACGGGTTGATATCGATCTCGTCATTGGCGGGCTCGATGTTCTCTCTGCCGGCATCGACCAGAAGCTCTGGGTACCGCTGCTTGCCGATTATGGAGCGGTGCTCCCGAAGCCGGACGCCATTCTGCAGCCGACAACGATCGAACTTCAGAAGCTCGCCCAGGATCAGGCCTTCATCGCTGTCTACACTCCATCCGGCCCTTTGCTTGAATACGCGCCCGACCGCGTGAAGACACCGCCTACAAGCGCCGATGAGCTGCTTGCCTGGGCGACGCAGAATCCGAACCGCTTTCTCTATGCCCGCCCGGCCAACTCAGGTCCCGGCCGCACCTGGCTAATGGGGCTGCCCTATATTCTCGGCGACAAGGACCCCAAGGATCCAGTGAACGGCTGGGAAAAGACCTGGTCGTTCCTCGTCGAACTCGGCAAGCATATCGAATATTACCCGACCGGGACCGGCGCTCTCATGAAGGAATTCGGCGAAGGTTCGCGCGACATGACGGTCACAACATTGGGTTGGGACATCAACCCGCGCGCGCTCGGCATCGTCCCCGCCGAAGCGAAGACCCAGACGCTCAAGGGCTTCCACTGGATCGCAGACGCCCAGTATCTGATGGTTCCAAACGGCATTTCCGATGAGAAACTCGCCGTCGCGCTCGAACTCGTGAAATGGGTGCTTTCGCCGGAACAGCAGGCGACGACCTATGACCAGGGCTATTTCTATCCCGGTCCGGCAGTAAAGGACGTCGGTCTCGACAAGGCTCCGGATGCGAGCAAGGCGGTCATCGAGGAATTCGGACGCCCCGAGTACGACAAGCTGATTGCCGAGACCCCAATCGAAATCCCGCTGATGCCGGACAAGATGGTCGCGGCATTCCGTCTTTGGGACGAGCGCGTCGGCGCCGACAAGAAGAACTGATCATCTTTCCTGGTCCCCGGCTCACGAGGAGTGTGACCGCCGGGGACAGACATCCAATCTGAATGAGGTTGACAATGGCTATTGCTCTTCGCCGTTTCGAGGAAGTGCGGCTGGAAGGCGTGCGCCGGGACTTCGGATCCCACAACGCCCTCCGCGACATCACCCTGACCATCAAGCGTGGCGAGTTCATCGCACTCCTGGGGCCGTCGGGCTGTGGAAAATCCACCACGTTGAACATGCTAGCTGGCCTGCTTTCGACGACGGGTGGCTCCATATGGCTCGACAAGCAGCGGATCGATGTTCTCAAGCCTGAAGACCGTGGCTTCGGCATGGTTTTCCAGAACTACGCGCTCTTTCCTCACCTGAGTGTTCGCGACAACATTGGGTTTGGCCTGAAAATGCGCGGTCTCGCAAAAGCTGAGATCAAGCGAAAGGTCGACGAGGCCATCGCTCTCGTCCGGCTGCAGGGTCAGGATGCGAAGCTACCGGGCCAGCTTTCAGGCGGGCAGCAGCAGCGCGTCGCCATCGCCCGAGCGATCGTCATCGAGCCGCCACTTGTCCTGATGGACGAGCCGCTTTCGAACCTTGACGCGAAGCTCCGTCTGGAAATGCGCGCCGAAATCCGCCGCATCCACAACGCCCTCGGCGCCACGACGATCTACGTGACACATGACCAGGACGAAGCGCTTTCGATGGCCGACCGGGTCGTCGTCATGAAGGACGGCGTCGTCCGCCAGATCGGAACCCCAACCGAACTCTACGAAAAGCCATCCGACGTCGATGTCGCCGATTTCATGGGCTTCCGTAACCGCCTTCGCGGCAAAGTCGAGACGGCGGCTTCCGGCCGTGCGACCGTCAAGATCGGCGACCGTCAGATCTCCGGCATAACCCATGCTTCGTTGGCAGCAGGTCAGAATGCATATGTCGCGATCCGCACCGACGATCTAGTCGCCGGGAGCGCGAACGACAACGCCTTCAGCGCGACGGTCGAGACAATTGAGTATCGGGGACGCGAATTCGTCGGCACTGCCAAAACACAGGACGGCATCGACCTGATCTTCCACTCGCCGACATCGGCGCTGATCGGTTCATCCGTCGAACTCCGCGCGGACCCCGATCGCGTGATCATCTTCGCGGATGGCGCAGGGAGGGCGTGATGGCAGACATGTCAACTGTACTCCATCCGACGATAGAGGCGCCTCGCCTGTCCCAGAAGCTTGCCGCACGTGGTTTCGATGGTGTGACGCTACTCGTCATTCCGGCTGTGGCGCTGCTGGGCGCGCTGTTTATCTACCCATTCCTCTACGGTCTGATGTTGTCCTTTGAGCCGAAGGAAGGCGGAGTGCTGACCAACTACGTCCATTTCTTCTCGGACGCGTTCCAATACGACACGATCTACAAGACCCTCCTGCTCGCGCTTCCAGTGACGATCGTCAATATCGGCTTTGCACTTCCGGTCGCGTTCCGAGTGAGGCTGCTGAAGAACCAGAAGGTGCTGACGACGATCCTGATCCTCCCAATCACGCTCGGGACCGTTCTCGTTGCTCAGGGGCTTTTGAACTACCTCGGCCCTCAGGGCTGGGTAAACCGGACGCTCCTGACGTTGGGTGTCGTCGACCAGCCAATCCGTCTGATCCAGAACTACTGGGGCGTCTTCTTCTCGCTTCTTATCACAGGCTTTCCCTTCACGTTCCTGCTCATTCTGTCCTACGTGACAGGGATCGACACCTCGCTTGAGAAGGCCGCAGCGACGCTTGGCGCAAACAGCCGGCAGCGCTTCATGAACGTCTATATGCCTCTCCTGATGCCGGGGATCGCCATCACCTTCTGCCTGAGCTTCGTGCAGGCATTTTCGGTGTTCCCCTCAGCGGTGCTTCTGGGTGCGCCCGCTGGCCTGACGCGTGTGATCTCCATCGCGGCCTACCAGGCGGCGTTCGAGGAATACGACTACTCCAAAGCTTCCGCCATCGCGATGATCATGGGCTTCGTCCAGTTCGCAGTGGTTCTCGTCATCCTGGCAATGCGCGGCCTGCTCTATCGCGGCCCCGTCAGCGGCGGAAAGGGCTGAACAATGATCAGAGACAACACGCTTTCTTCGAGAATCTGGATCTACGCCGTGTGGGCACTGATCGGCTTCTTTATCCTCAATCTCCTGGCGATGATTGCCACCGTGATCGTCAGCTCGTTTGCAACACGTTGGATTGGAACCTGGTTTCCCACGGGGTTCACCACGCGCTGGTACAGCTCCGCCTGGAGCGAGTTTCAGCTCTTCGACGTACTGAAAGTCACCCTGCAGGTCGTCTTCGCCGTCGTCGTTATTTCCGGCATTGCCGGGGTGACAGCAGCTTATGCTCTCGCCCGCCGCGACTTCGCTGGCAAGAGGATCGTCATGCTGCTGATCCTCTTGCCAATGCTCGTGCCGCCGATCACCTACGGTATCCCGCTCGCGAGCGTCCTCTATCAGACAGGTCTCGCTGGAACCTTTTCAGGCGTCGTCGCTGCCAACCTCGTTCCGACGATCCCATTCGTGATCCTGGTGATGATCCCGTTCATCGAGCAGATCGATCCGAAAATCGAAGCGGCTGCCCGTGTCTTCGGCGCCGGAACATTCAAGCTTTTCATCCACGTGCTACTGCCACTTCTTCTGCCCGGCATCATGGCGGCTCTGCTGTTGGTGCTGGTCCGCACCATCGCGATGTTCGAACTCACCTTCCTTGTTGCCGGTCCTGACAGCACGACGCTTGTCGTCGCCCTGTACTACGCGGTCTTCGCCTCGGGCGTCCGTGCGGTGCAGTCGATCGACGCAATGGCGGTCGTCTACATGGTCACAACATTCATCTGGCTTGTGATCGCCCTGAAATTCGTGAACCCGACGCAGATCGTCGGACGCGCCCGCTGATGGCGGAACGTGAACTATCGGAGGATTAAGATGCGTAACAAAATCGTCACCGCGGCAGAGGCTGCGTCCTTGGTTCCCGACAACGCGGTCCTCGCCATCGGTTCCTCGGCGGGCCTGAACTGCCCGGACGCCGTGCTCAAGGCAATCGGCGAGCGTTTCGACAAGGAAAGCCATCCCAGCGATCTTACTATCTTCTCACCGATCGCAGCCGGCGACATGTACGGCATCAAGGGCGTCGACCACATCGCACAGAAGGGGCTCATCAAGAAGATACTGGCTGGGTCCTACCCTAGCGGTCCGTCGAGCCTTCCCTCGCCGGCGATATGGGACATGATCCAGCGGAACGAGATCGCAGCGTACAATCTGCCGTCCGGCGTGATGTACGACATGGTCCGCGATGCCGCGGCCAAGCGTGCTGGCGTTCTTACGAAGGTGGGTCTCGAAACCTTCGTCGACCCCCGTTTGAACGGCGGCAAGATGAACGAGGCAGCCGCCACTTCCGGCGACGTCGTCAAACTTGTGGAGTTCAACGGCGAAAGCTGGCTTCACTTCCCTAATCACTTCCCGCAGGTCGCGGTCATCCGTGGCACAACTGCCGACGATCGCGGCAACATCTCTATGGAACGCGAGGGTGCTGTCCTCGGCATGGTGGACATCGCACTCGCCGCTCGCAACTCCGGCGGCATCGTGATTTGCCAGGTTGAGCGGACCACCGCGTCGGGTTCCATCCCGGCCCATCAGGTTCACATCCCGTCGACGCTCGTGGACTACGTCGTCGTCGACGCCGAACAGCGTCAGGCAACGGAAATACGCTACGATCCGGCCATCAGTGGCGAAGTACGCCGCGACTATTCCAGCTTCCCGGAAGCACCGTTCAGTGTCGACAAGGTCATCGCGCGCCGCGCGGCTATGGAGCTCGCGGACGACTCGGCAGTGAACCTCGGCTTCGGCATCTCGGCCCTGGTGCCGCAGATCCTGCTTGAAGAAGGTCAGGCAGAGGCGGTGACTTGGGTCATCGAGCAGGGTCCGGTCGGCGGCATCCCGCTCACAGGCTTCGCCTTCGGATGCGCCGCCAATGCGCAGGCGATCTTCCCGACGCCTCAGCAATTCACGTATTTCCAGGGTGGCGGTTTCGACTGCAGCCTCCTCTCCTTCCTTGAAGTTGGCGAGGATGGCAGCGTCAACGTCTCCAGCCTTCCCTCACGCCCTTATCTAACCGCTGGGTGTGGTGGGTTCATCGACATTACCGCTCGTGCCAAGAAGATCGTCTACAGCGGTTATTTCACCGCCGGCGGCCTGAAGGTCGCCGCAGAGGATGGCCGTCTGAAGATCGAACAGGAAGGCAAGATCGCCAAGTTCGTTCCCAAGGTCGGACATGTCACCTTCGCGGGCCATCGTGCAGCGCTCCATAATCAGGACGTGACCTACGTCACCGAGCGTTGTGTTCTGAAGCTTGGTGTCGAAGGATTAACTGTGGTCGAGATCGCGCCCGGCGTGGATTTGCAAAAGGATGTCTTGGAACAGGCCAAGATCCCGCTTCGCGTTGCCTCCGACCTCCGCGTCATGGACGCACGTCTGTTCCGTCCGGAACCGATGGGCCTGGAACTAGGCCAGCCTAAAGCTGCGCTGAAAAAGGCGAGCTAGGAGGATGACGATGAATTCGGAACTGTTGATAGAGACTACGGGGTTCAAGGTTACGTCGCCCGCTGAGCATATCCTCCACGTCACCATCGTATCGAAGCCAATGGGCGCCTTCACGAAGGCTGCCCGCGCAGAGTTCACCGATTTCATTCGGAAAGCAAACGGCGACAAAAGCGTCAGGTGCATCATTCTGACAGGCTCGGACAACGCATTCTCGGTTGGATCGAACATCAAGGAGTTCGAGGCCACGGCAGAATGGATCGAGGCGGCGCGGCTTGCGGAGACGGGCCTGAACGAAGCAATTGAACTCGGCCGCGTCCCAGTCATCGCGGCCGTCAATGGGTTCGCGCTTGGCGGTGGCGCAGTGCTGGCGCTTGCATGCGACATCAGGGTCGCCGGACGCAGTGCGAAGTTCGGGGTCCCGGAGGTCAAGCTGGGGGCGATGCCTACGGCGACCGGAACGATGCGCCTGCCGTTGCTCGTCGGACGCGGTAACGCGCTGAAGCTGATGCTGACCGGAGAACCCGCAACAGCCGAACAGGCTCATGCGATGGGCGTCTTCGAAGAAGTGGTGGACGACGACCGGCTCCAGTCACGCGCGTTGGAACTCGCGATCCAGATCGCAAGGGTTTCTCCAGAAGCCGTCACTGCATGCAAACACGCGGTTTCGACCGCCATCCGAGAGGGATATCTGTCCGGCCTCAAGTTCGAAGAGGCCAACACCGTACCCCTAGGCCTTAGTGACGATGCCATCGAAGGAAAAGCGGCATTCGTCGACAAGCGGCGCCCGGTCTTCAAATGAGGTTGCGATGACAGACAGACTTTCACTCGATCGTTGCTCGATCAATACCGCCACTCTCGGGCACAGATCCCATATCTCCGATGTGATCGACAAGGTCGCAAGAGCAGGCTTCGGCGCCATTGCTCCTTGGCGCCGCGACGTCGAAGGCAACGATGTTGCCGTGGTCGCCCGCCAAATCCGCGACGCCGGATTGGGCGTCAGCGGCTATTGCCGAAGTACGTACTTTCCAGCGGCAACTGCGGAGGGACTGCGCCATAACGTCGAGGACAACAGGCGGGCTCTCTATGATGCGGCGACACTGGGTTCGCCATGTTTCGTTCTTGTCGTTGGATCACTTCCCGAAGGCAGCAAGAATCTGGCTGGAGCGCGCGGTCAGGTGGAGGACGGTCTCGGACAGCTTCTCGAACACGCGCGCAAGATCGGCGTATCGCTTGCCGTCGAACCCCTGCACCCGATGTATGCGGGCGATCGTTCCTGCGTGACACGTCTCGATGAGGCGCTCGACATCTGCTCCAGGGTTGATCCCGACCAAGCAGGCGGTATCGGCGTCGCAATCGACGTGTATCACGTCTGGTGGGATATCGCAGCGCTTGAGCAGATCCGCCGCGCAGGCGCAGAGAAGCGTATCGATGCGTTTCACGTCTGCGACTGGCTCGTACCGACCAAGGATCTCCTGCTCGATCGTGGCATGATGGGCGACGGCGTCGCTGATATCCGGAGACTGCGATCTGCCGCGGCGACTGCCGGATTCAACGGCTTTACCGAAACCGAGATCTTCTCGACGTATTGGTGGAGCCTCCCGGAGGAGGAAGTGCTGAGGACATGCGCAGAGCGCATGATCGAGTTTTGCTGATCGATCTGGCCAAGGCGAAAGAGGCTAACGCAACTAAACGAAATCCTGCCCAGACCAGAATGCAAATTCTGACCGCGGCGATGGTCGAGTTTGCCACTCATGGCCTCAGCGGCGCTCGAGTGGACGAGATCGCCGCCAGAGCCGAAACGAACAAGCGGATGATCTACCACTACTTCGGTAGCAAGGACGGCCTGTTCGGGGCAGTTCTCGAAGAGGCCTATGCGACGTTCCAGGACGCCCAGAATGCGGCGGCTGCCGACACCACAGATCCTCTGACGTCTCTGAAGAAGATCGTGGAAGCAACTTGGGCCTTTTACCGCGATCAACCGGAGTTCATCGTGCTGATGAACGACGAGAACGTCCATCGAGCAAGCCATCTTCGGCACTGCTTCATGCTGAAGCGCCGCGCTCCTAAGGCGGTGGCATTGATCGGCGACACACTCGCGCGCGGCAGGGAGCTAGGGCTGTTCCGAGATATCGATCCGGAACAGCTTTCTCTGACGATCGACGCTCTCTGCTACCACTACTTCAGCAATCGCTTCACCATGGAGGTAATGCACGATAAGGAATTTATGACGGACAAGCGGCTGAATCAGCGCCTTGACGAAATCTGCAGCACCATCCTTTGCGTCGTGCATATCCGCGACGGTAAACTATCACCCGATGAACCCTAGCGCTAAGCGGGTTGGTCGGAAAGTCGAGGCCAACTTTTCGTCCGCCGAGCGTCCCGACGTTGCGATTTCAAACACGTCTATGCATCGCGTAATCGCGAGGTTCATTCAATAAATCCCTTTGCGAGAGGGGCTCATGGCAGCCCGCTTTCGGCCGGCGGCTCCCGGTGCACGATTGGAGTGTGCTGCCGCTGGGTTAGCACCCACCGCGCTATCTCGTCCTTGCGCGCAAACCAGACATCTCCGCGGGTTTTTGCGTAACTCAGAAAACGGTCGAGCACGCGAATTCGATTTGCGTGCCCGCTAATACGATCATGCATGCCTATGACCATCAGCCGGCGTCTGGTTGCAGCTTCCTCATAGAGCTGGTCGAATTCGTCGCGTAGCGCCTGCTCGTGGGCGTGTGGGTCATAGCCCTGAAACGGGAAATTCATGTCGTTCATGTGTAGCGTGTACGGCACCATGGCAAAGTCCCGACCGCGCACCGGGATGATGAACGGTTCATCTCGGCTCGGCTCGTCGATGCTGTAAAGAAAGCCGAGATCCTGCAGGGTTTCGGAAATATGGATCGAATTGCGCATGAAATACGCATTCCAACCGACAGGCTTCTGTCCTGTGATGCGCTCGACCGTCTCAGCCGATTCCTTGATGAAGGCCTTTTCGTGTTCCGGCGACAGATCATAGGAGGCCGTCCAGGTTGGCCCGTGGGCACCGGCCTCATGACCACGCCGAACGATTTCGCGCGCCAGATCCGGTTGCGCTTCAACGGCCTTACCGATCATGAAGGACGTCACCTTGATATCGTGCTTGTCAAAGAGGTCTAGCGCCCGGGGAATGCCCTCGTACACGCCATAGGCAAAGAAGGCATTGGTTGGCTGATCCGGAAAGCCGGGCTTGATGGGCTCGGGCAGCGCGCCACCTGCTCCGGAGATCGGTTGTCCGCCGCCTTCAAACATCAGGGAGATGCTGATCGCCATGCGCGCGCCGTTTGGCCAGAAGGTCCCTGCATTTGCGGAATTCGCCGTTGCACTGGGATCTTTGTCGCTCGTCTTTGCAACGGCGGGCAGCGCCTGGGATGCCAGTGCTCCGGTTGCCGCCACACCGACGAAGCTGCGCCGTGTCAGTTCTAGGGGAGTTTTCATGGACATGATTTTATCCTTGCAGTGTTTATCAACGACTGGTTTTGACCGGCGACGCCGAGCGTTGATCCGGCGGCGCGGCGAAACTGGAATTGCACACGTCTTCGCCGCCTACCTCACACGCCAATGTTCGAGAGGCAGCGGCTCTGTTTTGTGTTCACGATTGAATTTGATTGCTGGCCTGTGGGGGTAGCGCAGGACAAGAGACTGTTACTCAGGGGGCTATCGTTGCGCCACCATCGACAGTGACAGTTGATCCCGTGACAAATGGATTGGCCGCCACGAAGAGGATAGCCTGCGCGACGTCCTCTGCCTGACCGATCCGTTGCACGGGCAGACGCGCGGCAACTCTGCCGAACATGGCTTGCCGGTCTTCCTCCGTCATCTTGGCGTGGAGCGGCGTGTCGATCAGGCCGGGTGATACGGCGTTCACGCGTACCGGTGCGCGCTCGAGTGCAAGGCCCCGAGCAAGCCCTTGCAGGGCAGCATTAATGGCGCCTTGCAGCACGGAGGTGGCGCTTGGCCGTTGCGACAAAAAGCCTGAGACGAGCGTGATGGAGCCACCATCATTTACCCGCGCTGCGCGCGCCACACGATAGGCGCCAAAGAACTTGCTGTTCATCGAGATCTGCGCATCGCCCACGTTCAAGGTGGCGACCGAACCGGTTTTCGTCCTTGCGGCAGCGACCACCACATGATCAAAGGGCGGCTTATCGAAGAAAAATTCTTCCACGGATGCGTCGTCGGTAATATCCAGCACGTCGCTTGTGGGGCGTTCGATGCGGGCGCCGAGAGCTTCAAACGCGTCAGCGGCGGCGCCACCAATCCCGCCCGAGGCGCCGACAATCAGGACGCGGGCATTCTTGAAATCCATTTTCATGGTCTTTCCTCACGAGTGGGTTAAATCCTGCTCAACAATTAGCGAGGTCGCGGCCGACCGGCGGTCGGCCGCCAACGCCGTCACACGATCGAGCGAACCACGCCCCCGTCCACCCGTAGCGCTGTCCCGTTGGTTGCGGATGCCTGCTGCGAGCAGACATAAACGACCATGTTGGCAATCTCCTCGGTCGTGGAGAAGCGGCCGAGAAGCGATGTCGGTCGATTCTGCTCCAGGAAGCCCTGCTCCACGGCCTCGATGGTCTGACCGGTCTGTTGAGCAATTCCCTCCAGAACATTGCCGAAGCCCTCGGAGCGCGTCGGCCCAGGAAGCACCGAATTCACCGTCACGCCGGACTTGGCGGCCAGCTCGGCGATGCCGCGGGAGACGGCAAGCTGAGCCGCCTTGGTCATCCCGTAGTCGATCATTTCCTTCGGCGGGTTGAGGGCCGATTCACTGCTGATGAAAACAACGCGCCCCCAGCCCCTTTGCATCATGCCGGGCAGATAGTGTTTCGTCAGGCGAACGCCGCTCATCACATTGAGCTGGTACATGAACAGCCAATCCTCGTCGGTGAGGTCATCGAAGGATTTGAACAAGGCGGCACCGACGCTGTTGACGAGGATGTCGGCCTCTGCTGCTTCGGCGGCAAGCTTGGCGACGCCTTCGACAGTGCCGACGTCGGACGCGACGCCGGATAAGATCGCCTCCGGGGTAATCTTGCGGATATGTGCGATTGCGTGCCGCACGCGCTCCTCGGTGCGACCGTTGACAACCACCTCAGCGCCAGCTTGAGCGAGCCCTGTGGCAATGGCGAGGCCAATTCCGGCAGTAGAACCGCTGATAACTGCGCGTTTGCCGGTCAAATCGATTTTCATGGGACGAATTCCTCTGTTCCAAAGTGGACACGCTGAAAATAGGCGTTTCTTTGGCCAGCATAAGACGGTCCATTGTCCCTGCACTCGTTCCCAGATGTCACCAATCAGGAGACGGAGATATCGTTCTGAAATTCCACAAGCGCCGGCACTGGCAGTGGAGGATGCTAGATCGCCTTATGGCGGATGCTTACCTCAAGCCGGATCAAATGGTCAAAGGTTGAGTCCCAGCCGAAAGGCGGACGGACGGATTTTTAGTGGGGTCGATCCGCTTTAGGGATAACCAGAAACTTTCGCCTGGACGCCGGCTTTCTATAAGGAGGTGAGTTGTGCCGCTCCCCGCGGCGACAATAGTCCCTGCGCCTTCGTTGCCAATCGCCATGGATTGCCCAAGCCGGTTGTTGACGCTCGCAAGCCGATGAGGTGGGACTACTCCTCTGACCACTGGACGGTCGGTCGACCCTATCGCTTCCAGGGACGTCGTATCAACAGGGCCGAACATAACCAGAAGGTCGGCAGGGTTGATTGGCGCACCTTCGACACGGACCGTAACCTCTTCAGGCAATGGTACCGGCACCTCATGTCGCTCCAGCGAAAGCTCGAACGTACCATCGGCTGAAATGGTGGATCTTACCTCGAAGCCGGAGTTGTCTTAAGCCATTGTTGCTGCATTTCTTTTCTGTAGTTCCAAAAAGCCCCTTCAGCAACAAATCCACGGCTGAGACTGCGATTTCGTCATCCTTCACTTCCTCATCAAACGGGTGCGCCTCAATGGAAGATTTCGGCTCGCCTTTATCGGTAATCGGCATGTGGTGCTCCTATGTCATTTGCTAGGAACGCCGCAGCGCCGAGGATCCTGAGCCACAGAAGACTGCTGGTCCGCACTTGCAGTCAAATTACGCATGCCTCTGTTCGAGCTTCATCTGCAACACGGACGACAGAAATCTAACCCCTCCGCGAACGCGTCAAAACAGGATCCCATTTGGTTTCTGAAGCCGCTTCTGATGATGAGACGCCGGAAGGACTAAGCATCCCAGCTTCTTGCTGCTTGCGCAGGAAGAAGCTCAGGAAATCAGGTTCCCGTCAAAAGCGCGGATGGCCGCCCATGCGATAGAGGATATCCATGATGGGATGGTCGTCGCACCAAATTCGGCCGCGTCTATTACAAGATACGTCACAGAGGCCGATATCTCTTTGGATGTGAGGCGAGAGCTGGTGAACGCGCGGACTAGATGACACGAGGCAGGAAACGAAATTCTTGAAGACCGGAAAGAACTTCCGCGTAGGGACACCGTCTAGGGGCATGGTTGCCCCTCGACGAGCACTCTGTTGCAACCTTGCGAGCAAAGCGAGCCCATCGCCGCTACCTAGGCGATCGGGATCTTGGTTGAGAAACCAGCTATCAATGTCATTTGCTTGGGCGAGCTTCTTCATGATTTTCCTCCACGATTGTGCCAACCGCACTGGGGTGCATGTTGAATATCGTGAGAGGGTGCTATCTCTCGATGATAAAAAGCTGCTGCAGTGTTACCATTGTAGGATGCGGACAACGAACTCAGCGAAGTCCGGTGTTTTATCGATCAGAGGTGCCTGTATCTGCCGCATGAACAACATCTTTGACAATGCGCACGATTTCCGAGCGCGCATCGGTTCGGGAGAAATCGGCCGCTAGACCTGACGCTCTCAGGCGGTAGCCCGGCGTGTCAAGTGTTGTTCGCACGGCGGTGCGTATCGCCTCCGGCGTGGGAGAATTGGTCCGAAGATCAATTCCGGCACCCGACCAAGCAACGCGCGCGTTCACGTCTGCCTTATCCTCTGTCAATCCTGCTGTGACCAGGGGCACGCCGAAACTCAACGCCTGATTGACGCTTCCATAACCGCCGTTGGTCACAAACACGGCGATTTTCGGCAAGACCCATTCGAAGGGCAGATATTCCGCGACACGTGCATTGCTTGGTACTGCAATCCGGAGCTCGTCAATGGAACGTCCGCCCATGGTGACGAGGACAAGAAGGTCGGATTCGCCTTCCAGTGCCTGGAGCGTCGGTCTGATCAGAAGCCCAAGATTGTCGTTGGCAACTGTCCCCTGTGTGACAAGCACCACCTTGCGTCTACCGTCCAAATCGCCCGCCCACGGAGGAAGTGGCGCCTGATTGGGGATGATAGGAAGCCTACCGACGAAATGCACAGCATTCGGTACCGGGCGCGGAAATTCGAATCCCGGAACAGTTAGCTGCAAGTATGCGTCCGGTAGTTCGACGACCGAGTCAAACAGGCCATTTGGCAATTCCCTCACCCCTGCCCTCACGAGCGCATCGGCAATCGGTTTGTTGAATTGCCTGTCGTACTCCGCGGCGATCCTTGCGTAGCTTTCACGCTCATTGGCAGCTGTCGGCGGAGGCAATCCAACGAAATGCGGCGCCCCATCTTGTCGTTGCCAGTGTAGAAAGGATGTTCCGCAAAGCACGATGGGAAGCCGTTCGGAGCGCGGTTTCATAAGCATTGTAAGCAGGCCGAACATCATACTGTCTGCAATAATGATATCGGCGGGAACCTCTTGCAGGACCCTCATGATGTCATCTTGTTGCGCAGGGATTGTCTCGATAAACCGTCGCTCGATCGCGAGACGTAGCCGTTTCACTCCTGGTGGCAGCTCTTTGAGTTCGCCAGCAACTAAGGCGGGTTGCCTCTGATTGAGATCTGCTGCTGCTGAGAAGCTTCTGAAATCGGCGCCGATAGCGGTGGCGCGTCCCCCCAGATGAGACCCGGACAAGCACGTCACCTGATGGCCGGCATCTATCAAGATGCGGCCAACACCAAGCAGCGGGTTGAGATGACCGGTCAGTGGCGATGCAACAATAAGAATATTCATCGAAACCTCATTCTGAGTTGAAGACGATACGCGCCGACACGGTTCGAAGGCGCACTACGAGACAGGCTGTGAAGTTTTGAGCGCCTCCTCGACGCAAGAAGCGCTCCGGGCAAAGCAGGGGGCATAAGCGCAACGGACCAGCTCGAGCCGGGGCCTGAGACTCCTAAATTGACGGCAGGGGTGCGGGCATTGTCGAAGAGATTCTGCGGTCGTGAAACGAAGCCTTAGTAGGCGACCGACGTGGTCAGCCCCTTCCATTTTTTGTCCGACGCGGCAACAGTATCGGCTGCGGCCTGAGCAAAGGCGTAAGCGTCGTCTCCGACCAAGAGTTCCACCGGAGCGTCACGCCGTCCTGCGAGACTGACGATCAGCTTGGCGACCTTTTTGGGATCTGTGGGTTCGTTACCGGAGTAGTCGCGCAGCATCCTGGCAAAAGGCGCGACCGTCTCGATGTAGTTGACGCTGATGGCAGGTATACGCATCGACGCGCCTGCCCATTCAGTCCGCATTCCGCCCGGATCGAGCGTCGTCACTTGTATGCCGAGCGGCTGGACTTCTTGCGCGAGAACGAGGCTGAACGCCCGAACTGCAAATTTGGAAGCCTGGTACGGGGCTAACCCCACAGAAGCAATGCGACTGCCGATGGACGCGATCTGGAAAATATGACCCGACCCCTGGCGCCGCATGATCGGCACCACGGCCTTGGACACGTGGACTGCGCCGAAAAAGTTCGTTTCCACCTGCTCGCGGAAATCGTCCGCCGTCATATCTTCCACGGATGCAAGATTGGCGTAACCGGCGTTGTTGACCACGTAATCGATCCGGCCGAACGTGGACATGCAGGTCGCAATGGCGGCCCGGACTGCCTCGGGATCGCTGACATCCAAGCTGATCGGCATCACGCGGGCACCATACCGCGCGACGATATCATCGAGATCGCTCACACGACGTGCCGTTGCCACGACGGTGTCGCCTGCGTCGAGTGCGGAAAGCACAACGTGTCGGCCAAGGCCTCGCGAGCTTCCTGTGATAAACCAAATATTGGGCATTCTATGTCTCCTGGCCTTTCTCGCATCACAAAATGAACAAGGGACATCGTCGCACGCTCCTTGCGGGGGGCTCGTTGGATTTTCACGGGCGTGGCGGTGAACCGTCAGTCGGTCATGCCGACCTGTGGAACTGATCGACAAAGTTTAGCAACGCGGCTGTGACCTGGTCCGGCTGTTCCTCATGGGGGAGATGGCCGGATTGCGCGACAGCGAGTGTTTGAAGCTTGGGTGCCATGGCGCTCCAAATGGCCGCCATGTCGACCATCTTTGCGGCCTCGTAATCGGCGCCCCAGAGAGACAGTACAGGGCAGCCAATGGACTTGGAGGCGTCAGACTTATCTTGTTCAAAATCAGAGCGCCAAGCGCGATAATCTTCAAACGCGCCGCGCAAACCACCGGGCTGGGAATACGCTTTTGTGTAAACGGATAAGGTGTCCTCTGATAAAGCATGCGGATTGTAGGTCCAGCTCGTGAGGATGGATCGTAGCCAGAGCTCTTCCCGGCCATGGATCAAGGCTTCCGGCAGGTCACGGATGCCTTGGAACAAGAAAAACCACGCCGCCTGCGCCACTTCAGCATTCATATTTTCGAAGATAACCTTGGTCGGAATGTTGTCCAGAGCGGCAAAACAGGTTGTCACATCCTGATGATCCTTCACGAAACGCGTGCCAACTCGGGCGCCGCGGTCGTGTCCGATTATTGCGACCTTCTCAATCTCGAGCACACGAAGAAGATCGCGAATGTCGTTCGCCATCGTCCTCTTGTCATAGCCGGTTGCGGGTTTTTCCGTTGCTCCGTAGCCTCTCAGGTCGGGTACAATGACGCGATAACGCGCGGCAACTGGACCTATTTGGTGGCGCCATGCGTACCATGTTTCCGGGAAGCCATGCAGAAGCACCACACACGGGCCTTCTCCAGCCTGGACATAATGCATGTTTATACCGTTTGCCCGGACGCGATGATGTTCAAAGGGACTCATATCTGTCCTCCTCAGTTGTAAGTCGAATGACGGGTGAGCGGGCAGAGGCAGCGTCGGCCTCGACCACCGCGCCCGGCTGGCGTCTATTACAGCCAGCTGGGCGCGCCCGCGTGCGCCGCAGGTCGGACTCCTCCCGCTCAACGGCGTGTGAATCTCAGCACTATCCCTTCGAGGCGCTCGCCTCCGAAGACGGTGGTAGAAAGTGGGTGTCGGTTTGCGCGCCGATGGCGATAACGCGAGCAAAAGCGTCAGTCGGCGGGAGCGTGGCAAACGGATCCTGCTTGTCTGCATCCTCAACCGCATCGAAAAACTGTTCATGCGCAGCGACCGAGATACTCAGCATCCGCACTGTATCTTTGCCCTTGTTGAAGAAACCATGGGGCGTGTGTGGGCGAGCCACGACCACGTCGCCGCTCGTGCAATCCCAGCCCAGGTCCGAGGCGTCACTGGATACGAAGTGGATGGTCCCACTCAGCACATAGAAGGACTCGGGATAGCTGTGAGTGTGGACCGGCACCCCTTCGCCGGGCTCGATCACCTGCTCGAACATGCAAAGCTCGCCCGCCGCGTCATCGCTTCTGACCTTCCAGGTGAGGTTGGCTCCCGCAACCGAGAAGCCCCGGCCCCCGCCCGCGGGCACTCGAAGGAGCTTCGAATCTTCATTGTTCTTCATGACGTGTCATCCATCCTGTTATGTGATGCCAAAACTTGCTGTGAACAGTGCGCGCGGCTGGGATTGCTTACGCCCTCGACGCGCGAAGTCGTTTGTCGTTATATCCGGCGATCCAATTGCCGCAGAGTTCCGCAGACTTTGAAGGCGGCACTCAATTCTGCAAGGAGGCAAGACCTTGCGGCTTAGCAAGGCTCAACCCTCCTCATCGAGTTTCGGTGGGTCATCAGTGCGCTAGGAAGTCGGTGATTGAGGAATAAAAGACTTCAGGCTGCTCCAACCAGGGCATGTGTCCGCATTCCCCGATGACCTTGAGCGCGGCGCCTCGAATACCTGCCGCTATATGTTCCGATATCGAAACCGGTGTTTGGAAATCATCTTTCCCAACAAGGACGAGGGCCTGTGCCCTGATCCTCGCAAGCAGATCGTCCTGACGTGCCTCCGGCAGGGCGTCTGCCGTCATGTGCGTCCGAGTCGCCCAACTGTTGATAGGCAAATCAAATGTGTCGATCGCCTTGCCCGCATTCTCCGGATGGAAGAAGTAGAGCGGCAAAGTTGAGATGAGTACATCCGTAATGGCTTGGTCCTCAAACACAAACGGCCCCATTCCTGCCAGGGCTGCCACAGCCTCCTTGAAGCGCGGATCACCCGCACGCTGAGCGACGATTGCGGACGTCGCTTCCCGAGCGGAGAGGCCGACAAGCTGGCTATCCGCGAGGATAAGCTTGCGACAGGCATCAGGATATTTTCCGGCAAATCCAATGGCGATAGCGCCACCGTTCGAGTGCCCGAACAGGTCAATTGCCCCCAGGCCGAGGTGCCTGCGCAGGTGCTCAATGTCATCCGCCATTGTCGCCGTGCCCATTGCGCTTTCGTCAACGGGACGCGACGAGCCGCCGCTGCCTCTGGTCGAAATGACGACTACGGTGAAACGATCAGCAAGGGGCGTGAGGGCATGACGAAGGTAGCTCGATCCAACACCCCAGCCGGACGAGACAGCGAACAGGAGGGGACCCGTTCCGCTGACGGTATAGGCAATATCAACGCCGTTGATCGCCGCGATGTGTTGACCAGGTAAAATACTCATAAAGCTTCACTTCCTGCGTTCTCGACAGATTTTTTTTGGTGAATATTGACGCCGCTCTTGACGCAATGCGGTCACTGGGGCGGCTCAGGTTGAACAACTCTCATGACCGGAATGGTCGCATGCTCTGACGGGCCAAAGGGGCCAGCAACCTGATGCTTTACGGCAGGAAGGCTTTTCAGATATGCCGCGATTGCGTAGGCGTCGGATTTCTGTAAGCCCGCAAAACGGCGCCATGGCATCATCGGAGCAAGCTCGCGCCCCTCCGGAGTGAGGCCGGTTTGAATGGCCTTAACGATGTCATCCGCAGACCAGTTTCCGAGCCCGGTTTCCGCATCAGGCGTCAAATTTGGCCCGACATACGTTCCTTTATCGGGACCGATAAACCCAACATCCGAGCCGCCAAGAAGGCGGTTTTGGTCTGGCTTTCCATTGAGGTAACCTGGGGTGTGGCAATCGTTGCATCCTCCCATCATCACCAGATATCGACCCCGCTCCACAGGGGTCTGCGCCTCTGCCGAGCCCTCCGCCAAGCCCATCGTGGTCCCCAAAGCCAACATAAAGACGCTAACACGCCTGATGATCTTCGCCCCGGGATAGGCGGCGGTTTTTTCCATATTCAGTCCCTTTCCAGCAACGCATTTGCGGGTGCCGCTTGTAACGATCCTGCTTCAGCGCTCATCCGCTGGATGGGCGAAGTTTGGTCGGGTGTACAACTGCGTGAAGCCAGCTCGCCGGTAGTTGGAAAACGATGCATGCTGTTCGGTCTTGTCGGCGTCCGGTTGACCCGTTTCCGCTGTTACGCTTTTCACGCCAAGCTCTGCCGCAACGCGCAAGCGGGAGCGTATCAGCAGAGATTGTCCGCCTTTACGGCGGTGATCCGGCAGGGTCGCATCCATCCCCATCCAGGCTACTTGACCATTGCTGTACAGAGCTCCGCAAGAAACCGGAGTCACCCCCGAATAGGCAAGTTGCACCGTCCAATTCGGCCGCCCGACAACCGCGGCGAGCCAGGAGCAGAAATTAAGTGGAAGGCCGAACCCATCTGCCAGGATGGTTGCAAATGATTCCGCCTGTGCCGGCTCGATCGTGCGCACAGTCAGCTCGGACGAATACACCATGTCATCGGTAGGCACCTCGCGGCAGAACTTTGCCCAACCATTGCCGATCGGCCGGAACCCTTTTTCTTTCAGATATCGGGTAACGTCCTCGAAGACTGGGGGCATTTGGACGACCCAACCAGGCACAGCATTGGCCGCCATCCAATCACAGGCGACCTTGACGTCGTCGAGCGCCATCACTCCGACAACTCGGTCCAGTTCAGGGATGACGATGGTGCTGTGTGTCAGACAAGCGCCACCCTCAATATCCCTGAGGTGAACCCGATTCGCAGACGCGTAGGAAGCAGGAACCGCGCGGTAGACATCCGCGAATGCCTGAGCTTCGATCTGCTCGAGAGAAAGAGACAAAGCCTGGTTGGGACGCATAAGATCCTCAAAAGTGTAGATGTTGAACGGTGATCATACCGCTGCTCAGCCTGCGGCTTCAGCGGCAACCAAGACCGGGGCCCTGCGCCAAGTCGGGCGAAGGCAGCGCTCGATCCAAGGGTGATTTTCATAGGAACCAGCTCTGCGGATCCTTGTGGCTTTGAACACGCCCGGCCAACTCGAAGTTTGTTGTTGGGGTCAAAGCGCCGTGCAGACTTGCGACCTTGGCATCCCGCCAAAGCCTCCCCAGCAGATTGTCTCTCTTGGCGAATGCGCTTCCAGACGAAGTCTCTAGCGCATCGATTGATTCCCAGAGGAGCTTGTTCACGTATCCCGCGTCTCTCATCAAACGTGTGCGCGTAGGGATATCCATTGGCGACGAACCGTCTGCATGAGACAACAACGCCTTGACGGAATTGCGCAGTATCTGCTCAGCGGCATCGATCTTCGCAGAAGACTCTGCCATCTGCACGTGCGTCACTGCAGCTTCGTCCTGCTTGGCATAAACGGTAAACGGAATTCCACGCCGCGATGCTGATGCTAACGCCAGCTCCAGGGCCGCTTTTGCCATCCCAAGCGACGGGAACAGCAGCTTGGTTGCGAGGAACGGGACCAGAGGAAGTCTGTATAACGGAACTGCATCAAGATGGACCGACTGAAAGTCCCCTTTCATCACTGCACTCAGCGACGCAAGATGACTACGCGGCACAAACACGTCCTCAACTTCAACGCTGGTGCTACCGCTTCCCCGAAGGCCGAAAGTGTCCCAATCGTTCAACAGCTTGCACTCGTGGATTGGCATCAGTACTGTCAGGATTTCAGGCAGGCCCTGATGGTTCTTCAGTGGAAAACCTAAAAGATTCCATTGCGCGTTATGAGCTCCGCTATTGAAGTTCCATACGCCATGTTCAATCCAGATACCCCCACCCACCTCATGAGCTTCGATGGAGCGCGGCGACAAGACCGTGGCAACGCGGCTGTGGGGAGCAGCCAGAACCTCCTGGGCAACATCACGCGGGAAGAGCATCGCAACCATCCAGGCTGCGCCGCTCAGAATTCCGGCGGTCCAAGCGGCTGAGCCATCACCGCGGCCGATTTCGACGATCATGTCCATATAGGTTTGAAGAGAGACCTCAGATCCGCCGTTGACCTGCGGCACCAAACTTCCAAACACACCGGCATCCTCGAAATCCGCAATCGTCGTGTGAGGCAACCTGCCTATTCTCTCGGTTTCCTCCCCGCGACCCCGTAGCGTCGGCAATAATGCAGTCAGATGAGCGACGGTATCTTGTGGAGCGGTGTCCGGCATCTTTTGGATCAAATTTTGCAATGTTGCCTCCTCGATAAAGGGCTATGCCTGCTCAAAGGGTTTGGCGGCTTGCTGCTGGCGGACTAACGGTGATTTGGCCGCCGAGGACCGGCATCTGCTTCGGTTCAAGTGACACGGGTTCGGGACGAACTGGGTCGCCAACTGCCGCATATTGCGCGTCTCCCACCTTTCCCCATCCGACGATCAGGTGATGGACGAGGAAAGACATGTAGCCGAACCGACGAAAACAAGCAGTCTTCAACCATGTGTCGGTGCCTTCAGAGGTTAGAATGGGCATCTCCACAGCCGACCGTTCGACGAACTTCCCGTCTACTGTGACCAGTCGCACAAATGTCCCGAATTCCGCCTTTCGAGGATCTTCTTCCATCGGACGCTTTGCTCTCAATTACGGGAGAAGATTTGGAGCCGCCAAATTACAGGGGTGTTTCGCGATGCTGCTGCATTGTTACAAATTAAACATAGCGATTTCGCAGTCAGCCTTGCCGGCGCCCCGGTGATATGTGGTGGATGCGGACCGGCACGCCGCCGAGCCATCACACCCCCCTAGCCGCTGCAGCCACAGTCGCGTGAGTCAACTCGCGAATGGGACCCTGGTTGAGCTGTTTCCACTGCTCAGGATCATGGCCAAACACAATGAGAACCCCGTCATTCTGGTATTTTTTGAGACGACGTAAACACTCCAGCATTGCGGCCTCGTCTCGAACAAACGGAGGATCAGGCATGATCATCTCTTCAAGGGTCTGGCGCAGATAGCATGCGTCGGCCGAAAGGATGACCTCCCCGTCTTCAAGCTTCACCTTAAGTGATTGGTGGCCGGGCGTATGGCCATGGGTCGGGATGAGCACCACGCTGCCATCACCGAATAGGTCGTGTTCGCCATCAACGAGTAGTTTATCGTGACCAAGGTCATACTGGCGGGTCAAATAGCTGTTCAGCTCAATCGTTTCTGGCGCCGTTGCGGCGACCCATTCTTTTTTCTGGAGAACCAGCCGAGCGTTCTTGATCAGCTCGTTACCGCCGCAATGGTCGAAGTGCAGGTGCGAATTGATCAGATAGTCGATCTTCTCGGGATCGACGCCGAATGCCCTCAACCGCTCTGCGACGTCTTCGCCCGGCTTGAACTCGGGCTTCACGAGAGGTTCGAATTTGCCCAGCGTTCGTCTGATATGGTCCGGATCGGGGCTTTGGAGAGCTGTTTCAAGACCAGTGTCAAACAGGGCAGTGCCCTTTGGGTGGACAATGAGGTAGCTCGGCACTGGGATAGCCAGCCAGCCATCACGGCCGTTCAAGAATAGCTTGTATGGCATGGTAAGCCATCCGCATGTCATTGCATAAAGGCGCGGACCCATTTTCTGCTCCATTCACTACGAGACGGGTGAGGAAGGTCGTCACTTCATGACCACGTTCCCCGGCTGGTTTCGCCGGGCTATGCCGCCATCCCGTTACAATTCGAGCGCTTCGTGTTTCAGATGTCATTTTCTATTGGCAACGCTGCCCTCAGCCGCATCATGAGACGCGTTGAGGTGCCGGGATTTCGGCGAAAGCGTCTACCGCGAACTGACCCGCCTACGTCTTAACTCGGCGTCATCTGAAACACACTTCCCGGAACTTGAAACAATAGGGCTACATCGGCCGCACAGAACCTCGCCAACGAATTTGGAGAGGCCAGTGACCAAGAGCAACTATGATGCCAACCGCCGCAGGGACAGAAGCTCACGCCAACTTGGCGCGCATGAGCGACTCCTCTATCTCTACTCCAAAAGGCATCACCGTCACTTCTGCCTCGTTGGGGAACTTGAAGGTCATATCGACGAAACCGACTTTCAAAAGGCGCTGGAACAGGTGCGGCAGTGGCATGCCAATCTTCGTTTTGCAATCGAAGATTGTGAAGACGGGCTAGCTTTTGTCAATCACAACAAGCCACTAACGATAGAGGTCACCACCTGCGACGGCTCCACCGATTGGAGGCCAGTTGTCGAAGCGGAGCTTGCGAAGCCATTTTTCCCCTGGATGGGGCCGCTGATCCGGACATCTATCCTCAAAGGCAGCGCAGATCCTCAACAGGCTGTCGTGGTTCTGACCTTCCATCATTCGATTGCCGATGGGTTGTCCGCAATCGCTCTCTTGCAGGACCTGGTTCACGCGTTGAACGGCGCGGAGCTTAAGCTCTCGCCGGAGAGAGATTCGGTTGAGGATCTGGTGCGGCGGATTCGCGGCGCGGAGGCCCGTGCCGCTGGCGAGAGAACATCGCCTGTACTACCCGACCTTGAAACCATAAGCGCTATTGCCGGACGACCGTTGTGGCGACCTTTTGAGGCCGATCGGCCAAAGGTGAACGCCATCGCACTGCCCGTTGATCTGACATCAGCGCTCATCAAGAGGTCCCGGCAGGAGGGCACCACGGTGCATGGTGCAATCTGCGCTGCGGTCGCGGTGGCTAACCGCTCACAACACCCTGCTGAAAGCTACGCGATCATGTCGCCGATCAGTCTCCGTCACGCACTCAATATCGGCCCGGATGAAATGGGATTGTTCATAACAGCAGCTACGCTTCGCGTTTCCATCGCCGAACGAGCCCCGCTCTGGGACTTGGCAAGGCGGCTTACCGATGAGCTCAACCCTTTGCGATCGGCGCAGCACCTTATCGAGAGTGTCTCCATGGTGGATGGCGCATTGCCAAGGAACGCCACCGTTGACGTCGCCTGCGGCCTTGTCGGCTCGCTCGCCTATGATGCGGTCGTTTCCAATCTGGGCTCGGTTGATACAGATCTTTCAGAGGGCGCAACAAGCCTCAGGGCGGTGTGGGGACCGATGGTTCTCGGACGTATCCGTAATGAGCGAATGTTCGGCGTCGCCACCACCGGTGGTCATCTTTGTCTGACGGAGGCACGGCCCAACCATATGCCGGAGAGCCTTCAGCAAGTCGCCGTTGCCCTGGCTGATGCCTGCCTCAGCTAGCAGCCGTCCTAGCAGCGCCTAAAGAGGACCTCCCTATGCCCCTGCCCCACCACATCGTTTGCAGCCCTGTGACATCGCACATTACCCGCTTCATTGAAAAGATCGGGGTGCGGATGTCTGCGATTGTCCGGTCGTGGTGTTCGCCACGACCGGCGCAGCAGACCGTGATATGCCCATGTTATTCGATTTTCGAAGTCGAGGCATGCCTCCGGCTTGCAAAAGATCGATCCATTGCATCAACGGTCGTCTTGACCGATAGCCTCGACGAATGCCCGTTGCACCAGTACGTCGAGGTTTCTGTGCGGCATCTCGAGTTGGGGCTGCTGGTTGCTGACAATCTCATCATCGAATGGCGGTGTCGGTAAAGCTGCGCCGGCGTGGTTGCCTTTAACGCGCAACCGTCAGCACGATCGAAACAATGGCTGCGACCGGAAATCCGCTACTTCAGCTTAATCACCAGGAAACATTTCATGGCCACATACATCGTCCTATTCTGTGTTCTTGCAATCTTCTTTCGCGTGGCGTCGCTGGCCATTTCGGTCCGGCACGCAGCGGCCCTGAAAAAATCGGGCGCAGTTGAAATTGGTCGCAAGAACTCGACCGTGCTCGCCACCACCCATGTTCTATACTACGTCTCTTCGATGCTTGAGGCCGTGTGGAGACCGCACGATCTTAGCCCCTACGTTTGGTTAGGCCTTTTCCTTTATGTTGTCGGTATGTTGGTGCTTGCGTCAGTCATCCGGTTGCTTGGGCCGCTCTGGACAGTCAAGCTGCTGATCGCACGCGATCACACGCTCATCCAACACCCGCTGTTTCGCTGGTTCCGACACCCTAATTACTTCCTGAACATCCTGCCTGAACTGACAGGTCTGGCGCTGGTTCTGAATGCGCACGTTACTTTGTTCGTTGGGCTGGTCATCTATGCCATTCCGTTGACAATACGCATTCGACAGGAGGAGGCTGTGATGCGGGCGCGCTTTACAGATTACTGAATGCGCAGCTCAAGCAGGAAAACAGGTCGACCGGCCTGGCGCAGAGGAATGTGGGTCGATTGATCGACATGGATCCTAGTCCCTCGGACGGAAGAAAACATCTTTCGGTGCTTCGGTTACATTTGTAACCGGATTTTTCTTACGTTTTGCAAGCGCGTGTTTAAGTTATTCTCTGTTGCGCTGCGTTCGTCTCGACGAATGCGAGTGTGGCCTCCAGCCAGCGGGAGATGTTTTCCCCGATCGTGGACGTTCGCCAACTCTTGCGTTGAACTAAATACCTCATGTGGGTAGGCACATTTCGGTGCGCAAGGATGTGCTCCGGCTCCGGCCAGCGGTGCAATTCCTTCACATTTGGATGGACAATACCCTCGGGGATTCAAGGCGAAGGTTAGTTGCGGACGCTGAACAACTGCCGCAGAGATAAAAAATGATCACCACGAATGTGATGCGATGGCTGAGCTCGCTTTTCAGGGGGCGACACACTGTAGCGAGTCAACCTTGGGTGATAATTTCACTCACAATGGCCGCCGTGATTTTTGCTGCGCTGGCAACAGGGCGAGGTCCGGACCGGGAAACGCACGAAGCCACACTCACAGCTCTTCGCGCAGTGGATGTGAATGCTGCCTCGCTGCAGCGAGACGTTCTGCAATCCCGTTACGGTATCCTGGAGAATTACGACCCGATCGTCGCGTCGATCGTCGACTTGCACAAGACTATGAAATGCCTTCGCACGCTGTTAAGCAATAGCAGCGCGTCAGGAGACACAAAACTCTGGACCTTGCTTGACTATCTTGATCGATCGGTCACCGAGAATGAAGAGGTAGTAGAAGGGTTCAAGACGAAGAACTCCCTCCTTCAGAATTCTTTGCAGATCTTTGGTCGGACGCTTGGTCGCTTTCATGCCGGGCAGGATCCGTTAAAACCCGTCGTTAGAATACCCACCGATCTCAGCAATCAGATGATGCAATTCTCGATGCAGCCAAACGCTGATCTTGCTGCATCCTTGCGGCAGAAACTGGAGAGCATGACCGCCGCGGAAACGGGAAAGAGCGCTTCGGTTCAAAGCCTTGTTTCTCATGGCCTTCTCATATTATCTACCCTCCCAGAAGTTGATCGCATGGTGGCCGATGTGCAGGCCTCGATTACATCCGTTCGTGCCCAGAATCTCCAGAAGGAATATCTTGAGGAATATGGGCGCCTTAGCCTTCGTGCCTCGTGGAGCCGGATCTTTTTGGGCTCGATATCCGTTGCCCTTTGCGGTTATGTCGTCAGCCTCATCTACAGGCTACGTCGCCAGACCGATCGACTGAAGCGGAAACTCGACTTTGAGGCGGCACTTTCCAACCTCAAGTCGTGTTTCGACAATGCCGGGCTTGAGCGTTTCGAGGAAGCACTTAAGGGAAGTTTACAACAGGTCCGGGACCTCGCTGGAGCGGATGCGTTTCAGTTTTCGACCATACACCAGGAAAGTGGAGAGGTCGAAGAAACCTACGGTAGTGCCGCAATCGTGAGACCTTCAACGACATCGTTTCGACATCAGGTTCTGAAGCAGATAATCGATGGCGGAGCCACGACAGGATTTTCGTCGAAGCCCATCAGTATCCTTTTGCCACCGCCAAGCGTCGATGTCAGATGCAGGCGCGCCGTCAGCGGAGGGCTCGTTCTCGGCCTCAGACTGTCGGACAGATTGGCAGGCGTCATGGCCCTTGAATACGACAAGGCAAAGACCAGACCAGACGATGAGGAAATCGGCGTTATGGCTGCGATGATGCAGGTCATCTTGCAAAATATTGACCAGCACAAAATGCTTTCGGAAAGAGAGATACTGGAGCGCCGTCTTGAGCACGCGGAGAGACTGCAGGCAGTTGGAACCTTGGCCGGGGGCATAGCACATGAGTTCAACAACATATTGGGGGCAATGCTCGGCTATGCGGAAATGGCTCTACATTCACAGAAGCGTAGATCGCCAACATCCCAATTTGTTCAGGAAATCATAAGTGCTGGGGAGCGCGCTAAGAAAATCATCGATCAGATACTCACGCTCAGCCGAAGACGAGAGAGGATTACCAAACCGATCGACGTGGTGGAAATTGTCAGTGATATTCTGCCCCTGCTGCAAATCTCGCTCCGCGACGATGTTGCTCTGTCAGCAAAGCTCCCTGACCGGAAAGCGGTCGTTCTCGGTAATCCGATCGAGATCCAGCAGATCGCAATGAATCTCTGTAAGAACGCAGCGGAGGCGATCGGGGCCAAAGGTAGAATCGAGCTTGAAGTGTCTGTTGTCGAAACGGCCGAGAGATCCACTCTGTCACATGGCGACCTCCCCGCCGGTTGCTGGATCTTGCTTTCGGTGTCCGATAATGGAAGCGGTATTCCAGAAATGGTACTGCCACACATCTTCGAACCCTTCTTCACCACGAGAACACATCAAGGAGGGACCGGTCTTGGTCTCGCGGCTGTCCATGGCAACGTAGTCGCGCTGAGCGGCCATGTTGATGTTCGAAGCGCGCCCGACATGGGCACGCAATTTAGGATCTATTTACCGCTATGCCGACGGTCGCCTGTATCGCTCAGCGACTTCTTCATTGAGGCCGCCGTCCCGGTCGGCCGCGGAGAGTTTGTCGGCGTCCTGGAACGCGATCAAACGCAAAGAATGATGTATGAGGAAAAATTAGCGGCGCTCGGTTACGAGCCCATCGGCTTTTCAGACGTCATTTCCCTCGATCAATGGCTAAATGGGGAGCAGTCAAAGCTCGACCTTCTGATTATTGATAGTGGCTCAATCCAGGCGCCTTCGCCAGGATGTCAGGAAATAGTCTACCCGCGTGGGCCATATATTGTCATTACACCGCAGGGCCGTAGTGACCCTTTCATCCGGAGTAATTTCGCAGACGCAGAGATCCTCCGCAAGCCCGTGAGCGCGAAGACGCTTGCAAACGCTGTTCATGACCGCATTCAAAGGCGTTCACGTAGCCTGGGCGCGGAGGCAGCGGAAAACCCCAATTCATCGCTTTAACGGTCTCGGCTATGCAACCCGGCAGTCCCCGATTGGCGGCTTGTTCGTCGATCGTCCATTTTGAAGTGTGGACGTTTCAATTGTAACCCTTCTTTCCAACTTCGATGAAAGAGCTGGTCACCTTTGCGCTATAATGCCTGTCACCCGCTGCCACTCGGCCGCGCCCAGGGCCCGGTCACAGACAAAGAGATGATGCCCAGCAACATGATGATTTTGACGTGACGATTATGTCTATGAGAACGGCAGGTATTATTCTTACCTTCACCCTGTTTATCGCGTGCGGTGTAGCCAGCGTATTTTCATCTGACACCGGCGTCAGAACACGCGAGGCGATATCCCCGCTCGAACCGGCTCCGGCTCTCGATCCTCATAAAATAACGCTCGGGGAGGAATTGTTCCAAGATCCGATCCTCTCTGGCAAGAACCAGCTCTCGTGCTCGGCGTGCCACGATCTGGATGTTGGGGGAACCGCGCGCATGCCCAGAACTGTTGGCTACAGTGGTCGCCTTCATCGCTATAACGCCCCAACTATATTTAATGTCGCGAACAATTACAGGCTTGGATGGCGCGGAAATTTCACGTCCCTGGAAAAACAAAATGAAGTTGTCCTGCTCGATCCGGATCTTATGGCGAGTGACTGGCCGACATTACTCGGGAAGCTGCGCCACAGTCGCTACGCGCCGCTTTTCGAAAGGGCTTACGCTGAGGAGCCATCGCGCGACACTGTCCTCGATGCTTTGGTCACCTACCAGAAGACCCTGGTTACACCCAATTCGCGCTTCGACCGTTATCTCAAGGGAGAAGCCGATATACTCACATCCCAAGAAATGCGCGGTTACCAACTGTTTAAGGATCTGGGTTGCGTATCCTGCCACCAAGGTTCCAACATCGGCGGCAACCTCTTTCAGGTGTTTGGGATCTTCTCGCGACCACAGCCCAACACCGATCCCAGCTACGATGGCGATTTGGGACGTTTTACCATCACGCATGCCGATGCTGACATAGGCGTTTTCAGGGTTCCCAGCCTGCGCAATGTAGGGTTGACCGCACCTTATTTTCATGACGGCCGCTCTGCCACCCTTGCTGATGCAGTGGATGTGATGGCGAAAAGTCAGTTGGGCGAGGAAATCCAAAAGGCAGACATAGACGCCATCGTCAGTTTTCTGAACACCCTCACGGGTGAATATAAAGGATTACCGTTGAAGGCAAAAAAGTGACCAGCCGCGCGATCAACTTAACCTGGAGATCGTACAGAGAAAGCCTTCAAGTATCACGTATTGGAACTGTCCGAAGGTCCATTGGAATTGATGCGAGGGGAACTGCGCAATGGGGCTAACTGTTCGGTGACAACGTCGGTGTCCAAATAGTACCCGACGCCACGCTCGGTTTTGATCATCGACGAACCCGCAACCGAAAGAGCCAGCTTTCGTCTGAGCCTTAATATCAGAACATCGATGCTCCGGTCATAAACTTCCTCTTCGTGGACCCGGCTTGCCGCGAGCAACTGCTCCCGGGACAAAATTTGCCGCGGCGCCTTCAAGAATGCGACAAGAAGATTGAATTCACCAGCAGTGAGCTTGAGTTCATCTCCCTCGGGAGAGAGAAGTTGACGCAGACGGACGCTCAGCTTCCACCCATCGAAATGAAAAATCTTACGTTCTTTTTCATTGGCTTTTTTGGGCCGCTCTCGCGTGACAGAACGGACACGCGCCAGAAACTCCCTCAAACCGAACGGTTTGGTGATATAATCGGACGCTCCGAGCTCAAGTCCAACGACTTTATCGGCTTCTTCGAGCCTGTCCCCGCTGATGACGATGATCGGTGCATCTGTCTTGCCAGAAAGGTTTCTGACAATTTCAAGCCCGTCCTCGTAGCCGAGATTGAGATCAACCACCACGAGGTCGATTGCTTCGGTATTGAGTACGCGTGACATGGTCTGGCTGTCCGGAACAGCCGTGACCCGGTAGGCGAACTTTGCCAGATAGTCCGCCAGCATGTTTCTGATGGCGCTATCGTCGTCAACGACCAAAATATGCTTCACAGTATTCCTCATATTATCATCGATATGGACATGCAAACATGGCGCGCCGATTGCACGTGATGGCAACTCTTGGTACCTGAACAGCCATTGCGCGCCACGGGCGCTGAATTTGCCCGCAGTAGGCATCCATTCCTTCAGCAAAATTTCAATTTCCAATCCCGATGTTGCATCTGTCACGGCGGACATGCGGCAATGGCGGGGCGACGGAGACATTGTGGGTCACAGCCTGTCTGATGCTGCTCCTTGGCATCTTCGGAACCGTAGACATTAGGATTCGAAGCTTATTCCCCGGCGCCTGAAATAATCTTGCGCATGTGCCCTCATGGAGTGAAGAGCTAGCGCTCTTCATCTGGAGGGTGCATTTGCGAAACTAGTCCTCGACATTGAGCGGCGCGAGCGCTTGAACGTCTACGCGTTAGAGCTAGCGCCGCTTTGGCAAAGACAGAAGTCACCCCAGTGTCCGGGCACTTGTTCCCGTAAATCACGAATGCCATCTTCAAAAGTGCAAGTTCTCCGGTCGAACGCGGAGATTGCGGGTCTCGACTTTGCCGTAGATCGTACGGCATCGCTCCAGACCCGTAGGTTCGGGCGCTATGTGGTAACGCGTGGCATCAGCCGCTTATGACGTTTGAAACGCGACTTTGTTACCCTGAAATCGGTAGAGCCCTGGAAGGGTTCAGACTTCTCGCGGCGGCGCATAAGCCACTACGTCGATGGCGCCATCTCCAGGTGGCAACGCCACGCTTCCCAAGCAGATGCCATTTTGCGTGGCGAACCATTGGGCAGCCCGTAAAGCGGCTCGCATTTCAACGGAAAGGATAGATGATGAGCTTCACTGTCGTAAACGGCGAGGGCTGGCTCGATGTGCTAGGCCCTCTTGTTAAAGCACTCACCCTTAACGCAACAAATCCGGAAGATTACGCAATTATCCTCGGCTTCGTCACGCGGGGCACCGTCGTACCCTTGCACCGCCATGCGGACCGCGAGACATTCTACGTTCTGGAAGGCGAGGCCGAGGCTTACTAAGCCGAGGTATGGCATAGCGTCGGTGCTGGGGAACTGGTTGATCTTGCACCTAACGAACCCCATGCCTTAAGGAACGCGTCAGCGGCTGGAGCAAAACTGCTACTTGTCACGACAGGTGCAATGAACCGCTTTTTTCTGGAAGCTGGCCGTCAACCGTTGGATGTCCTCGCCCCCCGTAGCCAGAAGAAATCGCTGCATTTCTGAACCATGCCGCAGACTACGGCTACTGGGTTGCATCTCCTGAAGAAAATACGGCGATCGGCATCCGCCTTTGAAGGAGTTGTTCGCAAGAAATCTTCGAAGCTGCCGTGGTACACGTTTGGCGAAGACTGTTAATGAAACCTTTGCTGTCACGCAGGAGCGCGTCTACCAGCCTCATCACCAGCGCTTCAGCGCTGACATCAGGTTCAGATACCGTATCGCCTCCAGTGCAGTCAAATTCAGAGGTCGCCGCCGCGACGGTGACCTCAATGCTATCACTTAATGATAGGGCTTTGGTTGACGTTTAATCCGAACGGAGCGTGGCCGTGAAAGTCGGCGCGGTCTTCTCCGTTCCGCGCTACGATATCAGGCTTTTATTCAATATGGTCATAAGATTTTCGTACATTTCCAGATCGCTGGCTTGAACGCCGATCTGCGAGAGAGACGTTTCCAGATCGTCTGTGTGAAGGCTAATCCCTGAGTGTAGAGGATGTCCATTGGTGTTCCCGGTTGAAAACGCCTTTGAAGCCGCCGTGAGCATCGCCAACTTGTCTGGAGGCGGTGGCTCACCATTGGAATCGGCAAAACTCACACCTTCGCTCGATCTGATCATGGTGTAGCCAGTTGCTTGTCGAAACATTTCCTCACCATGTGCACTGAGCGCGGAGCCTTCGCTTGCGACGGCCGAGCCAGACGACGATGGTTTTACTGAGACGCCACTCATGCTTCTTGAAGACGTTTCTGATTTCGGACCGTCGACAGGGTCAAAATTAAAACCGTCAAGCACATCCGCGTCGGAACTGCCAGCTTTCCGTTTCGGTGAATAGCTATATAATGGATCTAAAGAGGGTTTTTTCGAAACAAACATTGCTCGTTCAATCCTTTCGCAAATAAGGACATGTTTGAACCCGCTAGCTTGACCAGAGCTGACGCCCTTTGCGGTAACGCCCTTTAGCTTCAAGATGGTGAAGAGACCAATCATTGAAGCTTGATGAATCGACAAAACTCAGCATCTCTCCTTCGCTTGCTACGAAGCACTGATACCGAAGAAATGTGGCGGCGGAGAGCGCAAGGGCAGCACACTGTAGGACTGGCTCCCGCTCCTACTACAAATACGGTTCGGGCGCTGGACGATAGTGTGCGAAATCTGTCGATGGAATGGAATATATCCATGAACCGGCTGTCTACGATCCTAGACGCAGTTGTCACGAAGGATCAGAGACATGATTTCCAAACTCCCCGGGCCATTCACCGTTCTACTATGTGGGCTGGCTTTTGCCGGACCGGTCTGGGCTCATTCACATTTGAAAGTGGCAACCCCATCCGAGGGAGCAACCGTAATCTCCTCAGCCTCCCCGGTTACTCTGACCTTTACCGAAGCCCTGGAGCCCGCATATTCGACGATAGCAGTCACCGATGAAGCCGGCCAGCCGGTCCCAACGGGCGCCACGACCGTGAGTAGCGAGGATGCAAGCAAGCTCTCCATCATGCCGACCGAGCCTCTTAGGCCGGGAATCTATAAGGTCGATTGGCACGTGCTGTCCAAGGACGGACATTCCACTTCCGGCTCTTATCGCTTCACCGTAACGCCATGAGCCCCCTGGAGGCCCTCGCTGTTGGAAGGTGTCTCAACGACACGGCTCTGGCCTATTGCTGGGGCGCCGGCGGCTTCGCCACCGCCATTACGCAGGGCAGTGTCCGTCTCCATCTGCAAGGAGCGCTGCGGCGGTCGCTTCTCATCGGCAGCGTGCTGGTGGCCGCAACGAGCGTGGCGGCGATTCCGCTCCAAGTGGCAACAATTGGCTCGGGATGGACATCCGCCCTGATGCCGGACTTGGTCCTGAATGTCGCGCTCGACACCACTTTCGGACGGGTTATGCTTGTCCATGCCGCGATATGCGTCCTGATGTTTGCCGCTGCATGCTGTCGTAGGCAGAAGACAACAGTCCTAATAGCGGCTCTGGCACTCTCCAGCAGTGCGGCATCCGGACATAGTGGCGAGACACTTATCACCGCCCTTCTCGATGTCGTGCATGTCCTTTCCGCAACGGCGTGGGTTGGCGCTCTCATTCCATTCCTGTTGCTTTTGCGGATGGTCAGGCACCAGGAACTACGCGCTGAGGCGACGCGCGCACTCCGAAATTTCTCCGGGGCCGGCCATATCGCGGTAGGTCTGGTTCTGTTGTCAGGCGTGGCTAACACGCTCTTGATCCTCGGGCATCCTCCAACGGACCTGGCGTCGCCCTATCAGGTCAAGCTCCTCATCAAGATCGCTGTCGCCCTGTCCATGACGTGCCTGGCCATCGTCAATCGCTACTTGGTGGTACCGCGTTGCCGATCGCATCCGCGTTCATCTCAGAGAACTTTGAGTTGGGTAGCGTCCGCTGAAATCGCGCTCGGCCTCTTAGCCTTTGCCCTGGTGGCCTCGCTTGGTCTCGACGATCCCGCCTAAAAAAACTTGGGGCGTGGTGGAATAGATCCGGATGCCGGATGTCTACAGAACTGACCTCACACAGGAAGACACCAATGTTTGGACGATCCTACAAAATCTTAGACGCTTTTGCTGCTCTAGTGATTGCCGCAGGCGGGGCATCCGCTGTGCTCGCCGCTGATGTTGCGCCGCCAAAACCCTCCGTTGTTGCGGCAGCGAACACGGAAGCTGCCTATCTAGCGGAGAACGATGAAGCGATGGACAAGATGATGTCGGACATGTCGGTTAAGCCGACCGGCGATGTCGACCGTGACTTCGTCGCCATGATGACGCCCCACCATCAGGGCGCGATCGAAATGGCTCTTGCCCTCCTGAAATACGGCAAGAACGAACAGCTTAAGCGCATCGCGCAAGAAATCATCGTGGATCAGCAGCAGGAGATCGCGGCCATGAAGCTCGCGCTCGGCGATCCGCTTCCCCCATCCGAGGCTGCCCCGACACAGGTTGCACCGGAGACTTCCCCCGCCCAACCCATGCCCGGCCACACCATGCAGGGCATGGACCCCAACATGAAAATGTAATTCTAAAAGGACATCAGCAATGACAATCCGGACCTCTTTTGCTGCCAGCTTGCTGGCGGGCAGCATCCTGTTGCCTCTTTCAGCCTTTGCGGGCCAGGCGCCGTTCGCAGCCTCCGCACCTGAAATCCCCGTCAGCAGCAAGGATCGCGTCTATGCGGCCGAGCAGTTCTCCAACACGGTGTCGGTCACCGATCCATCGACAAACAAACTCCTCGGCGTCATCAAGCTTGGCGACCCCCAGCCGGGCAACCTGTCGCCGCTCTACAAGGGCCAGGTTCTCGTACATGGCATGGGGTTTTCGCCGGACAAGAAGACGATTGCCGTCGTTTCGATCGGCTCCAACTCCGTAACCTTCATCGACACCGCCACCAACACCGTCAAGCATACGACCTATGTCGGCCGCTCTCCGCATGAAGCCTTCTTCACGCCGGACGGCAAAGAAGTGTGGGTAACCGTGCGCGGCGAGGATTATATCTCCGTCATCGATTCCAGCACATATGAGGAAAAGTCACAGATTAAAGTACCTGCCGGACCAGGCATGCAGATCTTCTCGCCCGACGGTAAGTATGGCTACATCTGCTCGTCCTTCAATCCCGAGACGGTGGTGGTCAATGTCGCGGACCATCAGATCGTCGGCCATGTCAAGCAGGCGAGCCCGTTCTGCCCTAACATCGCCGCATCTCCCGACGGCAAGCAGGTCTGGTTCACACTGAAGGATGTCGGCAAGACCCAGGTCTTCAATGCCGAGGCACCTTTCGATCTGATCAAGACGCTCGACACCGGCCCGATCACCAACCACGTTAACCTCGTCACCAACAAGAACGGCAGCTTTGCCTATGTTACGGTCGGTGGGTTGAACGAAGTGAAGGTGTTCCGCACGGATAACTTCGATCAGGTCGCGACAATTCCCGTCGGCAATCTGCCGCATGGCATCTGGCCGTCAGGCGACGGCACCCGCGTGTATGTCGGCCTGGAAAACGCCGATGCGATGG
The DNA here is from genome assembly GCF_031457345.1 of Rhizobium sp. BE258. Classification (NCBI taxonomy): domain Bacteria; kingdom Pseudomonadati; phylum Pseudomonadota; class Alphaproteobacteria; order Hyphomicrobiales; family Rhizobiaceae; genus Rhizobium; species Rhizobium sp. BE258. The sequence goes on from NZ_JAVDWL010000011.1 coordinate 127,577, forward strand.
CCGCGATCGACACACTGACAAACAAGGTCATTGCGACTGTTCCGATCGGTCAGGCTGCTCAGGCCGTCAACTACGTGCCGAATGCGGTGCCGGAAGGTGATGGTCTGCAGAACCTGCAACCGCTTGGCACAGCGGGTGTTGCTGCGCACCTCACGCTTGAAGCAAAGGGGGACAAGGAGAAGAAAGCACCGACAAGTGTGACGCTGTTCGATCAGGGTCTCACCCAGGTTCTGCAGGCATCCGTGACCGGTCTGGAGGCGAAGAAGATGTACGTTCTGGCGCTCTCTGATAATGCAGACGGCAGTGGACCGCTCCAGGGCCTTTCGAGCTTCATGACTAATCCGGCAGGCTCTGCGATCGTCAACGCCGTCGGCCCGATCCGCCAGATCGTCGAATCCAAGCACAAGGACGAGCGCCGCTACATCGTCGTCGCCTCTTCGGCCGATGGCAAGCCCGGCCAGGTGCTGCAGGTGCAGTCAGCCGACTGACGACAGCCAACGCGATCTTCGCACTTGCGTGGATCGCGTTCAACGGAGACTATAAGGCATGAGCGATTTGCTTTCCCAGGTCGAGCCGATGATACCGGCCCTCAGGCGCTATGCGCACGGTCTCTTGCGCAACCCTGAGACTGCAGACGACATTGTCCAAGACTGCCTTGAAAAGGTTGTGTCGAACTGGAGTCGCCGTCGCGATGAGAACGCACGCTCCTGGGTTTTCACCATCTTGCATAACCTCGCGATCAACCGGCTACGTCAAGATGCTCGACGCAGCGGCATGGTGCCACTGGACGATATGCCGGAAGGAACGGCCTCCATTGCTGCAGGTCAGGAAAATATGCTGTTTGGACAGGACGTCCTGGCTGCGATTGAGCGACTGCCCCCCGACCATCGAAGTATTCTGCTCCTGATCACGGTGGAGGACTTGAGCTACGCGGAAGCCGCGACAATCCTTAGCATACCGGTTGGAACCGTCATGTCACGATTGGCGCGCGCGCGCGAACAGTTAAGAACGATCCTTGAAAGCAAGCCTGTTGGCACCTCCACCAGCGGCCCCTATATCCGGAGGGTGAAATGAACATGAAACCCATCACCGAAGACGACCTTCAAGCCTATGTCGACAATGCACTGGATGCGGAACGGCATCTGGAAGTGTCGGCTTTTCTTGAAAAGAACGATCAGGCTACACGGCGTATCGGTTCATACCGACGAGACGCCGAAGCGTTGAGGTCGGCTCTCGCGCCGGTCGCCGCCGAAGCAGTTCCCAGCAGGCTAAACCTGGCGCACATGATCGAGGCCAAGGAACCCGCTCCTGGGCGGCGGTTTGCGTCAATGGCTGCGGCCGCGGTCCTTCTTTTGGCAATCGGCGGATCGGGCGGCTGGTTGCTGAAAGGTTTCAGCATGCCTTCGGGTGAAGGCGTCGCAGCCTTGGCGCAGGAGGCCTCCGCAAGCTATACGGTATTTTCGCCCGACACCGTCAGACCGGTCGAAGTACGCGCAGATGGCAAGACGGACCTGAAACAGATTGCCTCAGGGGCCGTTGGGAGCGCGGTCGCGATCCCGGATCTCAGCAAGGTCGGCTATCGCCTCATGGGCGGGCGCGTGATCCCGACATCACACGGTCCTGGCTTCATGCTGATGTATGACGACGACAAGGGAAACCGCCTGGTGATGCTAGCCCGTCGTATGCAGGTTGACCAGAATAAACCCATGGTCGCGAGCACCCGACAGGACGTTCATGGCTGGAGCTGGGCGGAGAACGGCATGGGTTATAGCCTGGTCGGCTCGCTTGGTCCCGATAGGCTGCACCCCATTGCGGACGCCGTGCGGTCGCAGATCTGAAGGAATGCGCGTTTGGCAACGGATCGGCTCGGAAGCATCACGGCATTCATCCGCGTGGCGGAACTTGGAGGATTCGCGGCGGCCGGTAGATCCCTTGGCATTTCCCCTTCAGCAGTGAGCAAGAGTGTCTCCAGATTGGAAGAAAGGTTGCAACTGAGACTGTTTCAACGCACGACAAGGTCGCTGGCCATGACAGAGGACGGCAGACTTTTTTTCGAGCGGTGTAGCGCAATCATCAAGGAACTCGATCAAGCTGAAGCGGATATGCTGCAGCGTGCCGCCCGTCCGAGCGGTCTACTGCGGATTGAAATGCCGACGGCACTTGGCCGGCTCCGTATCGTTCCCATGCTGGGAAACCTGACGTCCCGGTTTCCGGAACTGCGCATTGCGGCGACATTCGCCGACACACTGACGGATCCGATTTCCGCGGGGATTGATGCAGTGGTGCGGATTGGCTATCCGCGAGATCCCCGCCTGATGGTAAAGCGGGTCGGAACGGTAAAATACATAACCTGCGCCTCTCCGGCTTACCTTGCGGCTCATGGCGAGCCCCTGACATTGGACGATCTTGCCCAGCATGACTGCGTCAGACGAGTGTCCCATGATCCGCCTGGCTTCGCCCCCTGGAAATTTAAAGAAACGGAAACGGGAAAGCCTCTTGAGCGCAATGTCGAGGGTACGCTGAGCTGCGATAGCCCTGATGCAATGGTGGACTTCGGCCTTTCGGGCAGCGGTGTCGTTCAGCTCCATACGTATATGGCGGAGCCCCATATCGCATCGGGCATGCTCGTAGAAGTGCTTGCGCCATTTGCAGGCGATGGCCCTCCGATTTCAATTCTGTTTCCCTCGAGCAAAAACCTCGCGCCGAAAGTTCGCGCTTTCATCGAATTTGTCACTCAAGTTCTCAACCAACGGTCCGACAGGTGACCGTGCGATCTTGTTGCGCTTGACCTTTAACCTAACTTGCCTCCACCTTCTGAAGAGTCTCGCGTTTTCAATCTTGACCTTATATGGCCTGTTTTTCGATAGTAGTTTTCATTGCTAGCTTGCTGGGGTGATTGCCCAGCGACGAGTGGGCTCTGTTTTGGCGTGCCTGTGCGGCGCTCAACTTCGATCGTTCGAAAGCTTCCGCGAGCTACAGCGTTTTTGCCTCCGACCGGAAGCGTCACCCGATCTGCCGAGACAGTTCGTTTGCAAGTCAAGCGCATCACAAATCAATGCTCAGATCAGCGTCTCTCAGGTCGCGGCGCGCGAAAACAAGCCTCGTGATCTGGACCTACTGGAGCGGATGGCTGCACAGGCTGGTTTAGCAAGCAGCTACCTGCGAAATTTTTCGCGCAGGGCAATAAAAGTGCTTGATCTTGGCAGTAAGTCTAACTTGGCCTGATCTTGCTCTTGGTCTGGTTCGTATCCTGACGAGCGATTGCGCGCGTACCGGAAGCTCCGAGACCTATCAGCTGACAGCTGTCAGCGGACCGCGTCCCGCTCCTCCACGAGTTCAGCGACGGTCCGTGCCAGCATTACCTGTTGAAAGTCGTCGAGCTTGAGTCCTTCAATAATCCGAAATGACCCGTTTTCACAGATCACCGGGAAGCCGCATATCAGCCCTTCTGGAACATCGTAATGCCCCTCGGACGCCACCGCCATCGATGTCCAGCGACCCCTCGTGCCATTTAACCAGTCTCGCATCTGATCGATTGCCGCGTTTGCGGCAGAGGCGGCCGACGAAGCACCTCGCGTCTCGATGACAGCGGTGCCGCGCCGAGCCACTTCCGGAATAAAGACCTCACAGTACCAACTTTTGTCAAGGATCACGTCGGACAGGGCTTTCCCGTCGAGGCGGGAATATGACCAGTCGGCGAACATTGTCGGGGAATGATTTCCCCAGACGATAAGCCGGTCAATCTCGCCGACCTGGCAGCGGGCCTTGCGCGACAACTGGGTGAGTGCACGGTTGTGATCGAGACGGATCATCGAACTCACTTGGCGCGGGTCGAAATCAGGCGCATTGCGGATCAGGATCGAGGCATTGGTGTTCGCCGGATTTCCAACCACCAAGACGCGGCAATCCCGCTTTGCCTTCTCGTTGAGAGCCTGGCCCTGGATCTTGAAGATCTCTGCGTTCGCGGACATTAGATCCCGCCGCTCCATTCCCTTCGAGCGTGGTCTCGAACCTACGAGAAACACAACGTCAGCGTCGTCGAATGCCACAGCAGGATCGTCCGTCATTACGATGTTTTGGACCAGCGGGAACGCGCAATCCTCTATCTCCATGACGACGCCTCGGAGTGCGGTCTGTGCCTGCGGCAGGTCAAGGAGCCTCAGTTCTACTGGCTGCTGCGGACCAAAAAGGTCACCCGCCGCAAGGCGAAACAGAAGGGAATAACAGAGCTGACCTGCAGCGCCGCTGATTGTAATTGTCTTGGGTGATGTGAACAGAGACATGGGTGCTGAACCTCGGACATAATGTTGTTGCTGTCAGCATTATCGATATGGCGCTTAACATTTCTATCGAATAATACTTGTCGAAATAATCGTCGATATCGATGAAGGAATGCAGCTCATGACCCTGGAGCAACTGCGAATGTTTGTGGCGGTGGCGGAACATCAACATGTTACGCGCGCGGCCAAGTTCCTTAACATGACTCAGTCGACAGTCAGCGCCGCGGTACTAGCGCTGGAACAGAGACACGGGGTCGCGCTTTTTGATCGCGTTGGCCGTTCAATTATCCTTAATCAGACCGGACGGGTGTTTCTGGAACGCGCGAAGAGGGTTCTGGCGGAAGCCCGCGCGGCCGAGGCGGCACTGGATGACTTGACCGGGCTTCGACGTGGCGAGCTGTCCGTGATGGCAAGCCTCACAATTGCAGCTTACTGGCTGCCTCGTCGGCTTGCTGCGTTTCATGCCGGATATCCCGGTATCAAGTTCGACGTTCGGATCGGCAATACTGAAGCCGTGGCTGACGCCGTAGAAGCCGGATCGGTGGAAATAGGCTTGGTAGAAGGTAGGATTAATCGCGCTTTGATCTCTTCCAGCGCTGTTGCAACCGACGAGTTGATCGTCGTGGCCTCTCCCGGACATGCACTTGCTCGGAAAAAGCGATTGGGTGGCGCGCACCTGCAGGAGGCCACGTGGGTTCTGCGCGAGCCCGGATCTGGAACGCGCCTCGCATTTGAAACGCTTGCCGAGGAGATGCATCTCGAAACTGCGTCCCTCGAGGTGGTCATGGTCCTCCCCAGCAACGAGGCCGTGTTGGGAACAGTAGAAGCTGGTTTGGGTATCACACTGACGTCGCGCAGTGCCGCAAAAGCCGAGCTTGCTGCCGGACTTCTCGTTGAACTTCCGCTTCCATCCCGCCTTCGTCCCTTCTTTCTCATAAGGCACAAGGAGCGATTTCGCAGCAAGGTGGGGGAGCTGGCTGGCACTTGGACCAATCGGAACAGGGGCGCTCAGCTTGTTCGTAATGAGCCAGAACGCACCCGCAGTTCTTTCGGCTAACGGTCTGAACACTCTGGCCACTGCGATCGCGGGCGCAAGCCTTCTCGGTGGGCTGATATTATGGGGCTACGGCATCTGGTGGCTCGCAATCGCCATAATGATCACGCTGCGCTACCTGAAGGACGGCATTCCGTATAACATCGGCTGGTGGGGCTATACGTTTCCGCTTGGTGTCTTCGCCGTTGCCACCGGGCGCCTTGCAACGATTGTTCCGCTTACTCCGATAGCCTGGCTAGCCTCTACTCTCATCAGCTTTCTGGGCTTCGTGTGGATATTGGTTGCGATCCGGACCGTGCGCGGGATCCTCAATCGTTCGCTCTTCGTCGCGCCTTGCCTCGCGGCTGAATGAATCTCATTTCGATAACGACGACTGCCGTGCGACTTTGCAAATTCCCAACCGCCTGTCCCCTTCTTAAGCTCCTTCATGGAGCCGCATTTGCGGCTCTGCTGGCCGACCAAGCCGCCGACAGCAAGCCGTTAAACACCGTCGATGGGCAAGCACCAGCACCTGTCACTCTCACTGTATATTCGTCTCGAACCTGTTCTCATTGTCTGGAGTTTGAGCGTAATTATCTGCCTGCCTTGAGGAAGGATTATGTGGAATCCCGAAAGTTGCAGATTCCCCACAAGCCCTTCCTTCGCAATTCGGTCGACGCCGTTATCTTTATGCTTGCTAAAGGAGAAGGCGGCGTCGACGAAACGGTGAAAAGGTTCATAGTGTGGATGGATGACCTCGCTGCGGCTACCGATCTTCAGTTCAAGCTTAGAGAGATTGCTTCTGATCTGAATATCACCGAAGCTCAGTTCGATCGCACCGTCGCAGACCATAGACTCTTGATGAACTGAATACTCAGACGGAATAGGCACCGGCGTCATGGGTGGGTTGGGGAACGTCAGCATTTTTCGACGCAATAGCACCCCGGTTTGGCCCTAAGGAGGTGTCGCCTTGAAAGGATCAGAACCGCAAACACTTCGGCCAATTTCACAGGTTATTGATATTTATGCAAATACTGTGTTGAACCGTTACGTAGGCCACATCGGCGTCGATCCGCCTGAAACTCTAATCTCTGATCGGCCAGCCCCACGTTTTTCGACACGAACCTGCACGGCGATCCGCTCGATCATGGCGGGGACGTGCGTGATGACGCCAACCTTCTGACCTCTACCCTGTAACGTCTCTAGCGCATCTACTGCCAGGTCGAGCGTCTCCGCATCGAGCGATCCGAAGCCTTCATCGATAAAGAGTGTATCGACAAAGGACGATCGTCCTTCGAGACCTGACAAAGCGAGCGCCAGCGCAAGGGAGACCAGGAAACGTTCACCGCCTGACAGGCTTCGCGTCCCGCGGACCTCGTCGCCCATGTCGCGATCAATGATATGCAGAGTGAGATCGGACGCTGCCCCCCGCGCGAGCCTATAGCGGGGGGTCAATGCGTGGAGGTGATCATTCGCCAATAGCACCATGTGGTCGAGTGTGATGCCCTGCACAAAGCGGCGGAAACGATCACCGCTGGCCGAGCCGACAGCATCGTCGACTGCCTGCCAGATTGCGAGTTCAGCTTTCGCGGTGTCGATTTCCGCAGATAGATTTGCGGTGGCGCGGCGTGCCTCGTCGTCTCGCGCGAGCGTAGCAGCAAGCACACCTGTCCGTTGTTGCAAGTCTCCGATTTCTGTTGCCAACGCCGCGACGACTGCGGCCAACGCCTCTGCATCGGTGGTCTCGTCGAAACCTTCCAACGCCCGGTGTAAGTCATTCTGGCGCGTAACCACTGCGGTGTCGGCATCGTTCACGCCTCGGTCGATCTCTTGAATTCGGACCCGCAACGCTCTGCTCAAAGCTGGGTCGGCTGCGATCAGCGCGGCAACCTGGTCTGACGAGCGAGCAATATCCAGGCACGCTGCGTTGAATGCCTCTTCGGCTAAAGCACTGCGGCCTTTGGCGGTCTCCAATCCAGCGGCGGCCTCGTCGCAACGAGCGCCGGCCGCCTGGAACGCTGCATCGGTGGCGGATTTCGTCTCGCGCGCGAGCGCGAGCGCCTCACGGGTGGTCCGGCAAGCCTCATTGATCCGAGTCCGGTGGCTTGCTGTCGCCTCGCCATCGAGAAGTTGAGCTCTGGCGCGCGCCTTCTCTCCCTCGGCCATGCGACGTTGATCAAGAAGAAGTGCTGTCGTCGTCACCTGCACCTGCGCGTGCTCAAGCGAGGCGCCCGCGGCTGCACGCTCGGGCGCCAAACGCTGGAGCGTCATTTCAAGTTGGCCAACCTGTTCGCGCAGGGCAGCATACTCCGTCGCGATTGTTGACAGCGTAACGCTAACACCGGTGGGATCGACATCGAGGTCATCGACGGCCAGACCTGCTGCAGCGAGAAACGGCGTGATTTCACGGCGAATGGAAATGAGGCGCTCAGCAAGGCCCGCCGCCTGAACCGCGTACTCAGTTGCCTTCAATTGCGCGGCGTGGAAATCAGAACGTCTTTGGTCGATGGACCGCGCGGTCGTCTCGATCGCCTCGCCGAGCGCGTCATGCTCCCGTTGCAAACCGTCGATTTCAGTCCGAAGACGGCGCGCGTTTGCGAGTGGAGATGCAATGGCTGATCGTTCTGCGATCGCGACTGAGATATGGGCCGCCAGTTTCGACGCAGCCTGGTCATCGAGAACGGGAGGTACACCCTCCTCGATCCCAGCCTTCGTGCAGAGATCGTTCAAGGACGACAACTGTTCGCCATAAGCGCTGTTGGCAGCCAGAATTTGTCCGCGCGCCACATCGATTCCGCGGTTTGTCTCCGTCTGGCGAGCTTCTCCAGCGGAGAGCGCGCGCGTTGCAGCGTCCAAACGCTGGCCCGTCGTGGTCAACGCGGCATCGAGTTCTTCGCGTCGGCGGCGAAGCCTAGCAGCAATTTCATTCAGCGCGCTGGGATGCGCAAGATGCGGATGGTCGGTGCTGCCGCACACCGGACAGGCCAAATTTGGGGCCAGCAGGCTGCGCAGATGAATGGCCTCAGATGAGACAGCCTCGTCGGCGAGCTCTGCGATTGGAACAATTTCCGCACGTGCGGTCCGATCGCGGAGCTGGTCCGCTTCGGCTTCAACAATTTGGCTTTTCGCCGTGCTTACCTCTTGTGCCGCCAGCGTGTGTTCTGATTCTCGCCGTGTTAGATCTGCCGATGCTCGAGTATGCCGGTCGCAGACGCTACTTGCCTCGCGCAGAGCCTCGAGCGCGCGCTGCAGATCGATGTCTCGTTCGTGGAGCGTCGCCTCGTCGATGCCGGCAAGACCGGCTCTTCGATCAGCGATTTCACGACTCAGGCCATTCTTTCGCTCACGATCCTCGGTGAGCTTTTCCAACAGGGTGGTTATTTCACTTTGCAATCGCGTCGCTGTTTCTTCCGCTCCAATGGCCGCCACCGTGGCTGTAGCGTGTTCCTGCTGGAGCGCTCCCCGATTCGCCAACAAGTCCATCGCATCGCCAAGACGATCAGCAAGAAGAACGCGATCCGATTGATTGCTTAATTGCGCCGCGGTTGTGCGGTACGATTCTGATGTCTGCCCGAGAGCCTGATCAATCGTGGCCAGCGCATTGGCCTTATCGCGCAGTGTAGCTTCCGCTTGCTGCGATTTTTCCATCGCATCATTAAACTCCGTCCGAGCTGTCGTCAGCTCGGCGTCGAGCCTCTCGGCTTCGCTCCAAAGGGGACCGAAGTTCTTGAGGACGTCTTCTGCCGCTACGTTGGCGGTTACAGCGTCTGCCAATTGCGTTGTAGACGCTGCATCCAGCGTCCGCGCCTCCTCGCGCGCAATGAGCAAGCCGTCGAGACGGGTCTTGGCCTCCGCTGCCGTCCGTCGTGCATTTTGTACATTACCCGCTAGCGGACGAAGCGGCTCGACGAGATCGAACTCGGCAAGAGATTGATACTCATTGGCGGCTGCTTCGCGTGCGGCGCGCGCTGCGACCGCCTGGGCCTCAGCCCGTGCGAGATCGCCGCGAGCAGCAGCGACGCGCTTGAAATGATCCAACCGCTCGCTGTGTTGATCGCGCTCCGTGCCTTTCTGAGCAACGGTCGAAACAAGCTGACTTTGCTCGTCCAGCAGCGCTTGCCTGGCTTCGGCATCGAGAAGCCCGATGTCGTTTCGGCGCTGCTCCAATTGCACGACAAGTCTTCGTCGTGCCTCCGTGCCATCATGAACGCGGACCGAGATCGCTGCGTATATTTCGGTGCCTGTGATCTTCTCGAGCAATTCCGCGCGCTCGCTTTCGGCGGCGAGCAGGAAGGCATCGAACTCGCCCTGCGCGAGGAGCACCGTTCGCCGGAACTGATCGAATGTGAGGTCAGTTCTCGTCTCCACCGCCTCGCGGACCTGGGTCTTGCCGGTCGCCACCGCACTGCCGTCGTCAAGTCGATACAGCGCGCGCTGCTCATTCTGCAGCCGCCCATTTGCTCGCCCCCGCGCCCGATTGGCCTCCCAGCGAACGCGGTAGCGTTCGCCATCCTGCCCGACGAAATCCACCTCGGCATATCCGCTCCCAGCGCCGCGACGCAGGATCGCCCGACCATCATGAATTGAAATCGCCTCTCCGCTGGGATCGGGGGTATTTTCACGACGGTTAACAGAGACGCGCGGATACTCGCCATAGAGCGCGAGGCAGAGCGCGTCGAGGATAGTCGATTTCCCGGCGCCGGTCTCGCCAGTGATGGCAAAGAGGCCGGAACCTGCAAGAGGCTCTGCGGCAAGATCGATCTCGAAGGGAGCGCCAAGACTTGCCAGATTCTCGCCGCGGATGGCCAAGATCCGCAAGGCTATATCTCCGCCCGTGCTCGATGGAAGACATCCAGGTGAGCAGCATCCGGGGCGACGCCGAGGGTGCGTTCAAATGCAAGCTTGAACAGATCCTCCGGATCTCTTTCCGCCAGCCGCATCATAGGATCGGCGATGATCACGTCATTCAACGCCCCGGGTATTGCTGCAACACGGGTATCGACGATGCGCACCGGGAAGCTCTCCGCGATGCGGTCGACCTCCTCTCTGAACCCGGGAGACAACCCTTCGCGGGCAAGCCTGACCTGGACGAATGGCCGCTCATGAAGCGGTAGGTCCGATGAGAGGTCCATTGCTTTCAGATGATCACCAAATTCGCTCAACCGCATGTCGCCCGCTTCAGGAAGGCGGATGAAGGGAACTGGCCGGTCAATCGAGATGTGCTCAGATAGAACCGTTGGACCGTCCAGGCTCACAAGAGTGACCCCATGCGCGTAGGGCAGCTCCGTCGCGGACAAAGGGATCAGTGAACCGGAATAGCGGACGGTATCGCGACCGATAGCCTGAGCCTTATGCAAGTGGCCAAGCGCCACGTAGCTCGCTTCTGCCGGGAATACGTCATGCGGCACGGCATGCTGGCCACCGACCAGAATTCGACGCTCTGCGCCTTCCGATTCGATACCTCCCGCGACATGGAGGTGTCCCGTTAGGACGAACGGTAGACCATCCATTGGTCCCCGCAACGTATCGACCAATTCGGCATAGAGGCTTCGAACGCCGGCGATGACGGGCGAGCCTGCTGCACCATCCAGCCGTGTCAAATTCGGGAGGCACGCTGCGGTTGGGTGAGAGACTGCAAGCACATGAGCAGCTACCGCACCGCTTGCGTCAGCGATAGGAACGAGATGGCGTGCGGCCTCGACCCGCCCTTCACGTCGCCGAACATTGCCCACGACGCGGATGTTGAATGCCTCCAACAGAGGCCGCGGCGCTTCCAACCGACCAGCGGCATCATGGTTGCCGGCAGCGATCACCATAGCCATGCGCGGATGTGCGCGACTCAGCCGCACGAGCGTATTGTAGAAGAGCTGTTGCGCTTCCCCGGAGGGATTTTGGCTGTCAAACACGTCGCCGGCGATAACGAGGGCGTCGACATCTCGCTCCACGACGATCTCTTCAAGCCGCTCAAACACCTTACGGTGCTCGTGCTCCCGCGAGAACCCGCGTAAAGTTTGACCGATATGCCAATCAGCCGTGTGCAGAATACGGATCATCCTTCCTCCGGCAGTTGCACCGGAGCAGAGCCCGACCATGCTTTCGAAATTGAGTCCCAATCGACATTCCGCTCTTCGGCCAGCGTCCAAACGTTCCAGAAATCCGGATCTGCCGACTGCGGCCTCTGTGCATTAGGCAATTCGTCCACCTCCACCAGAACCGGGATCGGCGCTGCCCAACCAAGGAGAACGGCCTGCCTGGAAGGCAAACTCGGCAGCTCACGCAAGAGTCCACCGACATTGTCGGGGACGAGGCGTGCGACGAGATTCTGGTCCGCATCATTGACGATACGGTGCAGCAGAAACGTGTTGCATTGGGCCAGAACCGTTGGAGAAAGCTCTGATGGTCGCTGCGACGAAAGGACGAGCCCGAGCCCGAACTTGCGCCCCTCGCGGGCTATACGCTCGAACACTTCGCGGCAGAGCTGGGTCGGAGATGATGCAGGGCCGTCATCGTCCTTGCCGCGCCGAACGAATGTATGCGCTTCCTCAAGAACGAGGACTGTCGGCAAGGTCTGGCCCTTCGGATGGCCGCGGCGGTATCTCTGAAGCGATTCGAAGATCAGCCGCGCCAAAACGGACACAACGATGTGGACGATTTCGGATGGGACGAGAGACAGATCGACGACCGCGATCTGGCCGTTACTCGCGCCATCGTCGCCGACATAATCCTTCAGCCAGGTTTCGAAGGAAGTCGGCGGGTCGCGACCAATTACGGCGCCGAGCCGCTGATCGGCGAGCATTCCGCGAATCCGAAGCCCGAGCGTCGAGATAAACCCTGCGAGGTTACCTCCCTGCTCGGTTGCCACCCGGTCAAGATGTTCGGCGAGAATGTTTACGTCAAAGAACTGTGGAGCGTCCTCACTGATGAGGGCTGCGTGACCGATATCCGGCAGCGTCTGAGCCAATGTATCCAGTGCGCTGCGGACCGTTTCCAGGTCGGAAATCGCAAAATCGTTGAAGAAATTTCCAGATCGTCGGTTATCGACAATCCCCGTGATCGTGGTGGAAATCGCGGCAAGAGCGCCGCTAGCTGTATCGAGGGCCTCCCCGCCAAACTGCGAACAATCTGACGCGATCGTTTCAAGGAGCCGCGCGCACTCGAATCTCGGTCTCGGAGCACCCGCGAAGGCCTGCGTGCCGGTGTTCAACATCGCCGATATCCGGATCGAGTAGGAACCGAGGTAGCGGCGGATCATCGCCTCTCTCGGCACTCCCTCCGCTTGACCGGCCTTCAGCTCCCGCAGCCCCTGCATAAGCAACGGGCGTTGCGCCCCTGGTTGGGCGTGAGCGACCGCGGTCCACTCGTGCCCACTCCAGAGCCACGCAGGGACATCGAGCGGCCGCTCTCCATCTGCAACGGGTGGAACGCGAAACAACCGCAGCTCGTCTCCGCGATCAGCGAAGGCCCTGGCGTATTCGCCATTGGGATCGAGGATGATAAACCGCGCGTTGGGCACACCCGTCTTGCCGGCATCCTTGATGGCCTTCTCGGCGGTCTCCATGGACCATCGAATCAGGCCCGCTACCGTGCATGATTTACCGCTGCCGGTGTTTCCCAATACCGCCAGGTGCCGGCCGAAAAGCTTGTCAGGGTCGACCATGATGGCCGCGTTCGATGCCATCGGAGAGGAGCCTATTCTGACTCTCTTATCGTCGTCTCTCGCGCCCACGATGGCTTCGACCTGCGGGGGTGTCGGGATAAGGACTTGGTCCCCCACTGACGGAAACGCGACCACGCCACGAGAGAGTTCGTATTTGGTCATTCCCGAAGCGCGGTCGCGCCGGGATGTCAATGTACCCACTGGCGATAACGACATCTTCCGTAGTGGAAATGGAAGATCGATCAGGCCAAAGTCTTTCAGGCCAGAGCGCTTTGGATAAGGAGAGCGTTCGATCCCAATCCAGGTTATATAGGCGACTGTCGCACCGGCTTCATTTGGGATGAGCACATACCCATTGAGACGCGGAAACCCCGCCGGCACTCCGGTATTCAATGCCGTGGAATGCGGAGCGTCCAGTTCAAGGAGCACCCGAACTTCGTCAGGCGCGACCGACTCGACGACACCGACAACAAGGCCCGACAGTCGTTCGATTGGAGTTGTCATGATCGCCTCATACCGGCCCGGTTGCAGTCGCTGAAGGCGGTGTGGCAGGCGGATCGCTGAGTTTTGGATCGCCTGGACGATGCTTCAACAACTCTGTCATTCGGCCCGATATGTAGTCGAGCGCCGGTTTCGGCAGGTAGCTTGCAACCAACGTTGCAAGATCCGAAAAATGAGGCCCGATCAACAACGAGACTTGCGCATCTCGCGTCTTTTCAACGAATGCTTTGAGGCGATCGTCAGCCGAATAGGCCATGATCACCAAATGGGTCGACGGGATCGTGAGCATATCGAGCAGCACTCGATTGACGTGATCGTCGCCGAAGCCATAGCCATAGGTCACGACAACGGCGTTAGGTCTGCAAGCTGCTGCCGCAAAATCGCGAAAGAGCTCCGCATAGGGATACTGTGTTGTTTCGACGTCCTTTGCGGGATTGGGATAGATCATCACCGTGTCGACGGGTTTTTTGGGAATGTCGGTATGATCCGCGGGCGCTCCGAATGGGATGCCCTTGCGATAGATTCGCCGCTCGTCCCTATCAAAAAACCAATCCAGTGAGCCGTGGAGCTTAGTCAGGCGAATGACGCCCTCCATGAACCGCGGTTCTCCCCGAATGCCGGGTGGATTGTAGTGGACATCAACTTCAACGCGCGACGCGCGGAAGACCGGATTCAGCGCGCCGACGAATCTGTCGATGATCCGAAGACCCGCAAAGTCGCAACCATGTTCGATCAGGCGGTCGTAGTTGGTTGTGAAGACGTGCAAACGTTCACGGGATGCAGCGCGGCTCGCAAAACTCAGCAGGAATGATTGCAGAGCGCCCTGGGCAGCATCTTTCGATGTCGGATCCTTTCCAGCAACAATCCCGCTTTCCGTCTTCAATAATGAAGTGAGGAAGCCAGACATCTGGGCATCAATGCCATCCTTGAGAGTTTTTTCTGCTCCCTTGTCTATGACCCCCAGGCCCTCGAGCAGAGCAAGCGCACTTCGAAACTGATCTTCGATGTTTGCCGCACCTCTTTTCATGGCCGTCGCTCCGGCCTGGGCGTGCGCATCAATGGCGGCGTCATAAGACGTGCCAAATGTAACCTTGGCCATGCCTGTGGCCCCTACGCCCGCGAGATAACCAACCGCTGCGGTGAACCCACTGCCGAGCAGCAGGTTGAGGTGCTCTGCTTGGAAGACAGCAGAGAGCCACGGCTCGATGTGCTTTCGGGCACTATTGGTCAGGGAATCCAGTTCATCTGGGTCAGTGGGTAGATCGTCCCAGGCGCCTGAGTGGCTGCCTACGCGATAAAAGTGCTTCTTATCCATACTTCCCCCCAACCGCGACAGCGGCTCCTTTCTTCGTCAGTCGCGCCATGCGGAACGGAGAAATTTTCTCGTTCCGCTATGCCTCATCGATTGCTGCCCCCGGCGACCACGGCCCGCTCGGCGGCCAAATTCGTTCTTCCTTCAATCCGACGACCAGCGGCATCAAGAAGAGGCGAAGATCGGCGACGGTAGCGGCGAAAGCATCTGGTGCGGCTGCCATCCGGTCCCGGTCCAGAAAGGCGCGCCATTGAGCGGTCCATGCTTCCGCGAATTCATCGGTCAGACCGACCGGTACAACAGACGGGAGGACAGTTCCGCGTCGTGCGAAGGTCCGCTGAATTGCCTCGACAAGGGGAGCCTTGCGAAGTTCGAATGTTCGGGAGATCACCCAGAGATCATAGAAATCCTTGAG
The DNA here is from genome assembly GCF_031457345.1 of Rhizobium sp. BE258. Classification (NCBI taxonomy): domain Bacteria; kingdom Pseudomonadati; phylum Pseudomonadota; class Alphaproteobacteria; order Hyphomicrobiales; family Rhizobiaceae; genus Rhizobium; species Rhizobium sp. BE258. The sequence goes on from NZ_JAVDWL010000011.1 coordinate 142,775, forward strand.
CCGGCTATTGGCCACGCCGAGCGTTACGAGCGCTTCGAATTTCTCGGCCACCACCGTTTCGACCGGATACGCGCGAAGGCGCGGCATTGGGGCGTCCAGCAGGGTAGGATAGTCGATCTCGACGGCCGCAGGTGTGATGGCGTCGCCGAAACCAATGTCGACCTGGATCGGAATACGCGCCCCGGCGATGGTTGCCGTCGTGCGGACCCGCACACCACCATATTCAGCTTCCTCACGGATCGGGGCCGCCATCAGCGCGGCGACATCAAACGTCACACCGTCATCGGCGACCGGCTGCGCACAAATGGCCCGGAAGGTTTCGGCAATTGCCTCGGCGTCGCTGTCGCCGTGGGCAAGCAGATCCAGATCGCGCGTGGGCCGAAACGGATCGGCGACCCAGGTCACGAAGAGCATCGCACCTTTGAGGATGAAGCGGTCGCGGTGCGGCGACGCGCTTAGCCGGTAGAGCAGACGCTCGAGCGCATATCGCGTCAGGAGAATCTGGAAATCCGATCGCTCGGCACGTGCCCGATCGAGGAGCCGCGCTCGCACTGATGCGCCGATGTTGCGAGGCTCACGCGGCATCAGACACCATTGCCTCGACGTAAGGACGCATGATCGACCAGACCCGCGCCTTGCGCGCGTAACGCCAGATTTGATCCGGTTTGCATCGGCGACGGCGGAGACCCTCGCGCAGTCCCTCCATCGCGACGTCGAGGCCGATCTTCGTCCGGTAGCGAAAGCAATCGACAATTGTCCTCGCCGGATCCGTGATGGGAACGTCGACATTCTCGATGCGGTGACGCTCGACCCCTTCGGTCAGTGCCGACCCTGTGAAGCGCACGAACCGAATAGGGGGATAATCGATCTTGGGCCGCCAGGCGGCACGGTCGATCGCCATCCATACAGCCGACGGCATCTGCAGCGTCAGTTCGTGGTATTGGAGGGCTGAGGTTAGGCAGACTACACCCTTTGGAACCAGAACCGCCGCCTCCGCCAGCGTATGGGCAGCTTCGACGTGTGCGTCGGGGAGTTGATAGAGGCCCCGTGCCGGGCGGATGACCGCCTCCTCCCGGACAAGTCGCGCAAGCGTCTCTGGGCCGATGCCTTCGGCAACGAACTCCTTCAGCCGGAGCATACCCCGGGCTTCTAGGAGCTTCAGCGCACGAAGCCGCTGGGCGTTAGTGGATGGCATGGACGGTGACGTTTCCTCTGCTCTTGCAGATTAAAGCAGAGGTTTTATCACGCAAGCTCTTGTGTGGAAAGAGACTATCCGCCGATCTACACTCGCGAACTGAAACCTAGAGCGCACCTGATTCATCTGTTAGCTCGAAAAATTTCGATAAAAATCGCTCAGAGCTTTCCGTCGGCGACAGGAATTGAACGTCGATAGCTGCGGGCTTGATTCTTGAGGGCACCGTCCAATAATCAGTCCCTTCAGGCATCACTTGAGCTTGTTCCGCTGCCAGAACTCGAAGGTCGGCCTGCTTAACCTCCGGCCTAGCATTTAAGTCAAGATGAAAGCGCTCAAAGATGGCCGCCTCCACGTTCGACTCGATTTCTTTGTATTGAGGCAACAACTGCTTTAACGGCCGCGTTATGTCTCCAAGAAATGCTTCAGTTGCATCGTGGAGAGTGCCTCAAGCTTGTAATTTTCAGCTGTTTCATAGACGTAAAGAGAATGCTGCCGGCGGCGGCTGGCGACATCCGACCCCGCCATGTATCGGCGGCCGATCGCGCGTCGCGGCTAAATAATTCCCCATGCCCGAAACCTCCCCCTCCCGGTCATCTCTCGCAAGCCCAGCTCTAAAACGATCCGCCGCGCCGCCTGCGGCGTCACCTCCAGCGCCTTCGCCACCATCCCGGCCGACACGAGCGGTTTCGCCATCACCAGCTCGACCAGTTCCGGCAGTTTTGAAGACGTCCGGCGCCCGTCCAGCTTTCGGTCCATCATTGTCTTGGCCAGCGTCAGCCGGTCATGCTCTTTCAAGCCAATTTCGCCGGCTGCGATCAGGCCGTGAGCAATGGCGATCAACCGGGTCTCCCGATCACGATGTCGGCGCCGATCGACGGGAATGGCTTTCAGTCCGAGGTTGATGGCGGCGAGATGGGGGCCTGACGTGATGCCGGCCTGTCGCAGGATCGAGGCGGCCAATAGCCGGCCAAGCCAGGGTGCATGCTGGAGGACGGAAAGCTCGTTCCAGGCATCGATGGCGACGATAGCCTGCAGCACCGGCGGCAGATTTTCGAACTGACGCAACACGCCGCGCCATTCGCCGAGCCGCGCGTCTTCGTCCCAATCGAGATCGTAGATCATCGGATCTTTGTCTTGGCCACCTCCGCGGCCGGGCCGGCTTGCGTTTTCGATCGCCGCCTTCGATCGGGCGAGCACCGCATCGATGGCGGCATAGTCGACGCCGGGGAGATTCTCGATGTCGTCGATATCTTCCCCCTCCCCTTCCGGATCTGACGCGTCCGCGCGCCGAATGGCATCAGCGGTCGTCGCCTCGCCCGTGTCAGCCGCCGTGATCTCCGAGGTCTTTCGCAGCATCCGAATACCGTCGGCCGACAGTGCCCAGCCGGGGAGTTGGGCGGCAATGCGCCGGCGAGTGCGCAGGACGTCGCGGGCGATTGTCAGTTCGTGGGTGGGTGTGCGAATATCTCTGATATCGTCGTGGAGGACGAGATCTTCGAGATGGACCAGTTCGCCGTCGATCCAGAGGGACGCGCAGGCATCGGCGAAGTGGGAGCGCTCGATCCACCCCTGGCCGACCGGCGAGCGGGCGATGCGCTCGTCCAAACGCGTGAGCGCGATACCAGCGTCGAAAGCCGGCCGCATCAGGGCTGTCATGCTGATTTTCGCGAGATCGTAAGCCATTGAAATCATTGCAAATTATTTCTTGCACGAACGCTATTTGAATATTACGGTTCCTCACATGGTACGATTGTGGGTCGGTGGTATAACCATCGATAAGTACCCATTATCGATGGCTATGAGACCATATTGTTGACCGACACGCAACGCGAGCATACTCTAAGTGCTCGAAACCAACCTCAATAGGCTCCGTTACAAGGTGACGATAGTTAAGATCTCTGAGGCTAAGACCCATCTTTCCGAGCTGCTAGTTCGAGTTGAAGCTGGCGAAGATCTCATCATCACACGCGGCAACGATCCAGTCGCGCATGTCACGCGTGCACGCAAGCCTACCGACTTACAATTGCTGCTCGCTGAAGTCCGGGCATCGCGTCTGAAAGCTGCCGTCTCCACCCACGAGGAAATCTTGTCGTGGCGCGACGAAGGACGCCGCTGATGGCATTTCGTCGTTGACGCCTCGCTCGCCGCCGCCTGGCTTTTGCAGGAAGAGTATTCTGAAGCAGCGGAGACAGCCATTGCCTCGATTTCGGAGCCCTGCCCGGTGCCGTCACTGTTCTGGTTCGAGATTCGCAACATTTTGACTATGTCCGAGAGACGCGGCCGGATCCGGCCGGGTGGTGCGCTTGTTAATATGGAGCGTGTCCGCCGGTTGCCGCTCGACGACGCCGGGATTGGCGGCGACAGTTCGGTTCTTCTGTCGGCAGCCAGCTATACGCTGAGCGCTTACGATGCTGCGTATTTGGCGCTTGCCCTCAATCGAGTCATTCCCCTCGCAACGCTGGACCGCAAGCTGTCCGCTGCTGCGCGTAAGGAAGGGGTAGCGGTTCTCGGCCCGTTCTCACACAGTGACTGACCGTACAGCCTCCGATATCGTTAGCCGCCGGGCGATCGAACTCGACACACTCGCCGCGGTCCTGCCGATCGAGCGACGGGATGAGCTAGCAGAGCTGCTGACCGACCAGGACGTCGAAACCCTTCGTCATCTGGTCAATGAGGGGATGGGCGCAAATTCCCTGCGGGCTCTCACATCGGATCTATCCTATCTGCAGGCGTGGGCGCTGGCTGCGACGGGAAGCGCCCTGCCCTGGCCGGCACCCGAAGCGCTGCTTCTCAAGTTCGTTGCCCATCATCTTTGGTTGCCGGAGAAGCGCGAGACCGATCCCAATCACGGCATGCCCGCAGATGTCGAATTGAATTTGCGTGACGGAGGCTGCCTGCGCATGACAGGCCCACACTCGCCTTCGACCGTTCGGCGCCGTCTGGCGCACTGGTCGACGCTGACGAAGTGGCGCGGCCTTGAGGGCGCCTTCGCCTCCCCTGCCCTGAAGTCGGCGATTCGGCTTGCAGTGCGTGCCGCCGGGCGACCGCGTCAGCGTAAAAGCAGGAAGGCGTTGACGGGCGATGTTGTCGCACGCCTGATCGCCACCTGTGCCGGCGGAAGTCTGCGCGACCTTCGTGACCGCGCCGTGCTCATGGTTGCCTTCGGATCGGGTGGCCGCCGGCGTAGCGAGATCGCTTCATTGCGCTATGACCAGATTGCCAGGCTGGATCCCGTCGAGCTCGAAGACGGGACCAAGCTCCCGTCAATCTCGATCGACCTTGGCCGCACCAAGACAAGCGACGGCAGCCGCGAAGAGATCGTCTTTCTCACCGGAGCGCCAGTCGATGCGCTGGATGCTTGGTTGGCGGCAGCCAAAATTCAGAAGGGCAGCGTCTTCCGCGCAATCGACCAATGGGGCAACATCTCCCGGCGGGCAATCGATGCGCAGTCGATCAATGCCATCGTCAAGCAGCGGGCCGAGAGCGCCGGTTTGGAACCCAGCGACTATTCCGCTCACGGCCTGCGCTCGGGCTTCCTCACGGAGGCTGCGCTGCGCAATGTCTCTCTTCTCGAGGCGATGGACCAGCCCCGTCATCGTTCGATGCAGCAGGCAGGCAGCTACTATAATGATGCACGTCGCAAGACCGGACTGGCCGCACGGTTACTCTGATCGCCGTTGGGATTGGCCCTGGCCGGAAAGGTCAGTGTCAAAAGTTCACCGCGGGGAACTTTTTAAAGTGGGTGCCGAACCCTTCGAGGCTGCAGCTTACGGCCTGCCTTGAGGCCGTCTCGCTCCCAGCAGAAAAACCCGCCTGCCGAATTCTCTAACTGGACGCTTTACCCTCGCTGTCCGGCCCAGGCTGCCGGTGAACCGAGCGCAAGAAGCGGTGCAATCCGTTCCCTGCCGGCGATCGCATCGCCGTCATTCCGAATGCCACAATTTGAAGCGCATTGGAAAAGTTCCCCGCGGGGAACTTTTGGGCTCCGTCCATCCGCCCTCGCATTTTGAGAAAAGGGTTCCAGAGAGCGGCCGCGCCAAACGATGAAGCTGCCGGAACATCAAGCGACACCACGGTGTCCGCCCTCTCCGGATCCGCGCCTCTCGCTTCGGCCAAACGCCTACTCGAGTATTATCCAGCGCTTTGCCGCCATTCGGAATCCTGAAAGTTCCCCGCGGGGAACTTTTGTGCCTATCGACCGAGGGAGCCAAATTTACCAGTCTCAATCAGAGGAGCCGCGGCGGCGTTCGCGATGCTCAAGACTGCCATAGATTAAGCCTCCCCCCCCCCCCCCGGACAGAGATTGCACTCAAGCCCCATGCTTGGTGCCCGCACTCTCAAAAAGTTCCCCGCGGGGAACTTTTCAGAACTTGACTAAACCAAAGCCGTCGAAAGGCTGACGGGTCGCGCAAATGCCCCCGAGCAGGGGAGGGGGTTTATACCCGAAGCACTCTTTTCCAACCATCGTCTCCCATCGCCTGACCAACACCGCCTCGTTGCCATGTAACCCGGATCGACGCTCAGTACCCGCCGCACGCCCTCCGCCGCTACAAGACCAAGAGCGAAACGTCCCGCGGGAGCGCCTTTCTCGGGATGGCTGGTGTGGCGCCGAACCCAGCCTGGGCTCCAGCAATGGGCAATGATAATGTGGCGCCCGCCGTCCGATCGAAAAGTTCCCCGCGGGGAACTTTTGGCCGGCCGCCGCAAAACGGTCGTCGACAGACGGGCGCTTGATGCCAAAGACGGCGTAACCAGGTTACCGCTGCCTTGCCGCATTGGGACAGACTACTCTGTCACGATCTCTATTGATCGAAACCCGACCAGAAAGTTCCCCGCGGGGAACTTTCTGTCGAACAGCAAAATCATGTCAATGAATTGCCGCTGGAGGCCATTTGCCGGTGGATGCGAATCGCGATACCTCTCTAACTACGGAAAATATGCGAATTATCGTTCTTTCGCGAAACAACGGCCGGTGTAACGCTTCGTTAACCACAAGCGGCGCTTAGTTATCCGGAACGAACCGAGGGAAATCCAGTGAATCGGCATCTAAGCAGTCTCGATTTTATGCAGAGCTTCTCGAGCAAGCTCGACTTTGCTCTCCAGAACCTGAGCATGGCGCAATATCCGCCCGACGCGCGCCGCGAAATGCGCAAGTTCTCCTCGTCGGAGGCGGCCGCCCTTCTCGAAGTGTCGGAAGCCTACATTCGCCAGATCGTCCTCAAGGACAAGGGCCCGACCCCTGAGGTCACGCAGAACGGACGGCGCATGTACTCGCTGGACCAGGTCCTCGAGTTGCGCATGACGCTTGCCGAGAAGGGTCGCAAGAAATACATGAACCCGCGCCGCGTTGATGGCGAGGAATGCCAGATCATCGCCGTCACCAATTTCAAGGGCGGGTCGAGCAAGACCTCGACGACGATCCATCTCGGCCATTATCTAGCGCTTCGCGGCTACCGCGTGCTTGCGGTCGATCTCGATCCGCAGGCCTCGCTGACAAGCCTGCACGGCAATCTTCCCGATTTTGATCCGCGCGAAGACGACACGCTTTATGCGGCGATCCGCTTTTCCGAGCAGCGCCCGACGAAAGACCTGATCCACAAGACCCACATCACCGGCTTCGATGTCATCTGCGCCGGTCTCGACCTCACAGAGTTCGAAACCGCCGTGGCTCTGGAGATGCGTAGGGCAGGGGGGACAAGTTTCCTCTTGCGGGTCTCCCAGGCGCTCGAACAGGTTGCCGACGACTACGACGTTATCCTGATGGATTCAGCACCGTCGCTCAACTTCCTGACGCTGTCTTCGCTGACGGCAGCCACCGCCGTCATCATTCCGGTTCCGGCTCACATGCTCGATGTCGATTCAACCGGCAAGTTCCTGGAGCTGGCTGCCACCTACATGCAGATCCTCAGCGAAATGGGTGCTCCGGCACAGTGGGACTTCGCAAAGTTCCTCGTCACCAAATTCGAGGCGAACGATCACCCGCAGGCCAACATGACGGCACTGATGCGCCAGGTATTCGGTGATGACCTCCTTCTCAACATGGTGTCCAAATCCACAGCCGTCGCCGACGCTCTGACCTGGAAGCAGAGCCTCTACGAAGTGCAGCGTTCCAGGTTCTCGGCGCCGAAGACCTACGACCGCGCGATGGAATCGATCAACGCTGCCAATAGCGAGATCGAAAAGCTGCTCTGGGCAGCATGGGGGCGTGAATGAGCCGCAAAGATTCCCGTGGTATGTTCGCCAACGTCCTTGGAGGCCTCGACCAGCCTGCACCGAGCGTAGCGCCGGTTGCGGGCCGAACCCCGTCTCCACATCTGATGAAGGTTGCAGCCGGTGTTCGCCAGATTCAGGAAAAGGGCGAGGCGCTCGATCAACTTCTGAAGGACGGCGACCATATTATCGAGGTCGATCCGTCCGAAGTAGCGCCATCGGCGATCCCGGACCGCTTCGACGGTGCCTATGAAGGATCTGCGATCGAAGCCATCAAGGAATCCATCAAGGAGCGCGGCCAGATCGTTCCGGGTCTCGTGCGTCCCCTCAAGGATGGCAGCAAGCCCTACCAGATCGTTTTTGGCCGCAGGCGCCTGGCTGCAGCCGCCGCGCTCGGCATCAAGTTCAGGGCGATCCTTCGTGAGTTGCCCGACGAGGAAGCAATCGTCCGTCAGGGCGAGGAAAATACCAACCGCAACGACCTCAGCTTCATCGAGAAATGCGTTTTCGCTCTTGCCCAGGAAGAGGCGGGCTATCGCCGCGATACGATCTGCGCATCGTTGTCGACGAAGAAGTCCCATCTTTCAGAAATGCTGAAGATCGCTTCTGCCGTTCCGCGAGCTATCCTTTTCGCAATCGGCCCCGCACCCGAAGTTGGGCGCCGGCGCTGGCTGGCATTCGCGGAGACTTTTTCTATTCGCCAGGACGCTGCAGAGCGCGTTTCCGGTCGCCTGGCCGATCACAGCCAGCCAGACACCAATCTGCGCTTCCAGGTGGCCTCTATGGCCCTGCAGGACAAGGCACCGGTGGCAAATGAGACTGAGGCCGCGCCGAGCGAGATCAAGGCCAATGGCTTCGTGCTCGCGACAGTGTCTTATCCGAGTTCCGGCCCACGGATCAGCTTTACCAAAGCTGTACCGGCAGAGTTCGTCGATTTCCTGAATACTCGCATGGAAGCGCTGCACAGCGAATTCGTCCGAAGCACTCAACCCAAACAATAGAGGTCGAACCGCGCAAAAGAAAAAGGCCCCCAAACGTCGCCGTCGTGGAAGCCCTTCTCGATCTTAAGCAAATCAAGAATCGCATTTCCCCGAATCACAGTCAAGAGTCTAGGCGCCATTTTGGTGAGCGGATTTCTTTTGCCTCAACGCAGGTGAAAGAAAGATGGATACGACATATGTGACGACGCCTGTCGGGCGGCGGCCGATGACGCTTGCCATGATGCTGGCACAGCGCAAGGCCAGTGCTTTGCCGAAAGGCGAGCGCCGCAACAAATGGAAGCTTTTCAGATCGGTCTGCGAAGCACGCCGCGAGCTTGAAGTCACCGATCGTGCCCTCACGGTGCTCGATGCGCTCCTGACGTTTCTCCCTGAGGATGAGATGTCCACCGGTACTTCCCTCGTGGTGTTCCCCTCAAATGTCCAGCTCTCCATTCGGGCCCGCGGCATGACCCCGGCAACCCTTCGGCGGCATCTCGCCATGCTCGTCGATGCCGGTCTGATCGCCAGGAAGGACAGCCCCAATGGCAAGCGCTACGCCCGGCGGGGTAGGGGAGGGGAGATTGACGAGGCTTTCGGCTTCAATCTCGCTCCACTGCTGGCCCGCGCCGAAGAGATCGAGAGGTTAGCCGCTCGCATTCAATTGGATCGCGAACGGCTCCGTATCGCCAAGGAGCGCGTGTCGATTTGCCGCCGCGATATCGCAAAACTCATCTCGGCAGCCGAGCTCGAAGACGTGGCAGGTGAGTGGGCACCCCTTTACGTGCAGTTCCGCAGCGTCATTGACAGCTTGCCGCGTCAGGCCACGCTGATGCAAGTCGAGACCGCCTTGCGACAGCTTGAAGACATCCGCACCGCAATCGTCAACCAATTGGAAAATCACGTAAAAGCAAAGGATCTGCGCGCCAATGAATCGCAGAGTGAGCGCCACATACAGGATTCAGATCCAGAATCCCATTTTGAAATTGAACGCTCCCGCAACCATGATCGGCCAGCGCCAACGGTAAATGTTGAAGACCGAAAAAGCGCGGAAGATAACCCAGTCAGGCCGCTGAGCCTCGCAGCCGTCCTCCAAGCATGCCCACAGGTCGGTGCCTACGGACCCGGCGGCACTATTCGAAACTGGTCGGATCTCGCATCTGCATCAAGCATCGTCCGCACAATGCTCGGCATCAGCAACTCGGCCTTCCACGATGCAGTCGCGGCAATGGGAGCCGAAAGCGCGTCGATCGTTACTGCCTGCATTCTCGAAAACGCCGAGCGCATCACGTCGCCTGGCGGATATCTTCGCAGCCTGACCCTCAAAGCGCGACACCATTCCTTCACTCCAGCTCCCATGCTTCACGCACTGTTGCGGTCGCGAGATACAGGCGGTTGACCCCTTTTGCCGATGTCAGGCGCCAATTCAGGCGCGAGACTTTGCGATCAGATGGATGTCCGTTTTAAGAATTGAATAGCTATGACGGAAATAAACCCCGACTTCGCTTCTGGTTAACAGGAGATATACAGGCTGATCAGACCCCTAGATCGCGCATCTAAGTGGCCCAGGTTGCTCACTCGCGAAGCATTTCGAACTTTATAGGCCGCCGCCTCGGTTTTCCGGGACGGCAGACGATCCCTCGCGACACACGTTGGATAGATAGCACAATTGTCGACTCCTCGATACCGCCTTCGGGACGGGGTTCAGCTTTCCGTCGGACTGAGAGACGATCGCCTTCACTAGACCGGCAGTTTCAAAAAGGGATGTCGCGATTTTCTGCTTCGGTCAGATATCGCGACCGTAGCCAACTCGGCCAAAAATTTTGATCTCAAGCCTTGCTAACTCGACACGCTGCTTGAGGATAGCGTTGACTGCGTAGGCAAGGAGCGCTCAGATCGGGAGCAGTCGGTCCCGCCTCCCCTATGGGCCACTATGTTGAGGCTCCTGCGGCTGCCCTTCGCCCGGTCCCGCGCGGCGAGAATTACCGAAATCCCGCCCTGCGGGCGGCGCTATGCTGATTTCTCCGATACTCTTCATCTTTGTTGGCGGCGCTGCCGCCGTAGGGTCTCGCAGGCGAGACCTGCGTAGCGCTTGCGGCTTACTAGCCGCAAGGGAAGCTGCGCCGCGCCGATACTTTCCTTCTCGTACGTCCTGTCATCGCGCCCTTGCAGCCACGGCCTTCGCGCGGGGGAGGGATATAGCCCCAGTCAAAGGAGGGGAGAAAGGAGACAAACATGGATCGGATCAAGCTCGAGAGATTACGCGGCCTCGTGTCATGCGAGGGGGTATTGCTGCAGGCAGGTTTTGTCCTTGATGAGAAGGAGAGCAGCCGGCGTGCCCGTAAATTCCGGCGCAGTCCCGAAATTCTGATCGTTACCCACGAGGGCGCCGGCTGGTTCGATCCGCTCTCGGATCACAAGGGAGACGTTTTTGCGCTTGCAGGTTTTCTTGAAGGGATTTCGTTCCCCGCCGCCGTCGAGCGTATCTGCGAATTGGCCGGGAGAAACACGCCGTCATTTGTACCGCGTCATTCACCAGACAGACCCGTTGCCACCGCGCCGGTGCTCGAACGGTGGCAAAACCGGCCGCTCATGACACCGGTATCGCCCGGCTTCCGGTACCTGACTGAGGCGAGAGCATTGCCGGGGCCCATCCTAAGACGCGCGATCAGGGCCGACCGGATCCGGCAGGGACCATTTGCCAGTGCATGGTTTCGCCACGACGACGATGCCGGCAATGTCTCGGGTTGGGAGGAACGCGGTCCGGATTGGCGCGGCTTTTCGACGGGAGGCACCAAGACGCTATTCTGCTTCGGTGCCCGCAATGCTCCCCGCGTCTGCATAACGGAGGCGGCGATCGATGCCTTGAGCCTGGCCGCTCTCGAAGGAGCACGGGGCGACACGCTCTATGCCAGCACCGGAGGAGGTTGGGCGCCGGCGGTTGCGCACCATATAGAGGCGATCACCACCGGTCGGATGCTGGTTGCAGCGACAGATGCCGATCCGCAGGGCGAGGTCTATGCTGACAGGCTGCGCAATATTGCCGATCACCTCGGGTGTGACTTCGTGCGTCTCAGACCCCATGCACAAGACTGGAACGAAGAGTTGAGAGCACAGTAAGGATTGCGCATACGCTCAACAACGCTTCAAGGGTGAAGGCGAGTCCGCCGGGATCTCGGCAGCAATCTGGCGTCGGCCATCAGCCCCGCGATGGCTCGCTCGCTCCAGGTTCCAATACCAGCCCGTCCGCAACGCCTTTCGGCGCACCGATAGTGAATTTCAAGGAGGAGCGGCAATAGGGGAAGCGTCATTGCGGGTCCCGAGGATAAAGCGAAAGAGCGACTGCGGAGCGCAAGGCTCGCAGCCGCTCAAATGGAGTTATTTGACGTCTTCGCCGCCGTTGTCCTGCAGGTCGGGCGCGGCGGTCGGTTCGCCGCTGACACCATCGACCGCGACCGTCTGAGAGCCCTTGTCGGTCATGAGTTCGACCTCGAAGGCAGCACTGGCCTGCTCATTATCAAGCGCGGCGTTGACGGCCTTGCCGCCGAACTTCTTCTCGGCGGCATCGACAGCCTGGGAGAGGCTGATCTTTGCCCCCGACAGCTCCGAATATTCGGCAGTGTCGTCCTTGCCGTTTTGCTGGTCCGCGGCCTGGCCGAACGTCGGCATTGCAAGCCCGATGGCGCCGGCTGCGATCATCGCCGCCATGGCGGCCTTGAGAGAGCGATAGTGGTTCATCTTCTTCTCCTTGTGGTGCCCGTCATTGGGACGCAAGGAGCCTGCAACACGCAGTTTGAGGTTTCCTTTCCGTGATTATACGGATCGGTAACGTGGACGCCTGTGACTTTACAAATCCGTATGGATGCAGACAGGAACGGGAGAACTTCGAAGCGCAGGTTCATGGCCTGATCATTGCGTTTTTAGGCTCCCATGAACGTGCACTCCAGTACTCAGGCGTCCATCAATGACCTGAGCACCACACTCAATTCCTGACTTTCGGTCTATCTGATCAATCTGGACCGATCGCCTGAGCGTCGCTTTCGGATGGAGGCGCGGGTACTCAACAGGGGTTTGGACTTTGAACGTATTTCCGCGCTCGACGGGCGCGAGATCACGATGCCCCTCTCAACATTCGACGAAGCGGCACGGCCGAAAGCCGAACCCTTTCGAGATCGGGTGTTTCCTCAGCCATGTCGAATGGGCGTAGAGAATGCAGAATTCTAGAGCGGCCCATGCTCTCATCCTCGAGGACGCTCTCCTCTTCGAAGAGGATCTCGTGGCGGCACTCAGCGCGGCGCTCGACGAGCAGAGGGAGTCGGACATCCTCCGTCTCTCGATTGTCAATCGCGGCCGGAAGTTCAAACTGAAGCCGCTTACGCCCTATCGCGGCCTGGCTATTTCCCTGACGCGCGAGAAGGGGTCGGGCGCCTATCTCATCAATCGCAGAGCTGCAAAGTAGATCGTTGATGAGCTTGTTCCGATGCGGTTGCCTTACGACCTCGCGTTCGATCTTGAGCATCTCTCCGGATTACGAGGTCTGTTCATGGAACCGCAGCCTATACGTCAGAGTGCCGAGCGTGGCTCCCTCTTCCAGAACGGCCTCAGGCAGTTCAAGCTGCCCATGACCTGCTACTGCATTGTTTTGCCATGGCGGGCATTCTACGAGACATCGCAGTTTTTGGCTCGGGCGTCGCGGCTCATCCGTCGAATATGGAGCGCCTACTTTGTGCCGCCGAAAGCCGCGGGCGACGCCTCGGCCAGGTCGCCGGGCACGCGGCATCCGGCAAACACATCAAGCGAGGGATCGTAGGCGGATGTGGAAATGTCCATCATCCCGAGAACGCTGTGAAAGAGGTTGTCATGGGACGTCGGAGCCGAGGCTTTCTGTTTGAGGCAGCCCATGTTGAAACCATTGGTCTTCTGCACGTCCGTAGCGACCCAGGCGAGAAACGGCACATGCGTCTGTTGGGAGGGCGCGACAATGTATGGGGCGCCGTGCAGATAGAGACCATTCTCTCCGAGCGACTCGCCGTGATCCGACAAATAGATCACGGATGCAGCGACGGACGATTCGCGAGACTTGAGCTTGTCGATCACCTGCGCGACGACGAAGTCTGTGTAGAGGATCGTGTTGTCGTAAGCATTGCGGATTTCCTGCTGACTGCATTTGCCGAAATCCTCGGCGCGGCAATCCGGGACGAACCGCCTGAATTCATCAGGGTAGCGTGCGAAGTAAGCTGGGCCATGGCTGCCGAGCTGGTGCAGGATCAGGACGCTGTCGCCGTGAATCCGGTCCAGCCACTCGTCCATGCGATCCAGAAGGATTGCGTCCAGGCATTCGCCGCCGCTGCAGAAGCGAGGATCGGCGGACTTGGGAAGAAACTGGTAGGGGACGCGGTCCGAGACGTTGTAGCTCCCGGTGTCGTTATCCAGCCAGGAGACCGACACGTTGGCATGCATGAGCACGTCGAGAAGGTTTTCCTTCGCAAGCGCCTTATCATGAGAGTAGCTCTGCCGCGTATATATCGAGAACATGCAGGGTATGGAGACTGCCGTCGAAGTGCCGCAGCTCGACGTGTTTGGGAAATAGACGACGTCCCTCTTCTTCAACTCGGGGTTCGTCTCGCGCAAATAGCCTCCAAGCGAGAAATCCTCTGCACGGGCAGTCTCGCCGGCGACGATGACGGTGACCCTCGGCTTCCCGGCTGCGGTGCGGTGCGCATCGGTACCGAGGGCTGTTGGAGCGCCGCGCGGACCCTTCATCGCATCGATGCCGTAGCGGACAGCGCTGGTCATCGGAAAGAATGGCGTCAACGGATCCATGATGTCGGGATGCGCGCGGCCCACGCCAGCGATGGACTTGTAGTCGCTGATTGCGGAGCCTGCCAGGACAACGAGGCATGCCGCAATGATCGCGCTGTTGTGAAGCAGTTTCGAGAGAACCGGTCGGTGGACGATCCGCACCCAGAGAATCAGCAGGGCGGGGAGAATTCCGGTCAACGCGAAGTGGGTGATGAACCTTAGTGTGATGAGGTGAGCCGTCTCCGCGGACGTGGACTGCAACATGTTTCGGATCATCTCGCGGTCGACGATCACGCCAAACTGGTCTGTAAACCAGGACGCTGCGGATGCGGTGAGAACGAAGAAGATCAGGAAAGCCTTGGTGACGTACTTTGCCGATACGAGCGTGAGTATCGCCATGGCTCCAGCGGTGATGCCCGTCACGAACAGGCCAAGAGCAAATTGGTCGTCCTTGAAATAGTTAGCGGCGCGCGCCCAGAAGGTGTGGTTGGCAACCAAAAGGAGATATGCGGTCGTGATGGCACTGATCGTAAAGCTTCCGACACTGGGACGCTGGTGCCAAATAGATTGTTTCATGCCTCTTGGTGTCCCCACGGTGCGACTGTCGATCGGCGGATCGGACGCGGCAGCGCAATCACGCTACCGTTCCGATTCCAGGCTGCCTGTCGCTTTGCCGATGAACCTGACGGATACCTGAAACACACTGACCGCCCACGGCCATTCGATGCTGTCGACTTCAGGTGGGTGTCAGGTTTGGAAGTTCATTGGCCCCGGAGTCTGACATGTGTTCCGGGGATCCGAGTGGACATCCTATTAATCGAAGACAACAACCTGATCGGTGACGCTATCGTGGGCCACATGGCTGACGGTGGTGACTCCGTGCGTTGGTGCCAAAACGCGGTGGACGGGATGGCAGCAGCCGGGCAGGGCACCTATGATTGCGTCGTGCTGGATCTCAGATTGCCTGACGGCGACGGTCTGTCGGTTCTCGAGCATATTCGGAAGCTTGATCGCAATGTCCCTGTCTTGATCTTGTCGGCATTCGATCAACTCAGCGACCGCATGGAAGGATTGGCGAGCGGGGCTGACGACTACCTTATCAAACCCTTCTCTCTTCCCGATCTCGGCATCAGGATATCGCGTCTGGTGGGAGAGGGGCGTCAGCAATGACCAGCTTGCACAACTTGGTTCGACGCAGTCATCCGTCAAAGATTGCGATCACAGTCGCGCTTTTTGTCGGAGTGGTAGCTGTCCCATGGCTCGGTCACGAAACCGTCGAAGGCGAGACTGCAAGCCTCGATACACGTGTCCTTCTTGCACTGCGTAAGGCAAGTGATCTGAACGTTCCGGCAGGTCCCCACTGGTTACAGAACTACTTCGAGAACATGACCAGCCTCGGCAGTCTGGCCGTTCTGGCGACGATAGTGTTCTTCACTGTTTTGCTTCTGTATTTGGCGAAACGGAGCGCTGCTGCTGGTTTTCTGGCCTTATCGGCATTCGGAGCGTGGTGTATCAGCAATGTGGTGAAGACGCTTCTCAACAGACCCCGCCCTTCCATCGTCCCGCATCTGGTCGAGGTTCATGATGCCAGCTTTCCGAGCGGCCACTCCACGGTCTCGGCGGCCACTTACTTGGCGCTTGCCCTCATTGGTACTGCACTGGGAAGCATTCCCGCGCACCGGCCAATCTTCTACGGTGCTGCAGCTCTGGTTGTGATCATGATCGGAATGAGCCGGGTTTATCTTGGTGTCCATTATCCAAGTGACGTGCTCGCGGGCTGGATCATTGGAACCAGTTGGACGTTGCTCTGCTGGCGCTTTTTCCGGGCATCGATCTTAATCTGCTGATCAACCCTTGCGCTCGAAATGCTCTTCCAGGTCTTCCCAGATCCATCGACATCGTCACTGCGTCCCCGCCCGTCTCGCCGAGCGTGGTGGCGAGGATCTTTATGATCCAGAATGCCAACGTGACTTCCGGCACTTTGGTGACGGCATACTTGAGCTGTTGATGCATTATCTTTCCTGTAGTGTTTGTGCCGTTGCGGCAGGGTCAGAGGATTGCCGCCTCGCGTGGGAACGGGCGGCACCACGCATGCCTAGGCAACCATTCTTACCGTGGCTTCGACAGGTTCTTACGATTTTGTAAGGCTGGATTCCGTCAAGCGGACGTTTACACCGATTGGAACGAGACGGTGACCGCCAGGCCTGGGGCGTTATCGGCGAGGCCGATATGTGCGGAATGCAGATCGGCGATCGCCCTGACGAGGCTGAGGCCGAGGCCGCTGCCGGGTGTCGTGCGGCTTTTATCCAGCCGATACAGGCGCCGGAATACCTTGTCTCGTTCTTCCGCGGGCACGCCCGGACCGTTATCGGCTACGCGCAGCACGATTTCGGCATGCGCCGAGACGAGCGACATGTCGATCCTAGTACCAGGCGGGCAATGATTGATGGCGTTCTCCACGAGATTGACGACCATCTGGGTCAGAAGCTCCTTGTCGCCTTGGACTTGGAACGCGGCAATAGGTGAGGGAAGGAGGTTCAGTGCCTGTCCATTGTCCTCGGCAACGCTCGCATAGACTTCCTCGACGAAAGTCAGGATCTCGGTGAGATCAACGTTCTGGAAGCGCTGTCGACGAGCGCCCGCCTCGATCTGCGATATGCGTAAAAGCGCTTCGAATGTCGCATTGATCTGATTGCTTTCGGCACGCGCATCCGCCAGCAGCTGTCCCACATCGCGGCCGCGCGCGGCTCCACGAATGGCGTCGTCCAGAGTCATCTTCAGGCGATTGAGCGGCGTCTTGAGCTCGTGGGCAATATCGGCGCTGACCTGGCGCATCCCCTCGACCATTCCAGAAAGGCGATCGAGCGCGCTGTTGATCTGCATTCCCACGCGATCGAGATCATCGCTGCGGCCCTGGAGAGGTATCCGGCTGTCGAGTCGGCCGTTGGAGACGTCGAGCATTGTGCGGGCCACCGCATCCAGACGGTGCTGTGCCCTGGCTGCCAGGAAGATGCCACCGCCGAGCGCGGCGACGACGACGAGTACCGCCGCCCAGCCGAGGCTTACGAGCACGATCCTCAGGAGGTCATCCATGTCCGAGAAACTCTCGCCGACGACGAGCATGTTGGGGCCAAGCTGCGTGACTTCGATCCTGAACCTGCCCGAGCCTGGAAGGCCGATGTCTTCCGGTTTTATTGTGTAGATGCCGGGCCGCATTCTGATTGCCGTGAAATTGCCGGCCAGCCTTACACCCTTTGGATCGACCAGCGAGTAGAGGCCATCCTTTGTCGTCTGGAGGTTTACGTAGCTGTTCAGCGTGGCCACGAGATCCTCCATGTCATCAGGAGCATAGGTCGAGGCGATAACGGAGTTCATTTCGTGCAGGGACGCGTCCATCTGGCGGGCAAGGCCAGCGCTCAGCATATGGTACATGACCGCGCCGCTGACGATGAACGTGACGATGAACAGGACGCCGAAGGTCAGGGCCAGTCTGAAGGGCGTGCTGTGTCGCAGACTAGCGAGGCGCATGCAGGCTGTATCCGGTGTTTCTCACGGTGTGGAGGAGTTGCGCCTGAAAGGGCTTGTCGATCTTGGCCCGGAGCCTGCTGACATGGGTCTCAACGACGCTTGTCTTCGGATCGAAATGGAAATCCCAGACGCGTTCGAGAAGCATCGTTTTCGTCATTACCCGGCCTTCGCCACGCATCAGGACTTCGAGCAAGGTGAATTCGCGTGGCTGTAGTTCGATAACCTGCCCGGCCCGCCGGGCCTCTCTCCGGATCAGGTCGAGTTCCAGATCCGCTACTTTCAGGACAGTCTTTTGCTCCTGCACGGGCGGGCGCCGGGCGAGCGCGTTGACGCGGGCGAGCAGCTCCGAAAAAGCGAATGGCTTGACCAGATAGTCGTCGCCTCCTGCCTCCAGCCCTTCGACACGGTCGTCTACGCCACCAACGGACGTGAGGAACAGGGCAGGGGTGCCGACGCGGGCGGCGCGAAGAGACCGGACAATCGACAGGCCGTCCAGCCCCGGCAGCATCCGGTCGACGACGAGCATGTCGTAGGACTCGCGCTGCGCCTGAAACAGCCCGTCCCGGCCGTCACCCAGAACGTCGCAGCTGTGTCCGGCTTCGGCAAATCCCTTGGCCACGTATTCCGATGTCTTGCGGTCGTCTTCAACCAGGAGGATGCGCATGTCGTGTCTTCGCCAGTTTGTGTCCGTTCGGTGAATGTAACCGCTGTGATGCCGCTGCTACAACATACGGTTTTGTAAAGTCGTGGGATGTCGAAACCTTACCAAACCGTATGGTTCCGGCAAGGCGCCCGTATGACCCCGCCGATATCGTCCCTCTCGCTGCAATGGTGCGGCACCCACTGTTCCGAGAGGATACTATTATGAAAACAATCGTTGCCGCTACCGTTCTGAACTCTGTCGTGGCGCTCGGCTTCATCGCGCTCGCCATGCCTGTTCATGCCGCCGTTCCCTGCGAAGAAATGCTGAAGGAAATGCGGACTGCGAAGGGATCCGCCAAGCTGTCAGACGCCGACATGAAGAAGGTCGAGGACCTCGAGACCAAGGCTGTCGAGCGTTGCAACGCTGACGATGATACGCGCTCGGACAAGTTCCTCGCTGAAGCCATGCAGATCATGGGTAAGTAATAGGAGGACTGAGCATGACCATGGCAAACCAACACCTTGCCGAGCCGGAAAATCGCGTTCCCGAAGTGACTGTCGATTTCTGGCTCATCAAACTCATGGCGGTTACCATGGGGGAAACCGCGGCTGATTACCTTGCCGTCAATCTTGGCCTCGGCCTGACATTGACGTCCATCATGATGACTGTCGTCCTGATGATGGTGGTTGGAGCGCAATTCGCACAAAAGCGCTACGTGCCGGCAGTCTACTGGGCGGCAGTCGTTCTGATCAGCGTCGTCGGCACGCTGGTGACTGATAACCTGACGGACAATTTCGGCGTGCCGCTGGAAGCATCGACGATCTTCTTCACAGTCGCGTTGGCCGTCACGTTCCTCGCCTGGTATCTGATGGAAGGTACGCTTTCGATCCACACGATCTTCACCAACCGTCGCGAAGGGTTCTACTGGCTTGCAATCCTGTTCACGTTCGCACTTGGAACGGCTGCCGGCGATCTGGTCGCCGAGAAGTTCGACTTCGGATATCTGACGACCGCGCTCATCTTCGTGGCGCTGATTGCAACGATCGCTGCGGCTTATTTCATCTTCAAGGTGAATGGCATCGCTGCCTTCTGGCTGGCCTACATCTTCACCCGGCCGCTTGGCGCATCGTTCGGGGACTTGCTGTCGCAACCGAGCGAATACGGAGGCCTTGGCTTCGGAACGATCTACACGAGCTTCGCCTTCCTCGGCGCGATCATCCTGATCGTCGTCTACATGACCGCCAACCAGGATCAGCGAGAAACAACGGGGCTTTCTCATTGAAGAAGAGGGAGCCCGTCACCGAGGCACGGGCTCCCTTTTGTGTCCTGCAACCCGCTCATTCCAATCGTGTCTCATCCACACCTGGTCATCCGGTATTTCGGTGAAGCTCCGAGCTTTCGGAATTCTTTACAAATCCGTAAACAACCCGGCGGCCTTCGTTCAGGTTGGTGTCAGGCGGAGCCGAAATATGGCGGGCGTTCCCTAGAACCAAGAGAGCCCATTCATGGCCATTTTTCACGCGGTTGCTCGGCAGCGCAAATACCTCGATTCATTTCTGATTCTGACGGCGTTCTGGTTTCTGCTATTGGCCATTTTTCACGCTTGGCCCATGATTGACGTCCAGATCTCGGAGCTATTCTTTAGCAGTCCTCTCTGCGTGAATCTGCCTGCCGGGGATCAGTGCGGTAATTTCCCGCTGAGCAGGGACACATCGATCACGACCCTTCGATGGATCCTTTATGCGTTACCTTACGTCGCCGCAGGGATGGTTGTCGTAGCTTTGGCAGTCGCGGGTTTCTCACCCAGGCTGCGGCACCAGATGCCGGTTCATCGCCTTTGGGCGTCTCTGGTCAGTCTGGGCATCGGCACCGGGTTGATCGCCAACGTGTTCCTGAAGGCACATTCCGGCCGCCCACGTCCGATCCAGACCGATCTGTTCGGCGGCAAGATGGAGTTTATGCCGGCGGGATCGTTTGACGGAGCCTGTGAGAGGAACTGCTCGTTCGTATCGGGCGAGGCCTCGGGAGCGGGTTGGCTGATTTGCCTTCTTTTCCTGCTGCCGCCCCGCTATCGCACTTGGATCGCACCTCCGGTCATCCTGGCTTCGATCGGAACTGCAGGGCTTCGCGTGGCAGTCGGTGCACACTACGCATCCGACGCGACACTCGGTCTGCTCCTCTCCGTCACTGTCTTTGTCGGCATGCTCGCCTTCGAAGAACGGGTGGCAAACCGCTGATCTCGTATTCATTTCTGAGAGAGACCATGCCCGATTTTCTGACCGCCGCCCTGCTCGGCTCCATCGAGGGATTAACCGAATTCCTTCCTGTATCGTCGACCGCGCATCTCATCCTGGCAGGAAAACTGCTTGGCCTCCAATCGGCCGCGACCTTCGACGTCCTCGTTCAGCTCGGAGCAATACTGGCGATCATATCGATCTACTTCCATCGGCTCATCGCCATCGTGACCGCGCTGCCGACGAGCCGGGAGGCACGGCATTTCGCCGCCGCAATTATCCTCGCCTTTCTTCCCGCAGCGGTGATCGGAGCGCTCGCACACGACTTCATCAAGGCGGTGCTGTTCGAGAGCCCGGTCCTCGTGTGCATCGTGCTGATACTCGGGGGTATAGTGCTTCTTGTGGTTGATCGCGTCGCGCCGGAGCCACGCTACTTCGATGCTCGGCAATTCAGCTGGCCAATGTCGATTACTATAGGATTCGTTCAGTGCCTGGCGATGATCCCGGGCACATCTCGATCCGGTTCGACTATCGTCGGCGCTCTTCTACTGGGTGCCGACAAGCGATCAGCAGCCGAGTTCTCGTTCTTCCTCGCTATGCCGACCATGCTCGGTGCGTTCACGCTCGATCTTTGGAAGAGCCGCCACGGCCTGACCGCCGACCAGGGCATGATGATCGTGATCGGATTTGTATTTGCATTCCTGACTGCGCTTCTCGTTGTCCATCAACTTCTCGAATTCGTCTCCAAAAGAGGTTACGCTCCATTCGGTTGGTGGCGAATTGCCGTCGGGATTTTTGGTCTGATTGCGCTTCAGGTCGTCAGATGAGCGAAGCTGCCACGAGGGGAAGGGCGGTGGTTTTGGCGATATCGACAAGACTCACGAGAGCGCAGACACGGGTGATGGTTGCATGCGTAGAGCAGGGGTTTATTGCGCCGAAGGGGTCCGATCTTTCCACGTTGCGCGTTCTCGAGCTCATGGGGCTCGTTAAGCGGAACGACACGCGTCCGCAGAAATTCCTTCCAACCATGGCAGGCGAGGCGTGGGCTGCAGATTGGTCACGTCGTCGATCGCCTGATGCTGATATTCCACCGATGTGAACAATCGATCAGACCACTCGCTATCCCAACGGACCTCCATCCGAACCCCTTCAACGCGCGTTGCCGATACCGAACAACGAGTGGATTGAAGGCGATTGCGATGGTCACCAGCGAGGTCGTCAGAGCGATTTTCAGCGGGGTAACGATTAGCGTATCGACGCCCGTGGTCTCCGGCCATGCTACGCCTCGCTCGGGAAGTGCGACTTGTTCGACTTCACCATCCGCGCCTACTATCCCGACTGTGATTGGATTACCAATTAGAGGTTCCTGAGCCATCATGTTCTCCCTGGTCGAAACTCATTAGCGCCAAACCCCAAGCTCGGTTTCTCAGTATGGGGCATTAAGGCGACCTAGAGATGATAATGTCGGCTTCAGTCGGGTATCCCAGTTCGAGAACCTCCAACAGTCGATGCGGGCGCGCCTGACATGATGATGTGCGCGTCACGCCACCAAGCCAATTGCGAGTCCCAATCCCGCTAGAGCTGCCAAACCTCCAGCGGTGCGGGCAATGAGTTCGCCCCTGCTGTCACTCAGGCGTGCGGTTATGAAACCTGCGACAAGGCCGAGTCCGTGCAGCAGTGCAGTTGCCGCGACAAAGCCCGAAGCATAGGTGAAGGCGGTCGCGTTCGCCGGCATTTCTGATCCATGCGCGTGCCCGTGGAAAAGAGCGAAGAGGCCGACGACCGCCATTGCAACCGTCGTCGGCGTCTTAATTCTAAGCGCGACCGCGGCTCCCAGGACAACAACCGACAATGCGATCCCAATTTCGACCATCGGGAGATCGACGCCCGCGACACCAAGCACGCCGCCAACCATCATGATGCCTACGAAAGCCGCTGGCACGAGGAATATCGCCCGGCCGCCGAGTTGGTATGCGAGTAGGCCCACCAAAACCATGGCAAGCGTATGGTCTATGCCGGAGATCGGATGGGCGAAGCCATGGACGAAGCCCGATGTCGGCCCTATCCCGGTATGCGCGGATGCAACGGCGGGTATCATGAACGTGGTCAGAACGAAGGCGGCGCGGGTCAAAAAACGGGGCATCTTCTTCTCCAAGGATATCGTGCTGTTCACATGTGATCCGAACCTGTCCTACAACGCAAGTAGTCAAACTGCGTATTTCTGACGCCTTGGCTTGACGATAGAGGCGGACCGCAGTTGCCTACGATCCGCCCGATCGGAGTTCGATGAGCGATTTCTTGAATGCTGCAACCAAGTGTACGGCTTCCACGCGAAACCCGCGCTGAGCCTCAGCGACTTACGCGGGGCAAGCACCCGTCACTCGAGCGTGCTCATGGGCACATGGTATTCGCCGGTGTTGCTTGCCTACTCTTGCATTCCGCTATCTCGAACTCCGATCGACGACCGACATGCGGTCATCCGTTGCGGCTCAGGCTCTTGTGGGCGCGGTCTCGTAGGAACCGCCTTTTGTAAGGATGGCCCAAATCGTGCGCGCGTTTTTGTTTGCCAGAGCGATCGCCGCCACCTTGAACGGTCTTCGTCGCTTTAAGGACGCAGTCCAGCTTTTGTTGTCATCCGTTTTCGTGTTCCGAATTACCGACATAGCTCCTGTGACGAGAAGCGACCGCAAATCCGCATTCCCCATTTTTGTTATGCCGCCGATCTTGATGCTTTCCCCACTAGAGAAAGACTTGGGCGTGAGACCTGTCCATGAAGCGAAGTGGCGGGCAGATTTAAAGACGCCAATGTCTGGCACGAAAGCCTTGATGGCGGTAGCGGTCATTGGTCCAACACCCGGGATGGTCATCAGCCTCCTCATCTCGTCATCCTCCTTCGCTTGGCCTTTTAATGTTTTTTCGAGACTTTCGATGTCTTTGGTAAGGGTATCGATCTGCCTGGCAATGATCTTTAATGCTGTAATAGCTGAAGGCGGTAAGCTCTTGCTTTGTCGATCGCGGACAATCGAGATCAACGACGAGACATTCGATGTCCCGGGCCGCGACACGATACCCAGTTCAGCGAGGTGGGCGCGCAGCGCATTCACAGCACGAACGCGTTGGCGAACCAGGAGCGCTCTTGTTTTGAATAGCATTGTCGACGCCTGATGGCTCGTGGACTTCAATGGGACGAAACGCATTGACCTCCTGAACAAGGCTTCATGGATGGCTTCAGCATCATTGGCATCCGTCTTGTCGCGATTCACAAAGGGTTTCACGTATGCTGGATGGATAAGCCGCACCTGATGGCCCAGCGCCGATATCGAACGCCCCCAGTAATGGGCTGTCGAGCACGACTCCATTGCAACCACACATGGTGGTAATTTGCTGAAGAAATCCAAAATGGCTGCTCGGGAAACCCGTCGATTGAACAACGGGTCGCCGGCGGCGTTGGCTCCATATACTTGGAACACGTTCTTCGCTATGTCTAATCCGATGGTCGCAGCATACATGGGCCAATGTCCTCCTGGGCTAGTGAAGCCTGTCCAGGATGCACTAAATTTGCGACGTGGATTTTGGCATCGAGGAGCGGTGGCGGCTTGGAGACGAGAAGAGCGGGACTAAGTCTGTCGATGCTCTTATTGGTGCGCGCCTAAAGGAAGTCAGGAAGAGGGCAGGGCTGTCCCAAAGGCCGTCGCCGAGCGACTGGGGATATCTTTCCAACAGTGCCCGAAATCTTGCGTTTCGCGATCTCGACAAGGTGCCACCGTTTTAAATCCAAGCTTACTCTCTCAGTGTCGGGCCTAGACGGAAGATGACGCCTTGCACAGCTCGGCGAGTGGGGTTCGATTTCAGAACGTAGATAGTGGAAGATGGCCCTTTCAGCAGGGCGTGGAACCGGCGGGAGCATCGAGTGCTCGCTGTAGCGCTCACCGGGGTCCGCCGCCTGCTCCTAAGTAAAGCGTTGGCGACCATAGTCTTATCGCCCCTTAAACCAGATCCCGTTTCGGCGAGTGCAAAGCCCTTTGTTACCATTTCGTCGCACTCGATTTATCCACACCGTGGTGGCGGAAGGCGAGAGCGTCATGTACCGGCCTCTTGGTCACCGACGCGCGGTCGCCTAGAGCGTCCGAACAAGTGCGGCGTATACCTAGACGTCTCGCAAGCATGGAGCTGGATCGTCAGCATCGTCTTGCGAATTCGGAGTGCTCTTTCGAAGGCGGTGACACGGGTAGGAGCTTGGAGCCAGCTTTGACAGATAAAACCTCTCCGGCGCGTACGTCCGTAATGCCTTCCTCGCATCGTCGAGACCGTCAACCTGCCTTGGCTAATGGTGCACGTCGCAGACAGAAGCCAAGGTCGAGCGTGTCGCGCAGGAAATTGGCGTTGGGATTTCATAACCCGATCAAACGATAGGCCCGGTAAGCGATTGGTAGGTTTTCCGGTAGATGTGGTTGCCTGACAGCCTGAGCATCGAATCTTGGACGAATCCCGATCCCGTCCGCAACCCGTCTCTCTTCCGCGATTTCTCCAGCACCAACGCGATCCGCGGGGAACGAACGGTGTGGAACTGCTCCAGCGCTCGGTCGACAGGTTCATCGGAGTGAGGATGTTCGCAAGTACGACCCAGTCCTCGAGCGCCATCGCCGCTCCCTGCGCCACGCTTGGAGACGTGGCATGTGCGGCGTCCCCGATCAAGACGTGGCGGTCTGCTATCCAGCGTCGTGCTTGCACCTCCTGGAGGGCCGCGCGATGGACCTGCACATCACTGCGCAACCCGGCGACGACTGGCCCCAGTGCACCGCCGAAATCCCTGAACAGTTCCTTCAGATTAGCTATGGAGCCATCTGCGAATTCGGGGGACGGAGGGATGCTGGGAGGATTGTGGCTCCGATCCGTCGTGCGGAAGGGCGTGAAGCCAGCTGACGAGCGCTCGCCCGACCCTCCCTAGGCGGCGCCATCTTCATCAAGCAGTACCTTAATGAGCGTGCCCTCGTCTCTCAGACCACTGCGGAATGCGAGCACAATACGTTTGGCAAGCTCTTCCCGATGCATGTCCAATGCGATTTGCTTCGTCACACAAACGTGGTCAAAAACGCGCTGGCAGATCGCTAGGTCGCGAGGCGATAGGATCGACGCCTCTCTTGTCTCAAACACCGAAATCCCTTGTTTCATTGAAGGCCTGCAATCCGATGGCTGTATTGCGTGGGGTCCATGAAGAACAAAAATTCGTCGATCAGTTCAGCTTGATCGGGCCTCCCGCTGATCCGAAGAAGGCTTCTGTCGTCGCCGATAAATGCGGCTTGAAGGCCGAGGAACTTCGCATGAGCTAGTATCATGTCAGACGTCTTCGCGACATCCGGACGCTGCGAATTCAGGTCGATGAAACAGTTCAGTAAGTCCCGCATTGAAATCGGCCAAAAAAGACGCAGAGCAGTGAGTTGAGTTCTGTCTGCCAGGCGAAAAATAATTCAGCTTTGTTCTGCGTTCAACCAAAAAACAGTGGCCGCTACGTCCGTCCGGCAGGGCCGGAAACCGTTAACGGTTGCCAATAAAGCCTTGGTGTCAGGCCAATCGTTCCGGGTGCTTAGTCTCGATGGGCATGGAGAAAGTGAAGCGATGCATTTTTCTCGTCGAACAAAACCGCTAACGTTCCTCCGTGGGCGCGAGCGATATCTATGAAATGTAGAGCCCTAACCCCAACCCCTGGCTTTTCGAACCCTCCGCTCGGTCAAAAGGTTGAAAAAGCTTGTTGAGAGATTGCACCGGGGTTGGCTCGCCACTGTCATCGACGCTCAACTCGAATTGATTATCCGTAGTGATTGCCTTCACCCGCACGGGATGGTCTGGCGCACCGTGCATTAGGGCGTTTCCAAGGAGATTGGAGAACATCTGTCCTGTCCGCACATGGTCGATCCGCGGCGCAGCTTCGATCTCCACGGACACCTTAATCTCTCTTTCGGGATGGGCGATTTTGAACTCCTGAACGACGTGCTCGATCGTGTCCTCAACGGTTCGGCCGGGATCGAAGTCAAGATTGATCCTGCCGCCGAGCCTCGCGCGCGCCAGGTCCCATGACGTTGTCTACAGGCCGCCATGCGCACCAGGCTTGCCTTCATCATGCGTAAGAGTTGTGGCGACTTGTCGTTTAAGCCATCACGTAGAAGCCGGTTGATACCCGGCGTCCACGCCGGGGATCAGATTACGATGATTGTGGCCAAGTACGGCGATGAATTGTTCCCAAACCTCGGACCGCTTTCTTGCGTGGTCGAGATCAATCTGTGCGGCGTCAGCCTGTCTCTGGCGTCAAGATGGTAGGCGATCAGTTCCGCGAAAAGTTTAAACGTTCCTACGGGGGTGTTCGCCTTTTAGTTTTGAGTATTCGCACGGCTCTCTGCCCTCGGCACAAAACCTACCGAAAATCCGAACAGGCGCCCAATTCTTTCCAGTGTTTCCAGTGTCGGGTTTGCTTTGCCGGTTTCGATCTCAGCAACTTGACGCCGCGTAAGTGCCAGCGTTTTGGCAAACTCTTCCTGGGTCATGCCGAAACTCTTCCGGATTGCCGCTACTGCGCCGGGCAGCCTTAAATCACCGGTTCGAGCTCGCTCAGCAAGCGTGCGCCGGTTCTCAAGAACCTGTTCTTTTGTAGGCTTTTTCCAGCGAGCCACTCAGATTTTCTCCGGCATCATAGCTTCGCCTGCAAAACGCTATCGGCGATTTCAGTGCACCGTGCCATTGCGCGCTCTAAAATTTCTGGAGCTGCCGCCAGGTTTTTCGCAAGGCTCGGCGCCTCACAGAGTCGTTCTGCAAACGTCAGAAGTGCGGACGCGAGTATCTTTTGCTCAGTGAGATCGGGAAACAGTTCGGCGCAAATTTTCTTCCAATCAGGGAAATGATCCCGGCCGGCATCTCGCATCGTGGCCCATCTGGTGGAGCGAACGATCCCCTCCTTGGCGAGCCGCATTGGAGCGAAATCAAAGAGCGGAGACAGACGGACAGTTCCGTCTTGGAACTTGGTGAGCGCGGTATTTCGACCATGATTGTCGGGATTGCCGAGAGCCAGGTTGGCGATGTCCCGTTTGAGGTACTCTACGACGTCCGCGAGGGGATCGGCGGAATATTGGCGCAGAATGTCGATATAGGCCTCATGCGTGCCAACATATCCGAAGTCGGCAACGCCAATGGCCGAAACAAGGCTTTCTTGACCCAGCCGAACGGTTCCACCTCCTTCTCTCTTCTTTCGATCAAAACGGGGAATGATCAGGACGCCTTCGGCATAGGCCGACGGTTCACTGACATTGAGGCCGATCTTTTGAGCGATCTGCGAATAGAGGGCTTCGCCTTCAAGAATGAGCCGGTCTACGGGCTCATTGCTGCGGACCAGCTTGACGATCACATGCCGCACGGCCTCATCGTCGGACACGAAGCTGTCGGGATAATAAAGGCCATCGATAGCCTTGGTCATGGAGACCTTTGGCCATTCGCCTTGCAGGCCACTTGAGCCCGAAGCAAGCATACCGAAACGATCGGCTACTTCCATGAAACGATCTGATCGTTCAAGGATCTCAGCCTCTGTTACTCCTTGGCGCTGCACACCGTGTAGCCGCTGCTTCTCTGCCTCAGCGGCTTCTTTTATGCGGACATTACCTATTCCGCCTACGGCAGAGCGCAGAAGCAGAGGAAGATCCGAGCTGCGTGCTCCCTCGCTGAGGCCTAAATGTTCTGCCAGCTTGCGCCTTGCATGTCCTTGCGGCATTAGATCGAGCAGGAATGGTGGCCACGTTGAGGTATATCGATTCTCGAGGTCAACGGGATATCGGATTGAAAGTGCGCGATTGTCACTTGCCGCGTTTCCTTCTGCAAAATCCACCGATGCGAACCGTATAAAGTAATCGAGATCGTAATCGACTATCGACGCACCCTGAAAGCCGGCTGCGTCGCTCTTGAGTTCAAGTGTCGCGGCTTGATGCCATTCATCTTTGAAATGGATTTCAAGAGTGAGAAACATTAATTGATCCCTTTAGTGGATCAATATATTTCAAATTGTTGATTATTCAACCCATTTAAGGGGTGTATATAAACTGAGCTGTCCGGTTTTGCCTTTTCTGTGATCAAGACGGCCTGATGCGGTCAGGGGACGACAACGCAGGATTGACGCGGCCCTCAATACGGCTCGGCAAGCACCTTCGCCAATTGTCGAGAGCGGGCGCGAATTGCGAAAACCTGCCGCGCCAGTCAACACAAGACCGTGGGCAACAGTTTGCGCGGTTATCCCAACGCGGCCCGCGGCTGCACGGAGCCATCGCAACCTCGCGCGCCAATTTGATCGCAGTGATCCCGGTACCGCGGTCGCCTACGCGAGCATTCGTATGAGAATGGTCCTGCGTGTGATTTCTTGACGAATGGCGTTCATCTTCCGGTGGTTGGCAGGGGTGTCTGCTGAACCTAATGCGGAAATAGAGGGAATGGCAAGGGGTAAACGAAATGCGAATTGGGAGGGCCGTACGAACGCGGCGCTAACCGCATTAGCGCCTCGACGCTTTTCGAGACTACGCGCGCGCTGGTTGTTTCCGATGACCTGCGCGAGATGAATGGGGCCGTCAACGTCCCGCCAACGCTCGACACCGGCAAGCTTTTGCAATGTGTCAGAAAAGCAAACTGCCAGGTTCTTTGCTGACTTTTCGAGGCTTCCATCCGGCGTCGCTAATCGTATCTGCCGCCGGGAGGCCGAAGCCTGGGCGATGACGCAACTTGCAAGCGCGGTGGAGGCCGGAGAAGACGATCCTGAAACGGCGGCCAACCCGGCCGCGGCTGGTCTCGATCATGTCGGCGACGAGTTGGACAGCAGGTTCAACGAGGCGACCGAATAGCCGGAGCGTAACGACGGGTTAGCGCCTGCCCAGCGCCGCCGGTTCTCGCCGGCGGTGTCTTGTCACTATCATCTAGGCAGGTCGGTGCCTGAGGTTGCGCTGCCGCTGCAGCCAGACTCCTTGCGGCCACGCGATCGGTTTGTGGGTAGGCAATACCGCTGAAGCGCGGCTCGGGCGCGACGGTAGTGGTGACGCGCCGGTCTGCTGGCGGCGTATCGGCCACAGGTTCATACGCTCTGACCCTCGGCTTCGTTGCGGTCTGAACCGGACGGCGCCCGGTCAAAGGCCGCGTGCCGCGCCGCATTGCGGCAGTCTCGATGCGCGGTTCGCCAAAGCGCGGCCGCGTTTTCTGCAGGCCTGGGCCCGCAACCTCCGCAACCGCACCTCGCTCTCTTGCATCGTCCTGACCTTGGGCCGGGCCGCTTCGCCGGTTCGTGTCGACCGCACCCGAGGGACAGCACCCAAAACCGGACCTCGGGTTTTGCTCAACCAGACCGAAAGGACACCGACCATGGCACCGCTCAACCGTTCTGCTGCGACGAATCGCTCAACTACGCCCCGCGCGACGACCCTCGAAATGGTCCGGCATGCCTGCCCGGACACCGCCCAGGCAATGCGCATCTCGGAAAGCTTTGGCCTATCCGTTGTCGACAGCGAGGGAATCCGCGACCTGCACCGCCAGCAGCTTATCGATGGCGCCGAGGCGATGAAGGACGGCCTCGGCGAGAAGGCGATGCAGATCCATATGCAGCGCATCGTCGGCTCCTTCGTCGGATCGGCTCACGGAGCCGGGCTGTTTTATAGCCGCTCCGTCACCGAGGCACGCGATCTGACCGCCAGGCTTAGCAACGATCTGCGCGACGAAGATCTCGAGGGTCCGGTCGGTTTCGACAGCCGCGCCCAGAGAAAACGCGAATTCGCCGCCGTCATGGGGCTTCAGGCCCATGTCCTGCGCATGGCGGCCGAGGGCGCCGTTGTCGCTTACGAAGACATTACCGGCGAGACCTGGAAGCCCTATGAGCGCAGCGGCTCGCCGAATCCCGCGACCTCGATCGACCAGCGCGCCGCGTCACTACAGATATCGGCTTTCGACTGAAGGCGCACGCTCACTGATCCATCTCGAAAGGCCGGCCTCGTCCGGCCTTTTCTCGTGTCACTCAAGGCGGCCCAGGCGCCGAGCGCGGCTCATCCCGGTTTGCGGTCTAGCCCGAGGGCGACATGAAAGCGGCGCAACGGACAAGCCGTCCTCCACTGTCGTTTCGGCCCAGCGGTCCTTCTATCTCCAGCACGATCTTGACGAGCCGGGTGCGCCGCTGCCGCCCGCGCGCTGGTCGACCGCCGTGACGAGCCGCGATCGGCGCGGTGTCGAAGATGAAGGAAAAGACGATGAGAAAGCCAAAGAAAACGTCAATGAAATTATCTGGCGAGACCGATGCTGTGCGCCCGGACGTCTACACACGGATCACCGATATCATGCTCGCTCAGTTGGAAGAGGGCGTGCGCCCCTGGGTCCAGCCGTGGAGTGCCGCCCGGCATGCGGGATGCGTGTCGCGCCCGCTTCGCTTCAACGGCGAACCCTATTCCGGCATCAATGTCCTGCTCCTCTGGTCTGAGGCCGCAAGCCGCTGCTTTGGTGCCAGCACCTGGATGACGTTTCGCCATGCGTTGGAACTTGGAGGCAACGTGCGCAAAGGCGAGACCGGGACGATGGTCGTTTATGCCAACCGCATCAGGAAGACCGAGACCAACGCCAACGGCGACGACGTCGAGCACGAAATCCCGTTCCTGAAAGCCTATACCGTTTTCAATCTCGAGCAGATCGAAGGCCTGCCTGCGGGTTTTGGCGCATCGCCGCAGACGCCGGCCTTCAAGCCTGTCGAGCGTCTCGAGCATGCCGACGCCTTTTTCCGGGCAACGGGGGCAACGATCCGCCATGGTGGTGCGGCAGCCTTCTATGCGCCCGAGCGGGATGTGATCCAGATGCCGCCGATAGAGGCGTTTCGCGATGTCGAGAGCTATTATGCGACGCTCGCCCATGAGGAAATCCATAATGCCGACCGCCGGATTATGCCGATAAGGGTGGGAATGCGCCGACGTTCGCAACGATTCCGGCGCATCCTGCGCGGCATAATCAGAGCGATCATTAAACCGCGAAGCTGATCTGCAATCAAAAATGCGGAGACGATGAGATCATGTGGGGGCGCCTTCAACAAAGGAGCACCATATGAAGTCCGAACTCAAAAATACTGCCGCTCAGAAATTGCCCTCCTCACTCGTTGAGGAGTTTTTTGATCGTCTTCGCAGCGAAAGATACTCTCAAAATACGATCGGCGGATATCGCCACGCAGTCCAACACCTCAGCACGACAGTCGCAGAAAACGGCCTCGAATGGCAAACGCTGACCCCGGATGACGCCGTTGCCCTGGTGAAGCCAAAGTCGAGAAATGCTTGCTATCGCCTAAAGGCGTTTGTCCGTTTCCTTGGTGAGAAGGGCTTTGCTGCGCCACTTCCAGAACCCAGCGAAGCCGAACTTGCCCGCAACTCGCTCCGTGCCGAGTTCGAGGAATATTTGCGGACTCAACGGGCCATGAGCGAGCGCACGATCCGACATGCCTCCTATATGGCGAGGCGCTTCCTCGCGTTCCGATTTGGCGAGGCCCGAGACCAACCCGGCGAAATCGCCGTTAAAGATATCTCGGACTTTCTTGCCGATGTTCTGGATCGCAAATCGGCCTTCCGCGACAAAACCCTCTCCACGCACCTGCGTTCCTTCTTCGGCTTTCTCTTTCAGACTGGGAAAACGCAGACAAACCTCGCAAAGGTGGTCCCGCGGGTTGCCATCCGGCACGGCACGAGACTGCCTCGACATTTAAAGCAGGATGACGTCGAAGCCGTGCTTCAAGACGTCGGCAAGGTGAAAAACTCGCCAAAGCGCGATTATGCGATGCTTCTGCTGATGGCACGATACGGATTGCGGGCCCCCGAAGTCATTGCAATCCAACTCGACGATATTGATTGGCGGGCTGCGGAGATTATTGTCCGCGGCAAAGGACAGTTGCACGACAGGCTTCCGCTTCTGCCCGACGTCGGGGCGGCGATCGCAGACTACCTCCAGTCAGAGCGTCAAGGTCAGACCCGCGACCTCTTCGTGTCGTCCCGGCCACCTCACAAGCCATTCAAGGACTCGCAGCGACTGAACCAGCTTCTGCGTGGCGCCTATGAAAGATTGGGCATGAAGCCGCCGGTACCATACGTCGGCTCGCATATCCTCCGCCATAGTCTGGCGACGAACCTACTGGAACAGGGTGCGTCGCTGAATGAAATCGCCGACACGCTGCGGCATCGATCTCGAACGACGACGCTCAAATATGCCCGACTGGATGTCGAAGGGCTGCGAACGATTGCAAGGCCGTGGCCGACAGCGGAGGACGCCGCATGAGCATGCTATCGGCACAACTGAACACCTATCTCCAAATCCGCCGCGGCCTTGGCTTCTCTCTTCGGACAGATGAACGCATCCTCCGTAGATTTATTGACTTTGTCTTATCGGAAGGCTCCGAGTTCCTTGAGCGAGATCATTTTGCGCGATGGATGAAGAACTTCGGCGTGGCCGGTCAATATACATGGTCCCGCCGGTTCGGCATTGTCAGGCTGTTCGCAGCCTGGCTGCACGCAAATGACAGCCGGCATAAGATCCCGCCGGCAAATCTGATCCCGCATCGCAAGCGGAGGCCAAAGCCCTTCATCTACACGTCGGGTGAGATCGCTCAGCTCCTTGATCAGGCTGCTATGCTACCTTCGGTAAATGGCATCCGGCGGCTGACGTACCCCACGCTCTTTGGCCTGATTGCGGTCACGGGGCTTCGCATCAGCGAGGCCTTGTCGCTTGATCGCGCCGATATCGACTTCACGCAAGAGATCGTGATCGTCCGCAACGGCAAATCCGGTAAGCAACGGATTGTCCCGTTCAGCCCAAGCACCTCCCATCGGCTTCAAAGCTACGCCCGTGAGCGCGACCGGCTCTGCGAGGGGCGGCCCGTTCCCTTCTTCGTCGACGATCACGGTAGACGGATCAGCGACTGCGCGGCACGCTATAACTTTGCGTCGATCTCCCAAGCCGTTGGCTTGCGCCAGCTTCAACGGTTCCAGCGGCATGGGGTCGGCCCGCGAATCCATGACTTACGCCACACATTCGCCGTCCAGACGATGATCGACTGGTATCGACAGGGCCTGGACCCCGACCAGGAAATGATCAAGCTCACGACAATGCTCGGCCATGAGAGCGTGTCTCATACCTACTGGTATATCGAAGCGATTCCGGAACTCCTGGAACTGGCATCCCGCAGGGCGGAGCTTTCCCTTGAACGGGAGGTACGCCCATGAAGCCTTCGCGCCTTCCCACACTGGTCCAGCGTTTCTTTACCGAGCGGCTGACCGAGCAGGTCAACGCAAGCCCCAATACGATCGCAGGCTACAGGGATACGTTCCGGCTCCTCCTGATGTTTGCAAGTGGGCAACTAGGCAGGCCGCCGACCAAGCTCGCGGTCGAGGATATCGATGCGGCATTGGTCGGAAACTTCCTCAACTACGTAGAGGCTGACCGAGGCAATTCCGCACGCAGTCGGAATACCAGGCTTGCCGCCATACGCTCCTTCTTCCGGTTTGTCGCGATGTTGGAGCCTGACCTGCTCCGGCATTGCCAAAAGGTTTTAGACATGCCGAACAAGCGTTATGTGAAGCGAAGCATCGACTTCCTCGAAAGACACGAAATCGATGCGATTATCGCTGCCCCGGACAGATCGACATGGGCCGGCCGGCGAGACCATACCCTTCTCGTTCTCACCCTTCAAACCGGTCTACGAGCATCCGAGCTCATATCCTTGCGCACATCAGATATTGTTCTCGGAACCGGCGCCCATATCCGGTGCCAGGGCAAGGGGCGAAAGGAGCGCAGCACGCCGCTTCGGCGCGACACGGCGAGGCTTTTACAAGCGTGGCTGCATGAATGCCGTGGCAATGAAACGGACATCGTGTTCCCAACGATCCGCGGGACCCGCATGAGCAGAGACGCGCTGGAGCGCTTAATCAGCCGGCATGCACTGACTGCAGCTCGATTTTGCCCATCATTGGCAGAAAAACGGGTGAGCCCGCATGTTCTGCGTCATAGTACCGCGATGGAGCTGCTTCATCACGGTGTGGATCAGACGGTAATCGCGCTGTGGCTTGGCCATGAATCCGTGGAGACAACCCAGGTCTATGTTCACGCGGACTTGCGGCTGAAGGAAAAAGCGCTGGCTCGAATGGTCGCCCCGGACGCAAAACCTTCGCGTTATAAGCCAAGCGACAAGCTCCTCGCATTCCTCGAAACACTCTGATTATGCCGAACAGGATGCGCCGGAATTCGTTGCAAACGTCGGCGCATTCCCACCCTTATCGGCATAATCCGGCGGTCGGCATTATGGGTCTTATGCCGATATCGGCATAAAATCCACTGGACGGGGCCATCACATCGCGTGAACCGCGATCTTTCCCGCTACGCGAAAGACCGCTCCGAGCGGGCGCGCGAGGAGCTGATCGCCGAACTCGGCGCGGCGTTTCTCGCCGCCGATCTCGGCATTGTCCCGGACCTTGAGCCGCGGCCCGACCGCGCAAGCTATCTCGCGTCCTGGCTTGAGGTGCTCCGCGGCGACAAACGCTTCATCGTCCAGGCTGCAGCGCAGGCGCAAAGGGCCGTGGCTTATCTGCATGCGTTGCAGCCCGGTTCCGCCAAGATGGCGGCATGACGTGTTGCAAGTCGGTTTCTGTCGCAGCCGACTTGCATGAATTACCTAGAATACGTATTTTACGTAGGTGAATGGAGGTTCTCATGAAGCAGTTTTCGTTTTCCGATATGAACCGGGCCTCCGGTGAAATCCTCGAGGCAGCATTGATCGAGCCGGTCGCGCTTACCAAGCGCGGCAAGGAGAAACTCGTCATTCTGACGGCGGAACAGTATCGGCGCCTCCTCGGCGGCTCGCACACGCTCGCCTACGGCCTCGACGATGCCCCGGATGCCGTCCATGCAGAACTGATGACCGGCCTCGACGCGCTGCTCAAGGACGATCATGTTTGATGCGGGCGACGTCGTCCATTTCCATTATCTCTGGAAACGACAGGCCGATGCCGGCGAGGAAAGCGGCCGCAAGGCCCGCCCCGTCTGCGTCGTCGTGCGGACGCCCGATGTCCCGGGCGCCGTTTTCCTCTTCGCCATCACCTCGCAGGCCCCGCATGAGGATCGCCTGTTTTTGCCGATCAGCCAGATCGAATGCCGCCGTGCCGGCCTCGATTTTCCCTGCTGGATCATCCTCGACGAATATAATCGCGTCGAGCTCGACAAGGCTTTCGACTTCGAAACAAGCAGGCCACTCGGCAGCTTCAGCCCGGCCTTCCTGAAAAACATCGCACGCACCGTCAAGGATGCAGCGGCAAGCAGCAGGCTGGCGACGGTGAACCGATCATAGCCGGTGGCACCGTCGCGAGTTCCGGCATCAGGCCGATCACGTCGG
The DNA here is from genome assembly GCF_031457345.1 of Rhizobium sp. BE258. Classification (NCBI taxonomy): domain Bacteria; kingdom Pseudomonadati; phylum Pseudomonadota; class Alphaproteobacteria; order Hyphomicrobiales; family Rhizobiaceae; genus Rhizobium; species Rhizobium sp. BE258. Next base: position 178,776 of record NZ_JAVDWL010000011.1, read on the forward strand.
CTCCGTCCTGAATTCCTATTTGGCACATCGGAGCGAAGTCACGCGGCCAGCCTCTGGTGCCTTCAATTCCCGATACTGGGTATGCTTGGCAACGCCGTCCGGAATCACGCCGGACGCTGACGGTGCCATGGTCGGGCCCATCCTCAAGCTACGGCTCGCCCACCGCGGTCTCGATGCGGCTTGTCTGACCAAAAAACGCCTCGCGGGCTCGGCTCGATCGTCTTCCCGCAACGGCTTGCTCGTTTTCTTCCCCTGGCCACGCCCACCCCATATGACCGGTCATGTGGGGACCCCGGATCTGCGGCCATTCCTCGCGAGACAAGAAAGCCTCGGCTAATTGCCGTCCTCCACTTCGTTGCGGCCCCAAGGGGTGCGGTCCGATCGTTTCCGGTCTCATCGACAGCCATCGAGGCCGCGATGGGCGCGGCCCGAGCAACTGAAAAGGATCAAGACAATGGCAACCATCGGCTCATTCACCGCTTCCGAAAACGGCTTTTCCGGCACCATCAAGACCCTCAACCTCAACGTCAAGGCCAAGATTATCAGGGTCGAACGCTCCTCCGACGACGCACCGGACTTCAGGGTTCTGGCCGGCAATGTCGAGTTCGGTGCCGGCTGGCAGAAGCAGGCCCGTGAAACCGAGCGCGACTACATCTCGGTCAAGCTCGACGACCCGAGCTTCCCCGCCCCGATCTACGCGACCCTGACGGAAGTCCAGGGGCAGGAAGGTCTGCAGCTTATCTGGTCGCGCAGCACGCGCCGCTGACGAATTGACCCGAAAGCCCCGCTCGATCCGAGCGGGGCTTTCGGTGTGTCACTTGTTAAGCGCATCCTTCAGCGCTTTGGCCGGCTGGAAGCTCAGCTTCTTGGCGGCTGCGACCTTGATGGTCGCACCCGTGGACGGGTTGCGCGCTTCGCGCTCGGGCGTCGCCCTGACCTTGAACTTGCCGAAGCCCGGCAGCGAGGTCTCGTTGCCGGCAACCGCAGCCTCGGTGATGGAGGCGATCACCGCCTCGATGATCATCTTGCCCTGCGCCTTGGTGAGACCATGCTCCGCTGCAATCTTGTCTGCGATTTCGTTTGTCGTGGTCATTTGCTTCTCCGCATCATTAATGGTCGAGAATCCCTGCCATCGGCGACGATCGTTGTCATCGACGCGGTGCAGCAAAAGCACTTGGCCATGCCGGATTTCCACAACTACCGACCGATTTATAGCCTTTCGTCTTCTTCCTGCGTGCAATGGCCAGGAAGTGGATAGCCGCTTCCCGTTCGCTGTCGAAGACTTCGCTTTTCTCGCCGCCCGCCTTGCCGATGCGTCCCCATGAACGAACGACCGAGGCCTCGCCGAACAATGTCGGCTGAATAGAGATGGCGTAGTATCGAGCCATGTTCCGGGTGGCATCGATGCGCTGGCAGTAGAGATGGAATGGATAGTTCGGCATTTAGGCAAGGTCGCCGAATTGGGTCGCCTCCGTCCAACGAGAGTTTTGAATCGATCACTGAGGTTCGATTCACATCGGTGATGATTTCTGGCTATCGGCGCTTTCTCCCGATAAAGGCCGTTCACCATTAAAGAAAGGGGAGCGTCGTCGTGCAAGAGGCAATCAAGATCGACAATCGTGGTGATTTCGGGCTCTGGGCGATCGAGGTGGCAAAGCTGATCGTCAGTGAGGAAGGGTTCGAATTGGCACGGGCTGCCCGCGACGGCTCCGAAGATGACGTCCGCGCGGCAGGCGCCGCACTCGGCCAGGCGATCACCAATGCACTGCTCGAAGTCTACGACGGTCTCCTTGAAGGCGCGTCGGCCGAGTGATCGCCACGATCACGTCGGGATTGGCGGCATATCGCCCTCGACCACGCGCCAGACCCAGGCGCCAAGATCGGGCCGCGCTTCTATCATTTTCTTGAGTGCTTCCTCAAAATCAGCGCCGGCCGACGGCGGCACGATGTAGAGCGCATGCGGCCGCGGTTTCGTCTCCAGCAGCATCGCGTTGGCCAAAGGTCGGTTTCGGCCAAGGTTGAAACGCAGACCCTTGACCGACTTCAAGCGTAACCGCGTCAACCGCCCGACGAGTTTTTGCTCGAAAGCATTTTCGATCGGCAGCCACTGTTCACTGACGCACATCAGCGCGATCTCGTCGATGGTGACGATCCCGGCTTTGCCGCTGCCGATCGTCGCGATCAGCATCAGGTGCAGGTTTTCCCCGCTTTGCCAGAGAGCAAATTCCGCTTCGAAGCGGCGCTGCACGCTCTTCCAGGCCGTGTCTTCAAGATAAAGCCGGAAGCCCGGCATATGCTTGACCACCACGAGCCGGCCGTCTCTCGCCTCCGCAAATTCCTTGACCTCGCTGACAAGCAACATCAGGCGCTTCGGACCTTGCTGGAAAAGACCAGCCATCTTCTGCGCCCGCCTGTGTTCGATCGCTGTCTTATCCTCGGCCCTGAAAGGCTCGGGAATGAGCAACCGCTCCGACAGGCTCTCGCCGCGAACCGCCATGTTGCCGGCGGCCTCCAGCAGATGATGATAGACCTGCCACCAGTGGCGCTTTCCGGCCCAGTGCGCGGTCCATTCGGTCAGGCCGCTCTCATGCCACAGGAAATGCAACAGGGCGCGTAGCGACAGCTTTCTGCTTTCCGCTTTCACGCTTTCGCCGGTAGGTTCCGGTACGCCGGGACGATTGCTCCCGGCGCGCTTGGAAAGGGAAAAATCAAGCTTCAATGAGGCTGACCCGAGAGAGGCATCCATCTGGATTGCACTTCCCATCAGCGGGCCGAGCCCGGACAATTCGTAGGGCGGTTCATAGGAGGGACATGCCGGGTCATGGCCTTCACCGGAAAGCGGCATGCGCTTGATGACCAGTTGATTGCCGATATCTGCGATGTACATCGGCGCCGCCTGCTCACGGCAGAGACACAGCGGTCGGACTTTGGCGCGGTAGGCGCGGGCCAGCAGTCCCGCGAAATCCGGGTGATCCTCATCGCATTCGACACTATCGAACCGGAACCGCCTCATGGCAACGGCTGCCCGCAGCGGCCGATGGCAAGCAGGAAGGGGTGCCCAACGAGAGGGAAACCTGTCTGCTCAGACCGGGCGATTGTGCCGGGTGGGAAGAGCCAGCTCAAGGCCGCGCGGCCCCTCCGATTTTCTCTCCGTTCCGTTTCACTGCACTTCGACAAAATCGGTTCCTCCGCGCGCCGGCTCCGCCGGTCGTGTTCCACGAGCCTGGACCTGCCTCTCCCCACCCTGCGTGCCGCCGTCATCTTCCACAAACGTCAAGGAGACGACGATGACCATCGACCAGCATATCGAAGAACTGCGCGCTGAAGCCCGTAACGCCGAAACCACCTGGGAACGCCGGGCGCTTGAAGCCGAGCTCGACCTGGCGCTGGCCGAGCGCGAAGTCATCTGGGCCGAACTCGACGGCCGCATCGAGGTCGAGCCCCCATTTTGAGGCGGCCCACGGCGCGCTTGATCTGGACACGCCGGATCGACCGGCGTGTCCAGATGCTGCTGTTCAATAGCCGTTGTCTTCGAGATAGGTTTCAATGGCAGCCTGCATGATAACCGTCATCTTCACTTCGTTTTCATGAGCCGCTCTCACGAGACGCGCCTTCATCTCCTGCTCCAGCGGCACATTGACGTAAAATTTGATGGCGCGGTCTTTGGCGCGCTTCAGGCTTTTCAGGCGCCGCCGGGTATCGTCCTGATCGGCAGCCCGCTTTGCGCTTCGCCGTTGCCGCTCGTCTTCGGGAAGGCGCGGAAGCGCCGTTTGGCGGCTGCGGTCATTGTCGAGAGGCGCCGGAGCCTGATCGTGCAAATCGGCGGCTTGCTCGTCAGCGGCAACCTCAAGCCGGCCTTCGTTTGTATCCTGAACTGCAGGCTTTCGGCGTGGCGCGAGAGAGAACTGCTGGAAGTCGATCGCCCCTTTGTTCATGCCGCTGCCTCAGCCGGTCCGGCCACTCGGCGAATGTCGATCTCATCGACCAGCGCCTTTACCTCAAGACGCGCCTTTCGGACTGAGTCTGTCAGGTCCTGCATCTGCAGTGTCCCGAGTCCGTTCTGGATCTCGCGATAGATGTTGCGTTCGTAAAGCTCGGTTTCCAGAAGCATCGTATGGTAGTTCGCATCGAGAAGACCGGCCACGAACGGCCGGATGTAGCGATAGGCTTCAAGATTGCGGCCGGGCAGCGTGATACGGGTGCGCACGTTCATATGCACGATCGATAAACCGAGGCGATCGTTGATGTCGTTCACCTCAGCGACGGTTTGGCCGGCGGCCTCAATTTCCTTGATGCCCGGCTGTACCGGTGAAAGGACCACGTCCGACGATCGAATGATCGTCGTCTGCAGCACGCTATCGACGCCGGGCGCATCGATCAGGACGACATCGAAAAAGCTGGCGAGCTTCTTCAGGACATCGTCGATTGCCCGTTGGGTCGCCGCAATCGTCACCTCGATATTATCCGGTACATTGCCCTTGCTGTGGCAGAGCTTCCACCAGCCGGCCAGATTTTGACGGCTGTCGGCGTCAATCATCAGGACGCGCTGATCCGATAGAGCGTATTCGCCGGCAATCAACGTCGCGATCGTTGTCTTGCCGGCACCGCCCTTGTTACTGACGACTGCATAGGTCCGAGGCATGACCTTCTCCCGCTACCGAACTGTTTCGGCGCCATGCTCGAAACATGAACTATATTAGGTCAAAAATTGCAGACGTCCAGTCGCTTTTTGTTTGGGTGCATCACGTCCCAGATCATCCACTATGTAGTCCGATGGTACTCTTTCGAAGCATTGTCTCATATCTTGCGGAAGATCATCCGCACCCCATGAATCCTCGGATTTTCACTATATAACCTTCACTTTCCTCCTTCCAGCAACGCTATCGATGTTTCACACGGGTTGGTCATGTGATGTGGAAGGGTCAAACTTCCGATGAGTGTTATCGAGTAATGAATGGCTTTTACGGTGCCAGGTTAAGTTTGGCTTTTTATGAACCGAAATAGGTTATATTGGTTTGGCAGGATACGCAAATTTGTGATACAAATTTGCTGACGATCGGCGGACGGGCCGCCGATGGCGCCTGCGGCGAACACGTGAAGAGACGACGGCATGGTCGAAAATGGAAGGTCACGAACCGCGGGGCCCGCTGCCAAGGAGCCTAAGGAGCGCGTCGTCCATACGCGTTTTTCCGCGCCAGAGCTCGCCGCTGTCGAAGTCGCAGCCAGGCAGTCGGAGATGTCGGTGTCGGCGTTTATGCGCTCATTGACGCTTGATGGTGCCGGCATCTTACCGTTCCTGTCGGAAGACGATCGGGTGGTTTTTGAGCTTCTTCATCGTGACCTGCGGGCCATTGGAGTGAACCTCAACAGTCTCGTTCGGCGCTCGTATCAACGTTCCGTTCCGGCAGACGCCATCGCTGACCTGCGCGAGCTGCAGCCCCTTGTCGCGGGCCTTGCTCTTGAGTTGCATCGTCTCGCCAGCCGGCCAGGCCGTAGGATTGGACGTCGGGACTGATGGAAATTTTTCTCGGCGCCTTTACGGGGGAATGGGAGCAGCGCCGAGCGGCATACCTGCACGAGCGGTTGATCGGCCGAAATTCTCCCAGTGAGGAGGAAGAGCGCCGGCGGCGGGGAGTTGCTTCAAGCGGCGGCGTTGGCGGCCGTCTCAATGTCGGTGGGAGAGCCGCGCGCGAAGGCTTCGCGTGGTCCGGGCCGGCGCCGCGTTCGATGGCAACACGGTTTGCCGGACTTGGCGGCGGAAGTCAGCCCGCGGTCGTGAAGATGACATCGTTCGGCGGCGGCGGACGCCTGGGAGCCATGGCGAGCTATATCTCTCGAAACGGCGATGTGGCGATGGAAAATCAGGCGGGCGAAGAACTGCGCGGCCGGGGGGCATTCGCCGGCCTTTCCGAGGACTGGGCGCACCTGATGGGCAGCCGTGCCGAGAGCCGCGACATCGCGACATTCCGTATCGACATCGAGGGGAGGCCCGATGAAGGGCAGACGCTGCACGCATGGGCCCGCGATATCGTCAGCACGGCGCTGGGCGAGCGCTCGTTTGCATTCGCCGTGGAAGAGCGTCAGGGGCATTACCGGATCGATGGCGTGGCCGTCTTGCGCGATCGGGCCGGCGAGCGGCTGACAGCTGATGAAAAGGCGCAAGAGATCGTTCAGGCGCGAATGTCGGAAAACGGGGGCCGATCGGCCGAGTTCCATTTTACCGGCTATGGCAATGGCGTTGAATATGGGACCGCACGTTTGCGCAAACTCGTCGAGCGAGCTGACGGTGGCGTTCGAGACAATCGCGGGGAGACGATAGCGGACGCCAAACTGGCGGGCGATCTGGTGCAACTGCAATGGAGGGGCGAACTGCATAGCCGCAAGCCGCGCGATGTAATGCACCTTGTCATGTCCGCGAGGGCCGGAACCGATGTCGAGGCTTTTCGCGCGGCGGCCCGAGAGTTCCTGGCGGCGGAGTTTGGTCAGCACCGGTACGTTTTCTCTCTTCATGATCCAGGTCAGGATCCCAAAACCGAGTCGGCCGGCGGTAAGCGACCGCACGTCCATGTTCACGCAATCGTTGCCATGCGATCCGAGGACGGCGAACGTGTCGAGACATCGATCGCATCTTTCCGGCGCTGGCGCGAAGGTTTGGCGCAGCATGCCCGCGAGCATGGTATACGGATGGAGATGACCGATCGCCGTGATCAGGCGAATGCTGCCTCCTATACCAAAAATCAGGTTCGCCCGATCAACCGGGAAGGCCGCACCGAGCATGTGGGAACGTCCGATAGCGCTGCGCGCCGATACGATAGAAAACGGCGCGAGGTCGTGACCGTGATGAGAACTTCAAAAAGCCAAGCCTATACTGAAACCGTTCACGATGCTTGGGAAGACCTCGCACGAGACAGTGAGGATGTCGGCGCGTCTGAATTCGCAAAAGGCAGGATTATGCGGGTCAATGCGGCCCTTGAAGGGCTAGAGTTCGTCGTCGACAAGCAATCGGTTGGGCGCAAAAATGGCTCGCCATTCCAAACTAAAATAGTTAGTATTTTCGACGTTGCTGAGGTCGAAAACATGAGCACGATGACACGATCGGAATTCGAGGCGTACGAAAAACGCGTTGAGACCGCCCTGTTCCAAGCGGAGCGTGTCCTGCCACAGGATGAGCGAAGCAATTTCGAGGAAATTGCCGCGGCCGCCCGGGAGCACGTCGATGTTCGTCGCGAGATGATGGAACAGGTGGAGCAGGTGGATGATCGCGCCCCAAGCAGCGGGTCGCCCAGACAGGACGATGCCAATCGTCAGTGGGATGAGGCTGTTGCACGCCACGGGCCCGAAGCCGTCGAGGCTGGAAACAATATTATGGTCGAGGTCGAATATTATCGCGAGCGGATCGAACGGGCTGACGATGACGAAATTCGAGCCAACAAGGTGTCCCTGCAGGCGAGCTTGAACTTTGAGATGGCGAGGGCAGCCGAGCTCGGCGCCTCGGGCAATAGCTATCTGCGCGAGATTGCAGAGGCTGACGAAGAACTGCGTGTGGCAATCGCAGCGGCCGAGCGCTCGCGCGATCGGGCAAAGGACCGCGCCGACGATGACCGAGCTGAACGCGCAAATGGTTACGGTGAACAAGACGCGTCGCTGCATGGAAGTGGCGACGAAAATCGAACCGTCCCTGCCAAACAGCTCGTGCCGAGATCGGAAGAGCTTCAGCACGAGGCCGAGCAAAAACGCGATCGGGACGAACAGGAACGATAGGGGAATGCGGCATGCACCCGAAATTATCATGGGCAGGCTGCAGCATGAGAGGCGGATCGTTCGCTACGCCTGCTCAACGCGCGCGTCTCCGCCTTTCTCGACCATTTGAAAAGCTCATTCCCCGACGGGACGCCGGATGAACTTTCGGCCTTTATCTACGGATGATTTCGGGACACGGGAAAGGCGTCCAGCATACTTCGCCGTGCGCATGGCCCATCCGTTCGCGTCCCATCGCGCACTGCCGTTGTAGCTTTGCAAAGCCCGCGCTCCTGAGCCGAACTGCTCGACGAGTAACGTCCGCTTGAATCTGTCACTGCAATCGGAGCGTACCTTCTTTTGGAAGTTTCAAGATCGCGTCCGTAAAGTTGCGTGGATCGAAGGGGGCACACAAGGTGAAGGCGGGTGTGCTTCCTTATGCTATCATGGCTTTGGTTGCCGCGATGCGGGGATAGTCTCGGAAGTCATCGAATTTGTGCCGATTGATGAAAGCGAATGTTTGAAATACCCGGTGGTCTCCCTAGCGCCGATACTGTTGAAAAACTATTGGTGGTGAGCATCTCATCTATCCCCTTAGAAATTAGCGTCCGTGACACGAACGCCCGCCGAGATATCGTA
>NZ_JAVDWL010000012.1:0-176540 GCF_031457345.1 Rhizobium sp. BE258
CCTGTCGAAACTCGTTAGACATAAGCTTATCCTCAAGCCTGTGCTTGAGCCTTCCTGCTTATGCTGAGTGTCCGGTCGAAAGTGGGGGCAGTTCAGTCTCATAACCTGGATCATCGCGACAGGACTTGCCACCGATGATATCGACGCATTGCTCGACGGTGTTGCATCGCGTTTGATCGAAGCGGGCTATCCGCTTATTCGCGCGTCGATCGCAATGCCGTCGATCGACCCGAAGCAACGAGGCTTTTCGGTTGCCTGGTATCGCTCGTCGGGCATTTCGAAGGAAATCCAAGAGCACGGCGAGGAGGGGGATGCGCTCTTCCAACGATCGCCAATCTCCTATCTGCTGCAAAACCAGCTCGAGTTTGTTCGGTGGGCGCTGCCCGCGAACGCCGATACACCGCCGTTTCCAGTTCTGATGGAGCTCAGTGATCAAGGTGCGACCGAGTTTGTCATGAAGATCGCTCCCTTCCCCGGGGGGACCGCCCTGGCGGGAGCAAGCTTTTCGTTGGCGACCGACCAGGCCGGTGGCTTTTCCGAAAGCCAGATTGCCGGGTTTGAAAGCATCATGCCTGCGATGGCGCTCGCCTGCTGCCGGATTGCCACCACTCGCGTGGCAAAGGATGTGCTTGCCGCCTATACCGGGGAGAGAACAAGCGAGCTCATTCTGACTGGCCAGACCCAGCGCGGGGGCGGAACGGCGATCTTCGCCGCGATCCTTCTTGCCGACCTGAAGAATTTTACCTCCTTGAACGAACAGTACGAGCCGAACCTCATCGTCGATTGGCTAAACGAACACTTCGAAGCGATCGGACGGCCGGTCATTGATGAGGGCGGCGAGATTTTGAAGTTCATGGGTGACAGCCTTCTGGCCATTTTTCCGGCGCAAGCAGGCGACACGAGGTCAGCATGCGCAATGGCTCTAGCGGCCGCGCAAGGTGCAATACGATTGAACGAAAAGCTGAATGACCGCAGACGAGCGCGCGGCGAACCCGAGATTCCCGTCGATATTGCGCTTCATCTCGGCGAGATCTTCTACGGCAATGTCGGGACAGATCGCAGGCTCGATTTCACGGTCATCGGCAGAGCTGTCAACGAGGTGGCGCGGATCGAAAAATTGGCTGATAGTCTCGAATGCAACCTGCTCGCTTCGGCACTCTTTGCCTCTCAAACCGGCAATGCCTTCAGGCCCGCCGGCCATTTCAAGCTGAAGGGTGTAGAGCTTCCGGTTGAGATATTTACCTGGAAGGGCGAACAGTAGACACTCGCCGTCCGAAGCGGTGGCGCACAAGCGCAGCTGTATTGACGTCGATCTGGTCCAGCTCAACGCTGCGCCGCGGTCCAGCGTACGCTTCTGTCTGTCCAATGATCAGATCGCAGGCGTCAGGCTGAAATCAACAAGACCTGAGACTCATTCGAACAGGTCAGGATGATCGGCTTCGATCTGTGGCAGGTCTGACAGGATGCCGTTCAGATGCGCTCTCATCGCTGAGGCCGCCGCCTCGGCGTCACGCGTATCGATGGCTTCAATAATGGCCTGGTGTTCGGCAATCAGCCGCATCATCGAATCCGGATGGCGGAGCTGCAGATTGCAGACACGGTCCATATGGGCCTTGATGTCCGAAATCGCGTTCCATGCAAGGCTGCAGCCGGCACCTTCGGCGATCGCGATATGGAACTGTTCATCTTCCCGGCGAAACGCGTTGTGATCCTCGGCTTGCATGGCCGACGTCTGCCTGGCGATAATCGTGTCGATACGCCGCCGCGTCCATGTGTCGAAGCTCTCGCTGGCCCTGCGGGCGACGGCAGTCTCGAGTGCCTCGCGGACAAAGCGCGCTTCCATCATCTGGCGCGCGGAGATGCGCACGACGACGGTGCCGCGGTTCGGACGGATCTCGACAAGCTTTGATTTCCCGAGCGCGATGAGCGCCTCGCGCACCGGCTGGCGCGACACGCCCATGCGGGTGGCGAGATCCTGTTCGGACAGCCGCGTGCCTGGCGCCAATTCCAGCTGGATAATCAATTCGCGTAGGTCGCGCTCGACCTGGGCAGCGGCTGTCTCACCCGTTTCGACTTTCAGGGATTCCACGTTCATATTCTTGGCCGCCGTCATGCGTTGACATCCATCTAAAACCACCATACAGTACCATACAATTCAAACGCAACATAAATCCGGCAATCTCGAAGCCGGGCAAACAGGGAGGGGCCGGCGCCGCATGTCCGGCCTTTGAAAAGCAGTGCTATCCAATCTGTCCAACTTCATCGCGCCCGACTCCAGCGACCCGCGTCTTCGCATTAAATCCCGCTATCAGATGCTTGTCGATGGCAAGTCGATCGAGGCCTCTTCCGGCAAGACGATAGACCGCGTCAGCCCTGGCCATTCCGGCGTGGTGGTGGGCACCTGGCCGGATGCATCGGCCGATGACGTGAAGGCGGCGATCGCGGCGGCGCGGCGGGCCTTCGATACCGGGCCGTGGCCCCGCATGTCGGGCGCCGAGCGTTCGCGGCTCATGTTCAAGGTCGCCGATCTCATCCTGCAGAAGCAGGAGGAGCTGACGCTGATCGAAAGCCTCGAGGTCGGCAAGCCGATCGCTCAGGCGCGTGGCGAAATCGGGTTCTGCGCCGATCTCTGGTCCTATGCAGCGGGGCAGGCTCGTGCGCTCGAGGGGCAGTCCCACAACAACATCGGCGACGATCGGCTTGGGCTGGTGCTGCGGGAGCCGGTCGGCGTCGTCGGTATCATCACGCCGTGGAATTTCCCCTTCATCATTGCCTCGGAGCGCGTTCCCTGGGCGATCGGCGCGGGCTGCACCGTGGTGCTCAAGCCTTCGGAATTTACATCGGGCACCTCCATCCGCATGGCCGAACTCGCACGCGAGGCAGGCATCCCGGACGGCGTTTTCAATGTCGTCACCGGTTACGGCGATCCGGCCGGCCAGGTTCTCGCTGAAGACCCCGGTACGGATATGGTCGCATTCACCGGCTCGGTGCGCGTTGGCACGAAGCTCGGAGAAATCGCGGCGCGGAGCGTCAAGCGGGTCGGTCTAGAGCTCGGCGGCAAGGGGCCGCAGATCGTCTTTGCCGATGCCGATCTGGAAGCGGCTGCCGATGGTATCGCCTATGGTGTCTACCACAATGCCGGCCAATGCTGCATTTCCGGCAGCCGCCTGCTTGTGCAGGAGGGTATCCGCGATGCCCTGATGGAGCGGCTCCTCGACATCTCGCGCAAGGTTACGTTTGGCGATCCCTTGAATGAGCGCACCAAGATCGGGGCGATGATCTCCGAGGCTCATGCGCAGAAGGTTCACTCCTATGTCGAAGCGGGCGTCGAGGCGGGTGCAGAACTGCTGCTCGGCGGAACGCGGGCGGGCGAGGGGGCGGGCCTCTACTACGCGCCGACCGTCTTTGCAGGCGTCACGCCCGACATGTCGATCGCTCGCGAGGAGATATTCGGTCCTGTGCTGTCGACGCTGACGTTCAAGACAGCGGATGAGGCGGTGTCGATCGCCAATGCCAGCGAATACGGGCTCTCGGCTTCCGTGTGGTCCACCAATCTGGAGACCGCGCTGCAGAGTATCCGCCGCATTCGCGCCGGACGCTGCTGGATCAATAGCGTCATCGACGGAACACCGGAAATGCCGATCGGCGGCTACAAGAAGAGCGGCCTGGGGCGCGAACTTGGCCGCTACGGCTTCGACGAATATTCGCAATTCAAGGGAATTCACGTGACGCTGGGTCGCCCGGCGCCATGGTTCAGCTAGGCACGTGAACGAAGCCTGACACAGGAGGAGGGCTGCAACACTTGGGGGAAATCCCGGCTGGCGCGATCTTTGGTCGGAGCTCGCCAGCCGGGAATTGGGTCTTTCGACCCGCATTGCACATCCAAAGGGAGGATACGCAAATGAAATTGACCAGACTGAAATCCGCGGCACTTGCCGCGGCATGGGTAGCCTTGTGCTCGACGACTGCACTTGCAGCCGACGTCAAGGCGACGATGATCATCTACCTCGATCCGAGCGTCCAGTTCTTTAACCCGGTGGTGAAGGGTGCACAAGACGCGGCGGCTCAGTTCGGTGTCGATCTCGACGTCCAATATGCCAACAACGACCCGGTACGCCAGAACGATCTGATCGAGAGCGCGACGGCAAGCGGTGTCGATGGGATCGCAGTTGCGATTTCATCGTCGGATGCATTCGACAGCAGCATTTGCTCGGCGGTCAAGGCAGGCATCATCGTCATAGGTTTCAACAACGATGACCTCGAAGGCGCCAAGGGAAATTGCCGCCAGGCCTATGTCGGCATGGATGAATTTGCGTCCGGCTATGAACTCGGCAACCGCATGATCAAGGAGTTTGGTCTGAAGTCGGGCGATGTGGTCTTCAACCCGCGGGAAATCCCGGAAGCCAGCTTTGCGGTGGCCCGTGGGGGCGGCATCGAAAAGGCGATGACCGAGGCAGGCATCAAGGTCGAAACGGTTCGCGCCGGCCTCGACCCGGCCGAAGCCCAGAATATCATCGCCCAGTTCCTGATCGCCAACCCGAACGTCAAGGCATTGTTCGGCACGGGTTCGGTGACCTCCACGGTCGGTGCAGGCGCCATCAAGGATGCAGGGGTCAAGATACCCTTTGGCGGGTTCGACCTTGCGGTTGAGATCGTCAATGCGGTCGAAAGCGGCGCGATGTTCGCCACCATGGATCAGCAGCCCTATCTGCAGGGCTATCACCCGATCGCCCAGATTGCTCTGGCGAAGAAATATGGTCTGACGCCGACGGACATCGACACCGGGCAGGGCGCCTTCCTCGACAAGTCGCGGATTGGATCCGTCAAGCCTCTGATCGGAACCTACCGGTAATCCGATCCGACGAGCCTGCCGGCAGACCGGCAGGCTCCAGCTTTACCAAAAGATCGAGTCAAAAACCGTGACACCTATTATCGCAGACAGTGCCGCGCCACGCTCGCGGACCCAAAAGCAATCCGTTCTCAAGCAGATCATGGCGATGCCGGCGGGAGCGATCCTTCTCGTTTTCGTCGCACTGCAGATCGCCTGCATTCTCGGAGCGCTGCTCTATCCGGATGACTTTCGCTATCTCTCGCCACAGAACCTGACCATCCTGATGAAGGCGGTGCCCGTTCTCGGCTGCCTGGCGCTCGGCGCCGGCGTGCTGATGATCGCCGGGGAATTCGACCTCTCGATCGGTTCGGTCTACACGTTCACCGCAATCCTGATGGCGACATTGGTCGGCGCCGGCGTCAGCGCCTTCATCGCCGCCCCGGCCGGCATTGCCGCCGGCATGATGATCGGGCTCCTCAATGGCCACATCACCTTACGCTTCGGCCTTCCGTCTTTCATCGTCACCCTTGGTGGCCTGCTGTTCTGGCGCGGCGCGGTACTGCTCTACAATGGTGCCGTGCAGGTTCGTTTCGACCCTGACGCGGTCTTTTCCGCACTCTTCTCGGGAACGTTTCTCGGGATCAATGCGGCGTTCATCTGGATCGTGCTGTTCGTTATCGGCTTTCATTTCCTGACGCACCGCCACCGCTTCGGCAACCATGTCTTCGCAACGGGCGGCAATCGTGCAGCAGCCGAGGCCATCGGCATCAACACCAGCCGCGTCAAGCTCATCGCGTTCGCGATTGCCGGCGCCATGGCTGCGATGGCGGGCATCCTAGCCACCGCCCGTGTTGGCAGCGTGCAGCCGGGGCAGGGCGCCGGGCTCGAACTGCAGGCGATTGCCGCCTGCGTCATAGGCGGGCTCTCGTTGCGGGGCGGGCGCGGCTCGATCGCCGGCATTTTCCTCGGCGTCCTGCTGATCCACACGATGACCGACGTGCTGCTGCTTCTGAGAGCCCCGGGTTTCTATCTCGACATGTTCATCGCCACGCTCATCGTACTGGCGGCGATCTTCAATCAACTCATCGAGCGGCGGGCGGGCGTCTGATGTCGAAAGAAAATCTTCTTGAACTCCACAATATCTCGAAAAGCTTCGGTGCGCTGACGGCCTTGAGCAACCTGAGCTTCCATATCGGCGAAGGGGAGGTGGTGGGTCTGCTCGGCGACAACGGCGCCGGAAAATCGACCGCCGTCAATCTGATCTCCGGCATCCACAAGCCGACGGATGGCTATATCAGCGTCGACGGAAAGCGCACGCTGTTCACATGCCGGTCCGATTCTGCGGAGGCGGGTATCGAGACTATCTACCAGCATACGGCACTGGTCGATTCCCTCTCCATCACCCGCAACATCTTCATGGGCCGCGAACTGACCGATCGGTTCGGCTTCCTGCGGCAAGCAGAGATGCGCGACATCGCGATGGAGGTTCTTACGAACGCCGTTCATATTTCGGGTATCGATTCACCCGACACCCTCGTCGGTAATCTTTCCGGTGGACAGAAGCAGGCGGTGGCCATTGCCCGCGCGGTCCATTTCAAGAAGCGCGTCCTGCTGCTCGACGAGCCGACCTCCGCACTTTCAGTGCGGGAAACGGAAGCGCTCCTTAATCAGGTCTTGAAGCTCAAGGCCGAGAACGTTTCCAGCGTGCTCGTCACCCATAATCTCTATCACGCCTTCCAGGTCTGCGACCGGTTCGTGATCATGAGCCATGGCACGAAGGTCTTCGATGTCCCGAAGTCGGAAACAACCGTCGGGCAACTCACCGAATATGTCGTGCTCAATTGAGCGGCGATTGCACCGAAAGGCAGAAACGTGACCCTAAATGCCAGAGTACGTCAGGTCGTTGGCCCGCAGGATACGGCGCGGCGCAACACGCAGGAGCTCCGGGACGGTTTCGTCATCGATGATCTCTTCCAACCAGGCGCCATCAGCCTCACTTACAGCCACCTCGACAGGATGATCGTCGGCGGAATATCTCCGGTCGCAGGTTCGCTGGTTATCGATCAGGTCGCGGAAACCGGGACCGCCACGTTCCTCGAGCGCCGCGAGGCAGCCATCGTCAATATAGGCGGGCGCGGGACGGTCACCGTTGGCGGCACGCCATATCCGCTGGAGTTTCAGGAAGCGCTTTACGTCGGGATGGGCGAGGGGCCGTTGTCCTTCACGAGCGAGGACGCGGCTCATCCCGCGCTCTTCTACCTCCTGAGCGCGCCTGCCCATCGTGCCTGCGCGACCACACACATTACCCGGGATCTCGCACGCAAGGTGGCAGTCGGCTCGGCCGAGGAATCCAACGCGCGCACGATCAATCAATATGTACATCCGGACGTCTGCGAGAGCTGCCAGCTTCTTGTCGGGCTGACGATGTTCGAGCCGGGATCGGTGTGGAACACCATGCCGGCCCACGTGCACGACAGACGGATGGAAGTCTATCTCTACTTCGGCATGGCCGAACAGACGCGGGTCTTTCACTTCATGGGAGAGCCCGATGAGACGCGGCACGTCGTCCTGAAGAACCACGAGGCGGTCCTGTCCCCTGGATGGTCGATCCATTCCGGCGCCGGCACCGGCCGCTATGCCTTCATCTGGGCGATGGCCGGTGACAACATGAGCTTCACCGACATGGACAAGGTTCCGATGGAAGCGCTGCGGTGACGGCCTTCGATCTCAGCGGCCGTTGTGCCATCATAACCGGCGCGAACACAGGCATTGGCCAGGCGATTGCCGTGGGACTGGCAAGGGCCGGCGCCGATATCGTCGCGGTTGGACGATCATCCATGGCCGAGACCGAGGGAGTTGTCCGCTCGGCGGGACGCGACTGCCTCACAGTCCATGCCGATCTGTCGGCAGCGGGCGCGGCCGCTGAAGTCATGGAAAAATCGGTCGCGCTTGGCGCCAGACCGGATATCCTCGTCAACAATGCCGGCATCATCCGCCGGGCAGACGCTCTCGACTTCTCGGAGGCCGATTGGGACAACGTGCTGGACACGAACCTGAAGTCTGTGTTTTTCCTCTGCCAGTCATTCGCCCGCTCTGCGATCGCCGCAAGCCGCAAGGCAAAGATCATCAACATCGCGTCTCTGCTGTCCTTCCAGGGCGGCATCCGCGTCTCATCCTACACGGCCGCCAAGAGTGGCCTTGCGGGTCTGACGCGGCTGATGGCAAACGAGTGGGCCGCAAAGGGTATCAACGTCAACGCCATTGCGCCGGGCTATGTGGAGACGAACAACACGGAAGCTCTGCGGGCCGACCCCGAACGGAGCGCCGAGCTTCTGAAACGCATTCCGGCTGGCCGCTGGGCCAAGCCGGATGATATGGTCGGGGCGGCGATTTTCCTCGCCGCTTCGGCTTCCGATTACGTGCATGGCACAATCCTGCCGGTGGACGGTGGATGGCTGGCCAGATGAGAGGAACCATGAAGTATTATACGACGCCTGATGACGTATCCTGGACCGAGGTCGCGCCCGGCAACCGCCGCGCCGTTCTCAGCACTCGTCCCGAACTGATGCTGGTTGCCTTCAGCTTCGATGAAGGCGCGGTTGGCGCCTTGCATTCACATCCGCATACCCAGGTAAGCTACATCGCCGAAGGAACCTTCGACGTCACGATTGATGGCGTGACAAACCGATTGGGACAGGGAAGCAGCTTTATCGTCGCGCCCAATCTGGTCCATGGCGTGGTGGCACGCAGCAAGGGCCTGCTGATCGACACATTCACGCCGTGCCGCGAGGACTTTCTATGACCATCGCCGAGCAGTCGTTGCGCGAAATCGCCGATCGCGGTGTCAGGCCGTCTGCACCTTGAGATCGGCCTTGCTGCCTCCGGGCGAAGATACAGACGAACGTTTGACAAGGGAGCATTCGAGCTTCGTGATCTCATGACGCCGCTCGCGCGGCGGGACCGCTGTATCGAGATGCTCGATCGCCCATTCACCCATAGCCATATGGGGGAGAACCGATGTGGTCAGCGGCGGTATGAGGTGGCGGCAGATGTCCTCGTCGTCATAGCCGATGACGGATATGTCCTCGGGAATGCGCAGACGCTTCTCCTTGAGGGCCTCGTAGCAACCGACCGCCGTTCGATCGTTCTGGCAGAAGATTGCTGTCGGGGGCTCGGGAAGGGACAGAAGCCGCATCGTCCCGGAATAACCGGCGCTCGCAGACCAGCCGCCCTCGATGACAAGGTCCGGATCGAACGGAATGTCGGCCGTGGCGAGCGCGCGGCGATAGCCCGTCAGGCGATCCTGGGCCGCTTGCATCCAGGGCTCCCCGGTGATCGTCGCGATGCGATGGTGACCATGCGCGATCAAATGCTTGGTCGCTGTCTGGCCACCGGCGATTTCGCTCGGCACGACGGCGGGAAAAGCATAGTCGGACGTATAGCAGTTGAGCAGGACGATAGGGATGTCGAGGCCGTAGTAATAGGCCGGCATCTCCACTTCCCGCGTGAAGATCGTCATGTAGATAAGGGCTGAAATGCCGCTATCCGTCAGAGCCTTGATCGCTCGCGGCTCCATGGCCGGATCGCCGAGCGTCTGGGCGACGAGAAGCACATTGCCTGCGTTCCAGGATGCCTGACGCGCTCCTTCAATCGCAACGACGGCCTCCGGACTGGTTCCCAGCTGGTCAACGACGAAGCCGATAACGCCATCCAGTTTGGAGAGGGATGCGGATCCCGAAGATACGGAAAATGTCGGCGCCACGTAGCCAAGTTCACGGGCCGCTTCGATCACCCGGTCGCGGGTCTGCTGAGACAGCCGCGTCCCGGCCGTGTTGTTGAGGACGAGAGAGACGGTCGCCTGGGAACATCCCGCCGCTTTGGCTATGTCGGTCATCGTGACCCTGGCACCTTGGCGCCGGCCCCTGCGTTTCGCCGCCTTGTCCGCGGCGGATCGGAGCTGACCATCTGCCGCGCCTGTCCTCTTCATAGCGATGCCTCGATCCCGTTTGCGCAATGTATCGGCACGAGCTTTGAAAATGCAGCTCGCCCACACGCTAATTTTTATTAGCATCAAGCAACGCAACTCGGCAACTGGCGCTTAGAGAATTAGCCCGATTGTGCGATGCAATATAAAATCAGGCTTATTTTGGCTAAAATCGACTGTATCAGTCATGATTGGAAACGCGCATTGCTAATAATTAATGATAATACTATTTACGAACTGGCATTACTCATATACCTTCGCGTCTGTGGTTGGACGGAGCGTTTTCTCACATGCGAGAGGCCCTGGAGGGGGTTGCGCGATGGACTGCTGCGGGTTGGAACCAGGCTCGGAGGTGGGCCAATGGGAGGATTATCATGACATACCTGACACGTGGTGCGGCAGCTTTTGCAGCCGGGCTCATGCTGAGCTCCGTCTTGACGACAGCGGCCTTTGCCGCCGACAAGCCGACACTCGCTTTCGTCGTCAACGGCGCCTCTGACTTCTGGAAGGCTGCCGAAGCGGGCGTCAAGAAGGCGCAGGCCGAGCTTCCCGACTTCAACATGGAGCTGAAATATCCGGAGCAATCCTCCGTCGCAATTCAGCAGCGCCTGATGGAAGATCTGGTGACCGCCGGGGTCAAGGGGATCATGGTCTCCGCCGTCGATCCCAAGACATCGACAGACGGTCTGAACAAGATCGGATCGCAGACGGCCCTCTTTACCACGGACAGTGACGCGCCGAATACAAATCGCGTTGCCTATATCGGCTCATCAAATATCGATGCCGGCAAGCAGGCCGCCGAAATCGCCAAGAAAGCGATGCCGGATGGCGGCAAGTGCATCGGCTTCGTCGGTCTGCTGGGTGCCGATAACGCCAAGGAACGTATCCAGGGCATGAAGGACGGCCTTGCCGGCACGAAGATCGAGCTGACCGACGTGCGTGGTGACGATATCGATCAGACCCGTGCCAAGAAGAACGTCGAGGATGCCCTCGTCGCGAGCCCCGACGTGACCTGCATGGTCGGTTTCTACTCCTACAACACGCCGAGAATTTACGAGGCACTCCGCGAGGCGGGCAAGCTTGGCCAGATCACCGTTGTCGGCTTCGATGATGACCCGATCACGCTCGGCGGTGTGAAGGAAGGAACGATTGCCGGCACGGTCGTGCAGCAACCTTACATCTGGGCCTATCAGGGCATGAAGCTGATGGCCGCCTACGTCAACGGTGACAAGTCGGGCGTTCCCGACAACAAGCTCATCATCGTCCCGACAAAGGTGATCGGCAAGGACGACGTTGACGCCTATGCCGCGAACCTCAAGGCGATGGCCGGTAACTGATGACGATCTGACAGCGGCGCCGGCGCAAGCCGGTGCCGCTGCGTGCCCATTGCCCGCAGCCGGAAAAGGGTAGCGGGCAGTACTGAAGAGCACACAGCCTGTGGATCGACATGAACGATTTGACTGAGACCGCGCCGTCACGCGAAGCGCCGCCATTTTTGAGCTTGCTGGGGATCGGCAAAACCTATCCGGGCGTCGTCGCCCTGGACGGTTTCTCGATGCATGTGAGCCCCGGCGAAGTGATCGGTCTCGTTGGCGAAAACGGTGCCGGCAAATCGACGCTGATGAAAATTCTCGGTGGTGTCGTGAAGCCGGATCGCGGCACGATCCTGATCGACGCGGAGGAAAGGTCTGCCCTTTCTGTCGATAGCAGCCTCGGATCAGGCATCGCCTTCGTTCATCAGGAGCTCAACCTCTTCGATAATCTTGACGTTGCAGCCAATATCTTTCTCGGCCGGGAGCCGCTGCGGGGAGGGCCATTGAAGCTGGTCGACCGGCGGCGTCTGAGAGCAATGGTTGCGCCGCTTTTGAAGCGCGTAGGAGCGAATTTTTCCGCCGATACGCCCGTCGCCTCTCTTTCACTCGCCCAGCAGCAGATGGTGGAGATCGCCAAGGCGCTGTCGATCAACGCACGGCTGGTGATCCTCGACGAGCCAACCTCCAGCCTGCCGCTGGCTGAAACCGAGAAGCTGCTTTCCGTGATATCGGCGCTGAAGGCTGACGGAATCAGCGTCATTTTCATTTCCCATCGCCTGCACGAGGTCGAGCGCGTTGCAGACCGGGTGGTCGTTCTCAGGGATGGGACGCTGGCCGGCACACTCGCCAAAGGCGAGATCAACCACGATCAGATGGTCAAGCTGATGATCGGGCGCGCGCTCACGGCGAGGGACGCCGAACCGCAACGGGCGCCAGGTAAGGTCGCCCTGAAGACTACAGACATTCGTTCTGCCGCCTATCCTGCCAGAACCGTCAATCTCGACATCCGTTATGGCGAGATCCTAGGCCTTGCCGGCCTTGTTGGCTCCGGCCGCACCGAGCTTGCCCGCATTCTCTTCGGGATTGACCGCAGCTACGGCGGCACCACCGAAATGGATGGCCGCGAGATCAGGCTGACCTCAGCCACGAAAGCCGTCGAGGCCGGCATCTTCCTGGTTCCCGAGGATCGCAAGCTGAGCGGGATCCTTCTGGATCTGCCCATTGCGCAGAACATATCGCTGCCTAACCTTCCCGCGTACTCGCAAAACTTCATGGTCTCCTCGAGGCGGGAGACAACGGGCGCGGAAGTCCAGCGCAAGCGTCTCGGAATTAAGGCGCCATCGGTCTCGACCCGGACGGGCACATTGTCTGGAGGCAACCAGCAGAAGGTTGTCCTTGCAAAGTGGCTGGCAATGAATCCCAAGGTGATGATCTTCGACGAGCCGACCCGCGGTATCGACATCGGCGCCAAGAACGAGATTTATATGCTGATGCGCAAGCTGGCCGACGCCGGCGTCGCGATCCTGATGATATCAAGCGACATGGAGGAGGTGATCGGCGTGTCCGATCGCATCGCTGTCATGCATGAGGGCCAGATTTCGGGCATTCTCGAAAAACAAGACTTCACGCAGGAAAATGTCCTTCTGCTGGCTGTCGGCAAAGCGATACACTGATGGCCGCGGCTATCGCCAATAGGGAAACGCCATGATGAGTAAGAAAGATCTGGGGCTGCTTCTGTTGATCGTCGTTGTCGGCATCGTCGTGACGCTGATCAACCCGCGCTTCCTGCTGCCGATCAACCTTGCCAACACGTCGAACCTCATCGGTCTTTTCGGAATCCTGTCGATCGGGCAGGCCTTTGTCATCATCACGGGCGGCATCGAGCTCTCGGTCGGATCGCTGGTTGCGCTGCTTGGCGTGCTGTTTATCGATTTCGTCGCCGTGCAGAACATGCCATGGACGATTGCGCTGCCGCTTATCCTCGTTCTGGGCGGTGTTCTTGGCGCCATCCACGGCTGGCTGATCACCAAGCTTAACCTTCAGCCCTTCGTCGTGACGCTGTGCGGGTTGCTGATCTATCGTGGTGCGGCCCGCTTCTATACCGGAGACGGCACTGCGGGTTTCGGCTTCGGCCAGAACTTCCCGACCCTTGAGTTCCTGACAGCCGGCCGGTTCTACGGCGTTCCGAACACATTCATCGCCCTTGTCGTCATCGCTGTTATCATGTGGGTGGTCCTGCACCGCTCGGTCTTTGGCCGGTATCTCTACGCCATCGGCAAGAACGAGGAAGCCGCCAGATATTCCGGCATCCACACCGGCAGGATGGTGATGATCGCCTATGTCATCTGCGGCGTGCTGACAGCGCTTTCGGCGATCTATTTCGCGATGTACACCCGCTCGATATCGCCGGCGAGCCACGGCCAGTTCTATGAGCTCTATGCGATTGCTGCCGCGGTGCTTGGCGGATTTTCCCTGCGGGGCGGCGAGGGCTCTCTGATCGGGGTCATCCTTGGCACTATTCTGCTCCAGGAGCTGCAGAACCTCGTCAACCTGCTTGGAATACCGTCGTCGCTGAATTTCGCGGTCATGGGCGGCGTCATTCTGATCGGGGTGCTGATCGATCAGCAATGGAGTGCGATCCGCGCGCAAAGACGGCTCGTTTCCGCCGCCCGCCAGGCGGAGACGCGCCAATCGGCACCTGTGACGTGAGTTCCTTTCTGGCGCTGCTTGGTACGGAGCTGGAACACGCCTTGTACCGGCGCCGTTAGGCGAAAGGGTAGGTACGGTATCGCTCAGGGACCTCACCGGCGCACCAGATTTCTGGCCGCCGGGTAGGCGTAAGGCGTAAAGCGTAAGGCTTCAGCTACCCGCTGCCCCGGGAACTGGACAGTCTGCTCAGCTTCCAAGTTTCCTTGCCCAGACCTCAATCTCGTCCCCGCTGCCGAGATCTGGCTGTACCAGGCCGTTGACCATAAAAGTCGGCGAGACATGGATGCCGTTCTGGCGGGCATATTTGGCGTGCCATTTGACCTCGCGGTCGAGATCGGGGATGGCGAATGCTTCCGAAACCCGGATGCCGCTATAGTCTTCGATCCGCCTGATAATGCCGTTCGGCGTGGCGTCCATGTTGGGCCCGCCGGCATGATGTGCGAATTCGAACTCCTCGCGATGATCGCCCACTGCTGCAAGCACCTTTCTCGCGCTTTCCTTTCCGCCCTCAAGTGTCGAGGCAGCCAGGATAGCTCTGACAATGACGCCCGAAAACATATGCCAGGGTTGCGACTGGAGCCGGATCTTGACAGTCAACCGGTCGTGTCCGGCATGCGAAAGAAGCCCGTCCAGTTTACGGAACGCCTTGACGGAATAGGGGCAGGTCGGCTCCAGGAAGACCTCGAAGGTCTGCGGGCCACTGCCCCATTCCAGCGGGTCGGCTTTCCAGTTCGTTATGCTCATGCCCTGAAGTCCTTCGGTTTGAAGTCTGATGATGGGTGGACGGCTGCGATGTCATCGCCGCGGTGTTGCGCCGAGGCGCGCGAGAACGTTGTCCGGAATACCGTAGCGCTGGATAACCTCGCGCGTGTTGCGCAAACCGCAGATATCCCGTTGCACGAAAAGCGCCCAGACCGCCTGCGCAGCCGCATCGACCAACCGCTCGCGCTCAACCGGCTGCACGCCGCCCTCTTCTGCCGTCTTCAAGGCGGAAAGCGCCTGCTCGACCGATCGGCCTTGCCGGCCAAGTGAACTTGCGCGCTCGGCCGCCAGTTCATATTCAAGGGCGCCAAAACCGGTTTCGACCAGGTTCGACGCATTCAAGCTGCGGGGTGGGCGCATAGTCAGCCGGTTCGATAAAACATCATGTTCGTGATCCTACACGATCTGTGGCCAGGTCCGGAACCCCTTCTCGGGGGTGACGGACGCGCGCCGGCGAATTGCTTCAACGGCGCGCCTGATGCAGTTTTGCCGAGCGGTCAGGGCTTCATCTTGCGCAACATGTCGGCGATTGGCCCGCCATGCGGGGGAGGTCCAGGCGGCGGGCGAAGGGCGTCGGTCTTGCCATCCTGATGAACGACGTAGCTCGCATGCAGGAACCCGTCGTCGAAGCGGCCCTGGACACTGATGGGTTCGCCGACAGCAACGAGCTTGCCGTCATCGCCGGCCGGACCGGTCTCGATCAAGGCCTTGCCGGTTTCGTCTTGAACGATGAACTTGTTGCCGTAGATCTCCGTGACCTTGCCTTTGAGCGTCACCATGCCCCAATCGTCCTTAAGGCTGGAGATCGAGGTGGGCGTCAAGGGCGCAAGCTCGATGCCGGGCCGGGTGAATTTCATTGCCGCGGCACCGCCGGCCGCACCGATTGCAAGAACCGCAAAGGCCGCAATTCCGAAAGCCGCCAGATGCGTTGCCGGTCGGCGCGAGCCGCGCCTGCGGGCCGGTCGCTCAGGCGAGGTGTCGGGAGCGTCGTTTTCCATGGACATGATGCTGTCTCCAGTTCGTTGTGACTGGAGGATGATAGGCGTGTCCGGATCGACGCAGGCTGAACGTCGCGGTTCAGTTTCAGTTAAGCAAACGCGCCCTAGTTCTCACGAAGACATCAGAGAAACTGGGTTCACGATGCGCGTATTGCTGGTCGAAGACGACGACGATCTTTCCAGGCGGATTGCCGCCAGCCTGCGGACGGAAAACTTCGTGGTGGATGTCGCCAGGAACGGAGAGGATGCCGAGCACGCTGGCCTGACGGAGATCTTCGACGTCGCCGTTCTTGACCTTGGCCTCCCGAAGATCGACGGCGTTGCGGTTCTCAAATCCTGGCGAAGTGCGGGCAGGTCGCTTCCTGTCCTCGTGCTGACGGCCCGCGACGGCTGGCCCGACAAGGTGGCGGCTTTCAAAGCGGGGGCGGACGATTACCTGACCAAACCCTTCAGGGTGGAGGAGCTCATCCTGCGTCTTCGGGCGCTGGTCCGGCGCTCGACGGGCCATGCTTCGTCGCAGATATCGTGCGGCGATCTTACATTCGACGCGCAGCTCGGTACATTTGATCTGGCTGGTCTTCCGCTGAAGCTGACCGCATTCGAATGGCGGGTCCTGTCCTGCCTGATCCTTCGCAAGGACGCGATCGTCGACAGGCGAGAACTCATCGAACGGGTCTACGAGGGCGATGCCGACGTGGATTCGAATTCCATCGAGGTGATCATCGCCAGGCTCCGGCGCAAAATCGGCAGCGACAGGATCGAAACGGAGAGGGGGCGCGGCTACAGGCTGACGGATATTCGATGAGAGTACCGTTGCTGTCTTCGCGCCGCACGATCGCAGGCCGCCTGATCGCCTTCTCCGTCCTCTACGCCGCCGCAGCACTGCTCATCGCCTCGCTGGTCTTGTGGTTCATCGTTGCCGCCGTGGTCCGGGAGCAGGTTGATCAGCGGCTCGACATGCAGATCGACGCGGTCAAAAGCGCATTATCAGTAAACGCGGATGGAAGTCTTGCTCTGGCAGGTAATCTCGACGGGCCGCCGTTCGATCGCCTGGGTTCGGGATGGTACTGGCAGGCGCGCGTGGGCGAGCACCGCATTGCTTCAAGATCTCTGGCCGATGGCAGCGTCTCGGACCCGCCGCGCCCGTTCGATTGGCGCCGGATCCTGACGGGGGATCCGCAGCCTGCCGAAGGCTCCAGTGACCGGGGTCAGGCTCTGCATTTTCGCGTCGGCCAGGTGTTCGTTGGAGGTGTTTCGGTTGAAGTCCTGGCGGCCGCGCCGCGCCATGCCCTGACCGCGCCCGCGTTGCGCGCGCTGTCCTACCTGATCCCTGCCATGGTGGTTCTCGGCTGTTGCCTGGTCGTGGGGATAGTTCTGCAGGTTCGCTACGGTCTTGCACCCTTGCGCACGTTGTCTGGGCAGCTCTCTGAGATTTCGGCAGGGCGCCGCCGAGACCTTTCGCCTGCAGAAGTCGAGGATCTTGATCCTGTCGTCAACGACATCAATCGATTGCTCGACGACAACAGGGCGCGGTTGCAGGAAACAAGGCTGCAGTTCGCGAACCTGGCACACGGACTGAAGACACCTGTGGCCAGCCTTTACCTCGCACTTGATGACAAGAACGATCCAGGCCGAGAGGCGCGTCAGCTTGTCGAGCGTATCGACCGGAAGATTCGGCATCATCTCGGAAGTGCCAGAGCCGTTGCCGCCGGAGGTGGTTTGGGCTTTGAAACCGAGGTGCGGCCCAGGGTGAATGACCTGCTTCAGGTCATGTCGGCGATCTACGTCGATCGCAAACTCGCGGTCGCCAATGGCGTCATCGACGACGTTGTCGTCAACTGCTCGCCAGAGGACGTCGACGAGGTGATGGGTGCCATCATCGACAATGCCTTCAAATGGGCGGCGACATCCATCGTTGTGAAGGGCGTGCGCGAAGGGAAAATGCTGCTCTTGACTGTCGAGGATGATGGGCCGGGCATCGACGCTGGCCGTCTGGCCGAGGCGGTCTCACCTGGCGTGCGGCTGGATGAGACTGTGCCCGGACACGGTTTCGGCCTCTCGATAGCACAGGAGCTCGTCGGGCTCTTCGGCGGCAAGCTTCATCTCAAGCAGAGAGAAGGTGGAGGACTGGCAGCAACCGTTGCATTCCCGCTGTCGATTACCCTGCCCTAGGCGACCGCTGGCTATGTCGCGCAGACGTTTTAGGATGCATTGGCGCCCCTCCCGGGAGCCATCGGGGCCTGATCAGCCCTTCTGTTCGAAGTGCTCTTCCAAATCTTCCCAGCTGACGTCCATTGGCCAGGCCGCCGAGATCAACGGAATGGCGACGTGACCGTAATAAAATGAAAGTTGGCCCTCGGCCTTGCTTTCGCCTTCGCCAGCGATCCGGCTCGTATAGATCGCGGAGATCAATCCGGTTCGATCGGATCCCGATTGGCAGTGAATCAGGATCGGTTTCGGCGCGGCAGCCATAATTGCCACGATCTCGTCGGCGCGTGTCGGCGCAAGTTTTTTCGAAGCCGACATTCCGAAATCGACATGTTCGACGCCGAGTTCCTGGGCTGTTTGGATTTCCGCCTGATACCAGGCCGCGTTCTGCTTCTCTCCACGCAAATTGATAATGGTCTTGATGCCGTGTTCCTTCACATAGGTATCAAGCTGCGAAGGCGTCGGCTGTGCAGAGCGGTAGAGCTGCCCCTCGATGACAGTGTGAAAGTTGCCGACGACCTGGAGGTAGACCGCGTAGCCGCCCAGAGCTCCCGCGACCGAGAAAGCCATCCCGAATGCAATGGAGAGTTTGGTCCGGTTCTTCATTTTTGCCTCGCAAATCGCTCGCTACGAGGCAGATGGAGTGATTTCCTGACGGACACCTGAATGTCGGTTTCATGACTATTTGCAGAAGAACGCAGCGCAATCAGGCTGCCCATGCCGCGGCATCAAAGCAGACGTTGACCGCCAATCCAGGTGCGTCATCTGCGAGGTCTATATGGGCAGAATGCAGATCGGCGATGGCTCTTACGAGGCTGAGACCCAGTCCGTTGCCCGGCGTGGTGCGGCTCTTGGAAGCGCTGTGCTCCGCTTCCGTTATTCGTTTCCTGAAGCGGAGCAAGCGTCGGAAGCGGGATCTACGCCAAAACCGACGAGAGAAACTCCCGCGTGCGCTCTTCGCGTGGCGTGCCGAATATCTCGTCGGGTGCGCCCTGTTCGCAGATACGTCCCTTGTCGAAGAAGCAGACGCGGTCCGAGACTTCCCGGGCGAAGCGCATCTCGTGGGTGACGAGCAGCATGGTCAGGTCATGCTCGTGCGCCAGGCCGCGGATCACCGCAAGCACTTCGCCGACCAGCTGAGGATCGAGCGCCGAGGTCGGCTCATCGAAGAGAAGCACCCGTGGGCGCATCGCCAGCGCACGGGCGATTGCCACGCGCTGCTGCTGGCCGCCGGAGAGCTGGGAGGGATAGAAATCCTTCTTGTCGGCCAGCCCCACCATATCGAGCAGCTTGAGCGCACGCGCCTCGGCCTCGGCCCGCGCGATGCCGAGTACCCGGAGGGGCGCCTCGACGACATTGCGCAGAACGGTCATGTGGGGAAACAGGTTGAAGCTCTGGAACACCATGCCGACATGGTTCCGGATCTGGCGCAGATGGCTTTCTGAGGCCTTGAATGGACCCTTGCCGTGCGGTTCGTGATAGGACAGGCCCTGTAACGTCAGCTTGCCGTCCTGAAAGGGCTCGAGTGTCATGAGGATGCGCAGCACGGTCGATTTGCCCGAACCGGATGGGCCGATCAGTGTCACCTTCTCGCCCTGCATGACGCTGAAGTTGAAGCCGTCGAGGACCGTCAGGGGACCGAAGCGCTTCGCGACATTGGAAAATTCGATGATGGGCGGATTGTTGTTTTCGGTCATCGCAAGGGGATTCCTGCTTTCGGAAGAGCTTTCTGTAATCGGTGGAGACCGGCCGAGCAGATCAGCGTCAGGAGAAGGAAGATCAGGCCGACAAGGGTCAGCGGGACGAGATATTCGAAGGTGCGCTCGCCGATCATGTTGGCGAGGCCCATCATTTCCATAACGGTGACAACAGACAGAACCGGCGTTTCCTTGATCATGGCAACGAGATAGTTGCCCATCGCAGGAACAATGCGCGGGATGGCCTGCGGGATGATGATGTCTCGATAGGCCTGCATGCGCGTCAGATTGAGCGCCGTTGCCGCTTCCCACTGGCCGCGGGGTACAGCCTCGATCCCGCCTCGATAGACCTCCGAGGTATAGGCCGCATATTGCAGACCGAGCGCCAGCGCGCCGGTGAGAAAGGCGGGTAGTACGACGCCGAAATCGGGCAGCACGTAATAGAGAAAGAACAGCTGCACGAGCAGCGGCGTGTCGCGCAGGAACTCGACGATGAAGGCCGTTGTCCAGGAGATCGCCACCACGCGGCTGCGGCGCAGCAGCGCGAAGACGAGACCAAGCACGAGCGCGATGGCAAAGCCGGCGGCCGCCGCCTTCAACGTGACCGTCAGGCCGATCAGGATGATGGGCAGGATCGAGCTCGTAAAGGTGAGCCACGTCGTCGTATCCCATTCATATCCGTACATCATGTGATCAAATCCTCACGGGCGGGGCATCGGCGGGAAGGCATGGCCGCGCCGCACGAAACGCTCGATCACGCGGATCGCCACCATCAACACCAATGACATGGCGAAGTAGCAGACCAGCGTGATCGAATAGATGCTGGCGCTATCCAGCGTGATGTTGCGGATCGATTGTGCCGCGAAGGTGAGATCGGCAATCGAGATCAGCGATACGAGCGAGGAGAGCTTCAGCGTCTCGATCGCCAGATTGCCGAAAGCCGGCATCATCTCGACGATCGCCTGCGGCAGCGAGATGCGAAACAGCGTCTGGAAACGGCTGAAATTCAGGGCGCGGGCGGCCTCCTGCTGTTGCACCGACACGGATGTCAGCGCGCCGCGGACGATCTCGGCACCGTAGCCGCCGGCATGTGCCGCCAGCACTAAAATTCCGGTGGTGATCGGATCGAAGCTCAGCCCGACAAGCGGCAATGCGTAATAGAACCAGAAAAGCTGGACGAAGAGCGAGGTGCCGCGAAAAAGCTCGGTGTAGCAGAGCGCGACGGTCCTCAGCACCGGTCCGCCCTCGACGCGCAGGATGCCGAAAACGAAGGCAAGCACCGCGCCGACGGCGATCGAGGCCAGCGTGATCGTCATCGTGATCATCGCACCGTGCCAGATCATCGGCAGGTAGGCTGTCCAGTTCATGCGGAAGTCTCCTGGTCCTTAGGAGTGGCGCCCGATCAGCGGTGATCGAGCGCCTTTTGCCGTTACTTGCCGGCGCAGAGGTCTTCGACCTTCTTGCCCGCCGCCGCAGCGATGCTCTGTTCGGATACACCGTACTTGGTCAGGATCGCCTTGTACTCATCCGTCTTGCGGAACTCGACAAGAGCGGCGTTGAAGGCATCGCGCAGTTCCTTGTCCTCGGGGCGGAAGGCAAAGCCGCCATAATTGCGGACCGGCGCCTCCTTGACGATCGGATCCTCGAACGGCGCGGCCTGCTCGACCTGTGCCTGGCCCTTTGCCAGTGCCGCGACAGTCAATTCCGTCGCTGCATAGGCGTCGGTGCGGCTTTGAACGGTCGGGATCGCGTCGGCATTGGCCGGAATGAAGACGATCTGCTCATCCTTGACGCCGACGGCGCGCAGGAAGTCGACATTGTTGGCGCCCGAAACGACGGCAACCGTCAGCGACGGGTCTTTGGCGATATCGGCATAGGTCTTCAAGCCCTTTGGATTGCCCTTCTTGACGAGCAGGCCTTCGCCATAGGAGGAGTTCGGCTCGGTGAAGGCAACCTGCTTGCAGCGTTCCGGCGAGATATTCTGCTCGGCGGCGGCAAAATCGAAGCGCTTGGCCTTGAGGCCGGGGATCAGCGTACCGAACGGCGTCACCGTCCAGTTGATCTCGGCAATCCCCATGGATTTCAGCACGGCGCTGGCGACATCCGGGCCGATACCGGCAGAGGTGCCGTCGGGCTGCATGTAGGAATAGGGCACTTCGTTGGCCGTGGCAGCGCGGATATAGCCCTGCTCCTTGACCTCTGCGAGCGTCAGGGCGCTGGCAGATGTTACGCCCAGGATCAGGGCAAGGGCGGAAAGGCCGGCGATCGTCTTGATAGGCATGCGAATTCTCCTCTGGTTATGGTTTGCGGTCCGTTTTCGGATCTCGCGTCGGTTTCTCTTGGTTATGTCTCTCCCGTGACCGTGGCGATCACGGAAAGGCAGTCGCCGGCCTTTATCAGGCCGGGTACGTGGCGAGCCGCGAGCACGCCATCCATGGCGGCGCGGTACTCGATCGGTGCGAGGCCGGTCTTGCCGGCCGGATAGACGCGGGCAATGACCTCGCCGTTTCTCACGGGATCACCGAGATCTACAGCGAAGGCGATCAGTCCCTCATCCTCGGCAAAGGTGAAGCAATCGCTCGATGGCATATCCAACCAACGAGTGGGCGTGACATTCGGTTCACCCGAAAGGATCCCGGCATGCCGCAAAAGATTGAGGCTGCCCCGGCGCGCAATCCCGATCGAGCGTGCCGTGGCCGTCCCGGCGCCGCCGAGTTCGGTGGTAACGAAGGTCTTGCCCATCTCTTCGACCGTTGTGTCGAGCATGCCGACAGCGTCGATCTCCAGCATCCTCATGGAGAAGGGGGCAGCGAAGGCGGCGACGGCATTAAAGCAGCGCGCCTCCTGATCCTTGTCCGGGAGTTCGTGCGCGGCGGTATAGGGCAGGAAGTCCAATGTCCTGCCGCCCGAGTGGAAATCGAGAACGATATCGGCGAGCGGGAGCAGATGTCGCGTGACGTAATCGGCGATCTTCTCGGTCACCGTGCCATCTGGGCGGCCTGGAAAGCTGCGGTTCAGGTTTCCCCGATCGATGGGCGACGTCCGCGTTCCGGCGCGAAAGGCTGGATAGTTGAGCGCCGGAACGATGATGATGCGACCATTCACTTCGGAAGGATCCAGGGTCTGCGCCAGTTCGAAGAGTGCCGCCGGCCCTTCATACTCGTCGCCATGGTTGGCGCCGGTCAGAAGTGCCGTCGGGCCTTTGCCATTGGCGATGACGCAGATCGGGATCATCACCGAGCCCCAGGCGCTGTCATCACGGCTATAGGGCAGGCGCAGATGTCCGTGCTGCACGCCCTTTGCGTCGAAATCGACGGAGGGCGTAATCGGCGAGGGACGGAGCGCAGCGCTGGTCGGCATCGCCTCAGCCCTTCACGAACAGTTGGCGCGGCACGTTCGACAGGCATTCCACGCCGGTCTCGGTGATCGCTATACTCTCGGTGATCTCAAGCCCCATATCTTCCAGCCAGAGGCCGGTCATGAAATGGAAGGTCATGCCGGACTTCAGCTCGGTGCGGTCGCCGGGGCGCAGGCTCATGGTGCGCTCGCCCCAATCTGGCGGGTAGGAAAGCCCGATCGGATAGCCGGTGCGGTTGTCCTTGATGATCCCGTATTTCTTCAGGACGGCGAAGAAGGCGTTGGCGATATCTTCGCAGGTGTTGCCAGGCTTGGCAGCCGCAAGACCAGCTTCCATGCCTTCCAGCGTCGCCTTCTCGGCATCGAGAAAGGCTTGCGTCGGCTTGCCGAGGAAGACAGTGCGCGACAACGGGCAGTGATAGCGCCTGTATGCGCCTGCGATTTCGAAGAAGGTGCCTTCGCCTGAGAGCATCGGCTTGTCGTCCCAGGTCAGGTGCGGCGCGGAAGCGTCGGCGCCTGATGGCAGAAGCGGCACGATTGCCGGATAGTCGCCGCCGAACTCCGGCGTTCCCCGGATGCCCGCGTCATAGATTTCGGCAACGAGATCGCATTTGCGCATGCCAGGCTCGACCACCTCGACGATGCGCTTGTGCATAAGTTCGACAATCTTGCCGGCCTTTCGCATGTAGTCGAGTTCGGTCGGGCTCTTGACGGCGCGCTGCCAGTTGACGATGCCTGCGGCATCCTTGAAGCGGGCATTCGGCAGGTTCTTCTGCAGCGAGGCGTAGGCAGCCGCAGAGAAGTAGTAGTTGTCCATTTCTACGCCGACCGTGAGGCCCGACCATTTGCGCTCGTCGATGATCTGCGAGAGCAGATCCATCGGGTGCCGTTCGGTCGACTGCACATAATGATCGGGATAGCCGACGATGTTGTGGTGATGGAGGTAAGCGGTGCGCTTGGCGCCGTTGGCGTCCTGCTTGCGGCCGTACCAGATCGGCTCGCCTGATGGCGGCACGAGAACGCATTGATGCACATAGAAGGACCAGCCGTCGTAGCCGGTGAGCCAGTGCATGTTCGACGGGTCGGTAACGACAAGCATATCGATCCCGGCCTTTTCCATCGCATTACGGGTCTTGGACAGGCGCTCGGCATATTCCGCACGCGTAAAGTTCAGCGTCACACTCACGCGGCATCTCCCATTTCTCTTTTGTTTTCGATTGTCTGGCCGCTATCTGCCGCGACGGCGCGGCTGACGGCCAGATTGGCGATCGCGGTGTCCTGCACGCCGGTCCCCGTCAGGTCGGCGAAGGTTATGCCTTCGGCACTTACGCGGCCCTTTGCCTTGCCGGCGATCACAGCTCCGAGTTCGGCGAATTGCTGTTCCGATGTGGCAAAACCGGCTTTGATGGCGTGGTGCAACTCGCCGAGAATGCATGTCTGCGACAGCCGGTCAGCAATGTAGGTGGTGCGGGCGAAGACGGCCGGATCGATCTCGTTCTTGTGTCCGGAATCCGATCCCATCGCCGTCAGATGCTGGCCGGGTTCGAGCCACTCGGCCATCAGGACGGGCTTCTCGGCGGGCGTCGTGGTGACGATGATGTCGCTGCCGCGTATGGCCTCGCGCGGATCGGCAACGGCGGCAACGTCGATCCCGTATTGCCGTGCGCAGTCTGCGGCCAGCTTCTCTGCTTTTGCGTGATCACGCGCCCAGATGCGCGCCGATCTGATGGGCCGCACCAGCATCAGCGCCGCAAGCTGCAACTGCGCCTGCATGCCGGCGCCGAAGATCGTGGCGACGGAGGCATCGTCTCGCGCCAGATGGCGGGCGGAAACGGCACCGGCCGCCGCGGTGCGCACATCGGTCAGGTAGCCATTGTCGAGAAGAAGTGCTTCCACCAAGCCCGTCTTGGCGCTGAACAGGATCATCAAGCCGTTGAGGCTGGGAAGGCCAAGCTTCGGATTGTCGAAGAAGCCGGGGCTCACCTTGATCGCGAAGCCGTCAAAGCCTGGCACATAGGCCGTCTTGACGTCCACTTCGCCGCGGAACTCGGGAATGTCGAGACGCAGAATCGGCGGCATCGCAACCGGCTGGGTCGCCAGCGCCAGAAACGCCTGCTCGACGCAGTCGACAGCGGAAAGATCGAGGCTGACGACGGCACGCAGGTCTCTTTCCGTCAGGATCCGAATACGGCTCATGCGGCGCCTCCCGCGATGATCTTCTGGTGAACCCCGGCGTCGATATTGCCGCCAGAGATGATCAGGGCCGTGGTGCCGGAGAGCGCGACCTTGCCTGCAAGGATGGCGGCGATGCCAATGGCACCGGCACCCTCGACCGTCTCGCCTTCTTCGCGCGCGGCATGGCGAATGCCCATTGCGATCTCGTCTTCGGTCAGCAGTACGACCTCGTCGAGCAGGTCGCGGCACAGCTGGAAGGTCACGCGGTTCGAGAGGCCGATACCGCCACCCAGCGAATCCGCCAGCGTCTCTTCCTCGCGCACGGCAACAGGTCTGCCGGCGGCGATCGATGCATGCATCGCCGCGCCGCGCTCCATCGAGATGCCGATGATCCGCACCCGAGGCTTCAGCGACTTGACCGCGACAGAAATGCCAGCCGCCAGCCCGCCGCCGGAAAGAGGGATGAGAATGGTCGAGAGATCCGGCAGGTCCTCGACGATCTCGAGGCCGATCGTGCCTTGGCCGGCAACGACGTCGGCATGGTCGAACGGCGGGATCGGCGTCAGTCCATGGCTTGCGATGAGCCGCTCGACCTCGTCCTGCGCATCGTCCTGCGAGACGCCGACAATGCGGATGTCCGCACCCAGCGCCTTTATGGCTTCGACCTTGTTGGCGGGCACCAGCGACGACATGCAGATCGTTGCCGGGATGCCAAGCGCGCGCGCTGCAAAGGCGACTGCCCGGCCGTGATTGCCGGTCGAGGCGGTGACGAGACCACGCTCGCGTGCGGCCAGATCGAGCGAGAGGATGGCGTTCGTCGCGCCGCGCAGCTTGAAGGCGCCGATCGGCTGGCGTGTCTCGAGCTTCAGATGAACGGGTTGCCCGGCATGCCTGGAGAGTGCAGCGGAGTGAACGAGCGGCGTGCGCGTCACGCGGTCCCGGATGCGGGCGGCAGCGCGCTCGATATCAGCCAGGCTAACCGGCAGCGTCTCGTCGTCTGTTGATCTCGGCAGTGTCTCGCTCTTCATGATTGTCATGTTGAGAGCGAAGTAAAATCATGTCAATTATTATATTGTAATGATTCAATGATTGTGCCAAGAGCCGGACGTCAGCCGATGGAACCAACGTCATAGACGGGCGGCAGCTGCTCGAAGGCCTGCCGCACGGTCGCCAGCGCCTTCCTGAGGCTCTTGTGGCTCATTCGTCCGCCAAGGCAGATGCGGATGCCGCCGCCGTGGCCGGGGCCTGCAATGAAAGGCTCCGATGGCGTGACAGCGACCTTCTGGTTGGCGAGGGAGCGCACCAGGCCGTCCTCGGTCCAATGTTCAGGCACTTTCAGCCAGGCGCAGAGTGACAGCGGGTGGCTGGATGCGAAATGGGCGCCGAGGATTTCGGCGGCGATGGTTTGGCGCGCGCGTGCTTCCTCCCGCTGTATTGTCAGCAAATGCTGCGCCGTGCCGTTCTCGACCCAGCGCGTGGCGATTTCGGCGGTCAGGTAGGTGCCGCTCCAGCTCGACACGCGCAGAATGGAGGCCGCGCGGATGGAATAGGCGGGTGGGACGACGAGATATCCGACCCTGAGGCCCGTCAGCACCGTCTTGGTGAAGCTTGTGGCGAAGAAACCGAGGTCAGGCAGCAGCTCGCTGATCGAGGGCAGGTCCTCCTCGATCATCAGCCTGTAGACCTCATCTTCGACGACGAAGACGCCGTAACGCTGGGCGATCTCCGCGATCGCGCGCCTGCGCGCCGCGCCGGCAACGTGGCTGGTCGGATTGTTAAGCGTCGGAATGAGGACCAAGGCCCGTACGCTACCCGCGGCGCAGGCGGCTTCCAGGGCATCGGGCAAAATTCCTTCAGCATCGGTGGGCAATCCCTTCAGGCTGAAGCCGAGGATATTGGACAGGCCGATGATGCCGTGATCGGTGAGATTTTCGCACAGCACGACATCGCCGGAGCGGATGATGCAGCTGAGCGCAAGGAAGATGCTATGCGCCGCTCCGTTGGTCACCAGGATGCGCTCGGCGCCGGCGCTGACGCCCATCGGCCGCAGCCAGAGCTGCGCTGTCTCGCGATGGCGGTCGAGCCCGGCGATCGGACGGCAGGGCCGCATGAAGCTGGCGATATCGCTGTCTGCGAGCTCGCGGAAGATTTCGCGGGAAGCGTCCTCATGCGCGTCTAGATAGACGGCGCGGATGATGGAAAGGTCTAGCACTTCGTTTTCGCTGTGGTCGAGCATCATCCGGCCTGCGCGGTCGGTCACGCGCGGCCTGACGAAGGTGCCACGGCCGATCTCGCCACTGAGATAGCCGAGCCTTTCTGCTTCCTTGTAGGAGAGGCTGACGGTCTGGACCGACAGCCCGATTTCGCGCGCCAGATCGCGATGTGTCGGCATCCGATCCATCGGCTTGAGAAGGCCGGAATCGATATCGGCGATGATACGCTCGGTCAGAGCCGAATGCTTCGTCTCGCCCTTTTGCTTTGCTAGGCTCGGGCGCCAATTGACCGGTTTTGTCGCGGAAATTGGTTTTGTGGCGAGCGGATTGGCTTGGCGGCGCATGAATTGTCTCGTTCTAACGGAAAGTATTTCATGACATTATGCACGTTCCGAACAAAAAGATGAAGCGCCGAGCATAGTGAGCGGCATTCCTCACGACCCTTCGTCCGGTATATTCAGGATTTCGGCGTCGTGATGTCTCCAAACCCCGCCGCCGTCACGGTCACGACGGTGAAGTAGAGCGCATCAACGAAGCCTTCGCCTCCCGCTCTTATCGAAGAACGACTGAATGACGGAGCCTGTCCTGGTAAGGGCTTCGCTATCTAACACGATGGTGCCGCTGAGCGGACCCATGCCCGGATCACCGTCGACCTGGAAGGCACGGCGCGCGCCGGCGGCGGCCTGTTCCTGTCCGCGCGCGACTTCGACCGTCTTGGCGATCTGATCCGCCGCGGCGGCGCACGCGACGGAAAACAGATCATTCCCGCGGACTGGATCCGCTACACCACGACCGGCGGCAGCCGTCATGCCTGGACAACCGGCAACTTCGCCCCCTGGCTCCCCTCCGGCTCCTACCGGAACCAATGGTACCAGACCGGCAACGCCGACGGCGCCTTCTTCGCACTCGGCATCCACGGCCAATGGCTCTTCGTCAACCCGCGCGCAGACCTCGTGATCGTCAAATTCTCGTCACAGCCGAATCCGGTGGATGATGGCCTGAAGCAGATGAATATGGCGCTATTCGATGCGATTGCGGAGATCGCTGGATAGGGCGGTGGTAACGCAGGCGGCGGAAGCTCGCCCGCCGGCGGCGTCAATTGTCCCCGGCGAATTCGACGGATGAGATTTCGACCGACCAATCCAGGTCGCCCGGCGACGGGTTGCCAGGCAGGGTTTGAAGGCCGCGATACGAATTGAGCGCCCAGCACGTGCCGTAGGTCTCATGCGGTCCGATGATCTTGTAGCTGGACAGGTAGTCCGAGTAGGTTTCGATGCTGAAACCTGGACGTTTGGCGATCAGGCGAAAACGCACCGTGTTGATCGCGCGGTCCGATCCGTTGGAAAGTTCGACGAAAACCGGCTTGTCCGCTGTCTCACAGCCGCGCGTTGAACTCTTGCCCACCACGAGCCTTGCCATGTCATCGCGACCGGACTGTTGGGAGTAAAAATATGCGGCAATGCCCCCGCCGGCGACAATGAAGACCGCAAGAGCAAATAATGCAGGCCGGGGAAACAGAAAGAAGAAAACAACAAATACAACGACGGCAACGATCAACAATATCATCTGGCGATGCCCCTTTGATGATGACCTAGTGTCATTGGCCCGGACATGCAAGGCTGGGGCCTGGGATGATCGTTTCATCCGCTAGCTATCGGCGCGTATAGGGCCATGCCATTGTGGCAGGAGAGGTTCGTCCTCGCCTTCGGATCTGCGGCTCGATGCCCTCTTGTTTTCGATTGCCAATGCCGTGACGCTGACGGTGCGCCAATCGGATCGATAACGCGGCTCTCTGGAGGGCCAGACAATGCCTGATGTTGCAGACGCCAGTTCGAAGCCCGTGCTCGTGTGGACCGGCTTTCTGGCGATGTGCATAGGCATGTTCATGGCCATCCTCGACGTTCAAGTCGTTGCGACTTCGCTGCCGACAATCCAGTCAGCGTTGGCAATCGACCCGGACCAGATGAGCTGGATACAGACCGCCTACCTGATCGCTGAAGTGGTCGCGATACCCCTGACCGGTTTTCTGACGCGCCTCCTCAGCATGCGGTGGCTGTTCGTCGCCTCCCTGAGCCTCTTTGTTGTCGCGTCGGCCGGCTGCGCCACGAGCGGCAGTTTTGACGGCCTCGTTGCCTGGCGCGTTCTTCAGGGCTTCTCCGGCGGCACATTGATCCCCTCGGTATTCTCGGCGGTCTTCATCCTTTTCCCCGCGGAGCGGCAGACAATTGCGACGACTATTGCCGGCGTCCTCGCGGTTCTCGCGCCGACGGTCGGGCCTATCGTCGGCGGCTGGCTGACAGAGACCTATTCGTGGCACTGGCTGTTTCTGGTCAACGTCATCCCTGGCATCCTCGCGGCACTGGTTGCCGCGCGATCGCTGCCGCGGGAAACCGGCGACATTTCCGAGCTCCGAAACCTTGACATATCAGCGCTTATGCTGATGGCGGCGAGCCTCGCATCACTGGAAATCGCCTTGAAGGAGGCTCCGACCAGCGGCTGGGGGTCGCTCTACGTCATCTCGCTTCTCATCTTGTCGATCGGATCGGGATTTGCCTTCGCCGCGCGGACGTTGCGCCGGTCGCGGCCGCTGGTGAACCTCAACAATTTCCGCGACCGGAACTTCCTGGCGGGATCGATCCTCAGCTTCATCCTCGGCATCGGCCTGTTCGGATCGGTCTATCTGATGCCGGTCTTTCTGGCTTTTGTCCGCGGACATAACGCCCTGGAGATCGGCATGGCCATGCTTGTCACCGGGATAACCCAGCTTGCGACGGCACCGATCGCCGTGGCGCTGGAAAAGCGCGTGGATGCCAGGCTGTTATCTGCCTTCGGCTTTGCGCTGTTTGCGGCGGGTATCGCCATGAGTGCCTTCCAGGATCCACGTTCCGATTACGATGCGATGTTCTGGCCGCAGGTTGTCCGCGGCGCCGCGATCATGTTTTGCCTTCTGCCGCCAACGCGCCTGGCGCTCGGAACGCTGCCACCAGACCGGGTCCCGGATGCGAGCGGGCTCTTCAACCTGATGCGCAACCTCGGCGGTGCCATCGGCATCGCCCTAACCGACACGATCATCTATACCCGGTCGGATCCGCTGGGGCAGGCGCTTTTGGTGCGGCTGCAGGCTGGGGATGTAAAGGCCGCGGCATTCGCCGGAATTCCAATGCAAATGATCGCCGATCAAAAAGGACCGCTGAGCGAGGAGACGATGGCGGCGATCGACCCGCTTGTGCAAACCGCGGCAACCGTTCTGGCCCTCAACGAGGCATGGATGGTCATGGCCGTTCTTACGGCGTGCGCGATGCTGTGTCTGCCCTTTGCCCGAAGAGTTGCTTCGGCCGGCTGATGCGGCAAGCTGTGATCAAGCGCGGAATACTTGTCCACCAAAACATTCCACGGTTTAAGGCCTCACTTCTCGGCTTCTTTATGAAATATATTTCATTGCGTGAATTATATTGACAGTACTCATTGCCTCAAGCTAACTGACATTACCGGCGTTCGAGGAGGAAATCCGGTTTCACTAAAAAGGCGCAAGCGCGCCATCGGCTTTTTGGGAGGGGCTTCGGCCTCGAGGAGGAACTTTGCGCAATTTTCTAGGAACGACTGCGATAGCCCTTTTGGCTGCCGCGACATTGAGCACTGCGGCATCGGCAGCGGAAACGGATAACCCGTTTCGTTGCAAGCCGGGCGAAAAATA
Organism: Rhizobium sp. BE258; assembly: GCF_031457345.1. Classification (NCBI taxonomy): domain Bacteria; kingdom Pseudomonadati; phylum Pseudomonadota; class Alphaproteobacteria; order Hyphomicrobiales; family Rhizobiaceae; genus Rhizobium; species Rhizobium sp. BE258. Next base: position 30,942 of record NZ_JAVDWL010000012.1, read on the forward strand.
CGTCATGAACGTTATGGTTTCGGGCGTCGAATACTGGTTTCCGGTCTATGAAATGTTCAAGCAGGCAGGTCAGCAGCTTGGTTGCGAGACCGCCTATACCGGCACACCGGAATATGACGTCAACAAGCAGATCGCGACCTTCGATCAGGCTCTGGCTCAGAACCCAGCCGGAATTCTCGTTCACCCGATGAATTCCGACCCCTTCATCGAGCCGATCAACCGGGCGATCGACCAGGGCACGGCCGTTGTCACCTTCGCGGCGGATTCACCGCTTTCCAAGCGCATTTCCTTCATCACCTCGGACAACACGCGCGAAGGCACCTATGCCGCCGATGCGATTGCCGAGAAACTGGGTGGCAAGGGCGAGTATGCGGTTCTGGAAAATCCCGGGCAGGACAACCACGACAAGCGCATTGCCGCCTTCATCGCCCGCATGGATGAAAAATATCCGGACATGAAGCTCGTCGGCCGGGCTGCTTCGAACCAGGATCCGAACAAGGCCTACCAGGGCCTGATGAGCCTGGTTCAGGCACATCCGAACCTCAACGCCGTCTTCATGCCGGAAGCGAACTCTGCAATCGGTGCGGCTCAGGCCAACAAGGAAAGCGGCGGCAAGATCCTGGTGATGTGCGCCGACGTCAACGCCAATATTCTCGACATGATCAAGGCAGGCGAAGTGTTCGGTTCGATCAATCCGAACCAGGGCATGCAGGGCTACATGGGCTTCATGATGCTTTGGCTTGCCAAGCATCCCGAACTGATCGATCCGATGAACGATGCCAAGCGTTCGGGCTTCAACCCGATGAGCATTCCCTTCGTCGACAACGGCCTGTCGATCGTGACGGCTGCCAATGCCGATGATTTCTATTGGGACAAGTATCTGAAGCGCCGTGGTACCAAGGGTATCGAGGAATAAGCTTTCAGCAAGGCTGCCCGGGATGAGGAGATTCCGGGCAGCCACGCAAAGCAGGAAGGAGGGAGATTGTCATGGTTCACGCGCCGGTCTTGGAGATACGCAATGTCAGCAAACGCTTTGGCGTGATCAAGGCCCTGACAGAGGTGACGTTTTCCCTTGAAAAGGGCGAGGTTCATGCTCTCTGCGGTGAGAATGGCGCGGGAAAATCGACGTTGATGAACATCATCGCCGGCGTATTGCAGCCGAATGAGGGAGAAATCCTTGTCGATGGCGCAGCGGTCAAGATCGCTTCCCCTGCCTTTGCCCAGTCGCTGGGTATCGGCCTCGTTCACCAGGAAATCGCGCTCTGCCCGGATGCGACGGTTGCCGAGAACATGTTCATGGCGGCAACCAACCGCCGCCGCTCGCCCTTCATGAATTTCGCCAGGCTGGAGCGCGAGGCGCAGGCGGTGATGAACCGCCTTGCTCCGATCGACGTCCGCCAGAAGGTCTGCGATCTGCCGATCTCGAGCCAGCAGCTGGTCGAGATCGCCAAGGCGCTGACGCTCGACTGCCGCGTCCTGATCTTCGACGAGCCGACGGCGGCGTTGACCGAGGCTGAAGCGCAAGTATTGTTTGGCATCATCAACGATCTGAAAGCCCAGGGCATATCGATCGTCTATATCAGCCATCGCATGGCCGAGATCTTCAGTCTCTGCGACCGGGTCACCGTCTTTCGCGACGGACGTTATGTTTCGACGGAGAACGTGTCCGAAATCACGTCGGAAGACATTGTACGCCGTATGGTCGGCCGCGAAATCACGCAGCTCTATCCCGAAAAGCAGCCTGTTTCCGAGCGCGGGGGAGAGCCCATTTTGTCCATCCGCGATCTCGGCGACGGCAAGCGCTTCCATGATGTCAGCTTCGAGCTGCGGAAGGGGGAAATCCTGGGGATCGGCGGTCTGATCGGCTCCGGCCGGACGGAGATCGCGGAAGGAATCTGTGGCCTGCGCACAGTAACCGAAGGCGACGTCAAGCTGGAAGGCAAGGCATTGCGGACGGCATCCTATGCAGATGCGGTTCGGGCGGGCGTGGTCTATCTGTCGGAGGATCGCAAGGGTTCTGGCGTCTTCCTCGATCTGTCGATCGCGCAGAATATCGCCGCTCTCGATCTGAAATCGCTGACCGGGCGGTTCGGGCTCCTGAACACGAAGGCGGAGGCAGAACGGGCAACGGATCTCGCGCGCCGCCTGGGCGTCCGCATGGGTGGCATCGACATGCCGGTCTCATCGCTTTCCGGCGGCAACCAGCAGAAGGTGGCGATCGCCAAGCAGCTGGCAGTCGATCCGAAAGTTATCCTCATGGATGAGCCGACCCGCGGTATCGACGTCGGCGCCAAGTCCGAGATTCACCGGCTGCTTCGCGATCTCGCGCGGTCCGGGATCGGCATCGTCGTCATCACCTCGGAGCTGCCCGAGCTGCTCGGTCTTTGCGACCGGGCGGTCGTCATCCACGAAGGCCGGGTTGCCGGCGAACTCGAAGGCGAGGCGATGACCGAAGAGGCGATCATGCGGCTGGCCTCCGGTGTCGGCACGCGGCAACACTTCACAACAAGGGCATCAGAGCATGCCGTCTGAAGAAAAAGCAGGGGCAGGAGACCAAACAATGACAGATCACGCATTGGCGGCGGCGAAGGAGCGGCCCTCTTCCTGGAAGAGATTCGGAACGATGCGGGAGGCGGGGCTGATCGCCATCATTCTCGCACTGTGCGTACTCATGAGTTTCGCCTCTCCACACTTTCTGACGCTCGGCAATTTCAGGGCCATGCTGATGTCCTTCTCGGTGGAAGGCATCGTTGTGGTCGGCATGACCATCCTTCTGATCGTCGGCGGTATCGATCTTTCCGTCGGGTCCGTCGTCTGTTTCTCGATGGTGCTGTCGGGCTCATTGTTTCTCATGGGCCTCGATCCGTGGAGCGCGTCGCTGATCGGAATTCTCGCGAGCGCGCTGATCGGTTGCGCGATGGGTTTCTTTGTCACGATCATCGGGCTCAACCATTTCATCACATCACTCGCGGCGATGGTCATCGTGCGTGGGGTCTGCCTGATCATCACAAAGGGAACGCCGCTCTCGCTGTTCACGCTGCCACCGTCGTTCAAGGCGATCGGGCAGGGAACCTTCTACGGGGTGCCTTACGTCATCCTGATCTTCGTGGCGGTCGTTGCCATCTTCGATTTTCTGCTGCGCCGGGCGACCGCCTTCCGCAAGGTTTTCTATACCGGCAGCAATGAAAAGGCAGCGCTCTATTCCGGGATCAAGACAGACCAGGTGAAGTTCTGGGTGACGGTTCTCTGCGCCACGCTGTCAGGTGTCGCCGGCGTCATCTACATGTCGCGCTTTGGTGCGGCCACCCCGACCTTCGGCGTCGGCATGGAGCTTAACATCATCGCGGCAGCTGTTATCGGCGGTGCATCTCTCAGCGGCGGTTCCGGGACGATCCTGGGCGCTATCCTCGGCATTGCGCTTCTTTCGGTCGTCACCAGCTCGCTGATCCTGCTCGATGTCTCGGTTTACTGGCAGGACATGATCAAGGGCTGCATTCTGCTGGCGGCGGTTTCCATCGACCATTTCCTTCACAAGCGGAAGGCTATCTGACATGCGGATTGCAAAACCGAAATCTCCCGCCGCACCGCGCGAAGAAATCGTCATTGCGCGGCAGATGCATCAAGCTCTTGTGCTGCACTTTCTTGAAGGACTGACGCAGGCGCAAATCGCCGACCGGCTTGGCATCTCGCATGCCACCGTCAACCGGCTGATCAAGCGCGGGCGCCAGCTCGGCCTCGTTGAAATCAAGATCAAATCGCCGGTCGAGCCGTTGGTCGACATGGAAGAACAGCTTCTGGCGCTCGGCGGCATCAGCCGTGCCATCGTGGTGCCGACCGTCTCCGACAATCCGCAGACGGCTTTGCAGGCGGTTGGCGAGGCGGCAGCACGTCTGCTTCTGGAGCAGATTGCCGACGGGGACACGATATGCATCACCGGTGGCAAGGGCGTCAGCGCTGTCGTTGCCGGTCTTCAGGCGCCGCGCCGTTTCGACGTCGAAGTCATTCCGGCAACGGGATGTGTGCAGGGCAAGCACTATACCGATGTGAACCACGTCTCGACGATGATGGCGGATAGGCTGGGTGGCCGGTCATACCAGATCCACGCGCCTCTCTTTGCCGATAGCGCAGCCGAGCGCGGCATGCTGATCAACATGCGTTCGGTTGCCGATGTCTTCAAAAGGGCGCGTGAGGCCAAGGTGGCGATCGTCGGCATCGGCTCGATCCTCTCCGACGACTCCAGCTATTACGATCTCCATCCGTCTTCCAGCACCGACCGCGCCGCGATCGAGCGCTCGGGTGCCTCATGCGAACTGCTTGCTCACTTGCTCGATGACGCAGGCGATATCTGCGACTACAGCCTCAACCGTTCTCTCGTGTCGCTGACGCTGCCGGAATTTGCGTCGATCCCGACGAAGATCGGCGTGGCAAGCGGGCCGAACAAGGCGGGTCCTATCCTCAGCGTCATGCGCGGCCACCATCTCGATACGCTGGTCACCGACGAGGCAACCGGTGCACGCGTTCTGGCGCTTGCAAGCTCGGAAGGACGACGCGCATGAGCGGGCAGCAATTGATACGCGAAATCGGATCTTCGGGCGTCGCCGCCTCGGCGGTCGGCCTTGGCACCTGGGCTATCGGTGGCTGGATGTGGGGCGGCACGGACGAGGCGGAATCGATCTCCGCGATCCAGGCCTCGCTCGACGCCGGTGTGACCTTGATTGACACGGCGCCGGCCTATGGTCTCGGCCGGTCGGAAGAAATCGTTGGCAAGGCGCTCGCCGGCCGCCGCGACAAGGCGGTCATCGCAACGAAGTGCGGCCTGGTCTGGCATACGGACAAGGGAAAGCATTTCTTCGATCAGGACGGCAAGCCTGTTCACCGCTATCTCGGCCGGGATGCGATTTTCCATGAAGTCGAAGAGAGCCTGCGCCGCCTCGGCACCAACTATATCGACCTCTACATCACCCATTGGCAGGACCCGACGACGCCGATCGAAGAAACGATGCGGGCGCTCGAAGACCTGAAAACATCGGGCAAGATCCGCGCGATCGGCGCCAGCAACGTCAGCGCCGACGAACTCAAGGCTTACATCTCCGCCGGTGGCCTGGATGCCATCCAGGAGCGTTTCAGCATCATCGACAGGGAGATCGAGGCCGATCTGTTGCCGCTGACCGGCGCAAACGGCATCGCGACGCTGAGCTATTCTTCTCTGGCGCTTGGCCTACTGTCCGGCGCGATTGGGCCTGAGCGGGTCTTTTCCGGGGATGACCAACGGCGGGACAATCCGCGTTTCTCTGTGGCTAACCGCGAGAAGGCGCTGGCTTTTGCCACGGCCATCCGGCCGGTCGCCGACAAGCACAGGGCCAGCATCGCGCAGACGGTCATCGCCTGGACGCTTGCCCAGCCCGGCGTCACTTTCGCGCTTTGCGGCGCCCGCAATCCGGCACAGGCGATCGACAATGCCCGGGCCGGAACCATACGGCTGGACGCGGAAGATCAGTCGGCCATCGACGCAGCCATCTCAGCGAAACTGACCGATATGGACAGGTAACGGATCGCCATCATGAATCGTGAAGAGACGTTGGACGGGCTTCGCCAAAGCCCGAAAGTGGACGTGTGTGTCATTGGCGGCGGTATCAACGGCATCAGCGTCTTCCGGGAGTTGGCGCTGCAGGGCGTCAATGTGCTTCTCGTCGAGAGGCACGACTACTGCTCGGGTGCGAGCGCGGCGTTGTCACGCATGGTGCATGGCGGCCTTCGCTACCTGGAGAATGGCGAATTCAAGCTGGTGCAGGAATCGCTGATGGAGCGTGACCGGCTGCTGCGCAACGCCCCGCACTATGTTGCCCCTCTGCCGACGACCGTGCCGGTTTTCGATATCTTCTCGGGGCTCGGCAACGGCATCGTCCGCTTCCTGGGATTGACCCGCCGGCCAAGCCGCCGCGGCGCTGTTGCGATCAAGGCGGGGCTCAGCATCTATGACTTCCTGATCCGCGAGCGGGCCATGATGCCGTTCCACCAGTTTCGCAGCCGGCGGGCCACTCTCGCCCGGTGGCCGGCGCTCAATCCTGATATCCGAAGCTCCGCAACTTACTACGACGCCTGGGTGAGCCACCCGGAGCGGCTTGGCATCGAACTGCTGGAAGACGGATTGTCGGCGCAACCACAGGCGCGTGCATTGAACTACGCGGAGATCACCGGGAAAGACGGCGGCTATGCCCTCCGCGACAGTATCGACGGCAGGTCGGTGGCGATCGAGCCGTCACTCATCATCAACGCAACGGGCGGATGGATCGACATTACCAACAACACGCTCCTTACGCCGGATGCCCGCCCGGCACCTCTGATGGGAGGAACCAAGGGCTCGCATCTCATCATCGACAATACGGCTCTCTACGATGCGCTTGCCGGCCACATGATCTACTACGAAAACGAGGATGGCCGGATTTGCATCCTGTTTCCCTATCTGGGCAAGGTGCTGGTCGGCTCCACTGATATTCGCGTCGAAGACCCGGAACCGGTGCGCTGCGAGGCCGACGAGCGCGACTATATCCTCCAGTCGCTTGCCTTCGTCCTGCCGGGGATCGAGATCCGGCTGGAAGAGATCAGCTTTCAGTTCTCCGGCGTGCGGCCGCTGCCGGCGAGCACGGACAGTTTCACCGGCCGAATCCCACGCGATCATTTCTGCACGGTCATCGACGCCGATGACGGTGGTGCGGCGGTGGTGTGCATGATCGGCGGCAAATGGACGACGTTCCGGTCCTTCGGCGAACTGGCAGCAGACATCGCGCTGGAACGGCTGGGCAGGCAGCGGCAGATCTCGACCGCTGACCGGGCAATCGGCGGCGGGCGGAGATTTCCACTCGATCGTGCAGCCTGGATCGCTGAAGCCGCGGCGGGAAAAGGGCTCCCCGCGGCGCGCATGGCAGCGCTTTTTTCTCGCTACGGCACAGAGGCGGAGGCGATCGCGAGCTTCATCGCAGCCGCACCCGATGCAAGCATGCCGCATGCAGACTACTCGGCGCGCGAACTGCTTTTCCTTATCCGCAACGAAGCGGTCGAACGGCTGGACGATGTGCTTCTCAGGCGAACGACGCTTGCCATAAGCGGCAACCTGTCCCTGCAAATGGTGGATGCCGTGCTCGATCTTCTTGCAACCGAGAGATCCTGGACACCGGCGCAGCGCGAGGCCGAACGCGCCCGCTTTCTCACCCTCTTGCGCGAACGTCACGGCGTTGCCGAAAGCACACTTTTCGAACGGAATGAACAAAGGAGCATGGAATGCGAAACAACAGCAAAGTCCGGATGAACAGACTGTTCGGTGGTGGCCGTTGCCTGGACGTGGCGATCGATCATGGAGTGTGCAACGAGCCGTCGTTTCTGAGCGGCTTGGAAGACATGCAAACGGTGGTCAAGGCTCTGGTCGATGCGGCACCCGATGCAATCCAGATGAATTACGGCCAGGCCGACCTGCTGCAGGATGTTGCGGGCAAGGACAAGCCGGCGCTGGTCATGCGCGTCGATATGGGCAATCCGTACAACAGCACGCGCCACCGCCACATGTGGGCCGTGCTGCAGAACGAGGCGGAACCTCTGATCGGCGCCATCGAGATGGACGCGGCCTGTGTCGTCGTCAATCTGTTCATGCTGCCGGATGAGCCGGATCTGTTCCGCCAATGTGTCCAGAACATCGCCCGCATCCGTGCGGATTGCGACAAATACGGCATGCCGCTGATGATCGAACCGCTGGTGATGCAGCCGGTCGACAAGGCCGGCGGCTATATGGTGGACGGTGACGCCGACAAGATCGTCACCCTGACCCGCCTTGCCCGTGAGATGGGAGCCGATATCGTCAAGGCAGACCCGACGACCAATGCCGAGGATTATCACCGGGTTGTCGAGGCGGCGCGGTGCCCGGTGCTGGTGCGTGGCGGCGGCAAGGAAGACCTTCGTGCCGTCTTTGGCAAATCGGCGGCCTTGATGCGGCAGGGCGCGGTCGGCATGGTCTATGGGCGCAACATCTATCAGCACGCCAACCCCAGCGCGGTTGTTCGAGGATTGATGGCGATCGTGCATGACGATGCTGGCGGCGAAGATGCCTTCGAGCTTTATCAGCGCGGCTAAGAGTGAACAAGAACCTTGGGAGGGGTTCCGCATGGCACGTTATCTACTGGGGCTGGACGCCGGCAACACGGTCATCAAGGCCGTGATTTTCGACACGGAGGGCAATGAAATTGCCGCCGCATCCGCGGAGGGACACAGCCGCATGCCCCATCCCGGCCACGTAGAGCGTGGGCTCGACGAACTCTGGTCGAATGCCCGCAAGGTCATTCGCCGCTGCATTGAGCAGGCCGCCATCGAACCCGGGGATATTGCCGGCGTCGGCTGTGCCGGTCATGGAAACGGCCTCTATGCACTGGATCGGGGCGGAGAGCCGCTGCTCGGCATCCAATCGCTCGATACGCGAGCCGCTGCTCTAGTGGAGGAATGGCAGTCGCAAGGCGTCGGCGATCGGACACATCCGATCGCCCGGCAGCGTCCCTGGCCATCGCAGACGCCAACCTTGCTGGCCTGGCTGAAGCGTCACCGGCCGGACCTGTTCAATCGTATCGGCACGGTTTTCCTCTCCAAGGATTTCGTCGTCAACCGGCTGACCGGCCGTCGTGTCAGCGATGTGTCCGATATGTCCGGAGCTGGCCTGCTCAATCTTGCCGAGCGTCGCTATGACGCCGCACTAATGGAGGCCTACGGTCTTGGTGACCACATGGATCTCCTGCCGCCGCTGATCGAAAGTGCGGATATCGCCGGTACGGTGACTGAAGAAGTCTCCCGGCAAACGGGACTTGCCACGGGCACGCCTGTGGTCGGCGGGCTGTTCGATGTGGTCGCGTCGGCCCTCGGTTCTGGCGTGTCGCGCACCGGCAGTGCGTCGATCATCGCAGGTACCTGGAGTATCAATCAGGTTATCATTGGCGGTCCTGACCTCGACGGGCCGGTCTTCATGTCATCGACCTTCGATCGCACCCGCTACATGGCGATGGAGAACAGTGCTACCTCAGCTGCCAATCTCGAATGGCTGGTCAAGGAGTTCTTCGAGGGCGATCACTCAGCGGCCAGTTCGCCATTTGACGCATGCTGCGCGCTGGCTGGGGCGATCGATCCGGCCGCAGACGATCCGCTCTACCACCCCTATCTCTATGGTGCTCAGCAGGACGGCCATGCGCGCGCCGGATTCTACGGCATTGCGGGTTGGCATAGCAAAGGCCATCTGGTGCGCGCCGTGCTCGAAGGTGTCGCGTTCGGTCACCGTCAGCATATCGAGACGATCCGGAAGGCAGGCGCAGTCTTCAACGAAGCGGTGCTGTCAGGGGGTGGATCGCGAAGCCTCATCTGGCCACAGATCTTCGCCGATGTGCTTGGCGTTCCCGTCACCGTTGCCCGCTCGCGTGAGACCGGCGCACTTGGCGCTGCGATCGCGGCCGGCACCGGCGTCGGTCTTTTCGCAGACTTTGAAGCAGGTGCCGAAGTAATGGTCCGCGTTGAGCGGCACTACCGGCCGGACACCACGCTGGAAGCGCATTATGCACGACGCTACGCGCTCTACACCGACATCGCCGAGGCGATGGCGCCCCTTTGGCGGCGGCTGACGGCAGTCCCTCCTGCTTCGGCGGAGGCCGCGGCTTGACCATGCACAGAGATGAGACGCCGGTTGATGCAGGAACCTATGACTTCATAATTGTTGGCGCTGGATCGGCAGGGTGTGTCTTGGCAAACCGGCTGTCGGCCAATCCAAACAATCGCGTTCTGCTTCTGGAAGCGGGCGGAAGTGACCGTTACCACTGGGTCCATATTCCGATCGGATACCTCTTCTGCATGGGTAATCCGCGGACGGATTGGATGATGACGACGATGCCGGAGACTGGCCTCAACGGGCGTTCGCTTCCCTATCCGCGCGGCAAGCTTCTCGGCGGCTGCTCCTCGATCAACGGAATGATCTACATGCGCGGCCAGGCCGCCGACTATGATGGGTGGCGTCAGGCGGGCAATGCCGGTTGGGGCTGGGACGACGTCCTTCCATATTTCCGCAAGTCGGAAGACAACTACCGGGGAAGTTCCGAAATCCACGGCGCGGGCGGTGAATGGCGGGTGGAGCGTCAGCGCCTCTCATGGCCCGTTCTCGATGCCTTTCGGGATGCGGCCGAGGAACTCGGCATTCCAAAGACGGATGATTTCAATGGGGGCGACAACGAGGGCTCCGGTTATTTCGAGGTCAACCAGCGGGGTGGGATGCGCTGGAACACCACAAAGGCCTTCCTCCGGCCCGCCATGAGACGCCCCAATCTCCGCGTCCTGACCGCGGCGGAAACGGAAAAACTCCAGTTCGACGGCCGGCGGGTCACCGGCGTCCGCTTCCGGTCGAACGGTAAAATGCATCATGCGCAAGCTTGCCGCGAGGTCATCCTTTCCGCCGGCGCGATCAACTCGCCGAAGATATTGGAGCTCTCCGGGATCGGCAGACCCGGTGTTCTTCAATCGGCCGGAATCGATGTGGTTCACCCGCTTGATGGCGTCGGCGAAAACCTGCAGGACCACCTGCAAATCCGCACGGTCTTCCGTATCGAAGGCGCAAGAACGCTGAACCAGCTCTATCACAACCTTCTTTCCCGCGCGGGAATGGGGTTGGAATATGCACTGCGCCGCTCCGGCCCTCTTTCCATGGCCCCGAGCCAGCTCGGCATCTTCGCAAAAAGCGATCCGTCGCTGGCAACCGCGGATCTTGAGTATCACGTTCAGCCGCTCAGCACCGACAGGCTCGGCGAGCCGCTGCATCGCTTCCCTGCCGTCACGGTCTCTGTGTGTAACCTCCGCCCCGAAAGCCGCGGCACGGTCCATATCTCAAGGCCAGACACGTCGGCAGTTCCGGATATAAGGCCAAACTATCTCTCGACCGCCGGCGACCGTATCGTTGCGGCGAGATCGATCCGTCATGCCCGCAGTCTGATGCAGGCCAAGGCAGTGTCGCGCTTCGCGCCCAAGGAGATGCTGCCGGGCGCAGAGTTTCAGAGTGACGAAGACCTGATCCAGAGAGCGGGCGATATAGCGACGACGATTTTTCATCCGGTTGGAACGTGCAGGATGGGAAGCGATGAGCATGCAGTCGTGGATCAGGAATTGCGTGTCAGAGGGATTGTGGGGCTGAGGGTCGTTGATGCGTCTGTCATGCCGACGATTGTGTCGGGCAATACCAATTCACCTGTCATTATGATCGCCGAGAAGGCCGCCGACATGATTGCCAATTAGCCGGGCTGGCGTGTTTCGGCACCGCCCGAGACATTGAGCCACGCCAGGCAAACATCACGCGTGCTTCTTGCCATCAACGATGGTTTGCCGAATGTATCGGACATCGCCCTGGAGCCTGAATTGATCGTCCGAGGCAGCACCCGATAGAGATAGCTTCGGGAGAACTGCGCCTTCCGCGAAGCTATTCGGCTCGCCGCCTTTACCGATATGTCCGGCAAATTAGAAAAATAATTTAGCGGGTGGGAACGCGAAGGAATTAATAGCCTATCAAATTTCTAGATTTCATCGAATTTTATGTCGCGTTCCGATGCTTCCGACGGCCGATCCTTAGCCATCGCAAATGGAACCGAGGAGGAATTCGGTGGCACGACAGATCAGATTGGGCGCGTTTCTACCTGGCGGTGGCCAGCATATTGCTTCGTGGCGGCACCCGGATCAGCCGGTCGATGGCGCAACCAACCTCCAGTTTCATATCAAGCTCGCGCAAGAAGCCGAGCGCGGTCTGTTCGATGCCTATTTCCTGGCTGACGGGCTCGCGGTTGCCTTTGGCGGCGGCATCGAAGGCGGAAACGCAAGGGTCGTCGGATTTGAACCCGTGACACTTTTCTCCGCTCTTGCGCCGTTTACCAAGCATCTGGGCTTCATCGCCACGGCTTCGACGACCTATGAAGAGCCATATTCGGTGGCCCGCAAGTTCGCCTCGCTTGATCTGATTTCCGGCGGACGAGCGGGATGGAACGTCGTCACGACAGCGACGGAAGCAGCAGCCCGGAATTTCAACCGGGACCAGCAGCTTCCCCATGCCGCACGCTACCGCCGCGCAGCCGAGCACGTGAGTGTCGTCAAGAAGCTCTGGGAAAGCTTCGAGGACGATGCCTTCATCCGCGATCGCGAAAGCGGTGTCTATTTCGACGTGAACAAGGTGCATCGCACAGATCACCGCGGCGAGCATTTCAAGGTCGAGGGACCGCTGAATGTCAGCCGCTCCTCGCAGGGTCACCCGGTCATCGTTCAGGCGGGCCAGTCCGACGACGGCCGCGACCTTGCCGCGGCTACCGCCGAGGTGATTTTCACCGCCCACCAGAAGCTCGATACCGCGCAAGAGTTCTATCGCGACATCAAGGCCCGTGCCCGGGCGCATGGACGCAATCCAGCTCATGTTCTGGTCATGCCGGGCGTCTCGCCATTTGTCGGCCGGACGGAAGCCGAAGCGCGCGAAAAATACGAACGTCTGACGAGCTTGATCATCGAGGAAGACGGTCTTGCGCTCATCAACGCCTTGAGTGGCGGCGAGCTTGATCTTGCCGGCGCCGATCTCGATGGCCCACTCCCGCCAGCGCCGCCGACGGAAGGGATGAAAAGCCGCCAGGACTTGATCCGCCGCATCGCCGACGAAAACAACTTCTCGATCCGGCAACTTTACCAGTGGATCGCCTCGGCAAGGGGACACTACACGATCGTCGGCTCGGCCGTGCAGATTGCCGACACGCTTCAGGAATGGTTCGAAAATGAAGGCGCGGACGGCTTCAACATCCTGCCGCCGTGGCTGCCCACTGGCCTGACAGACTTCGTCGATCTGGTGATCCCGGAGCTGCAGCGCAGAGGCCTGTTCCGCACCGCCTACGAGGGAAACACGCTCCGCGGCAATCTTGGCCTTCCTTTCCCGCATACCCGCTGGGCAAGCGCAGCGTCTGAAGCCGCAGAATAGCAAAAAGCCAACAAGGAGATATGCAGATGGCAATCAATGATGACCAGCCAGCCGTATTGCAGGGCTTTCAGGCCGGAGCTTTCTGGCGGGAAGGGGCAGGCAGAGAGTTTCTGTCTTTCACCGGAAACATCTTCTCACGCTGGGGGCTTCTCATCGCATTCGCCGTCTTCTGGCAGATCGCACCGTCAATGGGCTGGACCAACAAGGCCGTCCTGCCGCCGCTCAGCATCATTGTCCAGGCGCTCTGGAACGGAATTGCCGCTGGTACCTTCTCGAATGATATCCTGATCAGCCTGCAACGGGCCGGTATCGCCTTCGGAGCGGCGGCTGCCGTCGGTATCCCGCTCGGGCTGTTCATGGGGCAGATCCGCGTCATCGAGCGCGCTCTCGACCCGATCCTCCAGCTTTTTCGCCAGACCTCTGCGCTTGCGCTCTATCCTGTCTTCATTCTGCTGCTCGGGCTTGGCGAAGCGTCGAAGATCTTCGTCATTTTCTGGGCGACGCTGTTCCCGATCCTCCTGTCGACGATCGGCGGGGTGAAGCAGGTTGATCCCAAGCTCCTCGAAATGGCACGCGTTTATGGCGCCGGCCGGTTGACCATCTTCCGCCGCGTCGTGCTGCCGGCTGCATTGCCCCAGATTTTCGTCGGGCTGCGCCTTTCCGCCACGACGGCCCTCCTGCTCTTGATTGCTGCGGAGATGATCGGCGCGAATTCCGGCGTCGGTTTCCAGGTCATGAATGCGCAATACAACTTCCAGATCCCGATGATGTTTGCCGCGATCCTGCTTCTGGCACTGCTCGGGCTATCCGCGAACTTCGTCCTCGAACGCCTGCAGGCCCGGCTTTGCCGTTGGACCAGGGTCAAGAACTGAAACGCATGCTTCTCAGCCCGACAAAGCGCTGATCCACCAAAACTCAGGAGATTGTAATGCACATTCTGCGCCGTTCCGGCGGTCACGCCCTCGCGCTCACCGCCGGCCTCTTTCTTGCCGCTTCCACCAGTTTCGCTGCTGCTGCCGAACCGGAGCAGGTGACGATCCGGTTCCTTGCCAGCCAGGGTGGCCTTGCTGCCCACGAGCTGGCGGATGCGCTGGGCTACTTCAACGGCACCGGCATCACGCTCAAGAATGTCGGTTACGCGCAGGGCGGTCCGGCATCGCTCTTTGCACTCGCCTCCGGCGATGTCGAGCTCGGCAGCGCTGCGACGGCAGCCGTTTTGAATTCGGTCGCCAGCGGCAATGATTTCATCGCGGCCTATGCTTCGAACGGCATCAACAAGACGACGGAAAGCATTTTCTACACGCTTGAGGGAAGCCCGATCCATTCGATCAAGGATCTTGCCGGCAAGACGATCGCCGTCAACACGCTTGGTGCGCATCTGGACTACACGGTCCGTGAGGCGCTCCATTCGGTCGGCCTTCCCGAGAATGCCGCAAAGCTCGTCGTCGTGCCGGGCCCGCAGCTCGAGCAGGTCCTTCGCTCGAAGCAGGTTGATATCTCCGCGTTCGGCTATTGGCAGAAGACCTTCGAAGGCGCTGCCCTGAAGAATGGCCCGCTGCAGAAGGTCTTCGGGGATACCGACGTTCTCGGCGAAATCGCCGGCGGCTTCGTCGTTCTGCGCCGCGATTGGATCAAGGAGCATCCGCAGGCTGCCAAGGTCTTCGTCGAAAAATCCGAAGCGGCCCTCGAATATGCGCGCCTGCATCCCGAAGAGACGAAAGCCGTCATCGCAAAGGTGCTCGCTTCGCGCGGTGAGAATGCCGATATCGCCCAGTATTTCACCGGCTACGGTGTGCGCGAAGGTGGCAAGGCGGTGACCCGCGATCTGCAGTTCTGGATCGACATCCTGGCACGCGGCGGCGTTCTTCAGCCGGGCCAGCTCAAGGCCGGGGATATTCTCTACAATCCTGCCAACTTCGCAGTCGCGAACTGAGGAGATAAGCGATGAGCATCGCCGAACCGGCAGTCCGTGGCGAAGTCACGATCCGAAACCTCTCGAAATCCTATTCGATCAAGGGCCGTCGTCTCGACGTGCTTCAGGGCGTCAGCAATCACATTCGCGCTGGGGAAAGTCTTGCGATCGTCGGTGCATCAGGGTCGGGCAAGACAACGCTGCTTCGGGTGCTTGCGGGGCTTGAGGATGCCGATCGCGGCGAGGTTCTGATAGACAGGCAGCCGGTTCGCGGTGTTGGCCGCGACCGGGCGGTTATCTTTCAGGAACCGCGGCTGCTGCCTTGGCTGAGCGTGCTCGACAATGTCGCCTTTCCGCTGGAAAATCGTGGGCTAGGCAAGTCGGAAGCCCGTGCAAGCGCCAGGCATTACATCAAGCTTGTCGGCCTCAGCGACTTTGCCGATGCCCTGCCATCGCAGCTTTCGGGCGGCATGGCGCAACGCGTCGGCATCGCGCGGGCGCTTGCCGTCAAGCCCGAGATCCTGCTGCTGGACGAGCCGTTCGGAGCGCTCGATGCGATGACGAAAATCACCATGCAGGAGGAGCTGGCGCGCATCTGGCGCGAAGAGCGGGTGACGATGATCCTCGTTACGCATGATCTCGAGGAAGCCGTCTATTTGGCCGACAGGGTGCTGATCCTGCCCAAGGACAAAGGCGGGCGGACGCGCGAGATCGAGGTCGATCTTCCAAGGCCGCGAAACCGCAGCGAGCCGCGCTTCGTGCGGCTGCGCGAACAATTGCTGAATGAATTTGGCCTGCATTGATGGCGCGCCGCAAGCGCGTTTGAAGGGAGACTTTTATGCCTAGACGTGACCGCCAAATGAGCCTCGGTGCTTTCCTGCTGTATACGGGACATCATGTTGCCGCATGGCGCCACCCAGGCGCATCCGACAGCACCCGCTTCCGGGACTTTGCGCAATTCGCACGCATCGCCGAAGATGCCAAGTTCGATGCTGTCTTCCTTGCAGATGGCGTCAGCGCCCGTATCAACGATGCGGCGGCCGCGAGCCGCAAGGCTCATTCCGGGTTCTATCCCTTCGAACCCGTCACGTTGCTATCGGCCTTGTCGGCGGTCACGAGCCGGATCGGCTTGGTGGCGACGGCATCCACCTCTTTCTCCGATCCCTACAACCTTGCGCGGCAGTTTGCGTCGCTCGATCATCTTTCGGATGGCCGGGCAGGGTGGAACCTCGTCACCTCTGCGGATCAGGGCGCCGCCTTCAACTTCAGCCGCGACGCCATCATTGCACATGCCGATCGTTATCGGCGAGCTGAAGAGTTCGTCGATGTCGTGACCGGCCTGTGGGATAGTACCGATGATGACGCCTTCAGCCGCGACCGGGAGAACGGGATCTATTTCGATCCCGGCAAAGTCCGCGCGCTTGACCACCGCGGCACCTTCTTCCAGGTGCGCGGACCGCTGAATATTCCCCGACCTCCTCAGGGACGGCCTGTCGTCATCCAGGCGGGCTCCTCCGAGCCGGGCAAAGAGCTTGCGGCACGAACGGCAGAAGCGGTTTTTACAGCACAGCAGACATTGGCGGGCTCGGTTGCCTTCTATAGCGATCTGAAGGGGCGTCTCTCGAAATACGGGCGCTCCGCGGATGACCTCAAGATTCTGCCCGGAGTTTTCCCCGTCGTCGGAAAGACCAGGCAGGAAGCGAGCGACAAGTTCGAGCAGTTGCAAAGCCTTCTTGAGCCGTCTGTCGGGCTGGACATGCTCGCCGATCTTGCGGGCGTGGAGGACATAAGGACGATGCCGGTCGATCTGTTGATATCGGATCTGCCGGAGACCGAGGGCGGGAAGAGCCGGAGGGCGCTTTTCCTCGAGCTTGCGGCTCGCGAGAACCTGACGCTTCGTCAGCTTTACGAGCGCGTGGCGGGCGCCCGCGGCCACTGGCAGATTGTCGGTTCCGCCAAGGAAATCGCCGACGAATTGGAGGAGCGTTTCGTCAACCATGGGGCCGACGGTTTCAATATCATGTCACCGGCGCTGCCCTGGGGCCTGTCGGACTTCGTGGGGCTCGTCGTCCCGGAACTGCGCCGCCGCGGCCTCTTCAGGCAGGAATATCAGGGGCATACGTTGAGGGATCATCTCGGTCTTTCCCGGCCAGGCTTGCAGCAGGGCGCACTTCCGAAGGTGGCGGCCGAGTGATGTGAGGGCCCGCGCGCTACGGCGATCGCTTCGGATGCCGTGCGGGAAACGCGGCGCCCGTTCTCAGTGAATGGACGTATCGTGCTCGGAACGCCGGCCGTAACGGCGCAGAGCTTGGCCTAAAAGCTCCACCATTTCCATTTCGCCGCATTGCCGCGCCAGATCATGCGCCTGCAGGCAATGCCAGAAGAGCCTCTCCGATGGCATCGGCTGGCCGATTGACGGGTAGACAATGCCCGCATAGTGCGAGGGCGTGCCGTTCGCGTCTCGAAAGCATCGCCCGAATGCCGAGACGCCGACCTCCGTGGCATCCGGCCGCACGATCCGGTAGTCGCGCTGGTAAGCTTCGCCCGTGACGATCGCTTCGTGAATGGCCTTGGCAACATCTGGTCTGTCGTCCTCGCGGATGCGGTCGAGAAACCGGACGATCGGCAGACCACGCTCGGCTTCGCGCGAATCCAGCCCAAAGAGATCGGCCAACGCGGCATCTGCATAGACAGTGTCGTCGCTCAGCTGCCACATGAATATCCCGGCATCGGCGGACCGCGCTGCAGTGTCTTCGGTCATATAGTCGTTCATCCGGCCGCCGCCCCAAACTGAAACATTTTACGGTCCTTTAATCTCATCTGCGGAATCGTTTTGCTATCCCGAGAAATCGGGATGCGGGCAAATATTTCAAAGCGTTAGCTTTCTAACATTGATCGGCATTGCGACGCCTGTTCGGAGTTCGGCCTTCACACAATTGGTGCATTAAACTGCACATTGTCGGCGTCCTCCGGCGTTCGGGATACGGTTTCCGGTCAAAAGGGGCGTTCTTCCACATCAGGGCAGCCGCCACGCAGCAGAGATGCCACTGATCTGGTACAGCTTCGGAACGGCTCCTGCAGCCGAGACCGTGCGAAAGCGCGGCTATGCAACAGATCTGCAGGAGCTAGAGAACGGCGTCTGCTGTGTTGCGGCTCCCATTCGCGGCCGGTCAGGCGATGTCGCCGGCGCGATTTCCGCCTCGGCGGTGGAACTGCGGATGACGCCCGAGCGCATCGCGTTTCTTGGGCCGGAGCTTTCCAAGGTTGCAACCGATATTTCCCATCGGCTGGGCTGGCGCTCTCCCGATCAGGGCAATCGCGGCCATTCCGAATTCAACGACGTTTTCAGCGACTGAGGGCAGCTCGCCCCGTTCTCGATCTCATGGTCAGATCCGCGCGACGGCACGCAGCTCTTCGGCGGTCGTGACGGGAAAGCCGAAGAATTCGAGATAGGCCGGAATCTGCTCGAAGAGCATGTCGGTGCCGACCTGGAATTTGCAGCCTCTGTCGCGCGCGGCGTCAAGGAACGGCGTGATCTCGGCTTTCATCACGACTTCGCCGACGAAGGTTTCCGGCGATAGACGCGAGACATCGACGGGCAGCGGATCGCCCTTGCGCATGCCAAGCGGCGTCGCGTTGACGACGATGTCGAAACCATCGGGATCATTCGATCCTGACGTTACCGCCGTTTGCGGATAGTGTGCGTTCAACCGGGCCTTCAATCCATTCAACGCTGTCTCGCTGGCGTCGTGAAGCGCAATGTGCTTTACACCCGCGGCGGCAAGGGACGCGGCAATCGCCGATCCGACGCCGCCGGTACCGACGATCAGGACGCTTGTGCCTTTGACCCGCTGGCCCTTGCGGACCAATCCACGGACGAAACCTTCACCATCGAACATGTCGCCGATCAGCTGGCCGTCAGCGCCGAGCTTCACCGCATTGCAGGATCCGGCCACCTTCGCATTTGTCGAGATCTCGTCGAGCAGGCCCATCGTCGTGGTCTTGTGCGGCATGGTGACGAGGGCGCCATGGATATTGGAGAGGCGGAAGACCAGCTTCAGAAAATCGGGATAGTCCTGCGCCTTGCAGCCCATCGGCACGACGACGGCATCGATGCCGTGCTTGTCGAAATAAGGATTGTAAATCAGCGGCGCCTTGAAGGTTTCCGTGGGGTAGCCGAGATGGGCAATCAATCGGGTCGTGCCGCTGATCATGACAACCGTTCCTTCTCGCGCCGTGCATCGGCCTTGAGGTGAACGGTCATCCCTGAACGCGCCGATGCCTTGATCGCTTCGATGACGCGCAGTGTCTCCAGACCTTCCCGTCCGCTGACGAGTGGATTGGCGTTGCCACAGATGACGTCGCAGAAGTGATTGAGCTGAGCGGCAAGTGGCTCGACGGCATCGAAGGGCAGGCGCTCCTTGACGAGGCGTTCCAGCCAGTTCGCGGCCCCGGCGTTTGTCCAGAGCGTCATTTGCGGAATGGAGAGCGAGCCGGCGGTGCCGCCGATCTGATAGCATATCTGATCCTGCCGGGGATAAGACGGGTTCTCACCCGCCGTCATTTCCCAACTCCAGGGTGATGCTGCAGCGTCCGACACGTTGAACGTGGCGAGGACGCCGCTTTCGAAGCGCATCACCACGACAGCCGTGTCTTCGACCGGATACCCACGTGCCGAACTTGACTGCATGGCGTGTACACTTTCGACATTCCCGAAGAAGTACCGGAAGAGATCGACGTCATGGATCATGTTGATGAGGATCGGGCCGCCGCCTTCTTCGCGCCGCCACTGAACGGTGAAGTAGTCTTCCGGCTTGGCAACCCAGAAGGTGCCCTGCGCCGTCAGCACCTTGCCGAGCCGTCCCGTCTCCAGAGCGGCTTTGACGGCTTGAACCATGGGGTTATGGCGGCGGTGATGACCGACGAGGATCGGCACACCTGCGGCCTCCGCCGAGGTAACGATGATTTCGGCGCCAGCGGCATCGTCGGCGATAGGCTTTTCGATGAGCGCCGGCAGTCCTGCTCGAACCGCTTCAAGGGTATTTTCGACATGCAACTGGTTCGGTGTCGCGATAACAACGCCGTCGAGCGAGCCGCCTGCGAGCGCTGCGGCAAGCGAAGGAAACCATGGCGCCTTCTTCCCTGCCGCATATTCGCGGGCCGCGTCCGTTGGATCGATGATCGCGGCAAGTGCCGTGCGCCGTTCGGCGCCGATCGCCTCGATATGGCGCTTGCCGATCAGGCCCGCGCCCATGACCGCGATTTTCAGGGATGCCGTCTGCTGGTGGGTCGCCATTGCACTCGAACCTAGTTACGCAGGATTTCGCCAAGAAACTGGCGGGTGCGCTCGTGGCGCGGATTGGTGAAGAACTCGGCCGGGTGCGCCTCCTCGACGATCGCGCCGCTGGCCATGAAGATGACCCGGTCGGCGACCTGCCGCGCGAAGCCCATTTCATGGGTCACGCAGATCATCGTCATGCCCTCTTCGGCGAGACTGATCATCGTATCGAGCACTTCCTTGACCATTTCCGGGTCAAGCGCCGAGGTTGGCTCGTCGAACAGCATCACCTTCGGGCGCATGCACAGCGCCCGGGCGATCGCCACACGCTGCTGCTGGCCGCCGGAAAGCTGGACCGGATATTTGTTGGCCTGCTCGAGGATCTTCACTCTGGCGAGCAGCGAGCGGGCGCGTTCCTCGGCTTCGGCCTTTCCTGCGCCAAGCGCCCGCATCGGTGCCAGCATGCAGTTTTCGAGCACCGTCAGATGCGGGAAGAGATTGAACTGCTGGAAAACCATGCCGACTTCGCGGCGGATCGCATCGATCGCCTTGGCCTGGTTGCCAAGCAGGATGCCGCCAACGCGGATCTCGCCTTTTTCGTAGCTCTCCAGATGGTTGATGCAGCGGATCAAGGTCGATTTGCCGCTACCCGAGGGGCCGCAGAGCACGATCCGCTCGCCGGTGCGTACCGACATGTTGATGTCGTGCAGCGCCTGAAATGCGCCGTACCATTTCTCCACGTGGCTCATGGTGATCATGGTTTCGGTCGATGATGTGGAAAGGCTGGTCATGGTCTGGTTCCCATCGCGGCGGTCAGCGGGCGGCAGAGGCGGCGAAGCGCCTTTCAAGCCGCGCACCAAGGATCGTCAGCGGGCAGCACATCAGGAAATACAGCGCGCCGACGATGCCGAAGACGGTCAGCGGCTCAAAGATCTGGTTGGAGATCATGTTGCCGGCGCGGGTGAGCTCGGTGAAACCGACGATCGAGGCGAGCGACGTTCCCTTGATCAGCTGTACGAGGAAGCCGACGGTGGCGGGGAGCGAGATACGGATCGCCTGCGGCAGGATCACGTCCTTCATCCGCGACATATATTTGAGGCTGAGGGCCTTTGCCGCCTCGGTCTGGCCGCGCGGTACGGCATCGATGGAGCCGCGCCAGATTTCGCCGAGATAAGCACTGGCATGGAGCGTCAGGCCGATGGCGACCGCCAGCCAGGCGTCGAGCTTCAGCCCGATAAGGGCGAGGCCGTAATAGACGACGAAAAGCTGCATCAGCAGGGGGGTGCCCTGGAAAACGGCGATATAACCGGCCGTCGCCCGTTCCAGCAGCGGGATCTGCGACGTGCGCGCCAGCGCCACGCCGAGCCCGGCGATGCCGCCGCAGACGAAGCCGATGGCCGAAAGAAGAACGGTCCATTTCAGGCCGATCAGGAGGAAGACGAATTCTTCTCTGCCCATGGTTGCCTCCTACTTGACCGGATAGGTGAAATAGCGGGCCGAAAACAGCGCGAAGAGGCGCATCATCAGCCAGGAGATGACGAGGTAGAAAAGCGTCACCGTGAAATAGACCTCGAAGCTTCGGAAGCTGTCCGACTCGATGCGCTGGGCGACGGATGTCAGTTCATAGGCCGAGATCGCCGAAACGATGCTGGTCGAGAGCGTCAGTAGCACGAACTGGCTGGTCAGCGACGGGAAAATCGCCCGCAATGCCGGCTTCAGGATGATAAGACGGAAGACCTGTGCCTTATGCAGGCCAAGCGCCAGCCCGGCCTCCATCTGGCCCTTGGGCACCGATTGCACGCCGCCCCTGATGATCTCGATCGCGTAGGCGCCGCCATTGATGCCGAGCGCAATGATCGCCGTCGGCGTCGGATCGAGCCGGATGCCGGCAAGCGGCAGGGCGAAATAGAGGAAGAAGATCTGCACCAGAAACGGCGTGTTGCGGATCAGCTCGACAAAACCAATGATCAGCCAGCGGACCGGTTTCAGCGGGGAATCCCTCAGTGCCACGCCGCCAATGCCGATGACGATTGCGAGCAGCATGCCGCAGATCGCCAGGAGAAACGTGCCGAGGCAGCCAAGCAGGAGGCTCGGAAGTCCATCGATGACAGGCGTAAAATCCAGCTGGTAGTTCATGTTTTCGCCGCTCCCACCATACCTGCCATAGCATCGATGGCGAGTTCATAGCCGCGGGCGCCGAAACCGATCATGATGGCGGTGGCGATGCGCGACACGAGGGACTTGTGGTAGATTTCCTCGCGGGCATGGACATTGGAAATATGCAGCTCGATCTTCGGCGGATCGAAGGTTTTCAAGGCGTCGAGAAGTG
The DNA here is from genome assembly GCF_031457345.1 of Rhizobium sp. BE258. Classification (NCBI taxonomy): domain Bacteria; kingdom Pseudomonadati; phylum Pseudomonadota; class Alphaproteobacteria; order Hyphomicrobiales; family Rhizobiaceae; genus Rhizobium; species Rhizobium sp. BE258. Next base: position 53,467 of record NZ_JAVDWL010000012.1, read on the forward strand.
CGATCGAGGTGAATGTATAGGCCGCCGGATTGATAATGATACCGCAGGCTTCCTTGCGGGCCTGATGGATGCTTTCCACCAGTTCCCCTTCGAAATTGGTCTGGCGGAAATCGACCTCGAAACCCAGGCTCGTTGCCTTGGAGAGGCACATCTGCCGGATATCGGCGAGCGTTGTTGAGCCGTAAATGCTGGGCTCGCGTTCACCGAGCAGGTTCAAGTTCGGTCCGTTGAGGACGAAGATGGTCTTGGTCATGTCGCGAATCTCAAACGGGATAGATTTCGGGCGCAGGGCCGGATTGGCGGGCATCGCGATGCCCGCCTTGGGTTTGGATAGTTGCGAGCTTTTGGCTCAGTTGACGGCGAACGGAATGCCTTCGAGCTTCTCCGGGAATTCCGGTACCGGCACCTTCATCCACTTGTCGTAGATTTTCTTCAGCTCGCCATTGGCCTTGATCTTGTCGACGAAGGCGTTGATCGAGGCGTTGATTTCCTTCTCGCCAAGGCGGGTGCAGGCGCCGTTGTAGAGCTTCTGGAATTCAAGCTTGTTCTCGAATTCGCCCGGGCGGGCCTTCTCGACGCGATCCATGTAGAAGATGTTGCCGCCGAGGGCCTGCACCTGGCCGGAGACCAGCGCCTGGACGCTCGGTGCATCGCCATCGAAGCGGCGGATGGTTGCCGTCGTCGGGGCGTTCTTGGTCACCTGCGTGTCCTGTGCAGCGCCTTTGGCTACGCCGATCGTCAGGTTTGCCATGTCGTCGTTGGTTTTGATCGACATCGTTTTCGGCGCGATCAGAACGATGGCATTGGCGACATAGGGCTTGGAGAACTGGACGGCCTTGGCGCGGTCCGGCAGCATTGCCATGGTGGCGAACAGCACGTCCACGCGGCCGGTCGTCAGGGCCGGAATGCGGTTATTGACCTCGAGCGGCACGAATTCGACCTCGACGCCGAGTTCCTTGGCATAGAGCGCGGCGATGTCGGCGTCGAGACCATCCTGCTTGCCGGCGCTGGTGACGAAGCCCCAGGGCGGATTGTCGCCCTGAATGCCGACGATCAGCTTTCCGCGCGCCTTGATTTCGTCCGGTGTGATGGCGGCTGCCGGGTTCGCGAGCCCGATCGCGGTCACGAGAGCCGCTGCTCCCAGCATCGCATTACGGCGTGTCAGCATCGATTTGAACATGTGTTTCCTCCTCCGTTAGCCGGCCGTCCGACTGCAGCAGTCATCCTCTCCCCGACCGTATGCCGCCATAATTGCCAGAGGCGCGATTTCAAATCAACCTATTTTTCATAAAACCTATGATGATTCATAATTCACCAACTGAATTGAAATCCTCACGACATTCTGCATAATGCCTATAGCCGATTTCCGCGGATACCTGCGTAGCCGCCCATCCGGCGGCACAGCATGAAAGGATTCCAGATATGAAGACCTCGATTGCCACCGTGAGCATCAGCGGCGAGTTGCCCGAAAAGCTCGAGGCCATCGCCAAGGCTGGTTTCGACGGCGTGGAGATTTTTGAGAACGACTTTCTGGCCTATGACAGCAGCCCTGCCGAGGTCGGCCGCATGGCGAGAGACCTCGGTCTGGAGATCACGCTGTTTCAGCCTTTCCGCGACTTCGAGGGCATGCCGGAGCCACTGCGCGGCCGGACATTCGATCGCGCCGAGCGCAAGTTCGATGTGATGCAGGAACTCGGAACAGACCTCGTGCTCGTCTGCTCCAATGTGTCGTCCGTAGCCCTTGGCGGCATCGACCGTGCCGCCGCCGATTTCCATGAGCTCGGAGAGCGCGCGGCGCGAAGAGGGCTGAAGGTCGGCTACGAAGCACTTGCCTGGGGCCGCTTCATCAACGACCATCGCGACGCCTGGGAAATCGTGCGCCGCGCCAATCATCCCAATATCGGGTTGATCCTGGACAGCTTCCACTCGCTGTCGCGCAAGATCGATGTCAATTCGATCCGTTCCATCCCGCCGGAAAAGATATTCATCGTCCAGCTCGCCGATGCACCGCTGATCGACATGGATCTGCTCTATTGGAGCCGTCATTTCCGCAACATGCCGGGAGAGGGCGATCTGCCGGTCTCGGCCTTTGCCGAGGCGGTCGCCGCAACCGGCTATGATGGCTATTTTTCGCTGGAGATCTTCAACGACCAGTTCCGTGGCGGTTCGACGCGCGAAATCGCGGCCGATGGCCACCGCTCGCTGATCTATCTCGGTGACCAGGTCAGCCGGAGCACCAAGACAGCAATCGGGGCCTCCATGCCGCCGCGTGCCCCCGCCGAAGGGATCGGTTTCATCGAGTTCGCGACCGACGAGGACGAGGCCGGCGAACTCGAGGACCTGCTCAAGGCGCTTGGTTTCCGCAAGGCGGGCGTGCATCGCTCCAAGAGGGTAAGCCTTTACCAGCAGGGCGCGATCCGCATTCTCGTGAATGTCGATCCGGCCGGTTTCGCCAACGCCGCCTATGCTGTGCATGGCACTTTTGCTTACGCAATGGCACTGGTTGTCGATGATGCCGACGCGGCCTACAGGCGGGCGCTGGCGCTGGATGCCGAGCCTTTCCGCCAGACCGTTGCCGGAGGCGAGCTGGAAATCCCAGCCATTCGCGGTGTCGGTGGGGGGCTGATCTATCTGATCGACGGCAAGAGTCCGCTCGGCCATTTTTCCGAAATCGATTTCGAACCGGTGGAGGACGATGGCAATGCGGATGCAGGGCTTCTCGATGTCGATCACATTGCGCAGACCGTTTCCTACGACGAGATGCTGACCTGGATGCTGTTCTACACCTCGATCTTCGAGACCCGGAAAACGCCGATGGTCGATATCATCGATCCCGGCGGCGTGGTGCGCAGCCAGGTCATCGAAAATGCCAGCGGATCGCTTCGCATCACCATGAACGGCGCTGAAAATCGCAGAACGCTTGCCGGTCACTTCATCGCGGAGAAATTCGGCTCAGGCATCCAGCATCTGGCCTTCTCGACAGCCGATATCTTCGCCACCGCCAAAGCCCTGCGTGAAAAGGGCTTCAAAGCCTTGCACATCTCGCCCAACTACTACGATGACGTCGAGGCCCGCTTCGGGCTCGATCCCGATCTCAGCGAACGGCTGAAGGCAGAAAACATCCTTTATGATCGCGACGACGAGGGTGAGTATTTCCAGCTCTACAGCGGGACCTACGGGGAGGGGTTCTTCTTCGAGATCGTCGAGCGCCGTGGCTATCGCGGCTACGGCGCGCCGAACGCGATCTTCCGGATTGCGGCGCTGAAGAAGCAGATGCGGCCGGACGGCATCCCGAAGGACGCCTTCTGACTGCCATCGCTAGGCGATGCGGCCGCTTTTCACCACATGTTCAACGCCGCTCAATATGTGGCGGCGGATAACGGCGCGGGCGCCCTCGACGTCCCGCTTCAGCGCGAGTTCGAAGAGGAGCCTGTGATCGTCGACAACCGCTTTGCCGCGAAAACTCTGAGCCAGCATATGATAGCGCAGGAAACGGTCGAAGACGGAGGACAGCGTCTCCATCAGCGTCGCCGAATTACAGGCGGAGACGATCGCCTGATGAAACTCCCAATCGTAGCGGACCCAGTCGATCGTGCGCGAGGCGTCGCCGGCAAGCAGCCTCTTTTCGGCGGCCGCAAGCTTGTGGTGCGCGGCGACGATGCGCCCTTCCCATTCGAGATTCCCCGCGGCAAATGACAGGCCGATGGCATGGGTCTCCAGCACAGTGCGAAGATCGGCGAGTTCCTCCAACTCCTTGAGCGAAGCGGGGCTGACTTCGAAGCCGCGCTGGCCTTCGGCGAGCACCAGGTTTTCGGTGGTCAGGCGGCTCAGGATCTCGCGCAGCGACGACACACTGATCGAATAGTGCTCCTTGGCCTGCTCCAGCTTGATCTTCGCACCCGGCGCCAATGTCCCGGAGATGATATCCTGACGAATTTGCCGGGAGACGACGTCGCTGACAGTCTCGGAATGTTCACCGGTCACTTTGAGCATTGATTCCTCTACGTCCCGCACCATCGTGCGTGGAATACATTATCCTGCCGATAGGCGAATGGTCGCCAGTGAACCCTTGCTCAGCGCATGCTCGACGCCCTGCTGAATATGCCGCTGCAATATTCTCTTCGCCGTCGTGATGTCGCGCTGAAGAGCGGCCTCCAGCAGTTGCTTGTGCTCTTCTTCCGCAACGCCGCCGCGATAGGACAATGCCACCATCTGATATCGCAGATATTTGTCGAACACCGCCGAATGTGTTTCCATCAGCAGGCGCGATCCGCAGGCCGAGATCAGAGCCTGGTGAAACTCCCAGTCGTAGCGCTTCCAGTCTTCCGCCCTACTGGTATCGCCCGAGGCCATCACCTCTTCCATGCGCGCCAGCTTGTAATGGGCCGAGACCAGCCGCGCTTCCCATTCGACATCGCCCTGTTCGAAGGCCTGCTCCAGCGCGTGCTCCTCGAGAAGCAGACGCAGCGCTGCGGTCTCTCTCAGGTCGGCGACCGAAACACGCGCGACTTCGAAGCCGCGCTGCCCCTCGGCAACGACGAGGCCTTCCGATGTCAGGCGGTTGAGAATCTCTCTCAGTGTGCTGACGCTGGTTTGGTAGGCGATTCTCAGATTTTCAAGCTTGAGCTTCTGCCCCGGAGAAAGCCGCCCGAAAATGATATCCGCCCTTATTTGCCGATAGCCGCTCTCTGCGACGGTCTCGTTTGAGATTTCGTTCAACGGCCATTACCTCTGATATTCCCATTTTCTTCATATATAACGGAATAAGTATGCCGTATTCAACAAGCGAAAACGCGATTGGCGGCCGTTCTGCGGGTACTGAACCCTGATTGCCGAACCAGGGTGGCGCGCTGCGCGTCTTGACGGCCGGGATATTAGCGTCGTAACTGCATCCGACGGTTCCCGGAGGAAGTCTCCGACGGGATTAATAGGGAACACGGTGCGGACGACCCAAAAGGGACCAAGACCGTGGCTGCCCCCGCAACTGTAAGCGGATTGCCGATCATCACGGGAGACCAGCCTGCTGGATGTCTCCCTTGGGCCGCAAGGCCATGCCACTGCGATGTTATCGCGGGAAGGCAGATGAGAGGCGAATATTCGCGAGCCAGGAGACCTGCCGTCAAACACGATCCAATCAGCCGGGCGGGGATGCCTGGAAAGGAACAGACATGTTTGACCTGACCCTTCGCCGATACATGGCCTCCATCCGCCTCGATTGGGCTTTCCGCGTCCGCGCTGCGTGAGCAGTCACGCCGTGTTCCGCGGCGTCGTGCTGCCCGCTTCTCCTAAATCGAGGTCCCATGCGCCAGATTATCGCCACGCTCACATTTGCCCTCGGCCTGACCGGCTTCGCCGGTACAAGCCTTGCCGCCACGCAGTATCCTCTGACCCTCAACAACTGCGGGCAGCAGGTCACGTTCAAGAAGGCGCCTGAGAAGATCGTCTCGATCGGCCAGGGGATGACCGAAGTCCTGTTCTCGCTTGGTCTTGCCGGCAAGGTCGCCGGTACCGCCGTCTGGGTCGGGCCGGTCCTGCCGCAATATGCCGATGCAAATAGCAAGATCAAAAGGCTCGCCGACAACGATCCAAGCTTCGAGGCCGTCGTCGGTCAGGAACCCGATCTGGTCGCCGCCGAATTCGAATGGCATGTCGGTGCGCAAGGCTCTGTCGGCAAGCGCGAGCAATTCGCCGATCTCGGCATCAATACCTACATCGCGCCTGCCGACTGCGTCGCCAAGATCAATGCCGATGGCGGTGATGGCGTTCGCAAGGAGCTGTTCACGATGGACCTGATCTATCAGGAGATCGCGGAGCTCTCCGAAATTTTCGACGTCAAGGATCGCGGCGATGCCCTGATCGCCGATCTGAAGAAGCGTGAGGCTGCAGCCGTTGCCTCGATCTCGGGTGCCTCGGGCAAGAACCTGCCCGTTGTCTTCTGGTTCTCCAGCAAAGAGGTCAAGGGCGACGCCTTCATCGCCGGCAAGAACAGCGCTCCGGCCTATATTCTCAAGACGGTCGGCGCGAAGAATGTCGTCACGACCGAAGAGGAATGGCCGTTGGTCGGCTGGGAAACGATTGCCCAGGCAAATCCTGCCGTCATCGTCCTCGCGACCATGGACCGCCGCCGCTATGCCGCCGATGATCCGAAGGTAAAGATCGATTTCCTGGAGAGTGATCCGGTTACCAAGGAACTCGAGGCCGTCAAGAACAAGCATTTCGTGATGATGGACGCCCAGTCGATGAACCCGACGATCCGCACGATCGACGGCATCGAAACGCTGGCAAACGGCATCAAGACCTTCGGCCTTACGCAGTGAAAGTTGCCGCTTCCTGGCAACGCCGGTGGTGGGCGCTCGTTGCGCTCACCGCCGCCGCCGTTCTCCTCCTTGGCGTCATGATCAGCCTTGCCGTCTCGATCGGCGAGATTGCGATCCCAGTTGCGACAACCGCCAAGGCGGTTTCGAACCGGCTGTTTGGAACGGCGTTCGAACTCAGCCGCATCCACGAAGGCGTCATCTGGGACTACCGGCTCAGCCGCGCTTTGGCGGCGGCCAGTGCGGGCGCTTCTCTCGCCCTCTGCGGTGCCATCCTCCAGGCGCTTCTTCGCAACCCGCTCGCCGAACCTTACGTGCTCGGCATTTCCGCCGGCGCCTCGACCGGGGCCGTCTGTGTCATGATCCTCGGACTCGGCTATGGCGTTCTTTCGTTGTCGGGTGGTGCCTTTATCGGTGCGGTGGTGGCCTTCCTGCTTGTCGGCATTCTTGCGACAGGCACCGGGGGCTCCAGCGAACGGATCATTCTCTGCGGGGTTGCCGGCTCGCAGCTCTTCAATGCGCTCACCTCCTATATCGTCACGACATCCGCAAATGCGGAACAGGCGCGCGGCGTGCTGTTCTGGCTCCTGGGGTCGATGAGCGGCGTCCGCTGGCCCGATGTCTATCTGTCGGTGCCGATCGCGATCGCCGGCTTCGCCGCCTGCCAGTTCCACGCCCGCGCGCTCGATGCATTTGCCTTCGGTTCGGATGCCGCCGCATCGCTCGGCGTTGCCGTGCGGCGGGTGCAGATCGTTCTTTTCGGCATCACCGCGATCATGACTGCGGCCGTCGTCAGCATGGTCGGTTCTATCGGGTTTGTCGGCCTCGTCATCCCGCATGCCGCCCGCTTCATCGTTGGCCCGTCCCACAGCCGTCTCCTACCGGCCACGGCGCTCGGCGGTGCGATCTTCATGGTCGGGGCCGATATCGTTTCCCGGATCATCATCACGCAACAGATCTTGCCGATCGGTGTGGTCACCGCGCTTTTCGGCGCCCCAGCTTTCGCGATCATCCTCTATCGCGTCGGGAGAAGTGCATGAGCATCTCCATCGATACCGTGTCCTATTCGGCCGGCGACACCTTAATCATCGATGGCATCACGCTATCGGTGACCCCAGGTAAGGTGCTTGGTCTGCTGGGCCCGAACGGCTCGGGAAAGTCCAGCCTGCTGCGGCTAATCTGCCGCCTGCGCCGCGTCGATAGCGGCGTTATCCGTCTCGGCGAGGACGACGTCGCCATCCTCTCTAGAGCCAGTCTCGCCCGGCGCGTTGCTCTCGTCGAGCAGCAATCGGCAACCGATACGCCGCTGACCGTGCGTGACGTCGTCCAGCTCGGGCGCACGCCGCATCGCGGCCTGCTTTCTGCCTGGGATGCGGGAGATGATGCGGCCGTCGACATGGCCCTGGAGCGGGTCGACATGAAACACCGCGCCGGACAGATATGGCAGACACTTTCCGGCGGGGAGCGTCAGCGCGTCCATATCGCGAGAGCTCTGGCTCAGACGCCGACCGAGCTCCTGCTCGACGAACCGACAAACCACCTCGATATCCAGCACCAGCTCGAAATTCTATCCCTCGTGTCGAAACTCGGGACGACCTGCATCATTGCCATGCATGATCTCAATCTCGCAGCGATGTTCTGCGACAGCCTCGCCGTGCTGCAGAAGGGTAAAGTGGTTGCATTAGGAACCACATGGGAGGTTTTGAACGAAGATCTGATTGCCCGCGTCTTTGGCGTCCGGGCGTATGTCGAGCAATCGGCGGTGCACGGCCGCTACAACATTCAATATGCGATAGACTGAAGATGGCCTTGAGCCGCTGCCTGAGGTTCATGGAGAATTGCCGGCGCGCGCAATTGGGAGTGTTGCGCCAGTTTGCCGGGATGGCATTTCACTGGAAGTTCGCTACAGTAGATCCCGATGAACTGGAGCATGGTCATGACCGAACGTCGTCAGCTTCCTCTGCATCCCGTCTCAACGGGTGCCGCGGCAGCCTGGATTGCCATGACAGCGGGCTCCAGCGTCGTCCTTAGTCTCTATTTCGCATGCGTCACGCCCTTCGTTGCGCTGTCGGCGGTTTCCGCCATGGCGCTTCCGCGGCAAATGGCGATCTATGCGGTTCTGCTCGCATGGCTGGGCAACCAGGTGGTGGGTTATCTCATTCTCGGCTACCCGCAGGCCTGGGACAGCTAAGCCTGGGGTCTCGCCATCGGCGTGGCTGCTGCTACCTCTCTCCTGGCGGCATTTGTTGTTATCAGGCTTCAGACCGGCATCTTTGCTATGGCTGCCGGCACGTTTCTGGCTGCCTTCGTGGTGTATGAAGGCGTCCTCTTCGCAGCGACGTCCGTCCTGCCATCGGGCCAAGGCGCGTTTTCTATTGCCGTCATTTCGCAGGTGCTGGTGATCAACGCTGCCGCTGCTGCCGCTCTTGCGCTCGCCCATTTTCTCGCCGCGGCCTTGCGGCTGCTGTTTGTCACGGCAGACGCACCGATGCTGCGATAGAGCGCTTTCATCGGCAACGGGCATATGTGGTGTCGGCGTGTCTCTTCCGGTGATTTGTTCTTCCGTCCGGTCGTGGCGGGCAACGGTTTTTCAATCTGAACCGCGACCTTGAACGGATCTGTGTTTCAGTCCGTTCGATCGTCTCTATGCTGGGCTCTTCGACGCGCCCCAGAATACGAGGACTTTCATGACGGCCCTGAACGACGCCAACCCATCCGGCAGTGCGCTGCCTGTGCTTGATATCTCGCGGTTTCACGGCCGGGAACGCGAGGCTTTCGTCGCAGAGCTTCGCCATGTGCTTCATGATCACGGCTTCTTCTATCTCACCGGGCACGGGGTCGAGCAGGCTTTCATCGACGATGTCATTGCCGCGTCCAAAAGGTTCTTTGCGCTTCCGATGGACGAGAAGCTGAAGATCGAGATGATCAAGTCACCGCATTTTAGAGGATACAATCGCGCCGGGCAGGAACGCACGCGCGGCGAACAGGATTGGCGCGAGCAGCTCGACATCAACACCGAAGGTACGGCTGCGAAGATCGGTCCCGCCACGCCGCCATGGAAATGGCTTCAGGGCCCGAACCAGTGGCCGGAAGCCCTTCCTGAACTGAAACCGCTTCTTCTCGCCTATCAAGCGGAAGTGACAAGGATCGGCATCGATATTTTGAAGGCCATCGCTGTTGCGCTCGACCAGCCGGAAGATGTCTTCGCCGGTATCTACGATCCGCAGCCGTCGCAGCTTCTGAAGATCATCCGGTATCCGGGCCGGGATGTCGCCGAGACCGATCAGGGCGTCGGGGCACACAAGGATGGCGGCTTCGTCACCGTTCTTCTCCAGGACAAGACGCCCGGCCTGCGCGTCCGCACAGAGGCCGGTGATTGGATCAGCGCCCCGCCGGTTCCCGGCACCTTCGTCATCAACACGGGCGAACTCCTTGAACTGGCGACAAACGGTTTCGTCCGTGCAGACGTTCACGACGTCGTCGCACCACCCCGTGGCGTCGAGCGGTTCTCCGTGGCGTTCTTCCTGGGCTCGCGTCCCGATGCGACGATACCGGTGATCGAGCTTCCCGAAGCGCTTCGCAGCAATGAGCGTGGCGTGACCGCGGATCCGCTGAACCCGATCTTTCGCGAAGTCGGGATCAATCAGCTGAAGAGCCGCCTGCGATCTCATCCTGATGTCGCTCAGACCCACCATGCCGATCTGGCGAAATCAATTCTCGGATCGTAGCCCGCCCGAAGCCGGGCTGGCAACACTTCCAGTTTCCTAGATGCCGGAACCATCGAGGTTCTGATGGTCGTCGCCCGCCCAGGGCGCCGGCATCGAGCTGCGTCCGAGATTTGCGGAAGGCATCGGCATCCAGCACTTCAATTCCGGTTCGGCATATTCGATGATCTGCCCGGGCGAGGAATCCGACGCGCGCCAGCCTTCGCCGCCAAACTGATCGCCATTCGACCAATAGGCGAGATCGACTTCCGCCGATCCCTGTTCGGACGGACGGATCGTCACCAGAATCCGGCTGCCGTCTCTCGGCGCACTTGCCATCTGGCGCCAGCGGTCCAACTCTTCCACCGTTTTCTCCTCCTGCCTTGATACGCTTGTAAATGTCGTCCTGACATCGGGAACGGTCAACTTAAACTTTCAGCAAAACCGGCGAACCGATGCCAACTTCCAGGGATAGGCCGCGCGCCCCAGAAGATGCTGGCCTTTTCGTATTTCAGGCGCTAGCGCTGTGGCTCAGACGAGATCGAGCATGAAAGGGCATTTGAATGGTCGAGAGAATTGGCTTGGCGGCGCGCTGGAGCGACGCAGTGGTCGTCGGAAACCTGATCTTCCTCGCCGGCCATACGGCTGAAACCACCCGTGGCCAGCCGGTGCGGCTGCAGACCGAAGATGTTCTGGCCAGCCTCGACGATACGCTGGCGCAGGCGGGCGTCAGCAAGGAAAATCTCGTCAGCGTCACCATCTACCTCTCCGACATTTCGGGGTTTGACGAGATGAATGCGGCTTGGGATGCGTGGGTGCCGGTGGGACATGCGCCGGCTCGTGCAACGGTCGAGGCCAGGCTGGCTTCGCCTGACCTCTTCGTTGAAATGACGGCGATCGCGGCGAAGTAATCGCCCCGTCAGTCTTGCAAATCAGATGCGCGATCAGCGGGCACTGAAGGCGACCTTGGCGATCTCATTGGCCAGCTGGTCCTGTGTGTAGGGCTTTCCAAGCCTTGCGACGTCCAGATCGACCCCTGGGGGAAGTTCCGCGTAGCCGGACGCGATGAGGATCGGCAGGGCCGGCGCGATGGCGCGCACAGCTCTCGCCAGATCGCCGCCGGTCATGCCGGGCATGGAATAGTCGGTGATGACAAGATCGAAGGCCGATCCGTCACCGAAAAATTCCAGCGCCTCCGTTCCGGAATGGGCTTCGACGACGTCATGTCCGAGATCCATCAGCATGTCGGCAGAGCTCATCGCGATGAGAAGGTCGTCATCGACAAGCAATATCCGCTTCGGCCCTGACGCATTGCTGGCGGCCTGTGGCGGGATGACGATCAATTCGGGCTGTGCAGCGCTGGAGATCGATACAGGTATCCACAACTCGGCCGTCGTGCCCTTGCGAACTTCGCTGGTCAGTTTGAGGTCGCCCTTCAGCTGGGATGCAAGGCCATGGATCATCGACAGGCCGAGACCGGTTCCCTTGCCGAGCTCCTTGGTAGAGAAGAACGGCTCGATTGCCTTTTTCAGGGTCTCCTCGTCCATTCCGTGGCCCTGGTCGGCGACGGAAAGGATGACATAGCTGCCAGCCGCGAGCTCTGCCGTCCCGGATATCTGCTCGGATTGTCTAAGTTCGATACGAATGGTGCCGCCGTCCGGCATAGCGTCACGGGCATTGACGGCGAGATTGAGCAGCGCCAGTTCGACCTGGTTTGCGTCTGCGGAGACGAGGGGAAGATCATCCGGCACCACGGTTTCGACAACGATAGTCGAGCCGACGGAGCGCTTGAGAAGGTCTTCCATGCCAAACACCAGCGCCCGCATATCGACCGGGTCGATGCGAAGATCCTGCCGCCTGGAAAAGGCCAGCAGACGCTGAGTCAGCGACGCGCCTCTCCTGGCGCCCTGCTGGGCGCCATCGATCAGGCGCAGCGCCTTGGCGTCGTCTCCCGCATGTTTGCGCAGAAGTTCAAGATTGCCGAGAACTGCCATGAGAAGATTGTTGAAATCATGCGCGACCCCGCCGGTCAGCTGGCCGATCGCCTCCATCTTTTGAGCCTGCCGCAACTGTTCTTCGGCGCGCTCGCGCTGGCTCACCTCTGCCATGACGACCGCGTGCGCCTGTTCCAGCTCGCGGGTGCGCTCGGCGACACGCTCTTCTAGCAGCTCGTTCAGCTGCCGCTGGTGTTCCTCCGCCTTGAGGCGGTCGGTAATGTCAGCCGAAACGCCGACAAGTTTGATCGCCTTGCCCCACCGGTCCTTGTAGAGCTGCGCCCGGATTTCGGCCCAATGCACCGAGCCGTCTTTCCAGATTGTCCGGTACTCGATCGAATAATCCGCTCCGCTTTCGATCGTCGCCCGGACGGCGGTCTGCATCCGGCCGACATCCTCTGGGTGAATGATAGCGAGCAGATCGGTATACGAAAACGCATCGTCCGGGCTGCGTCCGAAAATCGCTTTGCAGGTCGCCGATGTGGTCAGCTCGTTGGTGGTGAGATCGAGCTCCCAGGCGCCGAGCCGGCCGGCGCCAAGAGCGGTCTGCAGTCGGCGTTCACCCTCATCAAGAGCCTCGATCCGCGATCGTGCCTCATATTGCCGCCGGCGCCCGCGCATGGCGGAACGCGCCACGCTGATGAAAGTGGTCGCATGGAACGGGCGCTCAACGAAGCTGACATTTCCGAGCACTTCCGAGAGCCGGGCGGCAGCCGGATTGCGTTCGGGGCCGCCACCGCGATTGGTGAGGATGATGAAGGGAAGGTCGGACCAGCTCGGCTGCACTTCGATCCAGGCGGAAACGGCGCGCAGATCGGCGGAACGAAATGCTTCCTCGGTGATAACGGCAAAGGCGACAGCGTCGCCAAGGTTGGCGGCAAAGGACGGCAGATCGAACACGATCCTTGCCTTGATGCCTGCCTCCTGCAGGAGCGACGCTGCAATTTTCGAATCCCGGCCGACTGGAGCGTAGATCAGGCCGATGGTATCGCTGTTAGGAATCGGTGCCGTCCTCATCTGACAATGGAAGGAGCGGCTGTCTTTCTCCAACAAAATTCGGGACGCCGCGTAGTACGCCCTGGAACCCCGAAAGTGGTTCGCCAAGCGACAGTCCGGCATTGGAAATTCGAAATTCGCGGATGGTATCCTCGTGCGGTCCGGTTCGCTTCTTGATCACGGAGACCGCGCGGCGCACCTTGCCCAAGGCCTCGAAATACCGGAGCAGGATGACGCTGTCGGCGAGATAGGTGACATCGACGGGCGACTTCATGTCGCCGACAAGACCATGCTGGGCGACGGTCAGGAACGTATTGGCGCCTTGCCGGTTCAGATATTGAAGCAGCTCATGCATGTGCAGAATGAGGGCGTTTTCCTCCGGCATCGCGGCCTGATAGCCGTTGATGCTGTCGATAATGACCGTTTTTGCGTCATAGCTCGCAACCCTGTCTCTGACACGCTGCGTAAACTCTCCCGGTGAAAGTTCGGCCGCATCCAGCTGCTCGATATGGATAGACCCATCGTCGCGCATCTTTTCAAGATCGATGCCCATCGACTTTGTTCGTGCGAAGAGGAGTCCCAGCTCTTCATCGAAAATGAAGATCGCGGCCCTCTCGCCCCGCTGCACCGCCGCATTGACGAATTGCAGGGTAAACAGGCTTTTGCCGGTACCAGCCGGGCCGATCAGCAAGGTGCTGGATCCTCGCTCGATGCCGCCGCCCAGAAGACGATCGAATTCGCGCAGCCCGCTGGAGAGAGTGGTCCGCTCGAACCCGGTCTTGTGCTCGACAGCGCGCAGGCGCGGGAAGACTGCGACCCCACCGGTTTTGATGACGAAGTCGTGGTAGCCGCCGCGGAACGACTGGCCGCGGTACTTGATGACCCTGAGGCGGCGGCGCTCCGACCCATAGTTGGGCGCCAGCTGCTCAAGATGGATGACGCCGTGGACGACGCTGTGCACGGTCTTGTCGAGGCTATCGGACGTCATGTCGTCGAGCAGCAGGACGGTCGCATCCGATCGCGAGAAAAAGTGCTTCAGCGCCAGAATCTGCCGGCGGTAGCGGAGCGAACTCTGCGCCAGCAGGCGGATTTCCGACAGGCTGTCGATGACGACACGCTGAGGCTTGATCCGCTCGAAGGCCTCGAAGATCAGCTTGGTCGTTTCTCCAAGTTCCAGGTCCGACGAATAGAGCAGGCTTTGCTGCTGGTCGGCGTCGAGCAGACTTTCCGGCGGCACGAGTTCGAAAATCTCGACCCGCGAGTCGATCTCCATACCGTGCGACCTGGCGCAATCACGAAGCTCCTCATCGGTTTCGGAGAGGCTGATGTAGAGACAACGCTCGCCGAGTGCGGCACCCTCGAGAAGGAACTGCAGCGCGATCGTCGTTTTCCCCGTGCCGGGAGATCCTTCGAGCAGAAATACATGTTTGCGGGTAAACCCGCCGGCAAGCACATCGTCGAGGCCCTGGACGCCAGTCTCTGCCTTGCTCATCAATACCTTATCCATGCTTCCTCCGAATTCGCTAAAATAGTTAGGGCGGATAGCACATGGAAACAAGGCGGTAGCCGCGCACGAAACCGGGTGTCATCGAGGCGCAGGCGCTACTGATTTCGGGCAGCACTAGCGGGTGCCGCGAGCGTCGAGACGTTTGGCCGGCCGCCGCATGCCCGTTTCAGGGCTGCGGCGGCTAGCGTCCGTTTACTTGGCGATCTTGTCCTGGGTCTTGGTCTCGAAGTCCGAGGCATCGTGCCGCTCGTGCAGCTGTTCGGACGGGTCGCCATGGACGCGGTTGACCATCCGGCCGCGCTTGACGGCGGGGCGTTCGGCGATCTCCTGCGTCCAGCGCTGCAGATGCTTGTAGCTTGCGACGTCGAGGAACTCGCCGGCCTCGCCATAGGCCTTGCCCTGCGCAAGATTGCCGTACCACGGCCAGATCGCGATGTCGGCGATCGAATATTCGTCGCCAGCCATGTATTTGTTTTCGGCGAGCTGGCGGTCGAGCACATCAAGCTGGCGTTTGACCTCCATCGAGAAGCGGTCGATGGCATATTTGATGTGGATCGGTGCATAGGCATAGAAGTGACCGAAGCCGCCGCCGAGATAGGGCGCGGAGGCCATCTGCCAGAAGAGCCAGTTCATGGTCTCCGTCTGGGCCTTGTGATCTGCCGGAAGGAAGGCGCCGAACTTCTTCGCCAGATAGAGCAGGATCGATCCGCTTTCGAATACCCGGGTCGGCTCGGGGGTCGAATGGTCGAAAAGAGCAGGGATTTTCGAGTTCGGATTGACGTCGACAAAGCCGGAGCCGAACTGGTCGCCGTCACCGATCCTGATCAGCCAGGCATCGTATTCCGCGCCTTGGTGGCCGAGCGCCAGCAATTCCTCAAGCATGATGGTGACTTTGACGCCGTTCGGCGTGGCGAGCGAATAGAGCTGCAGCGGATGCTTGCCGACCGGTAGAACCTTGTCATGGGTTGGCCCGGCAATCGGCCGGTTGATATTGGCGAACTGGCCTCCATTGCCCTTGTCCCAGGTCCACACCTTGGGGACTTCGTATCCTGCCGGAAAATTGTCGGCGGGGTTCTTCTCTGCCATTTTATCGGTCCTTTTCAATCGGCGCATTCTGGTTCGGCTTAAGAACCTAACGACAAATGTCACGCTTTCAACTGCTTAACGACGGATATTGCTGCAAAGCGGCAAATGGGCGCTGGCGAAGAGAACAGGAGAGGGAAGGGCGTCCGTGCAGCCCTGCCTGGGAGACCATGCAGCGGCACCATTCGCGCGACGGAAGATGTGCCCGCAGGGCGGGCACATCGGTTTTCATCTGAAACTCAGGCCTTGAAGAAAGCCAGGAGGTCGGCGTTGATAACGTCGGCATGGGTGGTTGCCATGCCGTGCGGCAATCCCTTGTAGACCTTCAGCTCGCCCTTCTTCAGAAGCTTCGCCGAAAGCAAGGCGGAATCGGCGATCGGTACGATCTGATCGTCGTCGCCATGCATGACAAGGACGGGTACGTCGATCGTCTTGAGGTCGTCGGTGAAGTCGGTCTCGGAGAATGCCTTAATGCAATCGTAATGGGCCTTGGCGCCGCCCATCATGCCCTGGCGCCACCAATTGTCGATGACCCCTTCGGAAACCTTCGCGCCCGGCCGGTTGAAGCCATAGAAGGGACCGGCAGGAATATCGTGGAAGAACTGCGCGCGGTTGGCGACCAGCGCGGCGCGGAAGCCGTCGAACACCTCGATCGGCAGGCCGCCCGGGTTCTTGTCCGATTTCAGCATGATCGGAGGAACGGCGCCGAGCAGCGCCGCCTTGGCAACGCGGCCGCCACCGCCATGCTTGGCGACATAGCGCGCAACCTCACCGCCACCCGTCGAATGGCCGACATGGATGGCATCCTTCAGATCGAGATGCTTGGCGAGTTCGGCGACGTCGGATGCATAGGTGTCCATATCGTTGCCGGTTGCCGTCTGGCTGGAGCGGCCGTGACCCCGGCGGTCATGGGCGATGACACGGTAGCCCTTGTCGAGGAAGAACAGCATCTGGGCATCCCAGTCGTCTGCACTCAGCGGCCATCCATGGTGGAAGACGACCGGCTGGCCCTTGCCCCAGTCCTTGTAGAAGATCTGCGTGCCGTCCTTGGTGATGAAGGTATTGCTGCTCATCGTACTGTTCTCCTTTGGCGATTGCTTGGTCTTGGCTTCTGCGTTTTGGGCAAGCGGAATGGCGGCCGCGGCGGCGAGGCCCAGTCCGGCGGCCATCACGCCGCGGCGGGTTGCTTGAATGTCAAACTGGCTCATCTCGGATCTCCGTATTATATGTTTCGCAATATTTATTATCGCGATAAACAAAAGCTAACGCCTCACTCCGCGCTTGTCCAGAGAAATAATTATCGCGATAATATTTTTTGCGGTATATGGAGCGAGGACGACTGGAGATTGCCTATGCCACTGCCTCTCGATAACCAGCTTTGCTTTTCGCTCTATGCCACCAGCATCGCCATCAACCGCACCTACAAGCCGATGCTCGACGCGATGGGCATCACCTATCCCCAGTACCTGGTGCTGAATGCACTGGGCGAGGATGACGGCATGACGATCGGCGCCATCGCCGAGCGGCTGTCGCTGGAATCGAGCACCGTCACGCCACCGGTCAAGCGGATGGAGCAGGCTGGCCTTGTCGCGCGGCGGCGCAGCAAGGAAGACGAACGGCAAGTCCATGTCTGGTTGACGGATGCCGGAAAGGCTCTGCTGCAGCAGAGCAATTGTCTCGGCGAGACGCTGCTGGCCCGTTCAGGCCTATCGATGGAAGGCATTGGAGCGCTGAACGAGGACGTCAAGCGGCTTCGCGCCGCGCTGACGAGCGAAGAATAGCGGCATCGAGAACAGCTGGGGCTTGAGCCGCCTACGCAATGCGAGGCAGCCCAAGCGAGTCTCGACAATTGTTTGTCGTCACGGTAGCCGGCGCTACTCCGCCGCCAGCCGCGCGCCGGTCCGCCGGTAGGTTGCGCCCGGATGCGGGGCCACGAGCGTCGGCCCCTGGCCCCCCAGCTTTTCGCGAAGCGTGCCCTTGCGGTAATCGGTCTTGTAGACGCCGCGCCGCTGAAGCTCGGGGACGAGAAGATCGACGGCATCCTCGAAGCTCTCGGGGGTCACCGCGTAGGCGAGGTTGAAACCGTCGACGTCGGTATCCTCGACCCATTCCTGCATCAGGTCGGCGACCGTCGATGGCGAGCCGACGAAGACCGGACCGAACCCGCCGATGCCGACCCAGTCGGCCATCTCGCGCACTGTCCACTCCTTGTTCGGATCGATGGTGGTGAAGGTCTCGACTGCTGACTGCACCGCGTTCGTATGGCGATGGCGCAGAACTTCGTCCGGGCCGAACTGGCCGAAATCGATGCCGGTCCATCCCGAGATCAGGGTAAGGGCGCCTTCGAGCGAGGCATACTTCCGGTATTCGTTGAACTTGCGTTGTGCCTCCGCGTCTGTCTCGCCGAGGATCACGGTCTGCAGGTTGAAGGCGAGAATCTCGCGCGGATTGCGTCCGGCGCGTTCGGCCGCCTCGCGGACATTCGCGACATAGCGCTTCAGGACAGGCTTGGAGGGGGCAGCAACGAAGATGCATTCCGCGTGTGCACCGGCAAAGTCCTTGCCGCGGCTGGAGGCACCCGCCTGGTAGAGAACCGGCGTGCGCTGCGGCGATGGTTCGCTAAGATGGATTCCGGGCACCGTGAAATGCTTGCCGGCATGATTGATCGGATGGACCTTTTCAGGATGGGTGAAAATGCCGGCATCCCGGTCGCGCACCACGGCGTCATCTTCCCAGCTCCCCTCCCAAAGCTTGTAGCAGACGTCGAGATATTCATCGGCGAGATCATAACGGTCGTCGTGGTTCGTCTGCGCCGGCTGGCCGATATTCAGCGCGCCGCTGTTAAGATAGGAGGTGACGATGTTCCATCCGACCCGGCCCTTCGTCAGGTGGTCCAGTGTCGAGATCCGGCGGGCGAACGTATAGGGGTGCTCGAACGACAGCGAGGCCGTCAGGCCGAAACCCAGATGCTCGGTGGCGTAGGCCATGGTTGGAATGATCTGCAGCGGATCGTTGACCGGAACCTGTGCGGAATGGCGAAGGGCTGCATCGACATTGCCGTTCAGCACGTCGTAGACGCCGAGCACATCAGCAATGAACAACCCGTCGAATTTGCCGCGCTCCAGGGTCTTTGCCAGATGCACCCAGTAATCGAGATCCTTGTAGTTGGCGGATTTGTCGCGTGGATGCCGCCAGAGACCTGGCGACTGATGTCCGACGCAATTCATATCGAAGGCGTTCAGCCTGATTTCACGTGTCATACGATTGTTCCTGAAGCGGCGGCCGATCGATGTCAGGCCGCGGCGGTTTTCCGGTTGATGAAGCTGAAGGCCAGCACCGCAAAGATCAGCGTTCCTGTCGCGACCTGCTGCCAGTAGAAATTGAGGCCGGTCAGGAGCAGGCCGTTGGCGACGACGCTGAGAAGCAAGACGCCAAGGACGGTGCCGGGAATGTTGGGGCGGCCGAGCGGCGAAAGTGTCGTGCCGATGAAGGTTGCGCCGATGGCATTCAGAAGAAAGGCATTGCCCGAGGAGGGGATGTAGACGGTGACCGTCGCCGTCAGCACAAGGCCGGCGATCGCGGCGATCACGCC
This sequence comes from Rhizobium sp. BE258, assembly GCF_031457345.1. Lineage (NCBI taxonomy): Bacteria > Pseudomonadati > Pseudomonadota > Alphaproteobacteria > Hyphomicrobiales > Rhizobiaceae > Rhizobium > Rhizobium sp. BE258. The sequence goes on from NZ_JAVDWL010000012.1 coordinate 72,657, forward strand.
TGCCAGGATGAAGGTCGCACCGACGGGTATGCCAAGGTTGATCCCGGAATAGCGAACCACGCTTGGCTGGATGCCGATCGACAGCACTACGCGTCCGAAACGCGTCCAGGCCAGGATCGCGGCCGATGCGGCGATGACAGCTGCGGCGATCACCAGCGGCACCGGTACGCTGGCGATCGTCCCGTGCCCGAGAAACCGGAACGCATCAGGGATCCCTGATGGCGGAAGATAGACCGGATTGCCGCCGTTGGTCAGCAGCTGCTGGATGCTGCGGCCGATGAACAGAGTGCCGAGTGTGGCGAGGAAAGGTGCCACGCCGATGACGGAAACCAGTACCGCATTCACAGCGCCGACGAGTGCGCCCGCGGCGAGCCCGGCAAGGGCGGCCAGCGACACAGGCTCGCCAGCGAGCACGAGGGAGACGAAGGCGAAGCTTGCGAAATCGACCGCCGTGCCGACCGAAAGATCTATACCTCCGGCCGTGACGGCGAATGTCATGGCGATCGAGACGATCGCCAGCAGCGTGAAGTTATTGACCAGGATGCTCTGCAAGTTGCCGACGGTCAGAAATGCCGGCGCGAGGATCGAGAACAGCGCGAAGACCCCAACCAGAGCCGCGATCAGTCCATAGCGGGCAAGGTTAGCGATCGACCCTTCGGCGAGTTTCAAGCCGGACATATCAAGCCTCCCGTTTGCGCAGCAGGGTTGTGGCCGAGACCACGATGAGGATGAGAAGACCCTGGACGCCGCTGACCAGTGTGCTCGGGAGGTTGAGAAGCTGGAAGCCGTTAGTCAGGAAGCCAACGAACAGCGCCGAGATCAATGTGCCCGGAATTGTTGGAACCAGACGGCGCGAGAACACCGAGCCGAGAAGTGCGATGACGACGACGGGGAGCAGCGCTTCGCCGGAACCGGTAGTGCTGCCGCTGAGATAGGAGACCGAGAGAATGCCTGCCACCCCGCCGCACAACCCGCTGGCAATGAAGGCGCCTGCGAGCAGGCGCTTGACCGGCAAGCCGGCGGCCCGCGCAGCATCCGGAAACTCGCCGACTGCATAGAGCCGCAGGCCAGCCGGCGTGTATTGGATGATCGCCCCGGCAAGGGCGGCAAACCCGAGCAAGATATAGGCAAGGAACGGGATGCCGAAGCTGTCTGACGAGGAGATCGCCGTCAGGAAATCGGTCGATGCCGGAACGACGGTATTTTGCGTCAGCACGAGCTCCAGACCGGCGGCTATATTCATCACGGCGAGTGTCGCGAGCAGCGGCACGATGCCTGCGAGCACCACCGCGGCTGCGTTGACCGCACCAATCGAAAGGCCGGTCAACAGTGCTGCGCCGGCAGCAGCCGGGTCGCTGAAACCCAGCTGGATCAATGTCGCGTAGACTGCGGCGCTGAGGCCCATATTGGCGGCAAGAGAAAGGTCGATGCCGCCGGTGACGACATTGGAGCCGCCGGCGATCAGCACCACCGTCAGGCCGATTGCCAATATCCCCGAAATTGCCGATTGGCCGAGCACATTGCCAATATTGCCGACAGAGAGGAAATAAGGTGCGGTGAGTGCAAATGCGGCCAGTATGACTGCGAAGACGAGCAGCGAGCCGAAACGGAGGATCGCCGCCGCCGAGGTGCCGCCGGTGCGCGGTACATCGGCGAGATAATCCGGGGAGGGAGCGAGCTGGATATCAGCCGACATGATGCAATCCTTCCGAAGCGCCCGTCGAGATCGCGAGCACTTCATCGGTTGTGGTTTCTGCTGAGGCGAGTTCACGGATCAGCCGTCCGCGGAAGAACACCAGAATGCGATCGGTGATGCCGACGAGCTCGGGCAGGTCGGAAGACAGCACGATGACGCCCGCGCCGCGCGCCGCAAGCTCGCCGATCAGCGTGTAGATCTCGACCTTCGAGCCGATGTCCACACCGACTGTCGGCTCGTCGAGCAGATAGACTTCGGAATGGCGGCTCAGCCATTTTGCGATCGCTACCTTCTGTTGGTTTCCGCCCGACAGGGTGCGTACCAGCGCATTCCCGCCGACCGTCTTGATCTGCAGGCGCCGGATCAGGTCATCCGTGTCGCGCCGCTCGCCGGCCAGCTTGAGGAAACCGAAGCGGCTGTAGCGCGACAGGCTCGGAAGCGTGATGTTTTCTGTGACGCTGAGGTCGAGGCTGACGCCGTTTCCGCGCCGGTCCTCGGGAACGAGCGCGATATGGCTCTCGACCGCTGCCGAAGGGCTCTTCGGGTCGATGGTCCGTCTGCCCGTCTTGATCGTGCCGTCTGCGGCGCGCTGGAGGCCGAAGAGCGACCGGATGAGATCCTTGGCGCCGGAGCCGAGAAGCCCGGTGATGCCGAGCACCTCGCCGCGGCGCAGGGTGAAGCTGACATTGTCGAAGCGGCCGGGCGCCGACAGGCCTCGAACGTCCAGAATTGCGTCTCCGACTTCGACCTTGCGCTTGGGGAACATCTCGCCGATATCGCGTTCGATCATCAAGCCTGCGATCGTCGTGGCAGGTGCCTCACTAATCGGTAGGGAGGCGACGCTGAGCCCGTTGCGCAGCACCGTCACATGATCGCAGAGGTCTTCGATCTCGTTCAGATAGTGGGAGATGTAGATGACGGTCACACCTTCGTCGCGAAGGCGGCGGATCAGCCGGAAGAGGATATCAGCTTCGCGCCGGATGAGGGCAGCAGTCGGCTCATCGAAGACGAGAACCTTCGGCTTGTGGAGCAGCGCCCGCGTGATCTGCACGATCTGCCGTTCGGCCGTCGATAACTGGCTGATCAGCGCATTTCTTGGCAGATTGATGCCGAAATAATTCGCAAGCAGTTCCTCGGCGCGCTTCTGCATCGCCCGGCGATTGAGAAACGGAGTTCGCGCGATGCGCCTCTCGTGACCGAGAAACAACGCCTCGCCGACCGTGAAGGTTGGAACCAGCAGCCGGTCCTGGTGGATGAAATGGATGCCGAGTTCGTCGCAGAGATGCGGCGTCAGCCTCTCGTATGGCTTGCCATCGACCTCGATCGAACCGCCGTCCGGCACGTGGAAGCCGGCAAGGAGCTTGATCAGCGTCGATTTTCCGGCCCCGTTCTGGCCGACAAGGCCGTGTACCGTGCCGCGCCGGACGGCGAGCGATGTTCCGGCCAGCGCCTGCGCACCGCCGAAGCGTTTCACGACCCGGTCGAAGCGAATGATGATATCGCCGGTTTCAGCTGTGGGCGCCACTGCGGATGCACTCATGTTGGATTGTTCCAGAATTCGGAGCGCGGACCCTCCCGCAATCGAAAGGGTCCGCCTCAAGATCAGCCGATGCCGAGCTTCTTGATGATGTCGGAGACATTCTCCTTGTTGGCGAGCAGCGCCGGGACATAGCTTTCGCGCGGCAGCGTCTGGCCCGACAACAGCTTGGCGACGTTGCGAATGGCGACGCGGCCGATCTCGGCCGGTTGCTGCGCCGCGTCGGCGCCGGCGGGCGACTTCGGATCGGCAACGAGCTGCAGAACCTCGGGGCTGCCATCGACACCGTAGGTGCGGATTTCATTGCGTCCGGCGGCTGCGATCGCCTGGGTGGCGCCAAGCTGCGGGATATCCCAGGCAGACCAGACGGCCTTGATCGAGCCCTTCTCCGGATACTTGTTCAGAATCGCGGTGATCTGCGTGAAGGCGTCCTGCACGGTGTTGGGGATGACGTCCCGCAGTTCGGGCTGGATGATCTTTACCTTCGGGAAATACTTGACGACGTTGACGAGCTGGTCGTAGCGGATGGCGCAGGGCGTCACGCCGTAGAAGCCGTTGAAGACGACGATATTGCCTTCGCCGCCGATATCAGAAACCAGCTGCAGCGCCAGGTCTTTGCCGATACCCCAGTTATCCGAAGTCGTGTTGTTCAGCGAATTCGTCGAGCCGACATCGACGGTCAGGACGGGGATCCCGGCATCGCGCGCCTTCTTAAGCCACGGATCGATGACGCTCAACGTCCCCAGGATCTGCACGAGCGCGTCTGGCTTCTGAGCAACAAGCGTCTGCAGCTGGGCGATCAGCTTGCCGTCGTTGCGGCCGGCGTCGACGGCGATCGGCTCGCCGCCGAGACGCTTCACCTTTTCGATCTGGGCATTGTAGACCTGCAGATCGAAGTAGTGGTCGGTGCCCGTCGCGCTGATGGCGACCCGCTTGCCCTTCAGCGAGAGCGCTGCATCATCGGCGCGCGCTACCGGCGCCGTCAGCAGGCTGGTACCTGCAAAGGTCGCTCCTGCGACCGCTGCAAACTTCAAGATTTCACGGCGTCCAAGGCCGTCCCCAATTTCCTTAGTCATGCTCATATCCCTCAATTTCAATAGTCTATAAAATATATGGAAAGAAACGACAAAGGAGGTACGTTATTCCAAAAGTTCAGAGTGTTGGCGAAAATTTGGCGGGCCGGGCAGGGCCGTTAGCGATCAGCATTGCGGCCCAAGCCGAAGGTCAAAGCCAGTGCGCCGACCAGCACGGCGCCCTTGACGAAGTCCTGCGTATAGTAGGGCGCATTGAGCATCGTCAGCCCGTTGAGCAGGACGCCGACGAAGACGGCACCCGCAATGGTTCCAAGCACATTCGGCCGGCGCAGGTTAAGAACGGCAAAGCCGATCAGCGACGCGGCAACGGCATCCATCAGCAATGAACCGCCTGATGAAACATCGCCGCGCCCGACACGTGCGGCAATGACGATGCCGCCCAATGCGGCGAGTGCTCCCGATATGACGTAGGCAAGCGTCTTCAGCCGTATCGTTGAAGCACCGGCAAGCCGCGTCGCCAGTTCATTGCCACCGGTGGCAAAAAGCAGGCGGCCTATGCGCGTGTGTTCGGTCAGCACGTATAATGTGACGGCTACGGCTGCCATCAGCACGACCGAGACAGGCAATGTGGCGAAAAGGCTGTATCGGCCGATCATCAGGAATGCCGGATCGAAGGCGCCCGATGCCTTCGATCCGTCGGGCAGGATGAGCCCGGGAGAAATCGAGCGGCCAGCAGTCGGAATAAGCTGCAGGCCAGACAGCAGAAACATCATGGCGAGCGTCGCCAGGAGATCAGGCACCCGCAATCTGACGATCAGCAAGGCGTTGATCAGCCCGACCGTTGCCCCAAATGCCAGCACCAGCGGCACGGTGATGAAGGCATCGAGCTGCCAGACGATCATCGCGTAGCTTGCCGCCATGACGCTGGAGGCGGCGATGGCGCCGATCGAGAGGTCGAAGCCGCCGACGGCCAGCGTCACCGTAACGCCCGCGCCGAGAATCGCGACGACCGAGACGGCTTGGAGGATGCTCATCAGATTGGCGACGTTCACAAAGGCCGGTTCGGCGATGCCGAAGCCGATCACCATCAGGCCAAGCAAGATGAAGACGGCACCGGCTCGCAGCGAGCGGCCAAGCGCCGTGGCACGGCCGGCAATACTTTGCCGCGCACGCTCCTTGCTCTGCGTTGCAAAGGCGTCATCGTCGATGCTGGTCATATCATTGGTCCATGCGTGGTGAGGGTTTCACTGACCGGAAGGAGTGTATGGCTGTCGATCGTCACAATGCGATCGGCCACCTCGAGAGCTTCTTCCGGATCCGATGTGGCAATCAAAGTGGCGCGGTCCCTGCGCGAGCGGATCGCCTTGATGATGTCGTGCCGTGCGCCGACATCGACGCCCTGGAAGGGCTCGTCGAGCAGCAGCAGCCGGCTCGGCTCGGCCTCCCAGCGGGCAAGAACCGCCTTTTGCTGGTTGCCGCCGGAAAGGGTCCAGACCGAGGCAAAGGGACCGGCAGCCTTGATGCCGATCCGGGAAATGGCGAGCGTCGCTTCCCGCGCTTCGCGCCCGCCCGCGATCAGGCCGAACGGATACCATTTCTTCAGATGGGGAAGACTGATGGTGGCGGCCAGCGAGTTTCCCGGCCAGGCGGCAGGCATGAGAGACGCGCGATGCCGGTCTTCACCCGCCATCGCAACGCCTGCCGCAATCCCATCCGCCGGTGACCTCGGGTGATAGGCTTTGCCATCGAGCTCCATTGTGCCGCCTGCAAAGGAGGCCGCGCCGAAGATCGCCGACAGAAGCCGGCTCTTGCCGGCGCCGAGCACGCCGGTAAGAGCCACGACCTCGCCTTCGGCGATCTCGAGATCGAACGGTACGCTCGACGGCAGCAGCCTGATATCGCGCATCGCCAGAACGGCTGGGCCAACAGCGTCTCGCGCCGCGGGCCGTGCCAGTTCGAGCTTGCGGCCGATCATGGTCTCAAGCGCACGGGAGAAGTCGATCGGCTGCGAGAAACCCTCGACGACCCGCCCGCCGCGCATGATGACGGCGCGGTCGGCAATCGCCCTCAGGTCGGCGGTTCTATGAGAGATATAGAGGATCGCCAGACCCTTTGCGCGCAAGCCGCGCAGGACATCGAACAGGCGCTGGCTTTCGTCTCCCGAAAGACTTGCGGTCGGCTCGTCGAGGATCAGCAGTTCGGCATTGTTTGCAAGCGCGCGTGCGATAGCGGCAAGCTGACGGTCGGCGGTGCTGAGATCGGCGAAGTCCCGGTCGAGCGGGAGGTCGAAGCCGGCAGTATCGAGAATGGCGCGCGCCTGCCTGCGCACGCTCCGCCGCGAGATGAAGAACGGCGCCGAGCCCTCGGCGAAACGGTTCAGAAGCAGGGTATCTGCGACCGTCAGCCCGGCCGCTCCGGCGAGATCGGTCGATTGATGCACGGTCACCACCCCGGCTCGCGCCGCTTCCGATGGCGTCTTCGGGGCGAACGGCCGGCCGTTCAGTTCAATCAGGCCGCTGTCTGCAGGAAATACGCCGGAGAGGATTTTCACCAGGGTCGATTTGCCCGCGCCATTGGCGCCCATCAGCGCAATGATCTCGCCGCGCTCGATCGACAGGCTCGCGTCGGCGAGCGCGACTGTGGATCCAAATCTGTGGGTGATGTTTTCGACGTGAAGAAGCGGCATCAATCATATCCGGGCTTTCGGGCCGGCATATTGGACCGCCGGGGGCGTCCCGTTCCAGGCAAGCGATTGCCCGTGCGGGCTGTGTTGCGAAACAAAGAATCTCCCGGGGCTCCGAAAATCGGATGATTTAATCTACTAAAAACATAGAGTTTATATCTAATAATTTCATGCGCCGCCGGGATCGTTCTGCCCGTCAGACGGTGCCTGCCATCGATCACAAGGACCGCGACGATGAAATCTCTTGCACGGCTTGCTTTTTCTGCAGCCGCCCTCTCCGCATCTCTCTCCTCCGCAGCCTTTGCCGGTGGCCTGAGCGGCGCCCCGGCTCCCTTCGACAAGGGCGGGGTCAAGGTGGCGCTGATCAGCTACATCTCCGCTGGCGATTTCTTCCAGGCCTATCAGGCCGGTGCCGAGGCGCAGGCGAAGGCACTCGATATCGATCTTCGCGTCTTCCCGGGGAGGCAGGACGCAGCCCAGCAGCGCGAGCAGATTCTGCAGGCGATCAATCTCGGCGTGGCCGGTATCGTCGTCGATCACGGCTTGCCGGAATCGCTGAGCGACGTCGTCCAGCAGGCAGTGGACAAGGGCATCAAGGTCGTTGCCTTCGACGTCAATCTCAACAACCCAAAGATCCCGCAGGTCGAACAAAGCGACCATGAGCTTGCCCAACTTGCCCTGAAACAGGCAGTCAAGGACAACGGCACCAGCTTCAAGGCGGGCTATGTCTACGTCGCGGGCTTCGCGCCGCTCGACCGCCGCAACGAGGTTTGGGACAAGTTCAAGGCCGAGAATTCAGGCGTCACCGAGAAGGCCCGGTTCGGCAATGTCAGCGACACAACGGCGACCTCGACGGCCGACCAGGCAAAGGCGGCGCTGACCGCCAATCCCGACATCAATGTCGTCTTCGCACCCTATGATGAGTTCGCCCGCGGCGTGAAGCTTGCGGCCGGTGACCTCGGCATCTCCGGCAAGCTGAAGATCTATTCGGCCGACGTTTCGACCGCCGACATCCAGGAAATCACCGAAGAGGGCAGCCCGTGGGTCGCAACGGTTGCGACCAATCCGGCCGTCGTCGGTGCCGTATCGGTTCGCGCTGCAGCCCTGCAGATCGCCGGGCAGGACGTTCCCCACCAGATCACCGTCAAGCCTGTGCTCCTGACGCAGGAGGGCCTGCGCGCCGCCGGTGTCAAGACGATCGAGGACCTCGCCCAGAAGATCCCGGAATTCAGCGCCAGCGATGCGGTGACCGCGAACTGGATCCCGGCCAAGCTTTTCTAGGCTGACATTCTCGATCTCCCGGCGGGGACTACGAGGCCCCGCCGGCTCCAATTTCATAGAACCGGAGTTTTCATCATGAGCCAGTCCAATGTCGTCTTTGCGGCCAACCGCAGCACGACGCGCGAGGACCTTTTTACCCGTGCGGAGGAGATCTCGGCCGATCTTTCCGCCCGCGCAGGCGAACTTGACCGCGACGGCCGTCCGCCGATCGGCGAGATCGTCAAGCTGAAGAACGCCGGCCTCCTGAACGCACTCCACGATGTCAAGACCGGCGGAGGCGGGCTCGATTGGGTGGACGGTTTGCGGCTGGTGCGTATTCTTGCACGCGGCGAAAGCTCCGTCGGCCAGCTGCTCGGCTATCACTACGTCAATAGCCAATATATCAACTGGGCATTCGATGAGGCCCGGGCGCAGGCACTGAGTTCCGAGACAGTGGCAAAGAGCCTCTATTGGGGTGCAGCGGTCAATCCGCGCGACCCAGGCCTCGTGCTGACGCGGCGCGGCAACGGCTATGTGCTGAACGGTCGCAAGTCCTTCTCCACGGCAGCGCACGTGTCCGACTATATCAATGCCAATGCCGCGCTTGACGACAAGATCGCCGGTTTTGCGGTGCCGACGAACCGGCCGGGATACAAGGCGAATGACGACTGGGACAATTTCGGCCAGCGTCTTTCCGACAGCGGCAGCGTCGAGTTTCATGATTTCCCCGTCTATGAAGACGATTTCGTCGCCGCACCCGCGCCGGCAGATGAGGCTCCGCCGGTGCTCTCGACCTTCAACACGCCGCTGATCCAGCTGGTCTTCGTCAATTTCTATCTGGGAACGGCAGAGGGCGCGCTGAACGCTGCCGTCGACTATGTCCGCACGACGACCCGCCCCTGGGTGACGTCGAATGCGGCCCGCGCTGCCGACGATCCCTATATTCTTGAAAGGGTCGGCGAGCTCACAGCGGCGGTCAAGGCATCGGCAGCACTTGCCGATGTCGCAGCCGCGGTGGTGCAGGAGGGGCTGGCGAAGGGGCATGCGGTGACGGCGCGCGAGCGCGGCGAGGCTGCCGCCGAAGCCTATGCCGCCAAGGTGCATGCGACCCATGTGTCGCTGGATGTCACCTCGCGGGTCTTCGAGCTGATGGGCGCCCGCGCGACGGCGGAAAAATACCGTTTCGACCGCTTCTGGCGCAATGTGCGAACGCACACGTTGCACGACCCGGTGTTCTATAAGGCCAAGGAAGTCGGAGAGTTCGTGCTGAACGGCCGAATACCCGACGTCAGCCTCTATAGCTGAGGTCATTGTTGTGAAAACAAGAAACCCCTTCGCGGCCGCGCGGAGGGGTTTCGTTTTATTCGTCAGAGCGCGCCGTTCTTCGGTGGAATGACGCCGTTCAGATGGTAATTGCCGACGACGTGATATTTCCAGCGGACGGGGTCATGAAGCGTGTGGGTGCGGGCGTTGCGCCAGTGCCGGTCGAGATTCAGCCCGGTCTTCACCGAACCCGTTCCTGCCAGTTCGAACAGCGTCGTGCTTGCTTCAAGCGCGATCTCCGTGGTCAGCACTTTTGCCGCTGCGACAGCGAGGCTCGCCTCGACGACCTTCTCTTCGCTTGTGTCGGCCTGCGCGGCATCGACCTTGCGCCCGGCACGTTCGAGAAGCGCGCTGGCGGCTTCCAGCCTGATAGCGATCTGGCCGGCCTTGGCGATCGTCAGCGGATCGTCGCTGGCGCGCTCGGCGCCGCTGTTCATCCAGGGCCGCGCCTTGTGCGTGACGAAATCGACCATCTCCCTGAACGCCGCCCGGGCGATGCCGAGATCGACGCCGGCGTGAATGATCTGCCCGACGGAGCCGATGGTCGAGGGCCGCTCGAAGCCCCGGTGATGCGATACGACCGCGCCGCGCTCGACGAAGACGTTGTTCAGGATTGTGGTGCCGCTGCCCGTGGTGCGCTGGCCGAACCCATCCCAGTCATCGACGATTTCGATACCCTCGGTTCCCTTGGGCAGAAAGGCCATCACCAGATGATCCTCCTCATCCAGTGCGAACACGGTGATCCAGTCCGCAAAGATCACGCCGGTCGAATAGTATTTCGTGCCATTGATCCGGTAGCCGCTGCCATCACCGGTTATGCGGGTCTCATAATGTCCAACCGTCTTGGTGCCGCGTTCGGACAGCGCGTTGCCGAACCGGCGCCCGGCCAGGGCTTCGGCGAAGAAGGTTTTCTTCTGGTCTTCGCTGCCGTCGGTCCGCAGCGCCTCCAGAATGTAGAAATGGTTCTGGGGGATCTGGCCGAGCGAACCGTCTGCTTCCGAAATGATGGCGGTGATCTCGGCAAGCGCCGCGTTGGAAATGCCAAGACCGCCGAAGTCTTTCGGCACGGTAATTGTCAAAAGACCGGAAGAAGAAAGCCGGTCGAGCTCTTCGAAGGGCAATATCCTTTCGGCATCCCGCTGCGACGCAGTTTGCGCGAAGCGCTCTGCAAGCTCACGGGCGGTCCGGATGGCCTCGTCTTCCGTCGCAATGCGGTGCGCGGCAGGTCTGGCTGCGGGAGGTGAAAAGGGCGCGTTCATGGTCGCTTCCTGTGGAATAAGCCGTAGCACCGAGCGTGGTGGCCGGGGTTGATTGTCCCGCGCATCTAGGCACCAAAGCACACGGCCTCACAACAATATAAATTCCATAAAAATTATGGAGAATAGAACTCCATTTCTCCACGCCAGCTTGGTTGCAGCATAGTCTCTATCGATTGCAGGCTGGCGCCGGTCGAGACAAGACGGGACCGGTGGTGTTCTAGCCGGGCGCTTTGGAGGCCATGACGGATATGATGGGCGCAAAGACGGAAAAGACGATCGTCCTGCTGCTCTGCGCCGGAACCGTGGCCTCGCTGTTTCTGGCCTTTGGCTAACGAAGCGCCGTCAGATCACGTAATCCGGTTCGGAAAGGCTCTGGTCCATCGTGACGCCGGGCAGGCCGGAATGGGGCTTGCCGACCACGCGTGCGGGGACACCGGCAACGGATGTATAGGGAGCGACGGATGCGATGACGACGCTGCCTGCGCCGACCTTTGCACCCATCCCGATCTCGATATTGCCGAGAATCTTGGCACCCGCGCCGATCAAGGCACCCCTTCGGACTTTCGGATGCCGATCGCCATCCTGCTTGCCGGTTCCGCCGAGCGTGACGTTCTGGAGAATGGAAACCTCATCTTCCACCACGGCGGTCTCGCCGATAACCAGCCCACTGCCGTGGTCGAGCATGATGCTCTTGCCCATCTGTGCTGCCGGGTGGATATCGACGCCGAAAATTTCCGAAACCCGGCTCTGCAGATGCCTTGCCATATGCAACCGCTTCTCGTGCCAAAGCCAGTGGGCGACGCGATGCGCCTGCAGGGCGGCGAAACCCTTGAAATACAGAAATGGTGTCAGGATCTCGGCATTTGATGGATCGCGCTCGCGCACGGCGATCAGGTCGGCAACAGCTTGCTCGATGATATCCGGCTTCGAGACGAAGGCTTGCGCGACCGCGGCCAGAAGTTCGTGCTGATCCAGATCGTGATCGGCAAGTTTGTGAGCGATGCGGTTTGCAAGCGCCTCGGCAAAACTGGAATGATAGAGGATCGCCGCATTCATCGGGCGTACGAGCGCCCGGTCCTTCGCCGCCGCGTCGGTTGCCTCCCGGCACAGCGCGCTCCAGATCTCGGCTCTTGCGAGCGACAAGGGCGCAAAATTCGAAAGCTCGTTCAACATGGCATGCGGACCTGCCATGCCTTTTCCTCCAGCCGGCCACTCAGGACTTCAGATTAGGGCCGCCGCGCCGGGGACAGAACGCATAGAGTTCGCTCATTGCAGACCAGAGGATAATTTTCCTCCCGGATTGGTGCGAAGCGCGCAAAAAACAATCCCGATATCGCCGCCTTGTCGACAGCGGGCGGTAGCGTCTTCACGCTTAACGCGGTGAACGGCACTCCGCCTGCCCACCCTTGCCAGTGGCGTAGGTGTTGTCGGTCGGATTGTAGGACGGGAATTTCTTGGCGCACCACTTGATGTGGGCAATCTCCGCGGGAGACAAAAGCCAGTTTTCAGCTGCCGCCGCCTTACCGGCTTCGGCGGAATAGGCGGCAACGGATGCGTTGGTTTCGGAATTGCCGGCGACGGCCGGGGGATCAATGCGGAAGGCAAAGGCGGATGATGCGCCGGACATCACAATCGCGGCGGTTACCGCGTATGCTGCCAGAGATTTCGCCACCGTAGACATTTGCCAACTCCAATCGTCGATCTGCATATCAACGGAGAGACAGCGTTTTTGTTCCGGAAGTGCTGCTGGGCAGGCAAACGGGGCCGGGCAGGGATGTTACTTTTCGACGACCGAGATCTTGCCGTCTTCGGAAATCAGCGGGAACACGCCGGTATAGTCCCCGATCGAGGGATGATCTGGAAACAGCGCCTTGTGGCCGGCGGCGGTGATCACCATGACTTCGGCTCCGGCAGCCTCTCCAGCCTTCACCCCGGCTTCGACATCTTCGAACACGAGGCAGCTTTCCGGCGGCACGCCGAGCTTCCTGGCGCCAAGAAGATAGCATTGCGGATCGGGTTTTCCGGAGGTCACGTCATCGCCGGTCACGATCTGCTGCGGGACAGGCAGCCCGGCGGCTTCCAGCCTGCGGATCGCCAGCGCCTTCGTGGACGAGGTAACGATCGCCCAGCGTTGCGGCGGCAGCGCCGCCAGAAATTCAGCAGCGCCCGGAATGGCGACGATACCATCGACATCCTCGATTTCGGCCTGAGTGATCTTTGCGGCCTCAACCTCGGGATCGACCCCCGGAAGATTCAATTGCCGGATCGTGTCGACGCCCCGCTTGCCGTGCATGGTCGGCAAGAATTCGACGGGATCCAGCCCGTGACGTTCGGCCCAGGCACCCCAGACCCTTTCGGCGGCAGCCGTCGAGCTGAGGATGGTTCCGTCCATATCGAAGAGAAAACCGGAAAAGCATCTTTTGCTGTCGAGAGGCACGTGCAGACCCTCCAGGATCGGTTTCGGGCGTTCCACCTTATCGCCCGCCGAAGGTGTATTGAACAGCGCAGGATCGGAGAATCTTCCGCTGCACCAGAGTGAACCAGCCGCGTTGCGTATTTACGGCTGGTTCACCATGACCGCCGCATCTGCCTTCGCAGACCCCGAATGCCGGTTAAGTGTTTCCTGAAACTCGATCCCGAGTCGCCTCAAGAATAGGAACGTGATGAGCTATCTGACATTCGACGTTCAATCGCTTCTGCGCGAGCTCGACCAGTTCGCGTCGGAGCTTTCCGGCCTTGCGAAATCGGTCGAAGTGACGGCCCTCGAACTCCGGTTCGCCATGCTGCGCGCGATGATCGAAGACTGCATGGGCATCAGTTCGTCAAACGACAATCTCGCCCGCGAAAGCCTGGATGGAGCCGGACATGCGAGCTGACGCCGCGGTGCTCCGCACCTCGCTTGCGCGCATTCGGGCCGAAGCGCAGCAGATACAAGCAGCCGAACTGCCGGCGAAGACCACGGCTTTCATTACCCAGCTGGAGCGCCTTGCCGTGTCATTGCCTGAGATGACCGATATCGCCAAGCGCAACGAGCTGGTCAGGATCGGGGAATTGGCGACGGTGCTTTCCAGCTGGATAGACGATCGCGATCCGGGCGCCTCTGCCGCCTTCGAAGAGGCGGCCCTTTCGCTGGGCATGATCCAGTCGAGCGAAAGCGAGTTGCTGGAAGCCATCGTGGGCGTGGCGCGATCGGCGCTCGCGCTTCTTCGCAGATAAGGGATCCACCGCTACGGCAGCGGGCTCAATGCCCGCCGCGGGATTCAGGATTGATGGTCAGGACGGTCGCTGCCAGTGCATCCCTGACATTGTAGCCGATATCACCTTCGGCCTTGATGAGAACGTAAAACACCCGCACCGCCTTCAATTTGGCATCGACGGCATCCGTTTCGGCATCGCTGACGAGCGTGACGATATGGGCCCTGTCGGTCTCGGCTGTGCCGAGGGCCTTGAGCTGGGGCAACACTTTCACCCAGTCCTGAAGTTCGGGAAGATAGACTAAAAAGCGATTCACAGTGTGCTCCTTCAATAAGGAGCAACGTCCTATCACTATGGCCCGTGACGCCAGCGTGACACCACCAAAGGTCTTCGCTGAGCGGCCGGACGGAGCCTGGCGGCTACCGGGGATATGCAAGCCGGGATGCAGGGGCGATCAGCGCTGCCGTTCGGGCGAATCGATCAGCTATGTCCGTCCGTCTTCCCGATACGCTGGCGTTAGGCGGCCAGCGCATCCTCATCATCTGCCAGATAGTCCAGCAGATCGTAGAGTACCTCCATCTCGTCCTCGGTCTCAGGACGTTTCGTCGGCGGAACGTTCTTGACGGGCGCCTTGGCCCGTTGCCGGAAGGTCGCCCGGGGAACCCGGACTGTATTTGCGCGTCTGTTTGCCATCTGCTGCCTCACGCGGAACAAGGAGGATCAAAAGCTTGAGGGCTAACTTAATCACCAAACGCTTGAATAGTCGCGTGACGCCGGCGTGACATGGTGGCGGGAGCCTGAGGGCCTCCCCCCACCGTCAGTTCACGTTGCCTTCGCACATCGGCACCGGCCGCGCCGGCTGAGGGGGATGGTCCGCCTTGTACTGGGCGATGACCGGCTCGAGTTTTTCCTTTGGCCAGAACGCCGGCGTGCCGATCGCCTTGAGGCAGGAGGCGTTCCAGTAGGGGCCATTCGGCGCCAGCGCGCGTCCACCGGCGACGGACTGCGCGACCGCTTTGATATCCTTGGATTCCGGGTAGATATAGAGCGTCGTCGGATTGCCATCGATCATCGAAAGCACCTTCGGCGCGTCCGATGGCGACCAGCTGGTGCATCCGTCGCTCCGCCCGCCTGCATAGGTGACGAGCTTTCCGAGCGGAACATAGCCGGTGCTGTTCGCATAGGTGCTCTCAGGCTTCTTCTGCATGCAGATCCCCGAGACGAGGGCCGCCGCATGGCCGCCGATGGCGCGTTGCCTTGCATTGGCCGTCTCTCCGATGCCGTCGAACTGCACGAAGGAGCGGATGAAGGCGGCTTCGCGATCGGCACTCGTGCGGTAATAGCCCTTAAAGGAAGTCTTGATCTCGCTGGTCAGATAGGCGCCGCCGGCGGTCAGATTGGAATCGAGGGCGTTGCCAAAGTTTTTGGCGCATTCCCGGCCGTTGGAAAAGTTTGCCACGCCCTGGAGGTTGCGGCCACCGCCATGTCCTGCGGAAATGACGCGAAACGATCTGTCGGCCTCGCAGATCACATAAAACCGGCCATCCGACAGGTCACCCGGGTCATTCGGCCGGGTCGCGTCCATGGCGAAATAGCACTCGTTTCGAACCTTGCCTTCGGC
Organism: Rhizobium sp. BE258; assembly: GCF_031457345.1. Taxonomy (NCBI): domain Bacteria; kingdom Pseudomonadati; phylum Pseudomonadota; class Alphaproteobacteria; order Hyphomicrobiales; family Rhizobiaceae; genus Rhizobium; species Rhizobium sp. BE258. The sequence goes on from NZ_JAVDWL010000012.1 coordinate 88,265, forward strand.
GACTTTTGAGAGATAGAGGCGGCGTGCCCGTTCCAGCACCGGCAGGGCGATCTGGCCATTGGCCTCGCCGACATAGGTCATGAGCCAGTCCGGGATCGGCAGACGCCCGTCGGCCCCGGATGCCTGTACTGCCGTCGTGGCCGACATGAGCAGGCTCGCAAAGCCAAGGAGCAGGGATCTTTTAGGCACGGCGCATTCTCCCGGATAGTCTCTCGGCGCATTCGGCCGCCGAACGGTTTGATAGATCTGACCCACGCTCATCCATCAGCGTTGAAGAAGTCTTAACACCGCACTTCCAGTCTTGTCGCGACGATCTGAGAGTAGTCGCTGCCCATCGGATCGTTGAAGAACAGCGTGGTCAGCATTGCCTGGTTTTCGGCCAGAATCTGCTTTGAATCCGGCCGGACGACCTTTCGCGTGCAGCGGTTGAAACCGTCGCCGGATGTTTTCAGATCCGCATCGCTTCCGAAATCGAGCGCCGTGTAGAGCGACGGATCGTAAACGCCGAATACCATCAGTCCCTTCAGCGGTGTCCGCTCCACGGGCTTCTGCGTGAACGACAGGATCAGCGATCCGTCCTCATAGGCCGCGTGCATCACATCGGGCTCGGCAAGCTTGATGGCTTTGCCGTTGATGGTAATCTTGGTGTAATAGTCGTATTGCGCCAGTGACTTGCGCACCGTCTTTGCGACAGCCGTCAGTTCGGCAGGTTCAAGCTTCGAATTGCCGTTCTTGTCGAAATCCAGCAACACCGAGGACGAGAAGACCTCGTCGAAGCGCCAGGTATCGCGCAATTCGCCGAGGCTGCCATCGGCGCCCGCTACTGCTTCGAACTTGGCATCGACGAAGATGTGTGGATGGGCAAGCGCGCCCGTCGGCACCCCGCCCATGAAAAGCAGGGTTGCAGCAGCAATTCGGCGTCGAAACGATCGGGAGCTCATAGGACGTGACTGCGCGGAGATTGTGCCCGATTTAAGTTGAACCGATCCCGATAACGGTCCGTTTTTTCTCGCCACGCTAACGGATTGCGGACGCGCTTCAGGAAACACTGTTCCATTGCCATGAGTCTTGGTAATGAGGCGCCCTATATCATTCAGCCGGCTCAATCAGGTGCTATCATGGACGAAAACAAATTCCTTTCACTGTGCAAGGGCGGAAAGTTCAAGGAAGCGCTGGCGCTGGCGATCGAAGGCGGCGAGAAGCAGAAATACACCCCCAGCCGCTTTTCCATGGACAAGAAGACCGGGAGGCCGATTTTCTATCGCGGCAACAAGCGCGTCGAGATGGATGAAAACGGCGAGTGGCTGATCTCCAAGAACACGCAGGTTTGATGAGGGCGGCTGTACGGCCGGTCACATCGCAAAGACGACTGCCCCGCCAGCCAGACCCGCGCCTGCCGCGGTCATCAGAAGGTTCTCTCCTGGCGCGAACGGCCGTCTGCTGTTCTCGACCGAGAGTGAAAGCGGTATGGTTGCAGCGGAAGAATTGCCATATTCGGCGATCGTGCTGACGGCCTTGCTTTCCTCGATCGCCAGATTGCGGCGGATGGCATCGGAAAGACGTGCATTCGCCTGATGCGGAATGAAACGGTCTATGGCCGAAATGGTCCCGGTGGACTGGGCGACGGCCTGAAGCGACGTCCTTGTCATCAGTTCGACGGCACGGGAGAAGACCTCGCGCCCGTCGCGCATCGACATCAGCATTTCATCGCCCGGCGTCTGCCGCGTGAACGGTTTGGAGCTCCCGCCCGCCGGAATGCCGATCAGATCATAGCCGCTACCATCGGACGCCAGCGCGGCGGCCTTGAGGCCGCTTCTCCCATCGCTGCAGGGCGCGAGCACGACGGCTCCCGCGCCGTCGGCGAAAAGCACGGCGCTGGCGCGTTCGGCAGGATTGATCCGGCGGCTGAGAATGTTGGCAGCGACGACCAGCACCGGCCGCCCCTGGGCGCGCACGAAACCATCCGCCAGCGTCAGCGCATAGAGAAAGCCGGAACAGGCCCCGGCAAGGTCGATCGCGCCGGAATTCCTGAGCCCGAGCTTGTGGGCCAGAAGCGGCGCAGACGGCGGCAACAGATGATCGGGCGTCGAGGTCGCAAGAAGGGTGAGGGCCACATCGTCAGCTGCAAGACCGGAATTACTGATCGCCATCCGGCCGGCTGCCGTGGCAAGGCCAGTCAGCGTGTCACCCTCGCTTGCCCAGTAGCGCGATCGGATGCCGGTGCGCCGTTCGATCCAGCCATCCTCCAGGCACAGCCGGTTTTCAATCTCCGCATTGTGGACAATACGCGACGGGACGGCGTGGCCGAAGCCTGCGAGCCTGGAGGAAAGAAGCGCCGTCACGACCCCACCTTTGCCAGGGCGAGCGAAGCCACCTCGTCGATGGCGTCATAGGCGGCGGCAAGGTCCGCCCCAGTCGTGCAATAGGGCGGCATCAGGTAGATGACATTGCCAAGCGGTCGCACGAGCAACCCGCGCTCGCGGAACAGCCGCCGTAGATGCGGGCCGGCCTCGGCGAGATAGCCGCCCGCAGGGACCACGAGATCCAGGGCAGCGATCGTTCCGCATTGCCTGACGCCCGTAAATCGCGGGTCGTTTTCGAAGCGTTTCAGGTGGGCCGAATGCTGCGCGGCCAGCGCATCGATCCTTGCGTCGACAGGCTCGTCGCGCCAGATCTTCAGGTTGGCCACAGCCGCGGCACAGGCGATGGGGTTCGCCGTGTAGGAGCTCGAGTGAAAAAAGGTCTTGCGCCGATCTGAGGACAGATGCGCCTCGAAAATATCCGGCGTGCAGAGCGTTGCCGCCAGCGGCAGGGCGCCACCGGTCAGGCCCTTCGAGGTGCAGAGGATATCGGGGTTGACGCCCGCCTGCTCGCAGGCGAAGCGGGTTCCAGTCCGGCCCCAGCCGGTCATCACCTCGTCGGCGATAAACAGCACGCCATACCGCCCGGCGATTTCCTTCAGAGAGGCGAGAACGCCGCTTGCATAGAATTTCATGCCGCCTGCGCCAAGCACCAGCGGCTCGATGAGAATGGCGGCGGTCCTTTCGGCGCGGCAGAAGCGTTCGAAAGCATCAAGCGTTTCCTGCTCGCGGCCGGCTTCGGGAAAAGGCAGGCGATCGACGCCGAAGAGCAGGGGTTCGAACGGCGCGTTGAAGACGCCGCGTTCTCCCGCCGACATCGTGCCGATCGTGTCGCCGTGATAGGCGTGTTCCATCACCACGATGCGGTCGCGCGCGATACCGCGATTGTGAAAGGTGCCGAGCGCCATCTTGATCGCGACTTCCACGGCGGTCGAGCCGCTGTCGGAATAGAAGACGTGCTGCAAACCGGGTGGAGCGAAGGCGAGCAAGCCTTCCGCCAGCGCTTCGGCTGGCTCATGCGTGAATTCAGCAAAGATCACCTGGTCGTAGACCTCTGTCGCCTCGCGGATCGCGGCCATGATGGCCGGGTGGCGATGGCCATGGGTGATGACCCACCAGGAAGAGATCGCATCCAGAATACGATTGCCATCCTCGTCGAAAAGAGAACTGCCTTCTGTCTTTACGATGCGCCTCATCGCCGGTTCGAGGGCGTGCTGGGTGAACGGGTGCCAGACGGGAGAGCGGCTCATGCGCAGTTCTCCAGCATCAGCCGCGTATCGAAATTCTCGCGAAATGCCTGGGCGAGGCTTTCACGCGTCAGATTGTCCAGCATCGGCAGTCGCCCCAGAATATCGACCTGTCCGATGGTGGCGATCGTCGCCTGTGTGTCCGCGTTCTCGGGCCCGATGAAGGCAACGCCGCAAATCGGGATGGCGCGATGGCGCAGCGCCTCGAGGGAGAGCAGCGTGTGATTGATCGTGCCAAGTGCCGTTCGTGCGCAGAGAATGACGGGAATGCGCCACGGCGCGAAGACATCGGCAAAGACGGTGGTAGCCGTCAGCGGCACCAGCAGACCGCCCGCGCCCTCGATGACCAGCGGCCCTTTGCATTCGGGTGGCAGAAGCTTGCCTATATCGATCTCGATCCCATCAATCCGCGCGGAAAGATGCGGCGATAAGGGCGCTGTGAGACGATAGGCTTCAGGCACGATATGGCCTGATGGCAATCCGCTGAGCCGGGCGACGGTCTGGCTATCAGTCTCATCCTCGAGGCCGGATTGCACCGGCTTCCAGTAATGGGCGCCGAGCGCACCGGCTAGGCCCGCCGCAAAGACGGTCTTGCCGATGCCGGTATCCGTGCCGGAGACCACGAAACGCGGTGTCATCTATTGTTTTCCTCCATGACGGCGGCGAGGCAATCGATCATGCTGGCGATCCGGTCGCGGTCTGTATTGAGTGTGATCGACAGGCGCAGCCGCGCGGTGCCATCGGGTACCGTGGGCGGGCGAATGGCGCGGATGTCGAAACCATGATCCTGCAGACGGTCCGCAATTCGGACCGCCTGCGCATTGCCACCGATGATCACCGGCTGGATCTGCGATCCGCTCGGCTGGACGCCAAGCCGACTCTTCAGTTCGTCGCCGGCGAACGAAACCAGTTGCTGAAGGCTGATGCGCCGCTCCGGTTCATCCTCGACCATCCGCAGCGCCTCGCGCACGCCGGCCGCCATGAGCGGCGAGGGCGCCGTCGAATAAATGAAGGCGCGGGCGCGGTTGACGAGGTAGTCGGCAAGCGCCCGGGGAGCGGCAAGCAAAGCGCCGGAAACGCCGAGCGCCTTGCCGCAAGTATGAAGCGCCAGCACATTCTCCCGGCCCTCAAGCCCGGCCGCCAGCCCCCGTCCGCCTGGGCCGAGCACGCCGGTCGCGTGCGCCTCGTCGATGACCAGAAAGCCGTCGTGACGTTCGGCAATGTCAGCAAATGCCGCGAGCGGTGCGCGGTCGCCATCCATGGAGTAGAGGCTTTCGACGGCAACCCAGGGATGGCCCCGGCCACCCTGCTTGCGCCATTTCCCGATCGCGTCGTCGAAAGCATCGGCATCGTTGTGAGCGACGGCGGTCGAGGCCGCCTTGCTGGCTTCGATGCCTTCATGCGCGCTCGCATGGATCAGCGCATCATGGACGATCAGATCCTCACGCTTCGGAAGCGTCGAGAAAAGCGCGGAATTGGCGGCATAGCCGCTGCCAAAATAGAGCACGCGCTCCGCCCCGAAGAAGGCTGCTGCTTCGGTCTCCAGCGCCTCGTGTTCGGGATGATTGCCGCGTAGCAGCCGAGATCCCCCTGCGCCAACGGGAATGCCCCGCTCCATGGCCGCAGCGATCGCCGCCTTGAGACGTGGCGCACCGGCCAGAGCGAGAAAGTCGTTGGAGGTGAAATCGGCGCCGCGCTGCGGGGCCAGATGGCGCAGGCGTGTCTTTCGCTGCAGGCCATCCAGTGTCACAATATAGCCGGCGAGTATCGCTGCGGTCACAGCGCCGGCTCCAGTTGCATTGGCGACAGGCCGAGGCGTCGGAAGAGCGACGTGTCGTGGTCTTCGCCGGGATTATCCGTCGTCAGCAGCGTATCGCCGACGAAGATCGAATTGGCGCCGGCGAAGAAACAGAGTGCCTGCATTTCGTCGCTCATCTCCGTTCGTCCGGCCGAGAGCCGCAGGTGGGATGTCGGCATCAGAATGCGCGCGAGTGCTATCGTGCGGATGAAATCGATCGGGTCGACAGGGGCGGCATGTTCCAGCTTCGAGCCGGGGATCGCGATCAGCTGATTGATCGGAACGCTCTCCGGCGCCACCGGCAGGTTTGCGAGCGTCAGCAGCATGGAGATCCGGTCATCGACCGTTTCGCCCATCCCCAGGATGCCTCCAGCACAGACCTTGATGCCGGCAGCCCGCACAGTCTCCAGCGTATCGAGCCGGTCTTCGAAGCTCCGTGTGGTGATGATTTCGGAGTAGAAGCGCTCGGACGTATCGATGTTGTGATTGTAGTAGTCGAGGCCCGCTTCTGCGAGCCTGTCTGCCTGCGTGGCCGAGAGCATGCCGAGCGTCATGCAGCTTTCCATGCCAAGCGCCTTCACGCCCTCGACCATGGCGGTCAGCGTGTCCAGATCGCGATCCTTCGGGCTGCGCCAGGCGGCCCCCATGCAATAGCGAGTCGCCCCGGCATCCCTTGCCTTGCGCGCCTCCGCGAGAACGCGCTCGACCTCCATCAGCTTCGACGCCTTTAGCCCGGTCGGATTGTGCGCCGACTGGCTGCAGTATCCGCAATCTTCCGCACATCCCCCCGTCTTGATCGAGAGGAGCCGGCTCATCTGCACGGCATTGGGATCGAAATTGGCGCGATGAACGGTTTGCGCCCGGAAGAGTAGATCATTAAACGGTAAATTATAGATAAGTTTTGCGTTGTCTAAAGTTTTGGTCGGTTTGTGCGGAGCGTGACGTGCTTCAAACTCGGTATTCCGAACGATTTCTGGCATTCTTGTCGCCTCAAGATTAAAATTATGGATAGAAAATATATTTTATCGATAATTTGGCAAGCCGTAATTCCGGAGTGCGATTTCTGGCCGGTTGAGGCGGAAGCTCGCCCGCTGGCTTTACTGTCTTTAGTGCGGCTGCAGCCCGCGGAACCCGAGTTGCGGCGGCCGGTGGCACGCGTTAGTGATGTCGTCATGCTGGATAAAATCGATGAGCGCCTCGGCGCGCGGGTGCGTATTGAACGGGAAATTCGCGGCTGGTCGCTGACCGAGCTCGCGAAACGCTCAGGTGTTTCCCGCGCGATGATCCACAAGGTCGAGCGCGGCGAGGCAAGCCCGACGGCAATGCTTTTGGCCCGTTTGTCAGGCGCTTTCGAGATCAGCATGTCGACACTGATGGTGCGTGCCGAGATGCAGGAAGGGATGTTGCTGCGCAAGGACGACCAGCCGGTCTGGATCGATCCCGTTACCGGTTATGCGCGCCGCCATGTCTCGCCGCGATCGGTGACGCCGATCGATGTGATCGATGTCGATTTCCCGCCGGGCAAGGAATCGGGCTTTCCCGCCTCGTCCTATGCCAATCGCAAGCACCTCGTCTGGGTGCTGGCGGGCGAACTTGTCTTCATCGAAGGCGGCGTCCGCCATGAGATGCGGGAAGGGGATTGCCTCGAACTCGGCCCTCCCAACGATTGCATCTTCCGGAATGAAACGGCCGAACCCTGCCGTTATGCGGTGATCGTTCTTCGTGAGGCCTGACGGAGTCGATCATGCTACTATAGTGGTATGATCAGCATGGCGGAAACTGAAGCCTGCTGCGCTGGACCGCTTGCCGCGCCGGCTTCCTGCAGTCCCGTATGGACGGAAATGCCGCCTTGACACAGATCGAATGTCCATCATATTGGCATAGATAATCCACGATGGTGGACGACTGTGAGCCTTGGCCAAGATAGGGGAATCGATGATGCCTCGCCAGATCCATCTGAATGCCTTCGATATGGTCTGCCCGGGCCACATCCAGCAGGGCATGTGGACGCATCCGCGGGACCAGTCTGACCGCGTCAACGATCTGCAATATTGGATGGAATACGCGAAGAAGCTCGAATCCGGTCTGTTCGACGGCATCTTCTTTGCCGATGTCCTTGGTGTGTATGACGTCTATGGCGGCAGTCCGGATGCGGCGGTGCGCGGCGGGGTGCAGATCCCCGCCAATGATCCGACGATCGTCATCCCAGCGATGGCGGCGGTCACCAAGCATCTCGGTTTCGGCGTTACCTGCAATCTCACCTATGAGCAGCCGTTTCTGTTTGCCCGGCGGATGTCGACGCTCGATCACATTACCGGCGGCCGCATCGGCTGGAATATCGTCACCGGTTATCTCGACAGCGCCGCCCGCGCCATCGGCCTCAAGGGTCAGACCGCGCATGACGACCGTTACGATCTCGCCGACGAATATATGTCGCTGGTCTACAAGCTTTGGGAAGGATCCTGGGACGACGACGCCGTTATTGCCGATCGCCGGAATGCGATGTTTGCCGATCCGTCAAAGGTTCGCGTGATCCACCACGAAGGACCGCAATACAAGGTCGATGCGATGCATCTCTGCTCGCCGTCGCCACAGCGCACGCCGGTGCTTTATCAGGCGGGTTCTTCGCCGCGCGGGCGCGAATTTGCAGCGACCCATGCGGAATGCGTCTTCGTCAACGGCCAGAAGAAGGAGGATGTCCGCAGTATCACCGCCGACATCAAGGCGCGGGCGCAAGCGAAAGGCCGCTCGGCTGAGGACGTCAAGGTGTTCCTTGGCGCCAGCCTCGTTCTCGGCAAAACCAATGCCGAAGCGCAGGAAAAGTTCGAGGAATACAAGCGCTACGTCAGTTCCGAAGCGGCGCTGGTGCATGCGGCCGCATCGCTTGGTATCGATTTTTCGAAATACGATATCGATGAGCCGATTGAGACGGGCAAGAGCCAGGCGATCGTCTCCAATGTCGAGATCATCAATAAGGCGGCGGGTCCGCAATGGACGCGCCGCAAACTTCTCGAGCAGATGGTGCTGGGCAGCCGCCAGACCCCATGGGTGGGCTCGGCCGAAGAGATTGCCGATATGCTGATCGGCTGGAGCGGCGAGACCGGCGTGGCGGGCTTCAATCTGTCGCGTACCATTGCGCCTGAGAGCATCGAGGATGTCATCGATCTGCTGATCCCTGTTCTTCAGGAGAAGGGGGTCTACAAGACGTCATACGCAGAAGGAACCTACCGCGAGAAGCTGTTCGGCACGGCACGCCTGCCATCGACCCATTCGGCCGCGCAATATCGCGGCGGAGCCGGCTCCCGGTAGCAGCTCTCAGCATCATCAGGAAGGATTGAACGTGGTCGATAAAACTGCGTATCGCGATGCCATGGCCGGGCTTGCGGCTGCGGTGAATATCATCACCTCGGATGGAGCCGCAGGCCCTGCCGGCTGCACGGTTTCGGCGGTCTGTTCGGTGACAGACGAGCCGCCGACGCTGCTGGTCTGCATCAATCGCTCCAGCGCCAATAACGAGATCATCCGCCGGAACGGCAATCTCTGCGTCAATATTGTCTGCGCCGAGCAGAAAGAGATCGCGATGCAATTCGCGACGAAGGGATTATCGGTCAGCGAGCGCCTTGCCAGTGCCAACTGGAGCACACTTGAAACCGGAGCGCTGGTGCTTGATGGCGCAGTCTCCGCCATCGATTGCGAGGTCGATTCCGTGTCAGAGGTCGGCACGCATACGGTTTTCTATTGCCGTGTGAAGGCGGTCCGCAATCAGCCGGGCCGCGATGGATTGATCTATTTCGGACGCGATTTTCATCGGGTGGCGACCAGGCCGGTCAATGCGGCCGGACCTGCGGCCTGACACGATGCGCGGCCTAGCGACATCTGCCGCGGGCGATCCGCCGGCCAAGCCAGCCGGCCGAAAGGCCGTTTCGCTGGCGATCATCCTCGCGGCGCAGGTGGCGGCGATGAGCGTGTGGTTCTCGTCGAGCGCGGCAATCGCCAGCATCAAGCAGCAATATGCAATCGGCGCTTCGCAGGAGGCGATGCTGACCACGGCCGTGCAGATCGGCTTCGTGGCCGGAGCGGTCGTCTCGGCGCATCTGTCGCTGGCGGACCGTTTCGATCCGCGGCGGCTGTTTGCGCTGTGCGCCGCGATTGCCGCCATTGCCACGGGATGTCTCGTCTTCATGGCGCCTGTCGGCCCCGGTGCGATCGCGCTGCGTTTCCTGACCGGCATCTGCATGGCGGGCGTCTATCCGGTCGGCATGCGCATGGCCGCGACCTGGGCAAGCCGCGATCTCGGCCTTCTGATCGGTCTTCTGGTCGGCGCCCTGACGCTCGGCTCGGCCAGCCCGCATCTTCTGGCGGCGGTCGGCGATGTCGAATGGCGTGCAATCTACGGCGTGGCTTCGGGATCGGCGGCGGCCGCTGCCGTGCTCATCACCTTCGCCAAGCTTGGCCCCAACATCCGCCGTGCGCCATCGGTCGATCTATCGAAGATTGCCGAAAGCTGGCGCCGGACGTCGTTGCGGCGCGTGAATCTCGGCTATCTCGGACATATGTGGGAGCTCTACGCCATGTGGGCCTGGCTGCCGGTCTTCCTGCATCAGTCGTTTGCGGCGCGCGGTCTTCAGAACGCCGACACCAAGGCGGCCTGGCTGACCTTTGCCACCATCGCTGCCGGGGCGGCCGGCTCCTGGCTCGGCGGGATCGTCGCCGACAGGCGAGGCCGGACCTTTGTGACCACAACTGCGATGAGTGCCAGCGGCATATGCGCGCTGCTGATCGGCTGGCTCTATTCCGCGCCGCTGTGCTTGCTGGTGCCCGTGGCCATCATCTGGGGCATCACCGTGATTGCCGACTCCGCCCAGTTTTCGGCCTCGGTCGCGGAGCTTGCGGAGCCCGGCTCAGTCGGGACATTGCTGACGGCGCAGACATGCGCGGGCTTTCTGCTCACGATGGTCAGCATTCACCTCGTTCCCGAGGTCCGGGCGCTGCTCGGCTGGCCGGGCGCCTTCACGATGCTTGCGCTGGGTCCCTTCGCGGGATGTGCCGCGATGTTGAGGTTGCGGCGCGACCCGGAAGCACGGCTTCTGGCCGGCGGCAGGCGTTAGCCGGGCTGCAAGCCGCAGCCGTTTTCGATTGGAAACATCCGCAGAGACGATCCGCCCGGTTGCCAAAAAGCCATAATTGTTCCACCTACATCGGTCATTGATACGCGGCACCAAGAATTGGAACAGAGCTGAATGCGCATACAATACGGTTTATTCGGATTATTCCTTGCAATCGCGCCGTCCGCATATGCCCTGGAAGCTGCATCGCCGCCTGTATTGGAGCCGCTGAAGCAGCAGGCCCAGGCTGCGCAAATGAGCGCGCAATTTCTGACCCGTTACAGCTACAGGCCCGTCGCACTCGATGATGCGCTGTCGGCCAAGATCATGGATCACTTCATCAAGTCGCTGGATCCGGACCGGATGATCTTCCTGAAGGCAGACATCGACAAGTTCATGGCCGACAAGAGCAAGATCGACGACGCCATCGAGAAGCAGAACCTGCAGATCCCGTTCACGATCTTCAACGTCTATGAGCAGCGCGTCGTCGATCGCATGAATTATTCGCGCGGCCTGCTGAAGCAGGGATTCGATTTCAGCGTAAAGGAAGACTATTCCGTGCTGCGCGACAACGCCCCGTGGCCGCAGTCCGAAGCCGAGTCCGACGATCTCTGGCGCAAGCGCGTCAAGAGCGACTGGCTGCGGCTGAAGCTTGGCGGCAAGGCGGACGATGCCATTCGCGATACGCTCGAGAAGCGCTACGAAAACGCTCTGGAGCGCGCCTACAAGTACAAGAGCGACGACGTCTTCCAGTCGTTCATGGACGCCTATACCAATTCCGTCGATCCGCACACGGACTATTTCGGCGCCTCGGCCTCTGCCGATTTCGACATTTCGATGAAGCTGTCGCTGGTCGGCATCGGCGCGGTCCTGCAGGAACGCGACGACTACACGACGATCCGCGAACTCGTGCCCGGTGGCCCGGCGCAGCTCTCCGGCAAGCTTGCCGTCGGCGACCGCATCATCGGCGTCGGCCAGGGCGAGAATGGCGCGATCAAGGAAGTGCTCGGCACCCGTCTCGACGAAGTCGTGCAGATGATCCGCGGTGAGAAGGACTCCGTCGTGCGTCTCGACATTCTGCCCGCAGAAGCCAGTGCCGACGGCAGCCATCACATCATCAGCCTGGTGCGCGACAAGATCAGCCTCGAAAAACAGGCCGCCCGCAAGGATATCCTGTCGGTCAAGGACGGCGATGCCACGCGCAAGATCGGCGTGATTACGCTGCCGGCATTCTACGAGGATTTCGAGGCGCGTCGGAAGGGCGACCAGGACTACAAGAGCGCCAGCCGCGATGTCGCCAAGCTGCTCGAGGAACTGAAGCAGGACAATGTCGACAGCGTTCTGATCGATATCCGCAACAATGGCGGCGGCTCGCTCTCCGAGGCGATTGACCTGACCGGCCTGTTCATCGGCAATGGTCCGGTCGTTCAGCAGCGCGGCACGGATGGCAAGGTCGTGGTCCAGAGCGCTGACTTCCAGGAGCCCCTGTGGACTGGTCCGGTGGGTGTGCTCATCAACCGCGGCTCGGCTTCGGCATCGGAGATTTTCGCTGCGGCGATCCAGGATTACGGACGTGGCGTGATCATCGGAGAGCCGAGCTTCGGCAAGGGCACCGTGCAGACCGTCGTCGATCTCGACGAGATGGCGCATAACAGCAAGCCCAAATTCGGCGAGCTCAAGGTGACGATCGCCCAGTTCTTCCGCGTCAACGGCGGGACGACGCAGCTGCGCGGCGTGACCCCGGATATCGCCTTCCCGGGTCTTTCCGACCCGAAAACCTTCGGCGAGACGAGCTATGATAACGCCCTGCCATGGACGGAAATCAAGCCTGCAAAATATAAGCCTTTCGGCGACATCAAGAGCGTGCTGCCACAGTTGCAGAGCCGCCATGATGCGCGCGTCAAGACCGATCCGGGCTATCAGAGCCTGATTGAGGACATTGCCGACCTGAAGGCGCAGCGCGACAAGGGGCTTATCTCCCTCAATGAGGCCGAGCGCCGCAAGGAACAGGCCGCCCGCGAGGCGCGCCTGAAGGCGCGCGCCGATGTCAGCGGCGAAGACACGGGTCCGGATGACGGCCTGCAGTCAAACGAGCGCAGCCTCAGTGCGGATATTGCGATCGAGAATGCCCGCAAGAAGGCGAAGGACGTGCTGCTCGACGAAGCCGGCGCTATTCTTGCCGACGAGACGACCCTGAAATAGGCCTTTCAGGAGCAGAAGAAACAATCGCGGGCGCGGTGAAAGCCGCTGCCCGCGTCTGTTATTTCCACTCCCACAGCTTCTTCGAAACGTGCGGGCGCGTCGAAACGATCGCGGCAGGATTGCCGACGGCCGTGACATAGCGGGCAGCGTCTTCGGCATCGTTGACGCCGGCAAAGATCATCTTCATCGATTTATTGGAGGCAGCACCTTTCGCCCGGTGCTCGAAGCTGATCACCGCATGCGGATATTCCTCGTTGAGGCTGATCATCGGATCGCCCGTCAGCGCGATGTGTTCCTGCATCGCCAGGAATGACAGGACACGATCCCTGGCCATGTCAGGCGCAATCGGCTTGTTGCCTGTCGGCGCTCGGGCATAGGCCATGGTGTCGATCTGGCCCTTGCGCTTGCGCGTCTCGTAAACCAGAAGGTTCGCCCCCATCGCCAGTTCGGCGTGGAGATCGAAGGTCTGGTACCGGTCGCTATTGCCGTGCAGATCGTCCAGGGCTGCCTTCAGATCCTGGATGTAATCGGTGTATCGCGATGCTGTCATGGGTCGTCCGCCTTCGATATCTGACCGCGCAATCGCATAGCGCCATCAGGCATGCAATAGGCGATGTCGATCAGGCAGGTGACAGACCGCTTCTCCCGACGCCAGCCTATTGCGGGAACAGGAACGTTATCCCGGCGCGGAAGCCCCAGCCGTTCGGTCCGTTCTCGGGCGCTTCGGCCCAGTAGCGGGCACCGACCTGGAAGCTCACCGGTTGTTCGCCGAACTTCAGGAGCTTTGCCACCGAAAAATTGATCGGCACGGCCCACTGGTCGTTCTTCCAGTCATAGGTGCTTTCGGTGTTAAGCGAGAAAGTCCAGGCATCAGGGGTGGTGTAGGATATGAAGGGTTGCAGGAAGGTGGAGCTGATATCAGGCCGATCGCTGTTGCCTGTGACGGACCAGATGTGATTGGCGAGCGCGCCGTAGGTCCAGGGGCCATCCTGCTTCAGGACGACGGCGGTCGGGCCGAGCCCCCACTTGCCGCTGCCGAGCATCTTGTCCGTTGCGGTCGGCAGCAGGAAGACCGGGCCGGCGCCCCAGACGATGCCGCCCGGTCCCGGTTCCTTCGGCGAAAAGAAGAAGCTTTGGGTGATGTCGCCAAGGCCGAACTGGCTACCGGAATTGCCGGCGATGTCGTTCTGCCAGATGAACGGCAGGATGGTTCGGGAAATGACGTTCCAGTCGTCGTTGATCGAAATGGGAATGACCGGCTGGATGTTCAGCACGGCCCTGTCGCCGTCGAGCGGGCCGTAACCGCTGTCATAGTTGAATTGAAACGGCACGCTGATCAGCGAGGCGACCGGATTGGAAAGCTTCTTGGCGAGATCGGCATCCTGCGCCACAGCCGGTAGCGGGAGGGCCGCCGCAGCGGCCGCTGCGGCAAAGAGAATTCCTGGCTTCATGCGTTGGTCTCCGATTGGGATCTGCACTTCGCCGCAAGTTTCAGAACCGGATCGTCATGCCGATGATCGGGCCGTGCTGGATCATGTCGTAGGTGAAGCCGTCACTGCTGTAATCGACGCCCTGGGCACGGTATCCGAGCACGGCTGACATGGTGTCGTTGAACTTGTAGCCGAGGCCGGCCAGCACATCCCAGTCGAGGTCGGCGCCGCCCGCACCAATCATCGCCCAGCCGGTCATGTAGACATTGTCGGTGAAGGAATAGCTGCCCTTGAAACCAACAAGACCATCGACCCAGTTGGCGCTGTCGGTTCCCTCGAGATTACCGATCAGGCCGCCACTCAGGCGGATAGTGGTTTCGGCATGCCAGAAACGGGCACCCGCGAGAATGTCGAGGCGCGCCTGCGGGTCCTCGTAGATCGTGTAGGCGGCACCCAACAGCGCCGTGAAGGTCACAGTCTTCAGGTCAACGTCGTCGGCAATGATGCCGCGCGGCGTGGCGGAGTCGGTGGTTACCCTCGCATAGCTGATATCGGTGAAGATGCTGAAACGGTCGTAGCGGGCATCGCCCGCTCCCATGAACGCGAAATCCAGGGTCGAGATGATGGCGCCGAAATCCTGGCTGACATCCACGGTCGGCAAGCCGAACACTTGGCTCTCGCCATCGAGACCGGCAATCCAGAAATAGGGAGAGAACGAGAAACTCCAGCCGTCGGGCCGCTCGGGTGATGGTTGCGGCGCTGTTACCGGCAGCAGATCGGCAGCACCCGCAGGCGCGGCGAAGGCGGCCAGTGCCGCAACACCAATGACAAATCGAATCTTGCTGTGCATGTGTCGTCCCCTCGGCCTTGGCCCTTGTCACACTTCTGCTGCCGCAGCTGCTTTCGCCTGCTGCGCCTTGATGGTGGCGGCGGCTGCGGCCGCTCCACCCTCCCGCTCGTCGCCACCGACATTGACGGTCGGCTGCGCGAATTCGATGCCATTTGCCCTGAAGGCTTCCCGGATCCGCAGCTGTGCCTTGCGGCGTATGTAGGTCTGCATGCCGGGTACCGTGGTCATGCCGAAGCCCAGCACGATGCCGTAGTCGCCGAATTCCTCGACGCCCTTCATCTTCAGGGGTTCGATGAAGAGAGGCCCGAGTTCGGGATCTTCGAGCAGTTCGGCGCCGATCTTCTTGGTCAGCTTGCGGGCCTTTTCGACATCGGTGTCGAAGCCGACGGAAATCCGGAACTTGTCGATCACCCAGTCCCGGCTCATGTTTTCGACCGCGCCGAGCTCGCCGAACGGGACGGTGAACACGGGGCCACGATGGTGCCTGAGCCGGACCGATCGCAGGCTGAAGCCCTCGACCGTTCCCTTGTAATTCTTGGCCTGGATATACTCGCCGACACGGAAAGCATCGTCGAGCATGTAGAAGACGCCGCTGATGATGTCCTTGACCAGCGTCTGCGATCCGAAGCCGAGTGCCACGCCGAAGATGCCGGCACCGGCGATCAGCGGCCCGATCTCCACGCCAAGCTGGGCGAGGATGATCAACGCCGCCATGACGGCAATCATGACGGCAAGCGCATTGCGCAGGATCGGCAGCAGCGTCCGGAAGCGGGCGCGCCGCGCTGTGTCGGCTGGCGTGGATGTAGCGGGCGCGGATGCCACAAGGTTTCCGTCGATCCAGCTCTTGGCCAGATGCCAGATCAGATCGGCGGCAAGCAGAACGACGACGCTGCGCAGCAGGCCATAGAAGATCGCCGATACGATCGGATCGCGGTGGCCAATGGTTTCCGGGTTCATCTGCCAGACGATTGCCAGCCAGCCGGCGGCGATTGCGATGACGATCGCCCGGGCTCCGCGGACGACCAGCACATTTCGCAGACCAGCCCCGGCCGAGGTGAAGTGTTCGGCGACATTTCCTGCACCCCGCAGGATGCCGGGCAGGATGAGAGCGTAGAGGCCGAGCCAGAACAGGCCTTTCAGATCGAGGCACCAGAGGATCCACATCGCCACCATCACACCGGTGACGATCGCCTTTGCGGGTTTCGGCCGGCTCCATGTGGACCAGACGGCCTCAATTCCGAGCGCGAGAACGATGATCGAAAACACATAGGAGATCGCGTCCGTGACGGCGGGATCCGTGCCGAGCGGCGGGCCGAGCGCTGCCGTGGCGATGGCGAGCACGGTGATGCCGAGAAGGATCCTGGCGCGCTGCCGCAGCCCTTCCGGCGCCGCGAGCGTGATCAGCACCGATCCGGTGCGATAGACGACGAACGCGCTGAGATAGACAAGCAGGGTGATGCGGGCAAGCGGCGGCCACTCGATTGCAAAGAAGATCACGGCCATGGCGCCGGCAAAGACTGCGATCGGGATCAGCGCGGCAGCCGCTCCCTCCCGCTGTCCGCGCATCCTGCGATAGAGCCATTCGGCGGCAAGGCCAATGGCGATGAGACCACCGAAAATAACGAAGACGGGGGCGTATCCGTGCGAGATCGCATCGGCACGCGTCCTGGCAGCCGTTGCGGCAATTTCAGACGGAATACGCGGGACGGCGGCGATGACCGTATCGATCCGCGCCCGCGTCTCGGATTCCCAGCTTGTGATGGGGGAGGCTGCAGTTGCGGATGGCGCCGGCGGGGCTGCGGCCGTCTTGCGGCTTTCGAGCCAGGCCTGGATATCGGGATCCTGGAGAAGTGCGACCAGATCGTTGATCTTCTTTTCGCTCGCCGGAATGGGCGTTTGTGCCTGCGCGGTCACGGAAAGGATCAGGAATACAAGCAACCCTGCCAGGCATTTGATCATGCTGCCGACGTCCCAAAGCAGACGCGGAAAATGTAGCCGGTAGGCGGCCGGGAAAGTCTGCCGCACTCTGGTCGAATCAGGGAAGCTGAGCTGGCATCCGTGAACCGCATCTGCACTCTCCTTGAACAAGACGTGCATCTAGCCAGCCGGTTCTCCGGCGCGGAAGTACGTTACTGTAAATGCGGGCGTAAATTCCGCGATCCGGGCGTAAACGCGGATCGGTTTACGGTAACGTACTTCCCCGGCTTCTCAGACGGCGCATAATCCTCCCGTCAAGGTTGGCCCGGAGGCTGGATGGTGTGATGGACAAGAGCAGCGGCACCGGCGTCAACGGTTCCGGAACCGCCCAGAGGGGTCTGTGGCGGCTGATGCTGAAGCTGCCTGCGATGCGCGGAAGGCTCCAGATTCTCGCTGCGACGTCACCGTCCATCACCGACCTGTTCGAGGCCTACGAAGAGGCCAGCCTCACCCTGGAACGGATGTCGAAAGACCGGCCCCGATCGCAATGTCCCCTCCGGGAAGAATACGAAACCGTGTGCGCTGAGATCGAATCCGATGTGATCCATTATGTTCTCGGGCACCCTTCCGGCGTGTCGGACTGACACAGGGTTCGCGTCAAAATCGATCAAGTTTCGGTTTCATTAGCGTTCGGCCTTGCAACTTCTTGCCATCTCGGCGATAAATTACTCTGTTCTACTTTAGCTTTGACAAGGTGTGCGAGGGGCTGCCATGAATGCTGAAGTACACGACTTGAAGGCTTGCGAGGTTTCCAAGGACGAAGCAAAGGTCGAACTCGAGCGTCTGCTCGCCGACCAGCGCTTCCGGGTCACCGAGCGTCAGAAAGACATTCTCAGATATCTGGCGGAGCGCCGCTTCAACGATTGCGACGAAGGGGTCAAGGCCTATTCGGTGGCGCTTGACGTTCTAGGGCGGCCGAGCGGTTTCGACGCCTCGACCGATCCGATTGTGCGCATCGAGATCAGCCGTCTGAGATCGGCGCTCGACGCCTATTATCAGGCCTTCGGCACCGCCAGTGGCGCCACGATCCATATTCCAAAGGGCATGTATATTGCCCTTTTCCCGGCGACACTCGTGCCGCACGAGCCGGATGACGAGCTGCATCCGGGGTTCGAGCCAGCCGGCGAAAGTGAACCGGCGGCGACGATTTCCGAGGCTATGGTGCAGGCAGTACGCTCCCGCAGGTCGGTGCGTCTCGGAGGAGCCGCAGCTGTCGCGGTAATTGTCGCGGCGCTTGGTGGTGCGGCGAGCTTCGAGCTGCTGGCCGGGCAGCCTGCGATGACGGCAAAGCCGACCGTCTATATCCTGATGGAGGCCGCCGAAGGCCGCATGCAGGGCGAGGCCAGCCAGACGCGCGACACGCTGATGACCGCGCTGACCCAGTTTACGACGCTGACCGTCGCCAAAGCCAGCTATTCCGACGTGCGGTCGGCGGGCCGCGCCGGCCGGAATTACGAGATCGACATCAAGTATTACGGCGATGCGGATGATCGCAGCGTCTGGTGGCAGATCGCCGACAGCGCCACGGGCGACCTGCTCCGCTCCGGCCTCGAACGGGTGGATATCAGCGGCAAGAGCCCGGCTGCCGTCCGAGAGGAGATGGCGGGCGCGCTGGCGCAGCGTTTTGCGGCAACGCGCGGCGTGATCAACAATATCGAAATCCATGAAACGCCCGATGATGCCCTTGGCAATGCCTGCGTGCTGCGGGCGGAATATGCGCTTGATGAAGGCGGCGCAGACCGCGTGTTGCGCAGCCGTGACTGCCTGGAAAGCAGCCTGTCTGCAGCTCCCGCCGACCCGGATGCGACAGCGCTGCTGGCGCGGATTCTGCTTGCAGGCAGGGGTGCCGCGTCCGACCCGTCCGTCCGATTGCGCGCGCTGGAGCTGGCGAAGGGTGCAGTCTCCTCGGCGCCGCTATCGGACAGGGCGCAGGTGGCTCTGATGACGGCGCAGTTCGCCGCGGGCCGGACCGAGGCGGCCGTCCGGGCCGGAAACCGTGCGGTGGAGCTCAACCCGAACAATGGCGATGCGGCGGCAAAGCTGGCGCTTGTCCTCTATCTCTCGGGTTTCAAGGACGCAGGTGTGGCGATGGCGCATGATGCCAGCCACGGCGTCGATGCAGCCCCGCGCGACGCCACCCTGGTGCTGGCGCTCGATGCCTACAAGACCGGGCGCTATTCGGAGGCGTCGCTTTTGTCCGAGCAGATCAACTGCACCGACTTCCTGGTCTCAGCGCTCCGGACCGCTGCCCTCGGCCAGCTTCAGTCACCGGAGGCTCGCGAGCGCATGGCGGAGATCAGGGGGAAGGATCCTGATTTCGAGCGGAACTTCGCTGACAGGGTTGCCGTCTGGCGCCTTCCACCGGACATTGCAGCGGAACTTGAGGCCGGTCTCGTGAAGGCGGGCGCCGATGTCGATCCGAATGCCGTGGCGAGTGTCGCCAAGCCCTAAGCAGGGCCATCGGCATTGCCGTTCGCTAGCTGGACACACGTTCATGAACGAAAAGATCGGCTGCATGCGCTGCGCGTAGAAACGCATCTCGCGCCTTCTCCGGCTCCTCGCCATTTTCGTAGACTTCCAGACAGAGGCGCAAGGCTTCGTCGCGCTCCGGCCCGAAATCCGGTTCCGGCCATTTGTCGATCAGGCAGTCGGCGGCTTCTTGCGTGGTCCGCACGACCTGCAGGCCATGTGGCCGCGGCATCTCGATCGCGATCGGCTGTTTCCAGGGAGCGTTGTACATGGGCTCGTCCTCTCCGGCTGAGCAAGCTTTACGAGAGGATGCAGCACTCGGATTAGTCGCCGGATCAAAATTCGGCGATTGGCCACACAGCAAAGGCATGGCCAATCGGATTGTTAAGGTGCGGATCTAAAGACTGTCTTCCAATCGGCTTTCATATCGACGACGAGCCAGTTGCGCCGCTCTGCCTCATCGAGCGCCTTGTCCAGCTTGCCGAAGGGTGATTGCCGGTCATAGGCATATTCGCGGTCGGCGTCGGTGTGGTGGACGATCATCGCGAAGCCCGGGCCTTTGGCAGCGGTCGTCCAGCGCATCATCTCGTAGTCGCCATCCGAATTGCCTGCAACGAAGATTGGCTTGCGGCCGATGAACTTGTTGATGCCGGCCGGCTTGCCCGCGCCGTCATCGACAAAATCGATCTTCGGAAGCCGCTTGAGGACAGGCACGTCGCCGACGATCGCATATTCCGTGGAGATGGTGCTGCCGACCACCTGCTGTGGCGGTATGCCATAGAGCTTCTCCGTGACCGGCCGCATGAATTCGACCCCGCCGCCCGAGACGATGTAGGTCGTAAAACCATTGCTGCGCAGGTAGTCCAAAAGTTCGCGCATCGGCAGGAAGGTCATATCGGTATAGAGCTTGCCGGTTTTCGGGTGCTTCGCGGTCGCAAACCAGTCGGTAACGATCTTGTTGAACTGATCTGTCGCCATGCCGGCATGCGTTGCCATCACAAGCTCGACGAGGCCGAGTTCGCCGCCTTTAGCGATGCCTTTCAAATCGCCATCGAGCACGCTCTTGAAGGGTTCCTTGGTTTTCCATTCGGGGTGCTGCGGCGCGAGGGTCTTCACGCGGTCGAGCGCAAAGCCGAGCTGGATATAATAGGGCTGCTCAGACCATAGCGTGCCGTCATTGTCGAACACCGCGATGCGGTCATCCGGCGCGACGTAGCCATCGCCGCCTTCCGTCACCGTTGCCTTCACGAAACTCATGATGCGGTTCTTGGCTGCCGTATCATTCCATGAGGCAAGTGGCTCCTGCGCGAAAACAGGCAGAACGCCGGCGATCGTCAGAATGAATGCGGCTAGCAGGGAAAAGAGGGTGGTATCGGCGTGACGCGTGCGGCTCATGCGGCTTCTCCTCACATGTGAACTCTCTTGATGCAGCGAAAGCCGACATGGCTGGTGGACGTATCCTCGGGTTCGGCATGGCGGGCCGCGGGCCGGTAGCGCCGGCAGTAGTTTGGCGCGCAGAGATGCGACCCGCCCTTGAGGACTCGCCGGGCTATGCGGATTGCCGGAAGCCGCGGGTCATAGCTTGCCTCGGCCTCGCCGCCCCTCGGGTTCTTCGGAATGCAGCAGGTCTTGGCAGCGGGCTCCGGATGCCGTGTGCTCCAGTAATCTGCAGTCCATTCCCAGACATTGCCGATCATGTCGTAAACGCCGTAGCCGTTTGCCGGAAAGGACCGCACGCGCGAGGTCCGCTCCTCGCCCTTCCGCTTGTTCGATTGCGTCGGAAACGTTCCCTGCCAGGTGTTGGCCATTGGTTTTCCGCCGGGCATCAGCTCGTCGCCCCAGGCAAATTCCACGTCGTCGAGGCCGCCGCGCGCGGCAAATTCCCATTCTGCCTCTGTCGGCAGGTCGAGCCCGGCCCAGTCCGCATAGGCCTTGGCATCAGACCAGGAGACGTGGACAACGGGGTGATCTAGCTTGCCGCGCAGATCGCTGAGCCCGCCGAGCGGACGCCGCCAGTCGGCGCCGAACTTGAACGTCCACCACTGCGAGATATCGGGACCACTAACGCCTTTCGGCTGAACAAAAAGCAGCGAGCCGGGCCGCAGCATCTCCGGAAGGGCGCCCGGATAATCCTTTGGATCAGGTGCTTTCTCGGCCATCGTCACATGGCCCGTCGCCCTGACGAATGCCATGAACTTCCGGTTCGTCACCGGTGTGTCGTCGATCCAGAAACCATCGACCCTGACCGGGTGCGCGGGTGCCTCCTCGGGATAGTGGTCGTTGGAACCCATGGTGAAGGTTCCGCCGGGAATCCAGGTCATGCCCTCTGGTGCCGCAAGGCCGTCGAATGCCAAAGCCATCATCGCCTCCGCTTTCATTGGCTGCATGTTTGCGCGCGGCTTGGCCCGGCGTAAGTACGCAACGGTAAATGCCGCCGCATTTACGTCCGGTGCAGCGTAAATGCTGACCTTTGCGGTGCTGCCAGGGTGTCCGCGCCCGGGTTGAGCGCGGGCAATGCCATCCGTGGGTGTGTGCCCGCCCGGTGATCGCCGGCCGATGTCACGAGCCGCGCCAGCCGCTGCCGGTCGAACGCGCTGCTGCGGCCTCCATAAAGCGTGCTCTCAAGACCGGTGACCTCATCTGCCAGATCGGGATGACCGCTTGCCGCCCAATCATGCAACGTGCGAAAGCCTTCCTCACGGCTCCATGCCTGAAGGGCGGCATAGACCCCGGCGGGGTCTGCGGACAGGATGGATTTTTGCAGACCGCGCAGCAGGTAGCGGCGCGATGTCTTGAACCGCAGTTCGGCAGCCGACAGATATCGCACGAGCGCGCGCGGCAGGCGTCGCATTGCCCATGCTGCGGCTCCAGCGGCCAGCCCAAGCAGGATAACAAGCATCAGATGCTGCCGCTGTTCGAAGGGAGCAGCCATCCTCGGTGCCTGCACGTCGGGCGCAATCCCGGTCCTCGCAGGCGCTGCTGCGACAAGGACTGTAGTCGAAGGCAGACGAGCGACCGTTATCCCGCCACTGTCCAGATCGAACCAGGAATAGTCGATCGGAGGTATCGCGAACCGGCCCTCGGCCGTAGTCGTGTAGACGAGGGTTTCGGTCCTCCGGCTTGCGGTATCGCGGCCGATCGCAATGCCGTCTTCCGTCTTCGCCGGTTTCGCATATTGAGTCAGCCCAGGAGCGGCACCGGCCTCGACCGGCGGGATCATGATGGCCTGGGTATCCCCGGCGGTAATGGTGATCGTGCGCGTCAGGGCATCACCCGCCTTCAGCGCCGCAGGATCCCGGTCAAAGGCCTGCGCGATCGTCAGGCCCCGGGCGGCAAAACCTGCTCCCGCGGTCGCGTTCCCGTGGGTCTCGAAACTCAGCGGATTGGTTTGCACCGTTACGCGAAGCGGTTTCCCATCGACCGCGTAGCCGAGCTCGATATCGATTGCGGGCACTGCATAAGTGCCCGGCACCTCCGGAACGATGGCATAGCGCGTGCGAATGCCAGCATACTGAATTCCGTCGGCCGTCTCGGTCAGGTGTTGAGACCGCTCGCCGGGCAATGTGACAAGGGCATCCGGAATGCCGAACAGCGGGAATTGCGGTGGCGAGGTGAAGAAATCGGGCACGAAGACATCCACCGTCACATAGACCTGCTGCCCGGGTACGATCTTGCCGTCATCCTCCACGGAGGCCCTGGCATAAGGCCCGGCTGCGAATGCCTGCAGCGGGCAGAGCATCAGCATGATGAGCCAAAGGTATCTCACGGCTTCTTCTCCTGAAGCTCCATTGCAAATTTCCGGGCCATCAGGTCTGCAGGGCTGACCTCGATGTTCTTCATCCACATTTCCGAAGTCTGTTCGGCTACAGCGACGGTCCCGGCCTTGCCCTGTTTGCCCTTGTCGTCGAACTGGACGCTATCCGGCTTCTCGCTGGGATCCTGCGGCTGGTCAGCCTGTTCGTCCTGCTTCAGCTTGAGCAGCCGTCGAGCGATGGCCAGATCGGCATCCGCTTCCGGCCAATTGGGCCGCTTTTCAAGCGCCTTGCCGTAGGCGGCGACCGCCTCCTCCAGCTTGCCGAGATGCAGCAGCGCATTTCCCTGATTGAACCAGCTAGCGGCGCTGCCGTCAGAAGCAAAGGCATCGACCGCATCCTGGAACCGTCCGGCGCGGTAGAGGGCCGTACCCTTCCACATGGGGTCCTGGAAATGTGCCGATGCCGACGCGAAGTCGCCGCGTTCGAACGCGAGCTGGCCCTGCTGATCAGACGTCAGCCACATATCTGCAAGACCTGCCGCTTCCGCGCTCGCGGGCGCTGCAAGCTTCAGCAAGGCGAGCATCACGGCGACCTTCACGACCCATCCGCGCCGGAAGGAGAGGGCGAGCAGCAGGGCTGCAGGCGGCAACAGCCACCAGCCCATATCATGCCAGCGATCACCCTCACTGGCGGACTGCTGCGCAAAGCTGGTGCGAATATGCTGGCCAACCCACCGGACATCGGCATCGTCGTCGGTGAGAGTGGCGACAGATGCGCCAGATGCACTTCCAAACGCCTTGAGCGCCTCGAGGTCGAGCTTGGCGACGACCCGGCTTCCGCTCACTGCGGTGAGGAAGCTGCCGTCCGCCTGCTTGACCAGACCGCCTTCGGCGGTGCCGATGCCAAGGGCGATCAGGGCGCTGCCGGTCTTCCCGGCAGCGCCGGCAGCCGTCTCTTCTATGCCGTCGGTCATCAGCAGGATCGTGCCGGGACTGCCATCCGCGCGAAGCAGGCTGCCAGACAGCGTCAGAGCGGCGGCAGTATCCTTGCCGGGTTTCGGCATGATGCGTGTCGCCAGCGCATCGGTATAGGTTTCGATGAGCGCTTGGTCCTCCGTCAGCGGTACGACGAGAGGCGCCGTCCCGGCATAGGCGACCACCGCGGTGCGGGCACCGGCGCGGGCCGTCAGGATGTCGTGGATCTTGAGCTTGGCGCGCTCCAGCCGGCTTGGCGTGATATCGACGGCGTCCATCGTCGGCGATAGATCGACAGCGATGACGAGGGCGGCCGAATCCGAGACGAAGGGAGGCGCTTCGCGATGCCAGGTTGGCCCAGCACCGGCGAGGATGGTCAACGCGGCCAGAGCCGCGATCATCCAGGCCGGCCGCAGATGACGTCGGCGGTCGGGCTCGATGACCAGGCTGTCGAGGAGGTGCGGGGCAATCATGTCGCTCCAGCGGGCCCTGCTGTCTCCGGCGCGATGTGCCAGCCAGACGATCACAGGGGGCAGAGCCAGTGCAAGCAGCCACCACGGCCGCAGGAAATGGAAATCGGCGATCATCCGGGCGCCCTCCGCCTGACCAGCCCCGCGCCGCCGGAGATCAGATAGTAGCCGCCGAGCAGGACGGCTGCGGCTGTGGCCGGCCAATGGAAAAGCTCGGTGCGCGGCCGCCAGGTCAGAACTTTCTGATCTTCAGGCGTCATGCTGTCGAGCGTGTCGTAGATGGCCGCGAGTTCCTGCTGATTGCCGCCGAAGAAATACTGGCCGCCGCTGCTGGCGGCGATCTGCTTCAGGGTTGCCAGATCGAGCTTGTCTTCGCCGGTGGCATCAGGGTCGCCGATGCCAATCGTGTGGATCGTGACGTTCTTCGCCTTGGCCACTTCAACGGCTTTGAGGGGCGGCATCTTGCTTGCCGTGTCGTTGCCGTCAGTCAGCAGGATCAGGACCTTCTCCGGCACCGTGGTCTTGTCGAACATGCGGATGGCAAGGCCGAGAGAGTCGCCCAGCGCCGTTCGCGGTCCGGCGATCCCTGGCATCAGGTCTTCGACCATCGTGCGGACGAGGGCATGATCCATGGTGAACGGAGCGAGCGGATAGGGCGCATCACCGAAGGCGATCAGCCCGATCCTGTCGCCGCCACGCTTGCCGATGAAACTGGCTACGACCTGGCGGACGGCATCGATGCGGGATTCGAGCGCGCCCTGTGGCGTGCGGAAGTCTTTCGCCTCCATCGATTGCGACAGGTCGAGTGCCAACAGGATGTCGCGCTGCGGCTCCTTCTTCTCGATCGGGGGCTCGACATATTGCGGGCGCGCCAGCGCGATGACGATGAGGCACCATGCAAGCGCGAGAACGGCGGTCTGCACCCATCCTCGCCGCGCGACGACCGAACCCTCGCTCGGTGTCACGCCGGCTGCCCGCGCGACCTGGTCGAAGAAGGGCAGGCGGACCGATGTCGAGGTCTCGCGTTTTGGCGGCAGAAGCCACCAGACGAGTAGCGGTACCGGCAGGAGAAGAAGCAGCCAGGGAAGATCAAGCTGATACATGATGTTTCTCGATCCAGCGGCGGGCGCCGAGAGCCGCATCTTCGACGGTGCCCGGTGCAAGGGCAGAAAGCGCCGCATCCGGCCGGTATTCAAGATCGTCGAGAACGCCATTCAGCGCCTTACCGGCACCTCCCGACGTGCTTAGAAACTGAACCCAGTCTGCGCCATCGATCGCCGCCACGTCCTTTCGCGGCCAGGCGGCGAGGGCAGTGCGCTTCACAAGTTCGGCGATTTCGCGCAGCGCAAGGGCCGGCTTTGCTTTCGCGGTGCTGCTTTCGATCTGATCAAGCTGCCGCATAGCCTCTCGGCGGTAGGCATTTCGGTGGTACCGGAGAGCTGCAAGGATGACCCAAGCGAGAGCGAGCGCACATGCGATCGCCGCCAGGACGGCCCAGCCCCAGGTCTGCGGCATCCAGGATACCGGCGGCGGCACCGCAATGTCGCGCAGCGAGCGCAGCGCCGTTTCCGTCATCGGATCGAGTTTCGCGGCCGGTTCCATCAGCGCCTCCGCTGGCGCCAGGCCGATTGTTCCAGCAGTTTGCGCAGCTGCGGCGCCGTTTCTTCCGCCGCGGAAATCGGCAGCATCGGAAGGCCAAGTTCTTTCTGCCAGGCACGCAATTCGTTGCCGCGATCGGTGGCGAATTTGCCGATGGCGGCGCGAACGGCGCTGCGGCCAAGGCTGAGTTCCGCCTGCAATGCTCCGCCGCTAACGACGATCTCGCCGCTATCGGGCAGTTCCAGCAGAAACGGGTCGTAGATCAGCAGGCATATCACGTCATTGGTGGCGGAAAGCTGCAACAGCAGGTCGCGTGTCATGGCGCCATGGCCATCGAAGTCGCTGACGATGATCACCAGATGATCGTGGCGGGCGACGCTGGCCGTCTGGCGCAACGCATCGTCAAGCGCGGTTGACGCAGGCGCATCCGCATAGGCTGCCGAAAGCCGCGCGTTCTTCTCGGCAATGCGATCGGCAAGAGCAATGACGGCATTGCGACTGCGATGCGGGCGGACTTCGCTGATGCCGGTATCGCCAAAGACGAAACCGCCGACCCGGTCTCCGGAGCCGAGGATGCGCCAGGCGCAGAGCATCGCAGCTTCAGCCGCCGTCACCGATTTCATCGACCGGCGGCTCCCGAAGAACATGTTGATGCGCTGATCGACGACGAGGATGGCGGGCCGCTCCTTCTCTTCGCCGTAGATCCTGACCACGGGCCGCGATGTCCGCGCCGTCACCCGCCAGTCGATGGAGCGGATGTCGTCTCCAGGCAGATATTCGCGCAGTTCTTCGAAGATCAGACCGCGGCCGCGCAGAGCCGATTGCATGCTCCCGGCCATCTGCTGGTGGCTTCTGGCTTTCTGCACGAAGGTCAGGTCGCGGGCTCGGGCTTCGAGTGCGACAAGCTGCTCGGTCGAGATATGAACACCATCGTTTGCCAACGGCGCTTGTTTCATGAGACGGCCACCAGTTCGGTGATGCGGTCGATTACCTGATCGGCAGGCGTGTTGGAGGCATGGGCTTCATACGAGAGGATCAGCCGGTGACGGAACACGTCGTTGACGACGGCCTTCACGTCATCGGGCGTCACGTAGTCACGGCCCCGGAGCCAGGCGTAGGATCGCGAAACCTTGTCTAGGCCGATCCCGCCGCGCGGGCTGACACCGACCTGCAGGAGAGCGGCAAGATCCTTGTTGTAGCGGTCCGGATAACGGGTCGCGAATACCAGGGCGACGATATATTTCTCGACGGGATCGGACAGTGTGACCGCGCCTATTTCCCTGCGGGCATCGAAGACCGACTGCTCGCTCAGACGTTCCACCACCGGCGGTTTGGCTGTCGTCTGAGCAGCGTTCTCTTCGCTCCGGTTGAGCTGCATGATCAGCGCTTCCGACTTTTCGTCGGGATAGCCGACCTCGACATGCATCAGGAAGCGGTCGAGCTGCGCTTCAGGGAGAGGATAGGTACCCTCCTGCTCGATCGGGTTCTGCGTCGCCATCACCATGAAGAGGCCGGGCAGAGGATAGCTTTTGCCGCCGACCGTTACCTGCCGCTCCTCCATGGCCTCGAGCAGGGCGGATTGCACTTTCGCTGGCGCCCGGTTGATTTCGTCGGCGAGGATCAGATTGGCGAAAATCGGTCCTTGCTGAAACTTGAATTCGCCCTTTCCGCCTTCGGAGAAGTAGACCTCCGACCCGGTGATATCGGCGGGCAGCAGGTCGGGCGTAAATTGAACGCGTGAGAGATCGGCGGCGAGGTTCTTCGCAAGGCTCTTGATCGCCCGCGTCTTGGCAAGCCCTGGCAGCCCCTCGACGAGCAGATGACCGTTGGCGAGCAGCCCGAGCAGCAGCCGTTCGACCATGGCGTCCTGGCCGATGATGGACTGGCCGATGCGTTTGCCGAGCGCAATGATATCGTCGCGTGCCGTCATGAAACCCTCGAGGAATAACGGGAAATGGGAGACGCGCACAGATGCGCGCCTCCTTCGTCGTTGTTACTTCTCGATGCCGCGATCCTTGAAGGACTGGTCGATCGCCTTGTCCACCTGGGCGCGGACGCCCTCGATGTTGAAGCTGGCGACCCGCTGGCTCGGCGGATATTTTACGAAGGTCTCCAGAAAATTGGCGGCTTTCAGCTGGCCTTTGACCAGCAGATAGTCGTTGCGAGTCAGCCAGTCGTTATACTGGTCCGAAACCGTATCGGCGCGTTCGTACGGGTCCATCCGCAGGTTGAACAGCTTGGGAATGCGCCAAGTGATCAAAGGCGTACGCCACACTGCAAAGCCACCGGACGCAGGCTGCTCCTTGAAGACAACTTTCCAGTCGTCGTAGCGTATGCAGACCAGATCGCCATCGTCGTCGAAGTAGTAGAAGTCGCTACGCGCGCTCTTGTCGGACTTTCCGGTGATGTAGTCCAGCTGGTTATAGCCATCGAGATGGTTCTTGAACGTCGTGGTGCTGCCCTGTGGCTGCCAGCCATCAAGGAGGCGTTTCTTGACGTCGGGATCGCCCGCTGCCGCGAGCAGTGTCGGGAACCAGTCGAGGCCGGACATCATGCCGTTCGAGATCTGGCCCGGCTGGATGTGTCCGGGCCATTTCACCATGGCGGGCACGCGGAAAGCGCCTTCCCAGTTGGTATCCTTCTCACTGCGGAAGGGCGTTGTCGCCGCATCCGGCCAGGAGAATTGATTAGGCCCGTTATCCGTGGTGTAGACAACGATGGTGTTGTCGGCGATGCCGAGATCGTCGAGTGCCTTCAGGAGTTTACCGACGTCGCCGTCGTGCTCCACCATGCCATCTCCATATTCGTTGCCCGGCATGCCGCTCTGACCACGCATGGATTCACGCACATGGGTGAAGAGATGCATGCGGGTGGTGTTCATCCACGTGAAGAACGGCTTGTTCTGCTTGACTTGACGGCCCATGAAATCGATTGCGGCAGCGGTCGTCTCGTCGTCGATTGTCTCCATGCGCTTCTTGTTCAATGCGCCGGTATCCTCGACTTCACCATCGGCAGAGGCCTTAATGACGCCACGCGGATTATAAGCCTTAAGGAACTCCTGATCATCCTTCGGCCAATACGGCGCTTCGGGCTCTTCCTCGGCATTGAGATGGTAGAGATTGCCGAAAAACTCGTCGAAGCCATGGTTGGTCGGCAAATACTCGTCGCGGTCGCCCAAATGGTTCTTGCCGAACTGTCCCGTGGCATAGCCGAGCGGCTTCAGCGCCTGGGCGATCGTCATGTCGCCGGCCTGCAAGCCGACAGGGGCGCCCGGCGCGCCGACCTTGCAGAGGCCGGTGCGCAGGCAGGTCTGCCCGGTGATGAATGTCGAGCGGCCTGCCGTGCAGCTGTTTTCGGCATAGTAGTCCGTGAACATTATGCCCGCTTTCGCGATGCTGTCGATATTCGGCGTCTTATATCCGACGACGCCGAAGGAGTATGCGCTGATATTGGTTTGGCCGATGTCGTCGCCAAAGATGACGAGGATATTGGGCTTGGCCGCAGCCGTGCTGGCGGCAGGCGCTGCCTGCTGAGCGTTTGCTGGCGAAAGGAAGGTCGTCGATGTCAGCGTCATGGCGGCGGCAACCGCCGCCGAGAACAGCTTCTTCTGAAGAGATACCGTCATGACGCTCTCCTCGCTGATGGATCGTTCAACATTGCAGTCTCCCTTGTGCCGGGCGGCCGCGCCTCCGGCTTCTGATCGTCGTCAGGCGACGCCGCAGGAGACTTGTTCCTTTCAGTAGCGGGCGGAAGTACGTAACAGTAAATCCCGGCGTAACTGAGCGTAAATGCTGGACTAAACCGGCCGGCTCATTGCGTCAGCGGCTTGGATTGCTGGTCTTCCCGCAAGGTCGCTCCGACGTCCGAGTCCGCGGGCCTGTGCGCCGGTTGTTCAACGATCGTCAGTGGCGCCGCCACCGCCGTGCCCGCCACCGTTCCGACCGTGCGCACCGTGCCGCCGACGACCGCCGCCACGCCTTGGCCGAGAGTGATGTTGGAGTCCGTCAGGGTCTGCCCGGTCATCAGCCGCTGACCGATCAGCTGGACGATCTCCGGGCTCTCGGCGAATTTGCCATGATTGAGCCGGTCACCGGATTTGACCTGGGTGAGGTCGATGGCAGTGATGGAGGCCTCAGCGAGCTTCGATCTATACGGCTCCTTGGACGGGTCGATGGCGCCGAGGCGTGAAACACGCCCGGTAATGAAGCTCGACAGCGCCAGCGCCCGGTCGTCCTGCGACACGAAGATGGTGAACTTCGGCCGCGGTTCGCCCATCTCGACGAATTGCTTGGCGAAGACCTGAATATCGATATCAGGCGATGCCAGAATGACATTATGGATCTTGCGGTTCACGTGGCCGTCGCGAATGCCCATCTGCCGAAGAGACTCCATCGCCAGCCATGTTCCCATGGAGTGGGCAAGCACCGTGATGTCCTTCACCTCGGGGTCCTGCGCCAGCACGCGAAGCGTCTGTTCGAGCGCGGTCCGCGAATAATTGGTGCTTTCCTTGTCGTATTCATAGCCCGTCACTTCGGCGCGCGACGGCCAGGTGAAGAGGATCGGCGTGGCATGCATGCCGCTGTCATGGACGATCTGTGCCAGCCGGAAGACGGAATCCTCGTATTTGTTGTTGAAGCCGTGGATGAAGACCAGCGCATGGCCGCCTTGGATATGCTGCTTGAACCAGACGCGCCCTTCGGGCACCGTCGCGATCGGCTGGACGTGGGTCACCGCGAAGTCGGTCGCAGGATTCGGCGGCAGGCGTTTCGGCCATTGCACCTCGCCGGATTTCCTGCCAGGCGGAAGCGATACGGAAATGTCGGTGAGATAGGGCTTCGGGCTGCGCTCACCGTTGAAAAGTGTGGCAGGGTCGCCGGATGGCTGGCGCGTCGTGGCAACGAGCATATCGACCTGCGCGGTCTTCGGCGTCGCCGCCGTCAGCACCACAGGGGTCATGACGCCGCTCGGATGTCCGCAGGATGCGAGCAGCAGCACAATGGCGAAAACAGCTGATATCTTCATTCCGGCTCCATCGATCCCCAACGTCGGCACAATAGGCATCGCGCCCGCACGCGTAAGTACGCAACGGTAAACCGCTGTAAATTTACGGTCCGGTCAGAGGCGTTTACCGTTGCGTACTTATGTTCCCTCTTCGCAGCGCTATCGTTGGTGCAAAGTGGAGGGCAATCCGATGAAGCTGCTACCGGCACTATGCCTGCTATTGTTGACGAGCCTGCCAGCGATGGCGGCAGACAAGGCGAGAAGCGAGATTACCGATCGCGAGATCGAGCGAAAGGCGGTCCAGGCCGTCGTCTGGGGCATGCCTGCCGTCAACTACGATCTGATGCGGCAGGAGATGCTGAACAAGACACCGGGCAAGGTCGGCCAGGTCATCTATTGGGGCGAACCGCTCGACTGGAAGAACCAGACGCTGACGCCAAATCCCGATGCGCTTTACTTCATGGCGTTCTTCGACACGAAGGACGGGCCTTTCGTTCTCGATCTTCCTGCAGCAGAGGCGAAGGGTTCCTTCAACGGCAATATTGTTACGGTTTGGCAGCAGCCGCTTGAAGATGCCGGTCTGCTCGGCGCGGACAAGGGAAAGGGCGGAAAATTCCTCATCCTACCGCCTGATTACAAGGAAACACCGCCTGACGGATACATCCCGCTGAAATCCAATGTCTACGGCGGCTATATACTGTTCCGCTCCAATATGGCGAGCCATGACACCGCCGATGTTGAGGCCTCCATCGAATATGGAAAAAAGATGAAGGTCTATCCGCTCTCGGCAGCGGCCAATCCCCCTCAGACCGTGTTCAGCGATGTGAAGGACATCGTTTTCGATTCGACGATCCAATGGGACGCGCGCTTCTTCGACAATCTCAATCGTGTCGTCCAGGAGGAGCCGTGGATCGCGCGTGACCGGGTCATGATCGATCAGCTGAAGTCGCTCGGCATCGAGAAAGGCAAGCCCTTCAAACCGGATAGTCACGTCAAATCGTTGCTGGCAAAGGCCATGAAGGAAGCGCAAGCCCTGCTTCAAGCAAAGTACGATGACGGTTTTGCGCCGTTTTTCAGCGAGACCAGCCGTTGGACCTTTCCAGGCTATGCCGACGTCGTCACGGCCGCCCAAAGGGATTTCGACGAGGCGGATTCCTATCCTGTCGATCATCGCGGGGTGATCTACACGATGGCCTATATCGGCATCAAAAGACTGGGCGCCGGTCAGTTCTACTCGATCTCCATCCGCGACAAGGACGGCCGCGCCTTCGACGGGCGCCACACCTACAAACTGAACGCGCCGGCAAATGTGCCTGTTCAGCAATATTGGTCGGTGACCGCCTATGACCGCAAAACCCATGCGCTGATCAAGAACGTTTCGCGCGCCAGCCGATCCTCGCAGATTCCGGATCTCGCAAAGAATGCCGATGGTTCCATCGATCTGTATTTCGGGCCAAGGCCGCCGAAGGGCAAGGATGCCAATTGGGTCCCCACCGATCCGAAAAGGCACTTTGAATTGATGTTCCGCGCCTATGGGCCAACCAAGGATTTCTTCGACAAGAAATGGGTACTGTCCGATGCCGTCAGACTTCAGTAGGCCGCCGCCCGACCTTCTTGCCGTAGCGGGCCCGTTCACATCGCGCCTAGCGTCTGCTCCAATGCGTCCAGAAACTGATCGGCGTGATCACGGGCAAAGACCAGCGGCGGGCGGATCTTCAGAACGTTGGCGTCAGGGCCGCTGGCGCTAATCAGAACCTGTCTCTCCCGGAGACCGTTGACGATGCGCGCTGCAAGCGATGCCGACGGCCTGCCGTTCTCGACGATATCGGCCCCGATGAAGAGCCCTGCACCGCGGATATCGCCGATCCCCGGAAAGCGGGTCTTCAGCGCTTCGAGTCCGTGCAGGAAATGGGTGCCGACGTCGCGGGTATGGGCAATGAGATCCTGCTCCTCAATGAAGCGTAACACGGCCATGCCTGCGGCGGCGGCGACAGGATTTCCGCCGAACGTGTTGAAGTAGCGCGAGTTCTTGCCGAATTCGGCGATCACCTCGGGTCTGGCGATCAGTCCGGCGACGGGATAGCCGTTACCCATCGGCTTGCCCGTCGTGACCAGATCGGGCACGAAGCCGTGGCGCTGGAATCCCCACATCGCCTCGCCTGTTCGCCCGAAGCCAGGTTGCACTTCATCGGCAACGAAAATGCCGCCTGCCGTCCGGATCGCCTCGACGGCCGGCTTGAGGAAGCCGGCATGGCCTGGGATGACGCCGTCGCTGGAAAAGATCGTATCGACGATCAGCATCGCCGGCTTGATGCCGTGGCGTGTGAGATCGGCAATTGCGGCCTTCACGCCGTCGGCAAAGGCGGCTTCCATCTGTTCAGGCGGAAGCGAAGGATCGGGTGCGGCGACGGTGCGCACATGCGCTCCGAGATCGACATTGGGGCCGAGCGAGGGTGAGAAGGCGGCAACTGTTGCCGTGACGCCGTGATAGGCATGCGCCGTTACGATGATGCCGGTTCCGCCGGTATAGCTGCGGGCGATCCGCACGGCCAGATCGTTGGCCTCGCTGCCGGTGCAGGTGAACATGACCTGGCTGAGTTCATCCGGGCATGTCGCGGTGAGAGCCTCGGCGTAGTCGAGGATGTTTTCTTGCAGGTAGCGCGTATGCGTGTTCAGCGTTTCGGCCTGGCGGGCGATCGCCTCCAGCACCGCCGGATTGCCGTGGCCGATGGAGGCAACGTTGTTATAGGCGTCGAGATAGGCGCGTCCTTCTGCGTCGTAGAGCCAGACGCCTTCGCCGCGTACGAAATGCAGGGGCCGCTCATAGAACAGCCGGTAGGCCGGTCCGAGTACGCGTTCGCGCCGCTTGATCATCGATTGCTCGGCAGCGCTCAGGCGCTCGAAATCGCCGGCTCCGAATGCGTTGGCCATGGTCATGCTGAGTCTCCGATAGTCTGCCGGAAGAAGGCGGCAAGCGCTTCGTCGCTATGATCCGCCAGGCGAATGAGCCCGGCAAGGGCTGCCGGGTGGTTGCGCAGGATGTAGTCGCGGTTTTCAGGGTAGAGGCTGGCACGCCATTCCGGGATGAGAACGGTCATCGCCAGCCGCGTCCGCAGAAGACAGGGCAGTGCCGAAAGCTCGTCTGCGGAGAGCGGGCGGACCGCATGATAGGCCTGAAGCATCGCAACGATAGCCTCCATTCCGTCGTCACCGCCCGCCTGATAGGACAGCGCCACGGCGAGATCGTTGACCAGCGGCGCCTCGACGAGATCGCCGAAGTCGATGACCCCGGTGATCTCCGCAGGGTCGTCTGCCGCTACGAGAATGTTGTGCGGATTGAAATCGTTGTGGATCACTTGCCGTGGGAGCCCGGAAAATCCATTGGAAGCGAGACGCTCGAAGCCGTCGAGCGCTGAAACGACGAGGCTGCGCCGCTCTTCGCCAACGTGAGAGGTGAGGGGCCGCAAAGCGGCGGCGTTGCAGATGTCCCAAAGCAGGTTCTGCAGCAGCGGCTCAGGTCTGAAATCCGCCAGAGCCTGAGCGAGTCGCGCCAGGCTGCGCCCCAGCGCTTGTATCTGCGGCACGGAGCGCGGTGCCTTGTAGAGCTGAACGCCATCCAGAAATGTCAGCATGCGTACGAAGCGCTGGTCGCTTCCGAAACCCAGCTTGAGGAGAAAATTGCCGTTATAGGCCGGGATCGGCTTGGGAAGGGGAAGCGCCAGCGGTTTGCGCTCGAGGTGGCGCAAGGCATCGGTCTGGAAGGTCAGCACATCGGCGCGCTCGGCCGTATTGGCGATCTTCAGGATCGCGCGCTGGCCATGCGTGGCCTGGATCAGGAAGGTCTCGTCGCGTTCGCTTGAGAGTACCGAAGCGCGGCCGGCGATGCAGAAATACTGGGCAGCAATGGCTTCGACGCGCGCAAGCGGCGTCCTCTCCAGTTTTGCCGTCAGGGCGTCGTTGGTATCGGGCTCGGAGGTTTGGGTCATCAAGCTGGCCTTTATTGACACCGGGTCACGGACGATGTTTGAAATTCGATGCTGCGCGATTTGAACGATGCGTTGCACGCAACCGGCCAATGCCGGATGAAAGAGAAGCAATGCCGCCAGCCACCATTCCGCCGCTTACCGAAAGCTCCCGCTCCGTTCTGCGCGTCGTTGCGTCTTCCGGCCCGATCACCCGGCCGCGGCTCGGCGCGATGCTCAATCTGTCCAAGCCGACAATGACCGCAGTGATGAACGAGCTCGGCGCATTGGGACTGGTGGCCCCGATCGGTTCGCAGCAGGGGGCAATGGGCCGTTCGGCCACGGTTTATGCCCTGGGGCCGGAAGCCGGATATGTGCTCGGGATCGATGTCGGTGTCGCGCAGGTGCGCGCTGTCGCGCAGGGGCTCGACGGAACGCCGCTCGCAACCGCCGAACTGAAAATCGCCAAGCAGCAGCGCGCCACGACGGAAGAGGTGGCGGAGATCGTCGATGAGGCGGCGCGAACTGCGATCCTGGCGGTCGGCAAGCGCAGCAAGAACCTGCGCAGCATCGCTGTCGCCGTTCCACGCATCGTCTCGCGCAACCGGCTGGGGCTGAGCCGCCGCAAGGGGCCGGAAGCCGTCTTGCAGCGGTTGCGGCAATCCGTCGAAGCGCCGATCCTGCTGGAGAACAACGTCAACTGCGCGGCCTTCGGCGAGCTTCGCGACGGCGCGGCGCAGGGCCGCGAGATCTTTCTGTTTCTGCAGATCGGCGTGCGCATCGGCCTCGGCATCGTCATCGGCGGCAAGCTCTTCCGCGGCTTCAATGGCGCCGCGGGTGAGGCTGGCCGCCTGCCGTTTCCGTGGTCGGCCGGACATGTGCCGGAGCGCGAGGGCCTGGAACATCATTTGGGCTCCGATGCGCTGATGGAACGTTGCATCGCCGGATGGCCCGCCACCGCCGGGGAACCCCCGGCGACGGCACGCGAACTCTTCGACCGGGCGCATGCAGGCGAAAAGGAAGCGGTCCTCTGGGTCAACAGACATGGGGCCGATATCGGGAGAATGGTCGCTGGCTGCATCGGCTTCTTTGATCCGGGTCTCGTTGTTCTGGGCGGCGGCGTCGGTCAGAATCCGCTGATGCTCGATGAGGTCCGTCATGTTGCCCGCGACCTGACCTGGGCGACGGAGATTGCGGTGAGCAGCCTCGGCGTCAATGGCACCGTGCTCGGGGCTACCCGGCTTGCCGCCGACTATGCGCTGGCCGATATTCTCGGCGAAGCGCCGGATGCGACGCTGGTGCTGCCCGCCGGCCCGGCCTCGGACGAGGGGCCGGAAGCGTCTTTCGGCTGATCCTACACTTCCGTCGGCGACCACGGTTTCAGCTTGGTATCGGTTTGGCGATAGCGGAAGGTGATGTTCGTCAGCCCGGCGGCGTCCTGCATGTCGCCTGTTATCATCTGCAGGGCGACGATCTCGATGATCGCATCGGCGATCGGGTGGTTGAGGCCGGGCACGGCGATCACCACCAGATTGTCACGCTGGGCAATGTCGTGGCGGTTGGTGATCAGAACAGAGGGGCAGCCGAAGCCCGCCATGTCCTCGGCGATCTTCGTCTCCCGGCCGTTGCCGAAGGCGATGACACCGGTTCTCCGATCCTGCGATTCCATCGGCCCATGCAGATAGTTCATTGTGTCCCATCCGGCGGCGGGAATACGCACCGCCTCGCGGATCAACATCGCACCTTCGCCGGCATTGGCATAGCCGGTCCCTCCGCCGACGAGATCGATCGAACTGCAGGCACCGAGCATCTTTGCGGCTTCGGACGCTTGCCCCGCGGCGGATTGCAATGTCTTCGAAACAGCGGCTGGCAGGCGGTTCCACTCGGGAGAAGAGCGTCCGCCCGCCAGCCTCTCGCAGAGCAGCCCGATGGCGAGCAGCATGCCGGTATAGCCCGTTGAGCTCGCGCCATTGTCGGAACCGGACCCCGTCGGAAGGACGGCGCCGGTGAGTTCGGCAAGCGGGTTCTCGCTGCCTCTGCAGATCGCAATCTTCGGCGTGGAAGGCCGGAGCCGCATCACGTCTGAGATTTCACGGCTCTGACCCGATGCCGACAGGGCCACGAAGGCGCCGGCGGCGCTATCTAGCGCTTCGTAGAGATCGGTCGGGCAATAGGGAAAGGATGGGATGCCCAGCGCGCGAAGGTAAACGGCGCCCGCCATGGCGGCCTGATAGCTGGCGCCGATACCGGCAAAGCCTACTGTCTTGCCGGCGAATCCGCTGATATCGAGCCTGGCGAGCGCCTCGCGCACGACGCTCAGGCCTTCCGCCAGGCTTTCCGGCTGGCGGGCAACCGCGTTTCTGTAACCAATGCGTTCCATTTCCGCTTCCTCTGTCTATCCAATCGGTTCAGCCGAGCAGGCGGCGCGCGAGCGCCAGCGCGCCGTTGACCGGGGCTGCGCGCAGCAGGGTGATTTCGCTCTTCGGAGAGACTTCCGCCATCGCCCGGCGAAAGGCCTCGAACAGGCTCGGCTGCTCGACAACGACACCGCCGCCGATGACGACGTGACTGGCGTCCGCACCGCGGCTGATCAGAATGCCGACAAGGCGGGCGAGGGCGGCGGCACCGTCCTCGATCACCCTCGATGCGAGTGGCGATTTCTGCGAGGCAGCGTCGAATACGGCATCGGCATAGCTGCCCCAGACGGCCGCGCCGCGCGTCTCGTTGAGCAGGCGGCCGATCTTCGTCGCATCGTCGGTCTGCAGCTTCGACATCAGACCGGCGACAAGCGGATCACCGCTCTCGCCGAGATCGATCGACTTGCGGATCGCCCGGGCGGCTTCCCTGACGAGCGCTGCGGCACTGCCTTCGTCGCCGAGGATCCAGCCCCAACCACCGGCAACCAGCATCTCGCCTTCGCCGTTGCGTGCAACGGCAATCGACCCGGTGCCGGAGACGACCCCGATACCTGCCTCGAAGCCTGCTGCGGGAACCAGCAGTTCGGAATCGTTGACGACCTTGATCTTGCCGGTGAGGTGAGCGCCGAGGTCGCTTTCCATCTGCGTGCAATGTGGACCGGTATCGCAGCCATGGGCACCGACAGCGATAGCGGCAGGTTCTGCCTTCGCCGTTCCCGTGATCAGCGCTGCGAGTACGGCAGCATCGGCGGGCCGGTCCCATGTTCGCCAGTCCGAGGTGGGCACAACCGTATCAGCAACCACATTGCCGTCTTCGCTGACGAGCAGATGCGTCTTTGTGCCGCCGATATCGATGCCTGCGATCAGGCCGCTTTTCGCCATAGAATATATGCCTTCTGCATGAAGTTCGGTGGGCTAAAAAATATAGTTAGGCAGCTTTACAAACTATCTAGCCAAAAGGCAAGAACTATGATTTGTTAATGATCGTGAACACGCCCTAGAAAACGAAAAGGGGAGCGTAATGAGAGTGAGATCGATAGCAGGGCTGCTGACCGCAGCGACAATTGCCTGGGGGCTTTCCGCTCCCTTCACCTATGCCACGGACATTTCCTTCTGGACCTGGCGCCAGGAAGACAAGGCGGCCTACAACGAGCTGTTTGCCGACTTCACCAAGGAAAATCCGGATATCCACGTGAAGTTCGAATCCTTCCCGGATGAGAACTATCCGACGATCGTCTCGACGGCGCTGGCCGGCGGCAAGGGCGGCGATGTCATTCACACGCATGCCTATGGCTGGCTCGAGCAGTTCGTGAAGTCAGGCTATTTCGTCAAGCAGGACAGCTCCAACATGCCCTCGCTGGCAAACATGTCGGCCGATGCGCTCCTGTCGGGCACATACCGTGCAGACGGCCAGGTCTATTCGCTGCCCTTCGCCTCGCAGACCCTCGGCCTCTTCATCAACAAGGATGTCTTCGAAAAGGCCGGTCTCAAGGCGCCCACCACCTGGGATGAGTTCATTACCGTTTCCAAGGCGCTGAAGGAAAAGGGCGTCATTCCGCTCGCCAACGGCCTTGGCACCAGCTGGTTCAACGAAATGTTCGTTGCCTCCTTCACCGGCCCGCTGCTCGGCCAGGATTTCGTCTCCGACCTGAAGACCGGCAAGGCGACTTTCAAGGATCCGCGCTACATCGCGGCGCTCAACAAGCTGCTCGAGCTGCGCGACTACATGTCGCCAGGCTTCGAAGGCATCGATTACGATACCGCGGGCCAGCTCTTCGTCAGCGGCCGTGCGGCCATGCTTGCCGGCGGCAGCTTCGACATCTCCACCTACAAGGGCGAAAACCCGCAGATCAACATGGACTTCATTGCACCGCCGGCTGCAAAGGCAGGCGATGTTCCCCAGGCAACGAAGTTCTATGACGGCGGCTATGCGGTCAACGCAGCATCGCCGAACAAGGAAGCCGCTCTCAAGCTGGTCGCCTGGATGGGCACCAAGGAATTCGGCGACAAGTTCACCGCGCTCCTCGGCAACATCTCGCCGATCAAGGGCGTCGTCGTAAAGGACCCGCTGCTGGCAGAAGTCGCCAAGCTCAACGAGACCGCGATGCCGCACATCAACGTCGTCTATTTCCGCTTCCAGAAGCCCACGGGTTCCGAGTTGCTGCAGAACGACATTACGAAGATGATGTCCGGCAGCATGACGCCCGATCAGCTTGGCGCCGATCTGACCGATGGTCTCGCCAAGTGGTACAAGCCTTTCCAGGGGAAATGACATGAACAAGGACCGGCGCCGCACGACGACTTTTCTGCCGCAGCGCCGGTCCTTGTGGATCTGCTTCCTGCTCTTCCCGGCGATGGCCGTGATGACGCTCTTCGTCGTCTGGCCATTGCTCTCCGCCCTCCGTTTTGCCTTTTATGATTTTAACGGCCTGCTGCCGTCGAACTTCATCGGCCTGGAGAACTTCCGAAAGGTCCTCTTCGAGGAGCCCTATAGCGACTGGACGTTCAATGCCTTCTGGCACAATGTTATCGTCTTCGTCTCTCTGATGGTCTTCGAAAACGGCACCGCTTTCCTCATCGCCTTCGGGCTGTTGAAGGGATTGCCCGGCCACCGCATCCACCAGGTCATCGTGTTTCTTCCTGTGGTGCTGTCTTCCGTTATCGTCGGCTTTCTCTGGAAGCTCTTCCTGCATCCGCTGTTCGGTATCGTCAACGGCGCGCTGGCGCTGATCCACATCCAGGGACCGGCATGGCTCGGCAATGAAAATACCGCACTCGGGAGCATCATCTTCGCCAATATCTGGCATTGGCTGGGTTTCCCGACGCTGGTGCTGCTGGCCGGCATGCAGCGGATTTCCGCCGAGGTGATCGAGGCGGCGCGGCTCGATGGAGCCGGCGACTATGTGCTCCTCCGCCGCATCATCTGGCCGCTGATCGCCCCCAGCGTCACGATCGTCTGCATCCTGACCTTCATCGGCAGCTTCAACTGGTTCGAAATCCCTTATGTCATGGCGGGGCTGACAGGATCGCCCGGCGGATCGACCGATGTGCTCGGCCTCTATTTCTATCGCACGGCCTTCGGCAGCGTCACCAACGGTATCCAGGATTTCGGCCAGGGCAGCGCGCTCGCCGTCCTGATGTTCCTCTTCGTCGCCGGCTTCTCCTTCGTGGCGCTGCGCTTCCTGCGCCGCCGTGAAATCCAGCTCTAGGCCGCCCTTTGCCAGTTTCGGGAAACGACATGAAGAATTCCAACGAGTGGATCAAGAACGGCTTCATTCAGGCAGTGCTGGTGCTGAACGCACTCATCATGCTCTACCCGCTTGTCGTCATGGTACTTTCCTCATTCAAGAAGAATGCAGAGATCTTCACCTCGCCCTTTGCCCTGCCGCAGAGCTTCGGCTTCGACAATCTGCAGAAGGTCTGGGATCAGACGAATTTCATTCGCTACATGCTGAATTCCTTCGGA
This sequence comes from Rhizobium sp. BE258, assembly GCF_031457345.1. NCBI lineage: Bacteria > Pseudomonadati > Pseudomonadota > Alphaproteobacteria > Hyphomicrobiales > Rhizobiaceae > Rhizobium > Rhizobium sp. BE258. The sequence goes on from NZ_JAVDWL010000012.1 coordinate 129,347, forward strand.
GTCACGGCGGCCTCGATCATCCTGATCCTGACCTTTGGCACGATGGCGGCCTATGCGATCGCCCGCTATGAATTCCGCCTCGGCAGCGCTGTGCTGATGTTCTTCATCAGCGGCATGACGGTGCCATTGAAGCTGGCGATCATCCCGCTCTTCATCCAGCTCGATACGCTGCATCTGGTCGATACCTATGCCGGCCTCGTCCTCGTCTATGTCGCCATGGGCCTGCCGTCGGCGGTGTTCATCATGACGGGTTTCCTGCGCACGCTGCCGCGCGAGCTGGAAGAGTCCGCGCGTATCGATGGCGCCAGTGAATTGCGGATCATGCTGAAGATCATGCTACCGCTCGCGCGCCCAGCCATGGTGATCGTGGCAATCCAGAATGCGGTGCCGATCTGGAACGACTTCTTCTTCCCGCTGATCCTGATCACCTCGGACAATCTGAAGACATTGCCACAGGGCCTGACTGTTTTCATCGGCGAGTTCACCACAGATTGGGGCGTGATGTTCACCGGCCTGACGCTGGCCGCATTGCCGATCACGCTTCTCTACATCGTGCTTTCCAAGCAATTCATCGCCGGCATCACCCAAGGCGCCGTCAAGTAATTCCAGGAGATTGGACCCGAATGAGCTCCGTGCAAATCCGCAGCGTCAGCAAGAGCTACGCCCAGACCAGCGTTATCAAGGATGTATCCGTCGATATTCCGGACGGCGAGTTCGTCATCCTCGTCGGTCCCTCCGGCTGCGGAAAGTCGACGCTTCTGCGGATGATCGCCGGACTTGAGGATATCAGCGGCGGCGAGATCGCCATCGGCGGCAACGTCATCAACGACGTCGCACCGAAATCCCGGGACATCGCCATGGTGTTTCAGAACTATGCGCTCTATCCGCATATGACGATCCGGGAAAATATGGAATTCGCACTTCAGCTGAAGAAGGTGCCGAAGGCCGAGATTGATGGCAAAGTGATGCGCGCCGCCGAAATCCTCGGGCTTCAGGATCTATTGGCACGCTATCCGCGCCAGCTCTCCGGCGGCCAGCGCCAGCGCGTCGCCATGGGCCGCGCCATCGTTCGCGATCCCAAGGTGTTCCTGTTCGACGAGCCGCTTTCGAACCTCGATGCCAAGCTCCGTGTCCAGATGCGCGCCGAAATCAAGGCGCTGCACCAGCGCTTGAAAACCACCACAGTCTACGTCACCCATGATCAGGTCGAGGCGATGACCATGGCGGACCGCATCGTCGTCATGCGCGCCGGCATCGTCGAGCAGGCCGGAACGCCGCTGGAGCTCTACGACAATCCCGCCAACATCTTCGTGGCGCAGTTTATCGGCTCTCCGGCGATGAATATCATCGAGGGGACGGTTGTTGGAGGGGCGTTCGAGAGCCTCGACGGCATCAGCTTTCCCCTGCCTGCGAATGCGCCAGCCGAGGAAAGCAGGATCCACTATGGCATCCGGCCGGAGCATATCGTCCTGTCGGACAAGGGCGTGGCCGGTATCGTCCATCTCGTCGAGCCGACCGGCGCCAGCACCGAGGTGATCGTCAGCGTCGGCAAGCATCAGGTCGTCGTCCAGGCACATGAGCGGCTGGTCGTGCAGCCCGGTCAGCAGGTCCATCTGGCCTACGATCCTGCAAAGGTCTGCCTGTTCGACGAGGGCGAGCAGCGCATCCGGATCTAGGAGCAGACCATGAGCAGCAGGAAAACTGTCATCATCACCGGTGCCGGATCCGGTATCGGCGCGGCAACGGCGATCGCCTTTGCCCGCAGCGGCTACGACGTTGCCGTCAACTACAGCCGCAACAGGACAGGCGCGGAAGACGTGGTCCGCCAATGCCTGGAAGCGGGAGCCGACGCGATCGCCATCCCCGGTGATATTGCCGGGGATGCGGATTGCCGACGGATCGCGGACGAGACGATCCGCCGCTTCGGCAGGATCGACGCGCTCGTCAACAATGCCGGCGTCACGCGCCAGGCCCCAGCCGGAGATCTCAATGCATCCAACGCTGCAGATTTCGAAGCGATCTTCCGCGTCAATGTCAGCGGCACCTATCAGATGATCCGCGCCGCCGTCCCCTATCTACAGAAGGCGCCGCTGGGGTCGATCGTCAACGTCTCGTCGGACTCGGCCATCTCGGGCTCTGGTTCGTCGCTGGCCTATGCAGCCTCGAAAGGGGCCGTCAACACGATGACCCGCGGCCTTGCGCGGACGCTGGCGCCGCATATCCGCGTCAACGCCGTCTGCCCCGGGTTCGTCGATACTTCCTGGGCGCTCTCCTGGCTCAGCGAAGATGCCTACCGTGAGTTCAAGGCCGGGCTGATTGCCGCAGCACCGCTGAAGAGCATTCCTGAGGCATCGGATATTGCCGATGCGATCCTCTGGCTGTCGGACCGCGCCTCGCGGATGACCGGGCAGTGCCTTGTCATCGATGGCGGGGCGAGCCTCGTAGAGTAAGTTCGGCAGATCAGACGCCGCGGACAGTCTGCGTGAATGTCGCCAACACTTGTGCACGCAATGCTGTTTCCGCATATGCTCGCGACAAACTTGCTGCCGGATGGATCTGCATATGCGTGGCGACAGAGCCAACTCACTGAAGTTGAAGATCGGCTTCCTGCTGGCGCGAAATTTTACGCTGAGCGCCTTTTCCCTGTTCGTCGATACGCTGCGGCTGGGCAGCGATCAGCGCGACAATTCCGGGAGAATTGCCTGCGATTGGTTGGTCATGAGTGTCGACAAGCATTTCGTGACGTCGAGCTCGGGCGTACCCGTGCCACCAAACGCGTCGCTGAAACCACCCGCCGAGTTCGACTATATCGTGGTCGTCGGCGGCCGGATCAACGAGAAGATCGAGGCGCTCGACAGCGCCGCTGTCTCCTATGTCGTCAATGCCGCGCATGCGGGTGTGCCGGTGATCGGCCTCTGCACCGGCAGTTTCATTCTGGCGGAGGCGGGTCTTCTCCAGGGAAAGAAGGCCTGTGTCAGCTGGCTGCACCATGGCGAGTTTCGCGAGCGCTTCCCGGACATCTCCGTGACGTCGCACGAGCTGTTCGTCGAGGACGGAAACGTCATCACCTGTGCGGGCGGCAGCAGCGCGGCGGATCTGGCGGCGTTTCTGCTCAACCGGCATGTCGGAGAGTTCGCCGAGAAGAACGCGCTCGAAATCCTGCAGATCGCTAGACGGCGGGATGCCAACGAGATGCAGCCCCGAAATCCGATCGGGCAGGGCAGTATCGACGATGCGAGGGTCGAAAAGGCGCTTCTGACGATGGAGCAGCATATCGAAGATCTGCTCGATATCGAGGATATCGCATCGCAGAGCGGGCTATCGCGCCGCCAGCTCGAGCGCTCGTTCCGGGCGGCGGTCGGCACTTCTCCGGCCTCCGCCTACCTGATCGTCCGGCTGGACGCGGCGATGCGCCTGGTGAAAACCACGAAGATTCCGCTCGCCGAGATCGCCATTCGCGCCGGCTTTCAGAATTCCTCGCATTTCATCAGAAAGTTCAGGGAGCGTTTCGAGGCACCTCCGGCCACCGTCCGGAAAAATATCAAGCTGCGCGGACTGAGCGGCTGAGACTGCGGCAATAAAGCCTGAGAAACAGAGTGTATCTTCGATGGCTGATAAACCGCCCGTCAATAAATCCATGTCAGATTTCCGTCATCCCATAGCCGGGATGGAGGAACATGATGCCGTCGTCGTCCCCGGTCAGGAAACGATCAAGCCGAACGGACACCGTTGAGGTCGATCGCATCGATCTCGCGAGCGACGTCTATCATCTCAAAAAGGTCTTCGACAGCTGCTCCAAGGCTGCCCGCATCGGCGCCTGGGAATGCAGTCTTGCCGATGAGCGCCTGTGGTGGACCGACATGGTCTACGAGCTCTTCGATGTCGATCCGGGAACACCTTTGGTGCGCGATGAGATCGTCACCATGTATTCCGCCGAGACGCTCAGCGAATTGAAGCGGCTTCGCAGTGCCGCGATCGAGCAGCTCGGCAGCTTTTCGCTCGACGCCGAGGTGATCACCCGAAAGGGAAATCGCCGCTGGATCAGGATCACGGCGCGGGTCGAATCCGAAAACGGCAAGGCGGTGCGGATCTTCGGGCTGAAGCAGGACGTGACGCTCGAGATCATGATGCTGAAGGAAATCCGCCATCGTGCCGATTTCGATCATCTGACGGGACTGGCGAACCGCTTCAGGTTCCATGAGCGCCTCGATACCCTCGTCGGGTCCGGGCTGGCGACCGACTGCGCGCTGCTGCTGGTTGATCTCGACGGCTTCAAACGCGTCAACGACAGCCTCGGCCACCGAGTCGGCGATTCCTGCCTGATCGAGGCGGCGCGCCGGCTGAATTTTGCCGCCGAAGGTGCTGATCTCGTATCCCGAATTGGCGGCGACGAATTCGCGGTCATTTACAGGAGCGCCTCGATCCAGCAGGTGGAGACCGCGGCAAACCGCATCGTCGCCGCCATGCAGTGGAATGCGGGGGACGATATCGCGCTCGGCGCTTCGATAGGCGTCGCATGGGCCGGATCGGGATCGACCTCGGCTTCGCTCTACGAGGAAGCGGACCGGGCGATGTACCGCGCCAAGGCGTCGGGACGAAACCGCTTCGTCGTTCATCAGCCGCCCAGTCTCGACGCCGCCTGATCGCCTAAGATCGCTGTCCGCCCGTGCTCTCGCGCACGATCAGCTTGAAGCCGAGATCGATCTGCTCGGCGCCATGGGCGGTGCTGGCGTTGACGGCCGCCAGAACTTTTTCAGCGGCGAGCCTGCCGGTCTCGTAGCGTCTCGATGCGATGGACGATAGCGAAGGGGAGGCGCAGGCGGCAAATTCCAGGTCGTGGAAGCCGATGATCGAGATGTCGCTCGGAATCCGGATATTGTGTTTCCGACACTCCTGCATGGCGCCAAGCGCAAGGTTGTCGTCGGTGCAGAAGATCGCCTCGGGAATGTTGCCGCGTTCGAACATCTCGGCGCAAAGTGCCGAGCCAAGCGCGATGGAGCTGTGGCGGGGTTTCTGCGTCACGAGCTCCAGGCTCTGATAGTCCGCCTCCTTCATCGCCAGATGGTATCCATCGAAACGCGACTGGGAACGATGATCGAGATTGCCGCTGAGGAATGCAATGCGCTGGAAACCGCGCTCGATGAGGTGGCGTGTCGCCGCCCAGCCGGCCTTCTCCTGCGACATGCCGATATTGATATCGATGGGATCGTCGGAGAGCTCGAATGTCTCGACGACGGGCATATTGGCATGAGCAAGCAGCTGCCGCGCATGTGCCGTGTGGTGAATGCCGGCCATGATGATCGCCTCGACCCGCTGGCCGAGCAGCGCCTTGACGGCATTTTCCTCCTCGAGTTCCGAATAGCGGCTATTGACGACAATGACCTGAAAGCCGGCGCCGACGAGCACTTCATGCAAGGCAAACAGATACTCGGCAAAGATCACGTTGTAGAGCGTCGGCACGATGACGCCGATCGCGTGAGTACGGGCAGAGGCGAGCCGGCTTGCGGCGATATTCGGCACGTAGCCGAGCTCCTTCACCGCGGCGTTGACACGCATGCGCAGGCCCTCGGAGACGGCATCGGGCTTGCGCAGTACCCGTGACACGGTAATCGGGCTGACGCCCGCAAGACTTGCAACATCGTCCAATGTCACGCGTCGCATGAAGTAATTCTCCGGTATGATATATTTCTCTATGCGAAGTCAGAATATCTATAGTTATGCCATAGTTGACAGCGCTAGCAAATAGAATTTGACAGCGCTGTCAACTATGTTACCTTTTTGCCGTTCCGGATATGGATGGGAATGGAGCCTTCCGGATCAAGCATGCCAATCAGATCATACTGGAGAGGCGGCTTCGATCCGCCTCGTGGAGGAGGACATTCATGCCCAAGTCGTTGAAAGCGAAGTCCATCCGGCTCGCTGGCCTTGCCGCGCCCATGCTGGCTCTTTTGTGCAGTGCTGCCTATGCGGAGCCGAAAGTCGTCTCCGGCCCGGCCGCCGATCCGCAATGCATGACGCCATGGGCGTCCGATACGCAATTCCTGCAGTTCCCCAAGAAAGAAGGCCCGTACCGCATCGCGCTGGCGAACGGCTATATCGCCAATACCTGGCGCATTCAGATGGTGCAGACGGCGAAGGCGTATGCCGCGCAGCCTGACGTCAAGGCAAAGCTCAAGGAGTTCAAGGTCGTCTCCACCGGCGAGGACGTGCCGGCACAGATATCGGCGATCAACAACTTCATTGACGCCGGATATGACGCCGTCGTCGTCGATGCGCAGAACCCGACAGCCTTTGGCCCGGTCATCAAGCGCGCCAAGGAGGCCGGTGTCGTCTTGGTTGCCTTCGACAACACGCTCGACAGCAAGGACGCGATCAACGTCAACGTCGACCAGAAAGGTCTCGGGGTCATCTGGGGCGATTGGCTGGTCAAGCATATGCCTCAGGGCGGCAAGGTTCTCGAAGTTCGCGGCGTAGCCGGCACATCCGTCGATACCGACCGCCACGATGGCATCAAGGAAACGCTCGCCGCATCCGGCAAGAAGTTTGACGTGACCGAAGTCGTCGGCAAATGGGACGACGGCGTCGCGCAGAAGGCCACGGCCGACGCAATTGCCACCAACGGCCCGTTCGACGGGATTACCGCCCAGGGCGGTGATACCGGCGTCGTCCAGGCGATGATCGATGCCAAGCATCCCTTCGTGCCGTTTGGTGGCGAGACCGAAAACGGCTTCCGCAAGCTCTGCGCTGCCCATGCCGGCGATGGCCTGAAATGCACGTCGGCCGGCACTGGCCCGGCCCAGGTTGCCGTCGCCATCAAGACGGCGATTGCTGCTCTTGAGGGGCAGGTGATCCCGCAGGCGATCAAGCTGCCGACGGCGCTCGTGTCCGATCCTGATTTCAAGGAAGGCCAGGATTACTATCCGAAGGAATCCGACAATTTCTTCGTCGGCAATGCCTTCCCCACCTGCGGCATCAATTTCACCGCCCAGGAAATCATGGGGCAGAGCAAGGAAAACCAGTAAGCGGTCCAATTTGCCATATTGACTGCGGGCGTTCGCGCCCGCAGCCTTGCTGTTGCTGCGACCGCGGGAGGTGGACGCATGAATTTGCCTGAACCGTTTTTCCGGATGGACGGCGTATCGAAGCGATATGGCGGTGTGATCGCGCTGAAGGATGCGAGCATCGCTATCCGGCCCGGCGCCATCCATGCCGTGCTTGGCGAAAACGGAGCTGGAAAATCGACGCTGATCAAGATCATGGCAGGTGCCGTCGCGCCCGATGAAGGGCGCATACTGCTCGATGGCGGCGAGGTCTCCTTCGCCAGTCCGGCTGCAGCAACGGCTGCCGGTATTGTCTGCGTCTTTCAGGAGCTGTCGCTGATCCCGGACCTGTCGGTTGCCGACAATATCGTCATCAGTAACCCGCCCTTACGCTTCGGCCTGATTGACCGGCGCCGGCAAAGGGCGATAGCCGAAGAAGCGTTGGCACGCGCCGGCGCATCCGACATTCATCCTTCGTCGCTGGTCAAGGACCTGCCGCTGTCGCGCCGCCAGATGGTGGAGATTGCCAAGGCGCTGGCCCGCAAGCCCAGGCTGATGATCCTGGACGAAGCGACGTCGGCCTTGACCCAATCCGATGTCGAGAAGGTTTTCGGCGTGTTGAAGCGGTTGCGTTCGGAAGGCATGGCACTCGTTTACATCTCCCATCGCATGCACGAGATCGCAGCGCTCGCCGACGATTGCACGGTGTTTCGCAATGGCCGCAGCATCGAATCGTATCCCGCCGGCACCAAGACCGATCAGCAGGTGGTCGAATTGATGATCGGCCGCGAATACACCAATGTCTTTCCACCGAAGCCTGCAAAACCGGCCGATCGCGCCCCGGTGCTCTCCTGCCGCGGGCTTTCCTGGGGAGACAGGTTGTCAAATATCAGCTTCGACATTCGCCCCGGCGAGATCATCGGCTTCGGCGGGTTGGACGGGCAGGGGCAGCGCGAACTGCTGCTGGCGCTGTTCGGCGTGCTTCGCGACACCAAGGGCAGTATCGAGGTTGCCGGTCAGCCGGTGGCATTGAGGAGCCCGAAACAGGCAAAGTCGGGCGGCACGTCGATTGCGCTGATCCCTGAGGATCGCAAGACGGAAGGGCTGATGCTGCCGATGACCGTGCGCGAAAACCTGTCGATTGCCGCACTCGGCAGCGTCTCCAGGCATGGCGTCATCGATCGCAGTGCCGAGCAGGCGAGGATCGACGAACTCCTGAAGCTCCTTGCAATCAAGGCCGCAACGATCGACATGCCGGTGGGGGCCCTGTCCGGCGGCAACCAGCAGAAGGTGGTCATCGCCAAATGGCTGATGAACCGCCCGAAGATCACCCTGCTCAACGATCCGACGCGCGGCATCGACGTCGGCACCAAGCAGGAAATCTACGCGCTGTTGCGCAAGCTTGCCGATGATGGCGCGGCAATCATCTTCTACTCGACCGACTACGATGAGCTGATCGGCTGCTGCGACCGTGTTCTGGTCATGTATGACGGCAGAGTCATCCGCTCGCTCGAAGGTGAAGAGATCAACGAGCATGAACTGATCGCCAGCGCACTCAACATCAATCCGCAGGCCGTCGAACAAAGGATCGGGCAATGAGCGCGAAGTCTCCAAGCGACTGGCGGTTCTGGTATGTTCAGCACAAGGGCACGCTGCTTGCCGCGGCGCTGTTCCTCGTCATGTTCGTGATCTATGTCAGCAACCATCCCGCGGGCTTCACGCCGAATGTCGTTCAGACGGCGTCGAACAAGGCAACGCTGCTTGCTTTTGTCGCCATGGCGCAGTGTTTCGTGGTCATCACCGCGGGCATCGACCTTTCGGCCGGCATGATCCTGATCCTTTGCAATTGCCTTGCGTCGTGGCTCGTGGTCGGCACACCGCTGCAAACAGGTCTTGGCATTGTCGCGGTGCTGCTGACCGGCCTTGCCTGCGGCCTGCTCAATGGCCTGATCATCATTTTCGGCAGGCTGCAGCCGATCGTCACGACGATCGCGACGAGTGCCATCTTCTTCGGCCTCGCCTTGCTGCTGCGGCCGACTCCGGGAGGATCGGTGAACGAGGATCTGGCCGATGCCTTCACCTCCAAGCTGTTCGGCATTTTCCCAACCAGCCTGATTGTCCTGGCATTGACGATCCTGATCATCTGGGTACCGTTCAGCCGGTCGGTGCTTGGCCGCGCGGCCTATGCCGCGGGTTCGTCCGAAAACGCCGCCTATATGTCGGGCATGCCGATCAAGCGGGCCAAGCTGGCAGCCTATGCGCTGGCCGGGCTCTTATCGGCGATCGGCGGCCTATACCTGACCTTTTTCTCCTATACCGGCGAGGCGGCGTTTGCGAGCGGCAACGCCTATACGCTCTATTCGATTGCCGCCGTGGTGCTTGGCGGCGTGTCGCTGGCCGGCGGCAAGGGCAGCGCCATCGGCGCGGTGTTCGGCGCCCTGGCTTTCCGCACCATCGGCGACCTGTTGTTCGTCTTCGACCTCGATCCGCTTTGGCAGCCCCTTTTCCAGGGGATCGTGCTGATGGCGGCGATCAGCATCGGCTGCATCGGGCTTGCCCGCGTTCGCAACCGGCTGGAGTGGTTCCAATGAGTGAGGATGCATCCTACATGCGCCAGTCGATCATTCCGGTCCGTCTTCGCAGCGTCGATCCGGCCGTCGCCATCGCCTTCGGCTGCATCATTCTGCTGCTGCTCGGCGGCTCGATCTACTCATCGAATTTCCTGTCTCCCGACTACTTGCTGCAGCAGCTGAAGGTCGCCTCGTTTCTTGGGGTGATCGCGACGGGAATGATGATGGTGATTCTGCTCGGCCAGATCGACCTCTCGGTGCCATGGGTGGTGACGGCGGGCGCGATGATGGCCTGTGCGGCAACGGCCTATGGTACGGCGGGCTCGATCGTTGCGATCCCCTTCGGTATCCTCTGTGGTGCGGCAATCGGCGCCTTCAACGGTGCAGCGGTTGCCTATCTGCGTATTCCATCGATGATCATCACGCTCGCGACCAATGCCGTCGTCCAGGGTCTGATGGTCGTCTATACCGGCGGTTTCGCGCCGCAGGACGCGGCCTCTCCAGCGATGCGCTTTCTTGCTACCGGCTACCTCATTCCGGCCATTCCAAACGGCGTGCTCGTCTGGCTCGTCACCGGCATTCTCACCGTTTTCCTCTTGACGCGGACGACATTTGGCCGCTCGCTCTACGCCATAGGCAACCGTGAACGGGCCGCCTACATGTCCGGCATCGATACCCGCCGGATCACGCTCCTCGCCTTTGTCATATCGGGTGCACTGAGCGCGCTCGGCGGCGTGCTGCTTGCCGGATATGCGTCGAAGGCCTCGCAATCGATGGGAGATGCCTATCTGCTGCCGTCGATTGCCGCTGTCGTTCTTGGCGGCACCCATGTACTGGGCGGCAAGGGCTCATATCTCGGGACGGTTGCAGGCGTGATCCTGATTACCCTGTTGCAATCGATCCTCTCCGTCATGCAGATCGAGGAAGCCGGACGGCAGCTGATTTACGGCGCGGTCATCGTCTGCATGCTGCTGCTCTATGGACGCCAGAAGCTTGCCTGATACAGCGCGGGCCGCGATCCTAGCCGAATTTGGTATCAAACCGTGCTTGCAAATCCATGCAGGCGGAATAGACTAACCCCATGACATCGCTCAGACAGTGACCACGGATGTACTGGCACGAGGCTGAAGCGATAAAGAAAGGTCGGTGCGATTGTTCGCCCGGCCTTTTCTTTTGGACGCGAGTGATCCGCATCTCAGATGGCTGACCGCCGACAGGTGGTGAGCAGGCATCTGAAACAGGTCGCGGCAGACTCAAAAATGCCATGTTGAATGGCAAGACCGGATACAGGCGCGCTCGACTCATCCTTGCGCCTCGTTGCGGTGACGATTGCGTGCAATCGGCGCCAGGCCCCATCAACGCTCAGAAAGTCACTGATGTCCAAAAAATCCTCCGGCGGGTTGTTCGCCGCTGCTGCCGTCGCAATTACCATGCTTTCGGCACCCGGCGCGTATGCTGCCGAGTCTCTGGCGCGCGTGGTTGCCGACGGCAATCCCTGGGAAATGTATGTCGTCAAGCGCCGGGTATCGAATATCCTGGTTTTCAAACCGGATGGCGGCGGAACGATCAGCGACAGCATGGTCAGCATTCACCCGACCTGGAAAGCCGTGGCGGACGGGATCTGCATCAGGACCGAGCCGCAGGCTGCGGAAAAATGCCTGATGCTGAAGCGGACCAAGGAGGGCATCGAGGCGTCTCAAGGCGGCAAGGCGGTCTTCATATTGAAGCGCTGATATTGTCGCCCGTCTTCGCCAGACGCGCTTGTGTCGCCAGCGCGTCGGCGCGAACATTGCCAGCGATGCCGGAATGCGCCTTGCACCAGTTGACGGTGATCTGGTCGTTCTGCTGAAGCTCGATATCGAGGGATTGCCACAGCGCGCGATCGGCAATCGCCCGCTTCCTGCGGCGGCTGTCAGGCTCGATCCTCTTCCAGCCGTTGCTTCTCCAGATGAAACGCCATCGATTGCAGCCCTCCAGCACATAGCGGGAGTCGGTCAGAATGACGGCCTGCCGGTTAGCGGCATGGGCGTTGAGCCATCGAGCGGCGTTCAGGATTGCGGTCAGTTCGACTGCATTATTCCCTGGCGCAGCCGGGAAGCGCCCGGCGCTTGCAAGCACCTCGACCTCATCCGCATAGACGACGAAGGCCCATCCCGCGTGGGCAGCACCTGGCTCGAAGGAGCCATCCGTGAAGATGATCAGCGGTTGGTGGCTCCGGGGAATATCCAGCTGGCTGTTCTCCGGTCCGCTTATAAGCTTCGTCGTCATGGCTGCCAGCCTTGATGCCTTTCCGGGAAGTGGTCAACTGGCTGCTGTCGAGGGAAGCGCCGGTTGACACCGGCCAGCACGACACCTAGCTACGTTTGAAAGTGTCCCGAACATGCGCCGGATGGCGCAGGAGATTAAAGTGGCGAAAAAGGCCAAGGAACCGAAGCTTGAACATTCGGAGCTGTCAGGTGAATTCACGGAAGATGGTGTCACCGTGCTTGTGGACATTTTCCGGACCCAGGGCAGCCAGGAAGACTGGACGATGGAAGTCGTGACCCAGTCGGAAGACCTGATCCGCTGGGACGAACCGTTCGAGACCGACCGCGATGCGTTCGACGAATTCCTGGCGACCATCGCCCGCGACGGGATCGCGTCCTTCCTCGATGACTCGGAGCCGGCCGTCCACTAGCGAGCCGGTTTCAGCGTTTCCCGTCCGGTCGATCAGGATTCGGCAAAGGGCTTTCAACCCAACGATGTAAGACTTCATTAACCAGGCTCGGATAGGAATTGTTAACCGTCCCGCCGGCGAATGGCGGGTGCTTGCTAGCGTCGGCCGACCTGATGAAACCACTGCTTCCGGCATTCTCCCGCCGTCTAGGCCTGTTCACGGCGCTGGCTTCCGTGGTGCTGCCTGTGCACGGCCTTGCCCAATCGGCGTGGTCGGGCAGCTCGGACAATGAATTCAGTAATAGTTCGAACTGGACGCCTGCCGCGCCCGGCGCAGCCGACACCGCTGTCGTCAACACCGGATCTCCGCAGGTCACAAATGGCGTTTCTGTTGGAACGCTCGATGTCGGCGGCGGCAATGTCACCATTACCAATACGGGCGTGCTGAATACGACGAACGGCACCACGATCAGCTCGGGTAGCGTCAGCATCAATGCGGGCGGCATACTGAACTCGAATGTCAGCCTGGATGGCGGCGCGCTTTCCGTCGATGGCGACCTCAACGGCCGCCTGATGCTCAACAATGGCAATGTGACGGTCAACGGCACGCTCGACAGCGCCGTGGTCGGAACGGCGACCGCATTGACCAACAATGGCGGGATGGATGCCGTCGATGTTTCCGCGGGCGGGACGTTCGTCAACAACAATGGCGCCATCACCCAGACGGTCACCAATGCCGGGACGGCTTCCAACGCCGGGACGATCGGCACTCTGACGAATACGGCGGGCAATTTCACCAACAACACCGGCGGCACGGTGACCGGGAAAACCACGGTTTCCGGCGGCACGGTCACCAACAATTTCGTCATCACCGACGCGGACGTTGCCGCCGTTGCCGCCTTCGTCAACAACAATGGAGCCACGGCCGGTGCGATCCGGAATTCCGGCGCGCTCACCAACGCCGGAACGATCGGCTCCGTTCAGAACGACGCCGGGTCGTTCACCAACAATTTCGGCGGCGTCGTTACCGGCGGCACCAACGTCTCGGGCGGCACGGTGACAAACAATGCCACCCTTCACAACGTCAATGTCGGTGCAGATGGCATGTTCACAAATGCCAGCGGCGCGGCGGCCGGCGCCGTCACCAATGCCGGTAACACATCGAATGCCGGTACGATCGATGCCCTGACCAACACCGGCGGCGCTTTCACCAACAATGCCGGCGGGACGGTGACGGGTAAGACGACTGTTACAGGCGGGGCTGTCACCAACAATTTTGTCATCACCGATGCGGATGTCGCTGCGGTCGCCGCCTTCGTCAACAACAGCGGCGCAACTGCCGGTGCGATCAAGAATTCCGGCACCGTGACCAATGCGGGCACGGTCGCCTCGCTTCAGAACGACGGCGGCACGTTCACGAACAACGGCGGTGGTGCAGTCACGGGGGCGACGACCGTCAACGGCGGCAGCGTCGTCAACAACGCAACGCTCGATGACGTCGCTGTTGGGGCAGCAGGCAGTTTCACCAACAATAGCGGGGCGGTCGCGGGCGCCGTCACGAACGCTGGCAACGCCTCTAACGACGGCACCATCGCGTCACTCGTCAACAGCGGAGGCACGTTTGCCAACACTGGGACGATCAGCGGGCCGGCAACGGTGTCCGGCGGCTCGCTGGTCAATGACGGAACGATATCCGGCGCGGTCGATATTTTCGGCGGCGGCCTTTTGTCCGGCAGCGGCGTCGTCGGTGGCCTGACGGTGAATTCGGGTGGCATCCTTTCGCCTGGCCCGGGGATTGCAACGCTTGCGGTAACGGGGGGGCTGACGTTTCGCGCGGGCTCGACCTATCAGGTGGATATCGACGCCAGTGGTGCTGCCGACAAGGTGGACGCGACAGGCGCCGTCGATATCCAGGGCGGCACGCTGGATATAAGGGCGGCGAGCGGCAATTACGGGCTGGCAACCAATTACACGATCCTCAGCGCCGGCAACATCACCGGCACCTTCGATGACGTCACGAGCAACTTCGCCTTCCTGTCGCCGACGTTGACCTACGGCACGACCGCTACCGACATGCAGCTGGATCGCAACAGTGTGCAGTTCGCCGATGTCGCGGAGACGGCGAACGGCCGTTCCACAGCGGCTGCTGTCGAGGCCCTGGGTTCGGGAAATGGTGTCTATGACGCCGTTCTGCCGCTGGATATCAGCACCGCCAACAGCGCCTTCTCACAGCTAAGCGGCGAGGTTCACGCTTCGCTCAAAAGCGCTTTGCTGTGGGAAAGCCGCTTTGCCCGCGATGCAATTATCGAGGAAGTGGCATCGCGCACCGATCAGCAGCACGACCAGGCAACATTCTGGAGCGCTGGCTTCCTGTCTTCAAACAGCTGGCAGGGCGATGGCAACGCCGCCGGTCTCGACACCACGACATCAGGCATCATCGCAGGTGGGGACGTGCCGGTTTCGGATCACTGGCGTCTCGGCGGGATGGCCGGTTACAGCCACGATGCCCTCGATCAGGCGGATACGGATTCATATCACGGCGGTCTTTATGCCGCGGGCGATTTCGGACCCCTCGACCTCGTCGGTGGGGCCATCTATTCTCACAACGACGCATCGACCCAGCGCGACATCGCCTTCGGCACCTTTGCTGATCAGCTGACCGCCGGCTATGCCAGCGCCACGAGCCAGGTCTTCGCCGGCATCTCCTGGACGCAGGAGCTGGATGCCATCAAGCTGCAGCCCTTCGCCAACCTTGCCTACGTCAATCTGGATAGCGATGGCTTCCGCGAGAGCGGCGGTGCGGCGGCCTTGTCGGCTACGGACGGCAACGACGCGATCGTCGCCTCGACGATCGGCTTTCGCTGGTCGGCCGACTGGCCGCAGGGCGATCTTCCAGTCAAGGTCTCCGGCATGTTCGGCTGGCGGCATCTCGCCGGCGACCTGACGCCGTATTCGAGCCTGGCCTTTGCAGGCGGCTCGCCGTTCGTCATCGAAGGGGTCGAGATGCCCCAGGATTCCCTGCTGGTGAGGCTCGGCCTCTCCGCAGCACTCACCAAATCCACCTGGCTGACGCTCAGCTATTCCGGCGAGTTCGGCAAGGGCCTGCAATCCAGTACGGCACAGGCGAGACTGGTTGCGAATTTCTAGGAGGGGCCGCACCTCCTGATGCGCCCGATAAAATCCGCCGGATTGCAAAACCGGTCTTGAGCCGCCGCGTGCCGAAGACTACCGTCCGAACCGTCGAAAACGCTGAGAGAATGACCATGGCAAACCGCTCGTATTACTCCCCTCCCGGTGGCCTTCCGCCGCAGACCGATCTCCTCTCCGGCAAGGCGGTTTTTACCACGGCATATGCGGTCATCCCGCGGGGCGTGATGACGGATATCGTCACCAGCTATCTGCCACACTGGTCAAAGACCCGTGCCTGGATCATCGCGCGGCCGATGACCGGTTTTTCCGAGACCTTCTCTCAATATATCATGGAAGTGGCGCCCGGCGGCGGCAGCACCAAGCCGGAAGGTGAGCCACGGGCCGAGACGGCTATCTTCGTCGTGTCGGGGACATTGGCGATCGGACACGAAGGACGCGTCCATCAGCTTCGCGCCGGATCCTTCGCCTATCTGCCTGCCGGCAGTGCATGGACGCTGCAAAATGACGGCGCGGAGCTTGCGACTTTCCACTGGATCAGAAAGGCATTCCAGCCTGTCGAGGGGCTGGAGGCGCCGCCCGCCATCTTCACCCATGAGGACCAGCACGAACCGGGCGCGATGCCCGGCACGGACGGCAAATGGGCGACGACGCGCTTCATCGATCCCGCCGACATCCGCTACGACATGCATGTGACCATCGTCACCTTCGAACCGGGCGCCGTGATCCCCTTCATGGAAACCCATGTCATGGAGCATGGTCTCTATGTTCTCGAAGGCCGGGCCGTCTACCGCCTCAATCAGGATTGGGTGGAAGTCGAGGCCGGCGATTTCATGTGGCTGCGCGCATTTTGCCCGCAGGCCTGCTATGCAGGCGGCCCCGGCCGCTTCCGCTACCTGCTCTACAAGGACGTCAACCGGCACGCACCGCTGTTCTAGAGGACGTCTTGCGGGCGCGACCCAAATTGTCCGGCCGGCGTGAAACCTTTTGATTTTTGCGCCGTTGTCGGCTCATGACCGAAGCAGAACTGAAACCGAAATCGGTCGACGGTGCCAAACCGGATGGCGCCGCGAAATCGCCTCAGGGCGTGGGGCCGGTTGTCGAGGCTCCACCGCCGCCGGATGCCGTTGAACCCGATCCGGGACTGACGCCGGAAGAAGCCGAGCATGCGCGCAAGCGCTATCTGCTGCGGCGGTTCTGGATCAGCGCCCGCGGCTATTGGGGCCGTCACGGCGACCGATCGTCATGGCCGTGCTCCATCGGCCTCTTGGCGATGATCATCCTCAATGTCGGCCTCCAGTACGGGATCAACCTCTGGAACCGGCATATTTTCGACGCGATCGAGACGCGCGATGCAGGCACCATCTATTATCTGAGCGCGGTATTCCTGCCGCTGGTGCTTGCAAGTGTCGCACTCGTCACGGCGCAGGTCTCCGTTCGCATGATGATGCAGCGGCGTTGGCGCTCTTGGCTGACATCGGCCGTCATCCAGCGCTGGCTGGCGAATGGCCGTTATTACCAACTGAACCTGATCGGCGGCGATCACGCAAATCCGGAAGCCCGCATTTCCGAGGATCTGCGGATCGCGACGGAATCGCCGGTCGATTTCGTTGCCGGCGTGCTCGTGGCATTTCTGTCCGCCTCGACCTTCATCGTGGTGCTGTGGACCATCGGCGGTGCGCTGACGCTTCCGGTTGCAGGCTCGACGGTCACCATACCGGGCTTTCTGGTCATTGCCGCCGTGCTCTATGCAGGCATCACCTCCACGTCGATCGCCATTATCGGACGCAGTTTCGTTGCCGTCTCCGAGGTCAAGAACCAGGCAGAGGCCGAGTTTCGCTATCTGCTGACGCATGTGCGGGAAAACGGGGAAAGCATCGCTTTGCTCGGCGGCGAAGAAGAGGAGCGTAACGACGTCGACCGCACCTTCGGAAAGGTTCTAAAGCAATGGGCACTGCTTGCGGGCCAGCATATGCGTACGACACTGGTATCGCAGGGATCGAGCCTCATCGCACCTGTCGTTCCTATCCTGCTATGCGCTCCGAAGTTTCTCGACGGCAGCATGACGCTTGGCGAGGTGATGCAGGCGGCCTCGGCCTTCACCATCGTGCAGGCGGCATTCGGCTGGCTGGTCGACAACTATCCGCGGCTGGCGGACTGGAATGCCAGTGCCCGGCGTATCGCCTCGCTGATGATGTCGCTGGACGGCCTTGAGCGCGCCGAGAACAACGATTCGATCGGCCGCATCCAGCGCGGGGAGACGGAAGGGGATGCCATTTTGAGCCTGAACGAGCTTTCGGTATCGCTCGATGACGGGACGTCCGTCGTTAAGGAAACCCAGGTCGATATCGAACCCGGCGAGCGCGTTCTGATTGCCGGGGAATCCGGCTCGGGCAAGAGCACGCTCGTCAGGGCGATTGCGGGCCTCTGGCCGTGGGGGCGCGGCAGCGTCAATTTTCGCGCCGGCAGCCGGTTGTTCATGTTGCCGCAGCGGCCCTACATCCCCTCCGGGACGCTGCGCAGGGCAACGGCCTATCCCCGTGCCGCCGATGACTGGACGGTGGAGGAAGTATTGGCGGCACTGGAGGCGGTCGGGCTCGGCTATCTCGGTGAGAAGATCGAGGAAGACGCGCCCTGGGACCAGACGTTGTCGGGTGGCGAGAAGCAGAGGCTGGCCATCGCGCGCCTGCTGCTGCACAATCCCGATATCATCGTGCTGGACGAGGCAACGTCGGCTCTGGACGAGAAAAGCCAGGAGCAGATGATGGAAACCGTGATCCGCGAATTGCCGAAAGTCACCATCGTCAGCGTCGCGCATCGGGTCGAGCTGGAAGCATTTCACAGCCGCAAGATCACCCTGGAACGCCGCGACGGCGGCGCCAAGCTTGTCAGCGATATCGATCTGATCCCGCGGAAGAAGAGGCCGAAATCGCTGCTGCGGCGCAGCGCCTCGGCGCTGCTCAACACGAAGCGACACTCCGGCCACAAGAACGGCGGCCGGAACTAAACTTGCTGGAGCAAGCCATGACGCGCTGCGGCTATCTGCGGGCAGCGCGTCATGCATCGATTATCAGGATGACGCCTTGGCGACGCCGCCGGAAACGAGGCGTCCTTTGTGGAACGTTGCGCTGCGCGGCGACACGCGGGCGACGGCCTCTGCGGAGCAGCTGGCGCTGGCAAGCGTGAAGCCCGCTTCGTCGCCGATCTTCGGCCAGGCGCGATTGCCATCGGCGTCGAGTGGCAGGATGCCGCCGGTCGAAATGGCAAGCGACCGCGACAGGTGATACTCGTCGGAACCACGATAGAGCTGGGCGTAGAGATAGGCCTTTTCCAGCATGTCTCCGCTGCCGAATGGCGACCAGTGATCGATGACGCTGTCGGTGCCGGTCATGACGAAGACGCCGGCCTTACTGAGTTGGGGCAAGGGCATCGTCAATCCGCCGATCGGCACTGTGGAGGCGATGGTCATGCCGTTCGCCGCCAGCCGCGCGGCGGTTTCGTCAAGCGCTTCCGGGGAAAGCGTCGTCAGCGCGAAGGCATGGCTGATGGTCACCTTGTCTTTCAGCACAGGGTTCTTCTCGACAGTGTCGATCATGTAGTCGATCGCGGCGACACCGGCCGGGCTCGTCTCATGCAGGTGGATATCAACGCCCTTGCCGCTGTCGATCGCAATCTGGAACATCGCATCGAGCGACTTTTCCATGGCGCTGTCGACATTCGTCGGGTCGAGACCGCCAACATAGGCGGCGCCCATCTGCATCGCCTCTCGCATGAGGCCATCGACCTTCGAGTGCAGCAGGCCGTGCTGGGGGAAGGCAACGATCTCGCAATCGAAGCTGTCCTTGTGCTTTTCCAGCGCGAGTTTCAGGTGTTCCAGGCTCTTCAGGCCGCTGACCGGATCGATGTTGCAGTGGCTGCGGGCGACCGTGCTACCCTTGGATTGGATCAGCGCAATCAGACCCTCGGCCCGCTGCTCGGATGTCGGCAGCAATTGCGGCAGCAGTTTTTCCTCAAGCGCGATCATGTCCATGATCGTCTTGCCCTGACGGGGCAGAGGCGCCTTCCACGGACCGCCGTAGAAGGTCTTGTCGAGATGGATATGCATGTCGCGCATCTTCGGCAGCGCCAGCTGGCCGCTGGCCTGATAGACAGGGACGCCAGATGGAAGCGTAGTGCCGGCTGCGTGCAGCGCGGCGATCTTGCCGTCCTTGATTTCAAGCGTATTCAGCGACGTGCGGGTTCCGGTGACGATATCGCCGTCGCGTTCGAAACCGTCTTCGAGGCGAACATCCGTCAGCAGGTAGTGGTTATCGGTGATGGCTGTGACATCGGCTTCGCTGGCGCAATCGGCAGCTGCGGCCTCGCGGCTCATGCCGCCTGTCAGGCCCGCAAGCGCTGCGGCTGTCGTCACCTGTCCGGTTCGGCTCAGGAAGGCTCTGCGGCTTTGCGATACGGCATTGTGCATGATCGTCTCCTCATCGTCGTGCATGAAATGGATGAGGCCATTTTAGGAAATGACGCGGCGCGATGGCAGCGACATATGACAATGGTGACTATTCGATTTGCGAATGATCAGTGGTGCTTCAGGCCGCAAAAGGAAATGAGACGCTCGGCGAGATCGAGGGCGAGCGGCGAGGCGGTGTCGCGGTAAAACAGCGCGAGCTCGAAATTCTCGATCGGCGGCAGACCCTCGGCGGTACCCAGCACGCGATGCCCCTGAAGCCGGCAGCTTGCCGGCAGGAGGCTGACGCCAAGGCCAGCGGCAGAGGCTGCGGCAAGCGCCGCGAGCCCGCCGCTGCTATAGCCGACGCGCCACCTGAGGCCGAGGCCTTCAAGCGTCTCGCACAGTTCTTCGCGGTAAAGGCCGTTGACAGGAAAGACGGCGATCGGCACCGGGGATTGTTCGATCGCCGGATACTTTTCGCTGTCGAACCAGAGCAGCGGCTCGGCGCGCGCGGCCCGGGGCAGATGCACGCGCACCTGCTTGACGAGCACAAGATCCAGCTCTTCCAGCAGATAGGCCCGGTGCAGCTCGCGGCTGAGGCCGCTTGAGACATCCAGCCGCAGATGCGGATGCTCGCGCTTGAATTCGGCGAGAAGGTCGATGGTCGGTACGGTCAGATCCTCCGGCATGCCGAGCCGCAAGACGCCATCTCTCCATGGCCCCGTCAGCGCGTCATGCGCCTCTTCGTTGAGCGCGATGATGCGGCGCGCATAGCTCAGCAGCTTGATGCCTTCTTCGGTCAGCCGCACCTCATGCGACGTCCGCTCGAGCAGCGCTTTTCCCAGCAGCTCCTCCAGCCGCCGGATCTGCTGGCTGATGGTCGATTGCGACAGCGAGACGCGATCGGCGGCGCGGGTGAAACTGCTGGTCTCGCAAACCGCGACAAAGCTGATCAGCAATTGCGGGCTGAACATCGGATAGCGTGTCATTTTCTCGCTGTCTCAACCATCGCCGACTCCTATCTGCCGGCAATTATTTACGGGAATGCCGGGCTCGGGTCAGTGCAGGCGGGATCCGGCAGGCCGCCGGTTGACCGCAAGCCTGAGAACGCTGATCAAACGCGCGGCCGATCTCATGACTTCGAATGCGATATCAGGGTCGCCGCCGGCGATATCGTCGGCCAGGCGCCGCAGCGTCTGCGACACATCGGTGATGAGTGCACCCATCTGGGCGCGGTCTTCGTCCCGGAGGCCGGCAAGCAGGCTGAGGAGCGTATCGGCAAAGTTCAGCAACGCCGTGGTCGCCTGCGCCGGGGTGAGTGTCGAATGAGATATCTGCGTCATGGGCTCGCTTTCACGGGTTAGGTGTCGCGAGCTAGAGCGATTTCAAGGTTGTAACGTGACGAAGGCGCCCCCTGCTTCAAAGTGCCCGGCTAAGGCGGTCGTGGCGCAGTGGAGGCCGGTTGTTCTCACCGGCGTCGTCGGGCTTTTGACCCCTGGTTCTCAGGAGTTCGGTGGCGGCATCAAACCCGACAGCGCGGGAATAGACGAAACCCTGGCCGAGAATGCATCCCATGGCGAGAAGATGCGATGCCTGCTCTTCGGTCTCGATACCCTCGGCAACGACCTTGATGCCAAGTCTGTGAGCGATGCCGATCAGTCCTTCGACGATGGCGGCACCCGGTTCTTCGCTGATCAGGCGATCGACGAAGGACTTGTCGATCTTGATGATATCGACGGGGACGGTCAGCAGGTGGGTGAGCGAGGCATAACCGGTGCCGAAGTCGTCGAGCGCGACGCGCAAGCCCTGTTCCCGAAGCGCCCGGATCTCGTCGCCGACCGTGTGGTCGCGGGGGCCGAGATAGACGGATTCCGTCACCTCCAGGATCACATGGTCCAGCGGCACGCCTTTGCCGATGAGATGTTCGTCCAGTTTCGCTCGGAGATTGCCGGTATGAAAATCGGCAGCCGAAAGGTTGATCCCGACATGCTGAAGGGGGAGGCCGAGATCAAGCCACCGGCGCATGTCCGATGTCACCATGTCGAGCATCCGTTCGGTCAGTTGCAAGGCGATCTCGCCGTCCAGCATCGCCTCATGGAAATGGGCCGCCGCGACCGTCTCGCCGGCCGGCGTGCGCATACGGCACAGCGCTTCGAAGCCGACGACCTCGCCTGTGTCCAGCCGGACGATTGGCTGGTAATGCGCTTCGATACGCCGCTCCGCCAGCGCGATACCAACATCGCGAATGGCCCGGAAACGCCGCGTCAGCGCGGTGCCCATGCCGGGATAATAGGCGGTGAACTGGCCGCGGTGCCGGGACTTGCCGTGATAAAGCGCGACATCGGCATTCTGGCGGGGATCACCATCTCCGGCAACGGCGCCGCCCGCCGTCATCGATGGGAAGACCACATGCTTGTCGCACTGGGCGGGCCGCTTGACGGCGCGAAGGATGGCATCGCCACAGGCTGCCAGCTCCTCCATGCCGCCGCCATCGAGGATCACGGCGAACTCATCGCCACCCAGCCTGAAAGTCCGCTCCGGCGGAACGACCGATGCGATGCGCCTGGCGACCGTCCGGATCAGCGCATCGCCTGCACCATGCCCGAAGGTGTCGTTGACCAGTTTGAGATTGTCGATATCGGCAAGCAGCAGACCGAAGGTGCGGTTGGCGGTCTGGAGTTCTTCCAGCACTTCGTTGAACCGTGCGCGGTTGGCTTCGCCGGTCAGCGCGTCCGTGTAGGTCAGACGTTCGCGCTCGCGGACCCTTTCATCGCGCTCGATGGCGATGGCGCAGAGATGCGTGCAGGTTTCGATGATTTCCTTGTCTCCATCGTCAGGACGCCGGCACTCCTGAAAATAAAGAGCGAAGGTTGCGATGACCCGGCCTGCGCTGATCACTGGGGTGGACCAGCATGCCAGAAGACCGAGCGGCAGAGCCAGATCGCGATAGGCCGCCCATCGGCCATCGGTTGCGATATCTGTGACGATAACAGGGACACCGTAGAAGGCGGCCGTGCCGCACGACCCGGCAGCCGGTCCGACCTCCAGATTGTCGAGAGCCTGGCTATAGGAATGGGGCAGGGACGGGGCTGCGAGCGGATGGAGTCTGCCGTTTTCAACCCGAAGAACAGAGCATTTGACCTCCGGAAGCCTGATCTCAACCAGCAGGCAAAGCGCCTCCAGCGTTGCCGCAAGCGGCTCGCCCTTGGCAATGCGTTCCAGAACCTTGTTTTGCAATTCGAGCATGTCATCGCCACGGGGTTAGCAAAACCTAAAGTAGGCGGATGAACGATCAAATCTCGTTTCAGGAATAGCTAAAATTGACGCGATTGCTGGATTTTTGGCAGCGCGTGGACGATCGCACAGGTTCTATCGGCCATGGACCGCAGCCCGAGGCTTTCGCCGGCCAATCATTCGCTCACACGCACGATCAGTTTCCCGAAATTCTTGCCTTGCAGCAGGCCGATGAAAGCCTGGGGCGCATTGTCCAGACCATCGACGATATCCTCACGGAATTTCAGGCGGCCGTCCGCCAGCCATCCGGATGCCTCTTCAAGAAAATCCGGCCGCTGCGCGGCGAACTCGCGCTGAATAAAGCCGCGCACGGTCAGGCTCTTGCGCAAAACGGCGCGCATGAAGCCGGGAAGGCGGTCGAATCCCTCCGCCGCCTCATTGTTGTAATGCGCAATCAGCCCGCAGACGGGCACGCGTGCGAAGTCGTTCAGAAGCGGGAAGACCGCTTCCCAGACATGGCCGCCGACATTCTCGAAATAGACGTCGATTCCATCCGGGCAGGCCAAGAGGAGCTGAGCGGTAAAGTCCTTCGCGCGGTGATCGATGGCAACGTCGAAGCCGAGCGCGCCGCTGACATAGGCACATTTCTCGGCCCCACCGGCAATGCCGACGACCCGGGCTCCGCGTATCCTGGCGATCTGGCCAACCACCGCACCGACAGCGCCGCTGGCGGCAGCGACGACGACGGTCTCGCCTTGCTGTGGCTTGCCGATGTTGCGCAGGCCGGCATAGGCGGTGAAGCCGGGCATGCCGAGAACGCCGAGCGCGGTTGTCAGCGGCGCCTGCTGCGGATCGAGCTTGCGCAGCCCCTCACCGTTTGACGTCGCATAGGTCTGCCAGCCCGAATGCGACAGGACGAGATCGCCGGGCGCGAAATCGCTGTTTCGGCTGCGGATGACGCGGGCAACGGTACCGCCCTCCATGACCTGCCCGATGCCGACGGGCGCGGCATAGGATTTGGCGTCATCCATGCGTCCGCGCATATAGGGATCGAGCGACAGGAAGAGGATCTGCAGCAGCACTTCACCTTCCGCCGCGGCGGGGACCGGCTGCCGCTCGATCTGGAAATTCTCCGGTACGGGCGATCCTTTCGGCCGTGACGCCAGGGTGATCCTTACGTTTTCCAGTGCTTCGGGCATGACAATCCTTTCCATGATGAAGACGGTGTTTCGCGCAGGCCGACGCTAACGCCGTCATGCGCGAGCGGCACGGTCGATTTTTCCCTTCTTTCAACTCCAAAGAGAAAGCGGTTCCTTACGATGGCAATTATCTACTGATTTTATAGACGATATAGAAATAAATGAGGCGTCGTGATGACATATCTTCTCAGCCTGCTCGACAAGGCCCCGATCGAAGAGGGCGCCAATGCCGCCGAAGCGCTCGTGGCGGCCGTCAAGCTTGCGACCGCCGCTGAAGAGCTCGGCTATCACCGTTTCTGGGTGGCAGAGCACCACAGCATGAGCAATCTGGCAAGCTCGGCGCCTGAGGTCCTGATCGCCCATCTTCTGGCAAGGACGCGCTCGATCCGCATCGGCTCCGGTGGAGTGATGCTGCAGCACTATAGCGCCTACAAGGTTGCCGAGACCTTCAACGTTCTCTCGTCTCTTGCGCCGGGGCGTGTCGATCTCGGCGTCGGAAAAGCGCCGGGCGGCTTTCCATATTCGACGCGCGCGCTGCAGGTCGCGATCGATCCGGCGCTGAAGCCGAGCTTTGCCGACCAGCTCTCGGACCTGAACGCTTACCTCGCTTTTGAGACGCGTGAAGACCGCGCCGCTGCAACGCCGATCCCGCCGGTCAAGCCCGAACGCTTTCTGCTGGGCGCCAGTGTCGAAAGCGCGCTTCTCGCGGCCGAGAAAGGCTGGCGGCTGGTTTTCGCCGGGCATCTGAACGGCGATCCCGACAATCTCAAGCGTACCTTTGATGCTTACGCCCAGGCAACCGGAGGGGATGTTCCGATCCTCGCGCTCGCCGCCTTTGCCGCCGAGAATGCCGAACGGGCCCGCCAGCGGGTCGGCGATCTGCGGATCGTCAAGCTGTTCCTGCCGAACGGTCAGACCGTGAATGTCGGCAATGAGGAGCAGGCCGCAGAATATGCCAGACAGGCAGGCGTCGCCGAATTCAGGACCGAGGAGAAGATCCCAAGTGTCCTGCATGGAACGGCACGCCAGGTGCGCGACGCGCTCGACGGCCTCCACTCCCAATATGGCGTCCAGGAATTCGTGCTCGACACGCCGGCTCTGACGCCGAGCGAACGTCTGGCGTCGATCGAGCTCCTCGCCAAAGAACGCCTTTCACTCGCTGCCTAACTGCGCTCCGGAGACACATCATGGCTCAGAAACACGTCACTTTCGGTATCATGTTGCAAGGCCCGGGCGGCCACATGAACGCTTGGAAGCATCCGAGCGGCCCGGCCGATGCATCGACCAATCTTCAGTTCTTCATCGATACGGCGCGCAAGGCCGAAAACGTGGGCATCGCCTTCGCCTTCGTTGCCGACGGCCTCTATATCAACGAGCAGTCAATCCCGCATTTTCTGAACCGTTTCGAACCTCTGACGATCCTGTCGGCGCTGGCCGCCTCGACGTCGAAGATCGGTCTCGTCGGTACGGTCTCGACCTCCTATAGCGACCCCTTCACCATCGCCCGCCAGTTCGCGTCGCTCGATCTCATCAGCGGCGGCCGCGCCGGCTGGAATGCCGTGACCTCGCCGCTCGAAGGATCCGGGCGCAACTACGGGCGCGAGCATCCCGAGCATGAGCTAAGATACGAGATCGCCGAGGAATATATCGACGCGACCAAGGGGCTATGGGATTCCTGGGATGACGATGCCTTCATCCGCGACCGCGACAGCGGGCAATATGCCGACTTCGAAAAGATGCACCGGCTCGATCACAAGGGGCGGTTCTTCCGCATCGAAGGGCCGCTCAACATCCGCCGCTCGAAGCAGGGGCAGCCGGTCGTCTTCCAGGCGGGCGCCTCGGATTCCGGCATAAAGCTTGCCGGAAAGCACGCCGACGCTGTCTTCACCAATGGCGGCCCGATCGAGGAGCCAAAGACCTTCTACAAGCAGCTCAAGCAGAGCGCCATCGCTCAGGGCCGCAGCGCCAGGGAAATCGGTATCTATCCCGGCATCGGCCCGATCGTTGGGGCGACGGCGGAGGAGGCGGAAGCCAAGTATCAGGCAATCCGGGGTCTTGTTACCATCGAGGAGGCCCTGCGCTATCTCGGCCGGTTCTTCGATCACCACGATTTCAGCGTGTATCCGCTGGATGAACAATTCCCGGAACTCGGCGATATCGGCCGCAACAATTTCCGCGCCACGACCGACCGGATCAAGAAGACGGCGCGTGAGAACGGCCTGACACTGCGCGAGGTGGCGCTCGATGCGGCAACGCCGCGCACGGCCTTCATCGGAACCGCCGATCATATCGCCGACGAGATCATCCGCTGGATCGACGAGGAGGCTGCCGACGGCTTCATTCTCGGCTTCCCCGTGATCGCTGAAGGCTTTGACGACTTCGCGCATCACGTCCTGCCCATCCTGCAGCGCCGCGGCTATTTCGATCCGAAGCTGAAGGGCGAAACGCTTCGCGATCATCTGGGACTGCCCTTCCGCACCAGCCGCTATGCCGAAAGCGACGGCGATGCAGACCAGCGAAAGGCCGCCAGCGCCTGAGCGCTGGGGAAACCTCTGATGAACGCAAGAGCTCAAACACCTCTAAAGCATGATCGTGTGGAACTGGGCATTGCCTCATTCCTTAACGAATTCATCGAGCTGCGCCGTGATCTTCACCAATATCCGGAGCTGGCCTTTCGGGAACATCGGACCAGCAAGCTCATCGCCTCGCGTCTTGCCTCATGGGGCTATGACGTCGAACACGGCATTGCCGGAACCGGCATCGTTGCGACGTTGAGGAAGGGAAGCGGTGGCAAAAAGCTTGCCATTCGCGCCGATATGGATGCGCTGCCGATCGAGGAGGCGACGGGCCTTGCCTATTCGAGCAGCAATCCCGGTGTCATGCATGCCTGCGGACATGATGGGCACACAACCATCCTGCTGGCCGCCGCGCGCTATCTCGCCGAGAGTGGCCGCTTCGATGGCACGCTCCGGCTGATCTTCCAGCCGGCCGAGGAGATTGGCGCTGGGGCGCGCAAGATGATCGCCGAAGGTCTGTTCGATCGCTTTCCTGTCGATGCGATCTTCGGGCTCCACAATTGGCCTGGCGTTCCCGCGGGGCATTTCGGCTTCGTCGCGAATGCGGCCATGGCATCGGTCGACCAGGCGGTGATCAGGATCGTCGGCAAGGGTGGCCATGGTGCCGAGCCGCATCGCGGCGTCGATCCGGTGCTCGCATCCGCGTCCCTCATCACGGCACTGCAGAGCGTCGTCTCGCGCAATGTCGATCCGCAGGACATGGCGGTGGTCACCGTCGGGTCGATCCATGGCGGATCGGCCTCTAACGTCATCCCCGAAAGCGTCGAGCTGAAGCTTACCATGCGCGCCTATAGCGAGAGCGTTCGCGAAAGGCTGGAGACCCGCATTCCGGCATTGGCTCGCGCACAGGCGGAGAGCTTCGGCGCGACGGCTGAAGTTGATTACCGGCGCGGTTTCCCGGCGCTCATCAACCATCCCGATGAAACGGCATTCGCGAAAAGCGTGGCACTGAAGGCATTCGACCGCAGCCTGACCGAGGACGATTTCCGTCCGCGAACGGCCAGCGAAGACTTCGCCTTCATGCTGAAGGAAAAGCCGGGAAGCTATCTCTTCATCGGCAACGGCGAGAGCGCGCCGCTGCACAGCGCCCACTATGATTTC
This sequence comes from Rhizobium sp. BE258, assembly GCF_031457345.1. Classification (NCBI taxonomy): domain Bacteria; kingdom Pseudomonadati; phylum Pseudomonadota; class Alphaproteobacteria; order Hyphomicrobiales; family Rhizobiaceae; genus Rhizobium; species Rhizobium sp. BE258. The sequence goes on from NZ_JAVDWL010000012.1 coordinate 157,313, forward strand.
AATGACGCCATCATAGCGCCTGCTGCCCGTTACTGGGTGCAGCTCGCCGAAACCTTCCTCTCCGAAGACAACGGGTAACGACGACATGAGCGACACGTTTCTCTACACAACGCCATTGGATCCGCAGGCCAAACCGCTGATCGACGAGCTCATTCATGAATATGACAGCCGCTACGGCAGCTACTTTGATGAGAAGGGTGCGGCGGCCGAGCTCAACCGCTATCCGCCGGAAGCCTTCGCGCCGCCGGACGGGAACTTCGTGCTCTTGATCCGCGATGGCGTGACGATCGGCGGCGGCGCCTTCAAGCGCTACGACGAGCGGACCGCTGAGTTCAAGCGCATCTGGACCCGCTCCGACCTGCGCCGCCAGGGGCTGGCGCGAAAGGTTCTCGTCGAGCTTGAGCTGCAGGCGGCTCGCCAGGGCTACTGGCGCGTCTATCTGACGACCGGGTTCAGACAGCCGGAAGCCGTCGGTCTCTATCTGAGCAACGGCTACACGGCGCTGTTCGACATCAATGTCGATCCCGAATTCTACAAGACGCTGCCTTTCGAAAAGGCGATCGCTTCAGGCGTCATGGCGCCGGCGGCGGATATCGACGCAACGCCGCTTCGTGCGGTCGCCAATCTTTGATTTGAGAAGGAGCAGGGCATGGCGCTGACCAGCGAATTTGCGGGTATCGCAAAGCACGAGCACAGAGCGGCGGAAACCTCCGACTATGCGCGCTACAGGATCGTTCCGGCGCGCCACCCAGCGCGTTTTGCGGGCACGGTCTTTGCCGCCGTCGTCATCGCGGCCATCATCTATTCGACATCCACGAACCCGCGCTGGGGCTGGAATGTCTTTGCCGAATGGTTCTTCGCAGAACCCGTGCTGGCCGGCCTCGGCCGCACCCTGCTTCTGACGGCGCTCGCCACCATCTCCGGCTCCATCCTCGGAACGGCGCTCGCGCTGGCGCGTGTTTCCCGGTCGCCGCTGCTGTCCGGTCTCTCCTGGGGCTATATCTGGCTGCTGCGCTCGATCCCCGTCATCGTCCTGCTGCTGGTTCTCAATAACCTCGGCTATCTCTATGAAACCATTACGATCGGCATTCCCTTTACCGACACGGTCTTTGCGAGTTATCCGACGACGCAGCTTCTGACGCCGTTTGCCGCAGCCTTTCTCGGGTTGACGCTGAACCAGTCGGCTTTCTTCGCTGAAATCGTGCGTGGCGGCATTCTCTCGGTGGACCAGGGGCAGCTCGAGGCCGCAGCCTCGCTCGGCCTCTCGCATCGCCGCCAGGCCTTCCGCATCATCTTGCCCCAGGCCATGCGCTCGATCCTGCCGACAGGCTTCAACGAGGTGATCGGTCTCGCGAAGGCCACCTCGATGGTCTACGTGCTCGCTCTGCCGGAACTCTTCTACACGGTGCAGGTCATCTACCGGCGCAATCTGGAAGTCATTCCGCTGCTGATGGTCGCGACCGCATGGTATCTGGTCATCATGACCGTGCTGTCGATCGCTCAGCACTACATCGAACGGCATTATTCGAAGGGCGCCCTGCGCAATCCGAAGCCCTTACCCTTCCAGGCCTTCTTCTCGCGCTTCACCCACCAGCCGGCGGCCGCTGAGTTTGCATCTGACACGACGGTTGCCCATGCGGGGTTTGCCGATGCCGCGGTTCTGCGCGCCGGCGGGGCAATCAGCATCCAGAAAATTTCGAAAAGCTTCGGCTCGCTGAAGGTGCTTGATGGTATCGACCTCAATCTGCCAGCTGGCAGCGTGACAGCGATTCTCGGACCCTCCGGTTCCGGCAAATCGACGTTGCTGCGCTCGATTAATCATCTGGAGCGCGTCGATGCGGGCTTCATTGCCGTCGACGGTGAACTCGTCGGCTACGAGCAGAAGGGCAATCTGCTTTATGAGCTGAAGGAAAAGGAGATCCTGAGGCGGCGCGCCGATATCGGCATGGTGTTCCAGAGCTTCAATCTCTTCCCGCATCTGACCGTGCTTGAGAATCTGATCGAGGCGCCGATCCAGGTGCGCGGTGCCAAGCGCGAGGAAGCCGTTCAGCTTGCTCAGGAGCTGCTCGCCCGGGTCGGGCTTGCCGACAAGATCAATGCCTATCCCCGCCAGCTCTCGGGCGGTCAGCAACAGCGCGTGGCGATTGCCCGGGCGCTGGCACTCCGGCCCAAGGTTCTGCTGTTCGACGAGCCGACATCGGCGCTCGATCCGGAACTGGTCGGCGAAGTGCTCGATGTCATCAAGGAGCTTGCCCGGACGGGGACGACGCTTGTGGTGGTGACGCACGAGGTCGGCTTTGCCCGCGAGATTGCCGATACCGTCGTCTTCATGGACGGCGGCCGAATCCTCGAATCCGGCCCACCGTCGAAGATCTTCACCCGGGCCGAACATTCCCGCACCAGAGAGTTTCTCGCCAAGGTGCTCTGAGCTTTCCGCAGGAAACGAAACTCCGGCCGCGACGGGCGTCCGGATCGCATGCCAACACCCACAATCTAAAGAAGAAATGGAGTAGGGACATGACATTCAGAAATAGTGCAATCCGCCTGCTAGCCGGCGCCGTTGCAGCGGCGACCCTGGGGATCGGCTCTGCACAGGCTGCCGAGAAGTTCAACTTGAGCCCGGATACCTCGAACCGCATCCGCGCCGAAAAGGACGAAGCCGCGATCAAGGCGATCTCCCCGTCCTTCAAGTTCGTCCAGAAGGGCAAGTTCACCGTCGCCATCAACCCGTGGGATCCGCCGGTCGCGACCTACGCAACGGATGCGAAGACCGTCGTCGGTACCGATCCCGAGATTGCCCAGCTTCTCGCCGATTCCTTCGGCCTCGAGCTCGATCTCGTCCCTGTCGCCTGGGAGGACTGGCCGCTCGGCGTCTCCTCCGGCAAATATGATGCCGTCATCTCCAATGTCACGGTGACGGAGGAACGCAAGGAGAAGTTCGACTTCTCCACCTACCGCAATGACGTGCTCGGCTTCTACGTGAAGGCCGACAGCAAGATCAGCGCGATAAAGGAGCCGAAGGATGTCGCCGGCCTGAAGGTCATCACCGGTGCTGGTACCAACCAGGAGAAGATCATCCTCGAATGGGATCGTGAAAACGTCGCTGCTGGCCTGAAGCCGATCGAGGTTCAGTATTACGACGACCGCGCCGCTGCCGACCTCGCGATCCAGTCCGGCCGCGCCGATGTGGAGTTCAACCCGAACGCCACGCTTGCCTACAGCGCCTCCATCAAGGGCTCGACCAAGCTGGTCGGCACCGTCAGCGGTGGCTGGCCAGTTGCGGCCGAGATCGCCGTGACGACGAAGAAGGGTGCCGGTCTGGCCGATGCGGTGACACTCGCTCTCAACGACCTGATCAAGGACGGTAAGTACGGCGAGGTGCTGAAGCGCTGGAACCTGACATCCGAGGCGACGGCGGAATCGAAGACCAACCCGCCAGGCCTGCCGAAGAGCGGTTCCTAAGGCTGGTTGAGCGGACCGGCGCGAGGGATGCGAGCCGGTCCGCACGTTTGATTTCAGGAGATTTGAAATGATGTCTATTGCTTCCTGGCGCCCGGCGCTGCTCTTGAGCGCAATGATGCTGTCCGGCTTCGCCACTGCGCATGCCGGTGACGAATTCGATCTGAGCCCCGAGCAGCCGGCGCGCGTTCATGCGGCGAAGAACGAGGCCGCGATCGCCTCGATCCCGAAGAACTTTTCCTTCGTGACACCGGGCAAATTTACCGTCGCGATCAGCCCCGGCGGACCGCCACTCGCGACTTATGCCACCGATGCGAAGACGGTTGTCGGCGCCGATCCGGAATATGCCGGTGCCATTGCCGAAAGCCTCGGGCTGGAGCTGGAGATCGTTCCGGTTGCCTGGATCGACTGGCCGCTCGGCCTGGTCTCCGGAAAATATGATGCGGTGATTTCCAACGTCGGGGTTACCGAGCAGCGCAAGGAGAAGTTCGATTTCTCCACCTACCGCAAGGGGCTGCATGGCTTCTTCGTCAAGGGCGACAGCGCCATCACCTCCATAAAGGAGCCGAAGGACGCTGCGGGTCTCCGGATCATCGTTGGTGCCGGCACCAACCAGGAGCGGATCCTGCTCAAATGGAGCGACGAGGACACCGCTGCCGGTCTGAAGCCGATCGAACTTCTCTATTTCGATGATGAGGCGGCAAGTCTGCTGGCGCTGCAATCCGGCCGGGCAGACGTCATCGTTCAGCCACATGCGCAGCTCGTCTTCATCGCGGCGCGCGACAAGAACATCAAGCGGGTGGGAACGCTGAGCGCCGGCTGGCCTGATCGCTCCGATGTCGCGATCACCACGCGCAAGGGCAGCGGCATCGCCGATACGCTTACGATCGCGACGAACGGTCTGATCAAGGATGGCACCTATGCCAAGATCCTCGATCACTGGCATCTGTCGGAGGAAGCATTGCCCGCATCCGAGACGAACCCGCCCGGCTTGCCGAAATTCTGAGTTCCAGAGATGACCAGCAATTCCATCGCGATAAAACATGTCGGTTTCCTGACACCCGGAAACTACCCCGAAGACGATCCCAATCGCGGGCTCGAAGAGACCCTTCAGCTTCTCAAGCATGGCGAAGAGCTCGGTTTCAACAGCGCCTGGGTCAGGCAGAGACACCTGGAGCCGGGCATCTCCTCGGCGACCGCCTTTCTCGCTGCGGCCACCCAGCGCACCAGCCGGATAGAGCTCGGCACGGCCGTCATCCCGATCGGCTACGAAAGTCCCTACCGGCTGGCCGAAGATCTCTCGACCGTCGATGTCCTCTCCAGGGGGCGGCTCAATGTCGGCCTGAGCGCCGGACGGCCGCTTCATGCCGATCTGATCGGGCCTCTTGCCTTCGACGGTGACTGGGAAAGCCACGATTTCTCGCATGCCCGCGTATTGAGGTTCGCTGACAATCTGAAGGGCAGCTATCTCGGGGACGAAGAGACGCGGATCAAGACGCCGTTCGGTCCGCAGCGTCCGCGGCTCAACCCCCATGCGAAGGGACTGATCGACCGCATCTGGTATGGTGGAGGGTCGCTGCGCTCGGCTGCCTGGGCGGCGCAGAACGGCTTCAACCTTCTGATCGGCAATGTGACGACGGGCGAGGAGACCGATGCGTTCTTCGTCGCTCAGGGACGGCAGCTTGAGCGTTACAAGACGTCCGGCGGCGCCGGCCGACGGGTGGCGCTCGGAAGGGTCATCGTTCCCTTCGACAGCGCCAGCGCGGCGACGCGAAAGCGCTACGCCGCCTATGCCGCGGGCCGTCACGAGCGGACGCTCTCGCCGCAAGGGGAACGGCGGACCCTCTTTGCCCGCGATCTCGTCGGGACCGCGGACCAAATTCTGGAGGCGCTGCACGCCGATCCGATCCTGCCGCATGTTCAGGAATTCCGTCTCGAACTTCCCTATGAATTCATCGACGAGGATTACCGGCAGATCCTACACGACTTCGTGACGCTGATCGGTCCCGAACTCGGTTGGCGCGCCCCTGCGCTTCAGCCATTATCGCCGCGCGCCGGTGACGTGAGATCTTTGAAATCAGGATATTAGCAATGACCAAGTCCCTCGAATATTTCTTCTCCATCGGTTCTCCCTGGTCCTATATCGGCCTCGATGCCTTCACCGATATCGCCAGGCGGCATGAGGTCGAGATCGAGCCCTTCCTGACCACTGTCATCGAAGAAAACGGCGGCATCTTCTCGCGCAACCGGCCGGAAATCCGCCGCGCCTACTGGATGAGAGACCTGAAACGCTGGGCAAAGGTACGCGGCAAGACGATCTGGCTGGACAAGCGCCCGGAACTCGGCGATCCCACGCCTGCCTCCTTTCTGGTGATTGCTGCCTATCTCGACGGCAAGGACTGGGTCGGCGTCACCCGCGCCCTGCAGGCGGCCTATTGGGCCGACGCACGCGATATCGGCAAGCCTGAGGTCCGCGCCGAAGTGGTCACCAGAGCAGGCTTTGACGGCGAGGCACTGTTGAAGCGCCAAGGCGATGACGACGTTCAGAAGAAATGGAGCCGCGACCGGGAGCGCGCCCGAAACAGCGGCGTCTTCGGCTTCCCGACATTCATCTATGACGGCGAGACCTATTGGGGTCAGGACAATTTGCCGTTCCTGGAAAGGCATTTCGAGGGCGACAGACCCTGACGGCGGGCGTTCTGAGCGCATTTGCGTTGCCATCCGATAGAAGGGGAAGCGGTGCGAAACGCCTCTTGAACCGGCCTCGTGCCGTCGCCAAATTCCTCTAGCCGCAACCCGTTCGGCCGCCCGCAATCATGGTCAGGTTCATTGACTGAGAAACAGCTTCACCTCGGCGCCTTCATGCGCCCCGTCAGCCTCCACACCGGCGCCTGGCGCTATCCCGGCTCCTATCCGGACGCCAATTTCAACTTCGGGCATATCGTCTCCTTCGCCCAGAAGCTCGAGGCCGCGAAGTTCGATGCGTTTTTCATGGCCGACCACCTCGCGGTCTTGAACATGCCGGATGAGGCGTTGAAACGCAGTCACACGGTGACGTCCTTCGAGCCTTTCACCTTGCTCTCGGCGCTTGCGGCGCTGACGAGCCGCATCGGCCTTGTCGCCTCCGCCTCGACGACATTCGACGAGCCCTATCACGTGGCGCGGCGCTTCGCCTCGCTCGATCATATCAGCGGTGGCCGCGCCGGCTGGAACATTGTCACGACGGCCAATCCCGATGCTGCCCTCAATTTTGGTCTTGAGGAGCACGTAGCCCACGGTGAGCGCTATGAACGCGCCCGTGAGTTCTACGATGTCGTTACCGGCTTGTGGGACAGTTTCGAGGACGATGCCTTCATTCGCGACGTCAAAAGCGGCGAATATTTCGATCTCGCCAAAATGCATGTCCTCAATCACAAAGGCCCCGAACTTTCGGTGCGAGGCCCGCTCAACATCGCCCGGCCGCCGCAGGGCTGGCCTGTGATCGTCCAGGCCGGACAATCCGAGCCCGGCCGCCAGCTTGCCGCTGAGACCGCCGAAGTGGTTTTCTGCGCGCCGCGCGATCTTGCCACCGGACAGGCGCTCTATGCCGATATCAAAGGGCGGATGGCCACGCTTGGGCGCGACCCGGGGCACCTGAAGATCCTGCCGGCGGCATTTGTGGTGATCGCGGACACGATCGAAGAGGCGAAGGCCAAGCGCGCGGACCTCGACAGCCTGGTTCACTACGACAGCGCGATCGCCTCGCTTTCTATCGCACTTGGTCATGACGCGTCGAAATTCGATCCCGACCAGCCGCTTCCTGATGTGCCTGAAACCAATGCCAGCAAGAGCGGCCGCGAGCAGGTGATCAGGCTCGCCCGCCAGGAGCAGCTGACCGTTCGCCAGCTGGCGCAGCGCTATGGCGGCTATTCGGGCCTCGCCTTTGTCGGAACGCCGGCGACAATCGCAGACGAGATGGCGGAATGGTTGCAAAGCCGCGGATCCGACGGTTTTAACGTCGTCTTCCCCTATCTGCCGCAGGGGCTCGATGACGTTGTCGATCGCCTTGTTCCCGAGCTGCAGCGCCGCGGGCTATTCCGCTCGGAATATGAAGGCGCTACGCTGCGCGATCATCTCGGGCTGCCGCGGCCGAAAAGCCGTTACCTTTGACCCTGGGCGGTCTGCGCCCAATTCTACCGGAACCCGATCTGCACCGGATGCGTTTGCTCTTGGCATTTGAGGGATTTGAATGATCTACGACGCGGTACTGGTGGGGTCCGGTTTTTCGGCCATAGCAACGCTCTGCAACCTCATCGAACTTCTTCCCGTAACGGCGACGGTTGCCGTTATCGGCGATGATCCGGGTTTTGGCCGCGGAACGGCCTATCGCTCGGAACTCTATCTTCACCGGTTGAACGTGCCTGCGGGCCGCATGAGCCTGTTTCCCGACAGGCCGGACGGGTTCGTCGAATGGCTTGCGGAGCGAAAGCGGCCTCTCCGGGAAGGCGACTTTGCCTCCCGTCAGGACTATGGCCTCTATGTTCGCGACAGTCTTGCAGCCCTGCTGCGCAGCAAGCGCTCGCGATGCAAGGTCGATTTCATCAGGGCCAAGGCGACGGGTTGCGTCGAGCGCTACAATGCCACGCTCGGCTTTCTGCTCGACAATGGCGGCGAGATCGCCGGGCGCAACGTCGTGCTGTGTCTTGGTGTCGGCAATGCGCCGCTGCCGGTGAAGATTTCCGGCTTGTCCGGCGAGGCGAAGGACAGGGTGATCGAGAATCCGTGGCGGCTGTCCTGGCTGAGGCGGGTCGGCCTTAATGACCGTGTGTGCATACTCGGCTCCGGGCTGACGATGATCGACCAGGTTCTGGCCCTCCACGCCCGCGGTTTTCGCGGCAAGATCGACGTTCTATCAAGGCGCGGCCTCGTTCCGCACGGCCACGCGAAAACGCCGGAGCCGCCGGCCGATTTCGATCCCGCGACCCTGCCTGCAACGATGAGCGCGCTTCTCCATCGTCTGCGCAGGGAAGCCCGGGTTGCTGGTGATTGGCGCTCGGTCATGGACCGGTTGCGCCCACACACCCAGGCCCTGTGGGCACGCTTGCCGGCCTCCGAGCGCAGTCGTTTCCTCCGTCACGCGCTGCCATGGTGGAACATTCACCGTCATCGCGTGGCGCCCGATGTCCACACCCGGTTCCAACAGTTGCTGACGAGCGGCCAGGTCGCTGTCCATGCCGGTTTTCTGTCGGGTGTCGCCGGGCGCGAAGGCGGGCTCGCCATCAGCTATCGACCGAAGGGGGCGCGGGACATCGAGAGCCTCGACACCGGTTGGCTGATCAATTGTACGGGCGTCGAGAGGGCAGGGATCTCGCATTCTCCCCTTCTTGCGGAGATGAGGCGTCAGGGCCTCATCAAGGCCGATCCGCGGGGGCTCGGCATCGCCGTCGACCACGGTTCGAAGGTGATCGGGGACGTCGCCGTCAATGCGCAAGTCTATGCTGTCGGCGCGCTGACGGCCGGGCAGTTCTGGGAAATCACCGCCGTTCCCGATATTCGCGTCCAGGCACGCGCAGTTGCGTCCGAAGTCGTCGCGGCAGTCGCATCTCCTGCTGCGGTCGCCCACTCAGCGCCCGCGTGATGCCTTCGGATTGGCAACCGGCAGGTAGGACAATGGAAGCTCGGTGGTGAATTTCAGTTCCTGCATGGCAAAGCGCGAGCTGACATCGCCGATCTCGACCTTGGCCACCAGCCGCTTGTAGAAGGCGTCATAGCCCGCCACATCGGGCACGACGACGCGCATCAGATAATCGACATCGCCGCTCATGCGGTAGAATTCGACCACTTCCGGGAAACTCGCCACGACCTCGGAAAACCGGCGCAGCCACTCGGGAGAATGGCTCCTGACGCGAATGGAGACAAAGACCGTCACCGCAGCGTTGATCTTCGCCGCATCGAGAAGCGCCACCCGGCGGCGGATGATCTTTTCTTCCTCGAGCTTCTGCACCCGGCGCCAGCAGGGCGTGGTCGATATGCCGACGGCCTTTGCAAGCTCGGGGCCGGGAATGTCCGCATTGTTCTGCAGTTGCGCCAAAATCTTGCGGTCGACTCTATCCATATTGTCCTCTGGCTTGCCGGTTCGCCGTTCGCAGTTTGACTGCCTCTACCGCCTCAGCAGCGGCAGAAGCTTGTCTCCCTGCCGCCTGATCTCTCCGAGATAAGGCGTGTCCGACAGCACGAAATGCGTGATGCCGAGCGCCTCGTATTTGCGCAGCGAGGCTGCGACGTCTTCGGCTGAGCCGACGAGCCAGGTCGTGCCCGCGCCGCCGCCGCCAAATTTGCCCGGCGCGGTGTAGAGATTGTCGTCGAGCACATCGCCACGTTCATGGAGCTCCAGCAGGCGGCGCTGGCCGACGGCGACGGTGCGGCGATGGTCCTGCCAGTTGCCGCCCTGGCCGGCCGCCATTTCGGCAACCTTCTTTTCGGCGTCGGCCCAGGCTTCCTCCCGCGTATCCCTGACGAGGGTCGTGATCCTCAGGCCGAATTCCAGCGGTGCGAGATCGCGGTCGAGGTCGCGGCTCAGCGCCTTCAGCCTTTCGATGCGCTCCTTCACGCCGTCGAGCGGCTCTCCCCAGAAAAGCTGGACGTCGGCCTCGGTGGCCGCCACTTTCTCGGCGGCCTCGGAGGCGCCGCCGAAATAGAGCTTGGGATGGCGGCGCCCGGCGCGCTCTGCAATGCGCGGCTGAACGGTGGAGCCTTCGACGCTGAAATGCTCGCCTGCAGCGGTGACGTTCTCTTCGGTCCACAGGCGGCGGACGAGGCGCATGAATTCCTTCGTGCGGGCATAGCGGTGCGCCTGATCGCCCTCGCTGTCGCCGTAGGCCGCAAGATTGTCCTGGCCGGAGACGATGTTGACGCGGACGCGCCCGCTGCTCAGGTGGTCGAGCGTGGCCGCAGCCGAGGCGAAATTCGCCGGGCGCCAATAGCCGGGGCGAATGGCGATCAGCGGCTCGAAGGTTGCCGTGCGTGCCGTCAGCGCGGCTGCGACGGTGAACGTGTCGGGCCGCCCCCAGCCAGTACCGATCAGCGCACCCTTCCAACCATGATCTTCAAGCGCGCGGGCGTGTTCCGTCAGCGTCTCCAAACTGTTGTGATTGACGGTCGCGCTGTCGCCGCGGTGGCCGGCTGTGACATCGTTGGGGATGTACCAGAGGAATTCGGAACTATCGGTCATGCGTCTGCCTGCTTGTCGATCTAAGTGATTGTATCGGATGGCCGGGCGGCGCGGCTTATTTGAGCGGAAAGCCGAGCTTGCGAATAACGCTCTTCAGCACGTGCCTGCCATTGAGCGCAGCGACAGTGCCGATGCGCTTTCCGACCTGCTCGGTCCAGTCGATCCTCGGCATGGACTGTTCCGCCTGGAATGTTGAGAGCGCCTGATTGTAGTCGCCAAGAAAGGCACGATGCGCGGACGGATCGTAGCGGTTGCGATGAACGACCGCCGGCTGGGCGAGACGTGGTTTGACATCCGCAGGACGGGCGGGATCGGGATAGCCGACGGTCAGCCCGAAAACGGGGAACACCCCGTCAGGCAGCCCCAGGGCCTGCGATACCGCGTCCGGGTCGTTGCGGATGGCGCCGATATAACAGGTGCCGAAGCCAAGGGATTCCAAAGCGACGACGGCATTTTGTGCCGCAAGGGCGGCATCGATGACCCCGAGCAGAAAGCTTTCCACATAGTCGAGACCTTCGGCAGGGCCGCCCTGTTCCTCGGCGATGCTGCGCGGCCGGGCAAGATCGGCAAGCCAGACCAGGAGAAGTGGCGCTTGCGTAATCTGCCGCTGATTGCCGGCGACGGCGTTCAGCCTGTCCTTGATATCCTTGTCCTCGACGGCAATCACGCTCCAGGCCTGCAGGTTCGAAGAGCTGGCCGCCGACTGCGCCGCCGCCACAGCGATATCGATGACATCAGCCGGGACGGCCTGCGGACGATAGTCGCGGACGCTGCGGTGGGACAGGATTGCCTCGAGCGCTTCGTTCCACGGGCCCGACAGCGTCTGTCCGTTACGATAGCGGCTGGCGGCCAGTGCAGTCAGCCTGTTGTGATCCGGCGTGACAGGCGCGGACAAAGTCATTCACATCTCCTCGGGCGGTGCAGCGATGGCACGGACTGCCGGGACCATGCCCGCTCGGGCGCGGGCTTTCCAATTACAAAAGTTCCTTCAACGCTCCCGAAATAGAATATAATTTCTATAGATTATTTTTCGATCAACCTGATCTGATCGCGATGAGCACGCATGACGGCATTGGCGATGCGCTGGGGGATCTGATCGAGACCGGACGCGCCGCTTCGCGTCATCCGGCATTCCGTATCGGCGCGATCGTTTATCATCTTTTCGAGAGATATGATTGCACTCGCTGCGAAATATGCGACGTTGTCTCATTGGGACGGTTCGGCCGTCTCGATGACAATAGCCGTTTGAAATCGAGCAAAAAGCGCGCGTGAAACGCAGCGCGATGGGGAGAGAACAATGGCAGATGCAGAAATGATGTCGCAGATGACCGGCAAGGCAGGTTTCATCGCCGCTCTCGACCAGAGCGGCGGATCGACGCCTGGCGCCCTGCGTCTCTACGGCATTGCCGACAGCGATTATGGCAGCGAGGAGGAGATGTTCCGCCTCATGCACGAGATGCGCGTCCGGATCATGACCGCTCCCGCCTTCTCCGGCGATAAGGTGATCGGCGCTATCCTCTTCGAGAAGACCATGGATGGGGAAGCCAGAGGAAAGGCGGTTCCTTCGTTTCTCTGGGAGGAGCGGGGCTTGGTGCCGTTTCTCAAGGTCGACAAGGGCCTTGCTGCCGAAGAAAACGGTGTGCAGGTGATGAAGCCTATGCCTGATCTGGATGCGCTGCTTGATCGCGCCGTGAAGAAGGGGATCTTCGGGACGAAGATGCGCTCGGTGATCGCCAACGCCGACCGCGCCGGCATCGCCGCCGTCGTCAAGCAGCAATTCGCGATCGGCCGGCAGATCCTCGGCTATGGCCTGGTGCCGATTATCGAGCCTGAGGTCTCTATCAAGAGCCCGACCAAGCAGGAAGCCGAAGCTATTCTCCTCGAGGAAATCAGCCGCGAGCTGGATGCGCTGCCGTCCGGCGAGCGGGTCATGATCAAGCTGACCATCCCGACGGTTGCGGATATCTACAAGCCGCTCATCGACCACAAGTCCGTTGCCCGGGTCGTGGCGCTTTCGGGCGGATACAGCCGTGCCGACGCCTGCGAAAAGCTCAGCCACAACCACGGCATGATCGCCAGCTTCTCTCGCGCCCTGACGGAGGATCTACGGGTGACGATGAGCGACGCGGAGTTCGATTCCAGTCTCGCCAGGACCATCGACCAGATCTACACAGCGAGCGCCACGAAAATCTAGGCGCCTGCAGCAAATCTTGGCACGGGCTGCGCTGCTTCAAAAAGGAGCGGCGCAGATCCGCCGTTAATCTATCCCTTCACAGCGCCTGCAGTCATCGAGCCGGAGATTTGCCGGTACATGAGAAGGCCGAGCAAGGCGGGCGGAAGCGCGCCGAGCGCCATGACGGCCGAGGCCACGCCCCATTGCACGCCGCCGCCGCTGGCGGCGAAGAAAAAGGAGGCGCCGACCGTCATCGGCACGGCCTTGTTGGTCGTCAGCATCAGGCCGAACAGGAATTCGTTCCAGGCGGTGATGAACCCGAAGATGAATGCGGTGACGAGCGCTGGACGGATCACCGGCGTGATGACGCTGACCATCGCCTGAAGCGACGAAGCGCCGTCGATCCGTGCAGCCTCGTCGAGTTCCAGCGGCACGTCATTGATGGCGTTGACCAGCATGACGAGCGCAAGCGGGATGTTGACGATCGTCAGGATCAGGCCAAGGCCGATCTGGGTGTCGAGGAGACCCAGCCACTGATACATCATGTAAAGCGGGATCGCGAAGATGATTAGCGGAACGGCGCGCAGGTTGATCACCAGCGGCATCAGCACCCGCCGCCCCACCTCGCTGCGGGCAATCGCATAGGCTGCAGGCAGGCAGAGAAGGATCGCAAGCCCGGTTCCGAGCACAGCGGCGATCGTGCTGTTCAGCAGGTAGGAATAGATGTTGAAGCGATCCGTCTGCGTCAGGATGCTTGCATAGTTCGCAAGCGTTGGCTCGCTGATCCACAGGCCGGCATTGCTGGAAAGCTCGCGGGCGTTCTTGAACGAGGTGACGAGGGTTACGATGATCGGGAAGTTCATCGCCGCCGCGGCAATGGCGAAGACGGTCCAGCGAAGAGCGTTGATCATGTTGCTTTCCTCCGGCGCCCGGCGAGCCAGTTCAGGCCGTGAAGCACGGCAAGCGACGCGACGAAGAGCACGACCGAAGCGGCCACGGCCTTGCCGATCGAGCCATCCTTGAAGAAGGACTGATAGATATAGATGGACAGCGACGTGGTGGAGCCGCCGGCGCCGCTTCCGGTCAGCGCGTAGACATTGTCGAACACGCGGAAACCGTCGATGAAACGGATGAAGAAGGCGATGACCAGCGTCGGCATCATCAGCGGCAGGTCGATCCACCACAGGATACGCCAAGCCGATGCACCGTCGAGCGCAGCTGCCTCGCGGACATCGAGCGGAATGGCCGAATATGCGACGTAGAAGAGCAGAAAGGCGAATGGCGTCCACTGCAGCGTTTCGATGACGACAAGCGTCTTGAAGGCATTGTTGACGTCGAGAAAGGCAGGGCTGTCGCCGAACCACAGAAAAAGATAGTAGGGCACCGGTCCAGCGAATTCATGCAGCACGAGCCGGTACATCAGGCCGATCATCGCAGGCGCGACCATTAGAGGCAGCATCAGCGGGGCCATCAGAGCCGAGCGCTTCGCCAGCAGCGGCGCGAGGAAGATCGCCAGAAACAGGCCGATCACACATTCTGCAATTGCCGTCAGCATGCCGAAGCGGAAGGAAAAGAAGGTCGCCTGCCAGAAGCCGCGATCCTGGATGACTGCAAGATAGTTCCCGAAGCCCGTGATCGTGGGGCTGCGCAGATTCTGGAAGCTGACGGTCGAGACCGAATAGACCAGGTTGACGAGGGCCGGAAAGCCCAGGAAGAGCAGCAGGAAGCCGATCAGCGGCGCCAGATAAGCCCTGCCTTCGGCACGTGATACGATAGCCATTGCGGTCCGCCGGATGGGAGGGATGCCGGGCTCACCCGGCATCCGGTACAAGGTTACTTCTTGAGGAGATCCTGCATGCCGGCCTTTGTATGGGCAAGCGCATCCTCAAGGCTCTGCTGGCCCGACCAGTAGCCGGTGAATTCCCTGGCCTGCAGCTCATAGACGGAGAGTGCATTGGCCGAGGTGGCGCCGTTCATGACATAGCCGTATTTGCTGGCGAATTTGCCAAGCTTGACGAGATCGGGCCGCTCCGAAGCGATCTTCGCCACGACCTCGGGCGTCAATGCCGGCGAACCGCCGCCGCGGGCATAGGTCAACGCCGCATCTTCGGTTGCCAGCCATTTCAGGAACTTGACGGCGCCTTCCTTGTTCTTGGCATTCTTGTTGAGGCCAAGACCAAGGCCGTGGATATGATCGGCGCGGCCGTTCGGGCCGGCCGGCGGCGCGACGATGCCGGTAACGCCGGCCACAGCCGGAGACTTCTCGGCATTGGTCAGGTCGGCGGCCGCGGCGTTCCACTGCAGCGCAGTGGCTGCCTGACCGGCGGCAAAGGCGGCGTTGGTTTCCGGATATTCGTAGCTTAGCGAATCCTTCGGCGAGGCACCGGCATCATAGAGCGTCTTGTAGAGCTGCAATCCGGTCTTGTAGGCGTCGGAATCGACCGTCACATTGCCGCTGGCATCCATCCAGTCTCCACCATAGGATCGCGGCAGGGACTGGAAGACCATCATGTTGAAGAGCAGGTTCTTCATCTGCAGCACGGTGCCATAGCGAACCGGGCTATCGGGATTGGCCTGCTTCGAGAAGTAGAGTGCGGTCGCCGCCCAGTCGTCCCAGGTCCAGCTGTCTGGATCCTTCGGCTGCAGATCCTTGCCGAGAACCTTCTTGGCGAGCTCGGAATAGGTCTTCTTCGCCGCATCGTCCTTTAGCAGCGCGTCGATCAGGTCCTTGCGGTAGTACATGAAGTGAAGCGAAAGGTCGGTCGGCACGCCATACTGCTTGCCGTCGAACTGCATCGTCTTGAGAACGGAATCACCGAAGACCTTGGCGGCATCCGGTCCGAGATCGACCGGCTCCATGTAGGGCGCGTAACGGCCGATCGAATAGGTGGCGACGAGGTTGATGTCGAAGGCGCTCGAACCGGCTGCCATATCGGCCTGCAGCTTGTCGTAGAAGCCATCGCGGTTGAAGAACAGCAGTTCGACCTTGTCGGCATCGGCAGCGGTCTTGTTATAGGCGTCGACGGTCCCGCGCAGCGCCGTTTCTTCCGATCCGCCGGGCCATCCGAGCACGGTCACCGTTGCATTGGCGAGACCTGGCAGGGCGGCACTCGCAAGAAGCGCGGCGAGAGCCGGAGCGATTATCTTTTGCAGTTTCATCGTTGTTCCCTTTCTTTGTTTTGGTTTGTTCATTCGGTGGTCTTCAGCGGTGCTGCCGCGCAAGGTCGGCAACGCCGATAATGCCTGCGTGACTGCCGAGTTCAGCGGCGGCGAGCTCGGGCCTGATCCTTGATCTGAGGTCAGCGACGTGACCGCGCACCCGATCGAGATAGCCGGGAGCGAGGCCAATGCCGCCGCCGATCACAATGCGCCGGGGGTCGAACATCAGCTTGATATCCCGGCAGAGCAGCGCGACCTGGGCGGCGGATTCTTCGACGATGGCTGTCGCCCATGCCGATCCGGCCGCGGCTTCGGTAAAGACCGTGACGGCGTCCGCCTCATGTCCGGCGCGCTTCGCCTGTCCGGCGATCCAGAGGCCCGAGGTCGTATCTTCAAGAGGCTCGGCCCCATGCGAGGCGATGCGGGTCAAGCCGAAATGACCGGCAAGGCCCGGCAGAAGCTTGCCATTGGCGACGATACCGCCGCCGATGCCGGTGGAGATAGTCAGGAAGACGATATCCTCTCCCTTGCCCGCACCGAACTGGTACTCCCCCCAGGCGGCCGCCTGGGCATCGTTAATGGCTGAAACCGGCGTGCCGAGCCGGGCGGCGGAGAGTTCAATCAGCGGATAATTGTCCGGAATTCCGAGCGTCACCGGGTTCATCGCCGACCAGCAGCCATCCTCGACGAAACCGGTGACGGCAATGCCTGCATGCGAGAATTGGCCGCGCCATCCGTCAATCTCGGCGGCAATGGCGTCAAGCCAGGCGTCGGGTCCTTGATCGCGCAGCGTCGGGACCACGCGTTGGTCTATAACCTCTCGGCCCTGGACCAGAGCTGCGATGGTCTTGGTGCCGCCGATGTCGATGGCAAGCACTGGCCTGCTATTAGCCTCGCGAGCGGAAAATGCGGCCGCTACGGCCTCATGGAACCAAGCTGTCGCATGTTCCGTGCGGGTGATCGCCGAGCCGACCACGACGGCAAGGGCGCCGGCGGCAGCGGCCTGTTCAGCCTGTTCCGGCGTGCGGATGCGGCCCTCCGCGATCACGAAGGGGGTGAGTGCGCGCATGGCAGCAATCAGCGCGATATCGGGTTCGATTGGCTCCGGTCCGCCGACATAGCCCGACAGGGTCGTCCCGACGAAATCGACACCGGCGGCGAGCGCCCGTCTGGCATCCTCGAGCGAGGAACAGTCGGCCATCGTCAGCTTGCCCCTGTTCTTGGCCGCAGCAATCAGGGCATCGATCGAAGCGGGGCGGATACGGTCCGTGGCGTCGAACGCGATGATATCGGCACCGGCATCGGCAAGCGCCTCCACATCGGCAACGAAGGGCGTGATGCGCACCGGGCTGCCATCGAGATCGCGCTTGACGATGCCGATAATCGGCACGGCGACATGCGGGCGGGCAGCCTTCACATAATCGACGGATTCGATGCGCACTGCCGCAGCACCCGCGGCTGCAGCCGCATTTGCAAAACCGATGACGAACCGGGCATCATCCATCGGGCCATCGGGAACCGGCTGGCAGGAAACGATGAGGCTGTTCTTGAGGTCTTCGCGCTGCACGGGATGCTCCATCTCGGGCATCACGATATCTTTAAAATACCAGATGGCAACCAGTTTATAACTGGTATTATCGCTGCAATTCGAAGACGAAGTCGTAGACCTCGCCCTTGTACCGCGTCTCGCAGAGCTCGACGATCTGGCCGTCTGCCAGGAAGCACCGGCGCTCGGTGACAAGAAGGGGCGCGCCGGGATCGCAATTCAGGTGAACTGCGTCGTCGGCTGACGCGGCACGCGACCGCATGCGCTGGACCGCGCGCTCGGGCATGAAACCACGGTCCTGGAGAACGGTATAGAGCGATTGGTCGATCAGGTCGGGGGAGGGAACGAAGCGCACCGGGACGACCGACGTTTCCACAGCGATCGGAAGTCCGTTAGCCGTTCGAACCCGTTTCATCCGGATGACATTGGCGTTTCCGGCAATGCCGAGCGCCATCATCTCGGTGGAGGACGCACGGCTGATCTGCTTCGATATCCAAATACATCCAGGCACTTGCCCGCGGGCGCTGATGTCTTCCGAGAAGCTCGTCAGCGTCGACATCGACTTTTCGACACGCGATCCGATTTCCGTCTTCGAGCCGTGCCGGCGGCTGAGCAGTCCTTCCTGTTCGAGAAGGGAGAGGGCTTTGCGGACGGTAACCCGTGAGAGCGACAGGGAACCGGCAATCACACGTTCGCCGGGCAGCACGCTCCCGGATTGAAAGGCCTGGGTCTGGATGGCCTGTTCGATCGCCAGCTTCAGCCGCTTGTACAAGGGAATATCGAGGGGGATTTGCGCCAGAGATTTCTCGATGGCGGTGACGACCTGGCTCTCGGGCATAAAAATTCCGCCAACTTCCCTGTAAAAAATCCTCTGGACTTATACTGGTATTATCTTCCGGGCACGAAGGAATGGCAAGAGCGCATTGGCGGCAGGGGAGAGCTGACGCCGCGAAGGGAGTCAGCTCGGTTATGTTAACGGCGGAGAGCCGGGCAGCCGCGCGCATTGGCAAAGCTGATTTCATCCGGGCCGCGGCGCGTCCAGCCCTGAACGACCACGCGGCGCGGCGTGATGTCGACGACATGCGCGCGCCGGAAACCAAAGTCCCGGGCGCGGTCTTCAGCCAGGCGTGGATCGCAGCCACGCGACGGGCGGCCATAGCCGGGTGGCGGCGGGGGCGGCCTGTTCCAATCCTGTTGGGGAGCGAAGCGCGGAGGGGGTGCCCGGCCGTATTCGTCGTAATACTGCGCCGAGGCGAAGCCGGCCGTTGAAATGAAAGCGCTCACCGCAAGCAGTGCGCCAAGGGCAATTTTGGTGCGTTTGATCATGAATGGGTCTCGAATCCTGTCTTTTGCGCAGGCACGATAAAACGGCATTCGTGGCGAACTCATGGCTGGGATTGGGTGAGCGAAACGTGGGCTTGACTCAAAGCCTCTGCGGTGGCCGCTTCGAGCGACATTGCTGGGACGTCGCCGCTAACAGCGCATTATACCCTCTTGTCATCGACAGGCCCGTCATTGTCTTGGATGCTGACCTTGCAATTAGATAGTCGACCGCTAGTTCCATAAGATAGATTATGCGATTTTGATGTGTAGCCGCAAAGTTAGAATGTCCTGTTTCTGCAAAGTTGGAATGTCACACTCCCCGGGTCTGAATGACGTCTGGGAGATTGCAGATGGGATT
>NZ_JAVDWL010000013.1:0-24685 GCF_031457345.1 Rhizobium sp. BE258
GCGCCGAGGCGCGGGGCAGAAACGCGTTGGTACTCCGCCCGGAAAATCAAAATGGGCGGATGAGCAGCTAATGCGGCGAGTTTTTCAACGATATCGGCGCAAAGCCGACGATGATTGCCGGAAGGGGTTAGGCCGTGAACTCATAAAGTCGGCTTTGCCGTAGAGGTCGTTATCCCACGGCGCGTTCGAACTGGCTGGCGAACTTGACATTGTATGCGTGGAAATCGCCTTCTGGCGTGATCACCAACTCGGTGATGTTGGCGCGTTGGAAAGCATCCTCAGCGGTTTGATCGTCTATCTTCAGGCTGACGGTCAGCGCGCCATCAACTGTATCGACCAGCTTGTAATCATAAGAGATTGTTTCGCCGAAGCAGATGATTTCACTGCCCTGGACTATCAACTCCGAACCTGAATCTTCCACGTCCGTCCACCGGCCCTGCATTTTGACAGGAAATGGTGCATCGCGTTCAAGCCGTTCCATGATTGACCTTTTGATACTGTTTCGTGCCATCCTGTCATTCGACGATGGGGCGCAGCAATGGTGCTGGTTAAAGATGGCCCAACGCGCCGACGCTTCATGTGATCGAGTGATCAGCCTCTCAATGTCGGAAAGTCCCAGTTTCCTTTCAATCGATCGCGAGCTCCATTTAACAAGCTGTCATAGTCAGCTTTGGAAGGGGCGATTAATTGTTTTGCAAGGTCGGCCAACAGCCCATGCAACACAGCGCCCTCGGCAGTGCTTTCGAAACAAGTGGCCTCCGGTGTTGGCGACTTCCCGTCCTCGCACCACCGGGAAAGTAGCTCGAAGAGCACGATTGATTCATCTGGCGTGAGTTGGATTTGCGCAGTGTCCGGCGCTGAGTTCTGTTCAACTGTCATGACGCAAATTCGCACGTGCGGTGGAGGTCCGCAATGGGCCGAAAGTGGACCCCGCAGCCCTAACATCATCGGAGGGTTCGCATGGCTAGAGAAAGAATGGTCAGTTACTTAGGTGCCGGATCTCCTGCTCAGCGTCGGCGAGCTCCGCTTCCCAAAAAAGAGATATCGTTCGGTGTCGCCTTCTCTGGAAGCGCGTCAGCCGCGTATGCGTCCAGCATCGAGCGCGCTGTCTTCCTGCGCGACTCAGCCACGTTTCTCAAAATCGCCAGCACGGCAATATCGTCCACATCATCGGTCATATGGCGCCTGTAGTTGTTTTTTGACGTGCCGCAAGTTAGTGGCCCACACGGCCCACGGCCCACCGCCCATACCTATAATACGTCCCGCTTAGCTCTAAATTGCACTTGCTAACCCTATCCCCTGTCGCCGTAAAATTCTCTGGTGACGAAATTTCAGGAGGGTATCATGAGAGCAGTTATACTGGGTTTCGCAGTAGCATTCGTAGGTTCCCACGCGCTAGCAGCGGGGGCAATGACTGGAAAAGAACTGAGCGCACTCCTTGCCGGAGGCAAGGATCTGACATTGGGCGGACCAACTGAAGGTTACAGTGGCGAACTGCACGTTATGAAGGACGGAAGTGCCAACGGCCAGGTTAAGCTGAAGAGCGGGGACGTAATCCCGATCGAAGGCAAATGGGAGATCAAGGGAAACAAGTTCTGTCGTACCTGGAAAGGTGGACGCGACGCCGGCAAGGAAATTTGTGAGACCTGGGTAAAGTCTGGACCCAATACGGTTCACGCCATGAATGGAAAGAAGGATCTGGGGGTAAACTCCTGGCACTGAGTTGATACCGCAGCGCCCATCATTCCGAAACCGCCGTCCCTGTTACTAAGCACGGACGGCGGCTCTTGCACCCGGTACCAATCGGGGCTCCCTTGCTACGAAATTGGGGGAGCAATGGAATGCTAGCGAAGATCGACCCGGCTGGCTTTCAAGAATTTGATATTCTATTAGCCAGGACCCCACCGTCCCATCATCAGAAAATGCCGAATACCCGTAGGGTAATAGCGCCAACAAATAGCACCAGGATGTACCCAGTGTTCCGGATCTCGTGAAGGTATTTGTTCGCGATCCCGAGGCGATGGTGCATGTAGTAGAGGTAGGCATTGTCGGGTAGCGGATTGGTCAAGTCATAATAGTCTCTTGCCCCGCCAGATCTTATCCGCTCTCTTTCGAGCTCCGCTAAAACTTCTGTATCCGTTTTCTTCTTAAACATCTGTGCGCGCCTTCGAACCCGCTGCCAATGGCGCATCCTACTCCAGATCCCCAGTGGTTTGGCAACCACCCCACCGCCCCATCATCATCTGTGGGCCGTTTATTGCTTGAGGGCGGTGTTGGCCCTGCGTTTCATGCGCCGGTCTAAAAGACGCTCTTGATGGCGGATCTCGTGCGCGAAGAGCCTGTCGATGCGCTGACGTAGGGAGAATTCTCGACGTGACAGGTGTCTGTAGTGCAGCTGTCGATAGGGGATGTTGACAGCATAGGACCGGCTTATGGCCAGGCGCCCGTTATATTCGTAGAATTCGACGCGGAAAGATCGGCTGCCGACTGACTTGCAACTTGATCCTCGATAGCTGCAGATCATCAGTCAACCTTTCGACAGCAGCTCCGCTACCACCACGCTTGCTGCCCGGTTCGGCAATGGCTTAAAGCCGAGCAGGGCGTGCAGGAAATCGATCGGATCATCGAAGCCAAAGGCGCGCTGCAGCTCATCGAGACTGCGGCGCTTCTTGCGCAGAACGCGGAAGACGGTGGCGCGTCCGGATGCTGATAGGCGGGGTTCGTGCAAGCCGTCATCCTCGAAGTAGGGCTCGCCTGCTTTCTCGTCGCCGGGCGCGATCTGATCGAGCTGCATCCGGATCGCGTCGCGGATGAACTTGGACCGGCCATGCGGTCCCACGATCGCGTCAATGCGCAGCAGATCCTCTGGCTGGAGGTTGGCGTGCATCCTGACGAGGTTTAGTGGCGGGCGTCCCATGCGCCAATGATGGAGGCGCATGGTTAACATCCGCTTAGCTAAGCGCGGGCATAGCCTTGTACCGTCGTAATTGGTCCTGCCACAGAAGCTGCCCGACCTCGTCGCCGATCGCCACGAAGCGTGTGAAGACGTCGGCCGGGTATCCAAGCGCATCTTCAAAGCCCAGGGTCGCAACAAGACGTGCGCAATTTGGAAGTTCGTAAACATGGAAGCGAAGTGACATAGCGAGCTCCTGCGGGAGACGGGTTGAAAAGGATGCCTCGAAATCCGTTTCTGCTGTGTCACTGTGTCTGGTGAGGCTTAATTAAGATGCCCGTTCGGCCGGTTGGCGTCAATAGCCGGAGCTGCTGGATAAAGTTTCCGGCCCAAAGTGCCGTCACATCTTGTGGTGGGTGGAGCGCTTTCTTAGAACGGACAGGACAGACATTTGTTGAAAATTAATCAACGGCGTGTTTTATGCTGGGCCCATCGAAGTTGGGGTTCATGATGGCTTGGTCTTCCGAGTTTTATCAATTCGCGGTGTTTACTCAGCCGCATGAGAAGCAGGACGCTTTCCAGGTTTGGCTGGATCTTTTTGGATCACCTCCGGACAATTATCAAAAAGCAACCCCGGACCCGCTCAATCCTGCAACGCAAGCGACCGGAACTTTTGCGGGCTACCAATTCCAAGTGCAGTGCGCGGCTGGCAGAATCGACGTATTTCTGCTGGGCACGTCAGGCCCGCTTTCGTTCCCGGTGATAGCAAGCGCTGAGGCCAGTTTAGCGGTTCTGCGCGAGAAGGCAAATGCATTGGCGGCATCGCGTTCGGTTCTGCGACTGGCACTGATCAATCAAAGCTTCGAAGATCATCAGACCCTAGAATCTGCAAATTTGCGCTTTTCAGAAGTGACCGATTTGACCGACATACCTGATAACGCTCAGGATTTGAACTTCGGGATCAATGTTAGGAAGTCTTTCGACAACCCGACTGTGGCACTCAACAGGCTCTGCAGATGGATCAGTATGGTCAAACAGATGATGCAGATCCAGATTGGGCCCACCGGGGCGCAGGAACCGCTGGCGCCGATTGAGCAACCTTCACTGATATTCAATCTTGACTTGAATACTGTGATCAGACCATTACCTTTTAATCCTGGG
The DNA here is from genome assembly GCF_031457345.1 of Rhizobium sp. BE258. Taxonomy (NCBI): domain Bacteria; kingdom Pseudomonadati; phylum Pseudomonadota; class Alphaproteobacteria; order Hyphomicrobiales; family Rhizobiaceae; genus Rhizobium; species Rhizobium sp. BE258. The sequence goes on from NZ_JAVDWL010000013.1 coordinate 4,055, forward strand.
AGTGTCTCGGGAATCATCGAGCACTTGTTCGCTGAGAATTTACGGCTGAAAGAAAAAGGCTATGAATACCTGGTTGAATAGTCTTACCGCGGTTGCGGTCGGAACCGTACCGATGGCTTCCGTTCACACTGCTACTGCCCTACCTGTGGCGGCTCCCAGTGCAAACGTCGATTGGTTTAGGCAAGCCAATCAGGACGAGGTCGGAACGAATCTAGTCCATCAGTACGAAACATCTTTTGAGATGAACTCGGCGGCTTACCAAGCCACTGGTCGGATATTCCAGGACCGCACTACTGAAAAGATCTCTATTTCTGCTGGCGAGATCATCCGTGTCGAGGATACGCCTTCGGCCACAGCCAAGGGGCGCGCCGATGCAGGCGGAGCGGATTTCGTGCTACCGGCTGATCGCGATGTTCAGATCAGGCTAGATGCAAGCGCTTTCGCGCAGCACCTCAAGGAAATCTCGTGGCGACCAAATGTCTGGCAAGGTGATGACGAGGTCGTTTTCGAGTGGATATCTGGTAATAAGCATGCGGTTGTTAGCGTCGAAGGCGACGGCGTGATTGGTTATACAATGCTTGTTAACGGTGACTTCGTATCTGGAGCTGAAGAAGATCCAAGCGTTGACCACCTGCCGTCCGACCTACGGGACTATTTGATAGCTGCATGAGTAGATGTGGGTGCGAACCAGAGGATGGTCAGCAAAGCGCTCACTCTCCTGGTCCGGTGCAAAATGGCGAAAGTATCGTTTACGCTCTTGTGGAGCCGGAGACGAGCAGCGTAAAGTTGATCAGTAAAAGCGGCCTCCAGAAGGGGGATGTCAGCGTTTGTCGCGCCGATCATTGCTCCGCTGCGTCAGCGAAGGCCAATATCGTGGATTCGCTACTGCAGAAAAACCCCGGCAGAAAAGACTGTGGGTTCTTCTGGGCGGTATGCGAGGAAATTAGGAATATAAAGCTCGGTGAAACCGAGGTGGGCGCGTTTTGTGTCGTCGATGACGGGTTGCCCGACTTTTCTGCGCACGCACACCTATCGTACTCGCAGCCTTCGGATATGAAATTGAGAAGTCATCGGGAAACCGCCCGGGCGAAGCTGCTGCAGCTTTTCCAAAAGCGTGGAGTTCATCCGACTTGGTCGGGCGCACCTTTCCCAAGCTGATCGGGTGGCGATTCACAGATCCCGCAAATCAGTTTAGCTTCCCGTCAAAATGCGGCGGGCCTGGCGGCGTCTTCCATAACGGAGGGCGCCGCTTTTTTATCGTCGGGTTCGCTGTCTTGCGCCCGGATAGGAGTGATTGGTGCTCCGATGCGTGACGGTGCTCTGCCTTGGCCGACCGCTGTTCGAACAGCGGAACGTCCTGCCTATCGCGTTCTCGATTGTGCGCAGTTTGTTGAAATGGCCGCGCCCACTAGCGGGCCAGTTTGGTGCTGTGGGAGTATGATGCCGGGAAAGTGACATCGGTAAGATAACTCGGAGGGCGGCATATCGATTCCGCGCTAAGGTCTCCGCGCGGAAAGGTCGTAGGCTGCCGATGGAATTGCGTCTGCGGCCGCGGTTTCATCGATGAGAAATTCGGCGTCGAAAAGCCGATAGTGTTTATCAAGGGAGTTAATCTTCCAGGATTCCCTCCCAAAGCCCTCGATCGAAAATGCCATGGAGGTCATCACATAATGCTGTGATGAGGGAGTACGCGTGCCGGCGTAAGGCGTGAAGTAATGCATCTCTCGATCATTCCCGCCAAAGAAATCCTGAGCAAAAAGAAGGTTGTTGGAGTCGAGGAAATGCCCTCTGCCGTCGATCGTCACCATTACCGCCTGATGGCCGGTAGTGATTACAGCTTCGGTATCGAAATCGAGATGATCCAAGAACGATGCGAGCATTAATGTGAAGTCGGTGCAACAGCCGATGTCGCTTTTCGTCATTGCCTCGAAGGAAAGGTCTCCAATCGATGTGAAGTTGGTTTCCTGATTGATCGAAACACATCCGACCTTTTCATCATTCGGGGCCGGGTTGCCGAAATCGTAAAAGCCGGCGACAACCAGCATAGCTCCTATCGCAAGGTCTCTCCGGTCGCCGTATCTATGGTAAGAGGCCGCCATCGGCTGAAGCCGAGACCACATAGCGTCCATCGATGGCGACGACTTCTTGACCCGCCGGATTTCGCTGATCTTCTCCAGGTACGGATTGTTCTCTGGAATGATTTCTATACGAGCTAAGTCAATCTGCGATTGAGAACGGTAGCGGTAGGAATAGAGTTTTCGGACCTCAGCTTTCAACGCCGAAACTTGTTTCTTGCTAACGAAGCCCCAAGAGCCGGCGCCTACCACGCCGACTAACAGACAGCCGATAACAAAATAGCTCTTTACCATGGGGCTACCACGCGAACCAAAATGCCTGAGCCAAGCTGAACACACAGTCCAGCCGCCCTATCAACGTTACCAGCGCGAAAAGCGGTGTTCAAGAGCCTGCCGCAAACGAGAAGTCCTGCGCAGCCGGTCGTTGGAGATAGACCGGCTTTCCGGAACAGCGCCGCGTCAGCAGCGTTGAACAACGGAATACCCAGGAGCTCAAATGGCTAGAACACCTAAAACCGCTATTCGAGGAATGCTGCTTTACGTAATCGGCCTCTTGATCTTGGGTCTGGTAGGGGGCGCGTACTTTACGCTTCAGGGTCATCCATCGGATCCCAATCAGAGACCAGCGTCCGAAACAATACCGAGTACCTCCCGCTAGGGGGCCCTTCAAGCTTCGGTGCTATCTCCCGTGGAGCTTCTTTAGCTTTTCATAGTGCTCTTCGACCATGCGCGACGCCTCGCGAGCGTCCGGCGCCCATCCGCCGTGTGGCAGAATATGCTGCCGCGCCCAATCGATGTGAGTAATGTTCCATTTCCACTGCCCGATTTTGGTGTCGCTCGTCTTATCGATCTGGATGCGGCCGAAGGACTTATCTACGTCAAAGGCCTCGTAGTCTTCTTGGCCTTCACCGGGCCACGTTTCCTTCCATCGATATTTTGGCTTGTACTCCATGGCCGATATCTAGTGCGTCGTTCGCGGCGCGCCAACCTGCCACCTCTCCTTGACCGGGAAGCTCCGGCATGCGTCATACAAGGGCTTGCGGTCCGCAGAGGACGAGGCGGCGGTCTACGAGTTGGATTAATTATGCAAGGGGGATCCCAGCGGTCTTCGCCTTACTGATAAGATAAGATACAAAGGCGGAGCATGCGCCCAGCATGAAAAGCGCGTCCGTCTCATCGACTTCCGAAGCATCCTTGTCCATTAAAGAATGTCTCAGGCCTTTCTCATCGCTGGTGAAATCGTAAATCCTCAAGAAGCCCTGTTTCAGCGCTCCGTGAATCTTATGATGCCGTTCCAACTCATCCAGCGCGGGCTTGAGGGTTGTCGCACCGTGTGCCAGCGACTTAGAGATTGCCTCTACTGAATGCACACTTTGAGTTATGCATTCTGCCCATCTTCCTGCGGTCGCCGCCGTGGCCGCGACCTGTAAATGCTTGAGCGCACCCTTATGCGCTGATGCATCGACAAAGGCTCTGGAGACTACTTTTCCCTCCTCCTCGGTTTGGATTGGATAGATCGTACCGCTGTCCAAACGGTACGCTGCGCGAGTAGCGATGAGAATTTGGCTAACGGCGCCCTCAAAGCGGTAGGGCACGCTAGGGTGCCGCAGCACGAACTGAATGAAATCGAAGACGTGAACGTATGATGCTTTGAAGAGAAGCGCCTTCAATCGCTCGCAGACGTTTTTATAGTAGCCATCAAATTCATCTATCGGCTTATGTTCTTGGAGTACATGCCATGACTTTAAGACGACTGCCCAATTTCCGACGACGTAATAGTCATGGAAGTTCAGACTCTCATAGACGATTGCCCAGAGAGCGGCCCGCGTTTCATTAGAAACTGATCTGAGGCGTTGCTGGCTGGGTAGCGGAACGGCACCCTCAGCTTGCGCGAAAGTGACTTTCGATCTGTCTAAGTCCATTGTAACCACCTGTCATTGGGATCTATCCAATCGCGTGGCTACTCGATAGTCCACATGCTTTTCATCGGCGGAGGCGTTTGAGCGGTTGCAGCTATCAGGCAATTGTAGCAGTGTAACTTTGGCTGTCGGCGAGACCAGCATTCGCGCTGATCTCGCCACCGAGGAGCCACCTAGCGCGGGAGAGTGCGGATTGCTGGCGAGCTATCGCCGCATTCCCCGCTGCCAGGACCTACACGGTAGGCAGGTTCGGAAGCGACTGACAATATGGGTGTCACGCTTTTCGTGCATAAAGGTGGGTATTCTGGCCGATGCTCACAGAAATCCGAAGCCTTGCCGCATTCTAAGCCGACGTTGGTCGGTCATGCGTCCGACTTTCCGTAAAACAATAATCAATGCGCTTGATCTCCTGCCGGCCCAGATCGGTGACGGCCCACAAGCTGTTCTTTTGAGCGTCTGTTCCGTTCACCTCGATCACGCCGTGCGACTCGATCTTTTTTAGCGTCACTTCACCAACGCCCTTGAGATCGTGAACCGTACTCTCACTGGGGTTGGCTATCATGTGCCGAAGGACCGTTTGGCAACGAGTGTCTATGTTGAGCTTCGGTTTCCTGTCGGCCCGGCGTTCCTGTTTTGGACGGAGAGCATCCATATTGTCCCTTGGATCTTCCAATGTCGAAGGAATGTAGCTTCGATCGAGGAGCATGTAACTAGCATACCACTTCTTGATTAGAGGGACTGGACGGCCTCCGTGGAGGGCATCTACCTTTGGGAAGCCGCGAGCTTCCATCACTTTCAAGGCGCCACGCTTCCAACTGGTCGCCTTGGCCTTGCCAACGATCGCGACGGCAATCTCGTCATCGCTCGCGAACAGGGGCAATTGATCTAGCAGGGCATGTGGGAAGGTCATTACTTTTTGGCGGCCTTACGAGCCGCCTGCGCGGCCTCGTACTTAGCCAGAAATCCGGCACTGTCGGACAAGGCCCGCTCAATCGCCAGCTCTTTTGCCCGCTTCCGCGTGCCATAGCGGAGCGTTGCTGGCTCTCTGACGGGGAAATCTCGGGTCGTCTGTCGCTTGATGAAGTTGTCAATTTCCTCTGGAGCAAACAGGAGGCGGGTGCGCACGGTGCCTCTGCCGACCTTCACGTGGGCGAGTTCACCATGTCTTACGAGGTCCTGAATCGTAGCGGGTGACACAGCCAGAAGTTCGGCAACCTCCTTCATCGGAAGCAGCCTTCGTATGGGTTGTTCTTGCATGCCGATCATGAATGCCAGCTGGACATCTTCGCTCCGCCATCCCTGATCTGGATCAAGCGGCCGGTTGAAACGCATATAGTACTGCGCTGCCTGCTGGATTTTAGGGTCAATCATTTCACCACCTAGAAGTAACCTCCGGCGGAATTGCCGATGGCGAAAATCCTATTTTGTGGTGGTAGGCAGGATGACCTGGCGTGGTTGGTGGCCGCTGTTGGAAGTTACGAACAGTGAAGGGCATCGTCAAGCTTGCTACCTACCGCCGGCCTCAACACGATCGATTAGCGAAATCATCGCTCTCATCGTCACCAGGTGGGCGCGGAAATGCTCAATATATTCTGCGGTAGCAAGTTCAGGATCGGCCTGCGGTAGGTTTGGGTCGAGCCCAATAACCTTGATCTGTCCGCGCTCCAATTGCTCCAGATGTATCAAAGCCTCCTGGATCTCGAAATCCAGGTTTCGGCGTTGATGTTGCAGCTCGTCCGAAAGGAAATCGTCCATTAGTACCTGCCGATTGTTGGTGCTCGCAGTACTGAGCAGGCGGTGTGCCTTCGGCGCTACTCCGCGAAGATAGCAGCCAGCACAGCCAGGTCCTGCCTCTTCATCTCGTCGTCGACCTCGTCGTTTCGATTGCGGCGAAACCACTCGGCTGAAGCTTTCACCCGTGCGCCATGCGGCTCGGGATATGAGCCGAGGCGGGTTGCCCATTCGCGGACCGTCTCCCGTTCAATGCGGCCGGCTCTGTATTTGTCGTGGACGGTCTTGGCGGAAACTAGAAGGTCGGCGGTGCGGTTCAAGGATCGTCGCTTTCAACAGTCGCGCCGGCCAGTACCTTCAACTGCTCGACGTCGTGGACGCCCTGACGCCAAAGCTCAATGATGATTGCCGCTAAACGGCTGACGGCCACGGCGTCCTTCTCGATCCCTGACGAGCGACTTATTGCGACCAGGGCTGCATTGCAGGCGCTCAGGTCATCCGATGTGAGCGGGATGTCACGCTGGCGCGGAGGCTGGTTAGAGGTCATGTCAGCCGCCAGCACCGGGAGGAGCGTCGTTCTCAAACATGTCTTTGTACTGAATCGTATCGTCTTCATTGGTGTCGATGGAATCACCGGTCGGCGCGAACAGCCGAACGCCGGGCCCGCCGCTACCGCTGTAAGCACCGTCGATGAACGTGACGCCGGCGGCCTGCAGGGCGCGCGCTATCGCTTCTACCGTTCGTGGCTTGAGCTGATCGTCATCATCACCCTTTTCAAATCGGGTTATCGTGTTGGTGGACACTTGGGCAGCGTTAGCTAGATCGCGCACGCCCATATTAAGAGCCGCACGGGCCATCCGGCACTGCGAAGGCAACATTTTTTCGATACTCCGTTTCGATTTCGCGTTGACGTCGCGAAAATAAGCTGTATTGTTTACACAGTAGCGAAAACGCAACTGAAACACAACGAGGAGCCTACCATGTACGCCACATTGGCCGAGATCGACAGACTTTCACTGCCGCGCGCGCTTATTGCGAGAGCGGCAGGCCACGAGAGTGGCCCAACGATGTCTGCTCCCGCGCAGCGCCGTCGTCGCGTCTATCGTGCGACCCCTTGGAGCTTCCGCGTCGGCCGCGTCGTGCGCCTGGGAATGCTCATCGGAATCGTTCAATCGAGAAGAAGAACGGCAATGGGCCGCGAGATCTACGAGATCCGCGTCCTCGGCGAGAACTACGGCCGCGAGTTCCGCGAAATCCTTGGCGCAGTCCTTGAACGGGATAATCCAAGCTATGACTCGGCACATTCAAAACCGCATCAAGATTCGTGAGAAGCAGGGCGGCCGATGCTGCAACTGTCGCGGACCAATGGTCCAGAGCGACAAGCCGCCGCGCAAGCAGCCGCCGAATGCCGAAACGATAGAGCACCTGCGGCGCCGATCTGAGGGCGGCCGCAACAATCGAGACAATATCGCGCTTGCCTGCAAGCGCTGCAAAGGAACGCGGTGGCATGGACTGGCTCATGTACACGACCTACCGCCGCGGAGAACTCTGGGATTTCATTGAGGCCGCGTCGCCCTGCGCGCCTCATCAGCGCGGGCCAGAAGGCTAGCGCTCACCGCCTCGTCGCCAGCCGCATGACCGACGAGGCGGACCAATACCTAGTAGGCCGGCGCGATCACCACCAGCTGAGGCTGCGCGCCGGCCGATCTTGCTTTGTAAGAATGTTTACAGCAGCGTTGCCCAGTAGTAGGCGCGCAAGCGCAGCATCTAAGTGGCGGTCATTCAATGGACTTCAGGCAGTTATCTTATGAGCAGGGAATGTTCTCAAGCGAGGCGCTTGGGGATGACGTGTTTTTTACTGCGAACACTGAGATGGAGGCTGTCTGCTATCACGAAGCAGCGCACGCGGTATCATGGTATGTTTTCGGAAAGTCGCTCCGCTTTATTGGCGTCGATACGTCGTACCTGACCGAAGCCGACGGCTCAGTATCGGTCATTTTCAGCGGAGAAGTAACGCGCATCCACCGAAGTCAGATGGTGTGGATTGACTACCGCTACAGACCGATGTTGTTTTTTGAGGGCGTTGCGAGCGCGGCCGGTCCAGTTGGGGAATTGCGTTTTAGGCAGGAGAGAGGAACTCCTCTGCGTCTGATCGGTGGATCCGAAGGTGACCACCTTGCTATAGATCAAATCGGTAAGTGCCTGGAAAAACGCGCTCGTGACAGGTTTGCGTACCGTCGGCATGTGTGGGCACACGCGAAACGACTTCTCGCGTGTGAAACTGTGTGGCGAGCAATCTCTGATGTAGCAGAGGAGCTTTACGCCTCGTCCGACAACACAGATGGGTGGAGAAGCATAAAGCCAAGAGAAGTTTACAGAATTTGCAGGCGTCACGGGCTCCGGCAAGGTATCGCGCGTGGTACGAAACAGTAACCGCCCCGCCATTGAGCGGGGCTTTTACGTTCTGGCAAAGAAAAAGGCCGGGCGAAACTCGCACCGACCTTCCTTCGTCGCCATCAGCCTGGTGCCAGTACATCCGTGGTCACCTGCGAAGCGATTTCATACACTTAACATAGGCGAGACCCCCCGAAAGGCAAGGCCTCACCGCCAGTAGCGACGGCTATCATAGTCTGCCGCTGCGGAATTGCGGCCGAGAATATAGCCGATGCACAGACCGATAGCGCCGACGGTCAGCGCGAGGCCGGTGGCCGTGTGCGGGTGTTCGGCTGCACCGGCGGCGACTGCGCTTGTCTCGCGACGGACCGCGTCGACAGCGTCAGATGCCACCTTGCGAACGCCTGTCGGCGGCTCAGTGGGCGTTCCGGTGAAACCGACAGTGGGATCGTCCTTGGCCATGTCTTCCTCCTGGGGTTTGAGTCGGTGGAAGAACTGGGGAAGGGCAGGGATAGTTCCAACGGCTTCGCGTCAGGTAAGCATTTATGATCGACGGCCGAGACTTCGCGTTTAGGTGGTTTTTACGCTTTACGACTATGACGTGTCCCGAGTGCCTTTTCCTCGGGGTTTAAAATGAAGTTTTCCAAAATTGGTGCCGCAGAAATTATTACAACGATAGCGTTTTTAGCGGCTGTCGTTTTGGTTATAGCTATGTGGCGCGAGTGGGCAGGAAGGGGGCCGGAGATCTCTGAGTGGTTCTTGTCTAGCTCGCTCCTGGCTGGTGAAAAGCCAGATCGATTTGCTCGATCTGGACAGTGGGGAGACGGCTTTGGTTCCCTCAACGCACTCTTTGCGGGCTTGGCACTCTGCTCAGCGGTTGGAGCGTTCTTCATGCAGGGTCAGACGTTGCGTGAGCAGCGCATTGACAACCATGTCGCTCGATTTGAAAGCACGTATTTTGAACTTATCGCGCTATTAAAGCAGGCAAGATCTGAAGTCAGGTATAGGGCGAGTGCCGATTGGAGAGAAATTACTCCAAGTAAATATAAGCTTCTTGCCGCAGACACACAAACCGGCGGTGCGGCGTTTCGGCTTGCAATCTACGAGTTCCGATATCTGCTGAGGCAAACCAAAATAGTAGATCGTGACTCGATCGGTCGTTTGTATACTGTCAAAGTTCACAATCGACACGAGAGCACATTTGGACCGTATTTTCGATTGATCTACACAATTCTCCGGACGATTAGAGACGACGATACGCTGTCGCGATCTCAGAAAATAAAGTACGGAAATCTGTTGCGGAGTCAGCTTACATCCTTTGAAATCGCCTTGGCGGCGTTCAACGCTATGATGCCAGAAGCGAATGATTTAGACCAGTTGCTGACTGAATTTAGGATGTTAAAGTATCTGCCTAACGGTCGCACCAGAAGACTTTTGCAAGGGATTTACAAAGACATCGCGTTTGAAGGACGAGACGATCGCCGTTTTGTCGTGTCCGAATTTCTAATAGCTTCAGCCGTGATATTTGGAACGGGTGCTGGCGCGGTACTTGGCTTATTGGCCGTAATTGCCTTTGGCTTGGCTGCAGGCGGCCCTACCGCGGTCGTTCTAGTTTTAATCGGGGCGTCCTTGGGAAGCTCCTACGCTCTGGATCCGAAACGAAACGAGCTTAGATAGCGTACCCAACCGGGCTTTCGCCGGGACTTTTTTTGGGGGGGGCTGGTGGTTTGGCTGATGGCAACCAACCCGGTGTTCCGCTAGATGCTCACGCCTTAAGTACGTTACGATGACGATGTTACCTGCTCATATTCGGCCAATGCGTCGTCCACCAGATGCTGGCATGCATCAAGATAGCTTTTAGCGAAGTAAGCCCCGAGCGTCGCGGTGTACCTAGTCGACTCCGGTATGTCATCCGACATGAATTCTTCTTTTTTGTCGCTCGGTATGGCCTCGTCCAGCCCTTTTCGAAATTCTTCGAGTTGGGAGACCAGATTTTCTATATCATCGTTATCTGGAGGTGAAAACTCCGACTCGAAAAGCTGAAAATCGCGGGATTTCATGCATTTGATCAAAGCATCGAAAGCCCCCAGGAGGTCGGTAGCCGGAGATGTCACCGTGTTCTCCTCAGCCAGCCTTGTGACGATTGAACAGTGGTCCTGCGCTCGCTTGATGATACGATCAGTGCGGATGAACAAGGCCCGCGTTCGTCGAAGTTCGAATCGAAGCCCCTCGCGATGATATCGCTCGGCGTCCCGCACCTGCTTCGAGAGAAAAACGATCGTCGGCACTGCTGCGGCAACCGCGGCCCATCCTGATAGCGCGGCCACCCACTCTCTGCTGCAGCTTTCTGTCTCGGTCGCACATAAATTGGCGCGACCGACGTACCAAATGACCAATGCGAAAGCCAATGCAAAGCCTATGAATATCCCCGCGATGATTAACCTCTTCACTTCTTCCCCTCGCAGTACCGTTCCCAATCATTCATCAGCGCTCGGCGCTTCTCTAGCGCATCCTTTCGACGATAGGCAGCCTCGGTCTTATCTTTAACCTTATGGGAGAGGGCGGTCTCAATGATGTCGCGAGGATGGTGAGTCTCGTCGCCAGCCCAATCCCGAAACGAGCTCCGAAGGCCATGGAGGGTAACCGTTTTATCCGGGGCGGCAGCGCGAAGAGCGTTCACCATCGCAGTATCGCTGATCGGCCGTTTGTCATTCCCGCCTTCGAAGACGACGTCGCTAGTTGAACGTTGTTTCTGCGCCTTGAGGATGATTACAGCACGATCGGACAGAGGGACGCGGTGCTCCACTCCTGGCTTCATGCGTTCCTTGGGGATGATCCACAGCGCGTTGTCGAGATCGAATTCCGGCCAGACGGCACCTCGCACCTCTCCCGACCTCGCAGCGGTCAAGGCGGCGAATTCTACAGCCCGAGCTGAGACACCCGCAGCCGATTGAAGGGCCTTGATGGTTGCCGGCACGTCTTTGTAGTCGAGAGCCGCGTGATGGCCGCGCGTTAGCCTGCTTCGGGCGGGCATGAGGTGCTCTAGGTTGCCGCGCCACTCAGCCGGGTTGTCACCGGTGAAAAGCTTTCTGGCCTTCGCATGATCCATCACGACAGCGATCCGCATTCGCAGGCGATCAGCAGTCTCTGGTATCTCGGTCCAAATCACGTTCAAGGTCCGAACTACATCGTCGATGGTGATCTCACCGACGGCCTTGGGATGCAGATCTTTTGCATACTCGCGTAGCGTCATTGCCCATTGGGCGCGGTGCTTGGGATTCCTGGAAGACTTCTCCTTCACCTTGATGACGTCTTCCATCACCTCAGCGAAAGTGACGATCTCCGGCTTTACCCGATCGCCCTTAGGATCCTCTCCGCGTGAGAGTTGCTCCCGTATTGCCTCGGCTTTTTGCCGGGCGAGGGCGAGACTCACCGGTGACGTACCGCCGCCGTATCCGCCAAGCCCGGTTTCGGCGCGCTTGCTGTTCCAGCGATAGACGAATAGCCATTGCTTCGATCCGCCAGGGCGGACGCGAAAATAGAGGCCGTCCCCATCGCTGTATATCCCGGTCTCAGTTTGAGCCTTGCACGCTTTTTCCGAGAGTTTATGCTTCGCCAATTGCTCTCCATGCCATAACATTTGGCCTAAAACAGAAATGCAATATGTGAGAAATAGCGCAATTTTCCAAGTGGCTTGGCTCTATTTTGCGTATTTTGCGTAAGCAAGCGGACACCTCTTCCGCCATATGTATCGCCACGCGAAACACCTCTAATTTAACCCTTCATAAACCATAACCATTAAAATTACCGCTACCGCCGCGATATTGTTCGCAAATTCGGCGCATTGGCCACACAATTAAAGTCTCGTTAGGTGCAGGGGCGTAGGCAGGGTTGGTCCGATTTAGGGCACTTGCTTAACCATAACGATCTTTGGCGGCGTGGGACATATGAAGTTGGAATACGGGGCGGCGTCTTTCGCAACGGGTGCGCGGTGGCTGGCGCTGGCAGCGATGTGCGCTGCGGTGACGGCATGCGGAACAACGTCTCAGGCGCCGAAGAAGCGCGCCCACGGCAAGGAATATTTCTCCGAGAAGGAATATGGCGTCAAAGCCAGCCCGCGCGTCGTCGAGGGCGGACCGATCCCGAAGGGGGGCGGGCGCTATCTTGTCGGCAATCCCTACCAGGTCAAAGGCAAGTGGTATTATCCCAAGGAAGACTTTTCCTATAGCAAGACGGGTGTGGCCTCCTGGTACGGCTCGGCCTTTCACGGCCGCCTGACCGCCAACGGCGAGGTCTATGACCAGCTGTCGATTTCTGCCGCGCATCCGACCTTTCCGCTGCCGAGCTATGCACGCGTCACCAATATCGAGAACGGCTCGTCGATCGTCGTGCGCGTCAACGACCGCGGACCGTATCACGAGGGCCGGATCATCGACCTTTCAAACAAGACGGCCGATCTCCTCGACATGAAGCATAGCGGCACCGGCCGGGTTCGCGTTCAGTATGTTGGCAAGGCGCGCATGGACGGCCACGACATGCCTTATCTGATGGCGTCCTACGTGCCGAAGGGTAGCCGTATTCCGGCCGTCGATCCGGGCGGGCAGATTGCCAGTGGCGTGATGGTCGCCTCCAATGACCGCCGCATCACCAGCGATCAGCTGCAGAGCCTGGGAACGCTGACGGCGCCGCAGGCGTCACGCGTGCCTGTGCCGATGTCCGCCACGGCTTATGGCGGCGCAACGCCGAGCGCCCGCTACAATGCGGCACCCGCACCGGCGCCATCGGCTTTCGGCACGCTCAGCGCGCCGCAGGGTGTGGGCGAAATGATCGTACTGCCGGAAATCGGCCCTGTTCCTTACGAGCGTCCTTATGGCTGGGGGCAGGGGTCTCTGGCGATGGGCTACCAGGAAGACGGCGTTCGGACCGTGACAGTGCCGATCGCGTTCGATGCGGTGATGGTTCGCAACGACGGCCTGACCGAAGAATCGATCCTTGCGTCCTTCAAGCGCCAGCAGGCAAAGCAGCCGGCGCGCTAAGACGCCGATTGCGGCAGGCCGCCGCTATCACTAACCTCCAGAATCGATTTCGCGCCAGGGGTTTGCAATGCTGAAGCGTCTCATCGGTTTTTGCGCGGTTATGCTGTCGGCCGCTTCATCTGCTGCTGCCGCCGAGCCTGCACCCGCGGGATTCGTCACCAAGGCGGCGCAGGCCTATATGATCGAGGCGTCGACGGGCACGGTCCTGCTTGCCAAGAACGAAGATCAGGCGTTTTCGCCGGCGTCGCTCGCCAAGCTGATGACGATGGATATCGTCTTTGCGTCGCTCAAGGGCGGCGAGATCACCCTCGACACCGACTATCCGGTCTCCGAATATGCCTGGCGCACCGGCGGTGCGCCGTCGCGTTCGGCGACGATGTTTGCGGCCCTGAAGAGCCGCGTGCGCGTCGAGGATCTGGTCAAGGGCGTAGCGATCCAGGGCGCCAATGACGGCTGCATCATTCTGGCCGAGGGCATGAGCGGCACCGAGGAGAATTTCGCCTCGGCGATGACGCGCCGGGCGCAGACGCTCGGGATGACGAAGAGCATCTTCGGAAACTCGACCGGTCTGCCGGATGGCAAGAGCAAGACGACGGCGCGGGACATGGTGACGCTGGCTGCCGATCTGCAGCAGACCTATCCGGCCTATTACCCCTATTTCGCCCAGGCCGACTTTGAATGGAACAAGATCTTCCAGCGCAATCGCAACCCGTTGCTCGGACTGGGGCTCGGCGCCGACGGATTGGCGACGGGGTTCGCCGAGGGCGAAGGCTTCTCGATCGTCGCCTCGGTCGAGCGTGACGGCAAACGGCTGTTCCTGGCGCTCGGCGGCATTGCCTCCGACAAGGAGCGGACCGATGAGGCCAAGCGTATTCTCGAATGGGGTCTGACCAGCTTCGAGACGCGGCAGATCTTCGCCGAGAAGGAAGTCGTCGGTTCGGCGAGCGTCTATGGCGGACAATCGGGCCATGTCGATCTCGTGGCCAGGACGCCTGTCAGCGTCTATATCCCGGTCAGCAATCCCGACCGGTTGGCGGCGAGGATCATCTATCGCTGGCCGCTGACGGCGCCCGTCGCGGCCGACGCGGAAGCGGGCACGCTAGTGATTTCCGCCGGCGGCCGGGTGCTGCGCGAAGTGCCGCTCTATACGGTGCAGACTATCGCCGTGGGATCGCTGACCAGCCGGGCTGTCGATGCCCTGGTCGAACTCGGCGAATCGATGTTCTTCTCCTGGCTCTGGGACAAAGCCGAGCCCACCTGAAGGCCGCATTCTGCCGTGAAATTACCGGGGAAGGCGGAGCTGGCGGGAAACAGCGAGGTTTCGCCCGGGCGCATCTTCGGATAGATAGATCGAGGCGCTGCCGACGTTTTGTCGGCGGCATGTCGGGAATACGGGAAAGTGCTGTTGTCGTCCGGTACGGGATTGTTCGTTACATTCGAAGGCGGTGAGGGTGCCGGCAAGTCGACGCAGATCCGCCGCCTTGCGGAAGCGTTGCGCAGCCGCGGCCATGAGGTGCTGCTGACGCGCGAGCCCGGCGGTTCTCCGGGTGCTGAGGCGGTGCGCTACGTGCTGCTGTCGGGTGCTGCCGAAGCCTTCGGAACGCGGATGGAGGCGATCCTTTTTGCCGCCGCGCGCAACGATCATGTCGAGGAGGTGATCCGCCCGGCGCTGCTTGACGGCAAGATCGTCCTTTGCGACCGCTTCATGGATTCGTCGCGCGTCTATCAGGGCGTCACCGGCAATCTCGAACCCGATTTCATCGAGACGCTGCAGCGCATCGCCGTCAATGGCGTGGTGCCTGACTGCACAGTCATTCTTGACATTCCTGCAACCGCTGGACTTGCACGCGTCAAGTCGCGCAATGCCGACGGACCTGACCGTTTCGAGAAGGAAGAACTGGAGACGCACGAGAAGCGCCGCGAGGCCTATCTCGATATCGCAGCCCGTGAACCGGAACGTTGCCGCGTCGTCAATGCCATGCAGGACGAGGCCGACATCGCCGCCGAGATCCTTGCGATCATCACGAAGCTGATGGGTGGCATTGCGGCCGAAAAGACGCCGGTAGCCGTTCATGAGTGAGGAGCGGCCCGGCCTGCTGGATGGAGCGATCTGGCCGGCGGAAAATCCCAAGCTCTTCGGACATGAGGACGCGGAAGCGTTTCTCTCTCAGTCCTATAGGTCCGGCAAAGGCCATCACGCCATCCTGATCGAAGGCCCTGAAGGCATCGGCAAGGCGACGCTCGCCTTCCGCTTCGCCAATTATGTGCTTTCCAATCCCGATCCGGCGCTGGCGCCGGAGATCGTTCGCGATCCCGATCCTGCGTCGCCAGTCAGCCGCCAGATTTTGTCAGGCGCTTCGCACAATCTTCTGCATCTTGCGCGGCCCGTCGATGAAAAGACCGGCAAGGTGAAATCGGCGATCACTGTCGATGAAGTGCGCCGCGCCGGGAAATTCTTCTCGCAGACATCGGGCACCGGCAACTGGCGCATCGTCATCATCGATCCGGCCGATGACATGAACCGCAATGCGGCAAACGCCATCCTGAAGATTCTCGAGGAGCCGCCGAAGCGGGCGCTGTTCCTCGTTCTGTCGCATGCGCCGGGCAAGCTGTTGCCGACCATCCGTTCGCGCTGCCTGCCGCTGAGGCTCGCGCCGCTTGGCGACGATGCGCTGGCTCTGGCACTTGCCAATCTCGGCGCCGCGGTTGACGACCGGGCATTGCTGACTGCGGCGAAGGGCAGCGTCGGAGAGGCGCTGAAGCTGATGAATTACGGTGGCGGCGAGATCATCTCCGCCTATCAGGATGTGCTATCGGCTCAGGGACCGGCGGCGCGGCGCGCCATGCACCGGCTGGCCGATGCGCTGTCAGGCAAGGAAAGCGACACGATCTTCGAATTCTTCGCGAGCCATATCGGCGACGACCTGATGAACCGGGCGCGCCAGGCGGCGAGGGCAGGCGATCTCGGTGCTGCCGAACGGCTCGCTAGGCTGCAATCCGATGTCAACGAGCGTCTCACCGTCTCGGGTGCCTACAACCTCGACCGCAAGCAGACGATCCTCGGTATCCTGTCTGACATCAAACAGCCGGGCCCTTAATCAGCCTGCCAGCAGTTTCCAGGCGACGACGGCAAGTGTCAGCGCCAGGACGATGCGGATCGTCCGCTCGTGCAGCTTCGGTGCCAGCAGGCTTCCGGCGACGATGCCGGGTATCGATCCGACAAGCAGTGTCAGAAGCATCAGCCAGTCGATTTCGCCGATGAACCAGTAGCCCATGCCGCCGATCAGCGTCAGCGGCACGGCGTGAACAATGTCGGATCCGACGATCTCGCGAACGTCGAGATTCGGGTAAAGGATCAGCAGGATGGTGACGCCGAGCGCACCGGCTCCGACCGAGGTCAGCGTCACCAGCACACCGAGCGCCAGACCGAGGATGACGGTGAAAATGGCGATCGTCGTGCGCTTTGGCGGCGTCCGATCGCCGATGGCGCCGCGCGCAAAGGACAAAACCTGGGTGCGGAAGATCAGCATGAAGGCAGTGATGACAAGCAGCCAGCCGAGCGCGATGGTGATCGTATGCGCGACTTCGACGCTCTTGCGATCGACGCCGGCCATCAGCCAAAGCATGAGGAGGGCGGCCGGCACGCTTCCGGCGGCGAGCGAGCCGACGATGCGCCAGTTCACCCTGCCATGCATGCCGTGAACGGCGGTGCCTGCCGACTTGGTAATCGCCGCATAGAGCAGATCAGTGCCTACGGCTGTCGCCGGATGAACGCCGAACAACAGCACGAGAATCGGCGTCATCAACGAGCCGCCGCCGACGCCGGTGATACCAACCAGCATGCCGACGAGAAAGCCGGAAAGCGAATAGAGAGGCTGGAACGTTTGTGGCAGGCTCACGGGGCAGACCTTGAGGCGCCTGCGCTGATCGGCTCATATTTGACGGTCATTATGCCTCGCCCGGAATTGTCACCAAGGCGTAGAATGCCGGCGAAATCCCGTCAAGCGCAGCAGGCCCGCGAGGCGGTCAAAACGCTGCCGCTTTCGAAACTTAGTGTTTCTCTTCGCCATCACATGCGCTAAGAGCGGCTGACAATTATAGAGTAAGCCGGATGTCCGCCATGACCGACAAGAAGCCCTTCTACATCACCACCGCGATTTCCTATCCGAACGGCAAGCCGCATATCGGCCATGCCTACGAACTGATCGCAACTGACGCCATGGCGCGCTTCCAGCGCCTCGACGGCCGTGATGTCTTCTTCCTGACGGGCACCGACGAGCACGGCCAGAAGATGCAGCAGACGGCGCGTGCCGAAGGCATCACGGCGCAGGAGCTTGCCGACCGCAATTCCAGCGAATTCCAGGCGATGGCGACACTGCTGAATGCGTCGAACGACGATTTCATCCGTACGACGCAGGAACGTCACCACGAGACCTCGCGCAATATCTGGAACCTGATGGCCGCCAATGGCGACATCTACAAGGATTCCTACGCCGGCTGGTACTCGGTGCGCGACGAGGCCTATTACCAGGAAGACGAGACAGAAGTGCGCTCCGATGGCGTCCGCTACGGGCCGCAGGGCACGCCTGTCGAATGGGTCGAGGAAGCCAGCTATTTCTTCAAGCTGTCCGAATATCAGGACAAGCTGCTGAAGCATTACGAAGAGAACCCCGATTTCATCGGCCCGTCGGAGCGCCGCAACGAGGTCATCTCCTTCGTGAAATCAGGCCTCAAGGATCTCTCGGTTTCGCGCACGACCTTCGACTGGGGGATCAAGGTTCCCAACGACCCCGAGCACGTCATGTATGTCTGGGTCGACGCGCTGACCAACTACATCACGGCCACAGGCTATATCGAGGACCGGAACGGCCCGCGGGCGAAATACTGGCCTGCCGACGTTCATATCATCGGCAAGGACATCATCCGCTTCCACGCCGTCTACTGGCCGGCATTCCTGATGTCGGCTGGTCTGCCGCTGCCGAAGCGCGTCTTTGCTCACGGCTTCCTGCTCAACAAGGGCGAGAAGATGTCGAAGTCGCTCGGCAACGTCGTCGACCCTGTCAACCTCGTCAATCACTTTGGTCTCGACCAGGTGCGTTACTTCTTCCTGCGCGAAGTCTCCTTCGGCCAGGACGGCAGCTACAGCGAGGAAGCGATCGGCCAGCGCATCAACGCTGACCTCGCCAATGGTATCGGCAACCTTGCCAGTCGTTCGCTGTCGATGATCGTCAAGAACTGCGATGGCAAGATCCCGGAACCCGGCCCGCTGACGGATGAAGACAAGGCGATGCTGGCGGCTGCCGATGCGCTGCTGGCCTCCACCCGCGAGGATATGGGCAAGCAGCTGATCCACAAGGCCGTTGCCTCGATCATCGCCGTCGTCTCGGAAACCGACCGCTATTTCGCCGGCCAGGCGCCGTGGGCGCTGAAAAAGACCGATCCGGACCGGATGGCGACCGTCCTCTATGTGACGGCCGAGGTCGTGCGTCAGCTCGCTATCCTGCTGCAGCCGATCGTGCCGCAGTCGGCCGAAAAGCTGCTGGATCTCGTTGCCGCACCTGCGGACAAGCGGGATTTCGCGGCACTTGGCGAAGCGGGCCGCCTGGTCCCCGGCACCGAGCTGGAAGCGCCGACGCCTGTCTTCCCGCGCTACGTGGCGCCTGAGGCGTAAGGACGTCAGATGCTGATCGATACGCATTGCCATCTGGACTTTGCCGACTTCGATGCCGAGCGTGACGAGATCGTTGCGCGCGCGCATCAATCGGGCGTCAAGCAGATGGTGACGATCTCGACGCGGGTGCGCAAGCTCGACGGCCTGCTTGCCATCACCGAACGCTATCCGTCGGTCTTCTGTTCTGTCGGCACACATCCGAACAGCGCCAATGAAGAGCTGGATATCCAGACCGAGGATCTCGTGCGGCTGGCCAATGCGCATGAAAAGATCGTCGCCATCGGTGAAGCCGGTCTCGACTATTTCTACGACACGCAGACGCCCGAGGACCAGCAGACCGGGTTCCGCCGTCACATCGCGGCTGCGCGCGAAACGCAGCTGCCGCTGGTCATTCACAGCCGCAGCGCCGACGAAGACATGGCGGCGATCCTGACCGAGGAAACAGGGAAGGGGGCCTTCCCTTTCATCCTGCACTGCTTCTCGGCCGGACCTGAACTTGCCAGGACCGGCGTCGAACTCGGCGGCTACATCTCGTTTTCGGGCATCCTGACCTTCCCCAAGTCGGAAGAGCTTCGCGCGATCGCCAAGACGATCCCGCATGAGCGGCTGCTGGTCGAAACCGACGCGCCGTATCTGGCGCCGAAGCGCTGGCGCGGAAAGCGCAACGAGCCGTCCTATGTGGTGAACACCGCCGAAGTGCTGGCCGAGACGCTTGGTCTCAGCTATGCCGAGATGGCGCTCATCACGACCGACAATGCCTTCCGGCTGTTCACAAAGATGCCGAGGATCTAGCCTCGTGGGTTACCGGCGGCGTTTCACCATTCTCGGCTGCGCATCGTCGCCAGGCGTGCCGCGCATCACCGGAGACTGGGGCGCCTGCAATCCCGATAATCCGAAGAACCGGCGGACACGCGCATCCTTCATGGTGCAGCAGTTCGATGATAATGGCGGCGTGACGACCGTCGTGATCGACACCGGCTCGGACTTCCGCGAACAGATGATCGCCGCCAGGGTCGAGCATATCGATGCCGTGCTCTACACGCATCCGCATGCCGACCACATCCACGGCATCGACGATCTGCGTGGCTACTATCACAACGCTCAGCAGCGCGTGCCGATCTACGCCAATGCGTTCACGATGGAGCGCATCCGCCAGGGTTTCGGCTACTGCATCGAAACACCTCCAGGCAGCAATTACCCGCCGATCGTCGAGCCGCGGCTGATCGAGACGCTTGAGGAACCGGTGCGCATCTCAGGCGCCGGCGGCACGATTTCGTTTAGGCCGCACGAGCAGCAGCACGGCGATATCATCTCGCTCGGCTTCCGCATCGGCGATGTCGCTTATTGCAGCGATATCAGCGACTTTCCGCCGGAAGCTGCAGCGAAGCTTGAAAATCTCGACGTGCTCGTCATCGACGCGCTCCAGTATCGCTATCATCCGAGCCATCTGTCGCTGGAGCAGTCGCTGGACTGGATTTCAAGGCTGAAGCCGAAGCGCGCGATCCTGACGCATATGCATACGCCGCTGGACTACGACACGGTGATGGGCGAGACGCCGGATCATGTCGAACCGGCTTACGACCAGATGACATTCGACGTCGAGATTGACGATCTGGAAACGGCCCGAGGATAGACAGAGCCTTGTATTTCAAGGGTTTTCGGCAATCACGGCATCCATTTTAGTTCCATAATCTATCTTATGCGATCTTTGTGTGTAGCCGCAAAGTTAGAATGTCCTGTTTCTGCAAAGTTGGAATGTCACACTCCCCGGGTCTGAATGACGTCTGGGAGATTGCAGATGGGAT
>NZ_JAVDWL010000014.1:0-19309 GCF_031457345.1 Rhizobium sp. BE258
CCGGAAGGCACGGAAATGGTTATGCCGGGCGACAACGTCACCGTTGTTGTCGAGCTGATCGTTCCGATCGCGATGGAAGAAAAGCTGCGCTTCGCGATCCGCGAAGGCGGCCGTACCGTCGGCGCCGGCATCGTCGCCTCGATCATCGAGTAATCCCAGGATTACCGAAAGTCTGGAAAGGCCCCGCTGGCAACAGCGGGGCCTTTTTTATTGTCACGCGATGGTGACGCCGGCCTTTCGAGCCGCCCTTGCGCTTGGCTGCAAAGCCTTTATCTATCCCTCCGATTTTCATCACGCGGAGGATATTTCATGAAGAAGCGCATTCTTTTCACCGGCGGTTCGGGCAAGGCAGGGCGGCATACGGTGCCGTGGCTGGTCGCCAAGGGCTACGAAGTCCACAATATCGATCTGGTGCCACTCGACAGTCCTGGTGTCACCAATCTGATCGCCGACATCACTGATAGCGGCCAGGTCTTCAACGCGCTGTCGATGCACCGCGATTTTCCCGATCTGGAAGCAGGGAAGGGCGTTCAGCCTTTCGATGCTGTCATCCATTTCGCCGCCGTCCCGCGCATCCTGATCAAGCCCGACAACGAGACCTTCCGCATCAATACGATGGGCACCTACAATGTCATCGAGGCGGCAGTGAAGCTCGGCATCCGCAAGATCATCGTCGCCTCCAGCGAGACGACCTACGGCGTCTGTTTCGCCGAGGGGCATCGCGACTTCCACCAGTTCCCTCTGGACGAAGACTACGACGTCAATCCGATGGATTCCTACGGCCTCTCCAAGGTGATCAACGAGAAGACGGCCCGCGCCTTTGCCGAGCGCTCGGGCGCCGATATCTATGCGCTGCGCATCGGCAATGTCATCGAGCCGCACGAATACCAGAAGTTTCCGGAATTCTTCGCCAACCCTGAGATCCGCAAGCGCATCGCCTGGAGCTATATCGATGCCCGCGATCTTGGTCAGATCTGCCATCTCTGCATCGAGAAGGACGGGCTTGGCTATCAGGTGTTCAACGCCGCCAACGATACGGTGTCGGCCAACACGTCGTCACGGGAACTGGCGCAACGCTTTTTCCCCAATGTTCCGTTCACCCGCGAGATCGGCGAATACGAGGGCCTGCTTTCCAACCGCAAGATCCGGGAAGTGCTGGGCTTCAGGGAAGAGCACGACTGGCGCAAATACGTGAAGGCGTAAGGCCGAAGCGGAACGGCGGCGCGGTGTTGGAAAAAATGGAAAAACGCACTTGCCAATCCCGCGCAGCCGTCTTAAAGGGTGCGCCATGCTTTAAACGGTGCTTCGAGGCCTTGAGGTCAACAAGCTGAATGCAAAGCGTAAAGGGGTATAGCTCAGTTGGTAGAGCGGCGGTCTCCAAAACCGCAGGCCGTGGGTTCGAGCCCCTCTGCCCCTGCCATTTCCTTCGAACGGTATGCGCGAAATCTTCGCTGCGTTCTGTGAGGAGGGCGGCATAGCGATTTCGTTAAACTTCGGTTCCCCTCTTGTGCAATCGGGAATCGGTGTTTATGTAGGGTTCAACAGACACGCGGTGCGTGGGGCTGATAGTTTCAGCTTTACGCGCCGTAATTGCGTGGGCAGTGATGGCATCCAAATCCAATCCATTTACGTTTCTTCAGCAGGTGCGGTCGGAGACGGCCAAGGTCACCTGGCCGTCGCGCCGCGAGACGATGATCTCGACGATCATGGTTCTCGTAATGGTGGTTTTCGCCGCGCTGTTTTTCTTTGCTGCCGACCAGCTCATCAGCTGGCTCCTGAGCTTCGTGCTCAACATCAGCAACTGATCGGGTGGAGATAGAAGATGGCGGCACGTTGGTACATCGTCCACGCGTATTCGAATTTTGAAAAGAAGGTCGCTGAGGACATCGAGAACAAGGCTCGCCAGAAGGGGCTTGAGCACCTGTTCGAGAAGATTCTCGTGCCGACCGAAAAGGTGGTTGAAGTGCGCCGTGGCCGCAAGGTCGACAGCGAGCGCAAGTTCTTCCCGGGCTACGTCATGGTTCGTGCGAACCTGACGGATGAAGCCTACCACCTGATAAAGAACACGCCGAAGGTCACGGGCTTCCTGGGCTCCGACAACAAGCCCGTTCCGATCCCGGATTCCGAAGCCGACCGTATCCTCGGTCAGGTGCAGGAAGGTGTGGAGCGTCCGAAGGCTTCGGTCAGCTTCGAGATCGGCGAGCAGGTTCGCGTTTCCGATGGTCCGTTCGCGTCGTTCAACGGCACGGTTCAGGATGTCGATGAAGAGCGTTCGCGCCTGAAGGTGGAAGTTTCGATTTTCGGCCGCGCTACGCCGGTCGAGCTGGAATACGCTCAGGTCGAGAAGGTCTGAGTTGCGGGTGAGCCGCCAAGGCTCGCTCGTGTGCGGTGGAAACCGCAAATCGCGTGGAAGGTGAGGGGCCTTAGCCGGACCTCGATATTCCGCACCACGCAACCGCAGCCGCCGGAGCGATCCGGCATCAAGGGCCGGGTAACCGGCTATCAATGAAAGGCAGAGAGTTATGGCTAAGAAAGTTGCAGGCCAGCTCAAGCTTCAGGTCAAGGCAGGATCGGCTAACCCGTCCCCGCCAATCGGCCCGGCGCTTGGTCAGCGTGGCATTAACATCATGGAATTCTGCAAGTCGTTCAATGCGGCTACGCAGGAAATGGAAAAGGGTATGCCGATCCCGGTCGTCATCACCTATTACCAGGACAAGTCCTTTACCTTCGTCATGAAGCAGCCGCCGGTCAGCTACTTCCTGAAGAAGGAAGCGAAGATCACGTCCGGTTCGAAGACGCCTGGCAAGGGCGCCAACGCCGGCAAGCTCACCAAGGCTCAGATCAAGTCGATCGCCGAAGCCAAGATGAAGGATCTCAACGCAGCAGATATCGAAGGTGCAATGGCGATGATTGAGGGCTCTGCCCGCGCCATGGGCCTGGAAGTGGTAGGTTAAGACCATGTCAGGCAAGCGCACCAAGAAGATCAACGAAGGTGTTGATCCCACGAAGCTCTACGCACTCGGCCTCGCCATCGGCATGGTCAAGGAGCGTGCTGTCGCCAAGTTCGACGAGACCATCGAAATCTCGATGAACCTCGGCGTTGACCCGCGCCACGCCGACCAGATGGTCCGCGGCGTCGTCAACCTTCCGAACGGCACCGGCCGCGACGTTCGCGTTGCTGTTTTCGCCCGCGGCGCCAAGGCTGATGAAGCCAAGGCTGCAGGCGCAGACATCGTCGGCGCCGAAGATCTGGTCGATATCGTCCAGGGCGGCAAGATCGACTTCGACCGCGTTATCGCGACCCCGGACATGATGCCGCTCGTCGGTCGTCTCGGTAAGGTTCTCGGCCCGCGCGGCATGATGCCGAACCCGAAGGTCGGAACGGTTACGATGGACGTCACGGGTGCCGTTAAGGCTTCCAAGGGCGGCGCTGTCGAGTTCCGTGTCGAAAAGGCTGGTATCGTCCACGCCGGCATCGGCAAGGCCTCGTTCGAAGCCAAGGCTCTGGAAGAAAACATCCGCGCCTTCGCTGATGCCGTCATCAAGGCAAAGCCGGCTGGCGCCAAGGGCAACTACGTCAAGCGCGTAGCGATCTCTTCGACCATGGGTCCGGGCGTCAAGATCGAGCTCGGCTCGGTCACGGCTCCGGCCGCCTAACGAATTTGCCGGGCTTAGGCCCGGCAGCATGCATTCCGGCCTCGCAAGGGGCCGGGATATTCCGGAGAAATCCGGAATCCTGTCCGAGATTGCAGGTGGTTATCCCTTAATCACTTAAGCCTGCATGAGACGGGTAAGACCCGAATTGCATGAAGCTTAGCTTCGATCGATTTGGTTCGAGCCTTGGATGCCTTGTCCTCCTAGCCTTGAGTGGCGCGGAGCGCGAGGGGACAGGATCCTCAAGCGTCGCTTGGGATCGCTTCTGATCCCAGGAGGCAAAAGGCAACCCGGCAGGCCCCGTCAAACGGACCTGTCAACTGGAGATAGGCAGTGGAAAGAGCGGAAAAACGCGAATTCGTCACGGAACTGAACGAAGTCTTCAAGGCTTCGGGCTCGGTTGTCGTGGCCCACTATGCTGGTGCTACAGTCGCGCAGATGAACGACTTCCGTTCTAAGATGCGCGCAGCTGGCGGTACCGTCAAAGTCGCGAAGAACCGCCTGGCCAAGATCGCCCTTCAGGGTACGGAAGCAGAAGGGATCTCTGGTCTCTTCACAGGTCAGACGCTCATTGCATACAGCAATGACCCGATCACTGCTCCGAAAGTCGTCGTGGATTTCGCCAAGACCAACGATAAGATCGTTGTTTTGGGCGGCGCCATGGGAACAACCACGCTCAACGCCGATGCAGTCAAGTCGCTTGCGACCCTGCCGTCGTTGGACGAACTGCGTGCAAAGCTGCTGGGCATGATCCAGACTCCGGCTACCCGCATCGCAGGCGTTGTTGCAGCACCGGCAAGCCAGCTTGCTCGCGTGTTCTCGGCTTACGCCAAGAAGGACGAAGCCGCATAAGGCGGTTTTTTGCTGTTTATAAAACACCGGTTCGAACCGAACAAAAGGAACTGATAACATGGCTGATCTCGTAAAGATCGTTGAAGACCTCTCTGCACTGACCGTTCTGGAAGCTGCAGAACTGTCCAAGCTTCTCGAAGAAAAGTGGGGCGTTTCCGCTGCTGCTCCGGTAGCTGTTGCTGCTGCTGCTGGCGGTGGCGCTGCTGCTGTCGTTGAAGAAGAAAAGACCGAGTTCGACGTCATCCTCACGGATGCTGGCGCGAACAAGATCAACGTCATCAAGGAAGTCCGCGCTATCACCGGCCTCGGCCTCAAGGAAGCCAAGGACCTCGTCGAAGGCGCTCCGAAGGCTGTCAAGGAAGCCGTTTCCAAGGCTGAAGCAGCTGACATCAAGAAGAAGCTTGAAGACGCTGGCGCAAAGGCCGACGTCAAGTAATCTTGAACTGCATCTGGGAGGCGGCGTTTGCCGTCTCCCATTTGCCGTTTTCCGGAACGAATTACCCAAAAGCCGCGTGAAAACGGCTTTTGGGTAATGGGTTCTTCAAGAGGATGGTCTCGAACCGGGACACGCAGGCAATCCGGCCTGGTGGTTTCGGGAAGTGAGACGAGTTTGAACCAACCCATTGCTTGACGGGGTCGACTGGCCATCGGTTCCCGTCCGTTGCAGGCCCGGATGCAATTTTTGAAGGAGCGACGATGGCTCAGACCCTTTCGTTCAATGGTCGTAGGCGCGTACGCAAGTTTTTTGGTAAAATCCCCGAAGTCGCAGAGATGCCGAACCTCATCGAGGTTCAGAAGGCGTCCTACGACCAGTTCTTGATGGTCGAAGAACCGAAGGGCGGCCGCCCTGACGAAGGCCTCCAGGCCGTCTTCAAGTCCGTCTTCCCGATCACCGATTTCTCCGGCGCCTCGATGCTGGAATTCGTGTCCTATGAATTCGAACCGCCGAAGTTCGACGTCGACGAGTGCCGCCAGCGCGACCTGACCTACGCTGCGCCGCTGAAGGTTACTCTCCGTCTCATCGTGTTCGATATCGATGAGGATACGGGCGCGAAGTCGATCAAGGACATCAAGGAACAGTCCGTCTACATGGGCGACATGCCGCTCATGACCAACAACGGCACGTTCATCGTGAACGGCACCGAGCGCGTTATCGTGTCTCAGATGCACCGTTCGCCGGGCGTCTTCTTCGACCATGACAAGGGCAAGAGCCATTCCTCCGGCAAGCTGCTCTTCGCTGCCCGCGTCATCCCGTATCGTGGTTCCTGGCTCGACATCGAATTCGACGCCAAGGACATCGTCTATGCCCGTATCGACCGCCGCCGCAAGATTCCGGTGTCGTCGCTGCTGATGGCCCTCGGCATGGACGGCGAGGAAATCCTCGATACCTTCTACACCAAGTCGCTGTATAAGCGTGCCGGCGATGGCTGGCGCATTCCTTACCAGCCGGAAACCCTCAAGGGTGCCAAGGCGATCACCGAAATGGTCGACGCCGACACCGGTGAAGTCGTTGTCGAAGCCGGCAAGAAGCTGACCCCGCGTCTGCTCCGCCAGCTCTCCGACAAGGGCCTGAAGGCGCTGAAGGCGACTGACGAAGACCTGTACGGCAACTACCTTGCCGAAGACATCGTCAACTATTCGACGGGCGAGATCTATCTCGAAGCCGGCGACGAAATCGACGAGAAGACCCTCAAGGTCATCCTCGACCACGGTTTCGAAGAAATCCCGGTTCTCGGAATCGACCACATCAATGTCGGCGCCTACATCCGCAACACGCTATCGGCAGACAAGAACGAGAACCGTCAGGACGCTCTGTTCGATATCTACCGCGTGATGCGTCCGGGTGAACCGCCGACCATGGATTCGGCCGAAGCCATGTTCAACTCGCTGTTCTTTGATGCGGAGCGTTACGATCTCTCCGCCGTCGGCCGCGTGAAGATGAACATGCGTCTCGACCTCTCTGTCGAGGACACCGTCCGCATCCTGCGCAAGGACGACATTCTGGCCGTGGTCAGGATGCTGGTCGAACTGCGCGACGGTAAGGGCGAAATCGACGACATCGACAACCTCGGCAACCGTCGCGTTCGCTCCGTCGGCGAATTGATGGAAAACCAGTACCGTCTCGGCCTGCTCCGCATGGAGCGCGCGATCAAGGAACGTATGTCCTCGATCGAAATCGACACGGTCATGCCGCAGGACCTGATCAACGCCAAGCCGGCAGCTGCTGCCGTCCGCGAATTCTTCGGCTCCTCGCAGCTGTCGCAGTTCATGGACCAGGTGAACCCGCTTTCGGAAATCACCCACAAGCGCCGTCTCTCGGCTCTTGGTCCGGGTGGTCTGACCCGCGAGCGCGCAGGCTTCGAAGTCCGCGACGTTCACCCGACGCACTACGGCCGTATTTGCCCGATCGAAACGCCTGAAGGCCCGAACATCGGTCTGATCAACAGCCTCGCAACCTTCGCACGCGTCAACAAGTACGGCTTCATCGAAAGCCCGTACCGCAAGATCGTCGATGGCAAGGTAACGAACGACGTTCTTTACCTCTCCGCCATGGAAGAAGCGAAGTATTACGTTGCGCAGGCGAACGCCGAACTCGACAAGGATGGTTCCTTCGTCGACGAATTCGTCGTCTGCCGTCATGCCAACGAAGTTATGCTCGCCCCACGCGACAGCATGAACCTGATGGACGTCTCGCCGAAGCAGGTTGTTTCGGTTGCTGCCGCTCTCATCCCGTTCCTGGAAAACGACGACGCCAACCGCGCTCTCATGGGCTCGAACATGCAGCGTCAGGCCGTTCCGCTGCTGCGTGCTGAAGCTCCGTTCGTCGGCACCGGCATGGAACCGGTCGTTGCCCGCGACTCCGGCGCTGCTATCGGCGCCCGCCGCGGCGGCGTGGTCGACCAGGTCGACGCGACGCGTATCGTTATCCGCGCAACGGAAGATCTCGAAGCTGGCAAGTCCGGCGTCGATATCTACCGCCTGCAGAAGTTCCAGCGTTCGAACCAGAACACCTGCGTCAACCAGCGCCCGCTGGTCACCGTCGGTGACGAGGTCAACCGCGGCGACATCCTCGCTGACGGTCCGTCCACGGATCTGGGCGATCTCGCTCTCGGCCGCAACGCGCTCGTCGCGTTCATGCCGTGGAACGGTTACAACTACGAAGACTCGATCCTGCTCTCCGAGCGTATCGTTGCTGACGACGTGTTCACCTCCATCCACATCGAAGAATTCGAAGTGATGGCGCGTGACACCAAGCTTGGTCCGGAAGAAATCACGCGCGACATTCCGAACGTTTCGGAAGAAGCGCTGAAGAACCTCGACGAAGCCGGTATTGTCTACATCGGCGCCGAAGTTCAGCCGGGCGATATCCTCGTCGGCAAGATCACCCCGAAGGGCGAAAGCCCGATGACGCCGGAAGAAAAGCTTCTGCGCGCCATCTTCGGTGAAAAGGCGTCCGACGTGCGCGACACGTCCATGCGCATGCCGCCCGGCACCTACGGCACGATCGTCGAAGTGCGCGTCTTCAACCGCCACGGCGTTGAAAAGGACGAGCGCGCGATGGCAATCGAGCGCGAAGAGATCGAGCGTCTTGCAAAGGACCGCGACGACGAACAGGCGATCCTCGACCGTAACGTCTACGGCCGTCTGATCGACATGCTTCGCGGCCAGATGTCCATCGCAGGGCCGAAGGGCTTCAAGAAGGGCACCGAGCTTTCGAACTCCGTCGTTTCCGAATATCCGCGCTCGCAGTGGTGGATGTTCGCCGTCGAGGACGAGAAGGTTCAGAGCGAACTCGAAGCCCTGCGTGGCCAGTACGACGAATCCAAGTCGCGCCTTGAACAGCGCTTCATGGACAAGGTCGAGAAGGTCCAGCGCGGCGACGAAATGCCTCCGGGCGTCATGAAGATGGTCAAGGTCTTCGTTGCTGTTAAGCGCAAGATCCAGCCAGGCGACAAGATGGCCGGCCGTCACGGCAACAAGGGTGTCGTGTCGCGTATCGTGCCGGTCGAAGACATGCCGTTCCTCGAAGACGGTACGCATGTCGACGTCGTTCTGAACCCGCTCGGCGTGCCCTCGCGCATGAACGTCGGTCAGATTCTCGAAACGCATCTCGGCTGGGCTTGCGCCGGCATGGGCCGCCAGATCGGCGACATGCTGGAAGCCTACAAGGCGAGCGGCAACATCGCTCCGCTGCGCAAGACGATCGGCGACGTTGTCGGCGACGGTCCGAAGGCCGAGCAGGTCAAGGACTTCGACGATGACTCGGTCCTGCGTCTTGCCGACCAGTGGAAGCGTGGCGTTTCAATCGCAACGCCGGTGTTCGACGGTGCGCACGAAGGTGACGTCAACGAGATGCTGGCTCTGGCCGGCCTGAAGGAAAGCGGTCAGTCGACCCTTTACGACGGTCGTACGGGCGAGCAGTTCGACCGCCAGGTCACGGTTGGCTACATCTACATGCTGAAGCTGAACCACTTGGTCGATGACAAGATCCACGCCCGTTCGATCGGTCCTTACTCGCTCGTTACTCAGCAGCCGCTGGGCGGCAAGGCGCAGTTCGGCGGTCAGCGCTTCGGCGAAATGGAAGTCTGGGCACTGGAAGCATATGGTGCGGCTTACACGCTGCAGGAAATGCTCACGGTCAAGTCGGACGACGTCGCCGGCCGTACCAAGGTCTACGAAGCCATCGTCCGTGGCGACGATACGTTTGAAGCGGGTATCCCCGAAAGCTTCAACGTTCTCGTCAAGGAAATGCGCTCGCTCGGTCTGTCGGTCGAATTGGAGAACTCCAAGCTCGACGAACAGCAGGCGAACCAGCTGCCTGATGCTGCTGAGTAACCATCTGATAGGGTGTGCGCTGTAATCAGCGCACACCGTTCCCGCTCTGGCCCCGTAACGTGTTGGCCGGGCAGGGACGATTTCGCCGCATTTCGCGGTTATTGTCGTTTTGAGCGTTGGCGCGGCTCCCGGGATTTGCCGCCGGCCATAGCAAGATAAGGGCGCATCCGCCCATGAAGGAGACAGGCATGAACCAAGAGGTCATGAATCTTTTCAATCCGCAGGTGCCTGCGCAGAATTTCGATAGCATTCGAATTTCTATC
The DNA here is from genome assembly GCF_031457345.1 of Rhizobium sp. BE258. Taxonomy (NCBI): domain Bacteria; kingdom Pseudomonadati; phylum Pseudomonadota; class Alphaproteobacteria; order Hyphomicrobiales; family Rhizobiaceae; genus Rhizobium; species Rhizobium sp. BE258. The sequence continues at coordinate 9,606 of NZ_JAVDWL010000014.1, forward strand.
GCATCTCCGGAGAAGATCCTCTCCTGGTCCTACGGTGAGATCAAGAAGCCGGAAACCATCAACTACCGTACGTTCAAGCCGGAACGTGACGGTCTCTTCTGCGCGCGCATTTTCGGGCCGATCAAGGACTACGAATGCCTGTGCGGCAAGTACAAGCGCATGAAGTACAAGGGCATCATCTGCGAAAAGTGCGGCGTCGAAGTCACGCTGTCGCGCGTTCGCCGTGAGCGCATGGGCCACATCGAGCTCGCCGCTCCCGTTGCCCATATCTGGTTCCTGAAGTCGCTTCCGTCGCGCATCTCGACGCTGCTCGACATGACGCTGAAGGATGTAGAGCGCGTTCTCTACTTCGAAAACTACATCGTCACCGAGCCGGGCCTGACTGCTCTGAAGGAGCACCAGCTGCTCTCCGAAGAAGAGTACATGCTGGCCGTCGACGAATACGGCGAAGATCAGTTCACCGCGATGATCGGCGCTGAAGCCATCTTCGAAATGCTGGCTTCCATGAACCTTGAGAAGATTGCGGGCGACCTGCGCTCGGATCTGGCCGACACCACGTCGGATCTCAAGCAGAAGAAGCTGATGAAGCGCCTGAAGATCGTCGAGAACTTCATGGAATCGGGCAACCGTCCGGAATGGATGATCATGAAGGTCGTTCCGGTCATCCCGCCGGATCTGCGTCCGCTGGTTCCGCTGGATGGCGGCCGTTTCGCGACGTCTGACCTGAACGATCTCTATCGCCGCGTCATCAACCGTAACAACCGTCTGAAGCGCCTGATCGAACTGCGCGCTCCGGGCATCATCATCCGCAACGAAAAGCGCATGCTGCAGGAATCTGTAGACGCGCTGTTCGATAACGGCCGCCGTGGCCGCGTCATCACCGGCGCCAACAAGCGTCCGCTGAAGTCGCTGTCCGACATGCTCAAGGGCAAGCAGGGCCGCTTCCGCCAGAACCTGCTCGGCAAGCGCGTCGACTATTCCGGCCGTTCGGTCATCGTGACCGGTCCGGAACTGAAGCTGCACCAGTGCGGCCTTCCGAAGAAGATGGCGCTCGAGCTCTTCAAGCCGTTCATCTACGCCCGCCTCGACGCCAAGGGTTACTCCTCGACCGTCAAGCAGGCCAAGAAGCTGGTCGAAAAGGAAAAGCCGGAAGTCTGGGATATCCTCGACGAGGTCATTCGCGAGCATCCGGTTCTCCTGAATCGCGCACCGACGCTGCACCGCCTGGGTATCCAGGCCTTCGAACCTACCCTGGTCGAAGGCAAGGCCATCCAGCTGCACCCGCTCGTCTGCACGGCCTTCAACGCCGACTTCGACGGTGACCAGATGGCCGTTCACGTGCCGCTGTCGCTCGAAGCCCAGCTCGAAGCCCGCGTTCTGATGATGTCGACGAACAACATCCTGCACCCTGCAAACGGTGCACCGATCATCGTTCCGTCGCAGGACATGGTTCTCGGCCTGTACTACCTCTCGATCCTGAACCAGAACGAGCCGGGCGAAGGCATGGCCTTCTCCGATCTCGGCGAGCTGCATCACGCGCTCGAAACCAAGGTCGTGACGCTGCACACCAAGATCCGCGGCCGCTTCAAGTCGATCGGCGAGGACGGCAAGCCGTACTCGAAGATCTATGAAACGACGCCTGGCCGTCTGCTCATCGGCGAACTCCTGCCGAAGAACGGCAAGGTCACCTTCGACATCTGCAACCAGGAAATGACCAAAAAGAACATCTCCAAGATGATCGACGCGGTCTACCGTCACTGCGGTCAGAAGGACACGGTCATTTTCTGCGACCGCATCATGCAGCTCGGCTTCAGCCACGCCTGCCGCGCCGGCATTTCGTTCGGCAAGGACGACATGGTCATTCCGGAAACCAAGGCCAAGATCGTCGGTGACACCGAAAACCTGGTCAAGGAATACGAGCAGCAGTACAATGACGGCCTGATCACTCAGGGCGAAAAGTACAACAAGGTCGTCGACGCCTGGGGCAAGGCAACCGAAAAGGTCGCCGAAGACATGATGGCCCGCATTAAGGCCGTCGAATTCGATCCGAACACCGGCCGTCAGAAGCCGATGAACGCCATCTACATGATGTCGCACTCCGGCGCCCGCGGTTCTCCGAACCAGATGCGTCAGCTGGGCGGCATGCGCGGCCTCATGGCCAAGCCGTCGGGCGAAATCATCGAAACGCCGATCACGTCGAACTTCAAGGAAGGTCTGACCGTCAACGAGTACTTCAACTCGACGCACGGTGCCCGTAAGGGTCTCGCAGACACGGCTCTGAAGACCGCTAACTCCGGTTACCTGACCCGCCGTCTCGTCGACGTCGCGCAGGATTGCATCGTCAACCTCGTGGATTGCGGCACCGACAAGGGCCTCACCATGACGGCGATCGTCGATGCCGGTCAGGTCGTTGCTTCCATCGGCGTTCGCGTCCTTGGCCGTACGGCGCTTGACGATATCGATCATCCGGTGACGGGCGACCGCATCGTCGATGCCGGCAAGATGATTCTCGAGCCCGATGTCATCGAGATTGAAAAGGCTGGTATCCAGTCGATCCGCATCCGCTCGGCACTGACCTGCGAAGTTCAGACCGGCGTTTGCTCGATCTGCTACGGCCGAGACCTGGCGCGCGGTACCCCTGTCAACATGGGCGAAGCGGTCGGCGTTATCGCTGCACAGTCGATCGGCGAACCGGGCACCCAGCTCACCATGCGTACGTTCCACCTTGGTGGCACGGCAACGGTGGTCGACCAGTCGTTCCTGGAAGCTTCGTACGAAGGTACGGTTCAGATGAAGAACCGCAACATGCTGCGCAACTCGGACGGCGTTCTCGTCGCCATGGGCCGCAACATGGCGGTCCAGATCCTGGACGAACGCGGTGTCGAGCGCTCCTCGCAGCGCGTTGCCTACGGTTCGAAGATCCATGTCGATGATGGTGACAAGGTCAAACGCGGTCAGCGTCTGGCAGAGTGGGACCCATACACCCGTCCGATGATGACGGAAGTGGCCGGTACCGTTCAGTTCGAAGACCTCGTCGACGGTATCTCCGTTCTCGAAGCGACCGACGAATCCACGGGTATCACCAAGCGTCAGGTTATCGACTGGCGTTCGACCCCCCGCGGTTCGGATCTGAAGCCTGCTATCGTCATCAAGGATGCCAGCGGCAACGTCATGAAGCTGTCGCGTGGTGGTGACGCCCGCTTCCTGCTCTCGGTTGACGCGATCCTGTCGGTCGAGCCGGGCACGAAGGTTTCGCAGGGTGACGTGCTTGCACGTTCGCCGCTCGAAAGCGCCAAGACCAAGGACATCACCGGCGGTCTGCCGCGTGTTGCCGAACTGTTCGAAGCCCGCCGTCCGAAGGACCACGCCATCATCGCTGAGATCGATGGTACGATCCGCCTCGGCCGCGACTACAAGAACAAGCGCCGCGTCATCATCGAGCCGGCGGAAGACGGTGTCGAGCCTGTCGAATACCTGATCCCGAAGGGCAAGCCCTTCCACCTTCAGGAAGGCGACTATATCGAAAAGGGTGACTACATCCTCGACGGTAACCCGGCTCCGCACGACATCCTGGCGATCAAGGGCGTCGAAGCACTCGCTTCGTACCTGGTCAACGAAATCCAGGAAGTCTACCGCTTGCAGGGCGTTGTCATCAACGACAAGCACATCGAAGTGATTGTTCGTCAGATGCTGCAGAAGGTGGAAATCACCGATGCAGGCGACTCGACCTATATCGTCGGTGACAACATCGACCGTATCGAGCTCGAGGACGTCAATGACGGCCTGATCGAACAGGGCAAGAAGCCTGCCTATGGTGACCCGGTTCTTCTCGGTATCACCAAGGCATCGCTGCAGACCCCGTCCTTCATCTCCGCCGCGTCCTTCCAGGAAACGACGAAGGTGCTCACGGAAGCTGCGATCGCCGGTAAGACCGACGGTCTCCAGGGCCTCAAGGAAAATGTCATCGTCGGCCGCCTTATCCCGGCCGGTACCGGTGGCACCATGACCCAGATCCGCCGTATCGCCACGTCGCGCGACGAGCTGATCCTCGAAGAGCGCCGTAAGGGCACGGGTGCAGACTCGGCAACGCCGATGCTGCAGGACATGGCAAACGAAAGCGCGCCTGCTGCCGAATAACGGCAGGTTCGATTGCAGAAATCAAAAACCGCCCGGAGCGATCCGGGCGGTTTTTTGTTGACCGCCTGAGATGGCAGGCATGCAAAAAGGGCCGCAGTCGAATTACGGCCCTTTCGGCAGAAGTGCGGATGTCAGAGGCCGAGGACGGTGCGCAGTTCAGTGCGGGCTGCTTCGTATTCGGCCTTATAGTCGTCATGCTGCATGATCGTCTGCGCCGTGGCGATACCGGCGATACGGCCCGCCTCGATATCCGTCGGGTAGTGGATGCCGCCGATGACGCGGTTCCAGCCATAGGCCCAGGCGCGGCCCATGATGGCATCCTTCTTTTCGGGAACCATGTTCGACAGGACGACGCCCATCAGCGTGCCGAGCGTCGTGTGGCCGGACGGGTAGGAGCCGGACTTCGAGAGCGGCACGACTGGCTTGACGAGCTCGGGATAGAGCAGGTGAGGGCGCGGGCGCTTCCAGACGTCCTTCGCCGGATCGACGACGGCGGCTTCGGTCTCGACGATGCGGTCGAAGAAGGCCGAAAACTTCGGCAGGTTCTCCTTGGTGAATTTCGGATTGTCGATGACGTCGCTGAAACGCCAGACATTTTCCTCGGCATCGGCAACGGCCTGGGCTTCCATCTCCGGGGTGCGGGTGACCTGGATCGAGAGAAGCTCGCCGATCTCGGCCTTGGTCTTGGCGGAATCATTGGCAGGCGGCGGCGGAAGCAGGTTCAGAAGGTTGACTTCGGTATTGTCGGTAAAGGGCTTTGCCTTGTCTTCGGCAAAAGCCGGCGCAGCAAACGCCACGGCAGTGGCAAGGCCGAGAGCCAGGAATTTGGAGACAGTACGCATTTGGGGGACTCCGTTTGGGGCAATGAAATGCATCTCGCGGGTAACCGAGGATTGTTTGGCGAAGATGACAGAACGGTGTCAGAGCCTGCGGCATAATCGCCGCGCGGCGGCAAGCGAGACTTGCCAAACCAGCGGTGCGTACCAATAATAGTTATCGGAGGCACCCATGGCTCAAAGCGTCGAACTTGGAAATCTGGAAGCGGTTGTTCAGAAGCTCGTCGAGAGCGGCCGCTACAACTCGAAGAGCGAAGTGCTCCGCGAGGGCGTTCGTCTGGTCGAGGAGCGGGAGAAGCAGCTTGCGCTGATGGACGCGGCGCTCGCCCGGGGCAGGGCGGATGTCGACGCCGGTCGCGTCCATGCGGCTGACGATGTCTTCGCTGAGCTCAAGGAGCGCTATGGCCGCATGGCGGACGGCAAATGAAGCTGGTCATCGCGGCAGAAGCCCACCGCGATCTCTTCTCGATCGGCGATTATATTGCGAGGGATAATCCGCGCCGCGCGCTTTCCTTCGTCGAAGAGCTGGAGAGGCATTGCCTGATGATCACCGATCGTCCGCTTGCCTATCCGCTGGTGCCCCGTCACGAGGAGAGCGGGATCAGAAGGGCCGTGCACGGCCGCTACAATATCTTCTATACCTGCACCGCCGACGCCGTACAGATTTTGCATATACTCAACGGCGCCATGAACTATGAGGCAGCTCTGTTTGGCGCCGCCGATAGCTGACGCTCAGTTGAACCGGATGATCGAAACCTCGCCGTCCAGCGCGCCCTGATAGGCAGACGCGTGCGGCTCTTCTTCAGGCACTTCGGTCAGCATGCCGATCTGGTCGAGATCGGCCTCGATGAAGCCTTCCTCGGACAGCGCGTTCAGCGCCTCGCGCACGGCGGTGTCGTCATCGGCGGCTCTCAGCATGATATGCAGGTCGACGCCTTCGCTGCCGTCCGACTCATAACCCTTGCCGATAATGATGAAGACCATCGGGCCTTCGGAGTTGTTGTCGTTGTCGGGGCTGGTGATCATCGGGTGGTCCTTTGAATATGTAACGATTCGTAAACTCGAATCCGCTTCCTGCGGATTTCGTCTGCAATCGCCGATTCCTTAACCGCTTTTCCGGCGAGCCCCAAGTTGAACTTTAAGGGCCGCCGCAAAAATGTCCGGAACCCTTGCAAAGAGGGCGTAAGCCCGGCATTTCAAGGCATTCGCGGGAAGATTATTTCTTAACCGGCCTTGACGTAGGTGAGGGAAACCAGTAGTACCCGCGCCATCGGAACCCATGTGAGGCATGGCTTTCTGGGGCGCCTTGCCCTGGAGTTCACCTCAAACAAGGTTCGAAACGCACGTTGAAGATATGATGCCCGCACGCATGACGCATGTCTTTTGCGTCCTCTGCCCTCTGTGGTCCATCCGTGAAAGCGGATCGGGCCACGTTTTGCGCATTGAGACAAGCGTGTGATCTTGCCGGAGACGGCGTGATTTTACGCCCGAAAGGGTACAGTTAAACGTAAGGGATGGTTGAATGCCTACCGTAAACCAGCTGATCCGCAAGCCGCGCCAGCCGAACGTAAAGCGTAACAAGGTTCCTGCTCTGCAGGAAAACCCGCAGAAGCGTGGTGTTTGCACCCGCGTCTACACGACGACCCCGAAGAAGCCGAACTCGGCTCTGCGTAAGGTTGCCAAGATCCGCCTGACCAATGGCTTCGAAGTCATCGGCTACATTCCTGGCGAAGGTCACAACCTGCAGGAACACTCTGTCGTCATGATCCGTGGCGGCCGCGTCAAGGACTTGCCGGGCGTTCGTTACCACATCATCCGCGGCGTTCTCGATACCCAGGGTGTCAAGAACCGCAAGCAGCGCCGTTCCAAGTACGGTGCAAAGCGTCCGAAGTAATTCGGGTTTTGGTTTTCCGGCGCTGCGCGAGGTTCTCCGCGTGGTAGAGCGCCTTAACAGTTAAGAGACGAGAAGTTATGTCCAGACGTCACAGAGCAGAAAAGCGCGAGATCAACCCGGACCCGAAGTTCGGCGATTTGGTCGTCACGAAGTTCATGAATGCCATCATGCTCGATGGTAAGAAGTCCGTTGCTGAAAGCATCGTTTACGGCGCATTTGACTCCGTACAGGGCAAGTCCAAGCAGGAGCCGCTGGTTGTTTTCCACGCCGCCCTCGACAACATTGCCCCGCACGTCGAAGTCCGTTCGCGCCGCGTCGGTGGTGCGACCTATCAGGTTCCGGTTGATGTCCGCCCTGAGCGCCGCCAGGCCCTTGCTATCCGCTGGCTGATTACCGCTGCGCGCAAGCGCAACGAAACGACCATGGTCGACCGTCTGTCGGGCGAGCTTCTCGATGCATCCAACAACCGTGGTTCCGCGGTCAAGAAGCGCGAAGACACGCACAAGATGGCTGATGCCAACCGTGCGTTCTCGCATTATCGCTGGTAATCCCGAACGGTATCGAAAGGCAGTCCACTATGGCTCGCGAATATAAAATCGAAGACTACCGTAATTTCGGTATCATGGCGCACATCGACGCCGGCAAGACGACGACGACCGAGCGTATCCTTTACTACACCGGCAAGTCGCACAAGATCGGCGAAGTGCACGACGGCGCAGCCACGATGGACTGGATGGAGCAGGAGCAGGAGCGTGGCATCACGATCACCTCTGCTGCGACCACGACCTTCTGGAAGGGCCGTGACGGCAAGATGCGCCGCTTCAACATCATCGACACTCCCGGCCACGTCGACTTCACGATCGAAGTCGAACGTTCGCTGCGCGTGCTCGACGGTGCGGTCGCTCTTCTCGATGCCAACGCCGGCGTAGAGCCGCAGACGGAAACCGTCTGGCGTCAGGCTGAGAAGTACAACGTTCCGCGCATGATCTTCTGCAACAAGATGGACAAGACCGGTGCGGACTTCTACCGCTCGGTCGAGATGATCAAGACCCGCCTCGGCGCAACGGCTGTTGTCATGCAGCTGCCGATCGGTGCAGAATCCGAATTCAAGGGCGTTGTCGATCTGATCGAGATGAACGCACTCATCTGGCGCGACGAATCGCTCGGCGCACAGTGGGACGTCGTCGAAATCCCTGAAGACCTGAAGGCCAAGGCTGAAGAATATCGCGAAAAGCTGATCGAGACCGTTGTCGAGATCGACGAAGAAGCGATGGAAGCCTACCTGAACGGCGACATGCCCGACAACGACAAGATCCGCGCCCTGGTTCGCCGCGGCACGATCGACGTCAAGTTCCATCCGATGTTCTGCGGCACCGCCTTCAAGAACAAGGGCGTTCAGCCGCTGCTCGACGCTGTTGTCGATTATCTGCCGTCGCCGATGGACATTCCTGCCATCAAGGGCATCGACTTCAAGACGGAAGCCGATATCGAGCGTCACGCTGACGACTCCGAGCCGCTTTCCATGCTTGCGTTCAAGATCATGAACGACCCCTTCGTCGGTTCGCTCACCTTCGCTCGCATCTACTCCGGCAAGCTCGAAAAGGGCGCGTCGGTCATGAACACGGTGAAGGACAAGCGCGAGCGCGTCGGCCGCATGCTGCAGATGCACTCGAACTCCCGTGAAGACATCGAAGAAGCCTTTGCAGGCGACATCGTTGCTCTTGCCGGCCTCAAGGAAACCACCACTGGCGATACGCTTTGCGATCCGCTGAAGCCGGTTATCCTCGAGCGCATGGAATTCCCCGAGCCGGTCATCCAGATCGCGATCGAGCCGAAGACCAAGGGCGACCAGGAAAAGATGGGCCTCGCGCTCAACCGCCTGGCTGCTGAAGATCCGTCCTTCCGCGTCAAGACCGACCAGGAATCCGGCCAGACGATCATCGCCGGCATGGGTGAACTTCACCTCGACATTCTGGTCGATCGCATGCGTCGTGAATTCAAGGTTGAAGCAACTGTCGGTGCGCCGCAGGTTGCCTACCGCGAAACCATCACGAAGAAGCACGAAGAAGACTACACGCACAAGAAGCAGTCCGGTGGTACCGGTCAGTTCGCGCGCGTCAAGATCGTCTTCGAACCGAACGAAGAAGGCGACGACTTCAAGTTCGAATCCAAGATCGTCGGCGGTGCTGTTCCGAAGGAATACATCCCGGGCGTTCAGAAGGGTATCGAAAGCGTTCTGTCGTCTGGTCCGCTGGCCGGCTTCCCGATGCTCGGCGTCAAGGCGACGCTCATCGACGGTGCCTTCCACGACGTCGACTCGTCTGTCCTGGCGTTCGAAATCGCTTCCCGCGCCTGCTTCCGTGAAGCAGCCAAGAAGGCCGGCGCTCAGCTCCTCGAGCCGATGATGAAGGTCGAAGTTGTAACGCCTGAGGACTACGTCGGTGACGTTATCGGCGACCTCAACTCCCGCCGTGGTCAGATCCAGGGTCAGGAGCAGCGCGGCATCGCGATCGTCATCGCGGCAAACGTTCCGCTGGCGAACATGTTCAAGTACGTCGATAACCTGCGCTCCATGTCGCAGGGCCGTGCTCAGTACACGATGACCTTCGATCACTACGCGCCGGTCCCGTCGAACGTCGCAACTGAAATCCAGGCAAAGTATTCCGGTCAGAAGTGACCGGAATACCAATTGTCCGATAACAAGAATTAGCGCCTTCGGGCCTTAGAAGAATGGAGAGCCGGAAATGGCAAAGAGTAAGTTTGAGCGCAACAAGCCGCACGTAAACATCGGCACGATCGGCCACGTTGACCACGGCAAGACGTCTCTGACGGCAGCG
>NZ_JAVDWL010000015.1:0-2500 GCF_031457345.1 Rhizobium sp. BE258
CGTCCGGAGCAAGGCTTTGCCTTGCCCGGGAGATGAGCATTGATCAATGAGAACGATCAAGCCAATCGAGCTATTAGTACCGGTAAGCTTCATGCGTTGCCGCACTTCCACACCCGGCCTATCAACGTGGTCGTCTTCCACGGCTCTGATAGGGAATACTCGTTTTCAGGTGGGTTTCCCGCTTAGATGCCTTCAGCGGTTATCCCGTCCATATGTAGCTACCCTGCTATGCCGTTGGCACGACAACAGGTCCACCAGAGATATGTCCATCCCGGTCCTCTCGTACTAGGGACAGATCCTGTCAATATTCCTACACCCACGGCAGATAGGGACCGAACTGTCTCACGACGTTCTGAACCCAGCTCACGTACCGCTTTAATTGGCGAACAGCCAAACCCTTGGGACCTGCTCCAGCCCCAGGATGCGATGAGCCGACATCGAGGTGCCAAACAACCCCGTCGATATGGACTCTTGGGGGTCATCAGCCTGTTATCCCCGGCGTACCTTTTATCCGTTGAGCGATGGCCCTTCCACGCGGGACCACCGGATCACTATGACCGACTTTCGTCTCTGCTCGACTTGTCAGTCTCGCAGTCAGGCGGGCTTATGCCATTGCACTCGACGACCGATTTCCGACCGGTCTGAGCCCACCATCGCGCGCCTCCGTTACTCTTTCGGAGGCGACCGCCCCAGTCAAACTACCCACCATACACTGTCCCGGATCCGGATAACGGACCGCGGTTAGACATCCATGACGATAAGGGTGGTATTTCAAGGATGGCTCCACAGAAACTGGCGTCCCTGCTTCAAAGCCTACCACCTATCCTACACATGCCGACACGAATGCCAGTGTAAAGCTATAGTAAAGGTGCACGGGGTCTTTCCGTCTGACCGCAGGAACCCCGCATCTTCACGGGGAATTCAATTTCACTGAGTCTATGTTGGAGACAGCGGGGAAGTCGTTACGCCATTCGTGCAGGTCGGAACTTACCCGACAAGGAATTTCGCTACCTTAGGACCGTTATAGTTACGGCCGCCGTTTACTGGGGCTTCGATTCAAAGCTTGCACCTCTCCTCTTAACCTTCCAGCACCGGGCAGGCGTCAGACCCTATACGTCGTCTTGCGACTTCGCAGAGCCCTGTGTTTTTGATAAACAGTCGCTACCCCCTGGTCTGTGCCACCCCAATATACTTGCGTAAATTGGGGTCACGCTTCTTCCGAAGTTACGCGTGCAATTTGCCGAGTTCCTTCAACATAGTTCTCTCAAGCGCCTTGGTATACTCTACCTGACCACCTGTGTCGGTTTCGGGTACGGTCTATACGGTGGAGCTATTTCCTGGAACCGCTTCCCTGCACCTTCAATCCAATAAGAAGATACAAGTTACGCAATCCGTCACTACCACCAGGCCCACGAATATTAACGTGGTTCCCATCGACTACGCGTGTCCGCCTCGTCTTAGGGGCCGGCTAACCCTGCTCAGATTAACTTTAAGCAGGAACCCTTGGTCTTTCGGCGAGGGAGTCTCTCACTCCCTTTATCGTTACTCATGTCAACATTCGCACTTCCGATATCTCCAGGGCCCCTCACAGGTACCCCTTCACAGACTTACGGAACGCTCCGCTACCACGTGCATTACTGCACATCCTCAGCTTCGGTGCATGGCTTCAGCCCCGTTACATTTTCGGCGCAAAGACCCTTATTTAGACCAGTGAGCTGTTACGCTTTCTTTAAATGATGGCTGCTTCTAAGCCAACATCCTGGTTGTTTTGGGATCCTCACATCCTTTCCCACTTAGCCATGACTTGGGGACCTTAGCTGGAGGTTAGGGTTGTTGCCCTTTTCACGACGGACGTTAGCACCCGCCGTGTGTCTGCCGAGTAGTACTCCCGGGTATTCGGAGTTTGGTTAGGATCAGTAAGACGGTGAGTCCCCATAGCCCATCCAGTGCTCTACCCCCCGGGGTATTCGCTCGACGCTCTACCTAAATAGATTTCGCGGAGAACCAGCTATTTCCGAGTTTGATTGGCCTTTCACCCCTAGCCACAAGTCATCCCAATCTATTGCAACAGATGCGGGTTCGGTCCTCCAGTTGGTGTTACCCAACCTTCAACCTGCTCATGGCTAGATCACTCGGTTTCGGGTCTAATGCAACAAACTCAATCGCCCTATTCAGACTCGCTTTCGCTTCGCCTACACCTACCGGCTTAAGCTTGCTTGTTACACTAAGTCGTTGACCCATTATACAAAAGGTACGCCGTCACCCTTGCGGGCTCCGACTGTTTGTAGGCATCCGGTTTCAGGTTCTATTTCACTCCCCTTGTCGGGGTGCTTTTCACCTTTCCCTCACGGTACTTGTTCGCTATCGGTCATGCACGAGTACTTAGGCTTGGAGAGTGGTCTCCCCATGTTCAGACAGGATTTCACGTGTCCCGCCCTACTCTAGGACAATCATGGTATCTACGCGTACGGGGCTATCACCCACTACGGCCAAGCTTTCC
>NZ_JAVDWL010000016.1:0-1947 GCF_031457345.1 Rhizobium sp. BE258
GATACTGTTGAAAAACTATTGGTGGTGAGCATCTCATCTATCCCCTTAGAAATTAGCGTCCGTGACACGAACGCCCGCCGAGATATCGTAATGCCTTTCTAGGAGGCTAAATGTGTGTAACTCGGTTGTGGATGGCGAAACAATTTATAAGACGCCGCGCGAGTTGGCGACGCTTGTCGGAATGGATGGCCTCGTGTGGCGAGACAAAAATCCTTTTGTAAATTGGTCTGTTGGCAAAGATTGGCACGACCTCGACCTATGCCTTTGCGGCGTCGATATCTCGGCCTCTCTGGCGCGAGTAGGACTTCAGTGTGAACGGATGACAGCGGACCCGATGGAACTGAAGATTGTTCGGTGATGCCGGATGTAGCCGTATTGCCAAGGAATTCGCATTGCTTATGCAGGAAAGCCCTGATTCAATCGTCGTATTGATTTGCGGAGGATTGAGCGATGATGGGATGTCAGGCAGCTCCGGCGCAGCTCTTTTATGACTTCTGTATTGATGATCACGTCCCCGCCGAGCACCTGTTGCGGGGAATAGACCGTCATCTCGAACTCGATAGCGTTCGAGAGCAGTTGAAGCCTTTCTATAGCAGCACTGGCCGTCCCTCGGTCGATCCCGAACTGATGATCCGGATGCTGATTGTCGGCTACGCCATGGGCATTCGGTCGGAGCGGCGGCTGTGTGAAGAGGTCCATCTCAACCTTGCCTATCGCTGGTTCTGCCGCCTCGGACTGGACGGCAAGGTGCCTGATCACTCCAGCTTCTCGAAGAATCGCCATGGCCGGTTTCGGCAAAGCGATATCCTGCGACACATGTTCGAAACGGTGGTGGAGCGCTGTCTTGCGCAAGGGTTGGTCGGAGCAGAAGGTTTTGCCGTCGATGCCAGCCTTATTGCAGCGGATGCCAACAAGCAGCGTTCGGTACCAGGAGCTGAGTGGGAAGCAAAGGAAGGCGCTAGCCGCTCGGTACAAGAGTATCTGGCTGTTCTCGATGATGCCGCTTTCGGTGCTGCGTCGCCGGTGACACCAAAGTTTATCTCCCCGTCTGATCCTGCCGCCCAATGGACCGGTGCTCACAAAGGCCATGCCTTCTTCGCTTACGCCACCAATTATCTGATAGACACCGATCATGGTGTCATTGTCGATGTGGAGGCGACGCGTGCGATCCGCCAGGCAGAAGTCGGGGCATCCCGCACGATGCTCGAAAGGACCGAGAACCGCTTCGGCTTACGGCCGGACTATGTGGCTGCTGACAGTGCTTACGGTTCCGCCGACAACTTGGCATGGCTGGTCAAGGAGAAGAAGATCGCGCCGCACATTCCGGTCTTTGACAAGTCGAACCGGACAGACGGCACCTTCTCACGTTCGGACTTCACCTGGGAAGCCGAGAACGAGCGATACATCTGTCCGGCCGGGAACGAACTGAAGCAGTTCCACCGCACTTACAATACTCCAAGATCGGGGATCACGGCCGAAGGGACACGGATTTATCGTGCCAGCAAAAAGGACTGTGATGTCTGTGACCTGAAGCAGCGTTGTTGCCCGAACACGCCTATGCGCAAGGTGCCGCGCGATCTCCATGAGGATGCGCGCGATGTTGCCAGAGCGATTGCGGCCACACCAGAATATGAACTGTCGCGTCACCGCCGGAAGAAAGTCGAGATGCTATTCGCGCATCTCAAACGCATTCTACGGATGGCGCGTCTTCGGCTTCGGGGACCCTGTGGTGCGAGAGACGAATTCTTGCTTGCCGCAACCGCACAAAATCTAAGGAGGTTAGCTAAACTCAGGCCACAAACGACGTCATATGGCGTCATTGCCGCATGAGAGCGGCATGAATTGAGACCCTGCGCCGAGGCGCGGGGCAGAAACGCGTTGGTACTCCGCCCGGAAAATCAAAATGGGCGGATGAGCAGCTAATGCGGCGAGTTTTTCAACGATATC
>NZ_JAVDWL010000017.1:0-1077 GCF_031457345.1 Rhizobium sp. BE258
CTTCGGCTTTAGCTTTGAGACGCCTCACTCAGCAGCCTGCTGCCGCGACAGTGCTTTCTTTCGCCGAGCAATCACCGCCGGATCGTTCACAAAATCCTTCCGCCGGCCCGGCCCGCGAGCACGTTTGACATAGCCATTCTTGTCGCTGTTGCTCTTCACCGTCGGCTTGTCCTGCTGTTCCTGGCGCTCCTTGATATAGGCAAGAACATCACCCAACCGCTTGTTCTCGGTGATCGCCGCATGCGTCACCCGCTGATCCTTGTCGAACACGGTGTAGGGCAGGGAATATCCCTTCCAACGCACCTCCAGCCGACCGTCCGCATAAGCATAGGTCTCGACATAGCGACCCACCAGACCGCGCGTCACCTCGGTCTCCTCCAGCATGATCCGCTGGCGCTCGAACGAAAACGTCAGCTGCGATCCGACATAACGCTGCTCGCGCTTGCACAGGATCTCCGTCAACCGATCCGGCGCCAGATTCAGTGGCCGGTGCAGGTTGTCCGGGCGGGCAGGGACGATTGCAAATCGCGCATTGTAGTCCTCCATGAAGCCCGGCAAGAACGCATTGCCAGCCTCCATGGTGTCGATGCCAGAAAGCCTGAGCTCCTTGACCAACCGGTCCTGCAGCGTCCGGTTCATGCGCTCGACCCGACCCTTGGCCTGGCTCGAATTTGCACAAAGAATCTCGATGTTTAGCTCGCAGAGCGCACGCCCGAACTGGGTCATGCCCTGGCCACCCCTGGCTTCCTTCTTCGCCACCCGAAACACCGAATGCTTGTCGGAATAAAAGGCGACGGGAGCACCATGCGCCTGCAGATAGAGCTTGAGCGCCTCAAAGTAAGTAAAGGCACTTTCCGAGCGTACAAAGCGCAATTGCATCAACCTGCCGGTCGCATCATCGACAAACACCAGTAGCGAGCAAGGCGGTCCGCGATCCTCGAACCAGCGATGCTCCGACCCGTCGATCTGCACCAGCTCGCCATAGGCTTCGCGCCGCAGCCGCGGCTGATGAAACGTCCGCCGCTGCTTGCGCGACAGCCAGAGGCCGGCATCCGCCATCCAGTTGCGCACCGTCTC